>CANMWK010000066.1 GCA_947501615.1 uncultured Tenacibaculum sp. | reverse complement strand
GGTGTTACCAATGGAACAGAAGTTGATCCTAATGGCGATGGTATCACAGGCCCAGGCAATACAGATCCAAGTGATCCCTGTGATTTTACAGCAGGTGATATTAGCTTAACGCAAAGTGGAGCATGGTTCACTGCAGATTGTGATGGCGATGGTGTTCCAAACGGACAAGAAGTTACTGATGGTACCGATCCAACTGATCCATGT
>CANMWK010000065.1 GCA_947501615.1 uncultured Tenacibaculum sp. | reverse complement strand
GCTTGGGCAACAGCAGATTGTGATGGAGATGGTGAGCCTAATGGTACGGATACAAATCCAAGTGATCCATGTGTTGGTGGTAATGTAGCGAACGTAGATTTAAATAATACAACTTCGCCTTGGTATACAGGGGACTGTGATGGTGATGGTGTTACCAATGGAACAGAAGTTGATCCTAATGGCGATGGTATCACAGGCCCAGGCAATA
>CANMWK010000064.1 GCA_947501615.1 uncultured Tenacibaculum sp. | reverse complement strand
GGATCATACCTAATTGTTGTGGTTAAGCAAAAATCTGGGTTAATCTGTACAAGAAGAATTCTACATTTCTCACGCCTCTAAACTGTGCTCTAAAAGCTTTTATTTTTGCATTAAAAGATTCTGCAGAAGCGTTTGTACTTCTATTATCAAAATAATTGAGTATTGATTGATAGTTTAAACTTATAGAACTAGCTACAATATTAAAGGCTTTAAAA
>CANMWK010000063.1 GCA_947501615.1 uncultured Tenacibaculum sp. | reverse complement strand
ATCAGAAGTTATTATTAATGAGGATCCTACAATTACAGTTCAACCTTTGGCAAGTCAAACGTTATGTGAAGGAGCAATACCTACAGATTTATCGGTTACTGCTAGTGGCGGTGTCGTAGGTTTAACGTATCAATGGCAAAGTTCCGCTACAAGTGGAAGTGGATTTACAGATATTGCTAGTGCTACTAGTGCAAGTTATACACCAGTTACTACAAC
>CANMWK010000062.1 GCA_947501615.1 uncultured Tenacibaculum sp. | reverse complement strand
GATTAAAGTATTTTTTTTGCATAGTTTTTCGGGGGTGATACAATAAATTTATACTACTACATAAGTTTATAATAAATCCTAAACTCATTTTAATGAACATTCATCGTTAAGAATAAATCCTCAAGATGATTCGCTTCTAATAATACTTAAAAACTAAGTATCAATAATTAACAGTACTAATATAGTATTTTTTTTAACATATGTTAACTTTTTAACAA
>CANMWK010000061.1 GCA_947501615.1 uncultured Tenacibaculum sp. | reverse complement strand
ATTCACTTGACGTAACTGAATCACAGCCTGTGCCTGTATCACTGATAATTACACGATAATATATGGTTCCAGTAGTTGTAGTAATTGGTGTATAATTTGCACTCGTAGCACTAGCAATATCTATAAATCCGCTTCCACTTGTAGCGGAACTTTGCCATTGATACGTTAAACCTGATACTCCGCCACTTGCGGTAACTGATAAATCTGTAGGTGTAGCACCT
>CANMWK010000060.1 GCA_947501615.1 uncultured Tenacibaculum sp. | reverse complement strand
GCGTGAGAAATGTAGAATTCTTCTTGTACAGATTAACCCAGATTTTTGCTTAACCACAACAATTAGGTATGATCCATAAAATTGAGAACATTAAAATGTGAGAAAATAGAATATTGAAATAATAAAAAAATCGAAACATAAGTTTCGATTTTTTTTGAGCGGGAGACCGGGTTCGAACCGGCGACATTCAGCTTGGAAGGCTGACGCTCTACCAACTGAGCTACTCCC
>CANMWK010000059.1 GCA_947501615.1 uncultured Tenacibaculum sp. | reverse complement strand
ACAGCTAGTGGCGGTGTCGTAGGTTTAACGTATCAATGGCAGAGTTCCGCAACAAGTGGAAGCGGATTTACAGATATCGCTAGTGCTACAGGTGCAAGTTATACACCAGTTACTACCACTGCTGGAACTACATATTATCGTGTAATTATTAGTGATACAGGTTCAGGTTGTACTACAGTTACTTCAGCTGAATCAGAAGTTATCATCAATGAAGATCCTATTATTAGCGCACAACCTTTAGCAAGTCAAACG
>CANMWK010000058.1 GCA_947501615.1 uncultured Tenacibaculum sp. | reverse complement strand
GTTAAACCTACGACACCGCCACTAGCAGTAACCGATAAATCTGTTGGAGTAGCGCCTTCACATAACGTTTGACTTGTTAAAGGTTGGGCGCTAATAGTAGGATCTTCATTGATAATAACTTCTGATTCAGCAGAAGTAACTGAATCACAGCCTGTACCTGTATCACTGATAATTACACGATAATATGTAGTTCCAGCAGTTGTAGTAACTGGTGTATAACTTGCACTAGTAGCACTAGCAATATCTGTAAATCCACTTCCACTTGT
>CANMWK010000057.1 GCA_947501615.1 uncultured Tenacibaculum sp. | reverse complement strand
TAAATATGCCGCAGTAAAAAGTTTTTCAATTTTTCATTCAGATTCCGTCCTGTTTTACTGCCTTAAAAGTATAGAGAAAGTATATAAGATTTTACCGACCTTTAATTAGTCAAAAAGTTTATAGATTAGCTTAAAAAAAAGCGATTTTTTCATCCGTTTTACTCCGCAAAAACTCCGTGCTGCTTATTTTTCATCGCTTTTTTTTCTTTGTATTAAGCACTAGATTATAAAAATTAGCCTAATTTATCCGCTGTTATTTCATCAAGCTTTATTATGCGCTTTAACG
>CANMWK010000056.1 GCA_947501615.1 uncultured Tenacibaculum sp. | reverse complement strand
CGAACTGATTAACTTATTACTTTGTTATTCCAAAATCTCTTTGAACATTTGCTTCATTTCTGAAAGCGGATGCAAAACTATAAAATCTTTTTAAATTGACCAAAACTTTTTTGAAGTTTTTTTAAAAATTTATTTTCACACCTAAATCGCTATCTAAAGAACTATTACTTCCCTTTCTAAAAGCGGATGCAAAACTATAAACTCTTTTTAATCTGACAAAACTTTTTTGAAGTTTTTTTCAATTAATTTAAATCTAATTCTACAACCAAAATCTCAATGAACTACCCGCCAAAAACGGA
>CANMWK010000055.1 GCA_947501615.1 uncultured Tenacibaculum sp. | reverse complement strand
ACCACATTGGCAATGTTTGAAGGATTTCCTTGATCGTCATTAACCGTATAGGTAATCGCTGTTGGATTCCCTGTAAATCCTGCTACAGGATCAAAACTTAATTCACCTGTTACTTCATTATATGACCAAACTCCTTCGCCATCTACAGTAAAGCCAATTAAATCTCCGTCTGCATCTGTAATTAGATTTGATGTCGTTACCCCTGTTGGCACTATTAAATCAACACTTGAAGCATCTATAGTTCCATCTGCATCGGTATCTCCATCTAAAATATCTTGAACAACTGTAGTTCCTTGAACATTACCTGTGCTTGATTC
>CANMWK010000054.1 GCA_947501615.1 uncultured Tenacibaculum sp. | reverse complement strand
TGTTATATTCACTCCCTACTTTTGTTTCGGCTCGGCAAAGTGTTACAATTGTAGGGTTTATTGTTGTATTTGTTTTTTAGTTACGTAAAAAACCATAAAAACTGTGCATAACTATACATAGCTTATCGTATAAGTTTTACAAGTTTTTGTTTTTTACCTAGAAAAAAATAGAAATAGTCTGGTTTGGTTTTTCTAAATGTTAATTCTCATGAAAAAACAATATAGCATTAAACCGTATTTGGAAGTTTGTGTGATTAAAGTATTTTTTTTGCATAGTTTTTCGGGGGTGATACAATAAATTTATACTACTACATAAGTT
>CANMWK010000053.1 GCA_947501615.1 uncultured Tenacibaculum sp. | reverse complement strand
TTAAGTGATGGTACAGCAATTACCAATCCATCTACTCAAGTAACTATTGATTTAGATCCAAGTACTACAGGTGTTCAAAATACCTTAACAGTACCAGGAGAGGGAGTTTGGAGTGTTGATCCAGCAACAGGAGTGTTAACCTTTGATCCAGCAGATGGCTTTACCAGTGATCCTACAGATATTACGTATGTATTAACAGAGGTTTCAACAGGCTTAAGTGATGATGCTATTGTTAATGTAGAATATACAGAGGTAGTACCAGTAGCGGAGAATGATGAAAGTTTAAATAATGTAGTAGGAAACAACGCTACAGTAAATGTACTGACTAACGATACCTTAAGTGATGGTACAGCAATTACCAATCCATCTA
>CANMWK010000052.1 GCA_947501615.1 uncultured Tenacibaculum sp. | reverse complement strand
AACTGCGTTACTCAATGTATTACTACCTGATGGATTACAACTAAACTGAACTTCTGGGGCTAATGTAGCTGCAATAGGCGCTAACTCTTCTATAACAATACCAGTAACTGTATCCGTACACGAATTATCGCCTGTTACTAAAACTTGATAAGAATCACCAGTAGCAACTGGTGGTAAATTACTGAAAACCCCAGTATTATTCCTAATAAATCCTCCTGGTAATGGTGACGGATTTCCTGAACTACTCACATAAGTCATCGTAAACTCATTGAAGGTAACATCGTTTCCTGTAGCTGCTATAATACGAATAGAACCTGAATTTGTTCCAGAACAACCATTATTTGATATATATTCAACAGCTGCTTCTACAGCACGTTTTGGTGCTATTATAACATCTCTGTCAACAAAACACGCTG
>CANMWK010000051.1 GCA_947501615.1 uncultured Tenacibaculum sp. | reverse complement strand
ATAGCTAATAAGTGCTAAACCGAAAGGTTTGTGTATATTTAGAAAGTCCGCCAAATTTTTAATTTGGCTTTTTAAAAATGACAAATTAAAAACAAAATATAAAAATTCGGCTCTGTGTTAATCCGAAATATTAGTGTCTTTTTGCACGCTACGTTTCATACACAAGACCGTTAAAGCGCATAATAAAGCTTGATGATATAACAGTGGATAATTAGGCTAGTTTTTAAAGTCTAGTGCTTAATACAAAGAAAAAAAAGCGATGAAAAAATAAGCAGAACGGAGTTTTTGCGGAGTAAAACGGATTAAAAATCGCTTTTTTTTAGGCTAATCTATAAACTTTTTGACTGATTAAAGACCTGTGAAATCTTATATAGTTTCTCAATACTTTTTAAGGCAGTAAAACAGGACGGAATCTGAATGAAAAATT
>CANMWK010000050.1 GCA_947501615.1 uncultured Tenacibaculum sp. | reverse complement strand
ATTTGATATATATTCAACAGCTGCTTCTACAGCACGTTTTGGTGCTATTATAACATCTCTGTCAACAAAACACGCTGCTACTGGAGCTGCTGGAGGTGGTGGTACCGAACCTACATCGTAAACTCTAACTGTAAAGGTAGTAGTTATAGGATCTCCTGAAACATTTGTCAATAAATCTGACTCACTAATCATAAAAGTAGGTGAAGCTAAATTCAATCCTGTACGTGTTATTATTGTAGTAGCTCCTTGTAAAACTTCATATTCATAAATTCCTGAACCATCTGCAATATCAATACTTACAACAGCATCTCCATTAGGTGATGGTGTCTCACAGTCTAATTCTACTGTTTGACGTGGCGTAAATAATAAGTCTGGAGTAATCTCATAGATTGTTGGATCATTTACAAAACACATTTTAGTATCTTCTACTCTAATGCTATATTCTCCTACTGCTAAACCTGTAAAGCTTCCAGTTGTGTTACGTGTAACTTCTACTGGACTTGCTGGGGTATCTACATTAAATAAAATATAAGTTAATGTACCTGTTCC
>CANMWK010000049.1 GCA_947501615.1 uncultured Tenacibaculum sp. | reverse complement strand
CGTTGTAACACATTTGATGAAAACCCAAGAAAAATTGACAAACAAAGAATTGATTGACTACGTCTATTATGACATTGCAGGAAAATACCTTAATAAAAAAATCAATGATTGGAGTCAAACGAAAATGTGGTACAACACGGTTTTTGAATTATCAGAACCTGTTCGATACACCTATGGAATTGGAGTCTTAAATATGCAAGTAATGAATGGTGGATTTGAACAGTATTATGATAATGATTATGGAATTTTTGCGGGAGAAACCCTCATTGGACTGAAAAAAATCGGAGCTGAATTGACTTTTGGGCTTTTAAAAAGTTCAATCGAAATATTAAAAAAACATAAAGAACCGCAAACTGACCTGTTTGACTTCATAACCGAGAATAAATATTGGGCCAATGAAGAAATAGAAAAAATTCTTGACCTATTAGATAATGAGTATTACAAACTTGAAGACAAAGAAGATTTGACTGAATTACTCGGAAATTATTTGCGGAACTGTGAAATAAAATAAAAACGTGTTACAACAATGTATAACCGCAATTACGGCGGATTCGACTTCGTCAGAATCCACTCGGAATTGCTAAAGCTAGTGCTAATTCCCAAATAATTCGCTAACTTTCCCGTAAAAGACGGTTATACTAAACGTTG
>CANMWK010000048.1 GCA_947501615.1 uncultured Tenacibaculum sp. | reverse complement strand
TCCGTTACTGTAAAACTATAGGTACCCGAATTTGCTGTCACTAATCCTGTAGGGGAAATATTGACCACACTTGGTGAAAATGTATAAGTATCTCCTGAATCAAAACCTGTGATTTGAAAACTTCCCGTAGGTGTTGTACATGTAGGTTGAGTTACTAATCCTGATGTAGGTGCTGGTGGTGTTGCTGGAAGTGAATTGATAACAATATTTGCACTAGAACTAGAAGTACAACCTGATCCATCACTGTCCGTTACTGTAAAACTATAGGTGCCCGAATTTGCTGTAACTAATCCTGTAGGGGAAATATTGACCACACTTGGTGAAAATGTATAAGTATCTCCTGAATCAAAACCTGTGATTTGAAAACTTCCCGTAGGTGTTGTACATGTAGGTTGAGTTACTAATCCTGATGTAGGTGCTGGTGGTGTTGCTGGAAGTGAATTGATAACAATATTTGCACTAGAACTAGAAGTACAACCTGATCCATCACTATCCGTTACTGTAAAACTATAGGTACCCGAATTTGCTGTCACTAATCCTGTAGGGGAAATATTGACCACACTTGGGGTAAACGTATAAGTATCTCCTGAATCAAAACCTGTGATTTGAAAACTTCCCGTAGGTGTTGTACACGTGGGCTGAGTTACTAATCCCGATGTAGGTGCTGGCGGTGTCACTGGAAGTGAATTGACAATAATATTTGCACTAGAACTAGAAGTACAACCTGATCCATCACTATCCGTTACTGTAAAACTATAG
>CANMWK010000047.1 GCA_947501615.1 uncultured Tenacibaculum sp. | reverse complement strand
TGCTCATCTACTAAAAAAAATAAAACCTATTCTGAGAAAGAACTAGAATCATCTATACTTTCGGGAGATTTTATATTTGTAGGCGACACTATTACAAAGAAGAAAATTGTAAAAGAGAACGGACCCAAATTCAATCCAAATATTAACAAAGATTCATTATTTCAAATAGTTATTAAAAAAGCTCATCCTTCCAAAATTAATGAACTAACAGAAGCTTATAATGAAGGAAATATTCAAACAAAAGAATTTTTATTAATGATGCTTTCTATGAATAAAAGCAGTAAAAAAGAGCAGATAAGAAACCTTAAGGATAATGAAAATAACATCAAGAAATTAATTCAAAAATATTCTGAATTAGTTCCTGACAGTCTAGTAGTTTCTATTGAATATAATCCAAAAGATATTATTTTAAGTACTGACAAAAGTATAGACTTAAGAATTCACTCAAATCGGAAAAGCAAAAATGGCGGAATTGACCTCAATTTTCAAGAATGGAATTTGGATTATGATTCAGAAGTGTTATTGAAACAAATCAAAAATCTAGGTTGGAATAAACAGACTTTAATCGAAATAAAAAATTTGCTTGATTCTGCGAATTGTAGTTCAATAGAAAATGGTAAAGTATCTACTGTTGGATTTAAAAGAAGTGGAATGGGAAAATATTCTTACAAATTCTTTGAAAAAGATTTGAATGAAAAAGAACAAACTGAATATAATGATGGTTGTTATTATATCTATTATGAAAGAAATATTGTGTTAGAGTTTGGTGGAGGAGCAGTTGGACAACAATGTTTTGAAACGGAATAAAATACGTTTGCTAACAAGGTGTATAAAACATAGCTAATAAGTGCTAAACCGAAAGGTTTGTGTATATTTAGAAAGTCCGCCAAATTTTTAATTTGGCTTTT
>CANMWK010000045.1 GCA_947501615.1 uncultured Tenacibaculum sp. | reverse complement strand
TTCTATTATCAAAATAATTGAGTATTGATTGATAGTTTAAACTTATAGAACTAGCTACAATATTAAAGGCTTTAAAACCTGATTCTTCGACTTCTTTAAACCAATGCGCTAGCCTAGTGTAGGCTACTTTCTTAGTTATTGTTTTATCATTAAAGAGATTTCTGAGTTTTTGACAGATTCCATATGCCGTTTTAATATCAGGATAGTTTTCAAATAGTATTTGTGCTCTTACTTTTTGTTTATGAGTCCAAGCTGTTCGTGTTTTATATAGCAAATATCGACTTCTAGCTAGTAATTGTTTTAAAGTATCACCATTAGTAAAAGTTTTAGGTGTGTATGTTTTGTTATTTTTCTTAGCTTCTTTGATTTGGTTGTTTTCTTGATCTATGGCTTCCCAACGATGTTTTATTCGTATGTCTTGTAAAGCATCTAAAGCTAATTTCTGCACATGAAATCTGTCTGTTACTTGTACAGCTTTAGGGAAACATCTTTTAACAATCAATTTCATAGTATTAGCCATATCTAAAGTAATTTCTTTGACTTTATTACGTTTAGCACTTGGTATTTTATAAAGATATTGGATGACTTGCTCTGCTTTAGTTCCTGCAATAATAGCGACAATACTTCCCGCCTTACCTTTAGCTTTTTTATTGGTGAGGATAGTGTATAATTCACCTTTAGATAAAGCTACTTCATCTATAGCTAGTTGTTTTCCTATATTTTCAGGAAAAAGTAACCAATCTTTAGCATGAGATTTTTCTTTCCATTGTTTAAAATCACTTAAATAATCTTTAAACTGACGTTGTAACTTCTTCCCATTAAGACCATAAAAATTGGCTATGGTATGGCAATCGTTAGCATTAGTAGCTACTAATTGCTTTTAAAAAAACAGCAAACTCAACAGTCATACGAGTTCCCTGTGCTACTAAATTCCAATCTCTATACACTACTTTTTCAGTCGTTTTATTCAACCATCTTCGACGTTTGATATGGAGTAGTACTGTTTTTCCTCGTAAAGGAAAATCTTCTAGCATGATTTCTTTATAAAAACCATGAGAAATGACAATATCTTTAGAAAATTCATCTGGAATAGACTTCTTTTCTTCAAAATAAAGATGAAGGTCTTTTCCTTTTACTTCATGTTTTGTCAAGTCAAAATGTGTAATTAATAGTTCTGGTAGTATAAATTTTAAAACCTCTAATGATAATTCCAAGTAATCTGTTTTTTAAACAAAAATCGACAATCTTTATTAATTCACCCACAACTTTTGGGATTGAT
>CANMWK010000044.1 GCA_947501615.1 uncultured Tenacibaculum sp. | reverse complement strand
GTTGTGTTACGTGTAACTTCTACTGGACTTGCTGGGGTATCTACATTAAATAAAATATAAGTTAATGTACCTGTTCCTCCTGTTGCAGTTACCGTTAAACTTCCACCTACTGAAGGATTACATGAATTATCATTCTCTACAACATTGATAATCTGTATTGGCGCTGGGTCGGATAATATAATAGCCTCAGCATATTCACATCCGTTAATATCTTTTACATAAGCTACATAATTTCCATCTTCTAAACCTGTAAAGGTATTTCCGCCAACTACTGTACCAACTTCCACACCACTAGCTAATAAGAATGCAATAGAAGTATTCGTCCCTTCATATAACTTATATGTAAAAGTACCATAACCACCTGAACCATCGATACGTAAACTCCCATCACTATCACCAACACAACTTGGTAATGTTGGAGTAGCTACAAGAGAAATAGGTGAACTTGGTAAGTTGATATCAAATAACCTTGGCACTGTCGGACAATTAGGGGCATTACGCATAGTTGCTATAACATAATAACTTCCGCCTGCTAAATTATCTATCAACTGATCACCTGAAACATTCGTAACAGTACGTATAGCTGTATTTCCTGCTGAAACAGGTTGCACATATAACGAATAATCATAAGGACCTGAATATGGTGGTGCTGCACTAAACTCTATACGAGCACTTCCGCTTCCTCCTGAACTGATCATTGTTTCTCCTGAACATGCATTACTCTCAACTGTAACATCTAAAGTATAATCTTGCAATGGTAAAACTTCATATCTAGTCTGTATCGCACAACTTACTAATGGATTACTTACCGTTATAACATATAAACCTGCATCTAATGCATTAGCTCCTGTATAACTCGCACTAGCAACTCCGTTCTGATCTGCTCGTGTGAAACTTCCATCTGGTGCATCTGGAACTCCATCACTATCTGTATCTATTAAGCGAATAATACTAAAGTTTGCTGTACCAATACTTCCTGATGGATCTGAAACAAAACTAACCGTAATCTCCTCTCCTGTTGTACAAGTTAATCTACTAGTCATACTTGCACTTGCAGATACTAAACTATTAAATGGATCTATATCTACATTTGTTGAGGTCCATGAACAGCCTTGGTTATCGAAAACTCGAACAACATAAGTACCACCTGCAACATCAGTAACTTCATAACTTGTACTTAATCCTGATTGAACAACTACATCGCCACTTGTCTCTACTTTTACAAACTCTATACGATTGATATCGGTAGAGCCTGAAGGTAATAATAAACCACCTGAAATACCTGATATTGAAA
>CANMWK010000043.1 GCA_947501615.1 uncultured Tenacibaculum sp. | reverse complement strand
AAAACATAGCTAATAAGTGCTAAACCGAAAGGTTTGTGTATATTTAGAAAGTCCGCCAAATTTTTAATTTGGCTTTTAAAATTGATAAGTTAAAAACAAAATAAAATTCGGCTCTATGTTAACCCGAAAAGTTAGTGCCTTTTTACACGCTACGTTTCATACACAAGTCCGTTAGGCGCAATGTAACAAAACAGTCCGCAATTCGTCATCCTTAAAACCAATCTAAAGAGTAAATGCGGAAAACGTCATTAGAAACTAAAGAAGCTTGGAAAACAATTTTTATTTTCCTAGCAATTGTTACAATTTTAAGTTCAATTTTTCACTATGCAATTGTTAATTTATATCCCTCAAGAATATATATTGGCGGGCTTATGTGGTGTCCTGCAATTGCTACAATAATAACACTCAAACTAAAAGGACGTTCCATTTCTTCTCTAAATTGGAATTGGGGAAATTGGAAATATATTCGACTATCTTACTTTGTTCCTGCTCTATATGGTTTAACTACTTATATACTAATCTGGATTTTTGGGTTTGGAAATTTAGTAAATGGAGAAGTGATTATTGAATGGGCTAAAGAACTTGGTTTAGTTGGAATTGGAACATTAAATTCAACATCTATAATAATTATTGCTATAATCCTGTTAGGAACTGTAGAAGTAATAAGGTCATCAGCCACAACATTAGGAGAAGAAATTGGGTGGAGAGGTTTTTTCATTTACGAATTAAGAAAAGTTCTTTCTTTTACAGGTGTTTCAATTTTCAGTGGTGTTATTTGGGCATCTTGGCATTGGCCATTAATTGTTTATTATGGAAACAATGTGGCTTTGGAATTAACAACATTTTATATTGTCATTATATCAATGTCATTTATCATGACTTATTACACTTTTAAATCTAAAAGTCTTTGGCCAGCAGTGATTTTTCACGCAGTAAGTAATGTATACATTCAAAAGATATTACCTGAATTGACAATCAAAAATAAAGGGACAGAGCATTGGCTCGGAGAATACGGAATTATGTTTGCAATTGTGACTTTCGTTTTTGGAGTTTACTATTGGAGAAAAGCTATTAATGAAAAATTATAAATAAAAAACAAAGCACCTAACAATGTATAAAAAACATAGGGCGGTTTAGACTTTGCTATAGGTCTGTGCCTATTTATAAAGTCGCCAAATATAAAATTTGGCATTTTCAACAAAAAAGATAAAAGCAAAATATCATATTTGGCTTAGTATCAATCCGAAACGTATCGCTTATCACCTGCCCTACGTTTCTTATACGAGATGTTAAAGCGCATAATAAAGCTTGATGAAATAACAGCGGATAAATTAGGCTGATTTTTATAATCTAGTGCTTAATACA
>CANMWK010000042.1 GCA_947501615.1 uncultured Tenacibaculum sp. | reverse complement strand
CTGCCATTGATACGTTAAACCTGTTACACCGCCAGTCGCCGTAACCGATAAATCTGTAGGTGTTGCTCCTTCACATAACGTTTGACTTGACAAAGGTTGAGCACTGATAGTAGGATCCTCATTGATGATAACTTCTGATTCAGCAGAAGTAACTGAATCACAGCCTGTGCCTGTATCACTGATAATTACACGATAATATGTAGTTCCAGCAGTTGTAGTAACTGGTGTATAAATTGCACCTGTAGCACTAGCAATATCTGTAAATCCGCTTCCACTTGTTGCGGAACTTTGCCATTGATACGTTAAACCTACGACACCGCCACTAGCTGTAACCGATAAATCTGTAGGTGTTGCTCCTTCACATACTGTTTGACTTGCCAAAGGTTGTGCGCTGATACTAGGATCTTCATTGATAATAACTTCTGATTCAGCTGAAGTAATTGAATCACAGCCTGTACCTGTATCACTAATCACTACACGATAATATGTGGTTCCAGCAGTTGTAGTAACTGGTGTATAACTTGCACTCGTAGCACTAGCGATATCTGTAAATCCGCTTCCACTTGTAGCAGAACTCTGCCATTGATACGTTAAGCCTGTTACACCGCCACTAGCAGTAACCGATAAATCTGTAGGTGTAGCACCTTCACATAACGTTTGACTTGCCAAAGGTTGAACTGTAATTGTAGGATCCTCATTAATAATAACTTCTGATTCTGCAGAAGTAACTGAATCACAACCTGTACCTGTATCACTTATAATTACACGATAATATGTGGTTCCAGCAGTTGTAGTAATTGGTGTATAACTTGCACTCGTAGCACTAGCAATATCTGTAAATCCGCTTCCACTTGTTGCGGAACTCTGCCATTGATACGTTAAACCTACGACACCGCCACTAGCTGTAACCGATAAATCTGTTGGAGTAGCGCCTTCACATAACGTTTGACTTGTCAAAGGTTGGGCGCTAATAGTAGGATCCTCATTGATAATAACTTCTGATTCACTTGACGTAACTGAATCACAGCCTGTACCTGTATCACTGATAATTACACGATAATATATGGTTCCAGCTGTTGTAGTAATTGGTGTATAAATTGCACCTGTAGCACTAGCAATATCTGTAAATCCGCTTCCACTTGTTGCGGAACTTTGCCATTGATACGTTAAACCTACGACACCGCCACTAGCTGTAACCGATAAATCTGTAGGTGTTGCTCCTTCACATACTGTTTGACTTGCCAAAGGTTGTGCGCTGATACTAGGATCTTCATTGATAATAACTTCTGATTCAGCTGAAGTAATTGAATCACAGCCTGTACCTGTATCACTAATCACTACACGATAATATGTGGTTCCAGCAGTTGTAGTAACTGGTGTATAACTTGCACTCGTAGCACTAGCGATATCTGTAAATCCGCTTCCACTTGTAGCAGAACTCTGCCATTGATACGTTAAACCTGTTACACCGCCACTAGCAGTAACCGATAAATCTGTAGGTGTAGCACCTTCACATAACGTTTGACTTGCCAAAGGTTGAACTGTAATTGTAGGATCCTCATTAATAATAACTTCTGATTCTGC
>CANMWK010000041.1 GCA_947501615.1 uncultured Tenacibaculum sp. | reverse complement strand
TCTGGTGTTAATGTAAAATCTACATCTTCCTTAGCATTAATCGTTACTAGAATGGTAGCTACACAACCATTGGCATCTCGAACATAATAATTCTGACCCGGCATCGGTATCGCTCCTAAACCTGTAAACTCGGCATTAGATGTAAATGTGACATTATTAGCTGAATATTCATAACCATCGCCTACTGAGCTTGGGCTTCCTCCCATACCAGATAATTCTATCGTTGCTCCAACACTTCCCGATCCTGTAGCATCACAGGTAATCTCTTTTGTTATCCTAAATGAACCTGTAACCTGACTCGGCTGTGTTAACGTAGTACTTAATAGAATATCACAGGTACCTACAACACCTACTGGGCGAACAGTAATACTCTGTGCTCCATCTCCAAATCCTGGAATAGTAACAGGTGAGGTTGTACTCGTTTGGGGATTCCCTAATGCATCGGTATATTCAAATCCTGATGCTGGAAAGTTCGAAACACTAATGGTGATCGTTCCATCTGTAGCTCCAAAACATCTAGGATTATTAGAACCTGTAATACTTGCTTCAAATTCTTGATTTGGTAATAAAGTACCTGATGTTGTTTCATCACATGCACGATCTGCTGTAATTGTAACCGTATAATTCGAAGCTGGTGTACCTGTACTAATATCAGCAACAGGAATGGTAAATGTATTTGACGCTTGAGCCGCTACAACTGTAGTAGAAGAGGTATTACCATTATAATAACTTAATCCGTATTCTAAATTAGTAAATCCTGTTAATGCCCCTGTTGTATTAACTATAATTGTAGCATTACCTTCACAATCGTAACTTCTAGAAGATGTAAAACTAGGTAAAACTGGTAAACCTAAAATCTCAACATCATTTAAATTTATACCACAACCATTGGCATCTTCAACTCGTAATTCATAAATACCCGCAGATAAACCTCCTTTTACTGGATTTGTCGTATAAACATATGTTAGATCTCCTTGTGCACGATATCCATAATTATAGTCTCCACCTACTCCTCCTATCGGTGTTCCACCACTTGCCGTAGCAAAAGTAAATTGTCCATCGCCTGTACAACTTACATCTGCATCCTTCGTTGCTTGACCTGATACTAACTCGTCAACTACACTTATTATAGCTGTAACTGTTGTTGATGAACAACTATTACCATCTGACGTAATTGTAATACTATAAGTATCTGGATCTAAACCTGTATATGAATTTGTCGTACCTGTTAACGTAGTTGTATTAGTATAAGGTGTCGGACCTGTACCTGTAACTTCAACAGTATAATTCGCTGATCCGCCAACTATAGAGATATCAAAACTTCCTGTATCACCAAAACAATTTAATTGAACCAAATTTTCAACTCGAACTTCTGGATCATCTACAACTGTAATCTCAACTGTAGTAGCTGCTAAACAAGTACTTGAACTAGAAGCATTCTGATCGCGAACATAAACTTCATATGTATCAGCTGGTCTTGAAAATACATTGCCAACAACATAAGCTGATGGATTCGAAGTGATTGGATCTCCTGAACCTGAAGGCACAACAGCATAACGTAAATTACCATCACCTCCATTTGCCGTAATGGTAATCTCTCCATGACCTGATGCGCCACTTGCACAAGTAGCCTGAGCACTCATAAGAGCACTTACTATTGTTAA
>CANMWK010000040.1 GCA_947501615.1 uncultured Tenacibaculum sp. | reverse complement strand
ATTTGATATATATTCAACAGCTGCTTCTACAGCACGTTTTGGTGCTATTATAACATCTCTGTCAACAAAACACGCTGGAGTTACAGCTACAGTTGTTGAAGGTGGTGTAGTAGTAATAGCGCCATTTATATCATAAACTCTAACTGTAAAAGTAGTAGCTATAGCATCTCCTGAAACATTTGTCAATAAATCTGACTCACTAATCATAAAAGTAGGTGAAGCTAAATTTAATCCTGTACGTGTTATTACTGTAGTAGTTCCTTGTAAAACTTCATATTCATAAGTTCCTGATCCTTCTGTAATATCAATACTTACAACAGCATCACCTGCTGTGGCTGATGTCATTTCACAATCTAATTCTACTGTTTGACGTGGCGTAAATAATAAATTTGGAGTAATAGCAACTGAGATAGGATCTGAAACACATCCGTTAGCATCAGTTATAGTTACTGTATAGTTTCCAACAGCTACATTATTAAAAGTATGCGTATCTGCTGAAATTGAATTCGCATCTGTAACAGTAGTACCATCATCTATCGAATATTTGTATGGTTGCGCACCACCTGCAACAGCATTAACTGTTATTGTTTTATCGGTAGCATTACAAGAATTCGTTACAGCACTTGCAATCACTGGACGTTCTGTAATTGTTAATCGTTGACTATATAAGGTAGATACACAACCATTACTATCTTCAACTCGCACATCAACATCAATTACTTTAGGTGCTGTAGCTGGATCAAATAATGTAGCATTATATGGAATTGTTATTGTATTTCCTGATACTGTATAATTCCCTACTGGATATGTTGCTGAATTATAAATAACATCAACATTATATATGTATCCTCCAAAACCTCCATCTACATTATCTATGGTAATTACACCTGAGTTTGTACATGAAATATTATTTTGTGGAGTAAGATCAGCAGTAATTGGTCTACTGTCTAAAATTTCAACATCAGGACTTGCAAATCGACAAGTAACACCTCCAGATGTTTGTTCTAAAACAAGATAATATTCGCCTGGAGTTAAACCTGTAACCTCTATATCAAAATTTGATGGTGATTCTGCTGGCGGTACTATTTCGGATATAACATTACCTCTATTAATTTCCACATCTAGTGTTGTTGCAGTACCAACCTCATAGATAATCCATTCTGCTATATTTGTATCTAAAACACTTGTTGCTGGAACATCTACATTAAAACTGATTTCTCCATCTATAGACCCATTACAACCGTTAGATGTTACTGTTGGTGTTATTAATGGAATATCTGTAAGTGGTGCAATTTCATTATTCTGTTCGATACAACCTGAGTTTAAATCTATAACATAAAAAGTATACGATCTTCCTGGGTCTAAATTAGTGTAAGTAATAATATCAGCATCAGGATCTGTTCCTGTAATTGCTGATGGATTCTCTTCAGGGTCCCAACCGTTAGGATCTGGTGGATTAGTAACTCCTGTAAAATTAGGTACATTATTAATTGCAAATCCATAATTACTTGAACCTCCTGTAGCTTGTAAAGTAACTGTTAGTCCATTTTCACAATTCATCACATTATAAGAAGCATTAAGTATTAAACCCGTTACTTCATTAAATGGCATTGTAAATTCAGGTAAAATTTCAGTACATACTTTATCATCTGAAGTACTAGCAATTGTGCCTTTATTATCTATAATTCTTATCTGCGGAGTTAACTTCGTATCTGGCATTACTCCTGTCACAATATGAGCTTGAACAATTGTTAATCCTGATGGATCATCTGGATCTGCAGTTGAAACAATATTAGCGACTTCAAAGGCTCCCGTTATTTCATTCCAAAATTCTAATATATAATTAGGGTTTGTTGGAACAGTAAACCCTGAAGGTAAAACATACATGTAACCAAATTGGTTAGCAGTGGCAGGCGTAAAACCTACACAAACACTTGGTAAAACAGGTTTAACCACAATACCAGAAAGATCAATGAGTTCTTCGATTACTGCATTTTGAGTTACTGAAGCACAACCATTTCCATCTCTTACTACAATAGTATAATTACCTGGGTCTATATTGGTAAAATTAAATACCGAACCAGTTATTCCTGTTTGAGTTTGAGCACTTGGTCCTCCACTAATCTCTATCTCATAATTTGGAACACCATCAGCAAACTCAACACGAATCGTTCCTGTATCTCCTGAACATACAGGAGAATTGGTAACAACATTAGTTATAGTAGGGTTTGCAATCTTAGCAATAGGAATAGTTCTTGTAAATGTACATGCCGTTGCTGAGCTAGTTACTCCTCCTTGGTCTTGTACTGTTATAATATAATCTCCTACATAACCTGCAACCGCATCAATACTAATACTATTATTAGTTGCACTATAGGTATTAAACATAGGTGTGGTACTTCCATCATCTGGAGTAATGGCATACACATAATTCCCATCACCTCCAGAGATATTTGTTATTACAATTTCTCCATCATTACAAGTGATATCTGTGCTATCTATAGTTACATTTAGTTGTGGATTTAAATCTACTGTTCTTGTTGTTGTACATCCTCTTCCATCTCGTACCTCAACTGTATAATTATCTGGTGATAATCCAGTAAAAACATGCTGTACTAATGGATTACTTGGATCAACCCAAGTACTCCAACCTGTAGCATTACTCGTTAATCGATATCTGAATTCATAATCTCCATTACCTCTAATAACGTTAACCGTAATTTGCCCATTAGGATTAGCAGCATCATAACATCGTTCTGGTGTTAATGTAAAATCTACATCTTCCTTAGCATTAATCGTTACTAGAATGGTAGCTACACAACCATTGGCATC
>CANMWK010000039.1 GCA_947501615.1 uncultured Tenacibaculum sp. | reverse complement strand
ACTGATAACTGATAACTGATAACTGATAACTGATAACTGATAACTGATAACTGATAACTGATAACTGATAACTGATAACTGATAACTGATAACTGATACATGGTAGATATTACACATAAATCAAATACATTAAGAATAGCAACAGCACAAGCAATTGTAAAAGTAAGTTCGCAAGCTACAATAGATGCTATTCGAAATGATAAGGTGCCTAAAGGAAATGTTTTTGCAATGAGTAAAGCAGCAGGGTTACTTGGGGTAAAAAAAACACCTGAATTATTACCAGATTGTCATCCAATGCCAATTGAGTTTACAGGTGTTACTTATGAAATAGAAGGATTACATGTTGTTGTAAAAGTTACCGTAAAAACGATTTATAAAACAGGAGTAGAAGTTGAAGCAATGCACGGAGCGAGTGTGGTTGCTTTAAATATGTATGACATGTTAAAGCCTATTGATAAAGGAGTTGAAATACATGCCATAAAACTACTTCAGAAAAAAGGAGGAAAAACATCTTATCCAGTAAGAGATGTTTCAGAAGTAAAAGCAGCAATTATTGTTTGTTCGGATACCATTTCTCAAGGAAAAGGTGAAGATAAATCAGGAAAGTTAATCAAAGAAAAATTGGAAGGTTATCAAGTAACTACTAAAGAAGTAGAAGTGGTGCCAGATGATTTTGATACCATCCAACAAAGGGTTTTAGCTTTAAAAGAAGAACATAACTTAATTGTGTTGACAGGCGGAACGGGTTTATCAGCTAGAGATACAACACCTGAAGCAATTTTACCGTTGTTAGATAAAAGAATCGTAGGAGCAGAGGAAACTATTCGAAGATACGGACAAGAACGCATGCCTTATGCAATGTTGTCTAGAAGTGTTGTAGGAACAATTGATAATAGTTGTTTAGTGCTAGCATTGCCAGGATCAAGCAAAGGAGTTGTAGAAAGTTTAGATGCGGTTTTTCCACATTTATTTCATAGTTATAAAGTATTAACAGGAGAACGTCATTAATGAGTAAGCAACAAAACATACTAACAGATACTTTTGGTAGGCATCATAATTATTTGCGAATTTCACTTACTGAAAAGTGTAATTTGCGTTGTACGTATTGTATGCCCGAAAGTGGAGTGGTATTGTCTCCTAGAAATCAAATCATGACGGCTGCTGAAGTTATCGATATTGCAACACTGTTTGTGCAGCATGGAGTTACTAAAATTAGATTGACAGGTGGTGAGCCTTTGTTGAGAAAGGATTTTGAAGAAATTATTGCGGGACTTTCTAAATTGCCTGTTGAACTTTCAATGACCACAAATGCTATTCTAGTGGATAGGAATATTGAGGTGTTAAAAAAGTCGTCGTTACAAACAATCAATGTAAGTTTAGATACATTACATCCTGAAAAGTTCAATACAATAACAAAGCGAGATCAATTTAAAAAAGCTTTTGAAAACACACAGTTATTATTAGATGAAGGTTTTAATGTGAAACTGAATGTTGTGTTGTTAAAAGGTTTTAATGATAATGAAATTATCGATTTCGTAGAATTTACGAAAGACAGAGCAATTTCAGTCCGTTTTATAGAGTTTATGCCTTTCGACGGAAATAGATGGGATAAATCTAAACTAGTCAGCTATAATGAGCTTTTACATCAGGTTGAGGCTAATTATTCGAAAGACATGGTTGTTCCTTTGCCTCACGAAGATAATTTTACAGCAAGAAATTTTAAAATTGATACTTACCAGGGGAATTTCGGAATCATATCTTCGGTAACCAATCCGTTTTGTGATGTTTGTAACCGTATCCGATTAACAGCAAATGGGAAATTAAAGAATTGTCTATTTTCTACTTCTGAAACAGATTTATTAACTACGTATAGAGCTGGAATTTCTATTGAGCCAATAATTCAAACTACAATTCTTAAAAAGAAAGCAGTCCGTTCAGGAATGACAGATAGCAAAGACTTTGAAAACTTAACCAACCATAATAACCGAAGTATGATTACTATAGGTGGTTAAGTGTATTATAATATAAAAACTATCAGTTCGAGTGGTTTTTCTTTGGATTTGGTAAAGTTGTTATTTTTATTTTATGATTTCCTGTATGTCAGTTCGAGTGATTTTTCTTTTGATTTGGCGAAGCAAGAATCAAAAGAAAAATTGTATCGAGAACTACTGAAGGAATAGAATGTTAATTCATCCTTAAATGCATAACTTATTTCTCTTTAATGTTAACTACAGCTCTTCTATTTTTTTGTCTACCAGCTTCAGTCGAGTTTTTTGCTATTGGATAGGCTTCACCCTTAGAAATCGTTTTGATTTTGTGTTCAGCGATACCACTTCGTACAAAAAAATGTTTAATAAATTCTGCTCTTTTTTTACCTAAAACTAAGTTGCTTCCAGCAGATCCAGTATTATCTGTATGACCTATAATTAAAGACTGAGCATCATTAATTTTATCTAAATATGTTGAAATATTTACAATTTTCAATCGCTGTTTTGAAGTTAAATTTGCGTTCAATTTCCCAGAATCAAATTCTAAAACAAGAGGATTGTCTTTTATTTCTTTGATTATTTTTTCAATAAGTTTACTGTAATCTTTAGATTTTCCAACACTAAATTTAATAGGATTATCGATGGTGTTTGAGTTATCTACAGCCATATTATCGTTCAATTCAGCATAAATATCAATCAAACGGGTAGGAATTCCCTTAGAAGCCATGTAATTTTTAATTTTTATAGCACGAGCTAATCCAATATTAGGGAAAACAGAATTGTTAGTCTCATCACTCATATAATATCCAGTAATAGCTAGTGCTTTTTCATCATTTGGGTTTACCACAAACTCTTTTAGTTCACCAAGTTTAGTGTCTAAATTTGTCATTAGAGAAGGAGAGAAATCGATGCTTGATTTTTTAAACTTAATATTGTCTTTGAATGAAAAGTTAATATTACCATTAACATCAGTGGCTCCGAATGATAAAATAGGTTTCTTGATAATTTTTGGAGTCGGTTTTTCAATTTTATGTTGAACTTGTTGTTCGTTTATTGTACAGCAAAATTTCCAATTTAGGAAAACACCTATTAGTATGGTAACGATAATACTAATGAGGTAAAATGATTTTTTAGACATTCGATTTTGTTTCTTGATTTATAAAGTATTCATGTGGGGAGTCGTTATTTTAGAAACAAAAAAAGGGATCAATCCCAAAAGTTGTGGGTGAATTAATAAAGATTGTCGATTTTTGTTTAAAAAACAGATTACTTG
>CANMWK010000038.1 GCA_947501615.1 uncultured Tenacibaculum sp. | reverse complement strand
AACAAAAAAAAGCACCTTGTGTAAAGGTGCTTCAGCTATTAACATTTTCTTACTGATTGCTGGAAGTAACATTCTTGCCACCTCGTACAATGTAAAAATATGATCGTCGATTTCGTTGATGTTCTTCCTCTGTGCATCGCGATTGATTCGCATCATCACAATTATTTAACAATTGATCCTCGCCATAACCCACTGCACTATCGATACGTGAAGCAGGAATACCTCGTGAAATTAAATATTGTTTGGTCGCCTTGGCTCTATTACTTGATAACGTTCTGTTATACACCTTAGTCCCACGACTATCCGTATGTGATTCAATACGAATAACCATATCTGGATGATTCTTAAGTACCGATATAATATGCTCTAACTCATATCGTGAGTCTTGTCTAATGTTGTACAAATCAAAATCAAAATAAATCGGATGGATAACAATCTGTGATTCTCCGCCTACTGCATCTACAATTAAGGACTCTAAAGCCAAATTGGTAGTGATCACCTTCTTATCAATATTCAAAGTAGCCGTAGCCTTCTGATCATTACGATAATCATCCTTTGATGCCGCTACTGTAAAGGACTGCTTACAATCGATACGCTTAAAACTATAACGTCCATCTGATTTGGTTACTTGTTTTAATACAGGCTCTCCACTGCTGTCTACCAAACGAACTAAAGCTCCGGAAATTGGGTTACCTGTCTTAACATTGGTAACAATACCTGTGATGTCTTCCTTACAACTATGGATCGTAAAACTATAGATATCATCATCACCCTTACCCCCTGTACGATTCGATGAAAAGAAACCATGACTTCGTTCTCTATTGATAACAAAACCAAAATCATCTCGTGAACTATTAACAGGCTTCTCTAGGTTTATAGGCTTTGTATACTCATTATCCGCTAACTTCGATTCAAAAACATCTAAAGCTCCTAATCCTAAATGTCCATCTGAAGAAAAATATAATGTGCCATCACTACCTACAAAAGGAAACATCTCTCTTCCTTCAGTATTGATCTCTTTTCCTAAATTCACTGGCTTACCATAAACATCCTCCTCATAAATTCGAACCTTATAAATATCAGTCTCCCCATAACCATAAGGCATATCTGATACAAAATACAAGGTCTTCTCATCAGGACTTAACGCTGGATGACCTATAGAATAGGCATCGCTATTAAAAGGTAACTCTTCTATATTTGTCCAATCCTTACCCTTTCTTTTCGCCTTGTAAATCTTTAAATGGGAGATATTCTTCTTATCCCCTTGTAAAGAACGACCGTTGTAATTATCTCGGGTAAAATACATTGTTCTACCATCTTTGGTGATAATAGCATTCGATTCATGGTATTGTGTACCAATACTCTCTAATCGATCTGATTTCTCTACATCTAAAATCTTATTGTTATTCAATTTTACCAAATAGGTCCTGTATAAGTTCAAGTAAGGCTGATCATTCCACTTGTATAAATCCTTTGAGCGTAATTCCTCATCTGGAACTAATGGCTTAGTAGAGGCATAATAAAAACGATCCTCGTAAATAAAACCTCCAAAATCTGAATACTTCGTGTTGGATGATACATTGTGAATATTGATAAAAGTATCATTAGTCGAGGAATACTCCGTAAAATAATCTGAGTTCTTAACCAGTGCCCTTGGACGACTATCATCTCGCTCTACATCCTCTATCTTTAACAACCATAAATCTGAATCCGCTACATTACCTGTACTTCGTAACGATTGTGCATACCTAAACATATGTGTGGCTGTAGCCTCCTTTGCATAAGTATCCATTAATTTCTTATACCAAGGAACTGCCTTCTCAAAATCACTATTGAAATAATATGAATCTGCTAGTCGACTTAACACCAAGTAAGAGTTATCACCTCCCTCTTGGATATCTAAATACATATCAGCAGTCTTCTTATAAGCAAACTCCTTAAAGTATCGATCGGCTGTATTTAATTGCCCTAACACAACACATGTGCTAAAAACGGTAAATAATATAATTAGTTTTCTCATCTAAAATAGTATTAATGATTAGAAGAATCGTGGTGATTTTACGGTTTGCTTTGGTCTTCCCTCCCAACGTAACATCAATTCATAAGTCCCTGAATTGTAATTACTGTAATTCGATGTGGTAAGATCATAGGCAAAGCCTAAATGAAAGTTCTTAGCAAAACGAAAACCTAATAAGGCACTGATAGAATCATCCCAACGCCAGGCTAGACCTGCTGTAAACTTATCATTGAATAAAAAGTTTGCTGATAGATCTAAAGACAACGGAGCTCCATTAACGACCTTAACTAAAGTTGCGGGTTTAAACTTAACCGATTCACTAAGATCGAAAACATAACCTCCTATTAAAAAGAAGTGTAAACGTTCTGTAGCAATATCACCGCCATTAACGGTATCATCATAATGTTCGGTACGTAAGATATTAGGAACCGCAGCTCCTATATACCACTTGGGCTTGTAGTAATAAATCCCCGCTCCAATAGTAGGTAACAATCGATCCACAACACCTAACAATTGATCCGATTGACGCTCTGGATTTCCTCGACGAGGATCCACATTCAAACTACGACCTCCTAACTTTAATCCAAATGATAACGTACCCTCTTCACTCATCTTTACACCGTACGATAGATTTGCATCTAAAAATAACTCCCGAGCGGGACCAATCTCATCATTAGTTAAATTAATCCCTAAACCTAAACCACTATTGCCAAACCTTGTATCAAAACTTAACGTCTGTGAATCTGGGGCGCCATTAATACCAACCCACTGTGTTCGCGCTAAAGCCGTGATGACTGTATGACCGCGGGTACCTGCATACGCAGGGTTTACACTCATCGTATTATACATATACTGCGTATACTGAGGGTCTTGTTGTCCGTAAAGTACACCTGTCAGAAATACCAGTAAAACAACTATATACTTAATCATCTGTTTCATTGTGAAATAATTTTTTCCTATAATTAATTATTGTTTATGTATAACCAGCCTGTCATAGGTTCTGAGCCGTCTCCTAAATCGATAACATAGAAATAAGTACCCGTTGGCAATTTATCATCTTCTACGATCGTAGCTCGACCATTTGATAAACCTCTAAAGGCTTTATCTGCATTATTATAACCTTGAACCTTATACACGGTATTACCCCAACGGTTGAAAATCTCAACTGTATTGTTACTATACTTATCATTGGTAATACCTTGGATATTAAAGAAACTGTTATCTGCATCGCCATTCAACGTCAAGATATTAAATACCTCTATCTCATCATCATCTTGATCTAAATAATCTGGGGTACCATCGCCATCGGTATCAACAGCATCACTTGGAACTCCATTAGAATCTGGATCTGGATTCTCCTGATCCGTAGCAACACCATCACCATCATCATCGGTATCTAAATAATCTGGAACACTATCGCCATCGGTATCTACAGCATCGATTGGATTACCATCACCATCGGCATCTGGATTCTCCTCTTGCGTTAAAATACCATCGCCATCATCGTCAGTATCTAAATAATCCGGAGTACCATCACTATCGGTATCAACACTCGTAGGATCACCTGTTGGATTACCAAACTCATCTAAATCTTCTTCTCCTGTTGATACGCCATCATTATCATCATCGGTATCTCTAAAATCTGGAATCGTATCATCATCTGAGTTCTGAGTATCACTCGCTCCATTATCTAAATTATCATTCGAATCAAAACCATCATCAGGATTCGTACCTTCAAAGGCATCGTCTAATCCATCACCATCGGTATCAACACGATCTGGTACAATATCAGCAACACCATCGCCATCGGTATCAAACGCTTCAACTGTATCTGGAACGCCATCACCATCACTATCTTCATCTAAATAATCTGGAATAGTATCGCCATCAGTATCAACTGGTGTACCTATTGGTGTACCGCCATTATCTGGATCGTAAGCATCATCTAATCCATCACCATCGGTATCTAAGCCCGTCGGTGGAACATAACCATCGGTC
>CANMWK010000037.1 GCA_947501615.1 uncultured Tenacibaculum sp. | reverse complement strand
TAATTCCAAGTAATCTGTTTTTTAAACAAAAATCGACAATCTTTATTAATTCACCCACAACTTTTGGGATTGATCCAGATCTTTTCTAAATGTTATATAAGTAATTGAGTGATTTTTTTGAAAAAAGAATAAAGATTTTATGATGTCAATTATCAGTTTATGGCCTATGTTTAATCTAAATAGTGAAAAATAGTTTTAAAAAATAGTTGAAATAAACAAAATTGCTTTCAATCTGTAGTGGTAAATAAAATTATCTAAGGGTAAACCCTGAGAGGGAATTCAGGGTATTTGTATTCTTTGTAAAAGGATTATTGTTTTTAATATTGTAAATGTAAAAGTTCATCAGAAATTATCAATTTATAATTGTAGAATTAACAACAATCTGAGTGAACTTTTATACACTTTAAAGATGTTGGATATAGGTTAAGAGCCTGATTTAATGTCTTAATTTAAAAAAATGTAACCTCAAAGCCAAGTCCAGTACAAGAAGAATCTTGGTAGAACAAGAGTACTGTGCTTATATAAAAAAGAGACTTTTAAAAGTCTCTTTTTTTGTTTTTTGATCTTAACTAGATGCACCGTTATCTACTCTAGATTCTAATACCGATTCAATAGCATTAGGGATGTTTTCAAACAAATCTAATCCCGTTAAATTTTCAATAGTATTTACAGAGGTTCTAAAACTTGTCCAATTTGTACTTATATTTTGATCATTAGGAACGTTTATAGCTATGATTCTAGTTGAAGTTGTAACTCTACTAATATCATTACTTCCATTAGGTAAGATTAAAGCGACTTTCCAGAAAGAATCAGGAACAGTTATATTACCATTATCAATTGTAGAGACAAATCCGTTTCTACCTGTTCCTCCAGATCCAGCTACACCAGCCACAATATAAACTTCGTTACCTTGTAATGTAAGTGATCTTAAATAGTTTTCAAAACTCGCCCAACTTCTTTGGTTATTGTCAGGAGATTGCGGAGCAATATTTGTCATAAAGTATGTATTCGAATTCGAGCTTGAAGAAGAATTTCTATCAGCAGATGGACATAAATGACCTCTGTCAAATCCTGAATTGGTATAATCGCTTGTATTTGCTCTAAAGAAATTACTAGGAAGTGATGTGTCTCTTTTAAAACAATTACATCTAGGGGTATTACCTAACCATGCGCTACTTAAATGCCAGCTTACCCAATTTGCTGTTCCTCTACTATTGTTGTAAGACAATACGTAATCTGGTCGAGATAGATAATAATTGTTGCTATTAGTGTTAGCGTTTGATGGATTTCCAAATGCGATATTACTATCTCTAGTTGGAAATCCTGAACTTCCGCCACCCCCAGAAGAAGTTGAAGTTACGATTTCAATATTATCAATATTTATTCTATTTGATCCTCCGCTTGTTTTATAAACACCATAACGAACACTTCTGTTTTCATTGACATTAAAAGTAGCTGTATTTAAAAATGTAGAAGAAGTGTTAACTGTAGATCCGACATAAGACCAAGAATTTCCATTGTCATATGATGCAATTAAACGCCACTGAGAATCTCCGTCACTACCATATTTAGCATGTCTAATACGAATGGTTTGCGCTCCATTATCCATATTAAAAGACATAATAACATATCCAGTATTTCTAATTCTAGTAGATTTACTACCAAATTTTCTATCGCTTGATAGATTTCCGATAAGGGCATCATTCATATACCAGCGTTCGTTATTAGATAACGTAATGCTTCCACCAGTATAAGATGTTTTGAAACCAGATTCAAAAGTTTCTGTAAACCCTGAAGATCGGTTAGGGGTAAAGTTATGGTGATGTTGTCCATGATTGTCGTAGAAAAAAGTTTCTACGTCAATTATTCCTTCAATACGTAAATTTGTGTTTGTTTCTTGTTCATTAATAACAATTTCTTCATCGTTAGAGCAAGCTGTTGCGAAGAGTGAAATAAATGCAAAAAAAGTTAACCTGTAAAAATAGAAGTTAGATTTCATAAGTCATTAATAGTTAAATGGTTTAAAGATGTGAAACTATAGAATTGACAGAGAATCTTTCTTTTAGATTAGTTTAACAAAATGATATGTATTTAGGTGTACTATTTAAAATAGTAATAGTAAGTAAATGATATGTTTAAAAAAATAATATTTGATTAATGTTTTTGTAATTTAATGTGTAATTATTTCTAATATGTTTTAATCCGAATTATGGATTAAAAAAACTATTATGTCTGCTATCTACTTCAAATACTATCATAAACTATATTTTTTAATTTCACCATAACCCTTTGGCAAAACTCAGGATAAACTAACTATGTTGAAATTAAGAAAGCAATAGTATTACAGTTTCATGACGAAGTTTTAATGCATAATTAGGGTTTGAATTTAGACAAAAGAGTAATACGATTTACAACTAAAAATTTCGCATATTAGTCGTTTCTTTTTCCTTTCTATTTCGTTAAAAAAATAAACCATAGTAAAGGCTATGCTTTATTTTCGTCTTGTTTAAAGAAAAATAATTCAATTAATTTATACGAAGTTTTTAATCATGAATCGAAAAAAAATGAGACTCTTTTAAATGGTTAAATTTTAAACATAAAAAAACCCACTCTATTGAGTGGGAAAATTGCTATGAAAAAGAAAAAGTGTCTAGAACGTCTCCTAGACACTACAAATATACTATTTTTTTTCTAATAATTATTTTTTTTTAAAAATAATTTAAAATTTTCTTTCAAAGAATAATTATAGTGCTAATAAAAGAGTCATTTCTTATATTTTTCTACCCATAAATCAAATTTATCTTTGTGTTTAAAACGTTTATGAGTCCATAAATAATTCTCAGGCTGATTTCTTATATGTTTTTCATTAATAGCTATAAACTTATCAACGATTTCATTTTTTCCGAACTCTTTTGCATTATCAGTTATTAATTCAAAAGTAGTCTCATAATATCCTCTTTTAATCTTTTTAGTAGAGTAATTCACTATAGCCATATCGAAACGTTTAGCTAACACTTCTAGACCTACATGAACTGGTACCTTAACGCCTAAAAATTCTCTCCAATAGTGTGTGTTTTGAAGTACAGGAGATTGGTCGCTAAGTAATATATAAGCACCTTGTCTTTTATTCCTAATATTTCTAGCCAATTGAGGAACTGTATTATGCGTTTTATATGAAATCATACCAAACCGTCCTCTAGAGCTTTTTACTAAGTAATTATCTAAATAAGGGTTTTTGATAGGACTATACGAACCAAAAAGCTGCACGTTAGATACCAAAGGAATAGAAACAGACCACTCCCAATTACTTAAATGAGCTCCAGAAAGTAAAATACTTTTTCCTGTTTTTTCTGCTGCATGTAATACTTCTGGATTAACAAATTTATAGCGCTTACTAACTTCTTTTTTTGATAACGAGAAAGATTTAAGGCTTTCCACTAGAAAATCACAAAAATGGCGTAAGTTTATTTTACGAAGAGCTTTTAATTCAGTATCGGTTTTTTCAGGAAAAGCAAGTTTTAAATTGTTGTATACAACATCTTTTCTGTAGCCTACAACATAGTAGATTAATAAAAATAGAAAATCAGAAAAAATATAAAGTAATCGCATTGGTATTCTAGATAAACACCAAATAATAGGATATACTAGTATAAATACAACATAGTTCATTTTAGAAAATTTTGTGCAAATATCGTACTAAAAAAACTAAATTTAATGAATTAAACTTTTCATTAAGTTTGAGAACAATTTTTTAGATATGAATAAAGTTATTTTAGGTTTAATTCTAGCTAATGTTTTGGTGTCAAAACAAGGATTTGACAATTTAGTTTTTCTGAATAAATATAAGTTTCAAATAGGGGAAATTTTACAGGGAGAAAAACTAAGAATGTTTACTTCGGGGTTTTTGCATGCAGATTGGTTACACTTAGGTGTTAATATGTATGGTTTATACTTATTTGGTGGGGGAGTAGTGCGCTATTTTGGAAATTCAAATTTTATTCTAATTTATATTGTTAGTCTCATATGTGGAAGCTTATATACATTATATAAACATAAAAATAATCAGTATTATTCGGCAGTAGGAGCGTCAGGAGCTGTATCAGGAATTATGTTTGCTTCTGTATTATTATTTCCAGAGCGATCGTATACATTTTTGTTTTTTCCGTTTATTCCATTTCCCGCGTATGCATTAGGTATAGGATATCTTTTGTATTCGATTTACGGTATGAAAAAACAAGTTGGAAATACTGGGCATGCTGCGCATCTTGGAGGTGCTATAGGTGGGTATGTAATTACGCTATTATTAAAACCTAATGTGATCAATAATCATCCAACGATGTTGGTATTATTAGGAGTGATTATTTTGGTACTTCTATTATTTGGAGATAAAATTGAATCAATCCCAAAAGTTGTGGGTGAATTAATAAAGATTGTCGATTTTTGTTTAAAAAACAGATTACTTGGAATTA
>CANMWK010000036.1 GCA_947501615.1 uncultured Tenacibaculum sp. | reverse complement strand
CCCCCCCGTCGATGTGAGCTCTTGGGGGAGATCAGCCTGTTATCCCCGGAGTACCTTTTATCCTTTGAGCGATGGCCCTTCCATGCGGAACCACCGGATCACTATGCTCTACTTTCGTACCTGATCGACCTGTATGTCTCTCAGTCAAGCTCCCTTATGCCATTGCACTCTACGCACGGTTACCAAGCGTGCTGAGGGAACCTTTAGAAGCCTCCGTTACTCTTTTGGAGGCGACCACCCCAGTCAAACTACCCACCACGCACTGTTCTCATCTCTGAGTTAGGCTCTAGATAAGCAAAGGGTCGTATTTCAAGGTTGACTCCACAATGCCTAGCGACACTGCTTCAAAGTCTCCGACCTATCCTACACATTACTTATCCAAAGTCAATACGAAGCTATAGTAAAGGTTCACGGGGTCTTTTCGTCCCGCTGCGGGTAATCGGCATCTTCACCGATACTACAATTTCACCGAGCTCATGGCTGAGACAGTATCCAGATCGTTGCACCATTCGTGCAGGTCGGAACTTACCCGACAAGGAATTTCGCTACCTTAGGACCGTTATAGTTACGGCCGCCGTTTACTGGGGCTTCATTTTAGATCTTCGCCGAAGCTAAACCCTCCACTTAACCTTCCAGCACCGGGCAGGTGTCAGGCCATATACATCATCTTTCAATTTAGCATAGCCCTGTGTTTTTGATAAACAGTCGCCTGGATCTTTTCACTGCGGCCTACCGAAGTAGGCGACCTTTCTCCCGAAGTTACAGGTCGATTTTGCCTAGTTCCTTAGCCATGAATCTCTCGAGCACCTTAGAATTCTCATCCCAACTACCTGTGTCGGTTTACGGTACGGGCTGCAGCTCTCGCTTTTCTTGGAACCTCTTACTTGCTTTCGCTTCGTCCGAAGACTAGGCTCAACGGGGACTTCCGTCACCCCGTAAGCACCTGGGAGATCCGTCACTTTTAATGAGTGCAGGTACAGGAATATTAACCTGTTGTCCATCGACTACCCCTTTCGGGTTCGCCTTAGGTCCCGACTAACCCTCAGCTGATTAGCATCGCTGAGGAAACCTTAGTCTTTCGGTGAGGGGGTTTCTCGCCCCCTTTATCGTTACTTATGCCTACATTTTCTTTTCTATACGTTCCAACATGCCTCACAGCACATCTTCAACACATATAGAATGCTCCCCTACCACTTTAATAAGTCCATAGCTTCGGTAGTATACTTATGCCCGATTATTATCCATGCAAAACCGCTCGACTAGTGAGCTGTTACGCACTCTTTAAATGAATGGCTGCTTCCAAGCCAACATCCTAGCTGTCTAAGCAGTTTCACCTCGTTTATTCAACTTAGCATACATTTGGGGACCTTAGCTGATGGTCTGGGTTCTTTCCCTCTCGGACATGGACCTTAGCACCCATGCCCTCACTGCTGAGAAACATTTTATAGCATTCGGAGTTTGTCAGGAATTGGTAGGCGGTGAAGCCCCCGCATCCAATCAGTAGCTCTACCTCTATAAAACTTTTACTCAACGCTGCACCTAAATGCATTTCGGGGAGTACGAGCTATTTCCGAGTTTGATTGGCCTTTCACCCCTATCCACAGGTCATCCAAAGACTTTTCAACGTCAACTGGTTCGGTCCTCCACTATGTGTTACCACAGCTTCAACCTGCCCATGGATAGATCACTCGGTTTCGCGTCTACTACTACTAACTATACGCCCTATTCAGACTCGCTTTCGCTTCGGCTACAGACCTTAAATCCTTAACCTTGCTAGAAACAGTAACTCGTAGGCTCATTATGCAAAAGGCACGCCGTCACCCAGTAAATGGGCTCCGACCGCTTGTAGGCGTACGGTTTCAGGTTCTATTTCACTCCCTTACTTAGGGTTCTTTTCACCTTTCCCTCACGGTACTAGTTCACTATCGGTCTTTCAGGAGTATTTAGCCTTACCGGATGGTCCCGGCAGATTCATACAGGATTACACGTGTCCCGCACTACTCAGGGTACTGCTATATCCTCTTCGCTTACCTATACGAGACTATCACTCTCTACGGTTCGTCTTTCCAAACGATTCTAGTTCACTAAGATTCTAATGTCGCAGCCCTACAACCCCAATATTGCCGTAACAATATTGGTTTGGGCTAATCCGCGTTCGCTCGCCACTACTAACGGAATCACTATTGTTTTCTCTTCCTCCGGTTACTTAGATGTTTCAGTTCACCGGGTTTGCTCCTCTCGGTACTATACCTTCAGTATAGTGGGTTGCCCCATTCGGAAATTTACGGATCATAAATCATGTGCATCTCCCCGTAACTTATCGCAGCTTATCACGTCCTTCATCGCCTCTGAAAGCCTAGGCATCCGCCATACGCCCTTATTTAGCTTATTGTACTTTTTGCTGTAGAAAAATATTCTACAACGAGCTCTTTATAATTCTTTATAAAAATATTATTGTTTGTTAATCTCTCGATTAACGCTCTATCTTGATTCTTTACGATATCATTTTACCAATATGTCAATGAACGTTTATATAGTAATAAGTAAATAGTATTAAGTAATGAGTTTCCTCAATTCTCAATACTGACTACTCAGTACTGTTTTGTGGAGAATACCGGAGTCGAACCGGTGACCTCTTGCGTGCAAGGCAAGCGCTCTAGCCAGCTGAGCTAATCCCCCATATACTAGTAGTTAGTACATAGTAGTTAGTAGTTAGAAACAACTACTACTCAACTTCTAGAATTTCCTTAATCTTAAAAATATTTGTAGTCTCGGGCAGACTCGAACTGCCGACCTCTACATTATCAGTGTAGCGCTCTAACCAGCTGAGCTACGAGACTATAAGTTTTAAGATCTAGTCTTTTAAATAAAATTAACAGCAGAGTAGTAAAATAACACATAAATTACTCTTGTAACTCACCATCTTTCTCTAGAAAGGAGGTGTTCCAGCCGCACCTTCCGGTACGGCTACCTTGTTACGACTTAGCCCTAGTTACCAGTTTTACCCTAGGCAGCTCCTTGCGGTCACCGACTTCAGGCACCCCCAGCTTCCATGGCTTGACGGGCGGTGTGTACAAGGCCCGGGAACGTATTCACCGGATCATGGCTGATATCCGATTACTAGCGATTCCAGCTTCACGGAGTCGAGTTGCAGACTCCGATCCGAACTGTGATATGGTTTATAGATTCGCTCCATTTCGCAATGTGGCTGCTCATTGTCCATACCATTGTAGCACGTGTGTAGCCCAGGACGTAAGGGCCGTGATGATTTGACGTCATCCCCACCTTCCTCACGGTTTGCACCGGCAGTCTCGCTAGAGTCCTCAGCTTTACCTGCTAGCAACTAACGATAGGGGTTGCGCTCGTTATAGGACTTAACCTGACACCTCACGGCACGAGCTGACGACAACCATGCAGCACCTTGTAAACTGTCCGAAGAAAACTCTATCTCTAAAGCTGTCAGTCTACATTTAAGCCCTGGTAAGGTTCCTCGCGTATCATCGAATTAAACCACATGCTCCACCGCTTGTGCGGGCCCCCGTCAATTCCTTTGAGTTTCAATCTTGCGATCGTACTCCCCAGGTGGGACACTTATTACTTTCGCTTAGTCACTGAAATAATCCAACAACTAGTGTCCATCGTTTACGGCGTGGACTACCAGGGTATCTAATCCTGTTCGCTCCCCACGCTTTCGTCCATGAGCGTCAGTATATACGTAGTAGGCTGCCTTCGCAATCGGTATTCTAAGTAATATCTATGCATTTCACCGCTACACTACTTATTCTACCTACTTCCGTATAACTCAAGTCAACCAGTATCAAAGGCAGTTCTACAGTTAAGCTGTAGGATTTCACCTCTGACTTAATCGACCGCCTGCGGACCCTTTAAACCCAATGATTCCGGATAACGCTTGCACCCTCCGTATTACCGCGGCTGCTGGCACGGAGTTAGCCGGTGCTTATTCTTACAGTACCGTCAGCTAACCACACGTGGCTAGGTTTCTTCCTGTATAAAAGTAGTTTACAACCCATAGGGCAGTCTTCCTACACGCGGCATGGCTGGTTCAGAGTTGCCTCCATTGACCAATATTCCTCACTGCTGCCTCCCGTAGGAGTCTGGTCCGTGTCTCAGTACCAGTGTGGGGGATAATCCTCTCAGACCCCCTACCTATCGTAGCCATGGTAAGCCGTTACCTTACCATCTAGCTAATAGGACGCATAGTCATCTTGTACCGATAAATCTTTAACTATTTAATCATGCAAAAAAATAGCACTATGGAGTATTAATCTTCATTTCTAAAGGCTATCCTCCTGTACAAGGCAGATTCTATACGCGTTACGCACCCGTGCGCCGGTCGCCATCAACTAACAAGTTAGTCATGCTGCCCCTCGACTTGCATGTGTTAAGCCTGCCGCTAGCGTTCATCCTGAGCCAGGATCAAACTCTTCATTGTATAATCTTTAATATTATTATATGAATAAGTTTCAAAAGAATTTTAACTTCGATATAAAGTCATGTTACTTTACTCTCTCTATTTACGCTGTCAATTTCAATATTAT
>CANMWK010000035.1 GCA_947501615.1 uncultured Tenacibaculum sp. | reverse complement strand
ATTATAAAAATCAGCCTAATTTATCCGCTGTTATTTCATCAAGCTTTATTATGCGCTTTAACGTTCCAACTAAAGAGCGTTGTTCTAGTTTCGCGTAAATTTAGTAAAAATGACGGACTTTAGTTCGTCAGTGTGATTTTCCCAAGTGGGAAAATCCGCCCGCAATGCTTTTTAGTTATTGTTAAAGCGCGTTTTTTTCTCAGCTCGAACCATTTTAAGTATGCCGCAGTAAAAAGTTTTTCAAATTTTCATTCAGATTCCGTTCTGTTTTACTGCCTTAAAAGCATAGAGAAATTATATAAGATTTCCTAAACCTTTAATCAGTCAAAAAGTTTATAGACATACTTAAAAAAAGCGATTTTTTCATCCGTTTTACTCCGAAAAAACTCCGTGCAGCTTATTTTTTCATCGCTTTTTTTTCTTTGTATTAAGCACTAGACTTTAAAAATTAGCCTAATTTATCCACTGTTATATCATCAAGCTTTATTATGCGCTTTAACGGACTTGTGTATGAAACGTAGCGTGTAAAAAGACACTACTTTTCGGATAAACACAGAGCCGAATTTTTATATTTTGTTTTTATTTTTTCTCTTTTTAAAAGCCAAATTAAAAATTTGGCGGACTTTCTAAATATACACAAACCTTTCGGTTAAGCACTTATTAGCTATGTTTTATACACCGTGTTGTAAATAGTTATTTGTTTGAATTGTGGAATATGTCGAAATCTATTTTTTGGTTGACATTGATATTGTAATAGTTTTCATTCCAGTATCTTTTGAATTTGTTAATCTCATTTTCATCAATATTATCATAATATACAGGACTTATTGCCCAATTTTCAATTTTCGTTGAAACAATTTCTGTTACTTTCGCAGTGACATCACTATCCTCGACATTTTCCCAAGAATTTATATAGTCAATTATCCAATGATTATTCTGTTTTTTATGATATCCTAATGATAAATACAAGTTTTCTTTTTGAGGTATTAAGTTTATAGATATGTAATCAAGTCTTTCTTTATTTTTAAAGACTATTTTATTTATATGAGGTTCAAATGCAGGAGAGTAAACAGCCGATGCACATATAGGTATATGTTTTAATTTAAATGTTTTAAAAACAAAATTTTCATTTTCCTCATTCGATATTTCATTTTCTAGTTCATTTTTATACCACATTAATTCTTTTCTAGATTTAAGGTTTTCATTTAAAGTAAATTCAACATTTTTTAAAAAATTAAATTGAAGTTTAAAATAAGAAGCATTCTTAATTTTATTAATGTATTCAATACTAATATCTTTTTTTATTATCTCGGCACACAAAGCTCGATATGTTAATAATATATTTGTTCTGTAATTCTCAAGATTAATTTCTGTACTTTCAATTTCTTTGAAGATTTCTGTGTCGTGACTATTACAAAACACTTTATAAGTCATAGCTTTTTTTAAACCAACATTGCTAATAATTATACTGTTTTCCTTATTCGATTTATATATATCATTGAATTTTAATTGCTTTACGTGTCCGTTGTCTTGAATATGACTTAAAATTCCATTTTTTTGTAGTAAGTGAGAGTTAATAGCTAAATTATCACAAAGTATACATTCCCTTTTTTTATTTACTGTATTTTTTAACATTTTCCCTAACCTTATTTGGGGAGAATCATTTTTCATAGGGAAAGAAAAGATTGGTTTTTAATTATTTACAACGGTCTCGACTATGAGTAGTTGCGTAGGTTAGCATTTAACTTAGCAAGTATACACCAAACTGAAAATCCGCGAGGATTTTCAGAAGTAGACGAGAACAAGCAATTACTTATAGCCATTGTTGTAGGTAGTTTTTATGGTATTGTTCCTATTTCGTTAAATTTCCATTTTCCATTAATTTTTTTAAATTGAAAATTGTGTTGTCCTCCTTCATGACCTATAGTTGGTTTAGTTGTAGTTACTAAAATCTCATAATATTCAATTCCATCTATAATTCTTTTATGAAATATTGTTTCATTTTCTTTTAGAATTTTCACAAATTCAAGATTAAAAATTAAATCAAAATCTTTTTTTACAAAACTGTCAATCGGAATATAAATCAAATCGTCATAAATTTTGTCGTACCACAAAGAATCATTCTCTCTTAGAATTTCCATCTCTTTTTGTTCAGTATTTGTATTTTCCAAACATAAATAACAACGTATTTTTTCACTCGACAGTTCTTTAAAATCTTTTTCCCTACTAGATTCTAGAATATTCAGAAAATCATTCCAGGTTTGAGAAATTTCACTCTTTCTAAACTCATTTTTAGTGTCTTTTTTAATTCTATTACAAGAGAAAAAAGTTAAAATAATAGTCAAAATAATGATGTACATTCTATTTTTCATAAATTACCTACAACGTTCCAACTAAAGAGTGTTGCTTTAGTTTCGCGTAAATTTAGTAAAAATGACGGACTTTAGTTCGTCAGTGTGATTTTCCCAAGTGGGAAAATCCGCGAGCAATGCTTTTTAGTTATTGTTAAAGCGTGTTTTTTTATCGGCTCGAACCATTTAAATATGCCGCAGTAAAAAGTTTTTCAATTTTTCATTCAGATTCCGTCCTGTTTTATTGCCTTAAAAACATAGAGAAACTATATAAGATTTTCCCAATCCTTAATCAGTCAAAAAGTTTATAGATTAGCCTAAAAAAAAGCGATTTTTTCATCCGTTTTACTCCGAAAAAATTCCATTCTGCTTATTTTCTCATCGCTTTTTTTTCTTTGTACTAGGCACTAGACTTTAAAAATTAGCCTAATTTATCCGTTGCTATTTATTAAGATTTGTTATGCGCTTTAACGGCTTCGGCTATGATTAGTAAGGGGTAGGGAAGCGGTAGCTTCCGAACTAGCACTAAGACGAAGCATTTTGTTTGCTTTTATTTTTTCTTATTCAAAAGTCAAATCAAAATGATTTGACGACACTATAAAAATACACTAAACTTTTGATTAAACACTAAAACCCGAATTAATTATAGCCTATGTTACCACACGTGATTTTAATATGATTTTCTATTCTTTAAAAAATCATAACCTTTATGTCTTAAATAAATATTTCCATTCATAGTAAAACTTGTCTTTGTCATTTTCTCAATTTCTCGGATTTTTTGTCCTGTCAAATAAACAAATTTCAAACCAGTTCCATTATCCGTTTTGACTAATTCAACGATTGCATTAGAAGAATCTGATATCCAGGTTTTAGTTTCTTCATTTTCTTTTTCATAAATAATTTCTTCCCAATACGTAGAATTTCTTTTATGAGAGAAATCTAGCCAAACTATTTCATTAAATTCTAATTTGTTTTCAAGAATCCAAAATCCATTAAGATTTGTTCTTACAGAGTCTATATCTGTTAAATCGATATTTGAGTTATTCTTTACATAAACTAAATTTTTATTTTGCTTAGAACATCCAATTAATATCAAGGTTAAAAAGAAAATATGTAGTGTAAATCTCATTTTTTTAATGTGTGGTAACGGTCTTGTGTATAAAACGTAGCGTGTAAAAAGACACTTACGTTTCGGATTAACGCAGAGCTAAATTTTTATATTTTGGTTTTAATTTCTCATTTTTAAAAGCCAAATTAAAAATTTGGCGGACTTCCTAAATATACAGAAACCCTTCGGTTAAGCGCTTTTTAGCTATGTTTTATACACTGTGTTGGCAGTAGTCTTTCTCTTTAATTACTCTAATTCTAATCTATCTAAATATTTCATAAGCATATGCGGAAGTTCTCTCATAAACATTCTTGATTCTTTTTTCATTCCATATAAGTCTCTCATCATAGGATGCCCAGTTGTAAATTCAAGAAGATTTATAAATTCTCTTATTTCTTTTTGTTTAGTGGATTTTGCTTTTTTAGATTTTAGAGTTTCTATTAGGTCTTTTCCGGTGTCATAAATCCAAGGAAAGTCTTTTCTGAATAAACCAAGAGCTACTAAAAATCCATAATGTTTATTATTGTTATTTGGCAGAGAATGCATTAGCTCATCAATAAACAAAGGATGAATTCTACTATGCATTTTCTCAAATTCAAAATCTGAATTATGTCTAATCAAATTTCGCTGTTCTTGAAGATTTCTTTTGATGCTTTCAATCATCTCAAGCAATTTAGAGTCAGGGTTTCTAAGTAGTTTTTGGTTGTTTCTAGCTAAATCTAAAATCTCCTCTAAAATTTCAGATGAATATCCATTGTCTTCTGGTTTCTCATCTTTAGTTTTTGAGTCTGATATGTCCTTTAATTTATTCAACTCTTCCTCAAGAGTAGGATACCAAACTTCAAATGCCTTTTCTAATCTTACTTCACTTATAGCATTATCTCCACAAGCTTTATTGAGACCTTTCACTAATTTTTTTACATCTTCTTTTTGAAAAATGGTTGATTGAAATTGCAAAATTGGTCCGTCAACTTCTGAACGTTTGATATCAAATAAAAACGGGCTGACATAGGATTTATCCATTGTCTTTGATAAAGCTCCTGCTTCAAATGAAAGCCACGATGCATCTAGGTTTTCTTTGGTGACACATAATATTCCATAAGTTGAATCAGCAAGTTCAGTTGCTATATCTGTACTCCATCTTGCTCCTTTATCTATATCTTCTGACGACACATATGGAATAATAGATTGAATTACTGATGGTAACCAATCTCGAAAAACCAATGCGACTTTGTGACTTTTATTTCCAGACCAACTTATAAATACTTTCATTTAGTTCGTTATTTTTTAGATTAATGCCAACGTTCCAACTAAAGAGTGTTGCTTTAGTTTCGTGTAAATTTAGTAAAAATGACGGACTTTAGTTCGTCCGAG
>CANMWK010000034.1 GCA_947501615.1 uncultured Tenacibaculum sp. | reverse complement strand
TCGGAATTGCTAAAGCTAGTGCTAATTCCCAAATAATTCGCTAACTTTCCCGTAAAAGACGGTTATACTAAACGTTGGCAATAATTTAAGCGACTACAAAACCAATGAAATTACTTGGAACTAATGAAAAAGATTTAGATGAAGGTATCAAATCGCTATCACCACCAATTCAAAAAGTCCGTAGAATAAGTAAAATTATTTCAAAAATTGGACTTTTAATAATTTCAATTCTCATAATTATAGTCGTAGTTATTTCTTATAATTTAAAAGAAGAAAATATAATTGATAAGGAAATGAAAATACTAAAGGATAAAGCAGTCAAAGAACTAGGAAATGAAAAAGTTAGCTTCGAAAATAATGAACTAAAACTATCCTTGAGCAATAATATTTTATTTGACTACAATAAAACAGAATTAAACGTTGATTCAAAATCCAAACTCAAATTAATTATTTCGGAAATAAACAGTGAAATGGTAGTTGAAATAATAGGACATACAGATAATATAGGTGGAGAATGTTATAATTATAAATTATCCCATTCAAGAGCTGAAACAGTATTTAAACATTTGAGTTCAATAGCAACACCTTACAAAAGTGTTTATTATGGTTTGGGAGAGGATTTTCCAATTTCAACTAACAATACTGAATATGGAAGACAACTTAATAGAAGAGTTGAGATAAAAATAAAAAAATCGAAAAGAATAAGTACATCATTCAAAGAAGGGTTAGTTGATAAGGTTTCTTTTTTTATTCAGAAAAACCCAATCTCTATAATAATTTCTTTTATAGCATCTTTATTAACAATTTTGAGCATTTTTATTACCTTCTTAACAAATATTGGAGCTATGGTTAAAAACAAGAGGAAAAAAACTATTGCCAACAATGTATAAAAATAATAGCGGTTTAATCACTAAAACAAAAACAATTGAATATAAAAAAGGTCTGAGTAGAACCGAAAAGTTAGTGCGTAAAACTCGCTACTATTCTTATACTCGACCGTTACCTGCAAGCTAAAAAATGACGCTTAAGAAAATAACAAATAAACAAAGAACAAGTTACTTACACGTAACCCAATCTGAAATACTAACAATTGATTGGAATGATGGAAAGAATATTGTTTTTTATACATTTAATAAAGACAAAGTTTTACGAGTGGTTGACAAGGAATATTTTGGACTAACAACAGTTGGAACCAATTATAAAAAAATTGAAGAACAACTATTTGGCTCATTAGAAGATTATTGTTCAACAAAAGGAGATAATGGAGACATCTATTTTTGTACTCATCAAGAAGATAAATTGTATCGATTTGACAAAGACGGAAATAAAACACTTGAATGGCAAGTAGAAATTGGAGTTGGTCATCCAATTTATGATTTGAAATTTGAATCACCAGACTTTATATGGTTTACTTTTCCTACTGGACAAACGGTTTCTCAAGTCTCTATTTCAGATAAAAAAGAGATTTTTAAAATCGGAGAATATTCTTGGGACGATGATTCTGAATTTTTGAGTTATCCAGAAAGTATTTTCATTAATAACAGCCATTTATACATCCCGAATATGGGAAATAATAGATTGTATAAAGTTGATTTAAAAACAAAGCAAATGGAACTGGTTAAAACATTTAATGAAAAAATATGGCAATACGCTCAAACTAAATTTGGGACTTTTATTGTAACCGATTCTGGAATTTATGAAATGAACGGGTAATAAAAAGCCAGCAGGTAACACTATATAAAAAACATAGGGCGGGATAAGTGTTTGTTCGAAAGGTTTGGGCTTTTCTGCTAGGTCGCCAAATATAAAATTTGGCATTTACGGTTGAGAAGATAAATACAAAATATTTATATTTGGCTTAGTTATAAACCTGGAGTTAGTGCTAACCCTCTGCCCTACGTTTCTTATACTCACCGTTGTGCCTAATTAGAAAAAAATAGAATTTGAAAATAGATATCACATCAGAAACAATCAGATTTAATAAATACCTTAATCTTGAAGGTAACAATCAAATGATTTTTTCTGGAATATTTGGAATTGGAAAAACATACTTCCTCAAAGATTTTTTTGAAAATAATTCAGATAAATATGAATTATTTTTATTGTCTCCAGTAAATTATTCAATTTCAAATAATGATGATATAATTGATTACATCAAATATGATATTGCTTTTGAACTTCTTGGTAAAAATATTGACTATGAAAAAACAGATTTTTCAAAATTACTTACAGCTCAATTTTATTTAAAAGATAATTTTTTAGACACTATTACTTTACTTGCTAAAAATGGAGGTCAAATCGGGAAAACATTTAGTAGTATATCTGAAAATCTAAAAAAATTAGCAAACAATATTAAAAAGCATAATTCAGATTCTCAAATTGATGAAAAGAAGGAACTAATTGATTTTTTAAAAGAGATAACGATAAAAAACCATTCTATATTTGAAGAAAATAGAATAACAGAATTAATTTCAGGTCTTATCCAAAAAGTAAAAGAAAACGATAAAGAAACTATTCTAATTATAGATGACTTAGACAGATTAGAACCTGAACATATATTTAGAATTTTAAATGTTTTTGCTTGTCATTTTGATTTTGATAATTTTTCTGAAAATAAATTTGGCATACAAAAGGTTATAATTGTCTGTGATATTGAAAACATAAGAAATTTATTTCATTTTAAATATGGTTCAAATATTGACTTTTCTGGATATATAGATAAATTTTATAGTCGTGAAGTATTTTATTTCAATAATAAAGAAATTGTAAGTAGCTCTGTAAATCAAATTATTTCTTCAATTAAAATTCAAGGAGCTTATGACCATATAATTGACTTAAAAAACAATAATAGGATTTCAACAATCTATTTTAAAGAGGTATTAGAAGACTTAGTTAATAATGATTTACTAAACCTAAGAACCTTATTAAAACTATACAATAAAGAATATGAATTAAAATTTTTCGATTTTAAAATCAATGAAAACAGAGGCTATTCTTCAAGTTGGCACTTTCAAAACATATTGATATTTGATTTTCTTATATCTTTTTATGGTTCTATTAGTAGTGTCAATACTGCTCTAAAAAAATTGAATATCCGTCAGTCAAATAAGTTAGTTGGTCAAAGAGAATTAAGAAAATATGGAAATTTAATAGCCTTAGTAGATTATAAAAATCATCAAACAAAAGAGGGAGAATATGAATATAAAAACCAACAATTAGATATAATAATTAAATATACATTACAACATTATGGTAATTATAGAGACCAAATTACAGCTATAATTAATGAAGTAGAGTATTTAACCAAAATAGGAAATAAAAGAATTGACTTCCCTTCTGCTCCATTACTTGAAATAGCATTTAATGAATATATAAAACTAGAAAAATTGAAAAACTAGGCACAACAAGGGCTATAATTAATACGGGTTTTGGTGTTTAATCCAAAGTTTAGTGTATTTTTATAATGTCCGCCAAATCTTTTGATTTGGCTTTTAAAATGAGAAAATTAAAACAAAATAAAAAGTTTTGGCTAAATGCTTAATCGGAAATTAATCGCTTTTTAACTCCCGTACTAATCATAGCCGAAGCCGTTATGAGAAATCACAAATGAATACATTAGAACAAGAATTTGAAAATTCGTTAAAAAACTATTCAGGAGATAAAAAAGTTCTCTTGTCAATTGATAGTTTTACTCACAAACTTCTAGAAGAACTTCCATTCCATTTTAAGGAATGGATGAATCCATTAATGACTGGTAACCCGGCAGTACAGCCTATTTCAAAAATTGATATTGAAGTTGATAGTAGTGGTCTTATATATGCTGGTTTGCTTAGTGAAAAAAACACATGTGAAGTTAGTGAAGGCAGATGCTCTAATTTATTTGATTGGGGGATAGCTAGTCTAGATGAGGAACCTGATGAATTTGAAAAAAGGCAAAACTTAGTTGCTCAATTTTTAGCTATTTGTTATCAACGTGCGCTGCCAGAAGCTTGTAAAACTCAAGAATTTTTAAGCCTTCCTCGTTCAGAAAAAATTGTTTTCAGTATTGGTGCACATGCTGGTTGGTTTTTTAATGAATTATATATCTATGAAGGCGAAAGAAATGAAATAGACTATGGAAATGTTAGACTTCTAAAACTCAACCTAAAGACAAAATATACAACTAAACCAGATACTTTAGAAAATCGGTTTGTACAACACATGCATAATATTGATACAGAGCAGTGTTCAGAGGAACTGATTTTAAGTTTTACGAAATTTTTAGATTGGTTATTGGAACAAGATGTAAAACCACTGGAATACATGTGTATTGCATGGTGGTCTAACTTGGAAAAACTTGCTTTTGCAGCTGGAAGTGATGAAGAAGATGTTTTTTATCAAGGACCGGAGTACATCAAATTTGCTCATTGGTTTCACAATGAAATTCCTGAAGATTTAAATAGCGAAACGATGAATCGTCTCCGTGAAGCTATTAATTACAAAATAGCTGAAATAGCTTGTTTAGCTTCTGAAAAAGTAGAAAAATTAGAGACGTTCAAAAAGATTCCTAAAGTAAAAGACGGTTTTTTTATGGATGTATTTAACCAATCAGAAGGTGGAGATACTGAATTTTATCCATTTGAGGATACGAGTAGAAATTAACAATTAAAAACTCTCATAACACAAAATAAAAAGCATTAAAACAACTTTTTATTTAAACGTTAGCAAACATATGACGAAGAACATTCTCTATATATTAATTAGTCTTTCGATTTTTAGTTGCTCATCTACTAAAAAAAATAAAACCTATTCTGAGAAAGAACTAGAATCATCTATACTTTCGGGAGATTTTATATT
>CANMWK010000033.1 GCA_947501615.1 uncultured Tenacibaculum sp. | reverse complement strand
ACGCAGACGAACTAAAGTCCGTCATTTTTATTAAATTTACGCGAAACTAAAGCAACACTCTTTAGTTGGAACGTTAGCAAGCATTACCTAAGATGACCGAAGGAGATAAAAAAAGACAGCGAATATTTGATAAATATCGGGACAATCTAAATTTATTGATTGACAATTCTCTGATTAACGAAAAGAAAGACGTTTTTATTTGTCCAATATGCTTGGAAAAACACACGGATATAAAATCTGAAAATCCATTAACTCTCGAGGATGCCCCACCAAAATCTTTAGGAGGAAAGGCAAACACCCTAACGTGCAAAAAATGCAATAATACTTGTGGACATCAAATAGACTTTCATTTAACAGAAAGATTGAGAGAGCTAGATAATGCAAAATTCCCAAATAATTCCGAAACAAAAGTTCGTATTAAAATTGGAAATGAAACTTTTAATGGAAAGATATTAGTTGAAAATGATGGAACAATGAAAATGTTTCACAGTAAAAAGAACAACCATCCCATAAAATTAGAAGAAGAAATGGTTGAATTAAAAGCAGGAACAGTCGTTGACATAAATTTCTTAAAAAGTCGAGTAATACCTGAAAAATTGGAATACGCAATTTTAAAATCTGCTTACCTATTAGCATTTGAAAAGTTTGGTTACTCATTAATACTTGATGAAAATTTCGATTTAATACGAGAACAGCTTTTAAACCCTGACGATAGAATTTATCCTTCTGGTTTTTGGTTTACACCACCATATCCAGAAGAACTTTGTGGAGTATATTTTATCTGTGATAAAGGACTTGAATGTTTATTAGCAATGTTTATGCTGAAAACTGAACATAGTTCAAGAATGTTTGGAGCATTTTTACCATTACCAGTGAATTCTATTGAGGAAGTAGTTGGAAAATTAAATGGAAAACTGGACGAAGAAAAGGATTTTGAACTTTCTCTTTATCCATTGGAGCAGGATAAACTAAATTATATAGAAGATTTGGACAATATAAAAGCTATGTATCGGTGGATTGAACAACGAAAAAATAACGCTTGCTAACACTATATATAGCAAATTGGGCGATTAGCGTTTAACCGAAGGGGCAGTGCTTATTTGCAAAGTCGCCAAATCTTTTGATTTGGTATTAAAAAAGAAAAATTAAAACAAAATAAAAAGTTTTGGCTTGTGGCTTATCCGAAAATAATCGCTTATTTTCTGCCCAACTTGCCATATATTTAACGTTGTGCATAATTAAAACCAAATTGAGGTAAATCGAATAATTCAAATGAAAATTACTGAAATAATTGATTTTTGGAAAAACTCTAATGTAAAATTAAATCAAGGAGTTGAGCTCTCTGAAATAATTAAACTGGAAAATTATATTGATTTTAAATTCCCCGAAACTTTTAGACTATTTTACTCTAACATAAATGGATTTAAAGATTCTGACTGGAATGAACATATGTTTTCAATCTTTCCCTTAGAGCGAATAAAAGAAGAATATGAAGAATCTTCAAATAACAATTTTATACCCTTTTGTGATTACCTCATAAACAGTCATCAAATCGGATTTTTTAGAAAAACTAAAGGTATTTATATAAATTACGAAAACATCCTCGCTAGCTTAAATGACAAAGTAGCTGATGATTTTGAGACATCAATGATTGAAATTTTGACTAATTCAGAAAAAATATACTGACAAAAAACTATGCACAACAATGTATAACCGCAATTACGGCGGATTCGACTACGTCCGAATCCACTCGGAATTGCTAACACCTGTGCCAAACCGAAAATTAACGTATATTTACCCGTAACTGACGGTTATACGAGATCGTTAAAGCGCATAATAAAGCTTGATGAAATAACAGCAGATAAATTAGGCTAATTTTTATAGTCTAGTGCTTAATACAAAGAAAAAAAAGCGATGAAAAAATAAACAGCATGGAATTTTTGCGGAGTAAAACGGATTAAAAAATCGCTTTTTTTTAGGCTAATCTATAAACTTTTTGACTGATTGAAGACCTGTGAAATCTTATATACTTTCTCTGTGCTTTTAAGGCAGTAAAACAGGACGGAATCGGAATGAAAAATTGAAAAACTTTTTACTGCGGCATATTTAAATATTTCGAGCTGAGGAAAAAACGCGCTTTAACAATAACTAAAAAGCATTGCAGGCGGATTTTCCCACTTGGGAAAATCACACTGACGAACTAAAGTCCGTCATTTTTACTAAATTTACGCGAAACTAAAGCAACACTCTTTAGTTGGAACGTTATGTCTCATTTGAGTTAGACTATGGATATTGAACAAATTAATAAGATTGAATATTTCGCAGTAGCAATCGAAATCGGATTGACTGAATTTTGTAGTCGATTCCAAAAAATACTCGAATTGCCGAATATGAATTATGATTATGAGAATGAAACCGAATGGGGTGAAATCAATTATAACGGAATTGACTATAATGTGAGTAAACCATACGATGTTGGAACACTAACTGAATGGGATTCTACAGTTCCTAAAAACTGTAATTTTGGAATTAGTTTTGGAATTTCAAAAACCAAAAATTCTTTGGAAGAAAATGAAATAAACCAAATTGGAAATTTACTTTCAACTGAATTTAAGACGAATGTTTATTACCACAGGACTTGGTTCGGTATTGGGAAAAGTGAAAAACGGAATTTAATATTTGAACCATAAAAAAACGAGACATAACAAAGTGTAAAAATAATTGCTTGGTTCGTGCCTACTCGGAAAATCCTACGGATTTTCATCTGGTTCATTCCATTTTTGTTAAGTTAGTGGTTTAACCACGCAACTATCCTTACACGAACCGTTGTGTAGCATACAACATACTCCGATTTTTAAAACCCTCTTAACATAAATGGATGCAATTGAATATTTAACTAAAGTATATCCGAGAACAAAAGATAAATTTACCATTACCAATTCGACTGTGTTAGATGGAGGCAGAAGTTCTTTTTTTTGTGAATACAAAGAAATAAAGTTTTGGATTAGAATTGTTGATAAGGCAGCAGAGTCTGAAAAATATCATAAAGGTTATTGTCCCGGAGGATTGTATTTAAATGATACATTAATTGAAATTAATTCTGAATTGCAGAAAATTTTGATAGATGTCCTAGAAAATATTAATATTATAGAAGATTGGTATAATGAAAAACTACCTGAAAAATTTTTAGGTATGGACAACATTGGACTAATTGAAAAATCTAGAGTTAATGAAAAAATTGGTTTCATAAAATCTTATGATTACATAAGGTTAGGTAAATTGACTAAAAGAATTTAAGAAACTTAAAAAACAAAACGCTACACAACAATGTATAACCGCAATTACGGCGGATTCGACTACGTCCGAATCCACTCGGAATTGCTATGGCTTTTGCTTAATCCAAAATAATTCGCTAACTTTTCCGTAAAAGACGGTTATACGAAGCCGTTAAAGCGCATAATAAAGCTTGATGAAATAACAGCGGATAAATTAGGCTAATTTTTAAAGTCTAGTGCTTAATACAAAGAAAAAAAACGATAGAAAAATAAGCAGTACGGAGTTTTTGCGGAGTAAAACGGATGAAAAAATCGCTTTTTTTAGGCTAATCTATAAACTTTTTGACTGATTAAAGACCTGTGAAATCTTATATAGTTTCTCTATATTTTTAAGGCAGTAAAACAGGACGGAATCTGAATGAAAAATTGAAAAATTTTTACTGCCGCATATTTAAATGGTTCGAGCTGAGAAAAAAAACGCGCTTTAACAATAACTAAAAAGCATTGCGGGCGGATTTTCCCACTTGGGAAAATCACACTGACCAACTAAAGTCCGTCATTTTTACTAAATTTACGCTAAACTAAAGCAACACTCTTTAGTTGGAACGTTAGCAAACATAAAGCAACTAATAAAACCATTAATAAGAATATGCAAGATATAATGCAAGTTTGCTTAAATGGGCACAAAATTAATACCAGCTATAATCGTTATCCAGAAAGAAATAGAAAATTTTGTAATACTTGTGGAGCTAAAACAATTACAAAATGTCCAGAATGTAATTCATCAATTAAAGGAAAAAAGTACACACAAGGTGTTGTCTCAACTTATAGTCCTCCTGTAAAAGAGTTTTGTGATAATTGTGGAAAACCATATCCTTGGGCGAAAACAAAAAAAGAAATAACTGAATTTGACAAAAAAGGAATCGACATCATTTTTGACAAGTTTCATAAAGTTGCTAAACATTTACTTTATAGACATAATGAAAGAGATACATTAGAGATTACAGATGAATATGATGTACAAGATTTATTAAATGCTCTTCTTATTCAGTTTTATGATGATGTAAGACCTGAAGAATGGAATCCAAGTTACGCTGGAGGGTCAACAAGAAATGATTTTCTACTTAAAAATGAAGAAATAGTAATTGAAGTTAAAAAAACAAACAAAAGACTAAAGGACAAGCAAATTGGTGAACAGTTAATAATTGACATTGCTAAATACCAAACTCATCCAAACTGTAAGGAGTTATATTGCTTCGTGTATGACCCAGATGAATATATAAAAAACCCTAAGGGGTTAATAAGTGACTTAGAAAAGTTATCGAATAACATAAAAGTTAACGTAATAATTAAACCAGAAAGATAATACGTTTGCTAACACGGTGTATAAAACATAGCTAATAAGTGCTAAACCGATAGGTTTGTGTATATTTAAAAAGTCCGCCAAATTTTTAATTTGGCTTTTAAAAAGAGAAAAATTAAAAACAAAATATAAAAATTCGGCTTTGTGTTAACCAGAAAAGTTAGTGTCTTTTTGCACGCTACGTTCCATACACAAGTCCGTTGTAACACATTTGATGAAAACCCAAGAAAAATTGACAAACAAAGAATTGATTGACTACGTCTATTATGACATTG
>CANMWK010000032.1 GCA_947501615.1 uncultured Tenacibaculum sp. | reverse complement strand
GTTTTTTAGATTTATTTGGTTGATTAATGAAGCCTTTTGCAAACCCCAATCGCAAAAGGCTTTGTTGTTTGGGAAATAGATGATATTATGGAATCAATTGAAAAAAATACTCTCCAGTGAAAAACCCTATTATAGATCAATTTCATCTTACCAAACTAAATTAGAATATAATGTTTCAATGAAATCGTTACTTGAGCGTATAAGATAACAACTCATCGATGTTTTTAGTTCTTTTGTCTATAGATTTCAATATATAGATCGATATTCATATTAATTATTTTAACTAAGAAGTTACTTTTGAAGTGTAAATAAGTTTTAAAATAGATAGAAGTTCCCGAGATCTTAAAAAATATTTTTCTTATTAGAAAAATTCCGCTTCTTAAAGAAGCAAATAGATTTATTTGGTTGATAAAAAACCTTTTACTGCTAAGTAAAAGGTTTTTTTAGTATTATATAATATGTATTGCTATTGTTTATTTTTTTCTAAACCAATATGCAGTTCTTCCAAGTAAAGAGAAACCTATATATCCTCTAATTTTCAGTTTATCTGCTTCTTCTAGCTTTATAAAGCACTTATATTTTTTTCCGTTTTTTGGATCTAATATTTTTCCTCCAGACCATTCGTCTCCATCTTTTTCTAATCCAGTTAAGATATTCATTCCTAAAATAGGTTTATTTTTGTTTTTTCCACTGCATTTATCACAAACAGCATCTTTTCTATCTGCGTCTGTAATTTCCACAATTTTTGCAAATGCTTTGCCATTTTTTTCATAAACTTCTATAACACTATCAACTTTTCCAGTTTCTTCGTCTCTATTTTCCCATTTACCGAAAATACTTTGGGCACTTATAGTTGTTGCTAATGCACAGAATAAAAATGTAAATATTACTTTTCTCATATGTATGTGTATTTAATTTGTTTACTGTAAAAATTATTATTTAATGTTAGATATAAAATAACAAATGTTATTAATCATATTTAGCATCGAAATTATCGTGCCATTTTTGTTGTACACGCATTATTTGTTCAATAACATCTCTTGCGCAACCTTCTCCACCTTTTTTATCAGATATGTAAACAGATATTGCTTGTAGTTCTCTAACAGCATCACTTGGGCAACAAGGTATCCCTACTTTTTCCATTACAGGTAAATCAGGAATATCATCTCCCATGTATAAAACATTTTTAGGTTTTAAATCATATTTTTTAACCAATTCATTGTACTGATTAATTTTTGTGTGTGCACCTAAATAAATATCTGTAATACCTAAACCTTCTAAACGAGAACGAACTCCTTCGTTTTTTCCACCAGAAATAATACAAACTCTATATCCAGCTTTTACAGCAGCTTTAAGAGCATAGCCATCTTTAATATTCATTTGGCGAACTAATTCTCCATTAGGAAAAACAGTAACAATGCCATTAGTTAAAACACCATCAACATCAAAAATAAAGGTGTTGACATCGTTAAAAAGTTCTTTATAGCTTTTATCCATTTTGGATTGATTTTGTTATAAGTTGATAAATTTCTTTTTGATTTGAATCTAACAAATCGATATGTCTTTCTATTGTTTTTTGATCATCTCTTTTAGCGGGACCCGTTTGTGCTGAAACCGGATTTACATGTTTTATTTTTGACGCTGTTTCTTGTATTAAAGGATATAAAACTTCAAAAGGAACATCGTAAGCTTCACAAATATCGTTCCCAATTTTATACATATGGTTTACAAAATTATTTACAAATACAGCTGCCACATGTAATTTACTTCTTTGATCAGAGGTAATTCGGTATATTTTATTGGAGATAGCTGCTGCCATTTTTTCTAATAAAATGAAATCATTTTCATTTTCAGCTTCCAAACAAAACGGAATTTCAGTAAAATCTACTTCTTTACTTTTAGAAAAACTCTGTAGTGGGTAAAAAATACCTTTATTACCATCATTTTTAAGTGCATTTATAGAAACACTTCCTGAAGTATGCACAACAAATTTGTTTTTTGGTACTAAAGAAGAAACGTTTTGAATAGCATCATCTGATACTGCTATAATATATACATCAGCATCAGAAAGTAAATTCAAATTATCAGTAATAGAAACATGTTGTTGAAAATCAGCAATAGAATTTATGTTTCGAGCATAAATTTGTTTTAAATCTACTTTATCACAAACTAAAAAAGCATGAGACAAATGATACGCAACATTACCACCACCAATAATAACAACAGAAATCATATAGGCGAAGATATTGAATTTATTTGAAGCTATGGAAAGCATTTAGTAATTTAGGAGCTAAATTTTTTCAACATGGATTCAAATAAAAAATTAGGGATAAATTCAATTTGTACTCACGTAGGAGAGGTGAAAGACGAGCAATTCAAAGGAGCAGTTTCTCCAATATATTTATCGTCTTCTTATCAGTTTTATGATGTAGATATTAAACGTTATCCTAGATATTTTAATACACCAAATCAAGAAGCTTTATGTAAAAAAATAGCTGCTCTTGAAAAAACTGAAAATGCTTTAATTTTTGGTTCAGGAATGGCTGCTATTAGTACTGCAATGTTTGCTTTTTTACACAAAGGAGATCATGTAGTTTTACAGCAGACTTTGTATGGTGGAACCTATAATTTAGTTGTTGAAGAGTTTGATAAATTCGGAATTGAATATTCTTTTACAGATAGTTTAAAAATTGAAGATTTTGAGAAGGAAGTTAAATCTAATACAAGAGTAATTTTTATTGAAACTCCTTCGAATCCGTTATTAAAAGTTGTAGATATAAAAGCGGTAGCAGATGTGGCTAAGAAAAACGGAATCATAACTATGATTGATAACACTTTTGCGTCTCCAATAAATCAAACACCTGTAGATTTTGGTATTGATATTATGATTCATTCAGCAACAAAATATATGGGTGGTCATTCAGATATTTTAGCGGGAGCTATTGCAGCTTCTAATGAACATGTAGATAAGATTTGGAATATCGCTAAGAACTTTGGAGGAAGTTTAAGTGATTTTACAGTTTGGATGCTAGAAAGAAGTATGAAAACAATGAGTCTGCGTGTAAATCATCAGAATACAAATGCAATGAAAATGGCAGAGTATTTAGAGCAAAATTCAAACGTTGAAAAAGTATATTACCCAGGATTAACATCTCATGAAGATCATGAATTAGCGAAAAGTCAAATGAAAGGATTTGGAGGAATGTTGTCTTTTGAATTACGATCAGATTTTGATGCTATGGAATTTCAGCGTAATTTAGAGTTGATAAAACCGTCTATGAGTTTAGCAGGAGTAGAAAGTACTTTATTAAGTCCGACACAAACCTCACATGCATTATTATCTCCAGAAGAAAGAGCAAGTCAAGGAATTAAAGATGGATTAATTCGTTTTTCTGTTGGAATAGAAGAAGTTGAAGACTTAATTAAAGATATAGAACAAGCTATTGATAAAATGTAACTATTTTATTTATGTGGAAAAGAAATTTGATTTTTTTATGTATCATTTCACTGTTTTTTTCTTGTAAGAATATAAAGATAACAAATCATCCTTTTTCTTATACGAAAGGCTTAACATGTGATGCTTTATATACAGATGGATATAAATGGAGACCAGGAGTAGATGTAATTTTATTAGGAAAAAAAATAGGAGATACGATTATACACTATCAGATTACTGAAGAGGAAGTTGAAAATTTCAATGATGATAATTTTAAGAGTTTTTCAGAAGAAACAGCTTTAGATACGGTTTTTGAAGTGTCTAAATATCAAAGGTATTTAGATCAAGACCCTTTAATTCTTTCCGATTCTATCTATAATTTAGTTTGGGGAAATGTCAAAGATCAACAAAATGATTTTTGTAAAAATGGTCAAGTTATATGGAGAAACTTTATTTTAAAAATAAATGAATCTGATGTAGATAGTATTATTAATAAACTCAACATAAACAAAAAAATATATAAATTAATTGATATTAAAGTGAATGAAGGTGAATATTACCTAAAACATTTTAAGGTAATTAATAGTATTAAAAAAGATACGTTCAATTGTTCTGTTTATAATGATAATGAAGAGTTTTATTTTGCTTCTTCGATAAAAATCAAAAATTGAAATTAGGTATATTAGTGTTGTAAAAGCAAAATTTTAAGAGATAATATCATATGAAATTTATAATTCAACTAAAGTAGTTAGAAAGATGAAAAAAACTGTAACAAGTTTATGTTTAATTCTTTTTAGTCTTATTGGTTTAGCTCAAAAAACTAAAAAAGATCAATATCTAGATAACCTAGCTAGAAAAATACAATTTCAATACAAAGAATTGGTTTTTAAAAAAGGCTCTTTGGAAGCTATCAAAGAAATTGTAAGTTATATAAACGAACGAGATTACAAATATTTCATTACAAGTAGTACATCTAAAGAAGGGAATAATAAAGAAAATCTAAATTTAACAATAGGAAGAGCAGATATGATCAAAAGGATTATGCAAAATCTTGGAGTAGATATTTCTAGAGTTAAATTTGGAGGTTTGGGAGAAGATTATCCTTTGAGTGCTCATCCATCCAAAAATGATATAAGAGTTGAGATAACAGTTTTTGATAAAAAATAGAACTTTTAATATGAGATTTTTTAAAATCATTTTTTTTATACTCTTTTTATCATTTTATAGTAAAGGAGTAGCACAAAAACGAATAAAACAAGATAAGCATTTAGATAGCTTAGCAAAAAAAATACAATTTCAATATAAAGAACTTATTTTTATAAAAGGCTCTTTAGAAGCTATCAAAGAAATTGTAAGTTATATTAAAGATAATAAAAAATACTATGTAATAGAGAGTCATACCTGTATGAGGAAATCTAGAGAAAGTAATCAAGAATTGACAGATAGAAGAGCTGTTATGTTGAATAATATATTTGTGAATATCGGTTTAGACTCCAGTAAATTTGTTTCTATTGGTTACGGACAAGATGAACCGTGTTGTAATATTGGAAAAACAGGAAAACAACGATATAAAAATAGAAGAATTGAAATTAAAGAAGTTAGTGAAGAAGAAATCAAACAATTAAAGAAAAGTAAAAAATGAAACTAGATATATTAGCTTTTGGAGCGCATCCAGATGATGTAGAATTAGGTTGTTCAGCAACTATAGCAAAAGAAATTTCCTTAGGAAAAAAAGTAGGAATAGTAGATTTAACGAGAGGAGAACTAGGAACAAGAGGCTCTGCAGAACTCCGTGATGAAGAAGCAGCTAAAGCTGCAGAGATTTTAGGAGTTTCTGTACGAGAAAATTTAGCATTTGCAGATGGTTTCTTTAAAAATGATAAAGAACATCAGTTAAAGATCATCAAAATGATTCGAAAGTATCAGCCAGAAATTGTTTTATGTAATGCGATTGATGATCGTCATATCGATCACCCAAAAGGAAGTCAATTGGTTTCTGACGCATGTTTTTTAAGTGGATTGTTAAAAATAGCAACAGAATTAGACGGAAAGCAACAAGAAAAGTGGAGACCAAAACAAGTTTATCATTATATCCAATGGAAAAATATAGAGCCAGATTTTGTAGTAGATGTTACTGGATTTATGGATAAAAAAGTTGCTTCTGTGTTAGCTTATAGCTCACAATTTTTCGATCCAAATAGTAAAGAGCCTGAAACTCCGATAACTAGTCGAAACTTTACGGAAAGTGTTGAATATAGAGCAAAAGATTTAGGAAGATTAATAGGGGTTGATTATGCTGAGGGTTTTACAGTTGAAAGGTATATTGCTGTAGAAAGTTTAAGTAAATTAAAGTAAAAAAAATTTGTCAAAGTTTATAAAAGTTATATATTTGCACCCGCTAGTTAAATGGTGATTGTAGCTCAGTTGGTTAGAGCGCCGGATTGTGGTTCCGGAGGTCGCCGGTTCGAACCCGGTCTTTCACCCATATTTTAAGAGTCCAGTATATACTGGACTCTTTTTTGTTTCTTAAGATTTTGTTTTAATATTTTCCAGAGATCTTTGGATCATACCTAATTGTTGTGGTTAAGCAAAAATCTGGGTTAATCTGTACAAGAAGAATTCTACATTTCTC
>CANMWK010000031.1 GCA_947501615.1 uncultured Tenacibaculum sp. | reverse complement strand
TCGGAATTGCTAAAGCTAGTGCTAATTCCCAAATAATTCGCTAACTTTCCCGTAAAAGACGGTTATACTAAACGTTGTGGTGCATTCCCTACATAAAGAAACTCTATTAATTTCTTTTCCTAACTAGTCAAATTTTTGTGTAGGAATTTTATAGTAAATTTAACCGTTAGTCAGAATTAAAAACTACATACCGTAAGTAAGATGTAATTGACAACTATGTTAATTCACTTTACATTTGAATAAAAAAAGATGATTTTAAATCCATCCCATTTTACCGAAAAAATCGAAACAATTAATCAACTTCTTTGGGACAAAGAGGACGAATTCGTTTTATTAAATAAGATGAACTTTACTAAGTTTAGAAAAGAAAAAGTTCTTTCTCATTTTGATTCTATTTTCAAAAACTTTCCGTTAGATATAGAAAATTCGTCTCAAGAAATTGCTATTTCTTCATTTGCTTATGAATTAATTGATTTACATTATGAATTTGTTGACCTCAATAAAACTAAAATATCACCTGATAAAGAAAATGAACTTCTAGAAAGACGAAAAACATTTGACCCAAAATTAAATTCTGAGACAATTGAAGACTTTATATCATCATATTTTCATTTTTTAGTTTATAACTATGAAGAATTTTTGACAAATACAATGAAACAACATTACTTCGTTGGAATAAATGATGAAGTTAAAATTTTACTAAGTATTTTAAATAGATATAAAAGTGTATTAAAAGATAAGTCAAAACAAATAGATTTGTTTTGGAGTATTAAACTCAATAAGCAAATATCAGATTTGGTTTTAGAAATGCTTATTGACTTTATAGAGCAAAGATTAAATTTACTTACTATTTCAACTGACAACTTAAATCTTGGAAGCGAATTAAATTATATAGAAAACAATATTTTCAGCATAGATTGGAATGGTGAGCAACAAGAACTTTGTGAATTAATTTTAGAGTTGGAAAAAAAAGGTTGGATTGCAGAAATAAAAAATGGAGATAGAAGAAAGTTTGCCAGTTCTTTAACTAAAGTTTTCAATCTAACAAATACTAAGAAAAATAAAAAATCTAACCCTAATAATTCTTTTTATCAGTTATTAAAAGGAGAATTTGAGAAAAATAAACGGATATATTCTTTTTTAGAGAAAGACAATTACAAAAAAAAGTTTGACAAAATTATTACACGAAAAAGTAAAACAAAATAAAAACGCACCACAACAATAGCTATAATTAATACGGGCTTTAGTGTTTAATCCAAAGTTTAGTGTATTTTTATGAAGTCCGCCAAATCTTTTGATTTGGCTTTAGAACAGAAAATTTAAAACAAAATAAAAAGTTTTGGCTAAGTGCTTAATCGGAAGGGCTGTTCCTTTTAATTCCGCACTAACCATAGCTGAGACGTTGTGTGTCATTTGGAAAAACTATTGGAAATGAAAAAATCTAAAGAAAATAGTGAGCATTATAATTGGGGCAATAATTGTAGCGGATGGTATTTAGTGAAATCTGAAAGTTTAAGCATAATTGAAGAATTAATGCCTCCAAAAACCCAAGAGAAAAAACACTATCATAATAATGCTCAACAGTTTTTCAGAATCTTAAACGGAAAAGCAACTTTTGAAATTGAAAACGAAATAGTCGAAGTAGAAAGTGGTAACGGAATTCACATACCACCGAAAATAAAACACCGGATTCGGAATGACCAATCTGAAAATTTGGAATTTATTGTGATTTCAGAACCGACAACTCGTGGAGATAGATTTGACGAATTAGATGAATAAAAAACGCCACACAACAATGTATAACAGCAATTACGGCGGATTCGACTACGTCCGAATCCACTCGGAATTGCTAACGCCAGTGCTAAACCGAAAAATTAGCGTACTTTAACCCGTAACTGACGGTTATACGAAACCGTTAGCACAAATATGAAAAAACGAATCCTGACAATATTGACCGTTTTGATTTCAGCTTTTACATTTGCTTGTGATTGTAAAGAAATTAATTCAATAATGGAATTTTATTCATCAGAATATGTTTTTGAAGGAAAAATAATTTCAAAAGTTTACGCTAAAGACAGCTTGACTTATAAAATTACCTTTGATATTTCAAAACATTATAAAAACGGAGATTTACCTAAAAAATTAGAGTTTGAAGTTTTTTCAAAAGGAAAATTTAATTCAGAAGGAAAGTATATAGGAATAGGTTCAAACTGTGATTCTCACCCAGAAATAGGAGAAGTTTGGCTTGTATTTACAAGTAGATATAAAGGGAAATTCCATTTCCCAAGTATTTGCTCTAATTCTAAAAATATTGATTTCAGACAAATAAGAATGAATGAGCAAAAAGTATTAGACAATGGGAATTCATTTAAAATTGAAGATTATATTTTTGAATATGAACACGGTTTCAATTATACAAAACCTATTTCTAATATTGATTCTATATTAAAGACTGGAAAAATTAAAGATTATAAAAAACCTTTTACGTGGTTAAAGTTATATATTGATAAAAATGGTAAACTGAATTCTGTAACTACACACAATGGTTATCAAATTAAAACTGATTCGATATTTAATCTTCCAACTGAATTTAAAATAAAGTTAAGAAAACCACTAAGTAAATTTCAAAAAGATGCAATTGAGTTAGTAAAAAAAATCCAAAAATGGGAAATAAAAAAGTACAGAAAAATGAACATTTCTGTTCCTTATATTCGACATTTAACAATTGAATTTGATAAAGAAAAAAAGGAATGGAAATACGAATTATAAAAAAATACTTGTGCTAACACCGTATATAATTTATTGCTAGTTCTAACCTACTAACGAAAATCCTTGCGGATTATCTATTTTGTTTGTATTTGATAAATTAGGTACTTAAAACACGCAACAAACCATATACATAACCGTTGTGTGCAATTACCGTTGTGTGCAATTAGAGAAACGGTAATCTGAAAATGAAAAATCTGAATTTAGAAATATTATTGAAAATACTTTGGATTGGACTGATGCTATTCACAATCTATATTTTTGGTTGGCTGACTTTTGTTTATTTAACATTTGGAAATCTGTTTAAAGAAAAATATGGATTTTGGAATTTACTCTTGCCGAATATCTTTACAATTGGACTTTTGATTTTCTATACTAAAGAGTTCTTAATTGGATATAAGACGAAATCAAAAAATCGGAATTTAAAATCATTGCTGATTTTTTTAACATTAATAGCAATCCTGACTTTTGTTCAAATTCCTCAATTTCAATTATTATTTGAGGATTTGAAATCGGAATATTGGCAAATCATAATATCGCTGATTATTGTTTTGACCTCTTATGTTGGAATAATAATGAATAGAATATTGAAAATTAAAGAATTGAAAAACGAAAATCGGACAAAAATAACTGCACACAACAATGTATAACCGCAATTACGGCGGATTCGACTACGTCCGAATCCACTCGGAATTGCTAAAGCCTGTGCTAAACCGAAAATTAACGCATATTAACCCGTAACTGACGGTTATACGAGACCGTTGGCAATAATTATAAAAAATAATGAAATACCTTTTTTTAATATTTACATTTCTTAGCTTGAGTCAATGCAAAAAAAAACCTGAATCAAGTAATAACCTGAAAACACAAAACACAAAATTTATTGATTTATCTGACTATGATATCTTGAAACAAGAAGTTGATTCAATACCTAATTTTAACTTTAAGTACGTAAAAATAGACGATAATTTGAATTTTATTCCAAATAAAAAAAATATATTGGACTTTAATAAAAGTGATTATAAAGGTAATGTCAAAAAAGTTATCACATATAGAAAGGGTTCAAGTGATTCTTACAAAGAATTTCATAGAATGGATAGATTTAATAAGGAAGGGTATAAAATCGAATCTGAATATAAATATGCAGGAACAGCAAAATATTACTATGGTTCTAACAATAATTTGATTAAACAGATAAACGTAAGAAATGGTGATACTCTAACAATAAAAAAAATCAGTTATGACAAAAAAAATAGAATAACAAATATTATAGAAAATAACTTACAAGAAAATAAAAATTATGAATATAACCTAGATATAATTATTGAGTATTTAGCAGATGGTAAACCAGCAAAAATAATAAATAGAAATCCTAACAAAAGGTATACTAAAAAAATATCATATGTTGGAAATAAGATTATAATTACAAGAACTTCAGCTTCAAAAGAAATAACAAAAGAAGTTTTTATATACTCTAAAACATATAAAATGTTAAAGCATAAATACGGTTATCATACTATTTTCAATACTTATGACGAAATGGATAGAGTAAAAAGTAACATAACATATAGAGATAATGAATATTGCTGCACAAGTTTTTATAAATATGACGAAAAAGGAATTCAAACAATTTCAATATTTACTAACCATTTGAGAGATCATAAAGAAATAGACTCTATTAATTATAAATTAGATCATTCGGATAATATAATCTATGAACGATATGTAAATAGTGTAACAAACAGAGAATTTGAAATGTTTTATGAATTTGAATATTTCGATAATTAAATAACTATTGCCAACACTATATAAAATTAATTGCTAGTTTTAGTCAATTTACAAAAGTACTCGCAGACTCTTTATCTTTGATTTATTTACTAACTTTAGTACTTGAAACACGCAACTAATCTTATACAAACACGTTACCATTTATATCTCGGAAAAAATTTAAAATCTTGTCGGAATAGTTATTAAATGAAATCTGATTCATAACAGATGGACTGAAAAATCAATAAGCAAACTGAACTCAGACGGATTAAAAAACTGGACTAAAACTGACTCGGACGGATTCCACAAAACTTTGAAAACAGACTGACTTCACTCTGCTGATAAAAATGACGGATTAAAGTGGACGGATTTTGACAAACTGTGAGGAATTTGGTCGGATAAAAAAGTTTTGCTTGTTGTAAAAACTAAACGGAAACTGTTCATGGTATTGCTCAGCTTTATGAAAAAAACTCACTCAAATGTATCGCTACAAATGGTAACAAAATGTATATTTAATTGCTTGCGGATTTATTCCTTCGGAACAAATCTCGCAAACTCCAATCTCAACAAATTTTAACTATATTTACGCTAAATAAACGCAACAAAACATACACCAAGCGTTGTGGTGCATTAAAACAAAACATATTGAAAACTTTAAAAATACCTTTATTAATATTATCATTAATACTTGCATTACTAATTGTATTATATATAAAAACGGATAATCAAACGGCGGATGATTTTTCTCTCAATTTGATAACTGAAATTGTAGGGATTTTTCTAACAGTTATTTTAATTGATTTAGTTTTAAAACGCCGAGAACAAAAGGAGAAATTAGATATTTTAAAAAACACATACAGCCAATACAGAAGACCTGCTCAACGCTTATTAAGTTATTTTGCTTCTATTTATAAAGCATCTACAACTCAAAAGCCAAATGAATGGAATACTGACTATAAAACGTTATTATCTACTCAACAGTTTTATGAAGACATCAAATATTTAGATTTTTTAAAACCAGCACCTGTTATTCCTACAACTGATTGGGTTACTTACTCTCAGAATCAATTGACTCTGATAAAATCAGACCTTGAAAAAATACTTGATAAATATGCCTTTGTGTTAGATAGCAAAATAATAACTGATTTAGAATGGATTATAAATCATTGGTTAATCCAAATTCTATCTTCAGGCTCTTCTTTCAAAGCTGCAGATAACTCTATAAATCTAAAACGAGATAATTTGTGTTTATTAGCTATCAAAAGTGATGATGACACTAATGATGTAAAAGAACTCATTAATAAAGTTTTTGAAGTAGCTGAAAAGTTCAAATCAATTACAAAAGAGAAAAATGACATAATCTATTCTGATGATATGTGGAGAGATGATATAGCTCCAAAAATTTCTGATTCTAGAGTCAGCTAAATAAATAACGACACCACAACACGGTGTATAAAACATAGCTAGTAAGTTCCTAACCGAAAGGTTTGTGTATATTTATAAAGTCCGCCAAATTTTTAATTTGGCTTTTAAAAAGAGAAAAATTAAAAACAAAATATAAAAATTTGGCTCTGTGTTTATCCGAAATATTAGCGTCTTTTTATACGCTACGTTTCATACACAAGTCCGTTAAAGCGCATAATAAAGCTTGATGAAATAACAGCGGATAAATTAGGCTAATTTTTATAATCTAGTGCTTAATAC
>CANMWK010000030.1 GCA_947501615.1 uncultured Tenacibaculum sp. | reverse complement strand
TCTGAACTTCTACATTGTCTGGAATACCATCATCATCTGAATCGATATCTAAATGATTCGCTACACCATCGCCATCGGTATCAAAACCATCCTCTGGTAAATTATCATTGTTTCCTACGGTAGGATCACTATCATCATCATCTAAATACACTGGAACACCATCGCCATCCGCATCTAAATCTGGATCAACTCCGCCTGGGGTCTCATCAACATCTAAAATACCATCGTTATCATCATCTATATCATTCGAATTCGAAATACCATCACTGTCATTCTCATCTGAAACCGTAATAAAGACTACTGCGGTATCACAAACTGGCATACCTGACTCATTATTACAAACCTCATACTCTACGGTAACGGTTTGACCTGCCTCACCTGCTAATGGTGTATACAATAAAGTACCTGTACCTGGGTCAAAAATAATCGTACCCTGAGCTGTACCATTACCCGTATTTACAATACTGGTTGTTCCTAAATTATTAGGATCTGAATTATCTAAATAATCATCATTCCCTAAAATATCTATTAACGTTGACTCGCCTAATTCCGCTAAACTCGTATCGTCTTGAGCCGTAGGATCGTTTGGATTCGGATCCGTAGCATCTGAATGACCATCGTTATCGGTATCATCATCTAATGGATCTGTCATCACTCCGTCTGGATCAATAGCTGTATCTGGATCATCAACACCTGTTAATTCTTCTCCGTTGTTTAATCCATCGCCATCACAATCTAATTCGCTCCATGAAGCTGAAACCGAACTGGCATCTTGACTAGAACCTTGGTAATCACAACCATCATTCGGATCGGTACCATCGATAGCCTCTTGACCATCACTAACTCCATCGCCGTCACTATCTGGATTCGTAGGATCCGTCATAACGCCATTTGGATTCGCTGGAGTACTTGGATCATCAACACCGCTTGTCTCCTCTGCATTAGTAAGTCCATCACTATCACAATCCGCCATATTCCATGATGCCTCTACATTAGCCAGTACTTGACTTGATGCGTTATAATCACATGGATCATTTGGATTCGTACCATCTAATGCTTCTTGACCGTCTGTAACACCATCGCCATCTGTATCTACATCCTGTGGATCGGTTGTAACTCCATTTGGATCTGCTGGAGTACTTGGATCGTCAACACCACTTGCTTCTTCTTCGTTATTTAAACCATCGCTATCACAGTCTGCATCATTCCATGCTGGACCTACATTAGCCAGTACTTGACTTGCCGCTTCATAAGCACAAACATCATTCGGATCGGTACCATCAATAGCCTCCTGACCATCGCTAACACCATCACCATCACTATCTGAATCCGTTGGATCCGTCATAACGCCATTTGGATTCGCTGGAGTACTTGGATCATCAACTCCTGTTGTCTCCTCTGCATTAGTAAGTCCGTCACTATCACAATCTGCTGCATTCCATGATGCTTCTACATTGGCTAGTACTTGACTTGATGCGTTGTAATCACAAACATCATTTGGATTCGTACCATCGATAGCTTCCTGACCATCGGTAACTCCATCTCCGTCAGTATCTGGATCGGTTGGATCTGTCATAACTCCGTTTGGATCTGCTGGAGTACTTGGATCATCAACTCCTGTCGCTTCTTCTGCGTTAGTAAGACCATCACTATCACAATCTGCTGCATTCCATGACGACTCTACATTGGCCAGTACCTGACTTGTTGCTGTGTAATCACAAACATCATTCGGATCGGTACCATCGATAGCCTCTTGACCATCACTAACTCCATCACCATCACTATCTGGATCCGTTGGATCTGTCATAACGCCATTTGGATTCGCTGGGGTACTTGGATCATCAACTCCTGTTGTCTCCTCTGCATTAGTAAGTCCGTCACTATCACAATCTGCTGCGTTCCATGATGCTTCTACATTGGCTAGTACTTGACTTGATGCGTTGTAATCACAAACATCATTCGGATTCGTACCATCAATAGCCTCCTGACCATCTGTAACACCATCGCCGTCTGTATCTGGGTCGGTTGGATCTGTCATTACTCCGTTTGGATCTGCTGGAGTACTTGGATCATCAACTCCTGTAGCTTCCTCTGCATTAGTAAGACCATCACTATCACAATCTGCTGCATTCCATGATGCCTCTACATTGGCTAGTACTTGACTTGTTGCTGTATAATCACAAACATCATTTGGATCTGTACCATCGATAGCCTCCTGACCATCGGTAACACCATCTCCATCACTATCTGGATCGGTTGGATCCGTCATAACGCCATTTGGATTCGCTGGAGTACTTGGATCATCAACACCGCTTGTCTCCTCTGCATTAGTAAGTCCATCACTATCACAATCTGCTGTATTCCATGATGCCTCTACATTAGCCAATACTTGACTTGATGCGTTGTAATCACAAACATCATTTGGATTCGTACCATCAATAGCCTCCTGACCATCGGTAACACCATCGCCATCACTATCTGGATCGGTTGGATCTGTCATTACTCCGTTTGGATCTGCTGGAGTACTTGGATCATCAACTCCTGTAGCTTCCTCTGCGTTAGTAAGACCATCACTATCACAATCTGCTGCATTCCATGACGCCTCTACATTGGCTAGTACTTGACTTGTTGCGTTGTAATCACAAACATCATTCGGATCGGTACCATCGATAGCCTCTTGACCATCGGTAACTCCATCGCCATCACTATCTGGATCCGTTGGATCTGTCATAACGCCATTTGGATTCGCTGGGGTACTTAGATCATCAACACCGCTTGTCTCTTCTGCATTAGTAAGTCCATCACTATCACAATCTGCTGCGTTCCATGATGCCTCTACATTAGCTAGTACTTGACTTGATGCGTTGTAATCACAAACATCATTTGGATTCGTACCATCAATAGCCTCCTGACCATCGGTAACTCCATCACCATCTGTATCTGGATCAGTTGGATCTGTCATAACTCCGTTTGGATCTATTGGAGTACTTGGATCATCAACTCCTGTCGCTTCTTCCTCGTTATTTAAACCATCACTATCACAATCCGCATCATTCCACGTAGCACTAACATTAGCTAGTATCTGACTTGCTGACTCATAATCACAAACATCATTCGGATTCGTACCATCGGTAATTTCTTGTCCGTTAACAACACCATCACCATCACAATCTGCTGATGTCCATGATGTAGTAATATTAGCGACAACTTGATTCACTACATTATAACTACAAGGATCTCTAGGATCAGTCATATCTATAATTTCTTGACCATTAGTAACTCCATCTCCATCACAATCTAAAGCATTCCAAGCTGGAGTTACACTTGTAAGAACTTGACTCGTCATACTATAAGCACAACCATCTAATGGATCTGTACCATCGGTAACTTCTTGTCCGTTTGAAACACCATCTCCATCACAATCTAATATTGACCATGTAGCATATGCTGGATCTGTTACTATTGGTGCTGTAGTATAACTACAAGGATCAGCACAATCTGTTCCATTTATTTTTTCTTCCCCATTAGTCTCACCATCACCATCACAATCTGCTGCCGCCCAAACCGCATAGTTTGGTGCTGTTGATAAAGGTATGGTAGCTGTTGTAACACTACATGGATCTAATGGGTTGGTTGAATTACCTAATTCTACGCCATTAGTCTCGCCATCGCCATCACAATCTAAAGCACTCCAAGCTGGAGTTACATTCGCTACAACTTGACTAGTTACATCATAAGCACATGGATCGTTTGGATCGGTACCATCGGTAATTTCTTGTCCGTTTGGTACGCCATCGCCATCACAGTCCGCTGTGAGCCATGCTCCACTTTGTGTTAAGCTAATATCTCCTGCTGTGAAATCACAGGGGTCACTTGGATCTGTATTGCCTGGCCCTGTGATACCATCGCCGTTAGGATCAACTTCTGCTCCATTGGTAACACCATCACCATCACAGTCCGCTGTATACCAAGGCGAAGTTGTATTATTTAAATCTACGTTCGCTACATTACCGCCAACACATGGATCCGTTGGATTTGTATCCGTACCATTGGGTTCACCATCACCATCACAATCTGCGGTTGCCCAAGCACCGCCTTGCGGTAAACTTACTGAACCTGACATAAAATCACATGGATCATTTGGATCGGTACCATCGGTAACTTCTTGTCCGTTTGGAACGCCATCACCATCACAGTCCGCTGTGAGCCATGCACCACTTTGCGTTAAGCTAATATCTCCTGCTGTAAAATCACAGGGATCAGTTGGATCTGTGTTCCCTGGCCCTGTGATACCATCGCCGTTGGGATCAACTTCTGCTCCATTGGTAACACCATCACCATCACAGTCTGCGGTATACCAAGCTGAAGTTGTATTATTTAAATCTACACCTGCTACATTTCCTCCGACACATGGATCCGTTGGAGCTGTATCCGTACCATTAGGCTCACCATCACCATCACAGTCCGCTGTTGCCCAAGCACCGCCTTGTACTAAACTTACTGATCCTGACATAAAATCACATGGATCAGTTGGATCGGTACCATCAGTAACTTCTTGTCCGTTTGGAACACCATCGCCATCACAATCTGCAGTGAGCCATGCTCCACTTTGGGTTAAGCTAATATCACCTGCTGTGAAATCACATGGATCACTTGGATCTGTATTACCTGGCCCTGAAATACCATCACCGTTAGGATCAACTTCTGTTCCATTGGTAACACCATCACCATCACAGTCTGCCGTATACCAAGGCGAAGTTGTATTATTTAAATCCACGTTCGCTACATTACCGCCAACACATGGATCAGTTGGATTTGTATCCGTACCATTAGGCTCACCATCACCATCACAGTCCGCTGTTGCCCAATCACCGCCTTGTACTAAACTTACTGATCCTGACATAAAATCACATGGATCAGTTGGATCGGTACCATCAGTAACTTCTTGTCCGTTTGGAACACCATCGCCATCACAATCTGCAGTGAGCCATGCTCCACTTTGGGTTAAGCTAATATCACCTGCTGTGAAATCACATGGATCGCTTGGATCAGTATTGCCTGGCCCTGAAATACCATCGCCGTTAGGATCAACTTCTGCTCCATTGGTAACACCATCACCATCACAGTCTGCTGTATACCATACTGAAGTTGTATTATTTAAATCTACGTTCGCTACATTACCGCCAACACATGGATCACTTGGATTTGTATCCGTACCATTAGGCTCACCATCTCCATCACAATCTGCTGTTGCCCAAGCACCACCTTGCGGTAAACTTACTGATCCTGACATAAAACTACATGGATCAGTTGGATTTGTACCATCGGTAACTTCTTGTCCGTTTGGAACACCATCGCCATCACAATCTGCAGTTAACCATGCACCACTTTGTGTTAAGCTAATATCTCCTGCTGTAAAATCACATGGATCACTTGGATCTGTATTGCCTGGCCCTGTGATACCATCGCTATTTGGATCAACTTCTGTTCCATTGGTAACACCATCACCATCACAGTCTGCTGTATACCAAGGCGAAGTCGTATTATTTAAATCTACGTTGGCTACATTACCGCCAACACATGGATCCGTTGGAGCTGTATCCGTATTATTTGGCTCACCATCACCATCACAATCTGCCGTAGCCCAAGCACCGCCTTGTGGTAAACTTACTGATCCTGACATAAAACTACATGGATCAGTTGGATTTGTACCATCGGTAACTTCTTGTCCGTTTGGAACACCGTCGCCATCACAATCTGCTGTGAGCCATGCGCCACTTTGTGTTAAGCTAATATCTCCTGCTGTAAAATCACATGGATCACTTGGATCTGTATTACCTGGACCTGTGATACCATCACCGTTGGGATCAACTTCTGTTCCATTGGTAACACCATCGCCATCACAGTCTGCTGTGTACCAAGGCGAAGTTGTATTATTTAAATCTACGTTGGCTACATTACCGCCAACGCATGGATCCGTTGGAGCTGTATCTGTACCATTAGGCTCACCATCACCATCACAATCCGCTGTAGCCCAATCGCCGCCTTGTGCTAAACTTACTGATCCTGACATAAAATTACATGGATCATTTGGATCGGTACCATCAGTAACTTCTTGTCCGTTTGGAACACCGTCGCCATCACAATCTGCATTGAGCCATGCACCACTTTGTGTTAAGCTGATATCACCTGCTGTGAAATCACAGGGATCAGTTGGATCTGTATTACCTGGCCCTGTGATACCATCACCGTTTGGATCAACTTCTGCTCCATTAGTAACACCATCACCATCACAGTCCGCTGTATACCAAGGCGAAGTTGTATTGTTTAAATCTACGTTCGCTACATTACCACCAACACATGGATCCGTTGGAGCTGTATCCGTACCATTAGGCTCACCATCTCCATCACAGTCCGCTGTTGCCCAATCGCCGCCTTGTACTAAACTTACTGATCCTGACATAAAACTACATGGATCAGTTGGATCGGTACCATCGGTAACTTCTTGTCCATTTGGAACACCGTCGCCATCACAATCTGCAGTGAGCCATGCGCCACTTTGTGTTAAGCTAATATCGCCTGCTGTAAAATCACATGGATCACTTGGATCTGTATTACCTGGCCCTGAAATACCATCGCCGTTAGGATCAACTTCTGCTCCATTGGTAACACCATCACCATCACAGTCTGCTGTATACCATACTGAAGTTGTATTATTTAAATCTACGTTCGCTACATTACCGCCAACACATGGATCCGTTGGAGCTGTATCTATACCATTAGGCTCACCATCTCCATCACAATCTGCTGTTGCCCAATCGCCGCCTTGCGCTAAACTTACTGATCCTGACATAAAATCACATGGATCAGTTGGATCGGTACCATCAGTAACTTCTTGTCCGTTTGGAACACCATCGCCATCACAATCTGCAGTGA
>CANMWK010000029.1 GCA_947501615.1 uncultured Tenacibaculum sp. | reverse complement strand
AAGATGGGGTAACTCAAAAAGTAGACTTAACTAATGCCGTGAAAAATCTGGAAACGCTTACTAAAATAGTAGAGAATACAGACGGTACTTTCACTTACACTGATGAAGATGGAACACCAACTATCGTAGATGTCAAAAACTTAGAAACGCTTACGACAATAGCTCTTAATACCGATAATACTAATATCGATTATAAAGATGAAGATGGGGTAACTCAAAAAGTAGACTTAACTAATGCCGTGAAAAATCTGGAAACGCTTACCTCTCTAAGTCAAAATGACTCATCTAGCACTGGTGAAATAACTTATACAAATGAAGCTGGTGTACCTACTACGGCACAGGTTGTTGCTGCTGAAGCTGATAATAACATTACTGTAGGAGCAAATGGAGGTGCTTATTTCGCAGGTGCAACCATTAAAGCTTTAGCAAAAGTAGACGGAGCAGCTGGAACACCTGATGCTAATAGATTACTAAGATCACAAGGAGTAACATCTGTTATAAGAAATAGTGTTGGTAATTATACTGTAACTATACCAGATCGTGGAAATGCAGATTATGTTGTACAATTAACTGTTTTAAGTGGAACAGGATTACAAGTTACGGCACAAGTTGTAGAGCAAACAAGTACTTCCTTTAGAGTACAATTATATGGATCTAATGTTTACCTCTATAATATAGATAGAGATTGGTATTTCACCATAGAGGATTTTTAATCTTTAAATAACATGTACTGATGAAAAAAATCTTTTCTATTTATATAATTCTATTAGGAGCTATAATTAATGCACAAGTATTCCCTGGTGTTCCCGTTTCTGGACTCCCAAGTGGTACAACAGCTGAAATATTTGCTACTTTAAATCCGGTAGAAGGTGTTATGGCATATAGCACAGATCAAAAAATCATCTATTATTATGATGGTACAACTTGGGTTTCCACCAGCGGAAGTAACTGGCTACTTACAGGTAATGCAGGTTCAACTAACACAAATTTTCTAGGTACTGTAGATGATGTAAGAATGCAAATTCGATCGAACAATTTCCCTTTATTAGAATTTGGTAGAAGAGAAACTTTGGGCTTAACTCAAGGGTTTCTTGATTATAATGATGATGACCAACCTTTAGTTCATTTAAATGGTAATGGTACTATTTCAGCATTACAATTTGCAGCTGCTGGTGCTTCATTTTATAAACCAATGTTTTTTACGACTCCAAATGGTAGTTTTAGGTTAAAAGGTAGCTCTGGAGGTACTGATTTTTTTGAAATCGGTTCTGGTGGTCCAGCTAACGATGGTCGACTAGAGTTTATTATTGGGGATGATGGAGCTGAGCCTATGATATTTAAACGTTTTGATTATAGAAGTGGACAATTTCATCAAGAATTTTTCAGAGTTCAAGGAAGCAATAATACTGAAAACGCAAAAACCCGATTTGGTATAAACATAAATACGAATCGAGTTCCAATAGACACAGACTATAACGATCCTCAATCTGCCTTTAACATTGCAAATTCAACTTTTCAAGTAGAAGGCTCAGTTTCAAAATCTATAGAAACTGTCAATGCGAATTTTACACTTACTGAAGATCAACATACAATACTTGTTACTGCCAACGTAACACTGACGCTTCCTGCTGCCAATACTTGTGATGGAAGAATATATGTCATTAAAAATATCTCAGGAAGTACAATAACTATTTCTAGTTATTTAGACCAATCAAATACTGCAACAACAACCATAGGAGCAATTAATCTTTGGTTACAAAGTGATGGAATAAATTGGCAACAAATTAATAGTACTACAACAGCATCAGAACAAAACGGATTACAATACTACACTTGGAATACAGCAAATATAACTCAACCTAATATAGATAATAAAAGAAGCTTGGGACTTTCAATTTCCCAAGGATCAACAACAATTCCGCTAAATAATACTTCCAGAGGAAATTTAGCACCTGATACAGATGGCTATATTATTCTTTACACAGGTACATTAAAAGTTGAAAATACAGGTAGTTTTACATTTAACGCAAGATCTGATGATGGAACTAGAATTTATATTGATGATATTTTAGTAGTAGATAACTGGTTCGATCAAGGTGCTACAACAAGATCTGGTACTGTAAATCTAGCTGCAGGTGAACACAAAATAGAATTTTGGTATTATGAAAATGCAGGTGGTGATTTTATGGAGTTCACATGGGGTGCTAATCCTGACGGTTATACTGTCGGAAATGTAATTAATGCTAATCAATTTATTGTAAAATAAATAATTATGAAAACATCCTATTTCAGAAAATTAATTTTCTTACTATTAATTATTGCTCCATTATATATAACTGCTCAAGTTTTACCTAGTGAAGTAGTTGGTGGTTACCCCAAAGGTACTACCGCACAAATTATAGCTACCACTACAGTTGAAAGTGTAATTGCTTACAGTACAGATGAAAAAATATTTTATTACTATGATGGTACAACATGGGTAAAATTATTTAGTGAAAACACACAAATTATTGTTGATAATGAACTTTTTTTTGAAGACACAAATTACTTTTATGTATCTGTTAGAATTAATGCTACGGATTGGATGGTGTCTCGTTTTTCTAGAACAGATTTAAATGATGAAGCATTTGCTATGGGTACTGGTGCACAACCTGCAGATTTAACTACTATAACTGGATTAACTTTTTCTTAAATGGTATTATGAAAAAATTAAATTATTTTATAATATTTCTTCTGTGTTTTTCCTTTAATATATATGGGCAAATAACATTTAACCCTACAGCTCCTTCAACTGGTGCCCCTGCAGGGAATAGACCTACTATATTTATTACTGGTCCTACAACTGGAGATCAATTAAGAACATTTATTCAAGCCAATCCCACTACTGGATCTGTAGTGAATAGAGATATTACATTTAACGCTGAATTAAAAGTTCAAGGTGCTGGTACACTAACTGATAATAATGCCGTTTATCATTTTCCTGACATTTACAGATATGCCCCTCAAGGTGGCACAACAGTAACATTTACTGATGTTACTATTCATTACACAGGTGTAGCCAAAGGTCATTCCTACAATGGTCCATACACAGCAAATTTTACTCGAGTTTTTTATTTGTTAGGTGTTACTTCTGGTAGAAGTGATTTCTTTAATAATGGTAATTATACGTTTAATTTTGAAGATGTAACATTTTCAAGTTATGGTGGTGGCGATTTTCTTCATTTTCAAACGAATACAACTTTAGAAAACATCACAATAAATGCTACTAACAATCTTAACTTCGAGCCTGGAGCTCGCTTAGCTGGAGAAACAGAAATTATACGAAATTTAAAACTTAAAGGAGTAACACGAATTGTTGGAGGTTCTGGATCTCAAGGAGATTTTAAAACTTTTAATATGGAATGGGATGCTACTAATTGGTTTTTTGATCAACGTAATGTAGACTTTTTTTTCGTAAACCCTATTAAACCTGCGGGATGGACTGGCTATTCTGGTGCAGCTAGTAGAGTTCAAGAATTTTACACTCACGATCTTATCGTTACTGAACCAAATCTCACTCCTATAAATAATATTAATGTACGTTTATTTAATAATAACGCCGGAACCTTTGATTATAATTTAAATACGGATGCATTAGGAGTTATTCCTACACAAGAAGTATTAAAAATAGATAATTCAGTTAGCCTTAATTTTGATAGAGGCACTTCTACCCTAGTTGTTGCAGATTATTCTAAAAATTATTATGCTGTTGAAAGAAATTTCACTTCGCCTATTACTGATAATATTGTGATTACTGACGATGAATTTATATCAGAAATCAATACAGCTACTGTGGCAGGATATGGTGGAATTGCTGTAAATCATGCTTCTAAAACTGTTACTATATCTGCCAATAGAACATTATGTGAAGTATATGACTTTCTAAAATTAGATAAAATCAATAATCTAACACAACCTAATATTTTAACGTTTTTTGTTTCGCCTAGTGAAGATATTATTGATTTAAATGATTATCAATTGATATTAAGTGGAGCTGCTGTGCTTTCGCCTTGCGATAAGTTTGTAAAAGTAGAATCTGATCTTACATCTTCTATTGCCGACCTTAACAATTTAGATGTAGGATTACAAGATGCCACACAGTTTTATAAATTTATTTCCATAGCTAATATAGATAACGCTAATGTCTTAATTACAGATTTAAATACTTCTACTATTTTTTTAACCGAGACAAACTTTACAGGGACTAGTAATAGTGTTACTACATTTGCAAGTAACCAAGTTCGATTAGAAATTACTAGGGATGGATATACCAATTGGGCAACCATACAAGATTTTTCAGGTCCAGAAGATATTTATAAGTTTGTTGCATATCAGGCTCCTATTATAGATCCTTCTACATCAGTAAACCAAGAAGAAATGATCTTTTTAGCAAAAAAAATACTACAAAAAAATGTAGGCATTTTAAAACAAATGAATGGAACTAACCCGACTCTCAATATAACCAACATCAATCAAAACGCAACTATTCAAGCAACTGAAGAACGACAAATAGAAATTCTAAATCTTCTGAAAAGAATATTGACAAAAACTACTGCAATCAAAAAAGGAATTTAATTAAAAGAAATTTTATGAAATATTTAGCTTTACTATTGTTTTTAATGTGTTTTTCTTTAAGAGCACAAGTCTTTCCAGGTACCCCTGTAAATGGATTTCCAAGTGGTACAACAGCTCAAATTACTACTGTACCAAGCCCTGTGGAAGCTACTATAGCATATAGCACTGATGAAAAAATATTTTATTACTATGATGGAACAAATTGGATACCCTTAAGATCTGGTCCAAATGTCTATGTAGGTGCCTTCACAATAGCAGCACCAGGAGGAACTGTAGCGACTTCTTTTGATGTTTCTGTTGCTTCTTTACCTTTTCAACCTAGTCAAATTACTTTTAATGCACACGCAAATGTAGAAACTTTCAATATCAATGCTGTGGGTTCAGCTGGTTTAAATACAGCTACTCTACAAAATGCTTTTGGTGTAATGCAGGGCTATGCAAGGGATGATAGTGGTACAACTACACAAGGAACAATTTTCATTGGAGGTAGTGGTAGTTCTATAAATACCATATCAAGATATTCTTCTAACTCACAATGTTTAGGCTTACGATATGGAAATCAAAATGCTGTAAACCTTGGTGTTATCTCGGGTACACTTTCTTCTTTTAATACTGATGGATTTACAATTAATGTAAGTTATACATTAGGTACTTCAGGGAATGTAAATTTAGACAACGATATATTGGGTGAAGGTTTAGTTGTATTTTATACTGCATATAGATAAACCACCATTTTCTATAAAGTAAAAACTTTTACTTTTTAGCTATTCGTATTTGCAAAAAGAAAGAGTGATTACAAATAATATTCTTCAAATTTATGGAAGTGAAAATAATCTATAATACATTAGTTTATATTATTCTTTTAAATCATTAAAAAACTCAATTACAAACAATTACAAGAAAAATATGTGACTTTATAATATTTTCAGTGTCTAAAAAAATATATGACAGTAATTAGTTTATAAGAATTAGTAATATACACTTGAAAAACGGCATATTATAATTAAAAAACAACATTTCATAACAAAAAGTAGATTTTTTTTTGTAAGTTAGCTACATTTTGAACCACTAATTAAACAATTAAGCTTAAACAAATTACTGCTCATCGAAAATCAAAATATTTAGTACATGAAATTAAGTAGTTTTGATTGTAGTTAAATTATAATTAATGATATTTTGATATCAGTAAAATAAATATAAAGGTTTGAAATAGTTAATTCTATTGAAAAAAGTAAGTAAGTAAGTAAGTAAGTAAGTAGTAAATAAATAATAATCCCAAGGAACAATGAAAGTTCTTAATATTTTGCCGTTTTTTATGGCTGTAATTCTTAGTGCCCAAACTGAAGCTTTTAAAAATTTTGGAAATATTCAAATGCATGATAATGCTTCAATAGGTTTTCATACAGACTTAATTAATGATGGTCAATTTGATGATAATTTAGGTTTTACTGGTTTTTATAGCGATTCTGAAATAAGAGTTGTTTCTGGGAACAATAGGGCTATTTTTAATGATGTTGAAATAGACGCTATTAATAATTTACAATTAAACACTTCATTAGGTATTAAGAACGAATTAGAGTTTGTTAATGGTAAAGTTATTACTCCTAGGAATAATGTTCCTGTCTCTTTAGATTTTATTCGTCATAATTTTTATGTTGGAGAAGATGATGATAGACATACAGATGGATATACTTCTGTAATTAGTACTAATGAATTTATTTTCCCAATTGGAGATGACAATCGTTTTAGACCAATGATAACTCCAAATCAAAATAATGAAACCTATTTTAATGGAGCCTATTTTTTTGAAGATCCTAATTTTCCTTCTACATTTTCAGATACTTTCGAAACAAGTGAAAAACAAGTATTTATTAATAATATAAGTACGTATGAGTTTTGGGATTTGGACTGTGTAGCTGAAACTACTGTTACCTTAACTTGGGACACTTTTAGTAACATAGAAAACATAGCTACTGAATTGAATTATTTACGTGTTGTTGGTTGGAGTAAGACTGAACAAAAATGGGTAAATTTAGGCAACACCAACGTATCTGGAAACTTAACAACAGGTAATATTACTTCTGAAAAATTCATCCCCAATCAATATGAAATTATTACGATTGGATCGATATTTCCAGACATTGCATCAGGAAGTGATAATTTTCTGATGTCTCCTAATGGAGATGATGTAAATGATGCTCTTGTTTTTGAAGGCTTAGAAATTTATAACCAAAATACTTTAACTGTATTTAACCGTTGGGGTAATGTTGTTTATGAAGTTACGAACTACAACAACGATTGGAAAGGTATTTCAAATGGTAGAGCTACTATTAAATCAAGTAATAAACTTCCTACTGGTACTTATTTTTACATTATTAAGTTTGGTAACGATAATACTAATAATACCAGAAAAGGTTGGATTTACATTAACTAAAAAATAGATTTTATTTAATTGTTTTTGGAGTTGTAGGGTTGTATCCAAAATCAGCATCAGGCAATTCAATTCCTAATCTTTCAATTATAAAACCAATACTAGCATAATGATGTATCGCATGGCTATGTGCTTGAACCAATGCTCCAGATAAGGTATAATTAGTAGTTGTTTTCCCTAATCCTAAATCATCTGTAACTTTAACTATACTATCAAAATCAGATTCTTTAATTACTTGTAAATTATCTATAATCTGATTAAAATAAGCTATACCAGCTTCTGTATTAACTTGCGCTAATTCATTCCTTTCTCTATCAGAAAAATCTATTTCTCCACTTTCCATTCCTTTAAAAATACAAGCAAAAACATCTAAAATATGCCTCATATTATTTCCTATACTTGAATAATATGGAGGTACTGAACAATCGCTATATTGTTCATTAGAAATAGAATTTAACAACTTAACCCCTCTTTGAAGATTTTTCTCTATCGCATTGATCATTAACCAAAAATCTTAATAATTTTTTAATCAAAAAAGTAAAATTGAGAATAATTTAAAGCTTTAACATTCTTTAAACAATATATTCTTTATTTATGAAATGAGTAATCGAAGTGAATAAACTAAACTACAATTCATTTAGCACAATTTTTTTCTATAATAATTTTAAACAGGTATAGTTAGATTTCCCAAACAACAAAGCCTTTTGCGATTGGGGTTTGCAAAAGGCTTCATTAATCAACCAAATAAATCTAAAAAACCTTCATTTTGA
>CANMWK010000028.1 GCA_947501615.1 uncultured Tenacibaculum sp. | reverse complement strand
CACCATCACAATCCGCTGTTGCCCAATCGCCGCCTTGCGCTAAACTTACTGATCCTGACATAAAATCACATGGATCACTTGGATCGGTACCATCAGTAACTTCTTGTCCGTTTGGAACACCGTCACCATCACAATCTGCAGTGAGCCATGCACCACTTTGTGTTAAGCTGATATCTCCTGCTGTAAAATCACATGGATCACTTGGATCTGTATTCCCTGGCGCTGTGATACCATCACCGTTGGGATCAACTTCTGTTCCATTAGTAACACCATCACCATCACAGTCTGCTGTATACCAAGGCGAAGTTGTATTATTTAAATCTACACCTGCTACATTACCACCAACACATGGATCCGTTGGAGCTGTATCCGTACCATTTGGCTCACCATCACCATCACAGTCCGCTGTTGCCCAAGCACCTCCTTGTGCTAAACTTACTGATCCTGACATAAAATCACATGGATCATTTGGATCGGTACCATCGGTAACTTCTTGTCCGTTTGGAACACCATCACCATCACAATCTGCTGTGAGCCATGCACCAATTTGGGTTAAGCTAATATCGCCTGCTGTGAAATCACATGGATCACTTGGATCTGTATTCCCTGGCCCTGTGATACCATCTCCATTTGGATCAACTTCTGCTCCATTGGTAACGCCATCACCATCACAGTCCGCTGTATACCAAGCTGAAGTCGTATTATTTAAATCTACACCTGCTACGTTGCCTCCTGAACAAGGATCTAATGGATTTGTTGAATTTCCTAATTCTACGCCATTAGTCTCTCCATCGCCATCACAATCTAAAGCGTTCCAAGCTGGAGTGACATTTGCTGCAACTTGATTCGTTACATCATAAGCACATGGATCACTTGGATCGGTACCATCGCTAACTTCTTGACCATTGGTTACTCCATCGCCATCACAATCTAAGCCGTTCCATGAAGTAGAAACACTTGCTATCATTTGACTGGATGCGTTATAAGCACAAGGATCATTTGGATCCGTACCATCTATAATTTCCTGAGCATCACTAACTCCATCGCCATCATCATCTGCATCACAGGCATTGGCTAAACCATCGCCATCTGGATCGGGTAAAGGTGTACCTGCTGTACCTTCTTTATAATCTGCTGTACTATTACTATCGGTATCTGCCGCACTTACAGGATAGCTAGCTGCCACAACTGTACCATTGGCATTACTCGGTGCTGGATCTGTAGTGCCATTTCCATATTGACCACCACCTCCATCGGCGTTTGCATCATTATAATATTCATTGGAATCCGAACAGCCATCATTATCACTATCGATATCATAAGGATCCCCTCCATCGGCAACGCCATCGGTATTTGGAACAGCTAAACCTGAACTTGCTGAACCTGCAATACCTGTACTGCTATCAACAATACCATCTGCAATACCATCATTATTAGTATCTGCCCCATTAGCCTCAACTACATCGTAAATACCATCGTTGTCACTGTCTAAATCTAAATAATCAGCAACACCATCACCATCGGTATCTGGGCATAAAGACATAGCAAAACTAGTATTATTTACACCAGTAGCATTTGAATTTAAAGATGTTCTAGTTACTCTTATTGTAGTTATTTTTTCACTAGATGTAATTTGAAACTCTGTAAATGGTGTTGATCCACCTGCTCCTGAAAAAGAACTTCCTTCAATCGAAATTGTATTTCCTGAATTTGTAATTTCTGCTAAACTAGAAGAATTCACAATCCAAGCAAAATTAGCCCCAACACCAACAGCTTCAAAAGTAAATCGATCTGTCTGATTTAATGCTGTATTTGCTATTAGATTACTAGATATAAAAGATATCATTTGAGCACTTGACAAAGTGAATGTAGATTCTATTGCTTCTCCATTTGAAAACCCATTATCATTTCTAAAAGTTATGTTTTGACCAGAATTTCTAGTAATTATACTAATATCTGTTGCTCCGTTAATTCCTACTGGAGGGCTTATTGTCAATGTAACAGGCAAATCTGTTGTACTTGGGTTTGGTGCTACATATTCAGTAAGACTAACAGTACCATCTGTAGGTAAAAGTGTCCCGATAGGTGTAGTTCTTATGAAAACTTGTGGACATTCTATTGCATCTAAAATACCATCATTATCATTATCTCGGTCACAAAAATCTGGTACTCCATCCGCGTCTACATCTGCTGAATCATTACCTCCTGGGCAAATATCAACATTGTCTAAAACTCCATCACCATCTGCATCTCCAACAGCAACTGTAATGGTAACTATAGCCCTACTACATTCATCATCTGCTGTAGCTCCATCTCCTGTAATATCATTACAAACCTCATACTCTATCATAACAGTACTCCCGCCTTCGCTTGATAATGGAAGATAGGTTAATTCGCCAGTAGCAGCATCATAAGTAATTGTACCCCCAGCTGTTGTATTCGTTCCTGTAACCGTATTTATTGTCGTTAAACTCGCTGGATTTATATTATCTGGATCTCCATTACCATCCGTATTATCTGTAAAATCATCGTTCCCTAAAATATTTAGTGTAGTTGGTACTCCTGCAGTAGCTGAAGTCATATCATCTAGAGCAACAGGGGTAAATTGATTCGTAGTATCAGTAGTATCTGGATTACCATCGTTATCATCATCTAAATCACAAGCATTAGCTAAAGTATCCCCATCTGGATTTGGTAAAGGAGCAACTGCTGTTCCTTCAATATAATCTGAAGTACTATTACTATCGGTATCTGCTGCGCTGGCTGGATAACTTGCCGCTACAACTGTACCATTTGTATTATTCGGGGCTGGGTCTGTGGTACCATTACCATATTGACCACCACCGCCATCTGCATTACTATCATTATAATATTCGTTGGAATCCGAACAACCATCATCATCACTATCAAGATCATAAGGGTTCCCGCCATCACTAGCACCATCGGTATTTGGAATTGTTAAACCTGTACCGGCAGAACTTGGAACTCCTGTAGAAGTGTTTGGTAAACCGTCTGAAATACCATCATTATTAGTATCAGCACCATTAGCCTCAACTACATCATATATTCCATCATTATCAGAATCTAAATCTAATGAATTAGGAACTGTATCTCCATCGAAATCTTGAGAAAAACAATATGAGTTTTCATAAAACTGCATGGTTACATTTCCTCCATTTCCGTCTGCCTTTCCTGCCACAATAACTAAGGTATCAATAGCATCTAAAGAACTAACCGAAACAGCATTATTTGGAGCATTAGCTCCTGGAGCTGTACTAATTACAGACTGAGTACTATTTGCTTGTACAAAATTAGCTCCTAAGTTTATATCTGTAATTGTTAAGGCAACATTCGCTCCTGATAATGAAGCTGAAAAATCTGCTCTATCTTGATTATCTAATCCTCCCCATTTAAAATTTGAAATTTGAATAGGTTGATCAAATGTAAATGTATAAACTGCTACACTTATTGTTCCTGCATCTGCTGGATAAGAAGTTCCTACTGGGAAATTTGTATTGTTTGGTTGCACATTTACATAATCACCTACAATACCTCCGTTGGTTGCACTTCTAACTCCACTTGCCCAAGTAGCTCCATTGATTACTTCAAAACTGAAAGTACCTGTAACTCCTGCATGACTGTACACATTATTTACTGTTCCTGAAGCTGTAGACCCCGCAGTTGTTCCTGTACTGGCTTGAGTAAATGTTTGTCCTAAGGCAACCAAACCTGAAGTAGGACAATTATATTCATCAGTGTCTAAAATTCCATCATTATCATCATCTAAATCACATCCATCTGGTACACCATCACTATCATTATCTAATGTATCATCTCCACCAGGGCAAACATCAACATTGTCTAAAACTCCATCTCCATCTGCATCTCCAAAGGCAACATTAATGATAACAATCGCTCTACTACATTCGTCATCAGATGTAGCTCCATCGCCTGTAATATCATTACAAACCTCATACTCTATCATAACAGTACTCCCGCCTTCGCTTGGCAATGGAAGATAGATTAATTCGCCAGTAGCTGGATCATAAGTGATTGTACCACCAGCTGTTGTATTGGCTCCTGTAACCGTATTTATTGTCGTTACACTTGCTGGATTTATATTATCTGGATCTCCATTACCATCCGTATTATCTGTAAAATCATCATTCCCTAAAATTTGAATCGTCTCTAATTCACCTGCTGTAGCTGTAGCCATATCATCTGTTGCTGTCGGAACAGATGGATTGCTATCTGTAGTATCTGGATTACCATCACCATCGTCATCAATATCACAAGCATTTGCCAAATTATCACCATCAGGATCTGGTAAAGGGGTACCTGATGTACCCTCAATATAATCTGATGTACTATTACTATCAGTATCTGCTGCACTTGCTGGATAACTCGCTGCTATGACTGTACCGTTGGCATTTACAGGTGCTGGATCTGTAGTACCATTACCATACTGACCACCACCGCCATCTGCGGTACTATCATCATAATATTCATTCGAATCCGAACAACCATCATTATCACTATCTATATCGTAAGGATTACCACCATCAGCAGCGCCATCTGTGTTTGGAACGGTTAAACCTGTTCCTGCTGAACTTGGAATACCTGTTATTGTATTAGGTATGCCATCAGCTATACCATCATTATTTACATCAGCCCCATTAGCCTCAACTACATCGTAAATACCGTCGTTATCACTATCTAAATCAAAACAATCAGCAATACTATCTCCATCGGTATCGGGATCAACTGAAAGTGCTAAAAAAATAGCACTATCATTACCTGTATCATTTGAACTAAAACTAAAACTTGTTGCTCCTGATTTTGTTGATTCCCAAATAAATCTACTCCCGTTATTACTAGTTGTAGCTGTTATATTTTGAATCTCATATCGTAATGGATTACTGATATCTAAAAAATCTCCTGTTAAAGTCGTAGTAAAATTATATAATGTACCATCTAAACTCTCTACAACATCTGTAGTACCTCCTGTTTGAATTACACCTCCATGCTCTAGTCTAGCTCGAACTCTTGAAGCTGCTGTACCTGTTATGGTAAATGTTGAAGGAGTACCTGCAAAATCATTCCCTACAAATAAATTAGGATTTGTTGTAGGTCTATTTAAACCTGTAGCAGTAACCAAAACACTTCCTGGTGCTAATCCTAATCTTGCACTAATATCAACATTGTTAATTGTATTATTTAGTGTGCTTGGTGCAACTCCTAAGTCTTCAAATGGACGAATAACTATAAAGTTAACTGCACATTCTACCGCATCTACAATACCATCATTATCATCATCTAAATCACATCCATCTGGCACACCATCACTATCATTATCTAATGTATCATCTCCACCAGGGCAAACATCAACATTGTCTAAAACTCCATCTCCATCTGCATCTCCAAAGGCGACATTAATTATAACAATCGCTCTACTACATTCATCATCAGATGTAGCTCCATCGCCTGTAATATCATTACAAACCTCATACTCTATTGTAACTGAACTTCCTCCTTCACTTGCCAATGGAGTATACATCAATTCACCTGTATTTGGATCATATGCTATTGTACCTCCTGCAGTTGTATTTGTTCCTGAAACTGTACTAATTGTTGTTATACTGACTGGATTAATATTATCTGGATCACCATTACCATCGGTATTATCTGTAAAATCATCATTTGATAATATTTGTATTGTTTGCATAATACCTGCAGTAGCAGACCCACTATCATTTGTTGCTGTTGGAGTTGCTACATTGGTATCAGTACTATCTGGGTTACCATCATTATCATCATCTAAATCACAAGCATTTGACAAATTATCACCATCAGGATCTGGTAAAGGAATAGCTGATGTACCTTCAACATAATCCGATGTACTATTGCTATCTGTATCTGCCGCACTTGCTGGATAACTCGCTGCTATGACTGTACCATTGACATTTACAGGAGCTGGATCTGTAGTACCATTACCATATTGACCGCCACCACCATCTGCAACACTATCATCATAATATTCATTTGAATCCGAACAACCATCATTATCACTATCAAGATCGTAAGGATTACCTCCATCACTAGCTCCGTCTGTATTAGGAACTGTTAAACCTGTTCCTGCAGAACTTGGAATACCTGTAGTAGTATTTGGTAAACCATCTGCTATACCATCATTATTACTATCTGCTCCATTAGCTTCAGCTACATCGTAAATACCATCATTATCACTATCTAAATCTAAACAATTTACGATTCCATCATTATCTGCATCAGGAAAAGCAAAAGTTGTTTGAAAACTAAATCCACCAATAAACCCTAAATTTATGTAGCGTACTAAAACTTCATCCCCTTTATTTAAAGGAAAAGAAACTATATTAGACACTGAAGGATAAGGATCTGAGCCTCCAGGAAATGATCCATGCACTCTAACTCCATTTATAAAAATTTCTATTGAATCATCAAAATATGTTCCTGTGGTACCACCTATTGTAATATTACCTGCACTTGGCGCTTTTCTTCTAAAGGATAATTCATAAAAAGGATTTCCTGAAGAAGCCCAAGCAGCACCAACATAATTAGGCGGTAATAACGGACTTGTTGGGGTTTCTGTTGGAGACCATGCAGATGTAGGTTCTGACCCGTTAGCAGCATAATTAAAAACTGCACTATTTAACCCCTGATAAGATTCTCCTCTAAAGGTAGCAACACCTCCAGCTCCTGAACCTGTTTGTGGTGAAAATGCAAATCCAGTACCACTTGTATTTTCAACTCCATTATGCCCTTCATAAAAACTTATTGCCCAAAAATTTTCAGGATAAAAACTTATATCTTCAACACCATCAATTAATGAAACAGAAGAAAAATTAACACAATCTTCATCTGTATCAAGTACTCCATCATTATCGTCATCATCATCACAAAAATCTGGTAATCCATCACTATCTCCATCTGCACTATCATCTCCTCCAGGACAAATATCAGAAGTATCTGGCACACCATCACCATCAGAATCTGGGTTAGCTGATATTGTAGTAGGACAGACTTCAACAAAAACTCCAAATCCATTTGTAGTTCCTGTTAAAGTTATCGTCAATCTATCATAATTAACACTACCTATAACTCTAATAGCTACATCCGTCAAATTATTAACAGAAGTTATTGTTCCTGGTGTTTCAATTACATTACCTGTTACATTAGCTGTATTACATGTATCTTCTAAATCTACTAATGTTACTGGCACATTAACGCCTCCATTAGAAGCTGTTATAGTTATTTGATCTATTCCTTCCCTGTCTATATTACCCGCTAATAGCAACCAAGGTTCTAAATTATTTTGTGCCACAGAAAAATCATACTCTATAGTAGCTCCCGTGCTTCTTATTTGTGGGTAACGGTTTCCTGCGCTTCCATAATTTTGAGAACCTGATGATAAGCATGATGTTCCTAATAATGATGCATCTACATTCCCTGGGACAACATCTCCAGAAAATGACCTTGTAACCGTTACACCGTTTATTGTATAATTAACATTATTGGTGCCATCAAAGTTTTCTGAAGGTTGAGGAAATATTGGACAACTTTGACTTATTAAAATTTTTGGTGACAGTAAAAAAACACCTAATATAAATTTTGCAAGCACCAAAAAAGACCACCTAAATTTAAAATTCTTATTAAATTCTAAAATTTTCAATGACTTAAAAGACTCTACAAAACTAACCTTTCCTATTTCATTTTTATCTCTAAAATTCTTCATAATTTCGGGGTAGTAAATAATATTTTTAATTAAAACAGGTTAATATTTTCTTTGTAGTAAATATTGATTGAAGAAGTAAACACCATACAGCAAAACATGACATAAATTACTGATAGTTAATATATTTTTTAATAAGTTTTACTTTGTCTACTTTTTTATTTATTGCATTTTTTTGAGTTTTTTTTGTCTCAAAAATCGAATTTAAAAAGAAACTGAAGTCAATAACCATAATGATCAGTGTATTAATTGATTGTTATATTCACTCCCTACTTTTGTTTCGGCTCGGCAAAGTGTTACAA
>CANMWK010000027.1 GCA_947501615.1 uncultured Tenacibaculum sp. | reverse complement strand
GTTTTACTGCCTTAAAAGCACAGAGAAAGTATATAAGATTTCACAGGTCTTTAATCAGTCAAAAAGTTTATGGATTAACCTAAAAAAAAGCGATTTTTTCATCCGTTTTACTCCGCAAAAATTCCATTCTGCTTATTTTTTCATCGCTTTTTTTTCTTTGTGTTAAGCACTAGACTATAAAAGTTAGCCTAATTTATCCGCTGTTATTTCATCAAGCTTTATTATGCGCTTTAACGGTCCCGTATAACCGTCAGTTACGGGTTTTAAGTTACTGTTTTTCGATTAAGTACTGACGCTCGCAATTCCGAGTGGATTCGGACGTAGTCGAATCCGCCGTAATTGCGGTTATACATTGTTGGCAATAGTATTTTATTTTCAATCAAAGAAATGAACATACAAATAAGTCATTTCAGTCTCTTTATTAGTCCATAAATAATATTCGCTAAATGTATGGTCTAAAAAATCGTTCTTGTAATAAATTCTGTCAACATTTTCATTGGGTAAATCCAACCAACGTGGTGGATTTCCATCTTTTTCCAAATCCTCGACTATGTTTTCAAATTTCACGTTATTTCTTTCGGCAATATTCAACGGTTGGTCGTGTTCAATAATTTTTTTCAGAACATTTGAGTCATAAGTGAATGACATATAATGAACTTGAAAATCAAAATAGCCTCTATTTTTAAGTTTAATTGCCTTTATCGATTCAGGCGGATTAAATCCAAAGTTGTCCTCAAACGATGATTCGAGTTTTTCTCTGTTTTGCGATTCGTAGGCGCAACTATAACTCGCTAAGAGTATAATTAAAGTCAAAAATTTCAGATAGTGGGTCAAGGTTTTGGGTTCAGTTATATTATTGCCAACGGTCTCGTATAACCGTCAGTTACGGTTTTAAAGTTATTGTTTTTTGGTTAAGCACTGACGCTCGCAATTCCGAGTGGATTCAGACGTAGTTGAATCCGCCGTAATTGCGGTTATACATTGTTGTGTGTAGTTATTTTTCTTCATCTATTTGTTCAGTTGTCAAGTCTAATATTTTTCCTTTTTTTGTGATTTTAATTGTTTTAATAGTCAAATTAGGATATTTGTACCCCATAATGATATGGTCTCCTTCGTTAGTGTTTTTCACTTTCCTAAAAGAATACTCAAATATTGAATCGCTCGAATTAATTAAAGAAATTCCATAATCAGTTCCGATTCTGCCTAAAAATGAAGTTTTCGATTTGTCCAAAACTAGGAAAACCTCTTTAAAATCGATGGCTTGGTCAAAAGAAAAAATAGTATCATTTCTCTTTCCTATATACAAAGAATCATATGAAGAGATATTCAGTTTATAAAAGTTTGTTTTATCATATTTTAATTTTGTAATAGTGTCAATCTCAAAATTAAAGTCAACTAGTTTTCCAAATTGATTTTTTGCTTGAGTAAAACTTTTACTTTTTAAAAAGTCAGATTGAGATAGGTCTGTTTTTTCAGATTCCGTTTGGGTTTTACAAGAACTGAAAATTATGAAAATCAATATGCAAATTGTTTTATTCATTTAGTTTTTCCCAATTACACACAACGTTTAGTATAAGAAATGTAGGGCAGGTGATAAGCGATACGTTTCGGATTGATACTAAGCTAAATATAATATTTTACTTTTATCTTTTTTATTGAAAATGTCAAATTTTATATTTGGCGACTTTGTGAAAAAAACAGACTTTCAAGTATAGACTTAAACGCTCTATGTTTTTTATACATTGTTGTACCCAGTTAATTATCAATTATTTGTTTTTCCTACTATTAATTTGGACAATGGAACTCCAGTAACCTTTGCCGTACCAAAAATGAATGTGATAGCTAATAATAAATCCATACCAGTTATGTAGAACATAGGTTCAGGAACTTCACCATTTGTTGACGCATAGATTACAAATAAGACACTAAAAAAACGTACTAAACCGTTCCAGACTATAATTGGTGCTCTTGAAGACAATTTCGTCGTAGCCCATACCAATGCTGCTCCAGCAAATATTATAAATTCACCAGATACCGCATTGGTAATTAACGATTCTCCGGTTTTATTTGATAAGGCTTCTATAATCATCCATATACCTATTGGGAAATTAAAAATACCCATAATGAGGACGAACTTTTTGAATAAATTGTTTGAATTTTCCATTTATATTAATTTTTAATAATTATTAAATTGATGCTAATTTATTTATGTTGGCATTTTCCAATAATTTAGCAGAGCTATCAATAAGAACACTATTAATCATTGCTTTACCAACATTAACACTTGTAGTATTATTTTTTCTTTTTATTAAAAGAGAGAAAAAAGGACGTAGGAGCGTATAGAAAACGTTTACCCAAGACGTTTTAGATTTTATCCCTTTCTTAGGAATTACCATTTGTATACAAAACATATATGCATCTTTAAAGCCCATATTAAGAATCATATTCTCGGTTTTTCCTTTTACACGAGCCCACATTAATTTCCCTTTTTCAGTACTATCAGTGCCTTTACCTGATACATAATTAAACACCATTGCAGGATTAATACCATAAAGTATTTTTGCCAAAGCTTCTGTTATGTTATAAGTAAATTGATGATATTGTTCTTCCTTCATACCAACCGATGAAACGCTCATACAATGAAAACAAGCGTCATATCCTTTTAAATCTTCTTTAATAGGACTAAAATCGAAGAAATCTTTATGAATAACTTCTTTTAATTTAGGGTGTTCCATTTTTAAAGAACTACGGTTTATTACTAATACTTTTTCAACATTAGGCGATTCTAAACACTCTATTAAAACACCTTTTCCTATCATTCCTGTAGTTCCTGTTATAATTACTTTCATAATCTTAATTTTTTGTTTTTCTGAATGTTTAAAGATGTTTCTGCCCAAACTGTAAACTGGTCTGCATCTTCCAAAACCGCTATAGGAACTTCGTAAAAGGAAGCCACAACGCTATTGTTTTTAAACAATGTTAAAGGTTGGCAATCTGCTGCTTCATAGTGTGCTAGGTTGCTGTTATCTACCTTAAAATAAATTGCTTCTTTGGCAACAATTCCGAACATATAACCATCTGCATACAATCCGATTACGCCAAACATTCGTTTTGGGTGAATCGTTTTCCAGTTAGATAATTGATCCAGTATAAAATCTAAATAGTCGGTTGAGGAAGCCATTCAGTTTATTTTTTTATGTCAAGATCCTTCATCATTCTTCGTAAAGAGAACACAAAGCTTTCTGGACTGTCTTCTTGTGTAAAATGACCTGCGTCAGGAAGTTTTTGTACGTTAGCATTAGGGTAGTACGATAGCCATTTCTCTTGTATTTCATCAGTTCCCAAAGCAAAATCTTTCAAACCGAATATTAACTCAATAGGTTTGTCAGATAAAGAGGGTAAACGACTTTCTAATTTTTCTAACCAAGACTCGGCAATCGTTATTTGTTTAGGAAATTCTGCCACTCCTATTCGAGATTTGGCAGTCGGTAAAGCTAATCGATAGGCATTCAAAATAGCTTCGTTGTTCTTTACCGATTCATTCATTCCATCTATCATTAAAGACTCTACAAAATAATTCCTATTTGTATTGAGGCGGTGCATAATAGGCGTTTTATTTAAAATCGAAAATGTATTTAACATTCCTTCTGCTTTCCATGCCCAAGTATTGGTAATAACAGCTCCAAGAATTTTTTCGGGATGATTGGTCGCAACGGATAATCCTGTCGGACCTCCCCAATCTCCAACAACTATAATATATTTATCGAGTTTCAAATGCTCATTCACTAAAGCACTTATCCATTCAGCATGTTCTTGTGGAGTAAAATTATAGCCATCGGGTGTTTCTGAAAATCCGAACCCAGGCAAATCGTAAGCAATTAATCTACATTCGCCTGATAGTTCTTTGATAATGTCTCTGTAAAGAAATGACCAATCGGGATTACCATGACAAAGTAATACTGGTATACCTTCGCCTTCATCTATATAATGCATGGATACTTCATCTCGTTCGAACCAATTGCTTTCAAAAGGATACTCTTTTTTATCTACAATAAATGGACGTTGCTTTTTATTAGTTTTGTCCTTGTTGTAAATAACAGAGTCTGCTTGTACTTCATAGTTTATAGGAGGAGTTAGTAATAAGAAAATAACGTAGCCAATAATAAGGCTAAGGAATAATCCAATCATAATTTTATATCTTTTTTTCATAATTTATGATATTTAAAATTAATAACTAATCAAATGATTAGTTATTGGATAAAAAATATTTAGAGGTTTTTAAATGTAACCTCTATATAATCTTCTATTGCATTTTTGTCATGAATTTTATTTGCTAAAGCTAAACCACCAATTGCCAAAACAAGGTAATTTAATTGTGTTTTTATTGTCTGACTATCCTTTGAACTATTATATTCAAGATTTTGTTTGAATAATGTTCTTAATTGCTTCTCATAATTTGAAATAATAGAAGCTACTTTTTTATTCACATCTAAACCAAATTCTGATATAGTATTGACCATTAAACAACCATTTTTAGAGTTGTTCTGATCAGAGAATTCTGCAAACTGGTAAAAGAAGTTTTTAATACTCCCAATGCCATTAGACGATTTTTCAAATGAATTGATTAATTTTTGCAATTTACTTCTGTAAAGTTTTAAACTTTCTAAAAAAAGAGTTTGTTTATTGCCAAAACTAGCATTTATAGAAAATTGATTAATACCCATTTCTTTCGATAACATCCTTAAAGAGGTATTTTTATAACCATTTTTCCAGAATAAATCCATTGCCTTTTCTATTACTTCTTCCTCTTTATATTGTTTTTTTCTAGGCATAAAACTAAATTATGATACAAAACTAATCAATTGATTAGAAATAAAAAAATATTTTATATTTATTTAAGATTTTTTTTATATAGTCAGTGAAATTAAATAGGAATATATTCTTTTTGTTATAATTGGGTACAATGTTCCAACTAAAGAGTGTTGCTTTAGTTTTGCGTAAATTTAGTAAAAATGACGGACTTTAGTTCGTCCGAGTGATTTTCCCAAGTGGGAAAATCCGCGAGCAATGCTTTTTAGTTATTGTTAAAGCGTGTTTTTTTTATCAGCTCGAACCATTTAAATATACCGCAGTAAAAAGTTTTTCAATTTTTCATTCCGATTCCGTCCTGTTTTACTGCCTTAAAAGCACAGAGAAAGTATATAAGATTTCACAGGTCTTTAATCAGTCAAAAAGTTTATAGATTAGCCTAAAAAAAAGCGGTTTTTAATCCGTTTTACTCCGCAAAAATTCCATTCTGCTTATTTTTTCATCGCTTTTTTTTCTTTGTATTAAGCACTAGATTATAAAAATCAGCCTAATTTATCCGCTGTTATTTCATCAAGCTTTATTATGCGCTTTAACGTTCCAACTAAAGAGTGTTGCTTTAGTTTCGCGTAAATTTAGTAAAAATGACGGACTTTAGTTCGTCTGCGTGATTTTCCCAAGTGGGAAAATCCGCCTGCAATGCTTTTTAGTTATTGTTAAAGCGCGTTTTTTTTCTCAGCTCGAACCATTTAAAAATGCCGCAGTAAAAATTTTTTAATTTTTCATTCAGATTTCGTCCTGTTTTACTGCCTTAAAGGCATAGAGAAATTATATAAGATTTCACAGGTCTTTAATTAGTCAAAAAGTTTATAGATTTACCTAAAAAAAAGCGATTTTTTCATCCGTTTTACTCCGCAAAAACTCCGTGCTGCTTATTTTTTTATCGCTTTTTTTTCTTTGTATTAAGCACTAGACTATAAAAATTAGCCTAATTTATCCGCTATTATTTTATCAAGCTTTACTATGCGCTTTAACGTTCCAACTAAAGAGTGTTGCTTTAGTTTCGCGTAAATTTAGTAAAAATGACGGACTTTAGTTCGTCTGCGTGATTTTCCCAAGTGGGAAAATCCGCTGGCAATGCTTTTTAGTTATTGTTAAAGCGCGTTTTTTTCTCAGCACGAACCATTTAAATATGCCGCAGTAAAAAGTTTTTCAATTTTTCATTCCGATTCCGTCCTGTTTTACTGCCTTAAAAGCACAGAGAAAGTATATAAGATTTCACAGGTCTTTAATCAGTCAAAAAGTTTATAGATTAGCCTAAAAAAAAGCGATTTTTTCATCCGTTTTACTCCGCAAAAACTCCGTGCTGCTTATTTTTCCATCGCTTTTTTTTCCATCGCTTTTTTTTCCATCGCTTTTTTTTCCATCGCTTTTTTTTCTTTGTATTAAGCACTAGACTTTAAAAATTAGCTAATTTATCCGCTGTTATTTCATCAAGCTTTATTATGTGCTTTAACGTTAAATATATGGCAAGTTGGGCAGAAAACAAGCGATTATTTTCGATTGAGCCACAAGCCAAATCTTTTTATTTTGTTTTAATTTTTTTGTTTTAATACCAAATCAAAAGATTTGACGACTTTATGTAAATAGACAACAACTTTTAATTAAGCACTAATTGCCCAATTTGCTATATATAGTGTTGTATGCCGTATTTTAACTTTTATCTGCTATACTTTTAATTTTTCCGTTTTCAAATTCAAACTCCGATTTACCTTTCAATTTAAGAGTGTCTCCAGTTTTCAGTCCGTTTGGTAAATCAATTGCTAAGATTGCTTTATAATCAATTTCGATAATAACCTTTGAATCATTAAATTCCCAAGATTCAATCGTTTGCTTTCTTTGCGTAAAATACTGTTTCGCTAATTCCGCTTGTTTTTTAAATTCATTTAACCCTTCCGTTTTCAATTCCACATTTCCATTTGAAATATTTTTAAAAACAATATTCTCAGTCAAATTTTTTGTCATTCCACTAATGTCGAAATCATTGTACGAGTTCACATAGTGTTCAACTATTTCCTTTTGCTGTTCATTCATATCTTTTTTGGTTTGACAACTTAAAGTGAAAATTAGTATTGTAAGTAGAATTAAATTCTTCATTTCAAGAGTTTTCTATATGGCATACAACGTTCCAACTAAAGAGTGTTGCTTTAGTTTAGCGTAAATTTAGTAAAAATGACGGACTTTAGTTCGTCTGCGTGATTTTCCCAAGTGGGAAAATCCGCCTGCAATGCTTTTTAGTTATTGTTAATGCGCGTTTATTTTATCAGCTTGAACTATTTAAATATGCCGCAGTAAAAAGTTTTTCAATTTTTCATTCAGATTCCGTCCTGTTTTACTGCCTTAAAGGCACAGAGAAAGTATATAAGATTTCACAGGTCTTTAATCAGTCAAAAAGTTTATAGATTAGCCTAAAAAAAAGCGATTTTTTCATCCGTTTTACTCCGCAAAAACTCCATGTTGCTTATTTTTTCATCGCTTTTTTTTCTTTGTATTAAGCACTAGACTTTAAAAGTTAGCCTAATTTATCCGCTGTTATATCATCAAGCTTTATTATGCGCTTTAACGGTTGGTATAACCGCTTTTACGGTGAAAGTTAGCAATATTTTTTGAGTTATAGACAGGCGTTAGCAATTCCGAGATGATTCAGACGCAGTTGAATCAGCCGTAATTGCGGTTACACATTGTTACCCAACGTTTTTTTCTCCAATCCATACTTTTCCTAATTCAAAAGCATAAGATTCAGTTCTGTCATTTAAAGTTTTTTTAGTGTGTTTTTTCTTTAATCTATCGTTAAACCATTTTTTATCTTCTAAATATTCTTTTTCGGTTTCGTAATCTTCTGGATTTCCTATGTCTGTACTAAATATAAAATCCTCATCAAGTTTATGTTCCCAATAAAAATTTTCAATCCTCTTTTTTTTGATTTCGACAAAGTCAGTTTTAAATTCTTCGACTTTTTGGGGATTATTAAAAGAGGTATTATAAAAATCAATTGAGTTTCCGATTGCACAAACAACTTGTGATTTCGAGAACCTTGGCTCAAAAAGCCATATTTTCAAATAATAAGGTTCATTCAATCCGTCAAGTTGATTTTTCCAATTCTCATAAATGTCAAAAAGTCCGTTTAAAATTCGTTCTTTAGTTTCTCCTTTTGGTTCAGGATTTCCGCTATTAGTTAATGAAATTCCACTAAATGGATGTATCAAAATTTTAGCATAATCTCTTTCGTAATTTTTTAGGTTTTCTAAATCAAGTTTCAGATTAGCTTTTTTCCATTTTTCAATGTTTTTCCAAATTCGATTATGCCCTCTAATTTTCTTCGTTTTCATTCGGTTTCTCAAATGTTGGGTAACGTTCCGGCTAAAGAACGTTGGGTAAAATTAGCGAAAGGATTATAAAGAGCCAAAGATTAATTTACCTTCGTGATTTTCCCAAGGGGAAAATCCGCCCGCAATGTTTTTTTAGCCCT
>CANMWK010000026.1 GCA_947501615.1 uncultured Tenacibaculum sp. | reverse complement strand
TCACGCAGGCGAACTAAAGTCCGTCATTTTTACTAAATTTACGCAAAACTAAAGCAACACTCTTTAGTTGGACCGTTCTCTGCAAGCTAAGATCCACCACACATTTTACACATTTGATTTTGCCATCTGACAAACCCAAGGCTCAAAAACCAAAAGAGTAAAATTCTCCACCTCTACATTGGAACTTGTCGGAGGTTGTCGGAGACAGGAAAAGGTTTTATTGTAAAAGGGTTGAGAATAGAATCAAAAGAATCTGTCGGAGGTTGTCTGGGATCACTTTTATTTAACTTGTATAAAGAGAAAATTAGAGGAAATGTCAACAAAAACAATAGAAGAAATTAGAGATAAAAAAGTACTATACTTAATAATTGTGGCCGCTTTAGGCTATTTCGTAGATACTTACGACTTATTAGTTGCGAGTTTAGTTAGAACAAAATCGATTATTAGCTTAGGTTTAGCATCAGAGTCCAACTCCGGCTTAATCAAACAAATAGGTATCAGTTTTGAAGTATGGCAAAGTGCTGGACTTCTTATCGGTGGATTACTTTTTGGCATTCTTGGTGATAAGCTTGGTAGAAAACGGGTCTTATTTGGCTCTATAGCTGTTTACTCAATTGCCAATCTTCTCAATGGTCTTTTAGTTCCTGAAATGCCATTTCTTTTAGAGTCATATAAAGCCCTTAGATTTTTTAGTGGCTTAGGTTTGGCAGGAGAGTTAGGTATTGGCATTACGATGATTAGTGAAATAATGAGTGCCCAGAAAAGAGGCTATGGAAGTATGATGGTGGTCTCATTTGGAATTTTAGGGATTGTTTTTGCAGCTTGTCTTTCTATTTACACTTCCATTAGCTGGAATACTATGTTTCTAATTGGAGGTGGAATGGGTGTAGCACTCTTATTCTTAAGAATGGTTATTTCTGATTCACTTATTTACAAGACACAGAAGGCATCTTCTATAAGTAAAGGGGATATAGTGGCACTACTGACCAAACCTAAACTATTAAAAAAGTTTCTAATCTGTATTGCTATAGGATTCCCTTCTTATTTTGTAGTAGGGCTACCTATAAAGTTTGCTCCTAATTTTGGAGAAGCTTTTGGTCTTGAGGGCGTTTCAATAGCAATAACAATATTGACATTTTACATTACACTCTCACTTGCAGATTTATTGGCAAATTATATTTCGCAACAAGTAAAAAGTAGAAAGAAGGTATTATACTTCTTCAATGTAATGTGCTTTATTTCTATCAGTATATTCTGCTTTATTCCTCCGCAAAATGCATTTCAGTATCACTTTATATATACTCCCTTATTAGGCTTTAGCATCGGTTATTGGGCCTTATTGGTTACAACTACAAGTGAAACTTTTGGAAGTAACCTTAGAGCAACCACAACTACAGTTGTGCCAAACATAATAAGAGCATTATTTATACCAATTTCGTCAGCATTCCTATTATTTGAAGGGGTGTATAGCACGATAACATCAGCAACGATAGTAGGCTTTATTTGTTGCTTGATAGCTATTATAGGCACATTCTTTTTAAAGGAAACTTTCGGTAGAGATTTAAATTTTGTAGAAGAATAAATTGTAACAATGAATAACAAAGTAGCAATAACGGCTGTTGGTCACTATATCCCTACCAGAAAGATGACCAATGAAGAATTATCAAAGAAATACTCTATTACTGAAGATTATATTTTAGAAAAAACTGGTATTGAAGAGCGAAGGTATGCAGCTGAAGATCAAAATACATCAGATTTAGTCTGTCTGGCTATTAAAGACCTACTATCTAAAAGTGATAAAACCATAGATCAGATAGAATGCATTATTGTTGGCACGCTTTCTCCTGATTATTTTTTCCCATCAACAGCTGTGAATGTAATTAACAAATTAAAAGCAAAGAATGCTTGGGGGTTTGATCTCTCTGCTGCCTGCTCTGGATTTTGTTATGGTATATCTGTAGCAAGCGATATGATAAAAAGTCAAACAGTAAAGAATGTTATAGTTGTAGGTGCCGAAAGAATGAGTAAAACTCTCAACGCCTTTGATTATAAAACAGCAGTTTTATGTGGTGATGGTGCTGGGGCAGTCTTATTAGAGAACAAAGCAGAAAATTACCCAAATACTTTGAATGGAAAGTTATGTAAAGTTAAGGCGGATAATCTAGAAGTAGAAAATGTTTATTTCAAAACACCTTTTAACTCTTTAGACTGGTCTCAAGAAAAGTTTGAATTAAATGGTGGTGTTGTATATAGAAATGGAGTATCTCATATGTCAACCTCAATAACTGAATATTTACTCAATAACAAACTGACGTTAGATGATTTTAAACATATAGTGCCTCATCAATCTAATCTTAATATGTTAAAAGATGTAGCATTTCAGTTACAAAAAGAAATATCATTTTTCAAGATTAATATAGACCGCAGAGGTAATACAGGAGCTGCTACAATTCCAATTTGCCTCTCTGAATGCAGTAATAGTAAGACTATAGTAAGGGGTGATAGAATCTTAATGGTAAGCTTTGGTGCTGGATATACAATTTCAATTGTAGATATTACAATAGATTTTTAGAGATGCTGCAAATCGAATTGTTCAGAAATATAAAACTGATAGCCGATAAGTACTTCTCTAAAGTTCAAACTAGTACTTCTACAATTGATAAGGTCAACTATCTCAAGGAGTGTCAAAAACACCTTTTAACATACTTATCAGAAAAGCCAGAATTCATTTTTATTGGGTTGAGTTTCTTAACTGTAGATTACGATGGCAATAAAAGACTACATTTTATAAATCAAAAAGAGAACAATGGTTTAGATTTCAACACTTCACTGGATGGATTAGATGAAATTGAAAACAATTTAAGTGCATTTATACGAGACTTCAACACGAAAGAAAATTTCGATTTTATTAGTTTGACAGACGTTTTATTGCAAAGTTCTTGCAAAGACTTGAGACTCTTTCAAAATCAATCTAACGAATCTAAACCAGACAAGAGCTACATACACAGCATAAACCTTACAGATACAGACAAACAGTCTTTTGATGCTCATTATATCGATAGCTTTTTAGAATCCTACAAACAACCTAAAGATCAATACACTAGAGTTAAAACTAAAAATTATTTTCAAAGGTATTTTTCCGTATTTCAGAACTTTAAAAACCTCAATTTCTCCCAAATTGAGATTAATTTTATAAAACCATATCTCCCTTTTTACAAAGATAATGTCTTATTGACATTATGTTTCAACTCGTCTTTAGAGGAAGAAGAAAGAACATTTATCAATTTAGTTCTATACAAAATATTGAGCTACACCGCAATCACAGAGATTTTAGAAAATCAAAAATTAAGAGCCAAAAAAGACTATACTCTTACATCACACGGATTAAAAACAGAAATAGGTAATTCACTCCTTAATTTATCATCGACCCTTAAAAAGAAATTTAATTTCCTTTTAACGAAAAATGGTGATTTCAGTACTCTGAGTCAAAACATAAATGGTATAGATAAAAATTTAAATCAACTCTATTCTATAACTGGGATACACTCCTTGTTAGAAAAAATAAATGATAAAGAATCTTTTGTTTTTTCGGCTAAAGATGACAAGCTTCTTCAAGAACAAGCAGCTCAATTTGATGTATATGAGTATTTCTTAAATCTAAATAAGTTTTATGAAGATGACCTGGATGTACAAATTAAAACCACTCTAGATCTTAACGAAATAGAATTAAAAATTTATGAGCTTTACTTCAGTGAGGCATTGCTCAAGCTTTTTTACGGTACGATTTTCGAAAATTTGATCCGATATGGAGAGCCCTTTGATAATGAACTGGTTTTGGAAATCTATAAGTCCAGTTCGTTCATTGTTTTTAAGAACCGAAAAAATAATAATGTCTCTTTAACAAAAAAATATCTCAGGGGTAACCTTCGCTTTTTTAAAGATGTAATTGAAGAAACAAACTCTGGTAGTATGATTATAGATAGAAAAGACCCTAATTACTTTTATATAAAACTACAACTATGACAGGAAAAATAAACATTTATTACATCGAGGATAATCCTAAACCGGAAGATACATTAATAAAAGATTTAGAATATCATTTCCCAGATGAGGATTTATTTAATCTATTCATTTTCCAACATCCGAATGATCTCTATGAGTACCTAAAATCCGTTGGTAAATTAAACAAACAATTGTTAGCAGAAAGTTGCCCAGAATCAATCCCCTCAATAGTTATTTTTGATTATCAAATGTCGGATAATCTATCATTTGAAGACCCAGGTTCTTTTGTTTATTCTAAGCCAAACCACCTTAAATATTTGAAGTCGAAGAACATTTCATTACTTCTCAAGGATAAATTTGAAGAAGAATTGAAACAGATTTCTCTAATGATAGAAGAGCCAGTCTTTAATCAAGAAACCTATAAGAAATACTATGATTTTAGTAAAGATTATTTTTTGGACTTCAAACAAAATAAAGGGAACGATGAATTTGGATTGTTTATGGGAGTGTCCCTTCTCAAGGAGTTTGAAATTACCCCAATTTTTTGTCAGCCTTCTACAAGAGCCAAATCAAACAAAGATGATCTTAGCAAGGCTGCAAAGTTCTATGAATGGATAAACTCAGTGAATATAGGAAAATCAGTAGGAGAAAATATAACAAGCAAGAAATGGGAAGATTTGATGCCTGCAGCTCTTTTAGGTTTGAGAGAAAGAATAAAAAGCCAAATAAAAAATAGGGTCATATCTCCGAATTACTCTATTTTAAAAGAATTTGTTTCAGACGATTTCAAACTGAGCCAAGATACTGTTTTGGAGTTTACAACTGGATATGGCAAAATTGAAATGAATCTTAATGCTCTGTTTTACGACAAACAAGGTGCTTCTCAAACTAATGCGATAAACTCTTGGAGCGAAGAATTACTCGAAAATATTAATACAAAAACTTTTGATAAAGCAAAGGAAATATCTGAAACTTTAATCAATGCCTATAGAGGGGAGAATTTGATACGTCAAAGAGATAAGTTATCCTTACTTATTTTAAGATCTGAAAATGATACATTGTCTGAGAGTGAAACAAAAGAATTAGAGAGCCTATTTAATATTTTTGGTATAAACAATTCAACCATTAAGAACTATTTCGATAAAAAGAAAAAGAATAACGAAATCACAAAAAATATTATTGATTTCAGAGAATATGCTGAAATGGATGTGGCACTTAAGCGGTTGATTGTTTTATTCACAGATATTCGTTTGCACAAACTTTGGTCGAATTATATAAAGAATAATTCAGAGTCAAAAATCGAAACAGATATACTGGAAAAATATTTCGAGCGGCCAATAAGTAAAGATTTAGAATATGCATTATTCCCAATTCCTAAAAACCCATTAGTGCTTTTCCATCATCAGGACTTAGCAAATGATGATGTAAAAAAGAAAATACCGAATATAAAAAACAAGGACACTTTTGTAAAAACGTTTAAGGATTACTTTGGAGATGTAAATTACCAAAACAACAGTCCATTCTTTAAAAACATAAGTTCAAAAGAACAAAGCTTCTGTGCTAGCTTTAGTTTAGAAGTTGAACTGTCAAAGGAGCATTGGCCCAATTATTTAAAGCATTAAAATTATGTCGCAAATAAAAAACAAAAATAATTTTTTTGAGTTTGAAAATGGAGTAAGATCTTACTTATTATCCAGAAATTTCAGTATTGATTATATGCTTTTATTTGAAGAATGTTTTGTTGAATCTTACCTAGAATTTCAGGATAAATTTGACTATAACATCATTGAAAGATCCTTATCCAGTGAGCAGATAAAGAAAAAAGAGTTCTCATTCTTGCTTACAAATGTTAAACGCAAGATGTTTAACCTTTATAAGAAAAGAAACCCAAAAAAAAGTAAAAAAGATAATCTGTATTCTGAAAACATAAACCCATATATTTCTTCTAGTTCTTCCAACAGTGAAAATCAGGTTGAAGAAGGTGGCTCAGATTTTAGAAATTATTTATTAAGTAGACTAAAACTGCTTTCTGGCTTTGACTTGCCTCAAAGCTCAAAAAATGATATTAATAAATATATAGAATATCAAAAAAGAGAACTCAGACGTTCTTTGTGGAAAGTTAGTAATGAAATTCCAGAAGATGTATTGCTTAAAATTATTTCCGAAAAGGACAACTATTTAGACTTTCTCGATTTTGAAACACCTCCTTTTGAGCCAAAATCAGTCTCTAAAATTCTTAAGTGGCATTTTGTTTAGAGATTTAAAGTAACTATGCCGAATCTTAAGTACAGTATCATTTATTGCATTCTTTTTATTTATAATTCTTAAATCCGATTTATCATCGTAATATCCAGATTTGATTAATTCTGTTTCATCTTCAATACCTTTTATTCTATTCCCTTCAGGATCCTTATTTTCAGATTTATTTCTATTGATATTATCTTTAGAGCTCTCTGGTTCTAAAACTACTTTGTACGTTGGGCAGAAAGTATCGAAATGTTCCAGCTTGTTCAAATCCCATTCTAGGATAGGGGCAGAATTTAAGTTTAATGGATTCAGAATCGCTGTTTTTTTAATGCCATACCAAACACCATCTTTTTCATTCAAATTTATCAACTCACCTCTTTTTTCTAAACATTTTAAATCCTCAATCGAAACCTGAATTTTTTCACTTCGGCCTTTTTCCGTTTCTCTAATTTTACGCGTTGTTAATACCTGTACGTGTTTAAACTTAATGTCAGATGTTTTAAGTAATCTACTAATGGTTGTTTTACCTGTTCCCGATGGGGCAGATATTAAGATTAATTTATGCATTATAGTTTATGATTTAGTTTTTCCTTTTTGGCTTCAAGGTGCTTCCTGTTTAGTTCATTTGGTGGTGTATGGATATTGTGAAATTCACAAGTGTAGCCATTTTCTATAAGTGGTTTCATCTTCATTGGATTATTTGTTTGTAAAAGAAGTCTTATATTTTTTGGAACTTTTAAATATTCTAAAATTGCCACGCATCCTATAAAATCACGTTTGTCAATAACCGAAATTGGTGGGAGTTCAGCAGCATTATCAACACCTTCAATTAGCTCTGCTCTCAATTGTGATGCTAATACAGTATCGATCCCTAGCCGAGAACATAACCTCAATTGATCTAATTTGGATGCAATTCCTTTGCCTCTTCCTTCGTGCTGTTTTATATGAATAATAGCTCCTTCTCCTCTTTTAGCTATCTTATTCATTGCTAGTTCTAATTGACTGTTACAGTCACAAGTTTTATCTCCAAAAAGCATCTGTGTTTCACAGTGCGAATCAAATCGAGTTAAGAAGTAGTCTTCCATCTGAAAAATTGGCAGACCACAATCATCAAACCTTTCTGATTTAACCAACACGCTGTAATCATTCCAAATATCATTTAGTCTAAATGAATATTGAACAAACTCACCAAATTTATTTGTTATCTCACCGACACCATTGAACTTCACTTTAACAGTCTTTAAACAATCTCCATCTAAAAGGTTATATGTTTGATTTTTAGGTTGATTCTCTTGATACAAAAAAGCGGTTAGTTCTTGGAATTCTACTAATGACAAACCTGTTAGTTGAATGACTTTGTTTTGAATTGTCTCAATCATAATATTTTACTTTATTATATCTTCCTTTGATTAATCGGTAGGCTAGCCTACCTTCTTTCTTATAATACATCCCGACTGCTATTATATTCCGACAACTACATACAAGATTCTTCTGTTCAGGCTTGACAACTACTTTTAGCTCATACAACCTAAGTATCCTATCTTTATAGAGCCTTAACAGATTACCCTTTCCGTCTTTTTGATAGAGGCAGAAATTCTTATGGCAGTTTGAACAGACTATATCATATAGTTCAGTAGTTCCACCTCTGGATCTGTAGAACCTATCTTTTTTAATTTTCATATTATTATATTTAGTTAGAAGAAAAATTGTGAGCTGGATGGATTATTTGTTGAATAATTCTGAATTCAATTCACCCTTTATACAACCGCAATAGACTTTATCTCTGACATCCTCCTACAGTGAATTGATAATTGGAGTTTCTATCCGGAATTGTCCAAACATAAAGCCATACACATTTGCAATTCACTCAAATTCACACTTAAATCAAAAATTGCAAAAGAGTATGTCTTTGCCATCGCTAACTGATAAACGGAAAGAAAAACCAGCAGAGAACATTGTGTATAAGCAATAGCGGCAGAAGTGCTATAATTTAAGATTTAGCTTTTAGTTATCTTTGTGAATAATTTAACAGTCAGTGAATAGACCCGCTACTGCTCATACACAAGACCGTTGTGCATAATTAAAACCAACCATTCCCTTATTGAAAAGAATTGTTTACTCGATCAGACTTTGGGGCATTAAATTGTACATCTAATTTTGTAGAAACAACCGAATTATGAATAAAATATTTCTTGTCTTATTTCTGTCTTTTTCAACTTTTGCAATTACTCAAAATATAACTGAAATAAATTCTGATTTGAAACTATCTGATTCGCTGACATACGAAACGGAAGTTCGAATTTATCAAGGTGGTGGAATAACCAATTATTCTTCACTTTTTAGAATGTTTAAAGACAAATCGGAGAAATGGACAGCGGAATTTTATGAGCATTACGCAAAAGTAAACGGTCAAGCCAAATTGCGGATTGAAAAGCAAACTCTAACATCGGAAAAAAATATGGAGTTTATATTTCAAAATCTTGTTCGGAGTAATATTTTGGACTTGCCAAGTTTGAGCGAAATACGATGGAAATTAGTAACTCGTAGAAATGTAGAAAAAGTAAAAAAGAAATATCGGGGAAAAGAAATTGAGGAATACGAATTAATGAATAAACAGATTGCGATTTTGGACGGAGAAGGGTTTAAAGTTCAGGTCAAAGGTTGGAATAGAGCGAATGAATTTGAATTTTCTAATCCCGATGGATATTTAAAACATTATCCCGAAATTGATGAATTAAATTATATGTGTGAAATTTTGGAATTAATCCGAACTGAATTCCACATTTGGAAAAAATAACTAAGCACAACAACGTGTATAATTCATTGCTAGTACTCGCCTACTTACGAAAATCCTCGCGGATTTTCTATTCGGTTTGTATTTGCTAAATTAGTTGCTGAAACACGCAACGAAATCATACACAAACACGTTACCATTTATAGCTCGGGAAAAATTTAAAATCTTTTCGTAATAGTTGTTAAATTAAATCTGATTCATAACGATAAATTGAAAATCAATATGCAAACTGAACTCAGACGGATTAAAAAACTGGACTTAAACTGATTCGAACGGATTCTACAAAACTTTGAAAACAGACTGACTTCACTCTGGTGATAAAATTGACAGCTTAAAGCGGACGGATTTTGACAAACTGTGAGGAATTTGGTCGGATAAAAAAGTTTTGAATGCTGTAAAAATTAAGCGAAAGCTGTTCGTGGTATTGCTCGACTTTATGAAAAGAACTCACTCAAATGTGTCGCTACAAATGGTAACAAGGGCTAAAAAACATTGCGGGCGGATTTTCCCCTTGGGAAAATCACGAAGGTAAATTAATCTTTGGTGCTTTATAATGCTTTCGCTAATTTTACACAACGTTCTTTAGCCAGAACGTTACCTGCAAGCACAAAAAATTAAATGGCAAATAATCTACATAATGAATCTGATACTCAAAAAATTGTCGAGAGGTTAGAAAAATTAACTATAGATGCTGAAAGAAAATGGGGAACAATGGAAGTTGCTCAAATGTTAGCTCACTTAAATGCTTTTCTTGAAATTGGACTTGATATTAAATTTGAAAAAAGAATGCTAATAGGTCGAATTTTTGGCAGGTTATTGAAAAAAAATTATGTCAGTGAAAAACCATTTCCAAAGAATTCTCCTACAGGGAAAAATTTTGTTTTTAATGGTTATGTTGACTTTGAAAAAGAAAAAAATAAAGCTATAAATCTTGTCTTGGAGTTTTATCAAAATGGTGTTGAAAAATGTACGAAACAGCCTCACCAATTTTTTGGACACTTAACACCGAATGAATGGGCAATTGTACAATGGAAACATTTTGACCATCATTTAAGACAATTTAGTTCTTAACTTGAAATAAAATGAATTCTTTTTTAAAAAACTTACATCTTCTGATTTCTGTATTAATTGTATTGCCTACAGGAATAATTTACGGTTCACCGTCAATTCTATCTCAGCAATTAGATATTCAAGTAAACACAATTGACCTTTCAAATATGCTGAAAGCTATAATGAGCCTCTACATTGGAGTTTCAATCATATGGATTTTAGGAATGTGGAAAAAAGAATATTGGAAACGTGCTACCGAACTGAATATACTATTTATGTTAACTCTTGCTATTGGACGTACATTGAGTATGATAATTGATGGATTACCAACGAATGGCTATATTTTCGGAATAATAGCTGAATTTTTTCTTGGTTTTTTTTCGATTTATCAACTCAAAAAGAATAATTTAAAATAAAGAAAATAGTGAAAAAAGCCAGCAGGTAACAACGTATAAAAAACATAGGGCGATTCAGGTTAAACTTGAAAGTCTGTATTTTTTTAAAAAGTCGCCAAATATAAAATTTGGCATTTTCAACAAAAAAGATAAAAGCAAAATATTATATTTGGCTTAGTACCAATCCGAAACGTATCGCTTATCACCTGCCCTACGTTTCTTATACTAACCGTTAGCAAACATATGACGAAGAACATTCTCTATATATTAATTAGTCTTTCGATTTTTAGCTGCTCATCTACTAAAAAAAATAAAACCTATTCTGAGAAAGAACTAGAATCATCTATACTTTCGGGAGATTTTATATT
>CANMWK010000025.1 GCA_947501615.1 uncultured Tenacibaculum sp. | reverse complement strand
ATGGTAATCTCTCCATGACCTGATGCGCCACTTGCACAAGTAGCCTGAGCACTCATAAGAGCACTTACTATTGTTAATTGTTCATTTATTAATGTTGTTTCACTATTATCACAAGTATTTGCATCTTCAATTCGAACAGTAGTATTACTACCTGTTAATAACCCTGCTGCAGAACCTATAGTATAGGTGACTGGTGCAGTTGCAGTTGGATTACCAGTAATTGTAGCTATTGGTGTTGTGCTTCCATTTACATAAATATCAAATGGACCAGTTCCACTTGTAATAGAAACTGCAACAGACTCATTACTTCCATCGTAACATTGTTCTGGTGTTAATGTAAATTCAACTGGGTCTGGTGTTGGTACATTAATTTCAAAAGGTACACACCCCACCTTATTTACAGTCATGTTTACATCATCTATAAAATTCCCAACTGAAATACGACCTCCAGCTGTAGAAACAGCTATAAAAGAAATTACAGTAGTTGTTTGACCTGGAGGAACTGTATATGTTCCAAAATATTCTTTCCAATCTGCAGTACCTGTTCTCATTTCAACTGTAATATCTGATGGTGATGGAGTTAAACTTCCTCCTATTCTTACTTCAGCTACATCTTCACCTGCTCTACCTCTATGATATACAGACCAGTTAATTATATCTCCTGGCAATGTACAAAACTCTTGAAATAAAGCTCCATTTTGTTCTGCATTCAATTCTGCAAAATATAAACCATCTCTAGCTCCTACGCCTCTGTAGCCATCTCTCCATATTTCGATTTCGTTATCAGAAACCACACCAGGTGGAGATATGGCTGTACTATCCCATCCGTCTATTTGATTTTCGTTTAATTGAGCAAAAGTAGCTATAGGTGAAGGAACATTTTCAAAACTTCCGTTAACAAACGCATCTGTATTACAACCACATTCTGTACAATTATTATCATCTCTAATACTTATTGTATATGTACCTGGAGTTAATCCAGAAAACAAAGTTTCTGATTGCCAAGTAGTTCCACCATCTATACTAAATTCATATGGAGGTATTCCTCCCATTCCTTGAACAGTAATAGAAGCCGTATTTGTTGTTGAACAACTTGCTGTGGTTGTGATATTTCCTGAAACTGATAATTCTGTAGGCTCTGTTATGTTTACAGTTCCTAAATCTCTTTCACAAACTGTTGTCCCTGAAGTTTCTCTAATTCTTACATTATGAGTACCTGCTTCTACACCAACAATTCTAAACGGATTGTCAGAAGTGGTTTCCCATGTAGCTCCTCCATTAATAGAATATTCATAGCTTCCTCCATTAAAATTAGTTGCTTGTATTGTAATCGTACCATTATCAGAACCAAAACATACTGAATTTGTGCTTCCTAATAGCCTTCCATCAAATCTTCTATCATTAGCAATATTTACTCTAACTTCTCTATCACATGCTCTGTCTGCTCTAACTGTAAATAATCTTGGTAATGCTGGGTTTACACCTGTAAACACGTTAGACGGTTGTATCGTTGCCTCATTTCCATCTATGAAATAACTTAATGTTAATCCTGCTGGTGTGATGGGTGAATCTGGTACTAAAGTAACTGTTGCATTTCCATCACAAGTATAGTCAACAACACCTGTAAAAGTAGGTAATTGATTTAAAGGATCAATTTCAATAACATCTACATCATAAACACAAGTAGGATTATTACGATCTCTTACTGTTAATGTATATGTATTTGCTCCTAAATTTTGTTTAATTCTTTGAGAGTCATAAGCCCCATTAATTCCATATTCATAATTATTAGGATCGGTAACACCGCCCCCAGAAGCTGCAGTAAATTCTATAATACCTCCAGTAACTTGATTACAAGAAATATCACGAGTTAGGCTTGCTGTTGAAACAATAGGATCTGCATCATTTATAACAATACCTGTTAATGTTGTTAAACATTGACCTGAACCTGCTTTTGTGGCTCTAATTTCAATGGTATACGTTCCATCATCTAATCCTGTATATGAATTAGAAAATCCATAAGGTCCAAAACCAGTTCCATCATCAATTCTATATTCAAAACTATAACTTAAATCTCCTGGTGGAGTATCTGTGATTACTGTAATTGTTCCATTATCTAATCCTGCACAAGTTACATGAGTAACATTAGTACTAAAACTTAAATCATCTTCTAAATTAACTGTTACTGTATCAGTATCATTACAACTATTACTATCTATAACAGCAAAAACATAAGTACCTTCTTCTCCAGAAGGGACAGTATAGGAAGTTGCTGTGAAAAAATCTCCTGCTGGTATAGCACCGACATTTGCATAAGAAATAGCTGCTTTTGTAGCTGTTGTTGCAGGAGTGTATTCTAATATCGCGTAACGATAACCCGTTCCTCCTGAAGTACCTCCCATAACAGATAAATCAATGTTTCCGTTGGTACAGTTTATATCTTTTGTTACAACCGCATTTAAATCTAACGGATCTGGAATATTGAATACTTGAGGTGTGCTTCTAAACGTACAGCCCGGTGTTGTTACTTCAACAATGTAAGAACCCGAAGCATTTATTGTAAAATCTTCTGCTCTATCTGTAGTTGGTCCGTAACTCGCTACTGTTGAAGTACCATTTAAAATTCTATATTCAAATATACTTTCTGGAGTAGTTATAGGAGCGTTAATTCTAACTGAAATTCGACCATCATCTCCATTACATAACACAGGAGTCATACTTACATCTACATCAATATCAAAACGACTTACTGTTTGTCTGTAAGAAAATTCACAAGAAATTAAATCATTCTTTAAAAATATCTCGTATTCTCCCTCAATATCTGCTGGAAACACATTATTTGTACCATAAGCTGTGTCTGGTGGTGGTGAAGTACCTCCTGGACGCACTATGGCTAACTCATAATCTGCTGGTACATTGTTTACTGTGATACTTCCGTCTGCAGTACAAATTATTGGTTGTACATCAAAAGTAGGGTTTGCTGTTCCTTTAAATATATTGAAATAATAACGATCAAAACATCCTCCAGATTCTTCTATAATTAATCTATATTGTCCTTCATCAGAAAAGTCTCTTGTTGGACTATTTACGTTTGTAGCAACATCTACCCAAGTACCTCCAACATCAGGACATGTTCTATGAGGTGCTGGACTTGATGGGGTACTCAGTACTTGCCATCTTACTGTGGTGGGTGCTCCAACTCCAGTTGGTATGGTTACAGAATCTGCAGATCCACACAAATAAATCTCCGCTAACTCCAAACTTGCGTCGTTTGTACATGCAACCACATTATTCGCTATTGCTACTAATGGATTTACTCCTGAACCAAAAGGGCCAACCTCAAAAACCTCAGCAAAAGGTACACAAGCTGCAGGTGTTCCTGCTGGGTTTACCTTTACTACTCTATATGTACCAGTTTCAGTAACTGTAATTGTTCTTGTATTTCCTCCAAATGGAGATCCGTCTTTTGTCCATGTATAACTTGCAAACCCAGCTCCCGCTGTTAAATCTAATGAAGGCCCACAAAGCGTAACGTTTTGAGTAAAGTTTTCACATACACCTGTATCTACTAATACATTAGAAGGTCCTGTAACACCAAAGTTACAGGCACCTATACCAGACACACTCGCTTCATCATCAATAAGCACTCCACTTCTCCTACCTGTATACTCCCCAAAAGCCTGATTTTCAATCCTATTAGAACACACATCTCGTAGTTGTGTACAATCATTAACCACCTGTACATGTATACGAATATGATGTCGACCACTTTTTCCTTGTTCTTCTACCAAATTATCTGCTACGCTAAGTGTTAATTCTCCTCTGAAATCTGGAGCTACTGGTGGTTCATATCTTACTAAAGTTACTCCTGTTGGAAGTTCAAGGTCTCCAGGAACTAAATCTACATTTCTTGGTAATCTATCTGTAATTATCGTATTTATAGCATCATCGGTACCTATATTTTCAAAACGTACATCGTACCAAACATCATCTCCCAAATCTACAGTTGCTCCTGCAAGATTATTATTTCCAGGTACTGTATTATCATCAATTGTTTTTACCAATTGTATATCAGGCTCTATTACCTCAATAGCTAAGGCATTCAAAAAAGTCCAATATGAATCAGACGAAGTGACAAATTGAACTTCTAAATCTCTTTGTCCATTATCTATTACTTCATTATTATTATTAGCAATTTCAAATAAATCTGCATCAAAACCGAGTGTATTTGTACTTGAAGGATCTCTACCTGCTAGATTTGTATTATTTACTGATATTGTGGAATTAAAAAAATTACTTGCGGGATTTAATCCATTAAATTGGGGTTCAAAATTATTATTTGTGTCTTTTATTAAAAATTGATCATTAGTAAGATTTCTGTCTCCTTCTAGTGTAGCTACAATCATATTTGCTCTTACTAAAGCTGGGCTTGCAGGATTTGGTCCTGCAGGAACCGTCTCAAAACCTGAATAACCTATTTCTACAGGTGCATCTCCATTTTGAATAGTAGAAAAACCATCGAATACACTAAAATATTTTCTAGATTCGGTTTCATTTTCATAAATAATGACCATATTCCAACCAGCAGAAGTTCCCCCATCTTCACCTCTTCTTCGACTTTCTCTAGTTTGAACATTTGCTACAAAATACTGACCTTCAGGATTTGATAATCTTCTAACCTCACTAGTCATGTCTTTAAAACAGACATAAGGATTTCTATTTGGAACACCATTATCAAAAATTACTTCATCTGCTGTGATATCTATATAATCCTGACCTGGTAACTTAACTTTTATGTTTTGATAGGTATCTGGTCCAGATGGACGACGTGAATACACAGCTCCCCAATATAAACCAGCCCATAGAACTCTGGAACAACCTGGCAAATCTAGAGTAGACATTGAAGATGAAAATGTACTACTACTACCAACTAATCCATAACTATCATCTACATCTACATATCTTAAGAAAAAGCTATTGTTATTTGCATTACCATTATACGGAACATTAGGAGAAATAGTTCTAGTAGCTCTATTGGTAATCGTATTACCTATTAATGTCATATTACCATTAATTGTAATCCCTCCACCAGCTGCAGATAAATCTCGCTGTGTGAATGGTACATCTTGAGAATAACTAAAAGTTAAATTCAAAGAAACTAACAATAATAAAAGTAATTTTTTTCTCATCTTTGGGGATTTTGTTTTTCAAAAAAACTTATATCAATATAATTTACAACACTTTACATGGGGGTCATATAAAGATAGTGAAATTTTACAAATTATTAAAAACTCATTTTCAACACATTATCGTATGTGTATAATATTCTTCCTATCATAATAAGAACCATTTAAATTGTTATTATATAGTTTTAATATCTCTTCTCTATTATCTGTTTTATGTATATATATATGTCTATTTCCAGTTTTAGGGTTTAAAAAATACCCTGCTTTAATACCATCACTTTCTAACTCATCTAAAAGTCTGTCAGCATATGGTTTTTTAGAAAATACACCTATTTGCAAATAATAACCTGGCTCTAAACCTTCTGTCAATCTCATTGTTTGTACTCTCGCTCTAGGCTGTGTTTTAGGCACTTTATATGTCTCTCCTTCAGGACCTAACGTAACCTTCATCACATACACTCTATCTTTATTTTTTGAAGAATTTTCTGAAGGAGCAGTGATATCTAAACCAGAACCTGTATCATCGTCACTTTCTGCTTCATTTCGTATAGCTCCATTAATTTCATCTTGCTGCTCTTCAGCATCTTCTTCTTTACCATGACGGTCTATATATACCACATAAACGTTATATTTAGGGTCTCTTACATACCTTGCTCTAACTTTCTTTTTATGGGTTTTATTGTATTGTTTTACACTCTTTTTATTATTGTATATCTTAACTTCCTGCTTAGCTCTCTTTAAAGACTTAAACTGCTCTATCGCTGTGTAATACATTGTACCTCCACCACCTCGTTCGGTAATTGTCTTCTCTCTCCAAGGTGCTTCATTTCTCCTTGGTAATGATTGATCTCTAGTTTCTTCTGTCGGTGTAGTAGGCGTAACCGTTTTAGGTGTTTCATCCTTAGGCTGTTTAGGAGTAACATCTTTTATTGGTTCTATTTCTAAACGCTTTAAAATTTCATTTACTTTTCTATTTAACTTGTCTATAGAATCTTGTGCTATTCTAATCTCATCAGATAAATCATCGTGTTCAGGATCTTCGTATTCTTTTTCTTCACGATCAATAATAGGTTTAGTGGTGTCACTTGGTAAATTCACTTGAACACCAGGGTTACCTTTTTTCTTTTTGCGTTTGCCTAAACGATAAATAAGCCCAACTTCATTTGTACCACTAAGATTCTGCTGCTTTTCATAAGAAAACCCTATAGATATTCTTTTGTTAAGGTTAACACCAAAACCAGCATTTAATCCAAACAACTTATCATAACCAACTTTTAACCAACCTACTTTAGGTAAATCAGCTAATACTGTTGCTGCATATGAAAAACCATCTGTCTTAGTTCTTCTACCAATTCCCAAAGCTCTGATGGTTGTACCAGATAATAAACCACTGGTATTTTGCAACTTGTGTGTGTATGCTGCATGTGCAGATATTGTTTTATCTCCAAAAGATGTTACAAATTCACTTGTCTTTAAATTAAAATCTCCTAAGTTTTCAAAAAATAATCCTACATCAAATTTTCCAAAAGACACAGTAGCTGCTGGTTGTAATACCACTACAGGTCTGTCTTGATAATTATTAATTAAAGGATCTGGAGTATTGGTAAGTACTCTAGGTTCATCTAAGCTTCTTCTACTGTAGAAAAAGTTAAACCCAAATGTTAATTTCGTCTTTTCTGCTAATTTAATTTGGTATGCATAATTTACCATAGCTCCAAAATCTTTGAACACCCCTATTTCTTGTTGAAATACAGCTATTCCTGCTCCAACATTAGGTTCCATTTTTCCAGAATAACTTACAATATGTAAGCGTGATGCGTCTTGAAAATCTATATTAGAACTTCTACTAATCGCTTCTATTGTTGATGTTTCTCGATGTAATAATGAGAATGTAGGCACAGTCATGAAATTATTAAACTTCATGAAACTTCGTGATGAAAAACCATTATACGAATCTTCACTAGCGATACTTGTTTGTGTATACGCTAATGAGTTCATAAAGATGCACACTAGTATTAAAGTAATTTTCCTTACCATATATATTATTGCAATATAGATATTGTCCCCGCTTTAATTAAATTATTATCTCTAATAACTCTAAAATAGAATAACATTCCATCTTTCAAATTATTGTTCTCTGGCCAATTGTTTTGATAATCGGTTGTATTTAACACCTCTCTACCTCTTGAATCGTAAATAATTACTTGCACATCAGTTTGAAATGCAAATCTATTTGGCAACTCCCAGGTATCATTAATTCCATCTCCATTAAAAGGTGTTACTATATTTGGTATCACCAACTTACCATCATCTTCAACAACATTTATTTTTCTTTCCGCACGACATGTTCCCACAGTTCCTATTAAAGTATATTCTCCTAAAGCATTTATATCTACCGTTTCATTTGTAGATAAAATGTCTCCCATTTCATTTAACCATTCATAAGAATCTGCTCCAGAAGCTTCCAAAGTAATTGTTTCTCCGGGTTCTAAAACAGCTGTCGAAGACGGATTAACTTCTAAAACACTATCATCAAACTCTATTATTTCTACCTCAGGCACATTATTAAGACAACCAAAACCTTCAAAAGTCACACTGTAAACTCCAATTTCATCCACAATTAGTGTACTAGGATCTGAAACTGTTAATTCTGTTCCGTCTTTAAACCATCTATAGGTGAATCCTGAAACTATAGGCATAGTAAGTGTAATTGTTTCTCCAGGACATAAATTATTTGATGTTGAAGAAGATTGGATTTCTACACCTACTAAACTTAAAAGTACAGGAAGTTCATTAGAATTCGAACTTAATGTTGCTACAGAAACATTCAACTGATATGTTCCATTATCATTATACGAATTGATATCTAGCTGATTTAAAGTAGCTCCAGGAACCGAGGCAGTATCTTTAAACCATTGAAAATTTAATAACAATATTTGATCTGGAGATAAATCATACATATTACCATCAGTGGCTTCTGCTTGAATACCAACTATAGACAATGTCGTAGTTTCTGTATTACACTCTATATAATCTGTACTTCTTCTTATTTCTGTTGACAGATTTACAGTTTCTAAAACTGTAAACTCTGGTGATTTTTTGGATACGGCACAAGTACCAGAATCGTCAATAACTTCTGCAAAATACACTCCTGGCTGTGTTATAAAGATTGTAGCAATATTTCTACCTAACAATAGGTTACCATCTCTAAACCAACGTATAGTTGTCGTTGGAGCTGCTGGCGCTGTATGAGATATTTCTAAACTTGTTCCATCGACACCTCCTGGTAAAAGAACACGAGTGTCTGTCCCAACAATATCTACATCTATACTATCGCCTGACTTTTGTTGTACTGTTACATCTTGAGACCTACTTACACAACCTCCAATATTAATTTCTACATGATAGACACCGAACTGATTGCTTGAAGGTGTTGTATATCTTGGTGAATAATCTGGTAAACCAGTTATAGGTGTTCCATCTTTAAACCACTGATATACAAAAGAAGGATCATCTACTGTTGCCTCAAACTCATATGTTTCATCTGCACATATCTCAACTGTATTATCACCTGCAATCATCAAACCAGTAGGATTTACCAAAATAACATCTATATTATTCGATCGAATACCAAGTCCAGTTTGTGTACAAGCACCATAATCTACAGCTGCATAATACTTACCAGGTTGTGAAACTTCTATAGAAGAACCTGTTTCTCCAGGAATCAGTTCATCTGTTCCTGTTGCATTAATCTTAAACCATAAATAATTAAAGTCTGGATTAGTTCCATTTACAGATAAAGTCTTAGACCCTCCTCCACATAAGACAACATCGTTTCCAAAAACACCGTCGTCATCATTTAAAACTAATGGATTTGTAGAGTCGATAAAATAAGCTTCAAAAGGGTCAGATGGTGGACCTTCTATTGCTGGCATACTAGAAATGATTCGTATTCTATAATTACTCCCATAAGTATCAGCAGGAAAAGAAAAATCTCGATCAACAAAAAAAGTTGCATTTTCTCCTGTTATCGAACCTAAATTTCTGTTTTTAGTTGGATCATCGAAACTTCCATCTGGAGCAGACAATTCAATAGTAAAAACATTATTCATATCGAAAGCTAAATTATAGGAGAAGCTTACAGTAAAATTATTCGTACCACTATTAGCACAAGCAAACGTAAAATTAAACGTAGGCGGCTGTAATGTTTGCCCATAAGTTTTCATGCTATACACAAAAGATAGCAGTAAAAAAAGTAGTACTTTATTTTTTCTACACTTATACATAATATACGGGGACCATTAAAATTAAATGTGTTAACACATTTGTAACACACAAATATATTTAATTTATCTTAAAAAAAAACGTATTCATTAAAATAATACGAATATACCTGCCCTTTTATGATGACAATTGTAATAATATATTCCTAAACTTATCACAAGTATTATATTTTTCTAAATAATCTATCAAAAAATGGAGGTTCATATTTCTTTCACAATTCTATTATAATAAATAGAATAAATGCATTCATTACTTTAAAACATTTCTGTACTATTTAATTAATTACTCTTAACTTTTTTATTTTTAATCCCCTTTATTACTTAGTTTATACTTATTAGAGATATTAAATAAAAGCGTATTTAAACACTAAGCTTAAAATTAATACGTTAATTTTACGGACTTATTATATGAACATTAAAAAATGCTAAAACATTTTATTGTTACGGGTTTATTTTTTTTAACTGTTGGGCAAGCACAAGTTGGAGGAACCTCTGTTTTTTCTTTTTTAAACACATCTACTAATGCGAGACAGGCTGCTTTAGGAGGTAAAATATTAACTTTAGTAGATGATGTAGATCAACCTACTTGGAACCCATCTATGATAAACTCTGATTTAGATCGAAACTTATCGATCAACTACACAAGTTATTTAGCAGACATATCTGTAGGCTCGATTTCTTACGCACATCGTTTTTCAAGATATTCACAAACATTACACACAAATCTTACCTATGTAAATTATGGTACTTTAATACAAGCTGATACCGAAGGTAATGAAACAGGTACTTTTGGTGCTAGTGATATTGCACTTACAGTTGGTTACGCCTACCAAATTCCAAACACAGCTATTCACATTGGTGCTAACTTTAAACTTATTCACGCCGCTATTGCCAATTTTTCTTCTTTTGGTATTGCTGGTGATATTGGGATTAGTTATTACGATGATGCTAAACCTTATATTTTTTCTTTAGCCTTAAGAAATATTGGAACTCAAATCACCTCTTTTAATGGAGAGCGAGAAAAATTACCTTTTGAAATTTCTTTTGGCGCTTCTTATTTACTTGAAAATGTACCTTTACGCTGGTATGCTACACTTGATAATTTACAACAATGGAACATTAGTGTTGCCAACCCTTCTAATCAAACCTCAGATTTAGATGGTACTATTACAGAGGAGAACATCTCTTTCTTAGATAATTTGTTTCGACATTTTAGTATTGGTGCAGAATTATTTCCTAAACGTGCTGTTAATCTTAGGATAGGTTATAACTTCAGACGTGGAAAAGAGTTACAACTACAGAATGTAAGAACATTTGGTGGAATTTCTTTTGGTTTTGGACTACGAATGAATAAAGTTAAATTGAATTACGCTTATTCTCGATTTCATACAGCGTCTAACGTGAGTACTTTTGGTATTGCTATTGATTTAAATTCGGGAAAACCAAATCGATTTAAAACTAAGTATTGATTTCTTATTATATCTACTTTTACATTTATATTTGCATTATTTATCTGTATGATTTCAACTAAAATTATCATTGCTATAGATGGTTTTTCTTCTACTGGAAAAAGTACCATTGCCAAACAATTAGCTAAACGACTCAACTATATTTATGTAGATACTGGAGCTATGTATAGAGCCGTTACTTTACATGCCATGAATAGGAATTATGTTACTTCTGATTTTTTTGATAGTACTAAACTTATTTTAGATTTAGACAACATTAAACTTTCTTTCGTATTTAATCCTGAATTGGGATTTGCAGAAATGTTTTTGAATGGTACAAATGTGGAAAAAGAAATTCGTACCATACAAGTTTCTAAATTAGTAAGCAAAGTTGCTGCTATACCACAAGTCCGAAGAAAACTTGTTCATGAACAACAAAATATGGGAAAAGAGAAAGGAATTGTAATGGATGGAAGAGATATTGGAACTGTTGTTTTTCCTGATGCAGAATTAAAGTTATTTATGACAGCTTCTGCTGATAAAAGAGCTACAAGACGTTATAAAGAGCTATTGGATCGTGGAGATGATGTAAACTACGATGAAGTTCTACAAAATGTACAAGAACGTGACCGTATAGATTCTACCAGAAAAGATTCTCCTTTAATTAAAGCTAAAGATGCTGTTGAATTTGATAATTCTGACATGGGATTGGAAGAACAATTTGACCGTATTATGAGCTTAGTTAATGATAGAATTACTAAATAATTATAAAATTAATAAACAACAAAAATTCTTTATTAATTTTTAAACTTCTTGAAAATCGCGTATTCGTATATTTATATAAAAAAAAATCAAATACGCGATTCTCAGCGATTACAAATTTAAAACTTCAGATTTGAAATTTTCAGCCTAAAAAGATTAACAATTTCAATCTTGATAAATTTCATTTAGTCATTTCAAGCTAGTAAATCTTAGACTATTGCTCAAATGTAGAATTTGTAGCATAACGCCTCCATTTCTCTAAACAAGCGGTTATATCTTCTGGAACTTCAGAATTAAACTGCATAAATTTACCTGAAGTGGGATGAACAAAACCTAAGGTTTTTGCATGTAATGCTTGTCTTGGTAAAAGTTTAAAACAATTTTCTACAAATTGTTTGTATTTTGAAAATGTAGTTCCTTTTAAAATTTGATTTCCCCCGTAGCGTTCATCGTTAAATAATGTATGACCTATATGCTTAAAATGAGCTCTAATTTGGTGCGTACGTCCGGTTTCTAAACGACATTCAACTAAAGTAACATAAGTAAAACGCTCTATAACTTTATAATGAGTAACTGCAGCTTTTCCATAATCTCCTTCTGGATACACGGCCATTTGCATTCTGTCTTTAGCACTTCTTCCTATATGACCTTCTATTGTTCCTTCATCATTTTCTACACTCCCCCAAACTAAAGCATGATACAAACGTTCGGTAGTTTTATCAAAAAACTGTTTTGATAAATGTGCCATTGCAAATTCTGTTTTGGCAACGACTAACAAACCACTCGTATCTTTATCTATACGATGTACTAAACCTGGGCGTTCATTACTATTTTTTGGTAAATTTTCTATGTGATGGATTAAACCATTTACTAAAGTTCCTGAATAGTTTCCATGCCCGGGATGCACTACCATTCCTGGTTCTTTGTTCACCACAATTACATCATCATCTTCATATACAATATTTATTGGAATATCTTGTGCCACTAATAAATTTTCGTGTGGCGGGTGAGCTAAGACAACACGAACTACATCTTTTGGTTTTACTTTGTAATTCGATTTTACTGCTTTATCATTTACTAAAATATTACCTGCTTTTGCGGCTTGTTGTATCTTATTTCGCGTAGCATTTTCAATAAAATTCATTAAAAACTTATCTACACGCAAAGGATCCTGCCCTTCTGTAGCTGTAAATCGATAATGCTCGTATAATTCTGAATTTTCGTTTATATCATTTATCTCCTCCATGTACTGTCTATTTCTTTTGACTGTTGGCTGTTGGCTGTTGGCTGTTGGCTGTTGGCTGTTGGCTGTTGGCTGTTGGCTGTTGGCTGTTGGCTGTTGG
>CANMWK010000024.1 GCA_947501615.1 uncultured Tenacibaculum sp. | reverse complement strand
GATAGTGATGGATCAGGTTGTACTTCTAGTTCTAGTGCAAATATTATTGTCAATTCACAGCCAGTGACACCGCCAGCTCCAAGTGCTATTTTAACGCAACCAACTTGTTTAGTTCCTAGTGGTACAATTACATTTGTGACACAACCCAATGTAGAATATAGTATTGATGGCGTTAGCTTTCAAATGAGTGAAGTTTTTTCAAATTTACCAGCCAATACTACTTATAATCTTACTGTTAGAGGTACGACAGGATCACGTTGTTCAACTGTAAGTCCATTTCCTGTAACTATAAATGCAGTTCCAAGTACACCTTCAACACCGGTTTTAGCAAGTGTTTTACAACCTACCTGTTCTATTTCAACAGGAACAATCACTTTTGTAAGTCAGCCAAATGTAGAATATAGTATTGACGGGATAACTTTCAGAACAAGCGAAGTTTTTTCAAATGTACCACCGAATACTTATAATTTGACAGTAAGAAGTTCTATAGAAAGAAATTGTGTTACAACGAGTTCAATTCCAGTGGTAATTAATTCAGTGCCAGTTCCGCCAAGTGTTCCGGTTTTGGCTAGCGTTTTACAACCAACTTGTTCAGTAACTACAGGAACCATCACTTTTGTTTCTCAACCCAATGTAGAATATAGTATTGATGGAATTACTTTTCAGTCGAGTGAAGTTTTTGCTAATCTATCACCTAACACTTATGATTTAACAGTACGAAGTACAGTAGATACCACATGTTCAGCAACGAGTTCAATTCCAGTGGTGATTAATTCAGTGCCAGTTCCACCAAGTGTTCCGGTTTTGGCTAGCGTTTTACAACCAACATGTTCAGTAACTACAGGAACCATCACTTTTGTTTCTCAACCCAATGTAGAATATAGTATTGATGGAATTACTTTTCAGTCAAGTGAAGTTTTTGCTAATCTATCACCTAATACCTATGATTTAACAGTACGAAGTACACTTGATACCACATGTTCAGCAACGAATTCAGTTCCAGTGGTGATTAATTCAGTGTCAGTTCCACCAAGTGTTCCAGTTTTAGCAAGTGTTTTACAACCAACATGTTCAGTAACTACAGGAACCATCACTTTTGTTTCTGAACCCAATGTAGAATATAGTATTGATGGAATTACTTTTCAGTCAAGTGAAGTTTTTGCTAATCTATCACCTAATACCTATGATTTAACAGTTCGAAGTACAGTAGATACTACATGTTCAGCAACGAGTTCAATTCCAGTGGTGATTAATTCAGTGCCAGTTCCACCAAGTGTTCCAGTTTTAGCAAGTGTTTTACAGCCAACTTGTTCAGTAACTACAGGAAGCATCACTTTTGTTTCTCAACCCAATGTGGAATATAGTATTGATGGAATTACCTTTCAGTCAAGTGAAGTTTTTGCTAATCTATCACCTAACACCTATGATTTAACAGTACGAAGTACAGTTAATACCACATGTTCAGCAACGAATTCAGTTCCAGTGGTGATTAATTCAGTGCCAGTTCCACCAAGTGTTCCAGTTTTGGCTAGTGTTTTACAACCAACTTGTTCAGTGACTTCAGGAACCATCACTTTTGTTAGTCAACCCAATGTAGAATACAGTATTGATGGAGTTACTTTTCAGTCGAGTGAAGTTTTTGCTAATCTATCACCTAACACCTATGATTTAACAGTGCGAAGTACAGTTGATACCACATGCTCAGCAACCAGTTCAGTTCCAGTGGTGATTAATTCAGTGCCAGTTCCACCAAGTGTTCCAGTTTTAGCAAGTGTTTTACAGCCAACTTGTTCAGTAACTACAGGAAGCATCACTTTTGTTTCTCAACCCAATGTGGAATATAGTATTGATGGAATTACCTTTCAGTCGAGTGAAGTTTTTGCTAATCTATCACCTAACACCTATGATTTAACAGTACGAAGTACAGTAGATACCACATGTTCAGCAACGAATTCAGTTCCAGTGGTGATTAATTCAGTGCCAGTTCCACCAAGTGTTCCAGTTTTGGCTAGTGTTTTACAACCAACTTGTTCAGTGACTTCAGGAACCATCACTTTTGTTAGTCAACCCAATGTAGAATACAGTATTGATGGAGTTACTTTTCAGTCAAGTGAAGTTTTTGCTAATCTATCACCTAACACCTATGATTTAACAGTACGAAGTACAGTTGATACCACATGCTCAGCAACGAATTCAGTTCCAGTTGTGATTAATTCAGTGCCAGTTCCACCAAGTGTTCCAGTTTTGGCTAGTGTTTTACAACCAACTTGTTCAGTGACTTCAGGAACCATCACTTTTGTTAGTCAACCCAATGTAGAATATAGTATTGACGGAATTACTTTTCAATCGAGCGAAATTTTTGCTAATTTACCACCTAATACTTATGATTTAACCGTTCGAAGTACAGTAGATACCACATGCTCAGCAACGAATTCAGTTCCAGTGGTGATTAATTCAGTGTCAGTTCCACCAAGTGTTCCAGTTTTAGCAAGTGTTTTACAGCCTACCTGTTCTGTTTCCACAGGAACCATCACTTTTGTTTCTCAACCGAATGTGGAATATAGTATTGATGGAATTACCTTTCAGTCAAGTAAAGTTTTTGCTAATCTATCACCTAACACCTATGATTTAACAGTACGAAGTACAGTTGATACCACATGCTCAGCAACGAATTCAGTTCCAGTGGTGATTAATTCAGTGCCAGTTCCACCGAGTGTTCCAGTTTTGGCTAGCGTTTTACAACCAACTTGTTCAGTAACCACAGGAACCATCACTTTTGTAAGTCAACCTAATGTAGAATATAGTATTGATGGAATTACCTTTCAGTCAAGTGAAGTGTTTGCTAATTTATCACCTAACACTTATGATTTAACCGTACGAAGTATAGTAGATACCACATGTTCAGCAACGAGTTCAGTTCCAGTGGTGATTAATTCAGTGCCAGTTCCACCAAGTGTTCCAGTTTTGGCTAGCGTTTTACAACCAACTTGTTCAGTAACCACAGGAACCATCACTTTTGTAAGTCAACCTAATGTAGAATATAGTATTGATGGAATTACTTTTCAGTCGAGTGAAGTGTTTGCTAATTTATCACCTAACACCTATGATTTAACAGTACGAAGTACAGTTGATACCACATGCTCAGCAACGAATTCAGTTCCAGTGGTGATTAATTCAGTGCCAAGTCCACCAGTAATAAATGCGACAGTAACTATTGAGCCAAGTTGTACTATTAATACAGGAGAAATCACAATAAGTAACCCTGTAGGAAGTAATTTCGAGTATAGTATTAATGGAATAACTTTTCAAAGTTCTCCTGTTTTTTCTAATTTACTTCCAAATACTTATACAATCTCAGTTAGAAATATAGTAGACGTAACCTGTATGTCTACGACTTCTTTGACCATAGCCGCTGCTCCTGTCGTTAATTTAACTATAACTTGCCCGCCTTCAATAACTTTAGAATGTGGAGCATCATTAGAAACTACTAATACAGGTATACCAACAGTTATTGAAAGTTGTGGAGAAGTCACATTTAACTTTACTGATAGTAATTTGACAAATGGTTGCAGTAATACTACAGGAACTTTTATACGAACTTTTACAGCAATAGATGAAAGGGGTGACACAGTTACGTGTACTCAAGAAATCATTATAGAAGATACAATACCACCAGTATTCGAAAATACTATTCCTTCGAATTTACTAGTTTCTTGTGATACAATACCAGAAATAGTAACACCTGAAGCAACTGATAGTTGCGGAAATTCAGTAAATATAGCATTTAGTGAAAATAGAATAGACGAAACTTGTTCAAACAGATATACTCTCGAAAGAACTTGGGTTGCAACTGATGCTTGTGGTAATGCAAGTACATTTATACAAGAAATAGAAGTTTTTTGTCCAATTACTATTTATAATGGTGTTTCTTTTAACAATGATGGACGAAATGACTTTTTCTTCTTAAAAGGAATTGAATGTTTTGATAACAATACGGTGAAAATTTTTAATCGTTGGGGGGTATTAGTTTTTGAAACAAAAAATTATGATAATGTAACTAATGTGTTTAGAGGAGTTTCTGAAGGGAGGTTAACTATAGCACAAGATGAAAAATTACCAACAGGAACTTATTTTTATATTATTAAGTACGATTTTCCGAATAATGGTAATTTAGAACTGTTAACGAAATCAGGATATCTTTATTTGACGGATTAAATAGGAGTTTAGTAATTCTAACAATATTTTAATAGGAAATACAGTATATGCTTCTATTTTTGTAGTTATCCAAACTATTTATAAAAGTGAAAGTATCTCATATAACAATTGCTATAGGTTACTTTTTGTTTACTACTTTAACATTATTCTCTCAAAACAAAAAGAAAACCGACAGTTTAAAAATCATTGTTGCGCAAAAAAAAACATCAGACTCTACATTGGTCGTAGCATATAATGAGTTAGGAATTCAATATGCTAGCTCAAATTATGAATTGAGTAAACAGTATATCATGAAAGCGTTAGTTATTGCTAAAAGAAGCAATAACAAGCGGGGTATGGCTGGAGCTCAGAACTGCCTTGGAATAATACATTATTATAAAAAAGAATACGATTCAGCTTTAGTTCGGTTCAATAAGGCTTTAACTATAAATAAAAAAGAAAAATATTTATGGGGACAAGCATCTGCATTATTTCAAATGGGAGTAATTCATAAGTATCAAGTTAATCACCTTGAAGCAATATCTAATTTTCAGAAAGCTAAGTCAGTTTTCGAATTAAGAAATGATTCAATATCAATAGCTAAATCTATAGAAAATATAGGTACTTCTTATCATTTGATGGGGTATAATCAAAAAGCTATGTCTTTTTATTTAGAAGCAAATGAAATATATGAAAGAAAACAAAATTTGATAGGTATAGGGAGAATATACCACCATATGGGAAGGTTGTATTTAAAACAAAAAAAATACAAAAAAGCACTAGAATATGAGAACAAGGCATTAAATGAAATTATAAAAGTGAATAACCCCAAACAGATAAGTGTTATCTATTTGGAAATGGGTAAATGTTATTTAGGATTAAAACAGTATGAAAAAGCATTACAGTTTTATAAGAAGACTCTAGACGCTAGAATATTATTGAAAAACAAAAAAAATATAGCTATAGCTCAAATAAGGATAGGGGAAGTTTATTTTTATTTGAAAGAGTATAGAAAATCAATTGAATTTTTAAAAAAAGCATTAGAAAACTTAACGCTAAAAGGTGATTATTTTGATAGAATTATGGCTAATAATATGATAGGGAAGTCTTATTTAGCAATTAATAAATTATCATTGGCTCATGAACATGTAAAAAAAGCTATAAACTTATCTGAAAAACTAGATAATCTAGAAAAACAAAAAACTTCTTATATCACATTTATAGATGTTTTAGAAAAGCAAGGAAGAGTTAACAGCGCGATAAAATATGCTCAAAAAGTAAATAGATTAAACGATTCTATATACAAAATAGATGAACTTAAAAAAGTTAAAGAATTACAAGTAATATATGAGCTTAACGAAAAAGAAAAACAGATTAGTCAACAGAAAAATGAAATTAATTTTTTTAAAAAAGAAAGCGAAATCAAGGAGTTAAGAGTTAATATTTTAGTAATAACAATTGTTGTTTTTTTTATTTTCTTGATACTTGGTTTCTATAACCACAAACAAAAAATTTCAAAATCAAAATTGAAAATAAAAAATTCGCTTTTAGAAAAAGAAAAGCTTAATGCAGAGATAGCTTTTAAAAAACGTGAATTAGTGACACATACTCTACAAATTACTAAAAAGAATATGGTGTTAGAAAAGCTTAAAAAACATATTGAATTTGCAATTCAACACAAAGAAAGTAGTGTAGAACATAATCATAGGACTTTATTGCATATTATAAAAAATGAATTAATGCATGATAAAGAACAGTGGAATAATTTTAAAAATTCATTTGAAAAAGTTCATCCTAGCTTTTACTCTAGGATAAAAGAAAGGTACCCTAATATTACTTCAGGAGAATTAAGATTGTTAGCATTATTAAAAATGAATTTATCTTATAAAGAAATAGGAGGGGTTTTAAATGTAACTTATGATGGAGTAAAAAAGGCAACATACCGTCTCAGAAAAAAAGTTGGAATAACATCAGAAAAGCCTTTACAAAATGTTATTGATGAGTTTTAATATCATTTGATTAATTAATAGAGGTTTATGTTAATTTTTAGTATCTTGATTTTAAATCTAATATATTTGCCAACCGTAAATGTTGTTAATGAGTAAAAAAAGCAAAATATTAATTTTTAGCGTTTTATTTTTAAATTTTATTTCTTTTTCCCAAGAAACGCTACCGATATATCAAGATTATTTATCAGATAATGTTTTTTTAGTTCATCCTGCCGCAGCAGGTATTGGTGAATGTGCAAAAATTCGCTTAACAGCCAGAAGTCAATGGTTGGGAATAGGCAATGCACCTCAATTACAAACCTTAAGTTATCATTCAAAGTTTAAAGAAGATTCAAGAGCTGCCTTTGGAGCTATTTTATTTAATGATAAAAATGGATTTCATTCTCAAAAAGCTGTACAAGGTACCTATGCATATCATATAAGTATGAATAAAGGGAATACGTTTAATCAATTATCATTTGGTTTATCCTTGTCTGCAGTTCAGAATGAAGTAGATCAATCATCGTTTAGTGGAGACCCTGAAGTACAACAGATAATAGAAAGTGATTTTTATATTAACTCCGATTTTGGTATGGCTTATCATTATGGAGGTTTTTCAAGTTATTTGACTGTAAAAAATATCTTTTTAACGGCTAAGAATAATTTAGCTTCAGAATTCGAAGCTTTAAATCTCAGAAATTATATTATTGGAGCAGGGTATTATTTTTCAAAAGGAGCAAAGTTACAATATGAACCTTCGTTTATGTTCCAATTTAAAGAACAAACTGGAGAGAAGATCGTTGATCTGAATATTAAAGTATACAAGAAATTAAAAGGTTCTTTACTTTGGGCTGGATTATCCTATCGTTCTTCATTTGGTGGTAATACATTTGAAAATGCACAGTATTTTTCGCCTATTTTAGGAGTAAATCTTAAAAGATTTATGTTCTCCTATACCTTTACGAAACAATCAGGTCAAATAGTTTTTTCTGATGTAGGTTTTCATCAGTTATCTTTAGGTATGAATCTATTTTGTAGTAAAAGAAGATTAGCAGCTTGTCCTAATATTAATGGACAATTATTTTAAAAGTCAATTTGCTCTATAGAAGTAAATGTATTACCCTTCAAAATATTTTCTAGTACAAGTTTATTTTTATTTATATAAAATGTATGCTGAACATTATTATTGTTTCTATTGAGTAGTTTTTGTGTTTCTAAAACCCGTTTAGTTTGTCTGGCAACAGCTTGACCGGAATCAATAATTTTAATAGCATTTTTAGTTATTCGTTGAATTGAATTTATTAAATATGGATAATGCGTACAACCAAGTACAAGACAATCTATGTTTTGATTTAACATTGGTTCTATATAAGATTTTAACAAATTATCCATTTCTACAGTATTTATTTTACCATCTTCAATCAGTTCAACTAAACCTTCGCCAATACATTCTATTATTTTGATATTATGATCAATTAACGCGGAAGTTTTTTCAAATAATTCACTATTCAAAGTTCCCTTAGTTGCAAGAATTCCAATACAATTTGTTTTTGTTTGTAAAGAAGCTGGTTTGATTGCAGGTTCAATACCGATAAAAGGAATATTATAATTTGCCCTTAAGTATTTAATAGCATTAGTAGTAGCCGTATTACAAGCAACAATAATTAATTTGGCACCTTTTTGAAGTAAAAATTCTGTATTCTTAATCGAAAGTTGAAGAATTTCTTCTTTAGATTTTTGGCCATAAGGAGCATACAAGCTATCAGAAAGATAAATAGTATCTTCATTTGGTAAAAGTAATTGAACCTCTTTCCAAATAGAAGTTCCTCCAATACCAGAATCAAAAAGGCCGATAGGTTTATTAGAGTTTGTATTCATTAGTATAGCAAAAATAAAAATCCTGCTTAAATAAAGCAGGATTTTGAATATGGTTATAACTTAATGTATAAGTTTAGAATCCTAATTTAGCTTTAACAGCATCATAAATATCTTCACCTTTTTCAAATACGATTAAACCTTTACCCGGAGCTGCATCTAAAACATAAACAATTCCCTTTTCAGCTGCTACTGCTTTAATAGCATCTTCAGCTTTCTTTAAAATCGGCGCAGTCTTTTCTTTATATTTCTTTGCCATTTCTTGGTTCATTGTTTGTTCAGCTTGAGCAATCTTTTGTCTATCTTGCTGAATTTCTTGAGCTCTTTGCGTATTTACTTCTTTTGTTTGATTTTTAGTGTCAGCTTCATATTTTTTATATTTAGCTTCCCATGCCTTAAACATTCCTTCTATATCAGCTCTGTAAGTCTTTTGTAATTTCTCTAACTCAGCTTTTAATGCTTTAGTGTCTGGCATTTCTGCTAATAACTTATCGGTATTAATATGTGCAGTTTTTTGTGCATGTGCCGCTCCACCTAAACCAATCGTAAAAATCGCAACTAATAATAACGTTTTTAAATGTTTCATGTTTGTTTTAATTTAAAATTTTTGTTCTCTTTTCTATTTTATAAATTAGTTTTTGTTCTTTGAATTTTCTTCGTCTTGTTTCTTTTTCGCTTCCTTAGCTTTTCTAAGTGCTTCTTTCTTTTCTCTTAATAATCTACGTTTTTCTTCTCTTGCCTTTAATCTTGCTTCTCTTTTTTCGTTTATTGCTTTTAATTTAGCTTCTCTATCAGATAACTTTTTTTGTTTTAAAGCTTCTTTTTTAGCCTCTCTTTGCTTAGTAGCTTCAGATTTCCCTTCGCTATCTAATAGTTTTTTTCTTTCAGCTATTTTATCTCTTTTGTCTTGTTTTTTTACATCAATTTTAATGAGCTTTAAAACTAGTGGGCTAATATCGTGTTTTTTATTAGAATATAGCATTACTAATTCACTAGATTTATCAAAAACAAAATCATATTTTTTTCTAGATGCAATTGTTTGCACGGCATTATACACTTGATCTTGTATTGGCTGAATTAATTTCTTTCGCAAAATGTACATATCACCATCAGGACCAAAGTATAAAGATTCTAATCTTCTTAATGCTTCTTGTTTAACTTGAATATCCTCTTCACGTTCTTCAATTAAATCTAGCGTTAAAATCGCCTTCTCATTAGCCAAATCTGTTTTTAAAACTTCAATTTGTCTTGCTTCTTTATCTAGGTTAGATCTCCATTTAGCTACCTTATCATCTAAAGCATTTTGAGCTTCTATATATTGAGGAATATTCTGTAGAATATAATCCATATCTATATAGGCTATTCTTTGATTTTTTTGTGCAACACTTACACCTACTGCAATAAGTAAAAGAACGAACGTAAGATTTATTTTTTTCATTGTTTATAGTGTATTTAGAAAAAACCGTGCCAAAAAACCAAAACGTTACAAATGTAGTATTTTAGAACTGTCTTCCAATAATAAAATGTGTTTGCCAACCAGATTTTTCTGTGAAACCAGGTAAAGGATCAAAACCATGTGCAAAATCAATACCTAGCAATCCAAAAGCAGGCATAAAAATTCTAACACCTATTCCAGCTGAACGCTTTAACTCAAACGGGTTAAATGTACTAAAATTGTCGTAAGCATTTCCAGCTTCTAAAAATCCTAATGTATAAATAGAAGCAGAAGGCTTATCTGTAATAGAATACCTTAATTCTAATTGGAATTTATTATATATAGAACCTCCATCTACAGAAGATAAACTATTATTTTCATAACCTCTTAAACCTACAATCTCTCTTCCATCTAATTGACCTTGCGCAATTCCATCACCTCCAACAAAATAACGCTCTACTGGTGTCAATCCTAAGTCATCGTTATAAGAACCTAAAAATCCAATTTCAAAGTTAGACATTAAAACTAACTTTTTAGCTAATTGAGTATACCATTTACCTTTAGCAGTTAACTTATAGTATTCTAACCATTTAAAACGATCTGCTAAAAAATCTTGTTGTTCAGTAGGAGTCAAACCTTCAGGTTGATCTGATAAATCTTTTCCATTTATTAAAGAATAAGGTAATGTTGCTTTTGCTCTAATAGAAAATTCTGAACCATATGTTGGAAAAATTAAACTTGGTCCTGCCGAATTTCTACTTAACACAGCAGTATATGCTAAATTATTAAGGTTACCATTGTTCAAAATAGCATTTGAAGATCCAACTCGGTATGGAAAGTCATTTAATCCGATTCTTTGGTAACTAATACTTTGCGATAAAGAAAAGAAATCGTCTGGCCATCTCAATCGTTTACCTAAACCTATGGTTGCTCCAAAAATATCTAAACTCTGACTTCTATCAACTTGTCTAGTTTGAAAGTTAAATCGAAATTGATTTGAATAAAATATCGAGAAAGAAAGCGATTGAGGTTTTTTACCACCTAACCAAGGTTCTGTAAATGAAAAGCTATATGTACTATTCGTTCTACTAGCTTGCAAACGTAACGATAAACTCTGTCCATCACCCATTGGCAAAGGTTTATATGCGTCTTTATTAAAAACATTTCGAATAGAAAAATTATTAAAAGATAAACCTAGAGTACCAATAAAAGATCCTCCTCCAAAACCTCCTTGAAGTTCTATTTGACTACCTCCTTTTTCAACAACAGAAAACTCTACATCTGCAGTTTTATTTGCATAATCTGGTTTAACGTCTGGTGTTACATTAGCATCAAAGAAACCTAACTGACCAATTTCACGAATAGATCGAATAATATTTTGTCTACTGAAAAGATCTCCAGGTTTTACTCTTAATTCTCTATAAATAACATGGTCATTTGTCTTGTCATTTCCTACCACAGTTACTTTTCCAATGGTAGCAGGTTCGTCTTCTCTAATTCGAATTTCAACAGTAATAGAATCGTTTTTAACACGTGTTTCTACAGCATTTATTGTAGAGAATAAATATCCATTATTATGATATAATGACTGTATGTCTTGAGAATCTGGAGTACCATCTCCTGATATTCTTTCTTTTAGAACTTTACCGTTGTATACATCACCTTTATCTATTTTTAGAAATTGATTTAAAAATTCATCGTTATATTTTTTGTTACCAACAAAAATAATGTCGCCGAATCTATATTGTTTTCCTTCTTCAAGCTCAATCTCTAAATTTATAGTATTATCATCGTTCCAAGTTAAACGATCATCCAAAATTCTAGCATCTCTATATCCTAACTCACTATAAGTTTCTAAAACTTTTTCTAAGTCTTCTTTAAAGTCATCTTCAATATATTTAGATGATTTCCAGAAACGTCCTAGGAACTTTCTTTTCGTATTCTTCATTGTTCCTCTCAACTTCCCGTCAGATAAAGCTTTGTTTCCTACAAAATCAATATTCTTTACTTTAATTCGATCTCCTTTATCTATGTGAATAAACATATCCACTACATTTGTGTCTGAAGTATCTTTTTTTGTGTTTAAAGAAACTTTAGTTTTAAGGAATCCCTTATCTGTATATTTCTTCTTGAAGTAATTTCGAGTAGTTACAATTAAGTTATCTGTTACTTGTACACCTTTCCTTAATTCTGCCTCTTTCTTTAATTCTTTGGCTTTGGATTTACGTACACCAGTTATAGTAATATTATTTAATTTAGGCAATTCAACTACGTCAAATTGTAGGTATACTGTTTCAGAATCTATTTTAGATAAATAGACATCAACCTCACTAAATTGTTTACTTTCATATAACTTCTTAATGGCACTAGTTAGTTTATCTCCTGGTAGTTTAATTGGTTGCCCTATTAAAAGTCCAGTATATACTTTTACAGTTTCTTCACTGAATTTTTGTAATCCGGTTACTGTAATTCCCCCTAAGATATACTCTCTGCCTCTTTCGTAATTTAGTTTTTTTATGCTATCCTTAGGACTAGGATTTATGGTGTCTTTTGGTACTTCTTGTGCATTAACAATTGCCGAAAAAGCAATAAAAAAAACTGTAAATAATAAATTCTTATACATTGGTATCAATCTGTTCACTTGTCTTTCCAAATCTTCGTTCTCTATTTTGATAGTCTATTATAGCGTCGAATAAATGATCTTTTCTAAAGTCAGGCCAAAGCACTTCTGTAAAGTATAACTCTGCATAAGCCATCTGCCACAACAAAAAGTTACTGATTCTTTGCTCCCCACTTGTACGTATCATTAAATCAACGTCGGGCAAATTAAATGTATATAAATGACTATTTATAATTTTTTCGTCAATTTTTTTTATATCAATTTCGTTATTAACAACTTTTTTAGATATGTTTTTGATAGCATTAACAATTTCCTCTCTACTACCATAACTTAGTGCAAATGTTAATGTTATTTTAGAATTTTGGCTAGTTTCACTGATTACTTCTTGGAGTACTTTTTGTGCTCTTTTAGGTAATTGCTCTACAGCTCCAATACTATTTACTTTAATTCCATTTTTGTGGAAATCGGGAACTTCTTTCTTTAAAGAAGTGATTAATAAACTCATTAAAGCATCAACTTCTAGCTTGGGTCTGTTCCAGTTTTCTGTTGAAAAAGCATAAAGTGTTATGAATTTACTGCCAATTTCACTGGCAGCTGCTACAGATTCTCTAACGGCAGTTAAAGCATTTCGATGTCCAAAAATACGTTGCATTCCCTTTTGTTTAGCCCAACGACCATTACCATCCATAATGATGGCTATATGATTTGGAACTTTATTTAGGTTTATACGTTGTAGTTTTTCACTCATAAATTATCTAAATCGGCATAACATGCTGGTCTTCCAAAAGTGTAAACTATTGAAAATCCTGCAAAAGTGTAAAAATCGTTACCATTACCAGCAAAATCTAATATTGGTATTTCACTTGTAGTGTAGTCTATATCATCATCAAATGTTAGGCGAACAGCAACTTCTAAACCATAAGCTAAATGGTCAGTTATTCTCCCTTTTATTCCTACTCCTAAAGGAATTGCTAATGAAAATTTATTTTCAAAAATAACATCTGCTCCTTGAATTCCTGCTGGTGTTTTAAAGCTATTTGCTGCAACTTGAGCTAATATATAAGGTGTGAAAGACTGTTCTCTGTCTCTTATATTATAATCAAAGAAATTAAATTCTAATCCTACTGCAAGTTCATGTATCGTATTTGATGCGCTAAAATCTCTTTGTTGTCTGAAAATATTATCAGATTCTCTATCTACAGCGCTTATTGATATATTGTTGTAGTTTCCTCGTAAAGCGATTCTTGGGTTTAAATTATATTTATATACCAAGCCGCCCGAAATTTGATTTGGGTATATATAATTGGTACTCCCTATGTCTCCTATGATGTTAGAACCACCTAAGAAAAAACCAATTTCGTGAATTTGCGAAAACGAAATACTTGAAAAACAAGTCAATAATAATGTTAAAATATACCTCTTCATCTCTTGAAAGCGTGCAAATATATGGAATTGAATTTGCTTTATAAAGTTAATAATCTGTCTTTTTTGATTAACTTACTTTTCAGAGATTTATTGTGGTGATTTTAATTTAGAAAAATCAACTTGTTGAAATAGTTTTCAAAAAAAGATATTATGGTAGTTAAGATTACTTATTGCGTGTATCTTCTCCCCAAAGTAGTTTTTTCCGTAATGTTTTTAAATACGATTGATTCTCAAGTAAAATTGTTTTGACAGTAAAAGGAGCCTTTTGAATTTGAACAATAGTCTCTTGTGGTACTGTTGTAATTCTTGAATCTAATGAAATTAAAAAGTCTCTTTCTCGAGCACTTACTTTTAATTGAATATTTGTTTTTTCAGGAATAATTATGGGTCTGGCATTTAAATTATGTGGAGCAATAGGGGTAATTACTAAACTAGTAGAATCGGGTAAAATTACTGGTCCTCCACAACTTAACGAATACCCAGTAGACCCAGTTGGAGTTGATATAATTAATCCATCAGCCCAATAATTAGTTAAGTATTCTTCATCCAGATATGTTTTAATGCCAATCATAGAAGTTGTATTTCTTCTAGCAATAGTAACTTCATTTAAGGCAAAATTTAGTTCAGAAAACTTCTCAGTTTCTGGATTTGTTTTTATTTCTAATAAAGAGCGTTCTTGTAAACTATATTTACCCTCAATGATAGAAGTAACAGCTTCTTTGATTTCTTTTTTTTGAACGGTTGCTAAAAAACCTAGTCTCCCTGTATTGATGCCTAAAATAGGAATGTTTAAATTTCTTATATAAGTAACGGCTCTTAGAATTGTACCATCTCCTCCCACAGTAAAGAGCATATCAAAAGAATTAGATAAATCGTTAAAGTGAGAAAAAACAGGATATTTTTTGCTCAAAACATTATGAGAAGTAAGAAGTTTGTAATATTCTTCTTCTATAAAAATGACAATTTTATGTTTTTCAAGGCATTTAATAAGTGTTTTAACCTCCTTTTCGGCATTTAACGAATACGATTGCGCGTATATAGCTACTTTTTTCAATAGTTCTATTTGTTATGTTGGGGATTACATGTCTAAGTACTTTCTTAGGTAATTTGCTCGATCTTTTAATTCTTCTAAATAAGAATCATCTTCATGTTGAGAAATAACATTATAATCATACCTTCTGAATGTTTGAATAATTTCATTAATTTCTTCTGAAGATACTTTAATTGTTATTTCTACATTATCCGCACTTTCTTTGGATACATACAACCCTAGTAGTTTTGCTTTATTGCTTTCTACAATTTGAGAAACTTGGCTCATAGAAAAATCAGTTTTTGATTTTGCAACAATTAGTGTTTCATTATCCTGATGCATAAAAGGACTATCAACAAATAGATCTAAAATATCACGTAAATCATAATAACCGATATAATTTTGTTCTTCATCTAAAACCGGTATGATGTTACAATCATTTTCAGCAAATAAAGTTATCAATTCTAATAAACTTGTTTTAGTGTTTGTATAAAACTGATGTAATAAATGCGTGTGTTGGGAAAGTACAGTGTCTTTATTTTCTATGGTTTGAATATCATCTTCCGCAAAACACCCAATGAGTTTATTATTAATAACTATTGGAATATGTGTAATTGGTAAAAATTTACACAAATCGTAAGCGTTATTCACAGAGTCTTCTAAGGTGAGTGCCTTAATTTCTTTGAGGATGTAATCTGTTATATTCATTATTACGAATATAGTTTAAAAACTTTTAATACGTTATTTTTGTACTCTTAAAATACAATAATGACAAAGTTAAGCGTAAATATTAATAAAATTGCTACGTTGCGTAACTCAAGGGGAGGGGATATTCCTAATTTGTTAAAAGTAGCATCAGATATTCAGAGCTTCGGAGCGAATGGAATTACAATTCATCCAAGACCAGATGAGCGCCATATTCGATATCAAGATGCTTATGATTTAAAACCAATTGTAGTTACTGAATATAATATTGAAGGAAATCCAATTCAACAATTTAAAGATTTGGTTTTAGCGGTAAAACCTACTCAGGTTACTTTTGTGCCAGATGGGGAAGATGTGTTGACATCTAATGCAGGATGGGATACAGTTAAACATCAATCGTATTTAAAAGATGTAATAGCAGAATTTAAAGAAGCAGGAATAAGAACTTCTATTTTTATTGAAACAGATTTGGCTTTAATTGAAGCGGCTGCAACTACAGGTACAGATAGAATAGAATTATATACCGAGAATTTTGCGGCTGAGTTTGCAAAAGGAAATACAGCAGCTGTAAAACCATATACAGCGGCTGCTAAATTGGCTCACGAATTAGGTTTAGGGATAAATGCTGGGCACGATTTGAATTTAGAAAATATTAAGTTTTTTAAAGAGAATATTCCGAATTTGGCAGAAGTTTCTATTGGGCACGCTCTAATTGCAGAAAGTCTTTATTTAGGTTTAGAAAATGTAGTAAATTTATATTTAGATAAACTTAAATAATGAGTTCAATATTACATAGTAAAATTGTTGGAGAAGGAAAACCGTTGGTGATTTTACACGGTTTTTTTGGAATGGGTGATAATTGGAAAAGTCATGCGAATAAATTTGCTGAAGATGGTTTTCAAGTCCATTTAGTAGATCAGCGTAATCACGGAAGAAGTTTTCATACAGATGATTTTAGTTATGAATTGTTGGTTGAAGATTTATCAAATTATATTGAAGAACATAATCTTGAAGATATTTATTTGTTAGGTCATTCTATGGGTGGGAAAACGGCAATGTTGTTTGCTACGGAATATCCAGATTTGGTTAAGAAATTAATCATTGCTGATATTGCTCCGAAAACATATCCGCCGCATCATCAAGATATTATTAAAGCATTGCAGTCTGTAGATTTTGAAGTGCAAAATACAAGAAAGTTAATTGATGAAAAGTTATCTGAATTAGTAGCAGAAGTTGGAGTTCGACAATTTATACTAAAAAATACTTTTCGTAAAACGAAAGACACATTAGCTTTTCGATTTAATTTAAAATCATTGTCAGAGAATTATCCAGAAGTAGTAAAACCCTTGCCTTCATTTACAATATTTAGTGGAGATACGTTGTTTTTAAAAGGAGAAAAATCGGGATATATATTGCCAGAAGATGCTCCTTTAATAAACGCGCATTTTCCCAATTCACAAATAAAAACAGTGCAAAAGGCAGGGCATTGGTTGCATGCTGAAAACCCTGTTGATTTCTATAAAGAAGCAATTATATTCTTAAATAAATAAAATAACCTTGGCTTTTGTCAAGGTTATCTCTAATAAAAAATGTCCGGGGGAAGGACAAAGAAAAATTTATCCTTTTATTTTTTTCTTCTCTAGGTACAAGTTATATATGTTTGTTTGGTTATCAAAGAAAAAATTAGGTATCAATACTGTCAATATAATTTTCAGTGTCTTCACAATTATTTACGAGTAAGACTGTTGAAAAATAAAAAGGTTTAAAATTAAGTGTGAAAATAATTCAAAAAAATAGTATGTCGAGAATTTCATGTTTAATTCTCGACATACTATTTTTATTTTTAAAAAGAACTACCTATTTAAATATAAGGTAGGTTAATTATTGTTTTTCTTTTAAAAGTTTTTTCTGATAACGACCTTGAACAATATCAGTAACAATTAATATAGCGATGACAAAGTAAAACGTAGTTTTACTCATTGGTTCCACAGGATTTCCAAATAATTTGATGTGTGCTAAATGACCTCCTTCGGTTATTAACATAATTCCTACGATTAATAAAATAAAAAGTCCAAGCACTTCATACATTCTATTTTTAGCTAAAAAGACAGATATTCTATCTGCTAAAACTAACATTAATAAACCACTAATAACTATGGCAATAGCCATAACAATAAAAGCTGTAGTAGGGTTTTCTATACTGCTGGTTAAACCAATTGCTGCCAAAATCGAGTCAAAAGAGAATACTAGATTCATGATAACAATGCTTACAATGGTTGCATTAGCTGATTTTTTTCCATTACCTTCTGCTTCAGGATCATGACTTAAATCTTTGATGGAAACCATATGCCAAATTTCTTTGATAGCAGTGTACATTATAAAACCACCTCCAGCTAAAACAATAAGACTATGTCCGTTAAATGCAAATTCAACCACCTTTTCAATACTTCCTGTTAACCAAGTAAAAGGAGTTTGAAAAAAGTCTATAATAGATACTAAAACGAAAAGTAATACAATTCTTAATCCGATAGCTATAAGAATACCTGTTTTACGTACTCTTTGTCTGTCAGCTTCAGGAGCTTTTTTAGATTCTAAAGAGATATATAACAAGTTGTCAAATCCTAAAACAGCCTGTAAAAATACTAGCATTAAAAGGGTAAAAATAATTCCAGCCATAATAAAGAAAAGTTTTTTTTAGTTTTTGGCTAATTTATGGTAAATATGAATTAAGACAAATAAAAATAGATTTTTGTTTAACAAAAAACGAGACGAATAAGCATAAAGCTTATTGTCTCGTACCTCCCCCGTCCTTATATTAAGTTACGAGTAACTTCAAGGGATGTTTTTATTTATATTGTTAATGAATGTGTCTATATCATTATTTATAGTTTGTTTTTCTTCATAAAATGTTTTGAATACACATACAATTGATTTTGCAATAGTTGTGTTGTTTCGTTTTCCTGAATACACTTTTTGTATCATTTCTAATGAAAAATTATAACCTAATTCATACAAATGTTCTTTAACTTTTTCTCTGTATTTCGGAGGTTTAATTTTTTCTAATTCTCTTCTTTGCAAGTCTGTTATCATAAAAACTTTTTAGGTTTTTAAATTTTGAAAAGTACTTTGCTCTATATTTGTACGAACTTTGTACTAAATCCAACACAAAGTTACGAACAAAATTATAAAAACAAAAGCAAAATTCTAATTTTTTAGAAAAAAGTTATTTTATGAGCGATTTTATTGACGAAACATACAAAAGAGTTGAAGAGATAATTGTGTTCAAAAAAATGAATATCAGTTCTTTTGAGGAAAAAATTTCTGTTTCAAATAATTCAATAGGTACTGCCATAAGAAGAAAAGCTTCTTTTAAGAGTAATGTATTAAACAAAATTCTAAATTCATTTCCCGATATAAATCCAACTTGGTTATTAACAGGAAGAGGAAGTATGTTTGTGAAAAATGTAACCAACAATTCAATTAATGAACCTAAAGAAGCTTATTTAAAAACATCAAATACTAAAAAAGAATTAATTGAATTATTAATTGAAGATGATGAAGTTAAAAAAGTTTTGTTTGAAGAAGTAAAAGAGTTTTTAAAAAGAAATATTTAGAAAACAAACTTCATTTATAAAACTCTTGGTTCTCAATAAGAAAAGTATTAATTTTGCACCCAATTTTTTAAGAAGATAGTCGTAACATGAATATTACAAAAGAAAATATAGATGCGTTAAACGCCGTTGTAAAAGTTGATATCGTAGCTGAAGATTATACAGATAAAGTTGCTGAAGTTCTTAATGATTATAGAAAGAAAGCAAATATTCCTGGTTTTAGAAAAGGTCATGTACCAATGGGAATGGTAAAGAAGCAATACGGTAAATCCGTAATGATTGATGAAGTAAACAAGCTTTTACAAGAGAGTTTAAACAAGTTCTTAGTTGAAGAAAAACTAGATATTCTTGGTAATCCTTTACCAATAGTTAAAGAAGACTTCTCTTGGGATACTGATCAATTTACTTTTGAATTTGAGTTGGGTTTAGCTCCTGAATTTAATGTAGATTTAGAAGGTAAAAACAAAATAAAAGAATACAAGATAGTTGCTACTGAAGAATTAATTGAAAAAGAGGTTGAAAATATTCAAACTCGTTATGGGAAATTAATTGCTCAGGAAGTAGCTGAAGAGTATTCTAATGTTACAGGGACTTTTGTAAATGAAGAAAAAGGGATTAATAAAAAATCGACTTTCTTAGTAAATGACTTAAAAGGAAAGAAAAACGAAAAGAAATTAATCGGAGCAAAAGCAGGTGATGTAATTGAGTTAGATACTAAAAAACTTTTTGAAGAAGATTTTAAACTACAACAAGTGTTAGGTGTTTCTAATGAAGAAGCAGAAGATTTAGATGTTAAAGTTACTTTTACTGTAGAAGAAGTTAATAAAACTGAATTAGCAGAATTAGATCAGGAATTATTTGATAAGTTGTTTGCTGATGGTAGCGTTACAACTGTTACAGAGTTAAAAGATAAAATCAAGGAAGATGCTGAAAAGCAATTCCAGCAACAAGCAGATCAACAATTATTAAATGCTGTTACTGAGCATTTAATCGAGAATACCAAGTTTGATTTACCTGAAGCTTTCTTACAAAAGTGGTTGCAAACTGCTGGAGAGAAAGAATTATCTTTAGATGAAGCTAAAGAAGAGTATGAAAAATCTGAAAAGGGATTACGTTATCAATTAATCGAAGGAAAGATTATGAAAGACAACGGAATCAATTTAGAGTATGCTGAATTATTAGATTATGCTAAAGGATTTATAAAGGCTCAAATGGCTCAATTTGGAAATATGAATCCAGAAGAGGAAGAGTTAAATAATATTGCTGGTAGAGTTTTGGCTAATCAAGAAGAAGCGCAACGTTTACAGACACAATTATTATCTCAAAAAATGTTAGGTTTCTTTAAAGAGCATATGAAGTTTAAAAGTAAAGAAGTTTCTTACGAAGACTTTATTAAAGAAGTTTATAAATAACAATAAATTTTATAACGATATAGAATCCCAAGACTGCTAAAGTTTTGGGATTTTTTAGTTTAAGTATTCAAAAAAATAATCCGATATTCTCATCATATTTTTTTGGAGGAAATTTTAAACACAAATCGTATTAATTGATTTTGTGTGATTCTGTATGTGTCTAGTTGAAAAGGTATAAAAGTCAATGCTATTTTTTTCGGATACTATCCCAAAAATTTATAAACTCTGTGCTAATATGTTCAGGTAGTTCCTTGAATTTTTTGCTGAAATGCGTTGTTTTGAAATTATCGGAAGCATCAATCCATAAATTATAGGCTTTGTTTTTGTACACGATAAGTCCAATAACTTTAGTTAAAGGACTATTCATTCCATCTTTATTTTTTTTAACGATATACATAAACTCCATATGACCGTCTTTGTCAATATCTTTATACATCATTTTATCCTGAACAAAAGCAATACTTAAATTAGTTTTATGTGTAAATTGTGTGGTAAATGTTTTCTCAAAAATTTTTCCTTTTTTCTTCGTGAATTTATCAATAGAAAGAATGTCGTTTTTGGCTCCTCGTTTATTTTTTGAAACAACTATATAGTTTTTAGTATGTTGATCATTTACAGCTATTGCAAACAATTTTCGATCACCTGAGAAATTCAAATCTTTTTTAGTAAGATTTGTGCTAAACTGGTCTGTAATAACTGATACTTGTGCGTTTAGGTGTTTAAAAGTTAGTGATATGAAGAGAATAAGTATTAGGTTTTTCATTATAGTTTTAAGTAATAATTAAGCTGTTGATAGCTATATACAACAGTGTCATTTTAATTCTTGATGTCAAATGTAATGATTACACTATGGTTTTTTAGTATCATCTTGATTTCTAAAGTGAGAGATTATTTGTTTTCTCAACTTTATGAAAGGTTTTATATTAAAACCAGCATTTTGTTCTTTAATTATAGAGTCAAGATACAAGATAGACTGATGATACGATATATATCTAAAATCTAATTTTTTATCCTCATCTACAGGATAATTATCTTTTACGGTATCCAAGGAAATATCTTTGTACACGACTACACGAATATCGTAGGTTGTTTTAGGGTCTGAATCTCCATGAGCATTCCACTGCCACCATTGAAAACCTAATAATTCATGAGCCATTACTTGAGGTCCGAAGCTTTCATAATTTAACACTAGAGTTTTAGGAGTGGTTTTAAAAGAATCATATTGGTTTTTACTCTGACACGAACTTGTAAAAGGGAGAAGGTATATAAGAATTAAAAGAATTTGTCTCATAATTTCATAGATTTAATCGCTGGAGATTGCTAAAGGTTTAATTTCTTTATACTTGTAACGAGGCAGTTTGTTAAAAAAACAATACATTGTTATTGCTTTTTTTAGTAAAACTATACTAACTATTGTATTATTGTAGTTAGCTATTAAATTGATTTTTCATAAGCCTCATTAATCCAGTTTTTTAATTCTTCATCTATTTCATCTATATTTCCTATACGAACCCTATGTGTACACATAGTTCCAAACGGACCAGAATTTTCAAGTCTTTCTGTTGTTGGTTTATCCTTTAGTTTAAACCCTAAATCTATTCGTGTTTTAGTTGCTGGTTTAATTAATATAAATTGTCTTTTTCTTATAATACTGACGCTTCCTTTTTTAGGAGTAATTGTAATGTCATTTCCTAGAGAGTTTACATGCTGTATTAATGCTTCGTAAATTGGTTTAAGAGCTTCTTTTCCTTTATACTGAGTAGAAACAAGATCTTCAGGAGTATTGGTCTCTTCTTTAGACAGTGTTACTATAGTATTAGCAAATCCATGTGTAACACCATACTCAGATTTAAGATACTTTACAGCTTCAGAGTGTTTAGCAAACGCCTTACCTGTTAAAATTAATTTCCATTCATCAAGAGATTTACCTGTCTTTTCAGGCATGTTATCAATCATTGTTTGTAATGCTTTATCCATGATTTTCGTTTTGATTGATTATAATTTTATGAAAAATATAAATTATTTTTTACTAAGTAGCCTAAAGTTAATCAATTGGCTTGAATTTTTTTTACTTAAATTCTTTTTTAATTATTGTTATGGTCAGATTAGGTGTTTCATATACTTAGTAATTTTTTGGGGCATGACAGTTGTAAAAAAACAAAGAGGCTGAGTAAGCAGCCTCTTTTTATTGTATTTTAGGTAATAGTTACAATTTGTTTCAGAATTTAATCACACAAACTATTACAATCATCTATTAAAAAAAGATTTCCATGAAGCCTTGCAGTTCGTCTGCATCTTCTCTTGTAATACCCGCAATTGTGCTTACCTCCATTTATTTTTTTTAAAGAAGATTTTGTCAATTCGAATGCTTTAAGTTTTTTTAATGTGCTCATAATTAAGATATTTAAGTTAAAAATTCACTCAAATATTAAAAAAATGAAAGATCTTTTTTTGAGAATTTCATATCAAAATGACCGTTTGTGTACAGATGCACATACTTAAAAAATGTATCAGATTTACATATTGTTTCATTACAAGAGGAATTCCAATTATTTTTGAAGTAAAGCAGATAAAAAACGTTACATACAAGCTACTTCTGTAATTTATCTTGAAATTCTTCCAGTGTATTCCAAATATCCCAATATGCTTGATGAGCTTCATCTTTTTCGTTTTCAGTATTCTTAATTAAAATTCTACCGATTTTTTTAGATGGGTCGAAAAACATTAAAGTAAAAATACCAGGATCTTGTCCGCTATGACCATATACATTGTTAGATATTAGTTTTTCAATAAATATGCCTAAATTATCTTCATCACCTTCTTCAACTTGATCTTTAGTTAGTTGAGACTTGAAAAACTCAGTATAACTAGTGGCTGTTAAAAGTTTTCCTTTTCCATCTAAGCCATTTATAATTTCAGATAGTAACAAAGCCAAATCATTTGTAGATGTTATTAAGTGTCCGTCAGGGTAGGTTAATCCAATGTAATGCGGTATTTCTTTTTTTTCTAGGTATAATTTCGAAAATTCATTTCTATTGATTTCGTTAAAAAACCATCCTGAAGATTTCATTTTTAAAGGTTCGAAAATATATTGTTTTGAGAATGTATTAAAAGGTTTTTTTGATGCTGATTCAATAATATAAGCACACAAAGCAGCACCAATATTGCTATATTGATTTGCTGAATTAGGTTTTCTATTGGCGAAAACTTCTGTGTTGTACCATTCTCCATCCTTTGAAAGTATGTTTTCTAAAAACTTCCCTAAGGGTAGCCAATCTTCTTTTGGGTTAAAATTGTCTGGAATTTTCATATGTTTTTTTTCTTCTTCAGAAAGGCTGTCAATCAAAATATAGCATTTGCTCCAGTAAAAATCAGTATCAGTAATAGAAGATGTGTGTGAAACTAGCTGACGAATAGTTATAGGGGTATCTGGGTAATTAGGATTTATAACGTTAAAAGGTAAATGTTTGTTTATAGGATCATCAAGTTTTAAAAACTCCATTTCTTGAGCTTTTAATAAAGCTAAGCCTACCACAACTTTTGAAATGGAAGCGACATTTTGAATAGTATTTTTTGTGTAGGCTTTTTTAGTTTCTATATCCGCATAACCAAAACCTTTATTATAAAGAGTTCCATTTCCATCTACAACTGCTACTGAAAAACCATTAATAAAACCTTTTTGATAAATGTTATTCAATGCTGTAGTTAATGTGTCTCGTACCTCTTTATTTTCTGATATAGAATTCCTTTTTGGTGTATTGTTTTCTTTGCAAGAAATGATGAGTAATATAATGACTACTACAAAAATTTTTTTCATTTGTGTTTTTGTTATAAAGATTAATGGAAAGCTCTTTTGTTACAGTTCGTCTTGTTATTAGTAGTCTGTTTGTAACATATTTTAATCATGAAGAATATTGTATTCAAGACTAGCGTTTTTTATGAGTTGATATTTTTCTTGTTCGCGATTAGTAAATAATACGCTTAAATGGTCTGCCCAAAAATTAGGTCGTTTTTCATTATCGATTTCAAGAGCGGAAATCCAAATTTTTACATCGTAAAAGCTAATTTCCCAGGTTAAAGGTATTTTTATAGGATTGTTTTCTTTTTTTGGGAGTTTGTTTTTTGGATGCATTACGGTTAAATCTTCATTAGTGTCCCAAAGTATTTTAATTGCAGTAATTTTTTTGTTGATGATTTTCTTCCAATTATAATTGTTAGAAACATTTGAGGTTTTAAGTCCTTCTTTTTTTGTTATTTCAGATAAACGTTCAAATCCAATTCCATAGCAGTGGAATTCACTATCCCACTTAACCTGTAAAAGCCGATTGTTGTTTAATTTGAAAACAATAGCCATATCAACAGAATGAAATTCATCTGATGTTTTCCAAAATTCAGTATCGCTATCATAGTCAAGTTCTAGGTAATAGACTTCTTTTATTTTTTGTCCAATGAAACTCGATCGTATTCTTTCGTAATATTTTTGTTCTCTATCTATAGTTTTCAATCGTAAAAAAACTGATACACCTATTTCTTAAGCATAAATATTAATTGTAAATCACTTCAAATTTATAGACAGGGTCTTCATTTTCAAATTCAAAAATTCGAGAATAATCCATTACGTTAGAAATATTTTCTAATTGACATAAATAACTAACAACAGCACACAAACCATTAAATAAAGTGTCTTTGTTAGTTGGGTATAAAGGTTTTGTATTGTAGTGAGAAAGAGGAACAGTAAAGCCACAAGCTTCTAAAAAAACTTTTTCAATATGTAAAAGCTCTAAAGGAGTATAACCGTTAAATTTTCTGCCTAATTTTTGATGAACTCTTCCTATATAATTTAATTCAATAGAACCATGTTCATCAGATAGGTGTTTCCAACTATCATGATTATCTAGGATATTTCCCACAGCACATGCAGAACAACATTCAGGGTTTAATTCATTATTATGAAAAGCATTATACAATTTTATTAAAGCCTGTTCTAAACGTTTTGGTGTATTCATCTACATAAGTATTTAACCTTATAAATATACGAAATATTGGTTGTACCTTTGCGGAAATTAAGTTAAATGACAGCTTTCGAAGATTTAGATTTATCAAATCCATTACGAAACTCAATTCAAGATTTAGGGTTTTCACATCCTACACCTATTCAGGCTCAAGCATTTCCTGTAGTGCGATCTGGGAAAGATGTGGTAGGAATAGCTCAAACAGGTACAGGAAAAACATTCGCTTATATTTTGCCAATTTTACGCGATTTAAAATTCTCTAAGCAATTAAATCCAAGAGTGCTTATTTTGGTTCCTACACGAGAACTGGTATTACAGGTAGTAGAGGAAATAGAAAAATTAGCAACGTATATGACACTTCGAGTTCTAGGAGTGTATGGAGGCGTAAATTTGAATAGACATAAACAAGCTGTTGCTGAAGGTTGTGATATTATTGTAGCAACACCAGGTAGACTTTATGATTTAGCATTGAGTAGAGTGTTGAAAATGAAATCAATTCAGAAATTAGTGATTGATGAAGTTGATGTGATGCTAGATCTAGGATTCCGTTTTCAATTATTAAATATTTTTGATTTATTACCGGGTAGAAGACAAAATATAATGTTTTCGGCTACCATGACCGAAGATGTTGAAGCTTTAATTGACGATTTCTTTATTGCACCACAAAAAATTGCTATCGCAGTTAGTGGAACACCATTAGATAATATTGAACAAACTACATACGATATCCCTAATTTTTACACGAAAATTAATTTAATTAATTATTTACTTTTCGATAAAGATGAATATCATAAAGTATTAATATTTGCTCCTAATAAAAGAAATGCCGATCGTATTTTTAATTTATTAGAAGAAGAGTTTCCTGGCCATAACTGTGTAATTCATTCAAATAAAACTCAGAACTACAGAATTAAATCTATTGAGAATTTTAATGGAGGTAAGCATCGGATTTTAATTGCTACAGATGTTATAGCACGTGGGTTAGATTTGCAAGAGATTTCTCATGTTATCAACTTTAACCCGACACATTACCCAGAAAACTACATGCATAGAATTGGTAGAACTGGTAGAGCAGCACATAAAGGAAAATCTATTTTATTAGCAACCGAAAAAGAGCAAGAGGCTAAAACTAGGATAGAGGAGTTAATGAATTATACTATTCCTAAGATAGAAATTCCCGAGCAAGTTGTTATTTCAAAAGAGCTTACTGAAGAGGAAAGACCTAAAGAAGATAAATCACAATCTAGAAATAGAACTTCTCAAGAGTATGTTCCTGGTCCTGCCTTCCATGAGAAAAAAGAGAAGAATAAGAAAGTAAACTTAGGAGGAAGTTATCGTCGTGAAATTGCAAAAAAATATAAAAAACCTAAGACAAGAGGAGATAAAAATCACAGTAAGAAAAATAGAAAGAAGTAATGAAAGCACTTACAAAACAAGAGTTGCATAATTTAGCAATGAATATTGTAGGGAAAAAATTACAAGCAATGGGCTATGAGTTTGTAGCTGTAAATAGCGAGCTTAAAAAACACCCACAGTTCGTTCTTTTTAAAAAAGGTGAACCTACTATTTTTGTAATTGTTAAAGCAACGAATAATCTTCAAAATCCAAATGAATACGATACTATTTGGATGGAAACTTTTTTAGCACATGCTGAAAAAATGGAAGCCAAAGTATGGTATGCAGGTGTGGGGATAGCTAATGCAGAAAGTATTGATTTACCTGTTTTTAAAGATCAACCTTATTATTATGCTTTTGATGATTTCTTGAAATTATGACATTGATAATCAATCTAATGTAAAATATGTGGTATTTATGTCCATTTATAATAATTTCTTAACATTTAATACAAAATAGGAAAAAACCTTAAAAAAAACGCAACCTTCTGTGTATCTTTGTGTTGGGATTATTTTAAATTATTAACTATCATGGGGAAATTATTACTTAAGAAAGTTAGTGGTTTTTTTAAAAGTTTATTCGGAATATTAGCAGACTTCGGAAGTGGAGCGAGCTATGCTTTAAGAAATTAAAAGAAAAAACCGTTAACAGAGGCACTTATTACAGATTAAAGTAATAAGTGTTTTTTTATTCTTAATACTCCAATGAAAGAATTACTTGAAGAAATTAAAAATTGCACTATTTGTGAAAACTTTATTTCACCCAGACCGGTGGTGGAAGCTAGTGTAAATTCAAAAATTATTATTGTAGGTCAGGCGCCAGGTACTAGAGTACATAATACTGGTATACCTTGGAATGACCCCAGCGGAAGACAGTTGCGGAAATGGCTAAATGTTTCTGATGAACAGTTTTATGATACGTCACTTTTTGGAATAGTACCCATGGGATTTTGCTATCCTGGTAAAGGAAAATCAGGAGATTTACCACCTAGAAAAGAATGCGCTCCACAGTGGCATCAATTATTATGGGATAAAATGCCTAATGTAGAATTGATTTTATTAATTGGTATGTATGCTCAAAATTATTACTTGAAAGATAAAGCAAAACGTACATTAACAGAAACGGTAAATAACTATGAAACGTATTTACCGAATTATTTTACATTACCTCACCCTTCTCCAAGAAATAGATTTTGGTTGACTAAAAATCCTTGGTTCGAAAAGTTTGTAATTCCTGAATTACAAAACAGAGTTCATAAAATTCTGAGTTAGAAAGAGTGTTTTATAATCGTTTTCTTGAAAAATTTCTGGAATTAAAATTTCTTGTAAAATACACTTATCAAGAATAAAAGAGAATACTTTTTCTTGTAACTGATTTGGTGTATAAGTTTGTCTAATATCTTCGTCTACTAACAATTTATTACATAAATCTATAGTAGAAAGTTCTTCTTGAAAATAGAATACTAAATTCTCCCAATCTGTAAGTTCCAACGTTTCAATGTTATTCATTTGAGGGCTAATGAATTCTAATATAGAAGTGTTTCCTTTTTCTGAAAATTTCACCGATGGGTTTAATTTAAATTTGGTATTGTATAATTTTGAAATACCATTAGATCTTATATAGTCGTATACTGTAAAAAGATATTTTTTTCTTCGTTCAGTTATTTCAAATGTATTTTTCCAAAGTGAATTCTCAATTCCTTTTTGAGTAATACTTTTATAAGCTTCAGGGTATTCATACATTAATAAGGCTTCTATTTGTTCACAAGCATGTAATGATTTTTTAGCATATCCAATAGCATGTACATAATTTGTTTGAAAACCAGCCAAGTGAAAGTTTGTTAATTTAGAGAATTTTGGATCAACATTTTCTAATAAAGGAGCAATTTTGATATTATTTTTACTAGCAATAGCGTGTCCTAGTAATTGTTCGAATATCATATTAAACATCCCCACATCTATTTTTGGAAATAAATGCTCATTTTTTTGAATCATTTCTAAAGCTTTTGAATATAGGCTCTTATAAAATTCAGTATTAATTCCTCCAATAACTCCAGCATTGAAAGCAAGTATTCTTTTGTTGTTATATAACGAGTTTACTATTTCTGTAGGTACGAAATCAAATATTTTTAAAATAGCATCTAACGTTTCCTCGTATACAGGGTAGTTATCTTCGATATTCTGACAGAAAATATCAGTGTTTACTTTTGCTTCAGGAAACTTCTCCCAAATAAAAACATCAGTATCTACATGAATAAAAGGTTTTTTTTGTAAACTATAGGTATGTAATTTGGGTAAAGCCCATAAATCTGCATTGTATGCCTCTAATTCATCTAGTGATGTATGAATTTTGGTATAAGGAAGTGCTAAAATATCGCCTAAAACTTTTTTGCCATAAGTATCTGTATAAAGCGTAATCTCACCATAATGTTCTTTGAATTTTAAACAACTTAGGGCGATACTTAAATAAAAAAACTTTTCATCTAACCAACCTCCTTTAAATCTCGCGTTCGGATGGTTAGAGTTTTTTAAAAAGGGTTTAGACCAAAAACTTTGTAGTATCATAATAAGATTTTAAGATAGAGATGAGTTAAAAACTCATCTCTATGTAGCATTAAAAATTAATATCCACAACTCACACAATAGTTAGAATAGAATTGAGGAGCATAATATTTATAACGATAGTCATTAGTACATCCGTTAACGTTTATAACAGGATTTGATCTTGAAACATTACTAGGGCAGCATACAAAAAAACAGCTGTAATCATACTGGTAGTCATACCCTCCAGAAATAGTTTTAGCTTCTTCTTTTGAAATAAGAATAGCCCCTTTAACTTTGGCTAAAAAGTTATCTTTCATTTTTATTTGATTTAATTTTTACCTACTCGTAAGCTTTTCGGTTTCCGCTATACTAAAGATTAAAGTGATCTTTTAAAGACATTAACTTTATTATCGGTCTGAATTGCGCAATCTATTTTGAATTGATGTTTCTAGTTTTTGAAATCATCGATTTTAATGTATAATAGATGAGAGTGAAAAATGAAATTTGCAAGCAATTCATGTACATCAAGACTTCATAAGTATTTCATAACTCTTTTAGATTTTATTGAATAAAACCTATTGATTTTTAAATTTACAAGAAAAAAACACTGAAAAATAAATGGAAATCTTAAATTTTGCTACGATCACGTTTTCGTGTTGATAACTTTTGTTGCCTTTTTAGGAAATGGTAGATGTTAACAAGAAACATTTCTTGAATACTATTGTTTGATAATAGAATGTGATGCTGTTTTAGGGAATTAAACTTACTGAAATAGTAATGGGATTGAAGAGGAAAGATAAAAAATACATAAAACTATCTTAAAAGTACCACTTTTAAGATAGTTTTATGTAACGAATTTAAATATCCGTTTTTATCATAAATACTTATTGTTATACATACGGATAATCCTATGAATTAAAATTGGCAGTATAAGACAGGGTTAGGTTTATAGATGTATAAATTGTTTGTGCTACATCCTGGCTTCGATACTTTTGCGCCAACATTATGTCGAGATCTACAAGAGATAAATGAGCATGGCCAATCTTGATATATAACACCGTTGGCATAGCCTCCTACAATTGTTTTCTTTTCTTCTTTGGTAAGAATGTTTACTTTAATTTGTTTTAAAATGTTTTTTTTCATTTTTAATGAGGTTAATATATTATGCCTACTCATAAAGCTTTTCGGCTACCGCTTTAAAATTATATACTTATACAATACTGTTTGTCATCTGTTTGTTAGTATATATTTCATTATATGTAGCCAAGAATTGAGTTGGAACTAGCACTTCTAGTAAAATACATTTATCCATAATAAATGAAGTAAGCTTAGGTTGTAATGTAGCCCGATCAATTTGTTTTAAGAAATCGTCATCTTGAATTAATTCATCATAAAGATCTTTAATAGATGTTGCAGTTTCAAAGTATAGTAAAATGATTTGCCAATCTTCTAGCTTTTCTTCATGTTGCTTTTGATTTTGAGGTAGGATATACGAAACATAGTAACCGTCGTCTTTTTCAATAAATTTCGCATTTGGATTCAGTTCAAATGTGGTATTAAAAATAGCTTCAGAAGTTATATTTTCCAACCAATTATACATGGTAAATAAATATTGTAGTCTTTCTGGTTTTATGGGGTTGATAAGTGTTTCAGGAAAGTGTTTTTGAAGACGAATATTTAATTGATTGTAAAAATTTGGGTAATGATAATGTAATCGTGCTTCAAGCTGTTCACAAGCAAAAATAGATTTTTTAGCATAACCAATACAGTGCACAAATTGTGAATCGAAAGGAACAGTATGGAAATTAATTACCTTAGAGAAATCGGGCTCAACATCTTCTAGTAGATAGTGCATGTCAAAATTATTTTTTTCTGCGATAGCATAGCCCAATTGTTGTTCGAAAATAGTGTTAAAAATTCCAACATCTATTTTTTCTAAAAGTGCTTCATTTTCATTGATGAATTGTAATGTAATATGTTTTAGTTTTTTAAAAAAATCATAATTACTTCCTCCAATTATTCCAGCATTAAAAGCACGAATTTCTTTGTGTTTGTATACCGAGTTAATCAATGGAGCAGGAATCCAATCAAAATGAATAAAAATATCATTTAAAGCTTTTTCGTAAGCAGGAAAATTAACTTCAAGATTTTGAGAAAATAAAGGACTATTGGTTAGTGTTTCGGGGAGTTTCTTCCAAATATAAACATCAGAATCCACATGAATGAAAGGTGTATCCTGTTTAGCATAAGTGAAAATTTTACCTAAAGCCCACAATTTAGGATTGTAGGTATCAATTTCGTTTAATGTTATATGTGTTTTTGTGTAGGGAAGCCCTAAGAGATCAATAAAAGTTTCTTTTCCTTTATTATCTGTATAGAGCTCAACTTCACCATAAAATTCTTTGAAGGTAAGGCAACTTAACGCCTGACTGTAAAATGCATATTTCTGTCCTAACCATCCTCCTTTAAATCGTGAGTTTGGATCGTCAGAATGATTAATACTAGGTTTAGACCAAAAGCTTTGAATAACTTTCATATATAGTTTGAATTGTGAAAAATTAGAACATGAGACTCTTGTTTGATATGAAGAGTCTCATGCATTTACATTAGTAGATTATCCCCAACAGAATAATGAAGGATTTGGTCTGTAGACATAAAGTCTCCATCCAGTATTAGATGTTGGACAGCCAGGTTTGTAGGCATTTGAACCTTTGTTAACAGGGTTACCACAGATAATAAAAGAGCAGTTTCCTGCACCAAAAGATCCGTCGTATCCGCCAATTATAGTCTTAGTTTCTTTTTTACTAAGCACAGTTGCCTTGATTTGTTTTAAAATGCCTTCTTTCATTTTTATTTGAATTAATTTTTTACCTACTCATAAGCTTTTCGGTTTCCGCTATACTAAAAATTAAAGTGATCTTTTAAAGACATTAACTTTATATCGGTCTGAATTGCGCAATCTATTTTTAATTGATGTTTTCAGTTTTTTTGAAATCATCAATTTTAATGTATAATGAATGAGAGTGAAAAATGAAATTAGCTAGCAATTCATGTAAATCAGGACTTCATAAGTATTTCATAACTCTTTTTAGATTTTATTAAAAAAACCTATTGAATTTTAAAACTACAAGAAAAAAACACTGAAAAATAAATGGAAATCTTAAATTTTGTTACGATCACGTTTTCGTGTTGATAACTTTTTAGAGAGGAGGTGATTTTTTTGGACGATTATTAAAGAAATAGTGTTTTAAGTGTATTTTCTATTAAATAATCTTTTTTGATGTACTTCGTTTGTATATGAAGAGAAGAAAAAAACTAAAAAAATGAGCGAAAATTATATGATAGTTTTCGCTCAAAAATGATGTAGTGAAATTTAGAAACGATCTCCTATACCTCCATTACCAATAACTTTACCATTAGAAAGATATATGTTTCTTTTTTTTGTAGCTACTATTTTTCCTCCTATATAAGCGTTAACATAAACAGTAACATTGCCACTAGTAGTTGGACTCAATAATACGCTACTAGAATTAGGACTATTTATTTGAGATCTTTTAAGTGAACCATTAGGGTAGTCTATTCCCCAAACCCATCGTTCTACAGGGACGTTACTATTAGTCCAAAATTTATGATACAAGTATCCTCCAATATATACATAATCAATACCGACTGAAATAGGAGATAAATTAATAGCAGTCTCTTGTTCTGGTTCACAATTATTAATACTTAATTTAGTTTTCGGAGTTGAAGGGATATTGCCTCCATTAAAAGAAACTCTTGATACTTGGTATAATTCTACAGCCTTTTTCGTTCCTGAATTATTTAGAGAGGTATTCATTAACCCTATAATGTCTGTATTAGGTTTGGTTTTTACTATACCTTCCATTCTAGGCCAACTATCCTTAATGATCCATTCATTATCTTTAGTCCAACCAATAATAGTAAAAGCGTGAAAATTTAAACCAACATCAGGTAGGGTATAGTTTCTAAAATTTGTGGCATTATGTAATCCACCGTTTTTATTTCCAGAGACCCTTAAAACAACAGGTCCATGGTTTAAAATTCTTTGTTTTATGTCATCAATGGTTCTAATTGTATTCGTAGTTAATTCATAGGCTTTTTTTACAATTACATAATCTTGAGTAAAGTCTTTACCTACTACTATGGTTCTGACTTGTTGATCATCTCCATCCAGATCTATTTGAAATTTATAAGATTTTTGACCAGAAGGATCTTCAATAAACTTTATGATATCATTTCGCCATCCGCAGGGAAAATTTATACGATCAGGATTACATGTTTCAGCAAAACCATTTAAGGGAGGGGCTTGTACTGGTATTTTAAAGCCAGAGTTGTTAAGAACAGGAAGATAATCTGGAGCATTCCAAGCTTTGTAATCTAAATAAGCATCAGAAAGGTTAAATAAATTAGTAGCATCTTTATTTTGTTCAATACCATACATAGTTTCTATGGCAGCATTAAAAGCAAAAGCTAAACAAGGACCTTGATCATTTTGTTCTCTTACATCTGTAACAAAATTTTTTATTCCTGTAGTGGTCGGTGCATTTTGCCAAGAAAATTCACAAGGAATATTATCTTGACTAAAAAGTTTTTTTGCTGAAATAAGTAAAATAAGTGTTAAGAATAGTCTTTTTGTCATAGTTATATTGATTTTAAATTAATTTTTTCAGTCTTATTTAACTTGAATCTTATACGATTTATAGCTAAAAAAATAGCAGATTAATAGTACCTTTTTCTTTATACCTCGTTGAAAAAAGAAGCCAGAACTTTGGCTATACTTTGTTTTTTCGTTTTGTTTAAAGAAAAATAATTCAATTAATTAATACGAGGCTTTTTAATGATACCTGTGTTTGACTAAGGAGTCTTGATTTTTAATAAATAAAATACTTTTTTAGTAGAAAAAATTAATGGGGATGATACTATAACAATTTTATAAAGTAGTGAGCTTTAATGCTAAAGTAAGTGTTTTTTTGATATAAATTAATATGTTTTCATAATCTAAGATTACAAAGTTATGTAGTTTATTTACGTTATAAAAAAACATATCCTGTTGTTTATTTATAACTATTATTTTATTATAAATAAACAACAGGATATATTTATTGTGATTTTATATCGAAATTTAAGTATACTTATCCTCGAAAAAAGTAACTAGTGCGCTTCTAACCAATTTTCTCCTAAACCAATTTCAACATCTAAAGGAACTGCTAGTTTAAAAGCATTTTCCATTTCATGTTTAATAATAGGCTTAATCGTTTCTAATTCTTCTTTATGAGCATCGAAAACCAATTCATCATGCACTTGTAATAGCATTTTTGATTTAAATCCTTCTTTCTTAAATCGTTCATGAATATTAATCATTGCTAATTTGATGATGTCTGCCGCACTACCTTGAATTGGAGCATTTACAGCATTTCGTTCTGCTGCACCACGTACAATTGCGTTTCTAGAATTGATATCTTTCAAGTAACGTTTTCTTCCAAGAACAGTTTCTACGTATCCATGATCACGAGCAAAGTCTACTTGTTTTGCCATGTAAGCTTTTAGCTTTGGATATGTTTTATAGTAGGCTTCAATTAATGCTTTAGATTCTGAACGAGTTAAGTTTGTTTGATTACTTAATCCGAAGGCAGAAACACCATATATAATTCCGAAGTTTACTGTTTTTGCATTACCACGTTGTTCACGAGTAACTTCATCAAGAGTCACATTAAATACTTTGGCAGCTGTAGAAGCGTGAATATCTTCTCCATCTTGGAAAGCTTTAATCATAGTCTCTTCTTCACTTAACGCAGCAATAATTCGAAGTTCTATCTGACTATAATCGGCAGCTAATAAGGTATAATTTTCGTCTTTCGGAATAAAAGCCTTACGAACTTCTTGTCCGCGTTTTGTACGAATAGGAATATTCTGTAAGTTCGGGTTATTAGAACTCAATCTTCCAGTTGCAGCTACAGCTTGTGCGTATACAGTATGAACTCTATTCGTTTTCGGATTTAATTCATTCGGTAACGCATCAACATAAGTACTTTGTAGTTTTTTACATTGTCTGTATTCTAAAATATCAGCAACAATTTGATGTTCTTTTAAAGCTGATAAAACATCTTCTGCAGTAGAATATTGTCCCGTTTTTGTTTTCTTAGGTTTATCCACTAATTTTAATTTTTCAAATAAAATCGGACCTAATTGTTTTGGTGAAGCAATATTAAATTCTTCTCCAGCTTGTTCGTAAACAGCTTTCTCTAAACTTTCAATATCACCAGAAAGCTCTTTAGAGAAAGCACCTAAATATTCAGTATTTAAGTTAATTCCTTCAATTTCCATAGCGGTAAGTACAGAAACTAAAGGTAATTCTACTGTATTAAAAAGTTTAGTAAGTTTTCCTTCTGCTAACTCTTTAACAAAGTGTTCTTTTAATTGTAACGTAATATCTGCATCTTCTACAGCGTATTCTGTTTGCTTTTCTAATTCAACAACACGCATAGAAAGTTGATTTTTCCCTTTTTTACCAATTAAATCAGTAATAGGAACCGCTTGATAGTTTAAGTACGTTTCTGCAAGAATATCCATACCATGACGCATATCTGGATTAATCAGATAATGAGCAATCATAGTGTCAAATAATTTTCCTTCAACAGGAATATTGTAATTAGATAAAACTTTGATATCGTATTTTATATTATGCCCAACCTTTTCGATAGTTGTGTTTTCAAAGAAAGGTAAAAACTCATTTAAAATAGTTTGAGTTTCTTCTTGATCTTCAGGGAAAGCTACATAATAACCTTTACCAGCTTCCCAAGAAAAAGCAATACCAATCAATTCTACTTCTAAAGCTTTTAAACCTGTAGTTTCAGTATCAAAACAAACCGAAGTTTGTTGTAATAATTTAGAAAGCAACAATTTTCTTGAAAGCGGTGTATTCACCAATTGGTAGAAATGAGATGTATTGTTAATGGTTTTGAAACCATTAATTTCTTCAGTCGTATTTCCTCCTCCTGGAGTAGCAAACAAATCAAACTGAGCTGGATTAGAACCTTTCGTTGAAGTTTTTGTAGCTGCAGTAGTATCTGTTGAAGGTGTTGCTCCAAAAGTTTTTAAGAAATTATCTGTTAGTCTTCTAAACTCAAGTTCAGTAAAAATCGCTTTTGTTTTTTCTATATCTGGCTGCTCAAAAATTAGTTTATCCTGTTCTAATTCAACAGGAACATCGAGCATAATTGTTGCTAGTTTTTTAGAAAGTAAACCTAATTCTTGATTTGCTTCTACTTTCTCTTTCATTTTACCTTTTAGCTCATGAATGTTTTCAAATAAGCCTTCCATACTTCCATAAGCAGCAAGGAATTTTTTAGCTGTTTTCTCTCCAACACCAGGTAAACCAGGAATGTTATCAACCGAGTCTCCCATCATTCCTAAAAAGTCAATTACTTGCTCTGGTCGTTCAACTTCAAACTTTTTTTGAACTTCTTCAACTCCCCATTTCTCATAACCATTACCCATTCTTGGTGGTTTGTACATAAAAATGTTTTCAGAAACTAATTGAGCATAATCCTTATCTGGAGTTACCATATAGGTAACCAAATTTTCTTTTTCTGCTTTTTTGGCAAGTGTTCCAATAATATCATCAGCTTCATAACCTTCCTTTACAATTGCAGGAATATTCATGGCTTCTAAAATTTGTTCTATATACGGAACAGCAATACGAATTGCTTCAGGAGTTTCTTGTCGGTTTGCTTTATATTCAGGGAACATTTCATTTCTATCAACACTTCCTCCACGATCAAAACATACAGCTAAATAATCTGGCTTTTCTCTTTTGATAACATCTAATAAAGAGTTCATAAAACCTAAAACAGCCGATGTGTCTAATCCTTTAGAATTTATTCTTGGATTTTTAATAAAGGCATAATAACCTCTAAAAATAAGTGCATATGCATCTAATAAAAAAAGTCGTTTTTTAGTATCCATTAGTTATATAGAATTGAAGATTGTAAAACTACAAAATATATAGCCTAAGTATAAAAACTGAAACAATTTAATTTATTAATCTAAGGAATAGTTGAAACCATGTACTTTAGTGTATTTGACTTTTAGTGCGTATGATTTATTTGATAGGAATTATTTGTATAGTATTTGAATTTTAAATAAATATTCACAAACACATCAAAAAATAATACAGCTATTCGATGTATCTTTGCTAGGTTTTAAAATTATAGTATATGTCTAGATGGGTGGTTTTTATAGTGTTGGTGTCATTGGTCATTGCCGTGTTCGAAATTTATACATTTCAGGCATTAAAAATGGTTACTAAAAATAAACTATTAAAATATTTATTATTTGGACTGAGTTTGCTTGCTTACATTAATTTTTTCTATACAATTTTATCTTCAGATAGGAGCTCTGGACAAACGAGACAATTTCAATGGGCAGCAGGATTTATGTTACTGGCATTATTACCTAAACTTGTAATAGTGTTTGTGATGTTTGGAGAAGATATTGTGCGACTTTTTCAAAAAGGAATTTCAATAGTGTCTAGTGAAACTACAAAGCCTTTAGCAGGAAGAAGAAAGTTTGTGGCTCAGTTAGCGTTAGGTTTAGCGGCAATTCCTTTTGCAAGTATGTTATACGGAATTTTTAGAGGGAAGTATAATTATAAAGTTTTAAAATATCAATTAGCTTTTAAAGATTTACCAGAAGCTTTTGATGGTTTTACAATCACTCAAATTACAGATATTCATTCGGGAAGTTTTGATAATAAAGAAAAGATTCAATACGGAGTTGATTTAATTAATCAACAGCAATCGGATATGATTTTATTTACTGGAGATATTGTAAATAATTTTGCTCACGAAATGGATGATTGGATTGATGTATTTAAAGAATTGAAAGCGCCTCGTGGAAAATATTCAATTTTAGGAAATCACGACTATGGAGATTATTCTTCTTGGAAAACTGATGCTGATAAAGAAGCTAACTTTAAAGCGATAAAGGATATTCATCCAAAGATTGGTTTTGAGCTATTACTAAATGAAAATAGATATATAGAGAAAGATGGAGAACGAATTGCTTTAGTTGGGGTTGAAAACTGGGGAAAAGGATTTAAAAAAGAGGGTGATTTACAAAAGGCTTCTGAAGGAATTCAAAAAGAAGATTTTAAAGTATTAATGAGTCACGATCCTACACATTGGGAGTTAAAAGTAAAAGAAGACGATTTTAATTATCAATTAACTCTAAGCGGTCATACCCATGGATTACAATTTGGAATCGAAATCCCAGGCTTTTTTCGTTGGAGTCCGTCACAATATGTATACAAACAATGGGCAGGGTTGTATGAAGAATTTGGGCGATATATTAACGTAAATAGAGGTTTCGGGTATCATGCTTTCCCTGGAAGAGTAGGGATTTGGCCTGAAATTACAGTCATAGAGTTAAAAAAAGCTTGATTTTTCAGCTTTTTTACAGTGTTTTTATGGGTTCTTAATAAAAAAATAGTAATTTTAAGCACTATATAGTTAAAATTTTTCAACAAATGACAAAGTTTGGAGAAATCATTAATATCAAAAAGCCTGTATTAATCGATTTTTATTTCGATTGGGACGATTCTGAAAATAGTATTGATACCTTACGTGATGTAGCTGCCGCTTTAGGCGATAAGGCAAAAGTTATAAAAATTGATATTAAAAAGAATGAAGTTCTAGCTTCTGCACTAAAAGTAAAAGGAAATCCAACATTTATGATTTATAAAGACGGTGAGATGATGTGGAGAAAAACAGGAGAACAAGATGCGAATACCTTAATTGGTTTAGTACAACAATACGTATAACGATAATACCAATTATTAACATAATAAAAAAAGCAGTGATTTTTATATCACTGCTTTTTTTGTTTACTCAACGTCAATAGAATCTATTAACTGTTTTTCGAGTGATTCTAAAGAATCTAAAAGTTGTAATTGCTCTTCTTGAAAATCGGGTTGCTCAGGCATTTGTATTAAGTGATTTAATAATACAAGTTTACTGTTGAACATATCTTCAATAGATTTTTTATAATCTTGATCATTATCAAATCGATCAATTTGTGCCATGATATTTTGATACATGTAAACTGTAGTTTCTAGATCGTCTGCAATGTATTCGATATTACTGTAAGTGCTGTAATGTTCTAATTGCTGATTGAAAATATCTAACAATGTTTCTGCAGTTTGTCTAGCCTTATCTTTATCGCCAATCCTGTAATATAATTCAGGGTAACCTAAAGAAATGCTATAATGGCCGAAATCTTTAATTGGCATTTTGTGAACGGATAAATCTAAAACTTCCTTAGCAGTTACTGTATCTCCTTTAATTAAGAATTCTTCAGATAAACGCATTAAGTTGTTTCGAAGAGAAATAACGTTTCGTTTTGCTTGCTCGTCTAAATAAATTTTCCCGTTATTGATGGTTTTCCAATCCCATTTTTTTACGTTGTTATACATTTTTTCTGGGTCAATTCTACCCATATCAAACATAGATCGGCCTGCTACAGGAGTTCTTATAGGAACTAGTTTATAAGCCATTCCGTCTAATTGTAAATAATCTTTTAGCCAAATATATTCTTCATCAGCTCCAGAGCCACCAGTAAAGTAAATAGGTCGTTTCCAGTCAAAATTGTTTAAAATATCTAGCATTAAAATTCTATTCTTAGTAATAACGTCATCAATTTCAATGTCTATATAATCAACGATTTTATCAGCATCTTTAGCTGCTACTATTCCATACTTCAAAGCATTTTCCTTATTTACAGGAATGCGAATTCTTTTTGTTGGAAATAACTTTTCTTTTAATTCGTTTCGCATTTCGAAATATGTAGCCTCATGATCACTAGCGATCCAATCCATAAAGGTTTCTAAACCAATAGCAGCATTTTTGAATTTCGGATGTTCAAAATGATAAGCAACATCTAATGTCCCATATTTATATTGATGGTGTTCTAGTTTTGAAGGAATAGGATCGGCGTCATATGTCTTTTTCTTCATCTGATCAATATACCAATCTGTTGCAAATAAACTCGTATTGATAATTTTGATATCTCTTCGTACACCTTCAATTTGTTGCATATACCAAAGCGGGAATGTATCATTGTCTCCAATAGTAAAAATGATAGCATTAGGATCACAACTTTCTAAATAGGTTTGAGCATTTAACTGAGCAATATACCTATCAGCTCTGTCGTGGTCATCCCAGTTCTGGAATCCCATTAAAGCAGGAACGCTAATTAATGAGATTATAGAAATAGTTAATGCAATAATTGGCTTTTTACCATAAGTTTTAAAAGTGTCATACAAAGCTAAAACTCCAAAGCCTACCCAAATAGCAAAAACATAAAAAGAACCTACTACAGCATAATCACGTTCTCTTGGCTCAAAAGGTTTTGGATTGGTGTAAAATATAATAGCAAAGCCTGTAAAAACAAAGAACAAACCTAAAGTATACCATCTTTTCTTGTCTTCTTTTACATGATATAGTAGACCAATAACACCTAAAATTAAAGGCAAGAAGAAATATGTATTTCTTCCTTTATTGTTTTTTACATCGTCCGGTAATTTATCTTGTGGGACACCAAAAAACTCATCTATAGGTTTTATTCCACTTAACCAATTACCATTATTATCTAAGTGCCCTTGAATATCGTTTTGTCTTCCTACGAAATTCCACATAAAATAGCGTCCATACATGTACCCGAATTGGTAGTTAAACATAAACTTCAAATTTTCGAAAAATGTAGGTCTTCTTTTACTTTGTTCAGGAATGCCTGCAATTTGTTTATAATATTGCTCAGCTCCAGGATCTACCATTCTAGGTATAAAACCTTTGTGTTTGCTAGATCTTTTTGGGATAACACCTTTGTATTGATTTACAATTTCATATCTACCATTAATTTTTTCATATTTTGGTTTGTCATCAATGTATATTTCTCTTCCTTTTGCGTCTTTCTCTTGTTCTTGTTTGTAAGCAAAAGAATAATATTTATCATAAAAAACATTGGCATCTCCATATTGTTCTCTATTATAATAAGCTAATAATTCTCTAGCACTTGAAGGGTTATTTTCATTGATAATAGTATCAGCGTTTGCTCTAATAGGCAACATTAACCAAGTAGAAAAACCAATCATTATAAATAAGATGGAAAGAATTGCAGTATTGGCAAGTACAAGTTGTTTCTTACGAGTAAATTGAAGACCAAAAACAAATAAACCGATTAGAATAATCCCAGCTATTATTGTTCCTGAGTTATAAGGTAATCCTACAGCATTAATAAAAAATAATTCAGAAACACTAAAAAACTTCAAAGTAAAAGGGAATAAGAATTTGAAAACAAAAGCTAAAACTAATACCGAAATTACTGTTGCTATAGCAGATGTTTTTAAATTAATGTCTTTGTAGTTTTTGAAAAAATACAACATTACTATTGATGGGATCACTAATAAAGATAAGATATGAACCCCGAATGATAAACCTACAACATAACTAATGATGATTAACCATTTATTTCCTCTAGGTAAATGCATTTCACTTTCCCATTTTAACCCTAGCCAAAAAAGAATTGCCATTAAAAAAGAAGACATTGCATAAACCTCACCTTCTACAGCGCTAAACCAAAAACTATCAGAAAAAGTATACGCTAACGAACCTACTAATCCACTTCCTAACACAGCAATTTTTTCACCTGTTGAAAAATTGTCGTTATCAAATAGGCGTTTTGCTAAGTTTGTTATTGTCCAAAACATAAACAAAATAGTAAAAGCGCTAGCCAGTCCAGACATAAAGTTTACCATAAATGCCCAGTTACTAGGGTCGTTACTGAACATAGCAAAAAAAGCACCCAACATTTGAAATAAAGGAGCACCAGGCGGGTGTCCAACCTCTAAATTAACTGCAGTTGAAATATATTCTCCACAATCCCAAAAGCTTACAGTGGGTTCTAGAGTGAGTGTGTATGTGATCAGTGCAATACCAAATGCAACCCATCCTAATATCACGTTCCATTTTTTGAAACTAAAGTCTTTCATAATTTGAATAAAAAATCAATGCGAATGTACTAAATATTTTAAGTTAAAAATCATAGTATTTTCCTCTTGTAATCAAGAATTAACAAAAATAAAAGAATGACTATTATTGAATAATAAAGTTGTGTTAAAAGAAAAAAATTAAAAAAAGTTTGTGAAATCAATAAAAAGTTCTAAATTTGCATCCGCAATTAAGTATTGGCCTATGGTGTAATGGCAACACACCGGTTTTTGGTACCGATATTCTAGGTTCGAGTCCTAGTAGGCCAACAATAATCCTTCAAGTTTTCTTGAAGGATTTTTTGTTTTTCGTTGTTTTCGTTGTTGTAATAGCACCTTTTTTGGGATCATACCTAATTGTTGTGGTTAAGCAAAAATCTGGGTTAATCTGTACAAGAAGAATTCTACATTTCTCACG
>CANMWK010000023.1 GCA_947501615.1 uncultured Tenacibaculum sp. | reverse complement strand
GGCAGTAAAACAGGACGGAATCTGAATGAAAAATTGAAAAACTTTTTACTGCGGCATATTTAAATGGTTCGAGCTGAGAAAAAAACGCGCTTTAACAATAACTAAAAAGCATTGCAGGCGGATTTTCCCACTTGGGAAAATCACTCGGACGAACTAAAGTCCGTCATTTTTACTAAATTTACACGAAACTAAAGCAACACTCTTTAGTTGGAACGTTGGCGGTAATTAAAACAAATTAAGCATTGAAAAACCACATAATTAAATTCTTAGCACTGGTATTTGTAGTACTTCTTAATGCTTGCAAAACTGAAAAACCGAACACAAAAGAGAATGATTCTTCAACCGGAGAAAGCCTCTATTTTGGACAAAAACCACCAGGCTTGACTCCTGAATTGTTTGCTCCAGGAATCATTTCACTCGATGAAAGATTTGAAAGTGCTATTTCGTTTTCTCCTGACTTAGATGAAATATATTTTTCAGCTTATTCTAAAGACGAAAACACATCTATCTACTTCTCAAAACTTAAAGACAATGAATGGACTCGTATTAAAAGAGCAAATTTTACAAATGGGGAAAAAAATGTAGAAATGCATCCATTTGTCAGCCCTAACGGTAAAAGAATTTATTTCACAGCTTTGGACTCTAGTTTTGTCGATGAAAAAATCTGGTATGTAAACCGTTTAGAAGATTCCTGGAGTGATGCCATAGAACTTGAATCACCTATCAATGATGGAGTGGTATTTGCTCCCAATCAGTCAAAAAACGGAGACCTTTTTTATACCGAAATATCAGGAAGAAATATAAAACTCAAGTATGCACCTAATAAAAACGGTAAATATCTCGAAGTACAGGAAATTGAAATTGGCTTTGGTCATCACGCATTCATTTCTCCAAGTCAGGATTATTTACTTGTGACTGGTCAAAACGAAGAAGATGAAAGTAGAAACGACAACGATATTTATGTCTATTTCAAAAGGCAAGACGGAATGTGGACAAAACCAATTAATCTGGGTAACAAGATAAATTCAGATTTTGCTGAAGTAAGCCCGAGAATTACACCGGATGGTAAATACTTGTTTTTCGTTAGAAGTGAAAACCTATATTGGGTAAGCACAGAGATTATAGAAAAACTAAGACCAACACAATAAAACTAGAACTACCGCCAACACGGTGTATAAGTAATAGCGGTTTAAGTAACAAAACAAGAGTATTAACATAAAACAAAGGTCAGTGTAAAACTGAAAAGTTGGTGAGTGAAAATCCGCTACTACTCATACACTAGACCGTTGTGCATAATGCGAAAAAGACGCAGTGACTGAACTGAAAACCATAAGAGAATACTTCAAACCGATTCAACCAACAGTTTCGGCTAACGATAACAAAATAAGTTATCAAGAAATCCAACCAAATAAGGAAATAGAGAACTTTGTTTACTGTTTTTGGCAACTTAAAACACAGAAAGTTTTAAAAAGAGATTATAATTACCGTGTGGTTTCAGATGGTTGTATCGACATATTTTTTGAACACAAAAAACCAATTGAAAGCTTTGTGATGGGATTTTGCAGAAAGTTCGTTCAGTTCCCAATCGGAAAAGAATTTGATTATATCGGCATTCGGTTTTTACCTTCTGCTTTTACACATTTGTTTGGAGTTGATGCTAAAACATTAAGTAATCAATCCCAAGAATTGAACAAAATTTCACCCAACTTTTCAGAGTGGATTAATTCAGAAATCAACCCAGCGGATTCATTTGAAAATATCACACAAATCCTGAATGAAAAAATAATCGAATTTTCAAAAAACCAAAGAATTAACTACGACCACCGCTTTTTGGGTTCGTTAAACTTGATTTTCAAAAGGAATGGATTTTTAGACACCGAAAAAGACCTTAATACAGGGTTAAGTCCGAGACAACTTCGCAGAATTTTTAACTTTTATATTGGTACGACTGCAAAATCGTTTAGTAATGTTGTACGTTTTCAACATATTTTGAATGCAAAACCTTCAAAACAAAGTCTAAAAGAAAACAAACTGTACTTTGATGTTGGATTTTTTGACCAAGCCCATTTCATTAAAAATTTCAAAACATTTTACGGTGTTACTCCTTCCGAAGCCTTCCGTTAAGTTTGTCCGATTTTTACAATTCCTCGTTTCCTTATCAATCTAAATTTGTACTAACAAAATCATTGACAATGAAAACATTATTATTAACCGTGTTTGTTCTGACATTAGGTTGGGCAAATGCACAAACAACAGACAAGATGAAACTTAACGCAGGAATAATTACCGAAAAATTGCAGGAAACCAAGAAATTTTACACAGAAGTTTTGGGCTTCGAAATAACTTTTGAGAACGAGTTCTATCTTTTAATGCACACACCTGATAAATCAGCTGGAATTGGCTTTTTGCTACCTAACCACCCAAGTCAAAAACCTATTTTCCAGTCGGAGTTTAATGGAAAAGGAGTGTATTTGACTATAGAAGTTGAGAACGTGGATGAAATTTACAAACAGCTAAAAGACAAAGGAATCCAAATGGAAATTGAAATCCGAGATGAACCTTGGGGAGATAGACATTTTGCAATTGTAGACCCAAACGGAATTGGAGTTGATATAGTGACTTATACAAAACCTGAAGAATAAAACACTATGCACAACACTGTATAAAAAACATAGGGCGGGTTAAGAGCTTTGAATAAAGGCTTGGGGTCTTCTTGCAAGGTCGCCAAATATAAAATTTGGTGTTTCAATATTAAAGATAAAAGCAAAATATTTATATTTGGCTTAGTGTCAAATCGAAGTGTACTACTTATCACCTGCCCTACGATTTTTTATACTAACCGTTAAAGCGCATAACAAATCTTAATAAATAGCGACGGATAAATTAGGCTAATTTTTAAAGTCTAGTGCCTAGTACAAAGAAAAAAAGCGATGAGAAAAATAAGCAACATGGAGTTTTTGCGGAGTAAAACGGATTAAAAAATCGCTTTTTTTCAAGCTAATCTATAAACTTTTTGACTGATCAAAGACCTGTGAAATCTTATATAGTTTCTCAATACTTTTTAAGGCAGTAAAACAGGACGGAATCTGAATGAAAAATTGAAAAACTTTTTACTGCGGCATATTTAAATGGTTCGAGCTGAGAAAAAAACGCGCTTTAACAATAACTAAAAAGCATTGCAGGCGGATTTTCCCACTTGGGAAAATCACTCGGACGAACTAAAGTCCGTCATTTTTACCAAATTTACACGAAACTAAAGCAACACTCTTTAGTTGGAACGTTAAAGCGCATAATAAATCTTGATGAAATAACAGCGGATAAATTAGGCTGATTTTTATAATCTAGTGCTTAATACAAAGAAAAAAAGCGATAAAAAAATAAGCAGCATGGAATTTTTGCGGAGTAAAACGGATGAAAAAATCGCTTTTTTTTAGGATAATCTATAAACTTTTTGACTGATTAAAGACCTGTGAAATCTTATATACTTTCTCTGTGCTTTTAAGGCAGTAAAACAGGACGGAATCTGAATGAAAATTTGAAAAACTTTTTACTGCGGCATATTTAAATGGTTCGAGCTGAGAAAAAAACGCGCATTAACAATAACTAAAAAGCATTGCGGGCGGATTTTCCCACTTGGGAAAATCACGCAGACGAACTAAAGTCCGTCATTTTTATTAAATTTACGCGAAACTAAAGCAACACTCTTTAGTTGGAACGTTGTAGCCAATTAAAACCAAACTAAATGCCAGTAGATTTTTCAGATATATTAGTAATAGGAGTTTCTTCAAGAGCGTTATTCGACTTGGAGAAAGAAAATGAAATATTTGAATCTGAAGGAATTGAGGGATATCGAAAATATCAACAAGAAAATGAAAATGAACCTTTAGGGCACGGAACAGCATTTTATTTAGTAAAAAGTCTTCTAGAACTCAACAATCAAGCAAAAAAGCGAATTGTAGAAGTCGTAGTAATGTCAAGAAATAGTCCCGAAACAGGAGTAAGAATGCTTAACTCAATAAAAAGTCAAAATTTAGACATAACAAGAGTTGCCTTATCTGGTGGAGAACCTTTAGCTCCTTATATTGATGCGTTTAATGTGGATTTATTTCTATCTAAAGACAGTAAAGATGTTCAAACAGTCATAGATTCAAAAACTTGTGCAGCTGCAACTTTATATGCACCACCAACAGAATTTGACTCAAAGGATAATCGAGTAAAAATAGCATTTGACGCTGATGCAGTATTATTTTCAGACGAATCTGAATTAAGATATAAAACGGAGGGAATGGAAGCTTTCCATAAGTATGAGTCAGAACACGAAGATGAACAATTAAAAGAAGGGCCTTTTGCGAATTTATTGATTAAACTATCTAAAATTCAAGAACACTTACCAACAAGAATTGAATTATCACCTTTAAGACTTTCAATTGTGACAGCAAGAAATGCGCCTTCACATATGAGAGTAATTAAAACATTGAGAAAATGGGGAGTTTATGTTGACGAAGCTTATTTTCTTGGAGGGCTTTCAAAAGATAAAGTATTAAAAGCATTTGGAGCACATATATTTTTCGATGACCAAGACACTCATTTGGAATCAAGTAGTAAAGTTGTACCTTCTGCTAAAGTTCCTTATGACTCAAAATCAGAATTGACAAAAATTGAACAGAATAAAAAGAAAAAATGTCGAGTAGGTAAAGGGGAATCTCACCCCTAAACCTCTCACAGAACCGTACGTGATAGTCTCCCATCATACGGCTCTTCAAGACCTAAACATCGCTATAGGACGATGTTCGCCGAATTAACCAAATCTTCCTTCATAGAGTTGTAAGAATCAATTCTTAAATGGTCTTGCTACCCCCTTCACTACGTCTAATTTTCAAAAGACATTTCTTGAATACAATTCGCTACTACGAGGTAGTCCGCCACTCCTTAGCTGTATTGGTACTCTTGGGCTTGCCCTTCGGGATTACGCCGTTCTTCCTTAACACCAGATAAGAAGTTTCTCCTGTTCCGTAATTGAGCTGTAAGTAAAGTTCTTGCCTTCTATATGCCGATTGCCTCTTGACTAGTAATCAGGTTACACCCGTCAAGATGTTCTCGCAAGACCGTCAATCCCTCGATTTTGACAATACCTAAGTTGTTAACGACACTTCTACAAAGGTTCAATCTCATCTCTTTCAACTCCTTTACTCCTACCATAGCTTGACCATACTGCTCATCAAACAAAAATGGCAGCGCCTTTGACCTTATCGCTCAAGACCAACCCGTGAAAGGTAAGCCCCATAAGGCGGTTTGACTGGTGTGCCTGAACAACCCAGTCGAGAGACCAATCCTCATTTTTTTTTTTTTTTTTTTTTTTCCTTTATGTGAGACCATCCTGACTATCTATGCCAAACTCGTTGCTGAAAAAAAAATAATGAGCCTCTCATCTCAATTACAGTTATGTTGCTCCTCAATTAAACAAAAAATTGTATCCCGAAGCAACGCAGGACACACAACTGGCTACAACAATGGCTATAATTAATACGGGTTTAGGTGTTTAATCCAAAGTATAGTGTATTTTTATAATGTCCGCCAAATCTTTTGATTTGGTTTTTAAAAATGAAAAATTAAAACAAAATAAAAAGTTTTGGCTAAGTGCTTAATCGGAAATTAATCGCTTATTTATTCCCGTACTAATCATAGCCGAAGCCGTTATATGCAAGCGCAAAAAATGGAGAAAATTAAAACTGACATAAATGTAGGACAACAGATATTCGATAATGTACCGAATATAGTTCAACCAGCTTGGGCAGGTTTGATTTTATCACGATTCGACAAACACATTGAGAAAGTTCCGAGTGAAATAATAAGACTTTATGAAATCATTGACGATTCTGAGAAATGGAAAGATGCGCACAAACAATTTAGCAAAATTAGAAATCTGACTTTAAAAAATAAAGATGCGGATTTTGAAATATACCTAATGTTAGCGGAGTGTATTGCTAAAATCACATATAATGCTTCAGGACTTCCAGCACCTTTTGATTCGGATAGCGGATTTTATATCCCTCGACTCGCATTAAAATTTGCAGACACAATTTCGGACGAACATCTAAGTCAAGAAGTAAAAGAAACAATTTTAATCTTCAATAGAAACAAAAAACTTAAAAAAAATATACAATCAGCAAAGGATTTGATTACTTATAAAAAGATAGACGATATACTTTGGTATGATTGGGATCCAATCGGAATTAATGATGTTGCGCCAAGAGATGAATATTCTGGATATGTAACAGGTCTTTTCAATCTAAAAAAAGAAGGTGCCGACCGAATAAAAATCGGAAAAAGGCTTTTAGAATTGGAGACAAATTCAATGGGAATACCAAGTAATTTGGAAGAGTGTTTAATTGTGGCTGATAAAATATTAGCCCTGTAAAAAAGCCAGCATATAACATTATATATAGCAAATAGGGCGATTATTATTTAATCCAAAGGCTATTGTCTATTTGCAAAGTCGCCAAATCTTTTGATTTGGTATTAAAACAGAAAAATTAAAACAAAATGCAAAAAATTTGGCTTGTGGCTAAACCGAAAGTAATCGCTTGTCCTCTGCCCTAAATGCCATATATTTAACGTTGTAGCACATTAAAAATGACCTATAAAAATCAAATATCTGAAAAGCCTAAACTTCCTCTAATATCGATTTATAAAAAAAGAGGATTTGAGATTATTAATGAAGATACTATGAAATACTTTACCAGAACCAATGCTTACAACTTGATTCAAAATGAAAGTGATTCTGAATTATATTCTAAAAATATGGAAGTATGGAATTTTTCGCAAAAAACAGACAAATTTAAAAACACAAAATGGAATCGATTTTTAGCTAAAACAATTTATAATCCTATATATGACGTGACACTTGTTTGGAAAAAAATCGGAATATACAAATTGGAGGAATTAAAAACCAAAATCAAAATCTGTATAGACAAAGACGATGATGTTTTTACTCAGTTTGTGGAAGCTGATTTTTTTAAAAATATGATAGATAATTCATCAAGTTTTAACGAATTAATTAACACGCTGAATAAATATTATTTTGAAATAAAAGATGAGGAAATGATATGGAAAGAACAAGATAAATGGAATGAAAATAAAAACGTGCTACAACAAGGGCTATAATTAATACGGGTTTTGTGCTTAACCAAAAGTTTAGTGTATATTTATAAGGTCGTCAAATCATTTTGATTTGACTTTTGAACAAGAAAAAAATAAAAGCAAACAAAATGCTTCGTCTTAGTGCTAAATTGAAAGTCTATCGACTTTCTATTCCCGCACTAACCATAGCCAAAACGTTACCATTTATAGCTCGGGAAAAATTTAAAATCTTTTCGTTATAGTTGTTAAATTAAATCTGATTCATAACGATAAATTGAAAATCAATATGCAAACTGAAATCAGACGGATTAAAAAACTGGACTTAAACTGACTCGAACGGATTCTACAAAACTTTGAAAACAGACTGACTTCACTCTGCTGATAAAAATGACAGCTTAAAGCGGACGGATTTTGACAAACTGTGAGGAATTTGGTCGGATAAAAAAGTTTTGAATGCTGTAAAAATTAAGCGAAAGCTGTTCGTGGTATTGCTCGGCTTTATGAAAAGAACTCACTCAAATGTGTCGCTACAAATGGTAACAAGGGCTAAAAAACATTGCGGGCGGATTTTCCCCTTGGGAAAATCACGAAGGCAAATTAATCTTTGGTGCTTTATAATGCTTTCGCTAATTTTACGCAACGTTCTTTAGCCAGAACGTTAGGGGCAATTTTTAAACAAAAATTCGGCTAAATGAAAAAAACTGTAAAAAACATCAAATTGAATTTTCTATTTTTGTACGTTTTACGGATTTGAAACAGAATGAAAAGACAATTATTTTTCGGAACTTTTTTGACTTTGCTTTTTGGCGGGCTGATTTATGTGCTGTTCCGAACTGCAACGCTCAAAATGTTTGGATGGTATGAAACCATTGGTTTGGGCGGACTGACAAACAGAATGCGAAAATTAACTTTTCAATTTGCAAATGAACTTCCAGAATGGATTTTGTTCTCACTTCCAGACGGACTTTGGATTTTCTCGTATGTGTGCTTAATGTTGGCAGTTTGGCAAAATTCTATTTCATTTAAAAACGCATTTTGGGTTTTAATTATTCCAATTTTGGCAATCGGTAGCGAAATAGGACAACTATTCGGATTTGTAGTTGGAACGTTCGATTTGACCGACTTACTTTTTTACATTTTAGGAATGACTTTACCATTCATATTTTTTACAAAAATCAATAACTTAAAATTTAAAAATCAATGAAAAAAAATCTACAGCACATTATTTCTGCTTCGGCTTTAGCTTTATTCGTTTTCATCGCTTTCGGAAGTATGGACGATAAGGAAAGTTCATCATCTTCAAATTCAACAACAAATGAAAGTTCTAATGACTCTACTAACACAGAAGATGAAAACAAGACAAAGTGGCGATACTCTGAGGACATAGATGAAATGGACAATACTAAAAGAACAGTTGCCTACATTAAATCTGAAAATTCGATAAAATTTGGTTTTCCATACGGTAATTCAAATTTTACATTGAGTATTAGAAATTGGAAAGGAAGTAATGATGTTTATCTGTCTTGTTCAAAATGTCAATTCATTTCTGGTTTTTCAGGTGAGAAAACTTATAGAATTAAATTTGACGATAAAGCACCAATTAGAGTTTCGGCAAATCACTCATCATCGGGTAGTGCAGATGTTGTATTCCTTGGGAGTGCTTCAAAAATAATTTCAAAACTAAAAAAATCCGAAAAACTTATGATTGAGGCAGAATTCTATGACTCTGGAATGGATAACATTATATTTTACACAAAAGATTTCGAATGGAATGTGAAATAAAAAACTGCCCCTAACACTGTATATAAAAAAATAGGGCAATTACCAAAAAAAATCAATGGGTTTGGCGTGTTTTCGATGACCGCCAAATCTTTTGATTCAGCCTTTATACATTTTTAAGGTAAAACAAAATGCAAAACATTTGGCTCATGCCTAAACCGAAAAATATCGCTAATCACCTGCCCTACTTTTCATATACTTCACCGTTGTAAAACATTGCTCTTGAAAATGAATATATTGAAAACACTTCTCAAACTGACCTTTTTATTAGTTTATGGAATTTCATATTCTCAAGTTGAGATTAACGGATATGTAAAATCTTCTATTACTGGTGTAAAACCAATTTCAGAAATTTATGTTGAACTACTTAACAGCAAAAAGCCTCTTTTGGAGAGAATGACAATGGCAGATAGTTTAGGTTTTTTTCGAATTAAAAATCTGAAACCATATAAACTTTATGAAGTTCAACTTTCAGTTTTTGGATATGATAATCAAGTTTTTAAAATAAAAACCAACGATGGAATTAACAAAACGACTCTAATCATAGAAGCTCACTGTGAATATAACAAAGAACAAGCAGACGAAGACTGGAATAATAATAGAGCAAAATTACTTTTAGTTGGATCGATTGCGCCAAGAGCAAACTCTCTATCTGACACAAGGTTTGAGAAAAAATATGGAATAGAATATTTTGACTTTGGTTGTACACCTCCAGCTGAGGGGTACATAAAAATATATAACGAGCGAATATTTGAACTCATGGATAAAAAGTATGGAAAAATATGGCGTAAGAAAGTTCGTTCTGATGTTGAATATTTAGACTAAAAAAACGTTTTACAACACCGTGTATAATTCATTGCTAGTACTCGCCTACTTACGAAAATCCTCGCGGATTTTCTATTCGGTCAGTATTTGCTAAATTAGTTGCTGAAACACGCAACGAAATCATACACAACAACGTTGTAAAGCATTTGAAAAAATGGAAAATGAAATCAAAAATAAAATTCCAATACACGTAGATTTATTTCCAAATAGAGATGAATTATATTCTGGAATTGGTTTAAAATCAAATGATGAAATATTTGTTTTCATTTGCTTTAATGAAGAAACTAAAGAGTTTGACGGATTCGCGGTAATTAGAGATTACGAGATTGATAAGTATCGCGAATGGGATGATGAAGAATTGAACGAAATAAAGAACCATAACTCTTCAGAATTTATTGACAAACTATCACTTGACAAAATGAACAATATGTTTGAGTGTTTATTGGAGTTGAAAAACGGGAGATTAATAGCAATATTTAATGAAATTGATGACGATTCGTATTTTGTAGGTAAGATTAAAAACCTTTCAGAAACCGAAGTGGAATTAGAACTTCTGAATGAAGATGCAGAATGGATTGGTAGTGAAAAAATAAAAATTAGCGAAATAACATATATCGGATTTGATACTAATTACGAAAAAGAGTTAATGAAAAAGAACGCTTTACAACACGGTGTATAAAACATAGCTAATAAGTTCAAAACCGAAAGCTTCGTGCTTATTTATAAAGACTGCCAAATTTTTAATTTGCTTTTAAAAGAAGAAAAAATAAAATATAAAAATTCGGCTCTGTGTTAATCCGAAAAGTTAGTGTCTTTTTGCACGCTACGTTTCATACACAAGACCGTTAAAGCGCATAATAAAGCTTGATGGAATAACAGCGGATAAATTAGGCTAATTTTTATAGTCTAGTGCTTAATACAACGAAAAAAAAGCGAGAAGAAAAATAAACAGTATGGAGTTTTTGCACAGTAAAACGGATGAAAAAATCGCTTTTTTTTAGGCTAGTCTATAAACTTTTGACTGATTAAAGATCAGTGAAATCTTATATACTTTCTCTATACTTTTAAGGCAGTAAAACAGGACGGAATCTGAATGGAAATTTGAAAAACTTTTTACTGCGGCATATTTAAATGGTTCGAGCTTGGAAAAAAACGCGCTTTAACAATAACTAAAAAGCATTGCTCGCGGATTTTCCCACTTGGGAAAATCACACTGACGAACTAAAGTCCGTCATTTTTACTAAGTTTACGCGAAACTAAAGCAACACTCTTTAGTTGGAACGTTGTGCACAAGCTAAAAAACTACAATTAACGAATGACCAATCAAAAAATTACAGTAAAATACATATTAGCAGGAGTACTTGCAGTCTTTGCTACTTGGATAATTCACGAATTTACTCATTGGATGACAAGTGAATTATTAGGACATAAAAATATTATGAGATTAAATGGAACATCTTTCCTAAAAGGACAAAACCCTTCTGAAACTCATAAAGCTATTATTTCTATATCTGCGCCTATAATAACTATTTTACAAGGAATTTTCGTCTTTTTATATCTGAAATCAAAAGGTTGGAATAAATATATATATACATTTTTGTTCACAACATTTTATATGAGATTTTTAGCTGGACTATTTAATTTGATAATGACTAACGATGAAGGACGTGTTGGTCAGTTTTTGGGAATTGGGACTTTCACTCTATCAATTATTATTAGTGGATTGTTATTTTTCCTAGTGTATAAAATATCAAGAAAATATAAACTGAATTGGAAATTTCAATTATGGACCACTATTATAATAATTCTGGCAAGTTCTCTTCTAATATTTTTAGACCAATATTTTAAATTTAGAATTTTATAAAAACATAAAGCGAAAAGCCTGTGCACAACAACGTATATAAAAAATAGCGCGAGTCTTTGATAAAACAAAGATTTGGGCATTTTTAGGAAGTCGTCAAATTTTTAAATTTGACGATTTCCCAAAAGTAAAATAAATAGTAAAATTTAAAAATTCGGCTTGTGGTTTATCCGAAAATTATCGCTTATTTTCAGCGCTAAGTTTCATATACAAGACCGTTAAAGCGCATAATAAAGCTTGATGAAATAACAGCGAATAAATTAGGCTAACTTTTAAAGTCTAGTGCTTAACACAAAGAAAAAAAAGCGATAAAAAAATAAGCAGTATGGAATTTTTGCGGAGTAAAAAGGATGAAAAAATCGCTTTTTTTCAAGCTAATCTATAAACTTTTAACTGATTAAAGTTCTGGGAAATCTTATATACTTTCTCTATGCTTTTAAGGCAGTAAAACAGGACGGAATCGGAATGAAAAATTGAAAAACTTTTTACTGCCGCATATTTAAAATGGTTCGAGCTGATAAAAAAAACGCGCATTAACAATAACTAAAAAGCATTGCAGGCGGATTTTCCCACTTGGGAAAATCACGCAGACGAACTAAAGTCCGTCATTTTTACTAAATTTACGCGAAACTAAAGCAACACTCTTTAGTTGGAACGTTGTGTTTCATACGACCAGCCGCATATTTAAGCACTTTCGGTTTTTGCCAACACATATTGCCAACGGTCTAAAACCAAAAGAGCTAAAATTCCCAAACGCTCAAAATCAATTTCATAAAAAGATATTATATTTGACAAATATTGACAAGACAGTAAAATGAAATCTTGAAAATAAAAGCTATGAATAATTATTTCGGACAAAAAATAAGGGAAGCTAGAGAAAGTAAAGATATGTTATTACGGCAACTTACTGCTTTTTTAGAAGTTGATACTGCCTTGATAAGTAAAATTGAAAAAGGAGATCGAAAGGCTAATAAAATACAAATCAGTAAAATATCAAAAGTATTAGAATTAAATGAAAGAGAACTTCGAACTCTATGGCTAGCAGATAAAATTGAAAAAGTAATTAGTGATGATACTGAAAATGCAATGGATGCTATAAATTTAATAAAAGAAAACTATAATGATTGATTTATTATATTTTAAAAATTACAAATCTTTCAAAGAAAAACAGAAAATTGTTTTTAAACCAGTAACTGTAATAATTGGTAAAAATAGCTCTGGTAAAAGTGCTGTAGTAAAGCTACCGACAATGTTGGAAACCTCTCTTCTAGGCAAATATGATGAACCTGTTTTATATAATAACAACGGTGTTGAACTTGGAGCTGAATTTAGAGACCTAGTTTATGGTAGAGAAATAGGGAGTTTAGAGCTTTCTATTATAGAAAATAAAAACTCCCTTGATGTTGAAGTTACATCTGGTGTCAAAGATTCCGATTTACCAAAAATCAGAAAATGGCAATATAACAACATTTTAAAGCTCTCTTATAATGATAAAAAGGATGAATACTTTGATGAATTTACTAGACTAAACCATAAAGTAGAATTTTCTGGTTTTCAAATCACAGATATTAATCCAAAAATTGACAATACAAGTTTAGACATAAGTTTAAACACTAATTATGTAGGTCCTTTTAGAGAAATTCCTAAAAGAACGTACAACATTAGTGGCAGTTCAAAAACACTAAAAGTTGGTAATAAAGGAGAGAATGCATATCAAATATTAATAAATGACTTTGTTAAAAGAGAAGGAAAATTACTAAAACAAGTTAGTGGCTGGTATGAAAAAAATTTCGACGGTTGGGGTATTCAAATAAATGACAAAGCTAAACCTGATTATAAAATCGAATTATTCAGAAAAGACCCAAATTTTAGTATAAATATTAAAGATGTTGGAGAAGGAATGACACAAGCATTACCGATTGTAGTAAGTGCGTTTTTGGAAGACAAAAAACAAGTATTAACTATTTTAGAACAACCTGAATTACATTTACACCCAGCAGCTCACGGAAACTTAGCAGAATTAATTGCATTATCATCAAAATCTTCAAATAAAAAATTTTTAATAGAAACTCATTCTCAAAATTTCATTTTACGCTTGAGAAGATTAGTTGCTGAAAGGACAATTGATAAAAATAGCCTTGCTATATACTTTGTAGAATATGACAATAAAGATAATACAAGTTCATTAGAAAAAATAGATGTTGATGATAATGGAAATGTATCCTCTTGGCCAAAGAATGTTTTTAGTGAAACTTTAGATGAAACAATGGCAATTAGAAATGCCCAATTAAACAATAAATAATATGTTGATTGAGTTAAAGTCAAATCTATTTGCGAAAAAATCTAATTTACAAGAGGTTAATCAATTATTAGGATTATTTTCAGACAGAAATAGATATGATTATTTCTGTGAGTTTACCGAAATTTTGGATTCTGAGTTATTTCTTAATTTACCACATACGGAAAGAGAAATAGCCGAACAGCATTATAATCGCGTTATTCAAGAAAGTTCAGTACCAAATTATACGGTTTCTGAAGAAACGTCTGAAACTGAATTTAACATATTAGAAGCTAAAAGATTTTTCAATCAACCATTGATTATCATTTTGGAAAATAGTCTAAATGATGGTTTTTTCGTTGATTCATTACTATCTGTATTCGAAGAGGAAGGTTCTGAAATTAGAAGACAAAAGCAAAATGGATGGGTTGAATATGGAAATGCTGGTGGATGCGGTAATATTAAGAATTTTATTGAAGCGAGAAAATCTAACTTTCTTTTTTTACCTAAAAAGGAACATAATTACCTTAGGCTTTATGTACTTATTGACAGTGACAAAAGATATCCTAATGATACAAGTGTATCACGAGTAAAGTTAGAAGAATATTTAGGAGAAAATAATGTGCCTTTCCATATTTTAGAAAAGCGAGAAATTGAAAATTATATTCCTGATGAAATCATTGGGACAATAGTTGGTCACGATGAATATATAAATGCTTATAAAGCACTAAATCCAATTCCCAAAGACTATTTTGATGTGGAGAAAGGATTTCAAAATAAAAATAGAAATAAGCTTGATGAAAATATATTGAATCTCTTCCAAGATTTATCTGACAAAAGTTACAAAGCTTTAAAAAATAAGATGAATTATAAAAACATCAAATCAGAATTTCCAAAACTATTTCTAAATGCTACTAAAGATCAATTAAAACAGAGAACAGCACATCAAGAAAACCCAAGAGAGCTAGAAGATCTTTTGGCTAAAATTACTGAGCTAATATGAGAAAGCAAATACAAGTAAAACCAGATGTTCATAGATTAATGAAATTTATGACATTAATAGAAGAAGGAAGGTTTAAAATTCCAACATTTCAACGTGATTTTGTTTGGCGTGATAAAGAAAAAATTGAGCTTTTTGATAGTATTAGTAAAGAATATCCTATTGGGTCAATATTATTATGGCAACCGTTAAAAAGTTTTTCTAACAAAGGTCAAATTGGTCCATACAAGATTAAACATTTAGATGAAACAAACTATTTTTATGTTTTGGATGGTTTTCAAAGATTATCAACTTTATTTGGCTGCTTAACTAATCCTAATAAGACACAATTGAAATATGATAAAACAATTTTAGAAAAACATTTTACTATGTTTTATAATCTTGATGAGCAAATATTTAAAATGAAAAGTGCATCTTCAATAACTGATGTACCAGTTTATATTTTAATTGACACATATGAGTTTTTAGATTATATCGATAATTTAAGGAATGAACTAAGAGAAGACCCAAACCTTAATAAATATATTGAACGTGCAAAACAATTATCTTCGACTTTGATCGACTACCAAATCCCTTCAATTGAAATATTAGGAGGAACTATCAAAGACGCTGTAGATATATTTTCAAGAATTAATTCTAAAGGTGTCGAAATATCTTCAGATTGGATGCTTTCGGCTTTAACATCAAATGAAGATGGCTTTAATCTTGGAGAACTATTTACATTACTCTTAGAGGACTTAAAAGAGTATAATTTTGAAAGTATTAAACGAGAAATATTAGTTCAATGTATTCAGAATTCGTTTGGCAAAGTTTATTTTGACCAAGACCTAGAGGAATTAGCTACTCGTTCAGACTTTCAATACATATCAATTAAAACTATTAATAGTATAAAAAAAGCGATAAAATTTCTCTTTGAAGAACTTCTTGTAATTGATAAAAAACTTTTACCATACAATAATCAATTAATTTTCTTAACTCATTTCTTTAATAATGTTGAAAATCCAAATTCACAACAATTTTCTAAGCTAAAAGAATGGTTTTGGATTACAACTTATTCAAATTACTTTACAATTTTTTCATTAAGTAAAATTCGTTTAGCATTTGAACAATTTATACATTTCACTGAAAATGAATTAGTAAACCCTGTATTTTTCGATAAGTCAAATCATAAGTTTTCTACAGCAGATCTTCCTAAATCTGTTTCCTCAGGAAGTGTAAGATCTAAAGCTTATCAATTATTTTTACTTAATTATTCGAATGGATTTAATCCAATAAACTCAGAAGATATTGAAACTTTAAAATTGACATACTTATACAAAGGAGTAAAAAAACACTCTAATCTTATTCCATTAATTATTTATACTAAAACATCTGAAAAAGATTTACCTTTTCAGTTTAAAAAACCAAAAGAAATGTCCTTTTTATTGGAAATAAAAAATATAGATTTTCGAGAGAAATATTTCATAAATAAAAGGATAATGGAATTTCATAATCAAAGAGAATTTGAAAGAGGATTAGCTGAAAGACTTAAGATTATTGAGGTTGAGGAAAAAGAATTTGTCCAAAATTTGGGATTACAGTATAGTGATTTAATAAATTAAAAAGCCAACGCTTAAAGTCATACCCATTTGCAATTTGTACTAACCATCGCTTAAGCCAAAAATTGCAAAAAAGTATGACTTTGCCAACGCTAGCAAGTTTGCGAAAGAAAGTACGAAAACACAACAATGTATAAAAAACATAGGGCGTTTGTGATAAACCGAAAGTTCTGTGCATATTAACAGAGTCCGCTAAATATAAAATTTGGCATTTATAGAAGAAAAGATAAAAGCAAAATATTTATATTTAGCTAAGTATTAAACCGAAACGATAAGCTTATCAACTGCCCTACGTTTCTTATACTAAACGTTGTATGTTACTTAGAAAAAAAATCAGGTGGTTAGCAACAAACTAAAAACAAATGAATAAACTAAACCCTTCGATTAATCATCACCTAATTATTGGAGTTTTTATAAGTATATGGATTTTTCTCTTCGCCTATTTTATTAGGCCTTTTGATAATGGAACTTTAAATTTCAATTGGACTAAAACAAGTATTAGCTTTAGTATTATTGCATTTATTTCTTATAGTTTAATTACAATCTTTCAAAGTTTAATCTATAAAAAAAATCTAAAATGGAACTTTGGATTTGAACTTCTGGTTCTCTTTCTTTTTCATGTGGTTTATTTAATAATTTCCTATATATATTATAAAAGTCCAATTCATAATGGTATATATAATTTTTTTGAGTTTTTAAATTTTATTATTCTAAAGTCTGCATTAATTACAACACCAATTTTATTTTTAGCTAGAATTTACTTAATAAAATTTATCCCTATAAAACATGATAAAATAACCATTAAAGGGAAGAATAGATTAGATATTCTAAACATCAATAAGTCTGATTTAATCTGTGTTACGAATTCTCAGAATTATGTTGAGATATTTTTTCTTCGGAATGATCAACTAACTTCAAAACTAATACGCTCTTCTCTTAAGGTAGTTCAAGAAAATTTAGATTTTTTAATTCAAGTTCATCGCTCACATTTAATTAATCCAATGCATTTTCAATCTTGGAAAAATCGAAATACTATATATCTTACCCAAATGGAAATTTCTGTTTCTAAAAAATACAAGGACAATATTTTAAATCATAAAATTCATACCTAAAACCGTATATTTTATACCAAACTACTATTGTTTTGGTGTTTCTGCTAGACATTTAATGTATTTTGGTGTTAACTAATAATGTAAAAATAAATCATATGAATTGCTTTTTAAATTTAAATAGAAAAACCTCCTATCAGTTATTATTATTTCTTCCCATATTTGGCTTATCGTTTATTTCATGTAAACAAAATTCTAAAAGTGATCTGATTACAAAAATCAATGCTATCCATCATCAGTTGCAGATTCAAGAAGGCATTAATGAAGAAGAAGAACTGGCAATGTTAAGCTTATGTAGCCTAATATCTAGGGATGGTAACTTTGATGATTATCTTCCTATTGGTAGGACTCCATTAAAAGATGTAGATAATGTACCAGTTTTCTATGGTTGCGAAAATATTTCTCCAAACGAAATAAAGGAATGTTTCAAAAAAAGTATATCCTCATTTATAAAACAAGAATTTAATTTGAATATCTCTAAATCTTTAGGTCTATCAAAACCCAAACAAATAGAAGCCTTTTTTGTGATTGGTAAAGATGGAAAAGTCTCTGGAATGAAAATAAGACATTCTGAAATAATTGTTCAAGCAGAAGTAGCAAGAGTATTCAAGAAAATACCTTCGATGAAACCAGGTTCTAAAAACGGAATTAATGTACCAGTATTGTGTTCTGTTCGAATAACATATGGAAATGAAATAGAAGTTGAAATTGTCCATTTTCCTGATATCCCTAATAAAAACTAAATTTTTACGCCTAAGTTCTAGTGGTCTTTAATGATTTTTACACCTAATTTTTTTTGGCATCTGAGGAATTAACTAGAGTCTACAACTCATAAAATTTATTTATAAAAAAATTATTATTCTCATCAATGCCATGAATCAATAAAAACAATAGCGTTTAAAGAATGAACAAATAAGACTGTCTTTATTGACTATGTAACTAAACCAACCACCATATTAGTTTAGATGATTAAACTTGTTACTCAATCATAGGATAGAACTCCAAGAACACAGACTTTAATAAAGCTCAAACAATAAAAAGATGACCGAATCTAATTTAATAAGGACAGCCTTAAGATGTAACAAGTATAAAAAGCATTTAAAATAAACTGTAATTATCTTAGACAATCGATAGAACAAATTAGTTAACAATAAGTAAAATGCTAACTTATAAAAACGCAACATACAACAATGGCTATAAGTAATTGCTTGAGTACCTAATCGCCAGTCGGAATATTCTCTGAATATTCCTCAGATTACTCCCCTTTTGCTAAATTAGTTCCCTAATAAGCAACTACTCATAGCCGAAACCGTTAGCTGTAATTCCCAATCAGGAACCGATTAATTCCTTGAACTAACGTCAAAAAAGATGTAAATTGGAGTTGATTTTGGGATAATTTCATAAAATCATAAACAACTGATAATCAATAATAAATTTAACGTTGGTCGAGATTTACAAAATGAGAAAGAAAGACAATATAAAAACATCCTTCACTACAGCGTCTGCTAATAGTATGGAAAATCAACAGTGGACTAAATATAAAACAAATAGTGGACACGGATTTTCCGCTGAAGATGCAAATGCACTGACAGACATATTAAAAGGAAAAAATGTTGAAAAAGTCGGGCTATTCAATGAAAAAAATGGAGCAGATAGAATTGTAAACGGACAGCTAATTCAAACAAAATATTACAATTCAGCGAAAAGATCTGTTGATTCATCATTCGATATAAATACAGGAAAATATAAATATTCTAATCAAACATTAGAAGTTCCAAGCGACCAATATGATGAAGCCTTGAAAATAATGGCTAAAAAAATAAAAGAAGGGAAAGTTGAAGGCTATACTAATCCAAGTGAGGCAAAAAACATAATCAAAAAAGGAAGTGTTTCATATAAACAAGCAAGGAATATCGCAAAAGCTGGAAATATAGATTCTATTTTATTTGATATCAAAAGTCAATGCGTAATAAGTGCATATGCTTTTGGTATTTCATTTGGAATACAATATGCTAATTGTAAATGGAATGGAATGTCAAATTTGGATGCTTTTAAAATATCAACAGCTTCTGCATTAAAGTCTGGTGGTTTTATTCTTGCTACTGGAGTTTTAACCCAACAATTCTTAAGAACAACATTAGGTAGAAGTTTTGCTGCTTTTAGCACTACAATTTCGAGAAGAGTAGTAGATACAATTTACCAAACCAACGTAGGAAAAAGTGTAATTCATAAAACAACTTCAACTTTATTAGGAAAAAACATAAGTGGAGCTGCTGCAAAAAATAGTGCGACAAAACTATTGAGGACAAATGCTGTAACAGCAGTAGTCACAACAACAATAATCACAATTCCTGATTTTTATAAGGCAATATTTAGCAATAAAATTTCTTGGAATCAGTTTAGCAAAAATTTAGCAGTCAATGTTGGTGGTGTTGGAGGAGGAATTGGTGGGGCTATAGGAGGAGCAACAATTGGAGCAGCAGGTGGTCCAATTGGAGTTGCCGCAGGTGGAATAATTGGAGGAATTCTTGGAGGATTAGGGGGTTCGGTTGGAGTAAAAAAAATAGCTGACTTAATAAGCGATGATGATTCTAAAAAAATGTTTGAAATTCTTAAAAACAGTATATCCCAATTGTCCTTTGATTATCTGATTACTGAAACTGAATTTGACAAAATTGAAATCCAAAATGTTATAAAGAAAGTTGTAACACAAAAGTGGCTTCAAAATATGTATAAAGCAGGTGTGAAAGAAAAAAATGGTAGTTTTAACTTTTCTGATCAAGAATTTGAAAAATACTTTAAGGAACAGATTAAAAAAAGGGAAACAATAAAGCTTCCAAATGAAAATGAAGCCTTAGAATTTATAAAAAACTACAGCTAACACTGTATAAAAAACATAGGGCTGTATGGTGATTATTCAAAAGGTTTGGGCTAATCCGCTATGCCGCCAAATATAAAATTTGGTGTTTCAATATTGAAGATAAACACAAAACATTATATTTAGCTTAGTTATAAACCTGGACTTAGAGCTTACACTCTGCCCTACGTTTCTTATACTCACCGTTGTGCAACATTAAAATACACTTGAATAATCTTACACAAATAGAACGATACAAGAACCTAATTCGGTTTATTGATGAAAATTTCAAGCAAGAAATTAATATCGAAAAAATTGAAGAAGTAAGTCATTACTCTTATCGAAATATAAATCGAATTTTTCAGTCTTTACATCACGAAACTATTGGAAAGCATATAAAAAGAATTCGACTAGATAAAGCTGCTGAATATCTAAAATACTCCAATGAGCAAATTTTTGACATTGCCTTAGATGTTGGTTTTAGTGATATTGCTTCTTTTAGTAAAGCGTTTAAAAAAAGATTTGACTGTTCGCCAACTACTTTTAGACAATCTAGTGAAACACTACTGAAGGTTAATCAACAATTCTTTAATAATAACCCAAAAGAGTCAATTAATTTTACAACAGAAACACTTCCTGAATTTGACTTTATTTACCTAGAACATAAAGGCAACACACAAAATATAGAAGCTATTGAGCAAACTTGGAATACTTTTTTTGAATATACACACCAAAACAAACTACCTACTAATGACAGCATATTTTTCTCAGAAACCTTAGATGATAACGAAATAACAGATGATTTTAAGTGCCGTACGAATGTTGCTCTAATACTTAATGAGCCAATAAATTTTGCCTTAGAAGGATTATTTAATATAAAAAAACATTCTGCTCAGAAGTATGCAAAGTTTATTCATAAAGGAGCTAATGAAAATTTGGTGGATACCTATAATCACATATACAGTGCTTGGATGACTGATGTGAAATTGGAATTTGAAGACAAACCCACCTTAGAATTTTATATAAACCACCACGAAAAAGTATCTAAAAAAGATTTAATAACAGAAATCTACATTCCAATTCAATAAATTGTCCAAAACGGACAAACAGCCAGCCTATAACAGCTTGTAGCTTTGCATTATGAAAAAAAGTTACAAATTTAATACCTATTGGTTCTTAGGTTTTTTAGGCGTTATTGGTTTTTATAAATTACCCAACGTACTCCATTATTTCCAAGGTCAAGAATCTGCTTGGGAGCTACTCAATTTACTTTGGTTCACTTGGTTTTCCTATTTCATTCCTTCACAAACTAAAACACAACAATGAAAAAGTTATTCAATATTACTTTAGTATTCAGTTACCTCTTTTTGTTAGGTTTTACAAATCCCAAAACTGTTAACACTGAATTGAATATTACCAATTTATCTAAAAAATGGAATTTAGATAAATACTCCATAGGCTGGTATTCTGAAGCACCTTCTAAAAAAGAAAAAAACGATTACATAAAATTAAATACCGATATGACCTTTACAAGTATTAGTGAAGGCATATTTGAAGGCGGTAAATGGCAGTTAAAACCAGCAAAAAAACAACTCATTCTATCTAAAAAGAACGAAAAGGATAATTTAAAATTCTTTATTGAAAAACTATCGGAGAATGAGTTGATATTAATCATTGATGACGTTTCTGACCCCGAAGCCAAATATTTAAACATTCATTTTAAAAACTAAAACTATGAGTTTCGCAAGACTAATATCACTTTTTGAGGAATCTCCTATAATGAACTATATCGCCTATTTTTTCATTTTTAATATGACGATAATAGCTCTTGAAATTATTGTTGACTTACTAACCAAAAAGCAAAGAAGGTGGAAAGATTCAATAGCTAATTTTTCTATTTTTCTAATCAATCAGGTATTAGAAAAAACCATTGTTGGTTCAATTGGAATTATAGCATTAATGCCTTTTCATTATATCACTCCCTTAGAAATTTCTGAATCTTGGTGGTCTTGGATATTAGCTATAATTGCAGCTGATTTCACCTACTATTGGATGCACCGAATAGAGCACGAGCACCGTATCTTGTGGGGAAACCATAGTGTACACCACTCTTCAGAAGATTACAACTTAACAGTCTCATTTAGACTAAGTATTGTAGAACCAATGATTGAATGGATATTCCTAATCCCAATGATACTAATTGGCTTTAGTCCATTTCAAGCTATTATAGGTTTAATATTTGTTGCTCAATTTCAAACTTGGATTCATACGGAACGTATTGGCAAACTCGGCTGGCTTGACTGGATTTTTAATACGCCATCTGTACACAGAGTGCATCACGGTTCTAACAGAAAGTATTTAGATAAAAATTATGGCGGCATTACTATGATTTGGGATCACATATTTGGCACTTATCAAAAAGAAGAAGAAAAAGTAATATACGGTTTAACTAGACCTATTAACACAAACAATCCGTTAAAAATCAATTTTATAGAATACAGAAATATTTGGCAAGACGTAAAAAAATGTAGAACGCTAAAGGATAAACTTCGCATTGTTTTTGGAAATTTAATTTGGAAGCCTGCGTATTTCAAAAAAATCAAAAAAGAACAAAAATGATTACAATAATATCTTCCACCGACAGACCTAAAAGTAAAACACTTCAAGTGGCTCAACAGACATTAAGTTACTTGCAAGAAATGACTAACCAAAAAATATCCTTACTTGATTTGAGTCTCATCGACTTTAATGAATTAAACTCCCATCCTTATCAATCAGATAATACATATGCAAATTCCATTCGGCAAGAATATTTAATTTCCTCAAAGCAGTTTGTTTTTATTATTCCAGAATATAACGGAAGCTTCTCAGGAATACTCAAATATTTTATTGATATTGTTTCAACAGTCGATTTTAAGCCAACTTTTCATAATAAATCAGCTCTATTAATAGGTGTTTCAGAAGGAAGAGCAGGAAATCTAAGAGGGTTAACCCATTTTGCATCCATATTAATACATATGGGGATTATGGTTATACCAAATAGTTTACCAATTTCATCTATCAGCAATAACATCAACAATGAAGGTAAACTGTCTATTCAAACTGAAAAAAGCATCCGAAAGTGCCTTTCAAAGCTAAATTTATAAAAGTGAAAAATTCTTTTATATTTTGGATAGGTATAACATTTATACCTTATTACTTAAAAGCACAAAACGAATTGGAAGTTATTAGAGTGAGTTATATGAATTGTCGAAACTCGACTATTAACAACGAAAAACTTGAAGCACTTAATAATGTGTCAGCTAACACGAAAATATTTGATTTTTTTACTCAATATGGTCATCAGATAGATAAGAAAAAAATAGAATTATCTTATCAATTAGGCTATCAGAATTTTTCTCAATCAACAAACGCAAAAAATGTTTTAAGTAGCTCTAATTTATCTTCAATTCAAAAAGAATACTATGAAATACCTGAGTTTTCAAAGCTTTCGTTGACCTCTGACATCCAAAAACAATTCAAAAATAATTGGAACGGATCAATAAGTTTTACAGCCAACTATACAAATGACATTTAAAAAAACCAGCTTAGGAGTAACATAAGTTGGGATAACACAACGTATATCGAAAAACGAAAGAACGATATGTTTTCCTATGGATTTGGTGTGTATCTAAACCAAGTAGAAAGCAGGTTACTATTAACCCCAGTTTTAAGTTTAAAAATTCAAAATAACAAAAGAGGTGTCGAATTGCTTTTTCCTGAAAAATTAAGGATTTGGCAGAAATTAAATAACTCTAGTTACCTTGAGGCATTTGCTAATTACAACTCTTACTCCGTAAAATATAGTAAAACAAAAGAACTTATATCAACAGATATATTTCAAATACAGGTAGGCATTTCATATCATTATAAATGGAAGGATATAATAAAGTTTTCAATAGGTGGAAACATTCCAATAGGTTTTTATTCTTCCCAATATAAAAACGAATTGATTCATTACACGCTCAGCAACTCTATTGGTATAAACACATCCATTTCATTAATTATTCCGAATAGATAAAAACGTTGCACAACAATGGCTATACGTAATGCGGGCAAAAAGTAAAACCCAAAGGTCATTGCTCCTAATCCGCTCGCAATTTGTATATTAGTTGATAGAAAATAACAAATAAACAAAAGGCTCGCTCGGGTCAGTGCAAAACTCAAAAGTTACAGCTTTTAAAACCCGCACTACTCATAGCCTAGACCGTTAAAGCGCATAACAAATCTTAATAAATAGCAACGGATAAATTAGGCTAATTTTTAAAGTCTAGTGCCTAGTACAAAGAAAAAAAAGCGATGAGAAAATAAGCAGAATGGAGTTTTTTCGGAGTAAAACGGATGAAAAAATCGCTTTTTTTTAGGCTAATCTATAAACTTTTTGACTGATTAAGGATTGGGAAAATCTTATATAGTTTCTCTATGTTTTTAAGGCAGTAAAACAGGACGGAATCTGAATGAAAAATTGAAAAACTTTTTACTGCGGCATATTTAAATGGTTCGAGCCGATAAAAAAACACGCTTTAACAATAACTAAAAAGCATTGCTCGCGGATTTTCCCACTTGGGAAAATCACACTGACGAACTAAAGTCCGTCATTTTTACTAAATTTACGCGAAACTAAAGCAACACTCTTTAGTTGGAACGTTGTATGCAAGCTGAAAAACTCCAACAAAAAAATGAACAAACAAGTATTTGAAGATTTTCATTCAAAATTAACATCTGAAAATCTAAACGACAATAATGTGTTTGAAAAAGAAATTACAATACATTATTTTGAAATACTTGAAATATTAGCAACCGATTTCGAAACTTATCGAAAATTTTCACCATTAATTCTATCCACTTTAGAAGATAACGATAGAAAGTCCATTTCCTATTCTTTATTTATCTTTTTCGATTTATTTAAAAAATTGACTAGCCAAAGTAATGTTTACAAATTAGACCAGTCTGTAACTAAAGCTGAGATTACAGATGAATCAAATAGTAAATTTTTAAAGTTATTAGAAAAAAGCCTTAAAATAAATAATCAGTTAAGAATTTCTGATTTTGAATTCCCTCCAAACGACTTAACAGAGCTAGAAATAAAAGAAATAATCTCTTTACAAATTAGTCTAATACAGGAAAGTGCGAAAGAGGTAGACTGGAAAGAGGAACAAAGCGATAATATGATGTTACAGTTGCCTGTTTTAAGGCATTTACTCGTTAGATTAAACAATCCCGAACTCTTTTACTTTATAATCGGAATATTTATCGATAGACTTAACTCTTCTGAATTTTATCAAGCGGCTAGAGATGTTTCTGAAGAAATTATAATTTCAAGTTTTAATGATGGTTATCCACAATTTGGTTTTTTTAATGCTTTCAGGTGTTATTCAGTGCAAGGTAGTGCTCAAGCAGCTCTACTCTATGCTAATATAAGTATGCACCTTGCATTAAAAAATAAGCAAGGAGTTTCGGATAAATATCTACAAGAATTAATATGGCAATCAATAAAATATTTTAGAAATACTGGCTTATACCCTTACGCAGTGAAAATTTATAAAAGCATACCTAAAACACTAGAATTTTCTGGTTATCACAGGCGTTCAATAGACCATTCTTACTTCACAAGTCTTATACCATTGGAGAAAGAAAAGTTACCTGATTTATTATTAGATTATCTAAACAAAGAAAGAGAGAATATATTCTCGGGTGGAGTTCACGAATCTTTACCTTGGTTAATTACCTTATATAATGTTAGAAGGATTTTCCCAAATGCAAATTTCAGTATTACTGGTCTCGGTTATTATTTAAATATTTTTGAGCAAATTGTACCAAAAGAGTCTATTAGTGACTATAAAAATATTATCGATGGTAATTCCTCATCTTTGAAAGAGCAATTAAAAAAATCATTAATTAAATTAAATGAGACGAGGAACAAATCGGATATCGTTTATGATAATGATATGTCACTTAAAATTGCGAATAGAATAATTGAAGATGGTTTCGCAAAAAAAGATTCAGAAGCAATTTTGTTGGCTATGATGATTAAATCGGATTTTAGTTTGATTTTTAAATCTAAAGAATCATTTGAATTTGCTCCTTTTAAAGTTCCTACAACTGAATTAGAAAAATTTAACAAGATATATAGCGAAAGAGATGAAATTGAAAGTAAGATATCTAAAAATGAATTTCAATCAACAGTTTGGTTAGCAATAACCGAGGGAAAAGTATTTCAATTAACTTTCAGAAATAAGTCCTTTCAATATTTTGAGTTAACCGAATGGGATTGGTCAAAATTTAAAAGCCTTACTAAAGGAGAATATTTTTCGAGTTTTTCATTCGATGATACTGTTAAAGATAAAGGTGGTGTACGAAATGTTTACGAAGAGGAACATTTTGCACAAGCAAAAAAAATAAACAATGAAATTTTATTTAGCAGGCTAAATATTGATGATGATACAGATTCCATTTATCTCATAAAAGATATGGAACTAGCAGATTTTCCACATAATTTATTTCTCAATCAAAATGGTGAATTTCTGCACTTAAGTAAGCCCATTACAAATATTCTATCTACAGAATGGTATTTATCAGTAAATAAATCAACTTCAATCAATAAAAATTATTCGAAATCTATCTGGATACCAAAGGAAGAAGGAGATTTTACCTTAAACCAATTATATGCCAAAATAGAAGATACTTTAACCGAAAATAGTTTTGATATTAATACAAAATTGGAAAAGGATTCCTCTATAACTTCCGATATAAACATTATTTGTTCTCACGGAGAAAAAGATATTGCGGAAAAACAAATTATATATCCATCTGAAAGACCACTAGTAAATCTTAACAAAGTCATTGGCAAAGGAGAAGTTTTAATTTTCTTAATCTGCCATTCGGGTTCTTACAAATCAGAACTATTTAAAAATAACATTACATCTTTGGTAAAAACATATATTGAAAAAGGCTATAAAGCTATAATAGCTCCATTTTGGGGTTTACATATAAACGTTCCGGAAATTTGGCTACCCGAATTTTTAAGTTCATTTAATAACGGAGATTCAATTGATATTGCACTTTTTAAAGCAAATAAAAAGGTTTATGCTAAATATCCTACTCCTGCTGCTTGGTGTGCAATGCATTTATATGGTAATCCGAATTTAAAAGTTGAACAATAGAAAAGCCAGCATACAACAAGGTATAAAATGCATAGCCACCCTACGGGATGGCTACGGCATCTTATACAGAACGTTGTGTGTAAGCCTGAAAAACAAAATGAGATGCCCCATCCTTTACTAAATAATTCTCAAGAATATACCGAGGAGACTTTTGAAGAAGTTAAAGCCAGATATGTTGAATTTGGTAAAGATTTATATGACATCTTAAGAGTGAATGAACCTAAAATATTTGATAATTTAAAATTCTATAAAGCAACTAAACTGATTGAAAAAACTAGTTGGGGTGAAGCTGAAATTGAAAATAGTTACGCAATATATGATGACGAAAAAAAATCTTTTGGAATACAATTAGAACCCATGACACCTGTTATTTGTTTGCATAATGAACTAACTCAAATAGAAATTGGAGACTGGGACGGAAATGATTATTATGCTGAATCTCTAAGTTTTATACGGAAAGAGTTAATAACAGGAATGGAATAAAAAAAAGCCTACACACAACACGGTGTAAAAAACATAGCTAATAAGTGCTAAACCGAAAGGTTTGTGTATATTTAGAAAGTCCGCCAAATTTTTAATTTGGCTTTTTAAAAGAGTGAAATTAAAAACAAAATATAAAAATACGGCTTTGCGTTAATCCGAAAAGTTAGTGTCTTTTTGCACGCTACGTTTCATACACAAGTCCGTTAGCATACATTCTCAAAATACGAAATCAATAAAAAATGGCAAGAGAATTTCATTTAGGACACTTTTTAAAAGAATATCATTTTGAGAAAGCAGTTCTTCTTTTAAAAAAGCAACTAAAACAAACAAGTCCGTTATACAACAATTTAGATTTCACACTTTATCGACAATCTGAAATTGACACAATAAATGTTTCGGATTTTTACAATGATTACATCAAAAGAGATTCTCTTTATTATTTTGAAAATCAGTTCTTTTCAAAAAAATATTTCGGTGTACAGAGGGCATATAAAACACGAGAATTTCATTATCTATCACTTTCATCTTTAATAACATATTATGCATTAGGAATGTATGTTAGAGAGTTATTGGATAAAAAAATTGGACTTGATAGGGAAATTTACGAATCTAAAAACATTGACGTATTCTATGGAGGTAGACTTAGTTTTGAAAACCCAGTAAATTCTAAAATATTTTACTACGAAGATTATAAAGAATTTATAGGACTAAAAGAAAGCTTAACAAAACCCGTTGATGGAAAAGTAAAATATGCTATTTCACTTGATATAAAATCATTTTTTTATACAATTGACCACAAAATTCTTTTCGATTTAATTGATACAAATTGTACACCAACCTTAAAACAAAAGTTGAATTTTAATGAACTGACAAAAGAATCAATTGTAACTCTTCTACGTTTTTTCCAACATAATAATTTGGGGCTACCTGTATCTAATCAAAATTTAATTTCAAGCTTTTTAAGTTCTATATACTTTTCTAGATTTGACCAATATGTTGCTGATAAGTATCTTCAAAATGAGAACTTTAGTTATATAAGGTATGTTGACGATTTCTATTTAATTTTTGAAGAAGATGCTTCTACACCATTAGAAAATGTTAGGCAGAAAATATATGATATCGAAAATGACTTTTCAGAATACCTAATTAATAAATTAAACCTTTCCGTTAGTAGCTCAAAATGTGATAGATTTTGCATATCTGATGAAGATAGTCAACTTGAGTTTTTAAACGCTAGTAGCTTAGATAGTCCTTTTGACCTTGAATTTGACCTTGAAGATTTATATAATCCAACGATTAAAAAACCAATCTACCGAATTACCGCAATTAAGCATTGACACAAAAGAATCTGCATATTTAAATTACATACTCATACTTAAATCTTGTCTGTCATATTCAAAAAGTTCAGAAGCCATAACAAAAATTCAGGAATCTGGAATATTTAATAATATTCAGGCATTAGATTTTATACTTATCAAACCAAAAGTGTTTTTTCACCTAATGACTATAACACAAGAAGGTAGAAATTCATTATTTCAGTTTATTAAATTAAACCTAGGAACAAACAAAAGTATTACTCAAAAGTTAACCATTTTAGATAAATTCTTTCATCAAATAACTTTTTTAATTTCTGAGGCAAAAAACGAAACTAAAGCCAATTTGATAACAGAATTTACTGAGTATAAAAATGAAATACATTTAATTCTATTACAGATTAAAAATGAAGACCCCTATGATTTAGAATATCTTAATTTAATAATCCACTCTCTAGATTCTAATCACAAACTATCTTCATTTAATCCAGTCTATAACACTAGTTTTTTAAATTCAAATGATTCGATTCCATTAACCCAACAAATAAAGTTGAGAAAACTGAACGAATTGTTACTTAATTACAATGTGTGTTTTAATCATTTATTAAATGAGTTCCAATCACTATTTGAGAGAGCATATTTTTCGGGGGTTTCTAAAACAGCACTTGCAATTACTCGTAAAATGGCTGAGGAAAATTACACTGTTGATGAAATACAGTTAATTTCGAACTTTTTTGAAAGACGAAATCAAAACTCTATATCACATACGAATGAAAATGATATTGGTGTTTGGGGTGTTAACTCAATTGAATACATTGAATATAAAAGCAATGTTCTTCCTATTTTAACAAAAATAAATGTATCGCTGAATTAAAACGTATGCTAACAATGTATAAAAAACATAGGGCGTTTGTGATAAATCTAAAGGTTTGTGAATATTAACAAAGTCCGCTAAATATAAAATTTGGCATTTATAGTAGAAAAGATAAAAGCAAAATATTTATATTTAGCTAAGTGATAAACCGAAACGATAGTGCTTATTAACTGCCCTACGTTTCTTATACTGAACGTTAGCAAGAATTAAAACTGAATGAGTTACATAATGGTAGACATTGAATCTGATGGACCAATACCTGGAGATTACTCAATGATCTCTTTTGGAGCTGTAATTGTAGATGAAAAATTGAATCGAACATTTTATGGAAAACTAAAGCCAATTTCTAAAAAGTGGATTCCAGAAGCTTTGGATGTTTCAGGACACACTAGAGAAGAAACAATGGAATTTGATGAACCCAAAAAAGTTATGTCTGAATTTAAAGATTGGATAAAAACAAACTCCAAAGGTAGACCAATATTTATAAGTGACAACAATGGCTTTGACTGGATGTTTATATGTTGGTATTTTCACCATTTTATAGAAGAGAACCCTTTTGGATGGACTTCTCGAAGGCTTTCTGATTTATTTTGTGGTATAGAAAAGGACACATTTGCCAAATGGAAACATTTAAGAAAGACTAAACACACACATAATCCAGTTGATGATGCTATGGGAAATGCTGAAGTACTTTGGATTATGAAAAATGAAATGGATTTGAAAATAAGTTTAAAATAACTTTTGCTAACACTGTATATAGTAAATAGAGCGTTCAGTGATTATTCAAAAATTTAGTGCTATTTACAAACACTGCCAAATCGTTGATTTGGCTTTTAAGAATGAATAAATTAAAAACAAAATACAACGATTTAGCTAAGTGCAAGCTCGAAAGTTTGTCACTTTCTACTGCCCTACTTACCATATACTAAACGTTGGTTGCAAATTAAAAAAAATGAAAACAGAAGAATATATTTGGGTATCTAATCATCAAATCAATGATGTTGTTAAAAAAGACATTAAAGATTTTATTGAGTTGACAACTCACGTTGAAGCTCTAAGAACAAGAGAGATTTTAAGGTTTACTACATACCCTACATCTAAAAGTGAGTATAATAATAATCTGAGGTTTTGGGACTATTTAAATAAGAATAGAAACTCATTAAATGATAATGAATATTTTATATTTAATGTTCGTTTTCCTAAATCTTTATATAACCTTCTTAGATTTTCTAAGAAAACGAAAATTAAAAATTATTTAGAATTAAGTATAGCGTTAAAATATATTATTGAACCTGAAAAAAGAAAAAATTTGAGGACTCAGGTCTACGAACCAATATTTGACAAAGCGATGAATATTGTAGATAAATATTTTTATGATTATTTACCGAGTAGCTTGTTTTGTCAAAAAAATATAGACTCAAATCCTGGATTTTATTTTACACAATTGAAAAAGCAAGCAGAAAAGGTTTATAATGAACTTATTGGAAACTCATCTATGTTTAATACTCTCTTTTGTTTGGATGGAAATTTTATTATTGACATCAAATTGGAAACTGCATATATGAGTAGTAAAGATTGGGAAACTGTTATTTTAAAGAATGAGAAAGACTCTCTTGATAGAATAGAAAGCAAAAAGGAAATGATTGAAATGTGGAGATTTGACTTATTAAATGAATTCGCTGAATTGAATAACTGTGACGAAATAATCTGACAACCAACAATGGCTATAATTAATACGGTTTTTTGTGCTTAATCCAAAGTTTAGTGTATTTTTATAGAGTCCACCAAATCAAAAGATTTGGCTTTGAAAATGAAAAAATTAAAACAAAATAAAAAGTTTTGGCTAAGTGCTTAATCGGAAATCAATCGCTTATTTATTCCCGTACTAATCATAGCCGAAGCCGTTGTGCGTCATTCCCAAAAAAACTGAAAATTGACAAAAAAAATCACTGTAATATTAATAATTCTGATTGCAGGAGTTTTAGGTTTTCTAAAGCTGAATAATGATTTCCTAATGTTATGGAACTCTAATGAAATTAATATTCGAACACAAAAGCCCTTAACTAATAAAAAAGTAAAGATTGAATTCGGAATTAGCGTAAATACTATAAATAGACATAATGACTTAGATTTGTTTTCAAACAGAAATAAATACTCAGTAATTTATAATGGAGAAAAAGAAAATCAAATAATAAATGATTATGGAGAGAATGATTTCCTAATTACCTATGACAATAAATATTATTTGTCTTTCAGGCAATTTAAATTTAATAGACGTCATCAACATATTTACAATTTTGAATTCTTTGAAAAAACGAACGATATATACATTAAAGTAAATATCGAAGGACAAGATAAAATGAAGTTTGAAAGAAAAATGCTTCTGATAAAAGATGCGGAAAAATATATTTGTAATACACCTATTGATAGTATTGGCGAAGTTTATAATATGATTGAATTAAAGAAAAAATAAACGACCGCACAACAAGGTATAAAAAACATAGGACGATTTAGGCTTAATCCAAAAACTGTGTTTATTTACAAAGTCGCCAAATATAAAATTTGGCATTTTCAACAAAAAAGATAAAAGCAAAATATTATATTTGGCCTAGTACCAACCCGAAACGTATTGCTTATCAACTGTCCTACGTTTCTTATACTAAACGTTACCTGCAATTTAAAAAATGAGCATAGTAGATAAAATTTATGAAGAAAATGGAAGCGTAACTGAAGAAGAGTTACTTGAAAAAATAATTGACACAAAGGAATTATCTGCCCTAGACTTATGGTTACTTCCCCAATATGTTTTTGATGAATGGAGAAAAAAGCACGACTATCCAAGAATACTAGATAACTTTAAAAGAAGACTACCTAGATTCTAAGAATGGATGAAAACGTTTGAACTAACTGAAGATATTTTAATGGATGGGTATATAAGTGACTTCTTAAGGTTCAAATACACAGACATAAAAAAAGACCACATTTTCCACTTAATAAAAGTAACTTATAATGGAAGAACGAAACATCAAGTTTGGTATAAATACGACAAAAATTCCTTACATAATGAAAACGAAGTAAAGTATGAATACATAAGAAGTTTTCAAAGTTATTTTGAGTGGTGTGAACTAAATAAAATAAGCGGTTACGAAATAATTGTTGATAAATATTATCAAGCTCATGAGAATGAGGAGGTTTATTACAACTTTGATCTGAGATTGTTAAAAATGGGAAGAATAGAACCACCTGTTAATTTTTTAGGTCAAATATTAAGGCAAAAAAAGATAGAATTTGTAAATGTCAGCGGACTTGAATTGAATGATAAAATAAGTAATAATAGATCTGTTGAATTTATATTTAGTGTTTGTGACAACATAACTTGCAATCATCTCCATACCCACTTTTTTACGTTTGACAATTCAAGTGTTAGAAATTTAAATATTACCAAATCAGAGATCAGTAATTGGAAATTCATTAATTCAATAACTAATGGCAGAATAAAGGATTCATTAATAAAAAACACTAGAATTTGGGGAGGAAACTTTACACCTATTTTTGAAAATAGTGAGCCTGAAAATATTGGAGTTTGGTATAAAAACATTAAACATTCACCAAATTTCGACAGAACTTATAGAGCATTATTTAAAGCACACAAGGAAATCGGCAACTATAAAGAAGCTAATAAATTTAAAATTTCAGAATTAGATTTTAGAAGAAAACAAGCAAAAGGATTTTGGAATAATATAAGTTGGACTATAGATAAATATTTTTGGGGTTACGGAAAAGAACCTAAAAGAGTAATCATATTTTCAGGTTTGTGTATTTGTCTATTTGGGATAATTTATTCAATTTTCCCTAATCAATTTATAAAGGCTGACCTTTATCTAAATTTAAATTGGATTGAAAAAATATTATATAGCTTTTATGGCAGTATAGTAACTTTTGTCAAGCTGAGTTTTGTTAATTTCTATCCTCAAACTGGACTTTCAAAGTTTTTAGTTGCTTTAGAAGCTATCATCGGTGTATTATCTATGGGAGCACTAATTGTTACTTTGACAAAAATAAAGGAGTAAAAACTGCAGGTAACAAGGTGTATAAAACATAGCTAATAAATGCTAAACCTAAAGGTTTGTGTATATTTAGAAAGTCCGCCAAATTTTTAATTTGGTTTTTTAAAAGAGAAAAATTAAAAACAAAATATAAAAATTCGGCTCTGTGTTAACTCCAAAAGTTAGTGTCTTTTTGCACGCTACGTTTCATACACAAGACCGTTAAAGCGCATAATAAAGCTTGATGAAATAACAGCAGATAAATTAGGCTGATTTTTATAATCTAGTGCTTAATACAAAGAAAAAAAAAGCGATGAAAAAATAAGCAGAATGGAATTTTTGCGGAGTAAAACGGATTAAAAAATCGCTTTTTTTTAAGCTAATCTATAAACTTTTTGACTGATTAAAGACCTGTGAAATCTTTTATACTTTCTCTGTGCTTTTAAGGCAGTAAAACAGGACGGAATCTGAATGAAAATTTGAAAAACTTTTTACTGCGGCATATTTAAATGGTTCGAGCTGAGAAAAAAACGCGCATTAACAATAACTAAAAAGCATTGCGGGCGGATTTTCCCACTTGGGAAAATCACGCAGACGAACTAAAGTCCGTCATTTTTATTAAATTTACGCGAAACTAAAGCAACACTCTTTAGTTGGAACGTTATTCTGCAATCTTCGCTTCGCTCGCTAGCAGAATAACGTTGTGGACAGGAGCTGTTATCGGCTCCGTTATAAGCTCACAATTACAATTGGAAGGCTGTGAAGAACTTCCATGACCATTGTTATTTTTGTATCTTTAAGAGTAGTCATTGATACTCAACAAAGACAACAGATAACAACAGGCAAAAGGCAATGGCTTACAGCCCCATACCTCTTGCCAACAAACTAGTTTGTTGAGAGGTATGGGGCTGTAAACCACAGCTCCTGCCCACAACGTTGTAACCAATTTAAAAAACGCTAGGCAACCATTAAAGTCTTTTTCTTGTCTTTATAGAAAAGAATCAATCAAAAATGACAAAAAACAGATATTACTACATTGACTTTTTAAGAGTTATCGCAATTTTAATGATGTTCATATTTCACGTGAATATGATTTTTGTATCTGAAAATAACTGGCATATTAAAGATACTTCATCAAGTAATGTTTTAATGGAACTAAACTATTGGATGTCATCATTCAGAATGCCTTTGTTATTTCTTGTTTCTGGTTTTGTTTCTGCCATACTTCTTGAAAAAATGAATCAAAGACATTTTTTTTATCAACGTTTTAAAAGGCTAATTATCCCAACTGTGATATGGACGTTTTTGCTGGTTGCGCCTCAAATCTATTTTGAACGAAAATTACTGGGAACAGATTTCAATTATCTTGAGTTTTATCAAACTTTTTTAGAGTTCAAATGGTATCCAAATGGTAATTTTCATTGGTTACATCTTTGGTTTATCCCTTATTTATTCTTTTATAATATTTTATCAATACCATTATCAATATATCTCAGCAAAAAGAATGTACGAAATAGACTTGAACATTTTTTTAATAACGGTTATTCAATAATTCCGATTATTTTTTTAGCTATAATACCCTATACTTTTTTAGCAACTCGATTTGAAACTACGCACGACTTGATTAACGATTGGGCAAGACATTCGTTCTTTATATTTTTTGTTTTTATTGGTGTATTGATGTATAAATTTCCAATTATCCTTGAGCAAATTGAATGTAAAAGAAGGTTGTACCTGAGAACTGCTTTTTTACTAATTATTTTCATCAATATAATTAGGTGGAATGGTTGGGAACCATTCGATTTGTGGGACAACTGGTTAACAAAACCTCAAACATACATTTTCATTGCTCTATTAAATTTAAATGCTTGGGCTTGGGTGTTAACTAGTTTAGGATATGGTAAAAAATATTTGAATAAAAAAAGTAGTTTGTTAGCCTATTGTAATCAGGCTGTTTATCCATTCTATATTCTTCACCAGACAATTATTGTTGTTATAGGGTATTATGTTGTTCAAACACCAGATAATCCTGCATTTAAATATGTATTTTTACTTTTAGTTTGTTTTTCAATCTGTATACTTATTTATCATCTGTTTATACGACCGAACAATATGATGAGATTCTTATTTGGAATGAAAAAAATAAAAAAAACTGGTTACAACAATGGCTATAAGTAATTGCTTGTTCTGGCCTACTTCTGAAAATCCTCGCGGATTTTCAGTTTGGTATGTACTTGCAAAGTTTAGTGCTAACCCACGCAACTACTCATAGCCGAGACCGTTGTGTGTAATATCAAAAAAATGAAAATCCGAAATTTTGATTATTTAATTGACTCAAATGACTTTGATATTATTCATGTAGAGAAAATTACTCCTGATTTAAGTATTTCTCAATCTGCAGAGGTTATTTTGAATTATAACAATAGGATTACCAAAATAAAATTTGAGCTTGCTAGGGGTAATGAACTTCATCAAAATGATTTTTTATACATTTCTGAAACAGACACTTTATTCTACAGAGGAATGATTGAGTGGTGCGTATTTGATTTAGATAAAAATCAAATTAAACGTCATGAAGATGCATTAGAACTCCCGTTTATCGAAAGAATAAATGATGTAATAGTAGTGTATGATGAATTATATGCAGAATCAACAGATCTTAATGGCAACAAAATAGACTATGCAATAATTGATCTACCATACGAATCAAAAGAATTTAATGATAGAATAGAATTTGATACTTGCTCATTTGGTAAACAGACTCTAAAATTAGAAGGAACTAACTATAGATTGAACACTTACAAATTCTCAGGAGGGATGAATGTGGATGGTTCTGGACTACTAGCAGAAATCTATATAGCATCAAATCAAGTGGTAAAAAAAGGAGATAAGTTAGCTCTATTTTCTAGTGGTGATTATGAAATGGAATTAAAGGCTGAAACGGATGGAGTTATATGGGAAATAATGGTTTCCGAAGGACAAATTTTATTTCAAAATGATGTGCTTTTTAAAATAAAAACAACACACAACACTGTATAAAAAACATAGGACGGATTAAGATTCTTCCAAAGGTTTGGGCTAATCTGCTAGGTCGCCAAATATAAAATTTGGTGTTTCAATATTGAAGATAAACACAAAACATTATATTTGGCTTAGTTATAAACCTAGAGTTAGAGCTTACCCTCTGCCCTACGTTTCTTATACTCACCGTTATTCTGCAATCTTCGCTTCGCTCGCTAGCAGAATAACGTTGTGGACAGGAGCTGTTATCGGCTCCGTTATAAGCTCACAATTACAATTGGAAGGCTGTGAAGAACTTCCATGACCATTGTTATTTTTGTATCTTTAAGAGTAGTCATTGATACTCAACAAAGACAACAGATAACAACAGGCAAAAGGCAATGGCTTACAGCCAATACCTCTTGCCAACAAACTAGTTTGTTGAGAGGTATGGGGCTGTAAACCACAGCTCCTGCCCACAACGTTAGCATTCATTAAAAACAAAATGGCAATTGCACGAAATAAAAACATAAGGAAAATAACTGTAGAAAATGTTCGCTATTATTGGACTATAAAGTATGATGAAGACTACGGAGACATAATTTGTAGAATTGGATTAGTTGAAGAACCTAATTTCAGATTCTCTTTTTGTCGAGTAGCAAATGATTCTCATGTTCGATGGATAAATAATTCATGTGATCCAAAGGATGAATTACAAGCAATAACTCCAAAATTAGTTTCTGAAGCAATAAAATTTGCTAATGAAAATTTAGACTGGAAAAATAATAATTTTAGTCACATAGGATCCGATTCCAACGGGTTTTATCTGATTGACTGGAAAAAATTGAAAAAAAATAAAAGTTAATAATAATGGAAAACACATTAAAACTGACATTAATAATGTATCTATTGCACCAGATATTTAATAGACAAGCCTAACTATTAGCAGAAAAATTGGAAAGAAAAATAAAAACGAAATGCTAACAATTTGTATATTGCATATGCCGCCTTCGGCAGGCAAACGCACCATACAAGAGACGTTGTACACCATTTGAAGAAACCTATGAAATACATTACAATTTTTACTTTTTTATTAATATTTACGAACTGTGAAGCTCAAAACAAGAAACTTCTTATTCGCCAAAAATTAATATCTGATTTATCTGAAACACCGATTTATCCAAGACTTACTGAAGGAGTAAATGGACAAACTGAATGGAAAGAAAATTTCAAATATTTAGACAGCATTGAAATTTATGGAATCACTTATTTAAGCGATGGTTTGAAAATAAATGGGTTTATGGTTAAGCCAGCGAAAAAAGGAAAATATCCTTGTGTTATATATAATCGTGGTGGAAATAGGAATTTTGGCTCACTTAAAATTGCTCACGGAGCAATTACACTTGGTCAAATTGCAAAAGAAGGTTATGTTGTAATTGCAAGTCAATATAGAGGAAATGGAGGAAGCGAAGGACAAGAGGAATTTGGAGGAAAAGATGTTAATGACATAACCATTCTAACAGAAGTTTTGAAGGAAATTGAAACTGCTGATACCAATAGAATTGGAATGTACGGTTGGAGTCGTGGTGGAATGATGACATATATAGCATTAACCAAAACTGATAAAATAAAAGCAGTCGTAGTTGGAGGAGCAGTTTCTGACAATTTTAGTTCTATTAAAGACCGACCTGAAATGGAAACAGGTGTTTTATCAGAACTGATTCCAAACTATGCTGATAATAAAGATGTTGAACTAGAAAAAAGATCTGCAATTAAATGGGCTGAGAAATTCCCAAAAGATGTGCCAATTCTAATGTTGCACGGAAATTCTGATTGGAGAGTAAAACCTGAACAAAGCCTAAATCTTGCTTTGGAATTTGAAAAGAATAGAATTCCGTACAGACTTATAATGTTTGAAGGTGGCGACCACGGAATTTCTGAACATAAAGAAGAAGTTAATGAACAAGTTCTAAAATGGTTTGACAAGTATTTAAAGAACGATGGAACATTGCCGAATATGGAATATCACGGAAGATAAAAACGGTGTACAACACCGTGTATAATTCATTGCTAGTAAAGGCTTACTTACGAAAATCCTCGCGGATTTTCTATTCAGTTTGTATTTGCTAAATTAGTTGCTTAAACACGCAACGAAATCATACACAAGTCCGTTACCATTTATATCTCGGAAAAAATTTAAAACCTTGTTGGAATAGCTGTTAAATGAAATCTGATTCATAACGATAGATAGAAAATCAATATGCAAACTGAACTCAGACGGATTAAAAAACTGGACTAAAACTGACTCGGACGGATTCCACAAAACTTTGAAAACAGACTGACTTCACTCTGCTGATAAAAATGACGGATTAAAGCTGACGGATTTTGACAAACTGTGAGGAATTTGATCGGATAAAAAAGTTTTGCTTGTTGTAAAAACTAAACGGAAACTGTTCGTGGTATTGCTCAGCTTTATGAGAAAAACTCACTCAAATGTGTCGCTACAAATGGTAACAAAATGTATAATCAATTGCTTGCGGATTTATTCCTTCGGAACAAATCTCGCAAAACCAAAAGTTCGTTCTTTTTAGCTATATTTACGCATACAACAACGCAACTAATCATACACCAAGCGTTGGCAATAATTAAAAATGACTCAATCATTCTTTAGAAATTACAATATTATAAATCGGTTTTATACATCGGTTATACCTTGCAATTTTGCAATAATATTTTGTATAGTTTTCTTTTCTAGTTGCTCTAGTTGTAAAAAATGCTTTCAAGAATTAAAAGGAAATAATATAAAAGGAAAAATATCTTTTATTAAAACGATAAAATACAGTGGTGATAAAGTTGATAGAATCAACTACAAATACTTTGACCGAAATAAACAATTAAAATCCGAAGTAGATGAATCAAGTTACCAAATAGACTCTACAGTATATAAATATGAAAGAAATCGCCTTATTGAAACAAAAAATTATTTTAGAGTTTATAGAGGCAATACTAAAGCAAGAATTAACAAAAACCTTTTAAAGAGAGATTCGATTTTTAAGGCTGAAGGTTTATATAGTATAGATTATATGTTTCTCAAGCTTCATTATAGATTTATTAAAAATAAAAACAATGTTTTCATCATAAAACCTTTAGTTGAAAAAGGTGCATGGGACATTAAATACTCAGCTAAATCAAGACTCTATAAAGGAGATAAAAACAAATCGCAATACATTTATTACGATTCAAATGGTGAAATCCTAAGCAATACGGAACAAATATTCGATGATGATGGATTTACAATTAACAAAAACTATATTAGACCAAAGGGATATTCTAATTACCATAAACTTGAAAATGATTCTAATGGTAATTTATTGATTCAAAACGGTTACGATATATACGATGATGTGAAGACTAATATAAGATCTTATCAATATAAGTACCTAAAATTTGATGAGCAAGGAAATTGGATTATAGCCAATTACACATACACAGGCAGTAATTCATATTCTCAAAAATATAAAGTGATTAGAGAAATAAAATACTATTAAAATCTGGTCATTAATGCGGGCTTAATTTAAAATAACTATTGCCAACAAGGTATAAAAAAATGAAAAGAATACACTTTGACAATATGAAAAATAAGATTTAGATTTCTATGATAATTCTTTCACTTGTTTTTATAATTACAGGTGGATTTGAACTGATTGAATTTGAAAACCCAAAAGTGAATAAGATAATTTCTGCAATCGGATTTTTTATTCAAGTAATTTATTTTAGCAGACTATTTTGGTATAAAAATACTGTGTAATGGAATGATAAAGGAATAGTAATTCGAGTCAAATCATTTCTCGGAAAATCATTGCGATTTGATGAAATCAAAGCGACTGAACTGGATGGAAGAATCTTGATTTTAACAAGATTTGACAGGAAAACGATTACGCTTGACTTAAATGAGTTTGCGGAATCTGACACTCAAAAACTGAATGAAATAATAATTAAAAATACTATTGCCAACAATGTATAACCGCAATTACGGCGGATTCGACTACGTCCGAATCCACTCGGAATTGCTAAGACTTGTGTTTAATCCGAAAACAATCGCTAATTTAACCCGTAACTGACGGTTATACGAGACCGTTAAAGCGCATAATAAAGCTTGATGATATAACAGCGGATAAATTAGGCTAGTTTTTAAAGTCTAGTGCTTAATACAAAGAAAAAAAGCGATGAAAAATAAGCAGCACGGAGTTTTTGCGGAGTAAAACGGATGAAAAAATCGCTTTTTTTAAGCTAATCTATAAACTTTTTGACTAATTAAAGGTCAGTAAAATCTTATATACTATCTCTATACTTTTAAGGCAGTAAAACAGGACGGAATCTGAATGAAAAATTGAAAAACTTTTTACTGCGGCATATTTAAATGGTTCGAGCTGAGAAAAAAACGCGCTTTAACAATAACTAAAAAGCATTGCCGGCGGATTTTCCCACTTGGGAAAATCACTCGGACGAACTAAAGTCCGTCATTTTTACTAAATTTACGCGAAACTGAAGCAACACTCTTTAGTTGGAGCGTTAGGCAACATTAGATGAAACTGTATATTGACAAAATATCTGAACTAATTAAACCGAAAGAAATTAAACACGAAATTCACTCTTTTGACTCTGGTGCTTTTATGGTTGATATTTGGATAAATAATGACTTTTATTGTATTCAACTTTTCGAAAATAAATTTGGAATTAGTCAAGTAACAGAAGAAATTGATTTCAGTACAATCCCTGACAAAACATTTAACGAATGGGAAAGTTTCAAAACGGAATTAAAAAAAGTGATTAATGAATAAACCTGATTTCCTATTCTTACTACTTGGAGCAAGTTATGCTTCTTTCAAATTTGCCAAAGAATTTGTGAAAAATGATTTGAAACCTGAATTCAAATATGATTTAGAGTTAAATATTTCTAACGACAACCCTGAACTAAAACAATTTGATATTTATCCTGAGGATAACGAAAAGAAATACTTCGATTTAACTGACAAAGAAGTAGTTGAAATTCTATGTCGAAATGACAAAGTTCCTGTTTGGATTGATATTGCGGTTTCTAAATCTGACAGAAAGAAAACAACGTTTAGACTTTTATGTTCAGGTAGATATTCTGACGACAAAAATGAATTTTATTATAAAGATGGTGGTTCTGGACCTTTCGGAATTAAAAGCCCAAATCATCCAATTGGATACAAAGAAGGAACTAAGTTTAAACTAAAAAAGAAATAACGATTGCCTAACAGTGTATAAAAAACATAGGGCTTTTGTTTAACTCCAAAGGTCTTTGTTTATTTACAAAGTCCGCCAAATATAAAATTTGGCATTTCAACATAAAAGATAAATACAAAATATTATATTTGGCTAAGTGTCAAACTCGAAATATAGTGCTTATCCTCTGCCCTACGTGTTTTATACTAAACGTTAGAGCGCATAATAAAGCTTGATGGAATAACAGCGGATAAATTAGGCTAATTTTTATAATCTAGTGCTTAATACAACGAAAAAAAAGCGAGAAGAAAAATAAACAGTATGGAGTTTTTGCGCAGTAAAACGGATGAAAAAATCGCTTTTTTTTTAGGCTAGTCTATAAACTTTTGACTGATTAAAGATCAGTGAAATCTTATATACTTTCTCTATACTTTTTAAGGCAGTAAAACAGGACGGAATCTGAATGGAAATTTGAAAAACTTTTTACTGCGGCATATTTAAATGGTTCGAGCTGAGAAAAAAAACGCGCTTTAACAATAACTAAAAAGTATTGCTCGCGGATTTTCCCACTTGGGAAAATCACTCGGACGAACTAAAGTCCGTCTTTTTCACTAAATTTACGCTAAATTAAAGCAACACTCTTTAGTTGGAACGTTAAAGCGCATAATAAAGCTTGATGAAATAACAACGGATAAATTAGGCTATTTTTTTAAAGTCTAGTGCCTAGTACAAAGAAAAAAAAGCGATGAAAAAATAAGCAGAATGGAATTTTTGCGGAGTAAAACGGATGAAAAAATTGCTTTTTTTTAGGCTAATCCATAAACTTTTTGACTGATTAAAGACCTGTGAAATCTTATATACTTTCTCTGTGCTTTTAAGGCAGTAAAACAGGACGGAATCGGAATGAAAAATTGAAAAACTTTTTACTGCGGCATATTTAAATGGTTCGTGCTGAGAAAAAAACGCGCTTTAACAATAACTAAAAAGCATTGCCAGCGGATTTTCCCACTTGGGAAAATCATGCAGACGAACTAAAGTCCGTCATTTTTACTAAATTTACGCGAAACTAAAGCAACACTCTTTAGTTGGAACGTTGGCAAACATTTGAGGAATGAGCGTATATTTAGAAGATAAATACAAAAAAGAACTTGATTTTGATGTTATTAACGAAAACATCGAATTAAACTTAAATCTCATTTCAAGTTATCCTCGAAGTGCGTTTTTAAAACAATTCATTGAATTAAAATCAGAGGAAAAACTTCCTGCGAATGGAAAAAGCGCAATAATTGATTTAATGAAAATTGAACAATTGATTGATATGCCAAATGACCATATGCTCAATCTGACAAAATTCGGATATGAAGTACAAAGAAATGGTGGCTGGATTAAACATCTAAATCGGGAAAAAACAAAAACGATTAGAAATGATAAAAAAGCGGATTACGATTTTAAAACATCGAAGTGGAAAGCAAAAACCTTTTGGCCTCTTTTAATATTTGGAGCTTTAGGAGGACTTTATGGAACAGTAGATTTTATTACGGAAAAAATAAATCCAAAATCTGATAAACAAAACGAGAAAATAGAATTAGAACTAAAAGAATTACGCCAGATGATAATCGAAAAAAAGGAAACTGATTCAATACAAAAACCTGAAAAGAGAAAATAAAAACGATTTGCCAACACCGTATAAAATTAATTGCTGGTGCAAGTCTACTTACGAAAATCCTCACGGATTTTCTATTCAGTTTCTATTTGCTAAATTAGGTGCGGAAACACGCAACTAATCTTATACAAAACCGTTAAAGCGCATAATAAAGCTTGATGAAATAACAGCGGATAAATTAGGCTGATTTTTATAATCTAGTGCTTAATACAAAGAAAAAAAAGCGATGAGAAAAATAAGCAGCATGGAGTTTTTGCGGAGTAAAACGGATTAAAAAATCGCTTTTTTTTAGGCTAATCTATAAACTTTTTGACTGATTAAAAACATGTGAAATCTTATATACTTTCTCAATGCTTTTTAAGGCAGTAAAACAGGACGGAATCTGAATGAAAAATTGAAAAACTTTTTACTGCGGCATATTTAAATGGTTCGAGCTGAGAAAAAAAACGCGCTTTAACAATAACTAAAAAGCATTGCAGGCGGATTTTCCCACTTGGGAAAATCACACTGACGAACTAAAGTCCGTCATTTTTACTAAATTTACGCGAAACTAAAGCAACGCTCTTTAGTTGGAACGTTAAAGCGCATAACAAATCTTAATAAATAGCGACGGATAAATTAGGCTAATTTTTAAAGTCTAGTGCCTAGTACAAAGAAAAAAAGCGATGAGAAAAATAAGCAACATGGAGTTTTTGCGGAGTAAAACGGATTAAAAAATCGCTTTTTTTCAAGCTAATCTATAAACTTTTTGACTGATCAAAGACCTGTGAAATCTTATATAGTTTCTCAATACTTTTTAAGGCAGTAAAACAGGACGGAATCTGAATGAAAAATTGAAAAACTTTTTACTGCGGCATATTTAAATGGTTCGAGCCGATAAAAAAACACGCTTTAACAATAACTAAAAAGCATTGCTCGCGGATTTTCCCACTTGGGAAAATCACACTGACGAACTAAAGTCCGTCATTTTTACTAAATTTACGCGAAACTAAAGCAACACTCTTTAGTTGGAACGTTACCATTTATATCTCGGAAAAACTTTAAAATCTTGTCGGAATAGTTCTTAAATGAAAACTGATTCATAACGATAGACAGAAAATCACTATGTAAACAGAACTCAGACGGATAAAAAAACTGGACTAAAACTGACTTGAACGGATTCCACAAAACTTTGAAAACAGACTGATTTCGATCTGCTGATAAAAAAATAACGGATTAAAGCTGACTGATTTTGACAAACTGTGAGGAATTTGCTCGGATAAAAAAGTTTTGCTTGATGTAAAAACTAAACGGAAGCTGTTCGTGGTATTGCTCAGCTTTATGAAAAACTCACTCAAATGCATCGCTACAAATGGTAACAAGGGCTAAAAAAACATTGCGGGCGGATTTTCCCCTTGGGAAAATCACGAAGGTAAATTAATCTTTGGCTCTTTATAACCCTTTCACTAATTTTACCCAACGTTCTTTAGCCGGAACGTTAACACCAATCAATGAGTTTTCTTAAAAAAATATTTGGTTCGAAAATCAAAACAGAGCATAATACTGATGAACCAAATGATAAGATCCCCGAAAGCTTAATATCTAATGAAAAAATAGCTGATGATCCTTATTCTGATTCTTGGGTTAACAATAACATTTCTGATATAAGCCAAGATATAATTGATATTATATACTCAAAAGACTTAACCTCTCAAAAAATACAGGAGTTTATAAATACTGAAGTAGATTTAGACATGAGTGGATCTTTTTGGGAAGAAAAAGAAATACTGAATTTCCCTGGACCATTTTACACAGGAGAAACTGATACTTGTGCTACAGGAATTATAGAAGCACCTAAAAATGTGATATTTAATAATTACTGTCAAGAGTTTGTAATGATTCAACCTAGAAACAAATTAGAGTTGATTGAATTATCAAATGCAGGAGCTGTCGAAGTATTTGGAGCTTATTATTGTGATGGTAATCAACACTGGACTACTCAGGGAGTTAAAGATTGGTGGAAAGTTAAAGATGATATAATTAATTTACTTCAAGACCCCGAACTAATCGAAAATAATTGTAATCAAAATTTGAGATATACCGCATATTTAAAAGGAAAAGCTCATAATGATTTAAGATGTTATTGCTTCTTTTTAGAACATGGTTATTACCCTAATGATATTCGTTTAACGTTACCTGAGCTATAAAAATAAAAAGGTGTTAACACTATATATACATCATGCTGGGTGTGGTTGTCTAAGGGAAATGTGGTGTTTTCTTGCTAAGCCGCGCATACAATTTTGATTTATTACATAATAGTTTAAATTAGCAATAAACAAAAAGGTATACGCTCCTGCCCGCTCGAAGTTCCATGAACTCTTGCACGCACGAATGTATATATTCACCGTTGTGTGCCATACGAAAGAAATACTTTAGAATTGAATAAACTTTTAAAATATCGAGAAAAACTAAATCTCACTCAAGAGGAATTGGCAGAAAAAGCAGGTGTTTCTACTAGAACGATTCAGCGAATAGAAAAAGGAATAGAACCTAAAGGACATACTTTGAAAGTATTGGCAAAGGCTTTAGGAATTAATGAAAATGAGTTAAAAGAGAACCAACCTGAAACAAAAAGTATCAATTATAAAGTAGCCAAACACATTAATCTTTCTTCTATTTTAGGTGTTATTCTTCCACCAATTAATATACTACTTCCTTGGTTTATTATGAAGCGTAAAAATCAAGTGAATGAAATCACAAAACAAATTGTTTCAATTCAATTATTCTATACAATTATTGCAGTAGTATGCATTCTTTTAAGTCCGTTTATAAGTAGATGGTTCAGAATAACTAAACAGTTAACTTTACTATTTTTAATCGCTTCGGTTATTATAAATCTATACATAATCATTAGGAACACAATTGAGCTAGATAAAAAACAAAATCTATATATTAAACTGAAATTCAACCTCATATAGTTTCTGTCGGATAATTGTCGGATAATTGTCAGGTAAATTTTAGTTGCTTTCTTAACTGGTGTCAAGAAATTTGCAGTTTCAAACATCAATTAAAATTTCAAATGAAAGTCTACAAATTAATTTTTACAATCGTATTAATTCTAACTGCAAAAAATAGCTTTGCTCAAGTTTCTGATACTTCAAGTCTGTTTATTGAACTAAAAAGAGCAGATAGCCTAATGTTTAACGAAGGCTTTAATAAATGTGATTTTTTAGTATTAAATAAAATACTTCATAAAGATTTAGAGTTTTTTCACGACCAGAATGGCACTCAAAATTTAGAACAATTTTATAAATCTTTTACAAATAGCATTTGTTCTAACCCTAATTTTAAACCAATTCGAAAGTTAACAACAGAAACACTAAAAATTTATCCGTTAAAAAATAATGGAGAAGTATACGGAGCAATTCAAACAGGCGAACATATTTTTTACATTAAAGAACCTAATAAACAAATTTATGCAACTGAACAAGGGAAATTTATACATACTTGGGTTTTAGAAAATGAGAAATGGCAGGCAAAGCGAATTATTAGCTACGAACACAAACCACCTACTGAAGATTATGGGGTTAAATTCAACGCTAATTATGCTTACAAACTTTTTGATAATGATAAAGAAATAGAAAACTTACTAAAAAAACACAAAATTCCTTCTATTGCAATTGGGTTAATTAAAAATGGTAAAATTCAGCAAATAAGAACTTTTGGATATAAGAAGTCTAATCAACCTATTTCGAATAACAGCATCTATAAAGTTGCTTCCTTAACAAAACCGATTACAGCATTTGTTGTGCTAAAACTCATTGATGAAGGAGTTTGGAGTTTGGATGAACCTGTCTCAAAATATTTTGTAAATAAAGACATAAAGCACAGTAAATATTTAAATAAACTAACCACAAGACATATTCTATCTCACCAATCAGGTTTTCCTAATTGGAGGTATTTGACAGACGATAAGAAGTTGTCTTTTCAATTTGAACCTGGTATTAAATGGCAATATTCTGGAGAAGGCTTTGAGTACTTGCGTAAAGCAATTGAAAAGAAATTGAACCGTTCTTTTGAAAAAATTACTCAAGAAAAATTGTTTAATCCACTCGGAATGAATAACACACATTTTTATTGGACAGATAAGATTGACGAAAAACAATATGCAGTTGAACACGATGAAAACGGAGAACCAATAAACTATGAAAAATATACTAATGCAAATGCTTCAGCCAATTTACTTACGACAGCAGAAGATTACTCTAAATTTTTGGTATATGTTTTAAATGGAGCTGGTCTATCGGAAAAAATATATAGCGAATTTTTAAAAGTTCAAGCACACGAAAAAAAGGGAATTGATTGGAGTTTAGGAATGCAAATGCTAACTAACCTACCTAATAATGAAACTGCTTTTATGCACACAGGTGGAGATTATGGAACAAAAACAATCGCTTTAATTCTGAAAAACTCTAAAGATGGTTTAGTATTATTTTCAAATTCAGAAAACGGAATGGTTTTATGGCAAAAAATCATATCAGAATACTTTAGAGAGACTGGAAAGGAAATTACAAGAAGAAATTTGGAATAGTATATTTATGAAATATTTAATATCGACTTTCTTCATAGTTTTTTTATTGATGAGTTGCAAAAAAGAATATAATCTAAACTCATTAGAAAAGTATTCAGACCCATTATTCGCGGACGCTATAAAAAACAATCAAATAGCGGGAGCATCTATTTTAGTGAGTAAGAAAAATAAAATCTTATTGGATAAAAACTACGGATATGCAAATATAGAATTATCAACCAATATGCCTATTGATGCGGTATTCGAAATAGGATCTGTAACAAAACAGTTTACTGCTGTTGCAATTCTAAAATTGGCAGAACAGGGTAAAATTAATTTAGAGGATGATTTTACCGACTATTTGAATTTTGACACAAAAGGCAGAAAAATCACAATAAAAAACCTTTTAGAACATACTTCTGGCATTGCTAATTATACAGATATTACAAAGTTTTGGTCATTGTCTGTTCAAAATTTACCAAGAGACTCTCTTGTTAGGTTAGTTGAACAAGAAAAATTTCAATTTGAGCCACAAGAAAATTTCGTGTATAACAATTCTGGATATTTTTTCTTAGGCTTAATCATTGAAAAAGTTACAGGAAAAACCTACGAAGAGTATTTAAAAAAAGAATTCTTCACCACTTTGGGTATGAAAAACACAAGCTATTGCTCTATGAGTAAAATTGTTAAAAACAAAGTATCCGGATATACTTCAACAGAAAAAGGGTTAAGACGAAAAGATTACATCAATCACTTATGGCCATACGCTGGGGGTTCTTTGTGTAGTACAACAAATGACCTATTAATATGGCTAAAGGCATTACACGAAAACCGAATTTTATCTAAAGAGTCATACCTTTTGTTAATTGACCCCATAAGATTACGAAATGGCACTAAACTATTTTATGCAAAAGGTTTGGTTAATTTTTCAAATTATGGAAATATAGAAATAGGACATAACGGATATGTTCCTGGTTTTGTATCGAAAACACAGTATTTTCCTGAAGAAGAGTTATATATCATTTGCCTTATAAACACCTCTGGATTATTAGGTGTAAATTACTTTACCGATAAAATAGATTGGAAAATTCTAACGAAAAAAAACAGAAAACCCATACCATTGGATTTTGACAATAAAGTGATTGAAGGAATATATTCAGGTAATATTGGAAATGAAAGGTTATCTGTTCAAATTTCTGTTAATTTGAATAATGTTATTCTGACTAATATTCACAATCAAAAAACAGATACTTTGAAAACTTATGTAGGTAACAACACTTGGATGAATAAAAAAAATATTATTGAAATTAAGAATGGTATGTATAAATTCAAATCTGAATATAAATATTATTGCTTAAAATTGGATTAAATATAGTACGCCACACAACATTGTATAAAAATAATAGCGGTTTAGTCGCTAAAAAAAATACCTAAATATAAAAAAGGTCTGTGTTTAACCGAAAAGTTAGTGTGTAAAAACCCGCTACTATTCTTATACGAGACCGTTGTAAACCATTTGAAAGAAAATGCACATTCATAAATTAATATACTCACAGATTTTAATATTTCTTTCCGTAGTGACAATTATCGGTTGTAATTCGACAGATAATAAGGAATCAACTATAACTGAAAAAAAAGATAGTGTTTTGGTTGACAGTTCTATGGTTGTTAATGAAGAAACTGCATTAACTGATACACCAAAAGTTGACTCCTTTGAAATAATTGTTGTTCAATGTGCAAATGGATATGAGTATTCAATGCATAATTACGATTTCAATCCAGTTGTTGAGAAAGAGTTGAATAAGTTTGAAAACATTAAGGTTAAGCCTTTCCCACTAAAGACACTAATGGGAGTTGCATATCAAGGTGTCTTTGACAAAAAGTACTGCCCACCGATTATCGAAAAAGTTGATGTTGACTTTCTTATATTGACACGATTTGACAAAGGGTATGACGTGCTAAATGGAAATCAAATGAAATGGGGCTATGAATTGAGAATAGTAAATACAGAGACATTAGAGCAAGTAAATACAATTAGTACTTATGACCTTAATGATTATTCGGAAATCGAAATTCATATCCAAGAAAACATTGAAAAACTTAAAAATGATATTGAAAAATTGAAATAAAACGGTTTACAACACTGTATATAACAAATAGGGCGTTCGGTGGTTAAAGAAAGTTCAATGCTATTTACCAACACCGCCAAATCGTTGATTTGGCTTTTAAAATGAAAAAGATAAAAACAAAATACAACGATTTGGCTCAGTGCAAACTTGAAAGTTTATCGCTTTCTATTACCCTACTTGCCATATACTAACCGTTGTGGTGCATTAAAAAAACAAGAGAAAATAAAAAATGACAGCAGAAGAACTACTAGATAAATTATTTAAGATTAAACAAAACGTGAATTTTGCTGAAAACAGAAATGATGCAAGAAGAGTTTATAAGCTTTTAGAAGAAAATAAATTAGATTTAGAATATGAACAAAACATATTTGAGGAAAATATTTTTAAAATCGAAAGAAGCTTATTGGTCGAAGAAAATAGAAAAACCGCTTGTCAAACTTTTATTATTGCTCTAACTAAAATCATAAATATTTTAGAATATAATTATCGAGGAAAGAACTACAGAGTAAAATAAACATTGTTTTCAAAAGGTAAATGGAGAAATTAATAGAGAAATCTGTAGGACAAATAAAAGACCGAATTGAATTTTGGTTTCTTAACTATTTCAATAAAGCTAAAGCGGATTTTAACGGAAATGAACTTTTCACTGTATTTGAACTACTTGATACAGAATTACAAACTGAATTAAAACAACAATTAAATATAGAAAGTAACGAGATTCCTGTATTGATTTTAAAAATATCAGAATCGGAGTTTATTGTTAATACAACGAAAAAATTTATCCGAATTGACTCTGACAAAACAGAAACAATAAATTACTCTGAATTTGAATGGCATAATGGGTATAAGTCATTTGTTGTTGACAAAGAGAAAAAGATTATAACCAAACACGATGGTCATTTTTCTGAATTCGGATTGAGAAAACGAAATGGAGAAATAATCTATTGGAAAATTCCAACTGGTTTTGCTGGTTACGGATTTTGGAACGTTACTAAAAAATGCGAACTGATCGGGCGAAAATTTAAACAGATGGATTAAAAAACGACACCACAACACTATATATAACAAATTGGGCGATTAGTGTTTAATCGAAAGGTTGTTGTCTATTTGCGAAGTCGCCAAATCTTTTGATTTGGCATTAAAAACAAAAAATTAAAACAAAATGCAAAAAATTTGGCTTGTGGCTAAACCGAAAATAATTGCTTGTTTTCTGCCCAACTTGCCATATATTTAACGTTAAAGCGCATAATAAAGCTTGATGAAATAACAGCGGATAAATTAGGCTAATTTTTATAATCTAGTGCTTAATAC
>CANMWK010000022.1 GCA_947501615.1 uncultured Tenacibaculum sp. | reverse complement strand
GGTTGATGGTTGATGGTTGATGGTTGATGGTTGATGGTTGATGGTTGATGGTTGATGGTTGATGGTTGATGGTAATAATATTTTATTTCTACAATTCTATTCCTATTTTTAATATTAAAAACTATAAACAAAACACACTTCTTTTAAACAAAAAACCTTTACAAATAACACATAATTAATAACAATGAAAAAAATTATAAATACTACCAAAGCACCTGCTCCTATAGGTCCATATAACCAGGCTGTATTAACTGGAAACACATTATACACTTCTGGTCAAATAGCTATTAATCCTGAAACTGGCAGTTTGGTGTTAGATGATATAAAAACAGAAACAAAACAAGTTTTGGAAAACATGAAAGCTGTTTTAAATGAAGCTGGAATGGACTTTGAAAATGTTGTAAAAACATCAATTTTTATTTCTGACATGAATAATTTTTCTGAAATAAATGAAGTTTATGCTACTTATTTTGATGAAAACACAGCTCCAGCTAGAGAAACAGTTGAGGTAGCAAACCTACCTAAATTTGTTAATTTAGAGATTAGTATGATAGCCATTAAGAATTAAACGCATAAAAAAAGCACCTACTAAAAAATAGGTGCTTTTCTTATACTTAATTTTTGTTTTATAAAGAAGCTGCATGCTCTACTAAATCTACAATTTTAGTAGCATACCCAAACTCATTATCATACCAAGAAATTACTTTAAAGAAGTTTTCATTAAGCTCAATACTTGCATCAGCATCAATAATAGAAGTTCTTACATCAGAAACAAAATCTTGAGAAACAACTTCTTCATCTGTATAACCAATAATATTCTTAAAGTCTCCTTTAGAAGCCTCTTCTAGCTTTTCTAAAATCGCTTTTAACGAAGTAGCTTCTTTAGTTCTAAATGTTAAATCAACTAAAGAAACATCAGCAGTAGGTACACGAACTGCCATACCAGTTAAACTACCTTCTAAAGCAGGAATTACTTTCGTAACCGCTATTGCTGCTCCTGTTGAAGTAGGAATCATATTACGTAACACAGAACGCCCTCTTCTCCATTTAGAATTAGGACTATCCACTGCATCTTGTCCAGAAGTAGCGGCATGAATTGTAGTCATTAAACCTTCTTCTAAACCAAAATTATCGTTAATAACTTTAGCCAAAGGCGCTAAACAGTTTGTTGTACAAGAAGCATTAGATATAACCGTTTCATCTGCAGTTAAAGTATCATGGTTCACCCCCATCACGTACATATTTGCATCTTTTGAAGGAGCTGAAATAATTACTTTTTTTGCACCTCCTTTGATATGTAAATTCGCTTTCTCTTTAGTTAAGAAAAAACCAGTAGATTCTATTACATAATCTGCACCAACTTCATCCCACTTTAAATTCTCAGGATTTCTATCTGCAGTAACTCTAATAGTTTGCCCATTAACAACTAAATTTCCATCTTTAACTTCAACATCTCCTGTAAAACGTCCGTGTACAGAATCATATTTTAATAAATAAGCTAAATAATCTACATCTAATAAATCATTTATTGCTACAACTTGAACATTATCTCTTTGGATAGCAGAACGAAAAGCTAATCTTCCTATTCTACCAAAGCCATTAATTCCTATTTTAATCATATTTATTGTTTGTTTATATTTGGTTTATGTCGTCATAATATCAGACACTCTTAATAACTCTTTATTTATTGAATTTTGACCTTTTATCGCTTTCTCTAGATCTGTGGATACTACTTCACTATCTTTTAGTCCCACCATTAAGTTAGACTTTCCATCGATAATTAACTCAACAGCTCTAACACCTAATCTGGAAGCTAAAACTCTATCAAAACAAGTAGGAGATCCTCCTCTTTGCATATGGCCTAAAACAGATACTCTAACTTCGTACTCTGGCATGTTTTCTTCAACATAATCTGCCAACTCATATACGTTTTTCCCTGATTTATCACCCTCTGCAACAACAACAATACTAGATGATTTACCTGATCTTCTACTTTTCTTTAAAGACTCTAGCATTCTATCTAACCCTAAATCTTCTTCAGGAATTAAAATTTCTTCAGCTCCAGCACCAACACCAGTATTTAAAGCAATAAAACCGGCATCCCTTCCCATTACTTCTACAAAGAATAATCTATTATGAGAAGAAGCTGTATCTCTAATCTTATCAATAGCTTCCATTGCTGTATTTAATGCTGTATCATAACCTAAAGTGTGCGAAGTACCAAAAATGTCATTATCTATGGTTCCTGGTATACCAATAACTGGAAAGTCATATTCTTTATTAAATACTACTCCACCTGTAAAAGAACCATCTCCACCTATAACAACCAAGCCATCTATCCCTTCTTCTTTTAGGTTTTCATATGCTTTAGCCCTTCCCTCTTTAGTCATAAATTCTTTAGACCTGGCAGACTTTAATATTGTACCACCTTTTTGAATGATATTATTAACGCTTCTAGCAGACATTGGAGTAAAATCTCCTTCAATCATACCTTGGTACCCTCTGTAGATACCTATACACTCTGTTCGATAATATGCTGCCGCCCTTACAACAGATCTAATTGCTGCATTCATTCCTGGAGAATCTCCTCCAGAAGTCATTACTGCTATTTTTTTTACTTTTTGTCCCATAAATGTTGATACCAAAGTTACTTATATTTTGCTGTTCTCTGTGAGAAAAATGCGAAATCGTTTTCGATTTTTCATCTAATTTATTCCTTTTTGAAATAATTATTTACATTAGCATAAACTTACTAAAATGAAGCTTACTTTACTAGACTATTCTATAATTATAATTTTCTTTTTACTTTCTCTATATATTGGTATAAGAGCATCTAAATCGGCAAAGAAAAATAGTACTGAATTTTTTCTTTCTGGAAGAAATATGCCTTGGTGGCTTTTAGGAATTTCTATGGTTGCTACCACTTTTGCAGCAGACACTCCTGGTTTGGTAACAGAATTAGTAAGAAAACATGGTGTATCAGGTAATTGGGTCTGGTGGGCTTTATTATTAACAGGTATGTTAACTGTCTTTTTTTATGCGAAACTTTGGAGGAAATCTGGTATTAGTACTGACCTGGAATTTTATGAGTTACGTTATTCTGGAAAAGCTGCAAGTTTACTAAGAGGATTCAGAGCAATATATCTAGGTGTGATTTTTAATGTAATTACAATGGCTGGTGTATGTTTAGCTGGTGCTAAAATTGCAAATATTTTGTTAGGTTTATCTCAGACTGAAACCTTATTATATTCTTCTATCATTGTTGTTATTTACTCTTCTTTAGGTGGACTAAAAGGTGTTTTACTTACAGATTTTGTTCAATTTATTATCGCTATGGTTGGGTCTATATGGGCAACTATATATATTGTTAATTTACCAGAAATTGGTGGACTAGATAATCTTTTGCAACATACTTCAGTAGCAGGAAAATTAAACTTATTACCTGATTTTTCTAATACAGAAACTTTAATCACATTATTTATTATTCCTTTTGCTGTGCAATGGTGGAGTACATGGTATCCGGGTGCTGAACCTGGTGGAGGTGGATATATTGCGCAAAGAATGTTAGCTGCTAAGGATGAAAAAAATGCTACTTGGGCAACTCTTTTCTTCAACTTTGCTCATTATGCTATTAGACCTTGGCCATGGATATTGGTTGGTTTAGCTTCAATAATAATTTTCCCTGATCTCATAAGTATCAATAATACTTTTCCTCATTTAACTAAAGAAATGCAAGGTGATGATGTTGCTTATGCTGCCATGATGACTTACTTACCTACTGGTTTATTAGGCTTGGTGTTAACCTCGTTAATTGCTGCTTTTATGAGTACTATTTCTACACAGTTAAACTGGGGAAGTTCTTATATTGTTAATGATTTTTACAGTCGTTTTATAAATAAAGAAGCTTCTGAAAAACAAAAAGTTATTGTAGGAAGACTATCTACATTAGTATTAATGATAATGGCTGCTTCATTTTCTTTCTTGTTACAATCTGCAGAAGATGTTTTTTATCTTTTATTACAAATAGGTGCAGGAACAGGATTGCTGTTTATTTTAAGATGGTTTTGGTCTAGAATTAATCCATATAGTGAAATTGCTGCTATGGCAATTTCTTTTGTTATTGCAATTTTCTTTTTTATCATCAATAGCATTAACAAACAACTAGAAGTTCCTTTTTTCGAAATTAAAGGCTATTGGCAACTTATTATTGGAGTTTGTCTAACTACTGTAGGATGGATTATAGTTACCCTAGTTACCAAACCAACAAAAAAAGAAACTCTCGATGCTTTTAATCAATTAATTTTTGAGGGGGATGATAAGTTTAAAAATATAGGAACTAAAATTGTAGCATTTTTTTGTAGTGTTTTTGGTATTTACGGATTTTTATTTGCTACTGGAAATTTCATATATGGAAACGTAGGCTACGGAGTAATTCTAAGTGTAATTACAATTGTTTGTAGTATCGTAATTCAACAACTTTGGAAGAAAAAGTTATTAGAATGATCTAAAACTTAAAATAAAATTTTGAATTTCTTTTTGTGTATAAATTTCAGGAAATAATTCTTGAAGTGTAGTATGGTAATCAAAATCTACTTTCAAACCTTTCTGCAAATGATTAAATGCATTTTCATTCTCTTGTTTCATTTTAAACAACCCAAATAAACGATACTCTATCTCAGCAAAATCTTTATAAACTTTTCTTGCTTTCAAAAGTATAATTAATGCATTTTCAAAATCTTTAGAAGCTATTAACACGTCTACTAAAGCTATATAAACCTCAATATCAATGTCACCAAGGTTAATACACATATGAAAAGCTTTTATCGCTTCATCATAAAACTCAAGATGACTATTAATTTCTGCATTTTTCCTCCAATACGTAGCATTAGAGTCGTCTATTTGCAATGCTTTATTAACGTAATAAAGAGCCTTATCATAATCTTTTATAGTTGAATACGCATCAATTAACAATAACCAACCTCTATCCAATAAAGGATCTTCATAAACCGCTTTTTTATAATATTTTATTGCTATTTCTATTTGCTCTAACTTAGTATAGCACTCACCTACTTTTATATACACATAAGCTGTAGGATCATCTAATTCTAAAGTAATAAGATAATTTTCAATAGCTTCTTCAAAACGCTGTAAATGTTCTAAAGTTTTGGCTTTTTCTAAATACCCTCCAATGAAACTATCATCAATTAAAACTGCATATTCAAAAGAAATTAAAGCTTCTTCAAAACGGTTTAATTCATAATACTGCTTACCCAATTGATGCCAAGCTACTTCACTATATGGATTTTTGTTTATATATGCTCTTAAGTATATAATAGATTCTTCATAGTTTTCCTCCATTTCAAAGCAATACACGATATTGTACAATGAAGAGTAATCTTCAAAATCGACATCTATACATTTTGCAAAATTAAACCTCGCATTTTCATAATCATCCAAATACAAATATTCCATTCCTATCATAGCCCAAACATCTACAGGGTCTTGAACAAACTCCAGAGATTCTTTTAAAATAGCAATAGCCTCTTTATGTTTTTTATGCTTAGATAAAATTGTTGCTTTCTGAATAAACACCTCATCATTATGAGGTTCTATAGCCTCTATATCAGTTAACAATTTTACTGCTTTTTCAATCTCATTATCAAAAATGAATAATTCGACCTTCAACAGCTTTAAATTAATTGATTCTGGATGTTGACCCAACCCCAACTGTAAGGCTTTTTTTGCTAATGCATGTTTTCCTACATTTAAATAATGCTCTACTATGAGTTCAAACTCAGAAGTATCGAAAAAATATACTTCGTTAGTTTTTAACATAGATTCAAATTTTGATAATGGCATGTAATGTAGCATTTGATGTATTATAAATCTACTACAAGATCCATTTTTTTAAAATAGTATTCTAATATAGTTTTCAACAAAATAATTAACAAATAGAAACTAAATTCAATAAGAAAAATCATTCTTTTTCAGAATAGAATTCAATTTGATTTACCTAATTATTTTTCTATATTTGAAGAGATGTTGAAAAACAAAATAACTAATATTAAGAAATTATGAGCAAATTTGACGAAAAAGTGGAACTGTACAAAAACTTTATGAGTAACAAAAACTTAAGTTTTGATGCAGATTTATTAACCGCTGTAACCAAAGGTTTAGGCCCATCAATCTATAAAAGAGATGCTGAAACTGTTTCTGGTTCTGATCCAAAAGAATTAGAAACTGTAAAGAAGAACTTTTTAATAAAAAAATTAGGTTTAGCTGATGGTACTGAATTAGATGATGCTATTGCAGAAGTAGTAGAACAAATTGGTAAGTCAGAAAGAAATAAATATCGTGCAGTAGTTTACTATCTTTTAACTAAAAAGTTTGGTAAAGAATCTGTGTACGGAATGTAATTTCCTATTCTTAAACTTATTAAAAAAACCTGTATTGATATTCAATACAGGTTTTTTATTTTTGTGATACAAACAACTAAAACTTATGTCACAATTTATTAGTGTTTTTGATATGCTAAAAGTTGGTGTAGGACCTTCTAGTTCTCATACTTTAGGACCTTGGAGGGCTGCACAACAATGGATTAAAAAAGTGAAAGAACTTGAAATCTTTAATCAAGTAACAACAATTAAAGTAGATTTATATGGTTCTTTGTCTTTAACTGGTAAAGGTCATGCTACAGATTTAGCTGTGCTGTTGGGCTTAAGTGGAACAGATCCTGAATTTATTCCAATAAACGCTATAGCATCTATTATAGACAAGATTAAAGAAAATAATATTCTTTTTTTTAACCTTGAAAAAGAAATCGATTTCGTAGAAAATAATATTGAATTTCACAGAGAATTTCTTCCTTTTCATGCCAATGGTTTAACTTTTAGAGCTTTTGACCAAAATAAAAATGAGATTTCTTCTGAAACATACTACTCTATCGGTGGTGGTTTTGTAATTCAAGAGAATGCTCATAAAGAAGCAGTAACGAATACAGAAGTTTCTTTTCCATTTCCTATAAATAAAGCCAAAGATTTAGAGCAATATTGTAAGAACAACAACAAATCTATCTCTGAAATCGTTTTTGCAAATGAAATTAAACTTCGCTCAGAACATGAAGTAAATGCAAAACTAGATACTATTTGGGAGACTATGTTGGAGTGCATGTACATTGGATGCCATACAGAAGGAATACTACCAGGTGGATTAAATGTAAAGCGAAGAGCTTTTGCTACTCATGAAAAACTGATTAAAGGAAGTCAATACAAAAATAAAGACGAATGGATTTCTGCAATAAGAAGTACTGAAGTTAAATTTAGAGAAATCTTAAAATGGGTAAGTTGTTTAGCTTTATCTGTAAATGAAGTAAATGCTTCTTTAGGTAGAGTTGTTACAGCTCCTACAAATGGTAGCGCTGGTGTAATACCTGCAGTTTTAATGTATTATATGGTTATTGAAAATCATGATGCTACATTAGAACATGTTCGAAAATTTTTACTCGTCGCTGGTGAAATAGGTAGTTTATTCAAGAAAAACGCTACAATTTCAGCAGCAATGGGAGGTTGTCAAGCAGAAATTGGTGTTTCTTCAGCTATGGCTGCCGCAGCTTTAACTGAATTGCTTGGAGGTACACCCGCACAATGTTTAGAAGCTTCAGAAATCGCTATGGAACATCATTTAGGATTAACCTGCGATCCAATTGGTGGCTTAGTGCAAATACCTTGCATTGAACGAAATGCGATGGGAGCTATCAAAGCCATTAATGCTGCTGAATTAGCCTTGGAAGGAAACCCTGAAGATGCTATTGTTCCTTTAGATAAAGTTATTGAAACGATGTGGGAAACAGCGAAAGACATGAATAAAAACTACAAAGAAACTTCTGAAGGAGGATTGGCGATCACTGTTGGTTTGGCTGATTGTTAATTAAATACTAGTAAAAAACATAAAACAAAATAGCTTACAATAATTCAATTGTAAGTTATTTTTTTGCTTCTTATAAATAATACAATCCACAACTCATACGATTTATGATTAAAAACTTCGTATAATAGAATATTTAGAAAAGGGTAGCGAATATAGTTTAAAGACTATCGATTATTGGTTAAAGTGTGTTTCAAAATTTTATATTCTTTATTTTTATTCTTCAAATTATATCAATTAAATCCTATTAATTATGAAAAAAACACTTTTAAATCTAGGTGAAAAATTAAGTACACAAGAGCAGCAATCAATTAACGGAGGAATTTTTCAATTCGGTTGTAGTGGTGTTTGTAGCACTGCTAAAAGAGGAACGAGATGTTTTCAAAATGGTTATTTAGCTGCTTGTGACGGAAGAGGTGGATATGTTTATTATTAAAATGTAACCATACCTACATACAACATACTATCTATTTATGATAGTATGTTGTGTTTTAAGTTCTCTCTACTATCGTGTAAACACTAAATTATTTCCTTCAGATAATTCCTCAGAAAACCCATAACCATCAATATCAAAACCTTTTAACTGGTCTACAGTTTCAACATTATTGTTAATAATATAACGCACCATTAGTCCCCGAGCTTTTTTAGCAAAAGTCATAATGGTTTTATATTGTCCGTTCTTAAAATCTTTAAACACTGGAGTTATCATAGGGACTTTCAATACCTTTTTTGGAAGCGCTTTAAAATACTCTGTACTAGCCAAATTCACTAACAATTCTCCATCTTCTAGTTCATCGTTTAAAGAATCTGCTAAAGTAGTGTCCCAAAATTTATATAAATTTTCTGTTCTTCCTACCTTTAATTTTGTCCCCATTTCTAATCTGTAAGGCTGAATTAAATCTAAAGGTCTTAATAATCCATATAATCCTGATAATATTCTTAGTTTATCTTGTAATGCAGGAATTTTATCTTCTGCTAATGTCATTACGTCAATTCCTCTATACACCTCTCCTGTAAAACTAAATACAGCTTGTTTCGCATTATTTAAATCAAACGGCATATTCCAACTTTGGTTTCTATCATAATTAAGCGCACTTAAATCATCAGAAATCTTCATAAGTTCAGATAACTTTTTTCTTGATAAAGTTTTAAGCTTCTTATTTAACTTTTCAGATTGATCTAAAAACCTTGGAGTTGAATAATCTTCAGTAGTTGCTTTAGTCTCAAAATCCAAAGACTTTGCTGGAGAAATAATTATTTTCATCGTAATCTTGTTTGTTTTGTAAAAATATAACTCTTTCTAATATTTAAAAAATTACAAAAGTCTTAAAACTTATAATTGAATAACTTTTTTAAATGGATTTATCTTGGTTATTCAATACTCTTTTTTAGTTGTAAAAACTTGTTTTTGCATTATTCCAAGTTTACCTATACTGAATTCGTTTCAGTATTTCGGAATATCTTAACTCTAGTAGTCTACCATTTTTCAGGTAATAGAAAAGGTTAATACTAAAAACCAAATAATTGGAACGGCTTCGACTAGAAACGATGCATAGTATTTTGATTGTTTTATTTTAGAACGTTGAAGAAGTATTAATAAAATAAAAAAAACAATTCCGTAACTAAATTTAAAACTTGAATTTGGCGTTACAAAAAACTCAATGATTAAGGTTACCAATAATAATACGAATCCAAATTTTTTAGTTCGCTCTACCCCTATGAGTTGAGGTATTGTTTGTAGACTCTTTTTATCGTAACGCATGTCTCGAATATCAAAAGGTAAAGTAAGCACTATTACAAATAAAAATCGTTGAATAAAATATAAATACTCATTGATTGTTGCGCTTTTGTATACTATTAGAGGAAGCACAGAAGTTACACCAGTCCATACTACTGCTATTATAAAGATTTTTAACATTCCTATATTTCTTAGGTTTTTAGTTAATCCTTTAAAAACAGGGACAGCATAAAATAATGTTAGCAAAGAAAAAGGAATACAATAGAAAAGAACTTTTACATCCAATAATGTTAAGTAGTAACACATCAACACAAAACTCAAAAGAGAAAACACCTGAATTAACCTTAAATTTTTAGTTAAACTCCTATGATGCAACTTGGCAATACCAGCATATTTCACAAAATTATAACCCGTAATTGTTCCGTAAAAAGCTACATAGTTTAAAGCTTCATTATAAGGTAAATTATAATAAAATTCAGTTATTCTTAGTAATGCATAAACAGCTAAAGCGACATGAATACTTGAATTGATGTAAAACTCAAAAATAGACTTTAAAATTTTCACATTACAAAGGTAGTTCAAATATCATAAGTTCTATTACTGTAACCTTTATTTTATGAAGATTATCTTACTATCATTCTTACCACCTATAGCTCTTTGCTATTAGTGTTTTTAGAAGTGTTTGACATATATAAAAACATGTATTTTTATTATTCTGTAGACAAATACATTTCAAAATAGCAACATATACCTCAAACAACTGTTGATAATCATTCTTAATAGTTAAAAACTTGTCTTACTATATTTAAAAGATTTTCAATATTTAGTTATTTTTGCTCCTTAAAATTAACAACACAGCAATAATGAATACAAATTTATTTCAATTACGACATATTGGACCTCGATCACATGAAAAGGAGACTATGTTGAAAACAATTGGTGTAGATAGTATTGACCAACTAATTTACGAAACTATTCCAGATGATATTCGCTTACAAAACGATTTGGATTTACCAGAAGCTTTAAGTGAATATGAGTATTTACAACACATCAACGAACTGGGAGCAAAAAATAAGATTTTTAAGAGTTATATTGGTTTAGGATATCATGAAGCGATTACTCCTAGTGTAATTCAAAGAAATATTTTAGAAAACCCAGGATGGTATACTGCTTACACTCCATATCAAGCTGAAATCGCTCAAGGAAGATTAGAGGCTTTATTAAATTACCAAACTATGGTTTGTGATTTAACAGGAATGGAGTTAGCTAATGCTTCTTTATTAGATGAAGGAACGGCTGCTGCTGAAGCAATGGCTTTATTATTTGATGTTAGAGAGCGTGCTAAAAAGAAAGCTGGTGCAAATAAGTTTTTTGTGTCTGAAGAAATACTTCCTCAAACATTATCTGTTCTTGAAACAAGAGCTATTCCTATTGGAATTGAATTAGTAATCGGAGATCATGAAAAATTTGATTTTGCTGATGAATTCTTCGGAGCAATATTACAATACCCAGGAAAACACGGTAGCTTAGTAGATTATTCTGAATTTGTAAGCAAAGCAAATAATGCGAATATTAAAGTAGCTGTTGCTGCAGATATTTTATCTCTTGCTATTTTAAAAGCTCCTGGAGAATTTGGAGTTGATGTTGTAGTTGGTACTACACAAAGATTTGGAATTCCTTTAGGTTATGGTGGGCCTCACGCTGGTTTCTTTGCAACTAAAGAAGCTTACAAACGTAGTATTCCTGGTAGAATTATCGGACTTACTAAAGATAAAGATGGCGGACCAGCATTACGTATGGCACTACAAACTAGAGAACAGCACATTAAACGTGAAAGAGCAACTTCTAACATTTGTACTGCTCAGGTTTTATTAGCTGTTATGGCTGGTATGTATGCTGTTTATCACGGTAAAGAAGGAATCGAGTACATTGCAAATAGAACACACAGTGCTACACAAACTTTAACTGCTGCGTTAAACCGTTTAGGTTTTAAGCAAAAGAATCAATCGTATTTTGATACAATTGTTGTTGAAGTAGAAGCTGATCAGTTAAGAAGTGTTGCTGAAAAAAATGAGGTAAACTTTAATTACATCGATAAAAACCATGTTTCTATTTCTTTAAATGAAACAGTAGGTTTAAAAGAAATCAATGCAATTGTTGATTGTTTCGAGCAGGCTTTTAATATTCAAGATATCACGATCACTGAATTTGTTTCAGAAGATATTATTCCTGAAAACATTAAAAGAAATACTTCATTCTTAGATCACGAAGTATTTAACACGTATCATTCTGAAACAGACATGATGCGTTATATTAAAAAGTTAGAGCGTAAAGATTTAGCTTTAAACCACTCTATGATTTCTTTAGGTTCATGTACAATGAAGCTAAATGCAGCTTCTGAAATGTTACCTTTAAGTAATCCACAATGGGGAAATATTCACCCATTTGTTCCTTTAAATCAAGCTGAAGGATATCAAACTGTACTTAAAAACTTAGAACATCAATTAAATATTGTTACTGGTTTTGCTGCAACTTCTTTACAACCTAACTCTGGTGCACAAGGAGAATTTGCAGGTTTAATGGTAATTAGAGCTTATCACCAAGCAAATGGAGATACGCATAGAAATATTTGTTTAATTCCATCTTCTGCTCACGGTACAAATCCTGCTTCAGCAGTAATGGCTGGAATGAAAGTTGTTGTTACAAAGACAGATGAAAAAGGTAACATTGATGTTGATGATTTAAGAGAGAAAGCTGAATTACACGCAGCTAATTTAGCTGCTTTAATGGTTACTTATCCTTCTACTCATGGAGTATTTGAAAAAGCCATTAAAGAAATTACTCAAATTATTCACGATAACGGCGGACAAGTTTATATGGATGGTGCAAATATGAATGCTCAAGTAGGTTTAACAAATCCTGCAACTATTGGAGCTGATGTTTGTCACTTAAACTTACATAAAACATTTGCGATTCCTCACGGTGGTGGTGGACCAGGAGTTGGACCAATTTGTGTTGCTCCTCAGTTGGTTCCTTTCTTACCTACTAACCCAGTTATTACTACTGGTGGAGATCATCCTATTACTGCTATTTCAGCTGCTCCTTGGGGTTCTGCTTTAGCTTGTTTAATCTCTTATGGATATATCACAATGTTAGGTTCTAAAGGATTAACAGATTCAACTAAAATCGCAATCTTAAACGCAAACTACATGAAAGAGCGTTTACAAGATCATTTCCAAACTTTATACACAGGTGAAATGGGGCGTGCAGCTCACGAAATGATTTTAGATTGTAGAGAGTTTAAACAAAAAGGAATTGAAGTTGTAGATATTGCAAAACGATTAATGGACTATGGTTTTCATGCTCCTACAGTATCTTTCCCAGTTGCCGGTACAATAATGGTTGAACCCACAGAAAGTGAAAGTTTAGGTGAATTAGATCGTTTCTGTGATGCTTTAATTTCTATTCGTAAAGAAATAGAAGCGGCTTCAAAAGATGATCAAAATAACGTATTGAAAAATGCTCCACATACATTAGCTATGCTTACAAATGATAGTTGGGATTTTCCTTACACAAGAAAAGAAGCAGCTTTTCCTTTAGCATATATTGAAGATAATAAGTTTTGGCCTACTGTTAGACGAGTAGACGATGCTTATGGTGATAGAAATTTAATTTGTTCTTGTAATCCTATTGAGGATTATATGGAAACAAAAGTATAACACTAACAAAGCCTTGCAAATTGCAAGGCTTCGTTTTATTTATCTATGTATGAAATAATCAATAAGGTGTCATTAACAGCATTGATTATAGTATTAGCACTTACAGATAATAACACCCCTTCATTTACAAGCTCTCCTGCTACTTCAATAGTACCTTTAACGACATACACTATACTTTCTCTATTTGAAGTGTAACTTTTTGTTCTAGATAAATTTGCAACATCTATTTGTGTAGTATTACCATCTTTTTCTCCATACACATTTATAATCTTATCTTTTTCTGCTTTATGAACTCTAAAACTAGCCCTATCCTCTACTCTTTCAGGTATTAACCACAGCTGCAACATTCTAGTTGTCTCTTTTCCTTTATTAACTTCATTATGCATGAAACCTTCTTTTCCAGATTTTTGAACCTGAAAATCTAACGACTGTAAACTTACACCATGCTCTAAAGAACCTTCGTGATCTAATTGCCCATCTACTACAAAAGTTAATACATCTATATATTGATGCGGATGCAAACCCGTAGCGACTCCTTCTTCAAACCAACTATCTGCCAAGTATACTAGATTACCAATTCCTTCCCAAGTTCCATCTTTTACGCCAGATCTTGGTCCATATTTAGAATTTACAATCAACCTCTTCTGAATAATCCCGTGAAAACCACCAGTTTCTATGGAGTTTTTATCTAGTTTTTCTATTATATTTTTCATTTACTTTGGTTCTTACAAGAACTTAGTCTATTTCGGATAAAGAAAATTACATTAAAAAAGAGCAAAAAGAAACCGCAACTCAGAAGTATTAAATGTATTGAGTTGCGGCAAATTTTTAATTGAAAATATAACACCACGTTTTACCCCAAAATGATTTGTGTTATATGAAGTTTTCAATTTTTTTTAGCTAAGTAATTTTAAGATTTAAACAAAACCCCTCTATAATTTAAATCATAATAGCTTCTAAAAGTTTATCATTTAATAAACTCAAACTGTATAATCATAAAATAAAAATGAAAGCTATATAGCAATTACTTTCATAGCCAATAGCAAGATACATCTTTTTTAAACATAACTCTGTTAATACAATATTAAATTTATCCTAATTAAGGAAAACTAAAAAAGGAAACAGTTTTATATATAAACCGTTTCCTCCTCCCAAGTGTTAATAATTCTGAAATAATCCCAAAACAAATTTAATCACAAAAAACATTAAAACACTACAAATAAGATAAATACACAACTTAAGCCTGCTGAAATTAACATATGTTAAGACGAGTGGTTTTGTTTATTTTTTTAGAAAAAACAATTTAGAAAAAAATCTACTCTACTGTTTTTCAAATACATTATGAAAATTTTAGTAAAAAAAGGTATTAAAATAGTTTAGTATATTTATGAAAAATTAAAAAGATAAGACACTTAAGTACATACTTAAATTTGAAAATTGCATGTTTATGAATCAATTGAGAAAAAAACTTAATGAAGAAGATATAAAAAACTTAAAAATAGCTAAAAACTTATTAGAAAATCCTGGCATAGCAATTAAATTGAGTAATATCATAGGAAATCCTATTCAAAAAGGTTTAGAAATGCTTCCTAAAAACTGGAACGAAAAACTAAGTGACATTACCCAAACTTCTTTACTAAAAGCTGCTGATGCTGCTATATTTACGATAAAAGAAAAACAACAAGAAAAGCCAAATAATTTACTACATAAAATAGCTGTAGGTGCTACAGGCTCTATAGGTGGATTATTCGGAGTTACAGGTTTAGCTGTGGAATTACCACTCACAACAACAATAATATTACGTTCGATTGCAGATATAGCACAATCTTATGGAGAACCGATAAAAGAAACAAACACCAAGTTGGCTTGTTTAGAAGTTTTTGCTTTAGGAGGGAATAGTATCGAAGATGACAATATAGAATCTACCTACTATGCAACTAGAGCATTTTTATCTAACACTATGGTGCAGGCAAATAAATACGTTGCTGAACAAGGTGTATTATTAGAAGGAACCACTGTATTTTTAAATATAATTAGTAAAATCGCAGAACGTTTCGGAATACAAGTTACTGAAAAATCAATCGCACAATCGGTACCTATAATAGGTGCAGCTGGAGGAGCATTAATTAACACCCTTTTCATTTCTCATTTTCAAGATATGGCGAAAGGTCATTTTATGATACGTAAATTAGAACGGCACTATGGGAAAGATATAATTAAGGAACACTATAATGCGCTTAATTAATTTTTGTTAATTTCTAAGTTATTGGTAGAAATTAACAAAATCACTGAAAATTACAAGGACTATTTATAGTTTTTGTAACTAGAAATTAACACTTCATTGGAATAAAAAAAATTAGTTCTAAAATAGTTTTAGCATCGTAAAAACCAATTAAATTTTTTTTACATGAAAAAACTATTATTCTTAAAAATCTTCATTTGTTTTTTTGCTATGAAAGCACAAAATAAAGAGGGGAAACTTGCTATTGAAAAAGGAACTTGGAACATTGGTGGACAATTATCATTAAGCTCCAGTAAAAATGAGATAGAAGGATCTTCTATTGCAGAAACAAATAATTTTAACTTTAGTATAAAACCAAACATTTCTTATTTTCTGGAAAATAATGTTTCCATTGGACTAATTATAGGCTATGGATATTATGAAGATGAAAATTTTAGTCAAACTAGTGAAAACAGTAATTATAGAAATGAATACTCTGTAGCACCAAATATTAGAAAACTGTTCCCTATAAATAATTTTTTAGCTTTTTCATTACAGGGAGAGTTAGGGTACTCATATTCTAAATTTAACTCCAATAATTCTCAATATAGATCGACAGGGAATACATATACAATATCATTAAGACCTGGGGGCAATGTATTTATAACAAAAAAGTTAGCTTTTCAATCAAATATAGGAGCTTTACAATATTTAAATAGAAATAATAAAAGCGAAAACATAATAACTCAAAATGTAAGCAAGGGAAATTCGCAAAATTTCAATTTCCATTTTAACGCTTCAAATATTTCATTTGGGCTCTCGTATTACTTATAAAAAATTAAAAACCCCAGTAAACAAAGTTTATTGGGGTTTCATCAATTCAAATAATTTTCTTTTCAAGCTACACTAATAATTCTTTGTAATGGAATTAAAGTAGACCTCTTTAGAATTACAGATGCATCTGTAACTCCCCAGACAGTAGTTTCTACTCTTTTATAACCTTCTTGATCTACAAAAACAATTTTCACTTTTTGTCTTTCAAGATTTCCAAGTGAAAGCGCTCTTTTCAAGTCTAGATTTCTGTTAATCTGATCATTTCTTTTGGCTAACACTTCCTTTTTAGGAAATTTAAGATACTTTATTTGTTCTTTATCAACATTCTGGATACTATTATTTAATTTCATAAGGGATAGGGATTAAAAATTAATTAAAGTACTGTGTTAGTTATTAATAACACCTTACTGCAATATAAGATTAATATTTCACATTACAGTAGTCTAAAAACAAAAAAAGACCTAACAAAAACACCCTTATATTAATAAATATTTAACAAAAACATAATTTTATTACACTTTATACAATCCTTAAAAACATCATCATTTTAACAGACAACTAAGAACAGGATAGAATTTCAAACTTTTTGTTTGAATTTATAACAATTACAGTTTTAAAAAGCTTTTTTAAATGTACTTTATAATTTAAGTGTTTGTTAGCTACTAAAACAAAACGACCTTGTGGTTTTAAGCAAGCTTTTATTTGAATAAATAGATGAATACTAACTTCAATATTATTCTCATATTCAAAATGAAATGGAGGATTACTAACTATTAAATCAAAATACTGTTTAGGTAAAGAGTTTAAATTATTATCACAAATAAAAGTTGTTTGGTCTTGAGGTAAGTTGAGCTTAGAAGAAGCAATAGCCAAATTAAAATCATCTAGTACTGTTAGTTTACTTTTACCATTCAATCTAAGTATTTCTCTAGCTATAATACCATTTCCAGAAGCTACGTCTAACACATGAGTTTCATTTTGAAGAACCTCTAGGTTTTCCAATAGGAATTGAGTACCAATATCTATACCTTTAGATGAAAACACTCCATAATATTGCTTTAAAACCTCATCTTTCCAAAAAATAGTTTTAAGTAACTCTTTTTTAAACACTCTTTTTTGGGGGCTTTTTAAGATTAGTAATCTAGACTTTTTCCATGCTTTCGTTTGCGTAACATCCTCAAAATAATTAGATGCTATTTTTAAAATTGATGTACTAAAATGTTTGGTCATAAACCCACAAATAATCACTGAGTTTTCATGAACACTCTCGTAGATGTTTGTTAAAAACAACTCAAACAGCTCCAACGATTTGGGCACCTTAATTAAAGCACAATCAATAGTTCCATATGCTGTTAAAGGCTCTAGAAAAGAGGCTGAATTTACAGCTAAATTATTTACAGCTAAGTTATTTTTAATTGCTTTTACTTGACTAGCGTAAGTCCAAATTGTAGTTACTTGCTTACCATGTAATACACAATTCCATACACCAAACCTATCATTAAATACATGATAACTTTCAAAATTCTTATCTTGTATATAGTCAAGAGCTAATAACTCAATGCTACTCCAAGCTTTTAATGATTTATCACTAGTTACAGGATATCTATGTAATTCGTATTTCTGTTCTTTAAACTGAAGTAATGTTTCCAAAAAAAATATTTAAATAGTATAACATCTTTACGAGAAATAAATTTCCTCTAAAGAGGTTAAATCTCCTGCTTTATTTCTCCTAAAAACATCTTTAGCCTCAATTTCATCTATAGAGTGTTTTCCCATAGCTGCAACCACTTCTTTAACAGCTAAAATAGTTTTGCTATGATAATTTTTAACACGAACATTTTTATCCTCTACAACTAAAGCCTCAACTAAATCTTCATTTTGAGTAGCAACACCAACAGGACAAGTATCTAAGTTGCATTCTCTTGCCTGTATGCAACCTAAACTCAACATAAAACTCCTAGCCATACCTATCGCATCGGCTCCTAATGCTTTCAATTTTATAATATCAAAAGCATCAATCGCTTTACCACTAGCTATAATTTTTATTTGATGTTCTAAATTATATTTTTTTAGTGTTTTCTTTACAAAAGCAAGTCCATCAAATAATGGAGTACCTACATAATTAGAAAATTCTAATGGTGCCGAACCTGTACCGCCTTCTCCTCCATCAACTGCAATAAAATCAGGGTAATTATTAGATTCAGAAAATGTTTTAATCATTTCTTCTATTTCTTCATTATTACCTACACAAAACTTTATTCCAATAGGTTTACCTTCACTAAGATTTCTTACTTTCTGAAGAAAAGTAATCATTTCTTTAAAGTTTGAAAACGCAGAATGTCCAGGAGGTGAGTCTACCCTTGTAAAAGGTTCTACAGCCCTAATTTTAGAAATCTCTTCCGTATTTTTCTTGGCAGGTAAAATTCCTCCATGCCCAGGTTTCGCTCCTTGAGACAATTTAATTTCAATCATTTTAACCTCAGGTCTGGTTGCATTTTCTTTAAAAATTTCATCATCAAAATAGCGTTTACCATCTATTGTTTTTCCTGCTCCGAAGTACCCTGTTCCTACCTGAAATATTAAATCTCCTCCTTGTAAATGATAGGGTGAAATTCCTCCTTCACCTGTATTATGGGCAAAATCACCCATTTTTGCACCTTGGTTTAAAGCTTTAATTGCATTTTTACTTAAAGATCCAAAAGACATTGCAGAAATATTAATAATAGAACCCGTATATTTTTGTTTACATTTATCTGAACCAATAGTGATATCTTCTCCTCCTATAGTATGATGATCTGTTGGAAATAGAGAATGTTTTACAAACTCATAACCTTTTTCATAAACATTATGTTGCGTTCCAAAAGGAACTGTTTCTGTTTCTTTTTTTGCTCTCTGATATACAATACTTCTTTTTTCTCTATTTATTGGAGTACCATTTAAATCATCTTCAATAAAATATTGTTGTATTTTTTCGCGCTCTTCTTCAAAAAACCAACGTAACCTAGCTATAATTGGAAAAGCTCTTAATAGGGAATGATTTTTTTGTATAAAGGCATCATAAACACCTAATAAAGTGATAATTGATGCTATTCCTAGTAAAATATAGTTCCCTAAAGCTGGACTAAAATATACTAATACACCACATAATACATTGATAACAACAACTATTGCTATTATGGTATCTCTCATTTTTTTGTCTTTTGTTAGTTACACACGCTAAGATACAAGATTTATGATACAAAAAAAGCACTAACAATGTTAGTGCTTTTTCATTTTTATGTTTGAAAAGTTTACTTTTTAAACTTTGCGTATTTGTTTTTAAACTTATCTATACGTCCTGCAGTATCTACTAACTTAGACTTACCTGTGTAGAATGGATGAGACGTTCTAGAAATTTCTAACTTAACTAATGGATACTCTACTCCTTCTACTTCTAGAGTTTCTTTTGTATTAGCTGTTGATCTTGTTAAGAATACATCTCCGTTAGACATATCTTTAAAAGCCACCATTCTATAATTTTCTGGGTGTATACCTTTTTTCATCTTTAAAACTTTTAACTTAGTGCGAATTTGTTTAAAATTGGTAAAGCTTTAAACGCATTCTAATAAAATCAAAAACCTGCAATGGCTATTTGAGGGTGCAAATTTAACCCTTTTTTTTAAATTGCAAACAAATAAATTGCTTTATTTGTAATATAATTAATGAACTAAAACAATCAACCATATTTCATATGAAAATTTCGTATTTGTCAAGTATCATAATTGCCTTAGTATTCACTCTAACTTCATGCAGTGAAGCTAATTACAATTTCAAAATACAAAATACAAAAAATGCTACTTTAGGTGATAAAATTGATATTAGTGTAAGTGAAGCTAATGGAAAATCTAATGATAGTGTTAGGCTTTTCTTTCTTGATAAAGAGCTTGAGGTTAAAAATAACAAAGCTGTTTTAGAAACTAAAGATTTACTCCCAGGTAAGCATAAAATAACTGCACTTGTATTTATTGCTGGCAAAGTGGAAAAAATTCATTCTAGTGTAGAGCTTTATTCTAATGTAAAACCTAAAGTTTACAGATTTGAAATCGTAAACACCTATCCACATGATAAGAATGCCTATACACAAGGTTTAGAATATTATAACGGATACTTGTATGAAACTACAGGAAGAAGAGGGAAATCAACATTACGTAAAGTTGATATTGAGACAGGTGAAGTTTTACAAAAATACAATCTTGATGAAAAGTATTTTGGAGAAGGTATGACCATCTATGGAGATGAAATTTTTTGGTTAACGTGGCAGTACAATAAAGGTTTTGTATTTGATTTAGAAACATTTCAGCAGAAAAAAGAGTTTTACTATTTAAACAGTAAACAAGGTTGGGGTTTGTCTCATAACGAAAAAGAATTAATAAAAACTGATGGTACAAATAAGATTTGGTTTTTAGATCCTGCTACACAAAAAGAAAAAAGAAATATTCAAGTATACGCACTAAAGAAGTCTATCAATAAACTTAATGAAATAGAATATATAGATAGTAAAATCTACTCAAACTACTGGAAAACAGGTAAAGAAATAAAACCTACAATAGCTATTATTGATCCTAGTTCTGGCATTGTTGAGGCTTTGATTGACATGAAGAGTTTGCGTCAGACTATATTAAAGGAACAGAAATTAGAATCTGATGATGTTTTAAATGGTATTGCTTATGATACTAAAAACGATCGTTTGTTCGTTACAGGTAAACATTGGGGTAAACTATTTGAAATTAAAATCATTAAAGAATAGGAAATTATGATCAAGCTTATACAGTCTATACTTATCATTGCGTGTATTATTTTAGTTAGTTCTTGTCGAAAAGATTTTGGTACTGTACCTAGTTTTGGCAATTTAGAATTTTCTAAAGACACTGTATTTCTTGATACTATTTTTACTAACATTGGTTCTGCAACCTATAACTTAAAGGTCTACAATAGAAGCGATAATGCTATCACAATTCCTGAAATTCGTTTAGAAAATGGTATTACTTCTAATTATAGACTAAATGTTGACGGAATACCTGGAAAAACATTTCAGAATATAGAAATACTTGCTAAAGACAGTGTTTTTGTTTTTGTTGAAACTACTATAGATTTTTCTTCTACTCCTGACCCTCTGTATACTGATAAAATTTTATTTGATAATGGAAATAATCAACAAGATGTAGATTTAGTAACGCTTGTAAAAGATGCGACATTTATTTTTCCTGATAGAGACCCTATCACCATGCAAATAGATAACTTATCTCTAGACGGGCAACTTACATCATTACAAGGCAGGTATTTAGAAGACAGCGAACTTACTTTTACAAAAGACAGACCTTATGTAATTTATGGGTATGCTGCTGTTCCTCCCAACAAAACGTTGATCATAGAAGCTGGTGCCCAAATTCATTTTCACGAAAATTCAGGTTTAATAGTTGACAAGGATGCTACACTAAAAGTCAATGGTACTTTAGATGAAAAAGTTGTGTTTGAAGGTGATCGTTTGGAAAATTCATTTTCTAGAGTTTCTGGACAATGGGGAACGATATGGATGCGTGCAGGAAGCAAAGAAAACGAAGTAAACCATGCGCAAATTAAAAATGGAATTATTGGAATATTAGTAGACAGTATTGGGAGTAACAACTTACCTACGCTTCGTTTATCAAATACAGAGATTTATAATCAAACTAGTTTTGGAATTTTAGGTAGGCAAGCAAATATTACTGGAGAAAATGTAGTTATTGGTGATGCTGGACAAGTTTCTTTTGCCGGAACGGTTGGAGGAGCTTATAATTTTACCCACTCTACTTTTGCTAATTACTGGAACAGAAGCTTACGAACTTTACCCTCTGTTTTGATCAATAACTTTTTTACGTTTGAAGATGAAAATGGACAAGAATTTATTGAAACTAGAGCATTAACTGCTGCAAGTTTTACCAACTGTATCATTGCAGGGAATAATAATGTAGAATTTATTTTGGATCGTGTTGGCGATGGTAATACGTTTAATTATTCTCTTCAAAATTGCATGATTCAGTTTGATGATTTTAACAATAACTTTGCTAATAATAGTGAACTAGATTTTAATAATGCTATACATTATCAAAATATAATTCTTAATGGAATTCCTGATTTTAAAGATACTTCTAAAGAAGAATTTAATATTGGAAATAACAGTAATGCTATAGATAAAGCATTACCATCTCCTGTTCTTCTTGATATTTTAGGCGTTAGCAGATCTTCAAATCCTGACATTGGAGCATACCAACATATTACTTTTGACTAACTGATTTTTTTATTAATCTATAGAAAGTTATCGTTCATCGAAATAGTAACAAATCAACTAAGGTTTACTGTATCTTTATATCAAAGTTTGTTTCATTATAATTATTTATAGTAATTAATTTAGTTTGTAGAAAAGAACTATTTATTGGTTCAAAGAAAAATGAATAGTTCTTTTTTTTATAAAGGCAGTAATTTAACACACATATATTCGTTTACGGTTTCGGGGGGAACATGTAAACTAGAGATAAAAAAAGCACCATATGGTGCTTTTTTTATTTTTATTCTCCTACTTGTTAGAACATTTATGATCTTATAAAACAGCTTTAATCTTATTTATAAAATTCATTTTGTCATCTATGATAAGTCCTAATTTATTTGACTTTCTTTGCATTCCGTAAAAAAACTTGTACGTAATCTCTTCTTTTAAATTAAGCACAACATTACATCCTGTTAATGATCCTAAAAAAGATAAATGATCAATTTGCGCTGTATCACCACTTACTAATTTTACATCTTCAATCATATTAAAATCAATAACTACATTGCTTAAAAAACTAAATCTTAAATGTAATTTTTTATTTTCATTATCTATTGCGATAAATCTAGCCCTCATTGACTTTAAAATGGCAGTAACTTGTATTAGAGTATATATACTAAACCCAGTCATTATCCATGCTAAAACTACATTCGTTTCAACCAGTAACGCATGCAATACAAAAGTTTCAATTACGATCACTAATAATATTCCTAATAAAACTCCTGTATACGTACCTTCCTTGTGATATGAAAATTCATTATCACTCATTTTATGAGATTTCCATTTGAAGAAAGTATAATAAAAAACAGCAGTTTCTGTAGCTATAAATGAAGATATTTTACTAGGAAAAAAATCTAGACAAACTGCATATAATGCATCATAAAAGTCGTAGGTAGCAACTGCTTTTTGTTTAAACCTTCCTCTAAATTTTCTTACTTTAAGTATTAAAGTTATGAAAAGTACAATTTCTAAAATAGGTACTGCAACTATTTTTATACTGTTAAACATTCCTTGGTGTTGAACTGGTATTAAATAATCAGACAGAAAAAAACCTATTACGGTTAAAGTTATAACAGTAAATTTATTAATATCCTTTTTTCTTATTAAGAAATAGTAAATTAAAGGCACTGTAAATAAAAAATCTATTATAAGATAAGGCGCCAAAGAGGAAATTGATGTAAGACTTACACTTATCGTAACTAGTGATAAAAGCAATAAAAAAGGAACTATAATAAAATTATATCTACTTAAGAATGTATTTATTTTAATCATAAAAAAGTAATTTTTAATTTCATCTATAAGTCTATTTACCTGTAAAAAAGTTACACTTTTTAAAACATTATTTTACACAAAAAAGTTTAATATACTTAGCCTTTTTTATTTTTATAAATCTTACCATCTTTCATGACAAAAACTACATTTTCAATAGTTTTTATATCCTGTAAAGGATTTTCATTTACTGCAATAATATCTGCAAAAAAACCTTTTTTAATCTGACCTATTTCATTTTCCATTTTTAAAATCTTAGCATTGGTTATCGTAGCTGATTGAATCGCTTCAATTTCGGGCATCCCTGCCTCTACCATATATCCAAATTCTTTAGCATTTCTACCATGTGCAAAAACTCCTGCATCTGTACCAAAAGCAATGTTTACACCTCTTTTATATGCCTTAGCAAATGTTCCTTGAATTTGAGGGCCAACCGCTAATGCTTTAGGAACAACAATAGCTGGATAATACCCTTTGATTCTTGCTTTCTCTTCCACTTCTTTACCTGCGGTTATGGTTGGTACTAAATATGCATCATATTTTTTCATCAAATCCATAGTCGCTTCACTCATATAGGTACCATGTTCAATAGTTTTCACTCCTCCTATGATTGCTCTTTGCATACCTTCATCTCCATGTGCATGTGCCGCTACGTGCATCCCATAATCTTTAGCCATGTCACAAATTGCCTTAACTTCTTCAATAGTAAATTGAGGATTATCGCCACTCTTAGCAACACTAAGCACACCTCCTGTAGCCGTAATTTTTATACAATCTGCACCATTTTTATATCGTTGACGCACTGCCTTTTTTGCATCCTCTACACTATTCACTACACCTTCCTTAGGCCCTGGATTTCCTATTAAAACTCTTCTACTTCCATTTGTAGGATCTGCATGACCTCCTGTTGATGCCAATGCTTTTCCTGCAGTGAAAACTCGTGGACCAGGTATTTTTCCTTTATTAATCGCTTTTCGTATTGAAATATTAACCCCAGTCCCTCCTAAATCTCTAACTGTAGTAAAACCTTTTAATAAAGTCGTTTTCACAAAACCAACCGCATTAAAAGCAATATCTGCTTCATCTAATACATATTGATCTAATCGCGTAGTTGGTCCAAATTCATTTTCAACATGAACATGCATATCAATTAACCCAGCCAATACATATTTATCTTTTAAATCGATTAATTTATCAGTATTCCCTTTAGGAGTAATATACCCAGGTACTACATCTAGAATTTTGTTTTTCTCGATAATAATGGTTTGTTTAGTTTGTTGTTTACCAGACTTGGTATCTAGTAGGTTTCCACAAAGAATATATGTTTTTTGAGCAAAAACAAGGCTCTGCGCAAACATAAATAAGCATAAGATTATATATTTTTTCATTTTAATTAACTTTTTGGGAGTTAGTAAAACCAAAGTTAATGTAAAATTAGAAAAGTTGTATAGGTTAAAATAATATTGCATTTTTACATCGTTTTATTTAGGTTTTTATGGATTTTCTTAATCGTTTACAGGCAGAAAAAAAGCGTTTTGCATACTTAGGTAAAGGGAGCGAATATGCTTTAATCTTTTTTAAAAATTTTGCACTTACAATTATTACTCTTGGCTTTTATTATCCTTGGGCAAAAGTTGAGCGTTTAAAATACCTTTATCAATCCACTGAATTAGAAGCATCTAAATTTACTTTTCATGGTACTGGAAAAGAAGTTTTCAAAGGATTTATTAAGGTATATATACCTTTAATTGTCATATATATATTCCTTATTTATAGTTCATTGAGCAATGATCTTACGTTGCTTAGTGCTACTATTGGTGTTTTTTATTTATTTGCAATACTTTTAGTTCCTTTTGCTATTCATGGTGCAATGCGTTATAGATCTGCACGTAGTTCTTGGAAAGGTATTTTCTTTAAATATTTAGGAGACAAAATGGAGCTTTTTTGGAAATGCTTAATTGGCTCTTTATTGACTATATTAACTCTAGGTATATATTCTTCTTGGTTCGCCGTAGATATCAGAAAATATATCCTGAGTCACTTACGTTTTGGTAATTTATCTTTTGATTTTAAAGGTGAAGGGAGTACCTTATTTTGGATAAATGTAAAATTCTTTTTTCTTTTCTTTTTAACCTTAGGAGTATATTCTATCTGGTATTTTAAAGAATTATGGGCATATTATGCAGATAATACTGAAATCACTCAAAATGGAAGGGTTGTAAAATTTTCTTTAGAAATGAAACCAGGTGATGTTTTTGAATTAATTATTGTTAATTTTTTACTGATTGTCTTCACGCTAGGAATTGCTACACCATGGGTAATTATAAGAACTAACAAGTTTATGTTCCGTTTCTTAAGAATTGAAGAGGGATTACATACAAATAGCATTAAACAAATTCAATATAGCGACTACACTTCAACAACTGGCGAGAGCTTTTTAGACTTTCTAGATGTCGACTTACTTTAATACCACTTTTTGCTTTCAAGCATAGAATATTAAAAGACAACTTCAACTTATAGTATAAAGATAATGGGGAAAAATATTGTAATTACAGGAACTAGTAGAGGAATTGGATTTCAATTAGCTTTACATTTTGCTAATAACGGACATCAAGTACTAGCATTATCGAGAAAGACAAATTCTTTAGCTACGCTAAACCACGAAAATATTACATCATTAGCTACTGATATTTCTAGTGAAAATGATATTATCACGGCTGCAAACTTCGTACAAGAAAATTGGAAAACTGTTGATATTTTAATTCATAATGCAGGCATGCTCATTAATAAACCTTTTGAACAATTATCTACAGATGATTTTTTAAAGGTATATCAAGTTAATGTATTTGGTGTGGCTTCTTTAACTAGGCATTTGCTTCCATTTATGAAATCTGGAAGCCATGTTGTAACCATTAGTAGTATGGGAGGCATACAAGGAAGTTTAAAATTCCCCGGATTAGCGGCATACAGCTCTGCTAAAGGAGCAGTAATTACCTTATCCGAATTATTAGCTGAAGAATATAAAGAACAACAAATTGCTTTTAATGTTTTAGCATTAGGTGCTGTACAAACAGAAATGCTTGAAGAAGCATTCCCAGGCTATCAAGCACCATTAAAAGCTGAAGAAATAGCCGATTATATTTATAATTTTTCTCTTACAGGGCATAAATTTTACAATGGAAAGGTACTACAGGTATCTAGCTCTAACCCTTAATCATGATATTTAACATATAATTATTACAAGTTTACCACTACTATACATACTATTGTCTAGCATATTAATAATTGTATATGAGATTCAATATTTTCACTAAATATTACATAGATTTCAATATGTTCAATATTGTATTTTCTTTGATAATAGCTTTGTCTTCTGGTTTTATGTGGGGCGTTGTTAATTTTTCTTCTTTCGGAATTTTAATTGGTTATTGGGGATATCATTTATTTAAAGAACAAGAATATTATTTGTACCACAACTTAGGTTTATCGAAAAGAAAACTCGTGATTCGAGTTTGGATTACTAATATTCTTATAGCTATCCCTGTTTTACTTTTAACTTATATCATTAAATCATGAGTTTGTTAGCCTCAGGAATATCTAAATCATTTGGAAAAAAAAATGTTTTAAACAACGTTAGTATTACCTGTAATAAAGGTGATATTATCGGTATATTTGGAAGAAACGGCTCTGGTAAATCAACGCTTTTGAAAATAATATTTGGAAAAATAAATGCAGATGCAATTACATTAAAAGTAAATTCAAAAAATATACAACCTAATCAAGTTATTCCTAAAAAACTTATAGCTTACTTACCTCAACAATCTTTTTTACCAAAAGGAATAAAAGTTCGGGATAGTATTACATTAGTACTTTCAGATATTGAAACACAAGAAAAATTATTTTATAATTCTAAAATAGCAGCCATTGAAAAACAAAAAATCGGAACACTATCACTCGGTGAACTTCGGTATTTAGAACTACTTTTGATAGGACATTTAAAACATCCTTTTTTATTACTAGACGAACCTTTTTCAATGATTGAACCTAAATATATCTCACTTATTTCTTCTTTATTGATAGATTTAAAAAAGGAAAAAGGAATCATTATTACAGATCATTATTACAATGATGTTCTAAAAGTAACTACGTCTAACTTTTTACTAAAAAACGGAAATCAAATTGACATACTAAGCAAAGAAGATTTGGTACTACACAACTATTTATCTAAATAACTGAATATTTTTATTGATTTTAAGCTATTAAAAATGGTATGCTAATAATTTTATCATAGCTTTACCTCGTAAATTTCTTAACTAGAATAGTATTCAATTGAAAAAGACACTTCTTTTATATCTTCCAGAAAATTCTGTTCCTTTGGTAGTATACTTAATTGAAAAGTATGCTATTAATCTTAAAATCGTTAACGAACGTCAAACAAAACATGGAGATTTTAGAACATTTGCAAATGGTCAAACACAAATCACAGTAAATAACAATCTAAATAAACATCAATTTCTACTTACATTAATCCATGAAATTGCGCACCATGTAACTTATACAAAATTTGGCAGAGTACAACCTCATGGACAAGAATGGAAAACAGTTTTCCAACATTTAATGATTCCTTTCTTAAGACCTGATATTTATCCAAATCATATACTTCCACTTTTAGCAAATCATTTTAAAAACCCTAAAGCAAGTACAGATTCTGATCCAAAATTAGCCTTGGCTTTAAAAGGAAATACAGCGTCACATGGAAAACATTTTATTTTTGAAATTCCTGAAGGTAAAATTTTTCTATATAAAAAAAACACATATAAAATGGGAAAAAAGAGAAGAACAAGATATGAATGCTTAAATTTGAGTACAAAAAAAACATATCTTTTCAATCAAAATATGGAAGTATTACTAATTGAATAGATGTAAAAAGCCAAGTATATGACTAAAAACTATTACGCAGTTATAATGGCAGGTGGAGTTGGTTCACGATTTTGGCCTGTAAGTACTCAAAAATTTCCCAAGCAATTTCATGATATGCTTGGAACTGGACAGTCCTTAATCCAAAGAACATTTGAACGAATTAATGAGTTAGTACCTGCTAATAATATTTTAATAGCTACAAATAACAACTATGAAAAATTAGTATTACAACAACTTCCGCAATTAAGTAACAAACAATTACTTTTAGAGCCTGTTATGCGTAATACAGCACCTTGTATTTTATATGCTGCTTTAAAAATTTATGCTCAAAATCCAGATGCTGTGATGCTTGTAGCTCCTTCTGATCATTGGATTAAAGATGAAGGTGAATTTTTAAGAAATATTCAAACAGCTTTTGAAGCATGCTCTGAAAAAGATTTACTTATGACTCTAGGGATACAACCCGATCATCCCAATACTGGATATGGGTATATTCGATATGAACGAAATTCAGCAGAAATAAAAAAAGTAACTCGATTTACAGAGAAACCCAATTTAGAAACTGCACAACAATTTTTAGAAAGTGGCGATTACTTATGGAATGCAGGAATTTTTATTTGGTCTGCTAAGAGTATTATCAACGCTTTTAAAACGTATTTACCTAAAATGGTAGATATTCTTGATGATGGTAATAACGTTTATAACACCGATTTCGAAGATGATTTCATTGAAACTAATTACAGTAAATGTGAAAACATATCGATTGATTTTGCCATTATGGAAAGAGCTGAAAATGTTAATGTTCTTCCTGTAGATTTTGGTTGGAACGATCTAGGAACTTGGGGTTCTTTATATAGCAAACTTAAAAAAGATGAAAGTGAAAATGCTGTAGTTGGCGCAAATGTTATTTTTAGAGATGCAAACGGAAATATGATACGAACTCAAAATGGTAAACGTGTTGTAATTCAAGGACTACAAGATTTTATTGTCGTTGAAAAGAAAGATGTTATTATGATTTGCCCTAGAAAAGACGATCAAGATATTAAAAAAATAATGGCAGAAGCTAAAGAGTCTTTTGGTAAGAAATATGTTTAAATAAACATATTATTAGTACTTGGTAAAAATTTTAAAAATAATTTTTCACTGTCAAATACAAAGAAACAACTTATAAAAAAATCCTCTTAAAGAGGATTTTTTATTTATACTGATTTACTATTTCTTCGAAAAAAGGAAAATAATATTCTGGTAAATAGGTTCCATTTTTCCTTCCTAAAACTTCTCCTTTTGTATTAATCAAAATGATCGTAGGAAATGAACTTTGATCATATCTATGACTTAAATCTTTATTTATTTTTCTTTTAGCGGACGATACTAAGTCTTTATTTCTTGGAAAATCTGCTGCATATAACACTAAATTTTCTTTTGCAAAGCTTTCAAACTTTTCTGTATGAAATAAATTTTTATCTAAATTCATACATGGCCCACACCAGTCCGAACCTGTAAAGTAAATTAAAACAGGTTTATTCTCATCAGAAGCTTTTTTTAAGGCATCTTGTAATGTAGAAGACCAAACATCTGTTTCTTGTTTCGTTTCTGATTGCTCCTCAATCTGAGCAGATAGATTTGTTATTATCAAAAAAACTAAGAATAAAGTACTTATTATTTTTCTCATTACGTTTATTTATTACACTGATAAACAAAAACAATGCCAATATACAAATTTAACTTTGTATAAAACTCAGGATATCAGCGGTAAATCTTTCTTCTTGATGTAAAAACTTAGTTTCTATAGGCATATAAAGTAGATTAGAAACTTTCCCTTGCAATCGCATATAATCTTTCTCTGTAGTTAAAATGAGTTTATCTTTTGTTGGTATACTTTTATAAATAGTATTTATTTTATCGATATCTTTTGCCGTAAAATTATGATGATCTGAGAAATTAATATGCTTAAATTTTATTTGCCTTTCTTCTAAAAAAACAAGTAACGGTTTAGGATTTGCTATTCCTGTTACTAAGACCAATTCTGTATTTTTCAATTGCGATAACAAAATATTTTGATCTCCTTGCAAAGATTCATTATATCCTATTGAAGTGAAATAAACCTTTTGGTTTGCTTTTGGTTTTAATTGTTTTTTGATAAATACTTGTTGTTCATCAGATAAATTTTCCGGACATTTTGTAACAATAATACTGTTAGCTCTATCACTTCCTCTCCTAGCCTCTCTTAGATTACCAGTTGGTAACAAAAAATCATTTGCATACAATTCATCAAACTTAGTTAATAAAATATAATATCCTGCTTTTACTTTTCTATGCTGAAAAGCATCATCTAACAAAATTACTTCAGGGTTTACATTTGTTATGAGTTGTTGAATTCCAGCTGTTCTATTGGCATCAACAGCAACACGAATACCTTTAAATTTTAAAAAAAACTGCAAAGGTTCATCGCCTACATCTTCTGCATTATGAGTATCATTCAACAACAAAAAACCTTTTGTTTTTCTTTTATAACCGCGACTTAAGACACCAACTTTATATTTGTCTTTCAACAAACGAATTAAATACTCTATTTGTGGGGTTTTACCAGTACCTCCTGTACTTAAATTACCTACAACTATCACTGGTAATTGAAATGATGTTGAAGTAAAAAAACCTATATCGTAACAAAAATTACGAATAAAAGTTACTATATTATAAAGTATAGCAAACGGAAATAATAAGTACCTTATCACTTTCATTGCAGCGAAAATACATTAAAAATATTAACTTTGAACTAAGGAAAATTGATACAATGACTATAAAAGATATCACAAATTATATAGAAGAATTAGCTCCACTAGCTTATGCTGAAGATTTTGATAATGTTGGATTATTAGTGGGAAGTTACAACACTGAAGTTTCTGGTGTATTAGTCACTTTAGACACATTAGAAGCTACAGTTGATGAGGCTATTGAAAAGAATTGTAACTTAATCGTAAGCTTTCACCCCATAATTTTTAGCGGTTTAAAAAAATTAAATGGTAAGAATTATGTAGAACGAGTTGTTTTAAAAGCAATTAAGAATGACATTGCCATATATGCTACTCACACAGCTTTAGATAACTCTAACAATGGTGTATCTGCGAAAATGTGTGACGTATTAGGATTACAAAACACTAAAGTTTTAATTCCGAAAAAAAACAACATAAGAAAACTAACAACTTATGTACCTTATAAATATGCCGACAACCTAAGAAATGTGTTATTCGAAGCTGGAGCAGGAAATTTAGGAAATTATGATCAGTGTTCTTTTAATATTGAAGGAAGAGGAAGCTATAGAGCTAATGAAAATGCGAATCCTAGATTTGGAGAAAAAGGGATTACACATTTTGAAGAGGAAACTTCTATCACTGTAACTTTTGAAAACCATAAAGAAGGAAAAATCTTAAATGCGTTATTTAAAAATCATCCTTACGAAGAAGTTGCCTACGAAATAAGCACTTTAGAAAATAAAAATCAGTTCGTTGGAATGGGAATGATTGGTGAACTTATTACACCAATGCAAGAATTAGAATTTTTAAAGTTTATAAAAACTACGTTTAAAACGGGATGTGTAAAACATTCGCAATTATTAGACAAACCAATACAAAAAGTAGCTGTTTTAGGAGGCTCAGGAAGTTTTGCGATTTCAAATGCTATCCGAGAAAAAGCTGATGTGTATATAAGTGCTGATTTTAAATATCATGAGTTTTATAAGGCTGAAAAAAGAATTTTATTAGCAGATGTAGGGCATTATGAAAGTGAACAGTATACAAAAAATCTTTTAGTTGATTATCTTACAAAAAAATTTACTAATTTTGCGATTATTTTAAGCGAAGAAAATACGAATCCTATACATTATATTTAAAGATGGCAAAAAAAGAAGTAACGGTAGAACAAAAGTTAAGAGCGTTATACGATTTACAGTTAATTGATTCTAGAATTGATGAAATTAGAAACGTTCGTGGTGAATTACCTTTAGAAGTAGAGGATTTAGAAGATGATGTTGCCGGATTAAATACTAGACTTTCGAATTTAGCTCAGGATATTTCTAACTTAGATACAGATATCAGTAACAAAAAATTAGTTATTGAAGAAGCTAAAAACTTAATCAAGAAATATCAAGAACAACAAAAAAATGTTCGTAACAACAGAGAATTTGATTCTTTAAGTAAAGAAACTGAATATCAAGAATTAGAAATTCAATTAGCGGAGAAAAGAATTAAAGAATTTAAAGCTAAAATTACTCAAAAGAAACAGGTAGTTGAAAATACTAAAGAGAAATTAGCTAAGCAAGAAGGGCATTTAAATGCTAAGAAATCTGAGTTAGATGCTATTTTGAAAGAAACAGAAAAAGAAGAAAAACTTTTACACGAAAAATCAGTTGAGTTTTCTGAATCTATAGATAGACATTTGTTAACAGCATATAAAAGAATTCGTAATAAAGTTAAAAACGGATTAGCTGTTGTTTCTATTGAGCGTGGTGCTGCTGGAGGTTCATTCTTCACTATTCCTCCACAAGTACAGTTAGAAATAGCGAATAGAAAAAAGATTACAATAGATGAGCATAGTGGTAGAATTTTAGTTGATGCTGCTTTAGCTGCTGAAGAGAAAGAAAAAATTGATAATTTATTTTCTTAAATCTAAACGAAATTAAAAATATTAGAAAAACCTCGAATTTAAATTCGAGGTTTTTTATTTCTAATTAGCATATAACTAAAATATACTGTTTGTTAGTTATGCAAAAAGTGGTACACCACATAAATCATAACAATCTAATGCGCAGTCAACGAATTCTCCAAAGTCATCACCTGATTGAGCATCACAACCTCCTACACATCCCGAAATACACACATCACCACTCCCTTTTATAGACATTAGTTCTACTCTACTTAACTTTTTTACTCCGTTTAAATTTAAAATTGTTGATTTCATTTTTATAAATATTTAAGATTAATTTTTAGTCTTTTATTCTTGGCATTACTATAGTTACTCTTGGATTAGAAGTTGCACATTGACTATCAGTTAAACAATCGTCTTTTCTTTCGTAAGTAAATGTGGTATTTAACTCATACCTTCTTAACGATCGACTTCCACTATATGATCTTATATTCAACTCGTTAGAAAAGGTATTATCACTTTTAGATCCAGATTTTTTTTCATTTCCTCTAAACCTTCTCCTTCGTTCATAACTATAAGAAACACTTACTGTTAATCTTGTGCTAATTGCCCTAGGATCAATAGCTGAGCATCCAACATCGCCTCTGTACTTAATTTTTGATTGTAAAGAGAAATAAATCCCTGCTTTTTGGTATACATGTTTTGCATCTGCTAGCCATCTTTTACAATCGAAACCAGAACCACAAACAACCTCCGATTTAATAACTTTTTTATCTTTTAAAAAGAAAGTTGAACTATCTAGGCTTTCCCCTATTCCACAATCTGTAGTTCTTCTACTCAAATGATTTACAGGTTGAGAAGTCATATGCATTCGCTCAGAAAAACTAGCCATTGTTAATGTGCTTACTGCATCATCTTCTAAAAGCGACAACACATCGTCTTCTGTGCCGTACCAACGAATATTAGCATTTTCGAAATCTCTTGTTTTTAATGCAGAAATAGTTTCGTTATCAGTTGAATTAATAACACCAACTATACCATGATTTAAATCTATAGAAAGTGTCCACTTCCCAATAGTTAACATTCCATCTTTATTTAAGATGTTAAGTACTGGTGAACCTTCCTCTAAAAACTTATCCTCTACTAATTCTGAGTTTTTTCCAGCTAACTTACGCCCTTGAATCACCTTGTGAAGACTTGTAAAACTTGTATACGATGCCACCTTAGCTTTAAGTTCTTCAGAAGACAACAAATCGTTATCCAACATGTTCTCATAATCTTCAACAGAAGCAAATTTTAACATTCCATCTTTAATACTTAAAGATTGTTCTGGAGTAGTTATTTCTACACTTTCTTCATCATTAGAATTACATGAAAAATAAAGTGTAGTCATACACAAAAAAACAAATAGTGCCTGTACTTTTCCTTTTAAACGACTTCGTGATACTTTCCCATAGCTTCTTTCTAAATTGATCTTTTTTTGATACATCTATTTAATTGATTTTAATTTTTGGTTATTCTCTGATCTTTTAAGGACATTCAGAGTTTATGTCTTTTTCTACACTAGCATAAAAATTAAAAATGATTAGCTGCATGCTTGCCAATCTGATTGTAAAACTAGACGCTTAAAAAACGGTTTACTATTTATACCTCAAAAAGGTGCTGAACTCAAATAAAAATGTGATGATTATATACCAATTTTTTTCGTCCCTTATTAAATATGGGATGTATTCATCTGTTTTGGGGATTAAAAAACTTCTATTAAAATTATGTAATAATGCTTTTTATAAAAAGCTTCAAATAAAACATCTCAACTAAAATGAAATTTTATTTGTTTAGATCAGAAACTATGTGTCCAAACAAAAAGTATATAACTAGCTACTGAGTATAGTATTAAGTATAAAAAAGAGGTTTTTATAAACGTATTGAATTAAGAAAACATGGTAATTAACTTTAGATTCTTATCTCGAATTCATGTTAACATAATTACAAAATGAACTACCTCGATGCAAGCATAAGAGGTATCTAATTGAAAATTTTACAACTATCAACACAAAAACTTGATGGTTAAATACTTGAATATCGCCCTGAGATTAAAATTTAACAGCAATTTATCCATCGAAAAACCGTAATTTGTTAAACAGAAATTAAAAACTAAAAATTATGAAAAAATCAATCTTAAACTTGGGAAAAATACTTCCTAAAAAATCACAGCAATTAATTTTTGGAGGTAATAACCATAATGAATGTGGGTATGGCACATGTGGAGGCGGTGCTTCATGCTATGATGGAGGTAATGGTACTTTTTGCTCTGAAAAAGATCCTGGAATAAATGCTCTTCCTGTTCCTGAACCAGATAAACCTTCCATACAAAAGATGCCAAGAATTGTTACTTCAAGATAACCATAAGTGAACTTATCATAAAAATGGAGCCAAAGATTACAATTTTTCATTTCTACGATAAAAAAGTTTATTAAACAGGAAATAATCTATAACCTGACAAAAAAAGCTCAGTTAAACATTAACTGAGCTTTTTACTATAAATATTCTTCTTATTTAAATTAATAATCTAACTTCTTTAGATAATCTAATTTCATTTGCCATATATCTAAATCATCTTTAAATCCTTGTATCCCTTTTCGAACACTTTGCACTAAAGGATTATCTTCTGTAGCATTTGATATAAAACTTAAATTATTTTCTAATTGTTGCATTTCTCTAACCGTTTCTGTAATCTTTTTACGGATAAAGAATTGCTCACTATCTAACTTTCTGTAATCTTCTTGAGCTAAATAACCATCTACAACATTTTTAAACTTCATTAACTCAATTTCTTCTCTACCTAAATTCAATTTAGCTAAACTTTCATCAACGACCTTATTGAATTTCCCATCTAAATGACGAGCATTTCTTGGTAATGATCCTAAAGCTCTCCATTTTTGAATATATTCTTGTACCTGTTCTATGGTGGTTACCCCATCTAAAGCTTTAAAATCTTCAATGAATTGCTTTTTAGCTACGATAACAGCTTCTTGCTCTTGACTTACACCATTTCTATGGGCATTTAAACGATCGAAATACGAATTACAAGCTGTTTTAAATCGATTCCAAATATCGTCTGAATATTTTCTTGGTACATGACCAATTTTTTTCCAATCTGCTTGAATACGTTTCATCGTATTCGTAGCATTATCCCAATCGTCGCTATTTTGCAAACTCTCAGCCAACTCAACCAATTCCATTTTCTTTTTTAAGTTATCGGTTTGAGAAGATTTCTCCTGTTTATAAAATGTATTCTTAGCTGAATTGAAACGTTTTGTAGCTTCTTTTAACTTTTGCCAAACCACTTCGCTTTTATTATAGGGCAACTTACCCGCATCAAAATACTCTTTTCGTAAAGCTTCTATGGCACGTATGCTATTCTGCCAATCTTTATGAGTTTGATTTTTAGAAAAATCAAATGAATTAATTTTTTCAACAATCACTAATTTAGCTTCAATAATCTCTTGATGCTTAGAGCGTAAATCTTTGTAATAATCATGTCGCCTATCATGTAATTTTTTGGTAATACTACTAAAACGGTTCCATACATCTTCTCTATACTCTCTATTTACAGGCCCTACATCTTCTTTCCATATTCTATGTAATTCTTGCAATTCTTTAAACGCAACATTTACATCTTCAACCTCAAGTAAAGCTTCTGCTCTTTCTATTAACTTCTGTTTTTCTTCTAAATTATGCTTAAAATCTAATTCTCTAAAATCTTTATTTAAGTGTAATAAATCATAAAAACGCTCTACATGATGGTGATAAATTTTCCAAGTGTCATTGTATCTTTCACGTGGGACAGCACCTATACCTTTCCATTGTTCCTGTATTTTTTGGAACTCATTATACATCGTTCTAGGGTCTGCATTTTCAATTAAATTTTTCAACTCATCAATAACTGCATTACGCTTATCTAAATTATCTTTAAGTTGGTTTTCTAACTGCTTATAAAATGCATCTCTTTTTACTTTATATTCTCTAAGTAATTGATTGTACTCTAACTTTACAGGACTAGAAAATTGAAAATCAATAGAATTACCTCCCTCTGCTAAAAACTCTTCTTTTTTCTGAGATAAAAGTTTACCAAACTTTAAATTAAACGCATTTTTAATTTCATCTGCATTGTTTTTGATAAGTTGTACAGGATGATTTTTAATCAGCTTTTTTAATTCTAAAACTAACTGTTCGAGTTCCATTGCATTATAATCTAACATCGGAATTTCGACTTTTTTCTCTTCCTTCTCAGAGTTTTCTGCCACCATATTCTCTACCTCATTAACAGCAGATTCCGTAGCTTCTGAAACAACTTCTTTACTTGTTGATTCTTCTTTTAAGTTCTCCTCTATACTTTTATCTTGATTTTCTAACATATTAAGAATGTTTATAGTTCCATTTGATTTCGAATATAAAGATAAGGAATATTGAATAATACTTAATCTAAATATCTAATTCCTTTTCTAGGTAGGTAGTAAAATTACATTATTGCCAAATTTGCCAAGCTTTTTCTGCTTGTAATTCTAACATTTCTAATCCATTTTTTATTTTTGCGCCATTATCCTTTCCTGATTTCAAGAATGCTGATTCGGCAGGATTGTAAATTAAATCGTAAAGGATATGTTGCTTACCTATATATTCATAAGGAATATTTGGTTTTTCAGAAATATTTGGTGAAGTACCTAAAGGGGTACAATTGATAATAATTAAATGATCTTCAATAATTTCCTTAGTTAATTGGCTATAATTGTACATCTTATTATCTTCTGCTTTTCTTGAAACAAACTTATAGTTAATCCCTAGTTTTTTTAACGCATAAGCTACTGCTTTAGAAGCTCCTCCTGTTCCTAATATCAAAGCTTTTCTATGCTGTTTTTCCAATAATGGCTCTAAAGAGTTTTTAAATCCATAAAAATCTGTATTATAGCCCTTTAACCTTCCTTTCTTAGTTATTTTCACTGTGTTTACAGCTCCAATTTTTCTCGCTCTTTTATCTAAACTATCTAAAAAGGGAATAATATCTTCTTTATATGGAATTGTAACATTAAGCCCTTTTAAATTCGTTTTATTTTTTTTTAAAACCTCATCTAACTCATTAATAACATTAATATCAAAGTTTACATAGCTATGATGATTTAAGTCCAACGTTTCGAATTTTTTCGAAAAATATCCTCTGGAAAAAGAATACGAAATATTTTTCCCTATTAACCCATATAAATAGTTACTTTTTTTGTTTTCCATAAAAATCAATAATTAAAATAAGCGCTATTCCAAAAATTATAAAACCTACAGCTATCCATGTATCTATTTGTTGAATATCTGGAATATATCGTTCATAATTTTCTACAATTTTATTGCCTTTGCTATCTAACAACAACTGATTATTTACATTCTTATAAATCGTATTTTTCCATGGCCATACAATACCTAACGAACCGCTAATAAATCCAATAATTACAGCGGTTACAATTGACTTATAATGTTTTAAAACATAGCCTAAAGCATGTGAAATCGATACGAGACCGAAAGCCGATCCTAATGTAAATACTGTGATAATTTTTAGATACCTAACCTTTATAGCATCTTTAAACGCAGAAAAATTACCAGTTAGCATTTCGGAAATCACACTTCCAAATACATTAACACTGTCTACCAACAGCAATACGTAATTCCCCAACAGAATTAGGATAAAAGAGCCTGACAACCCTGGTAAAGTCATCCCAGATACTCCTATAATTCCGCATAAGAAAACAAACCACAAATTATCATTCTCTTTAGCTGGCGTCATAAAACTAATTGCTAAACCAATGCTTACCCCTATGAATAAAGAAAGTATATTTTTAAAATTCCAATTTCCAAAATCTTTAGAGATATAATAAATAGATCCGATAATCATTCCAAAAAACCATGACCACACATAAAGCTCATAATTTTTAAGAAAATAATCTAATACTAATGAAACACTAAAATAGCTACACATGCTACCTAACATTACCCAAAATAAAAACTGGAAATTAGTATAACTAGCGAAGCTTTTAAACTTCCCTCTAAACAATAACTTAAAAGCTTTTTTGTTGACTCTTTGGAATGTGAAAATCAACTCTTCATAAAATCCCATAACAAAAGCAACCATTCCTCCAGAAACACCAGGAACTTTGTTTGCTCCTCCCATAGTCAATCCTTTAAAAAAAAGATTCATTTTCTGTAAAAAAGTACGCTCTTTATGCATGAAATTTTGATTTAATATTCTTTTACTTTTTTACAGCCAATTTTTCTAAAAGAATAATTAAACTAAACCCTACAATCGATAAAATTATAGCATAAATTAATTGTGAGTCACCATCAAAAGAAAAAGGTGATATAGATAGTTCATTAAAAGGTTCTTTTTCTCCATGAGAGTTCGTTCGGTAGGTAAGTACTTTTTTCCATGGCCAAATTTTATTTAAAGAACCTATTATAAAACCTGTTAATGCTGCTAAAGTGTAATTTTTATAATTCGCAAATAACCATTTTAGTATTCTTGAAAAAGATAACAACCCAACTACAGCTCCTAACGCTACTATTGTTATAGCTACAATATCTCTTGAACTTACTGCATTTAAAATTGGTTTATAAGCCCCTAATAACACTAAAATAAAAGACCCTGAAATTCCTGGTAATATCATAGCACACACTGCTATTGCTCCAGATAAAAATAAAAACGAATTAGATGAGCTTTCAGATACCAAAGGGGGTAATGTCGTTATTGTATAAGCTACAATAGTGGCTAAGACTAATAAACCTACTGATAAGGCATTCCATTTTTTTATCTGTTTCCCAATATAAATGACACTTGCTAATACTAAACCAAAGAAAAAAGACCAAACTAAAATCGGATGGTTTTCTAAAAGCCATGAAATAACTTTAGCCAAGGATAAGATACTTATAAAAATTCCAGAGAAAAGCGCCAATAAAAAGTTTCCATTTAATTGTTTCCATGCAGCTTTAACACCTTCTTTTTTTAATGTTTTAAGTAAGTTGATGTTTATATTACTTATCGATTGTAATAACTCTTCATAAATTCCTGATATAAAAGCTATAGTTCCACCCGATACTCCAGGTACAACATCTGCAGCTCCCATTGCCATTCCTTTTAACGCTAAAACTAGATAGTTTTTAGTTGTTCGGCTCATTGTTTAATTTTTGTAGTGTCTTGTTTTTTCTTGAAGTTGATTAACTTTCTTTTCTTTACAATAATACTATCTTTTTTCTCTTCTTTTTTCTTTTTCTTCTTCTTTAATCCCAATTTTTCTCTTAATTCTCCTAAAGTATTGAAATTTACTTGATAAGACAACCCTAATCCTTGAGTATAGCCTTCATTATCTATATCAAATTGAATGTCATTAGGTTTATTAAAAAATGTTGCTCTTAAGGTTCCTTCTTCGTTTAATAACACCTCTACTTTTACATCTACAACACTTGTCGTTTGTGTATTAGCTCCTATAGGTACTCCTAATGCACCATTTACCAAAACTCTGTCAGATATTTGGGTAGAAAACGATAAATCTACCTGATCGTCTATATTGTTTTGCAATTGTTCTACATTGGTTCGATCTCCTTGTGTATAACCAACGCCTACTTTAAACTTACTATCTTCTTTATTAATTACACTTGATAAAATATTTGAAGCTACTTGAGCCGCTGTACCTGTTAAACCTGCCGAAGCACTGTTTACTATATTTTCTTCATTATAAAATGTACCAAATGCCATTAAAAAAGTAAAATGTTGCATTTTGGTATTAATATCATTTTCATTTAACTTGAATTCTAACTCAGAAGCTACTGTAGAATTTGCGTTAGGAATTTTTATATCAAACTCTTGTTTAGAATCGAATAAACCTCCTGTAATTTGCGTATATAAATCGATTGGAATTTTTCTAGTAGAGTTAATATTATCTAATAATTGTGCTGGATTTGCTTTTGTTTGATAAATTGCAGTTAAATCTAGCTCAGCTTTTAATGGATCTCCTGTCCAAGAAATAGTACCTCCTCTTTGCACTACAAAAGGCTTACTTATAATTCCTCCATACTTAAAATTATAAATACCATTATCAATAGTAATCGCACCGTCCATTATAAATTTACCTCGAGTGTCTATTTCAATATGTAGGTTTCCATTTCCGCTACCTTTTAAGTCACTACCCGATACTTTATCTATTACAACTTGAGCTACTGCATCTTTTGTCACCTCTAAATCAAAATCAAGATTTATACCTTTAATTTTTTCTATACTAATTTCTTTTTCATTTACTTCTTCATTCGTTTTAAAACGGATTAACTTATAATTATCAATAGTTGTTACATCATTTAACGGAATTACAAACAGAGTTCCTTCCTCTGTTCTTCCATTTACTTTAATACTCAAATTACTAGTTAAACCTCTAATTCTTGCATTCCCTTTAATAAACCCTTTACCATAATATGGTATATCTTCTGCTTCTTTTGTGTCTAGCACTAATAAATTTGGCGTATTTAAATCTAACTTTAAATACCATTGTTCAAAATCTCTATGGCTTATATAACCATTTAAATAGCCTTTTGTATCGTACTTAGTGTCTTTTAAAACAACATTATTAAAATAGAATGCTTGTTCTTTTAATTCAATGTTTGTGTTTTCTATAAGATCAAAATCTATATTCAAATATGGAAATGTTAATCCTGTATCATCTAAATTTAATTTTCCTCTAAAATCGGGGTTATAGGCTAATCCTTTAGCTGTAAAATCTCCAGAAACTCTTCCCCTTATGTTAGAAATCACATCTCCTCCAAACTCTGTAAATCCATTCAATTCGTACTCTTTAAAATTGACTTTCAAATCTACTTCTGGTTTTTTCATATTTGAAAAATCTAAACCTCCTACAATTTTAATATTATCAAAATTATAGTCTCTCAGTGACATATCAACAGTATATTTATTCAATGAGTTTTCTCCTGCTACTTTTACCTTTAAGGTACCTTGAGAAAAATCATTGACCAAAACATCATTTATCGTTATATCTGCTTTGGGTGCTATTGTTTCTTCATTCTCCTTTAGGATCACCTCACCATTAAGCAATCCTTCTAGTTTTAACCCTTTCATTTCAGGCAAAAAACTCAGCAATTGTACATTTGTGAAATTTGCTTTTATATCTTTATCAACATCTCCAAGAAAACTTCCTTCAAATGCAATTTTTTGTTCACCAGAAATTAATTCAAAAGGACTGAATATGTAATTTTTTTCTTTTAAATTGAATGCCAATTTATTGTTCTTATCTGCTTTTGGATTAACAATCCAATCATAATTATTATGATTAAATGTAGATTTTTGTAACCCAACTACAGATTGATGTTTTTCATTTATTGTGTAAAAGAAATTTAAATCAAAACTTTCTTTTTCTTGTTTTCCTCCTTTAAATGTAGATTTAAAAAAGAGTGTATCATTCACTGTTCTGTTTACCAAATTTAGTTTACTGATATTGTAATATTTATTGGTGATTTTTTGAGTGAGCAAATGCGTATTATATAGCTTATTCTTATTATCAACTCTTAAAAGTACCTCTTCAATAGTATTATCATAAGCATTAATATTAGGAGACGAAAAACTAAGTTTTACCGAATTTTTATCCGAATTAATTTTTCCTTTTATGCGTGTATTCTTTCCAATAGATATATCTGGTAAAAAAATGGCTACAATTTGATTATATATGGTAAAATCGAAATTTAAAAACTGATGTTGTGCAACAGGTATTGTTTCATAATTCGTATACACACTACCTAGTGCATTTTGAAATACTGGCAAAATATCATTAAAATAAAATCTCCCCTCTAGCTTTCCCTTAACAATGTCTTTTGAATTTACTTCTATTGTTTTGATACTGTCTTTTACTGCAGAGTTGATATTAAAATCTTTAAATGAAAATGTTTTTTTTTCATTTTTATAAATCACATCTTCAAAAGTAGCTTTACCCACTATATTATCAAATGTATTCCCTGTAATATCTAATTTAATTTTCCCTTTTAATTGCGAAATACTATCACGATCAAATAAATTTGTTTTTTTCAAATCTAACTTATCAATATCTGCAACAAAGTCGAATTTATGTGTTTCACTAGAGAAGTCTGCTAATCCTTTAAAATTCAATGTAAAATTTTCATCTTCTGATTCTAGATATCCATCAAATTTTTTATTTTGAAATTGCCCATTAACATTTAAATTCTTGTACGAATACCCTCTAAAATCTAGTCGAGTTACCTTTCCAATGATAGAGGAGTTTATATTATCAATATTAAATCCACTTCCTCTTACATCTGCTTTTAAAGATACTTTTTGTAAATCTTCATTTTCAGCAAATTTCCCTAGATCAAAAGCGATAAACTCTATTACTCCATCATAAGTCGCTTCGTCTATATTATCAATATTTGTAAACAGTAAATCAGACACTGTACTTCCTAAGTCAGAATCTAGATTTAAAGTTGCCTCCATCTGATCAGGGGTTAAGGATAATAATCCTGATATAGAAAAATTACCAATTCTTTTAAATGTACTAGGCAATGTTTTCCCTAAAACATTTGGCAAAATATTTTTAAGTTGATTATAATTTGAAGAAACCCTATCAATATCAGCGTCAAACATAAAACCTCTATCCAAATTCAATGCATTCACAAATCCCATATCTCCTCTAATTAACATTCCATTTTTAGAGTACATGTTTATGTTATTCGCACTAAAATTATTTAATGTCCCGAACACGGATCCTGTAAATATCAACTTATCATTTCCTTGCAATTCACCATAAAATTTATGTACATCTTTAACCGCAAGCATACTTTTCGAAAAAACAGCTTTAATTTTAACTTTATCTGAAAAATCAGCCAGATCTTTTCTCTTATATTTAAATTGAATGTTGGTCTTTAAAAATGTTCCATTATCGGTTTTAATAGAGGTGTTTTTAAAATCCATTTTAGTTTTACTGTAAAAGAAATCAGTAGTTAAATTCGTAACATTAATATTCCTATTATCTTTTAAATACAGCCCTCTTATATTAGCATAAACATTTGGCCCGACTACTTTAAAATCTTGAATACTTCCGCCTGCATTATATGCTGCATACTGTAAGGGTTTAGATTTACTTTCATCGGAGATTTTATAATTTAAATCATCGAAATAAATGTTTTTTGCTTTTAAAGTAAATGGATTTTTACTCTTTTTTTTATCTTTCTTTTTATCTTCTTCAAAACTTTCAATAAATACAGCTAAATTATCTTCTTTCTCATTTTTATATTTCTTCATATAAAAATGAACACCTGATAAACTAACATCTCCTAAATTAACTTTATTATCTATTACTTTTTTTGCATTTTGAAGTGATGTTTTCAAACTTTTTACAAAGATTAAAGTATCATTATGATGATCTCTAATTTCAATTTCTTTAAGTTTTACATTTCCTAAAAAAGATAAATCAATTTTTTTAATAACAATATTTGTATTAAAATCTTCATTGATATTTTTTGTTGCAATCTTAGCTAATTTACTTTGAACATAGGGAATAGATAGTACTACTACAAGAAGTAGTATAAGAATTAGTATGATTCCTAAAATTCGAATTGATATTTTCTTTATTTTTCTAATGATAAGTCGCCCTATTTTACCAGAAAGAAACTACAAAAATTTTGCCTTAGTGCAAAGAAACGCCAATTTTAACGAATATCTAACGTATTATGAATATTTTTGCATTGATAAAATTTTGACAATTTTGAGTGATCCAACTATATATATTCTAGGAATTGAGAGTTCTTGTGACGACACTAGTGCTTCTGTAATTTGTAATGGTAAAGTGCTTAGTAATGTTGTTGCCAATCAAGAAGTACATGCTAAATATGGAGGTGTAGTTCCTGAATTAGCTTCAAGAGCTCACCAACAGAATATTGTTCCTGTAGTACAACAAGCTATTGCGCAAGCTGGAATTTCAAAATCTGATTTAAGCGGTATTGCTTTTACTAAAGGTCCTGGACTTATGGGATCTTTATTAGTTGGAACTTCATTTGCAAAATCTCTAGCGTTAGGATTAGATATTCCTTTGTTAGATGTTAACCATATGCAAGGTCATATTTTAGCACATTTTATTAAAGAAGAAAACAGTAAAATACCTCCTTTCCCTTTTATATGTTTGACTATTAGCGGTGGTCATACTCAGATTGTAAAAATTACAAATCATTTTGAAATGGAAGTTTTAGGAGAAACAATTGATGATGCTGTTGGAGAAGCTTTTGATAAATCTGCAAAAATTTTGGGTTTACCATATCCTGGTGGTCCTTTAATTGATAAATATGCTAAAGAAGGAAATCCTAAAGCATTTACTTTTACGCAACCAAAAGTTGGAGACTTGGATTTTAGTTTCAGTGGTTTAAAAACTCAAATTCTATATTTCATTCAGAAAAACGTAAAAGAAAACCCTAATTTTATTACAGAAAACCTTGTCGATATCTGTGCTTCTATTCAACATACTATTGTTGAAATATTACTCAAAAAATTAAAAAACACAGTAAAACAAACAGGCATAAAACATATTGCTATAGCTGGTGGTGTGTCTGCAAATTCTGAAATCAGAAAACGATTGCAATTGGCAGAGAAACATTGGGGATGGACTACCTATATCCCTAAATTTGAATATACCACAGATAATGCTGCTATGATTGCTATTACTGGATATTTAAAATACTTAAATAACGATTTTGCTGACTTTTCCGTTTCTGCTAAAGCTAGACTAAAAGTTACTGAATAATTAAAAATTCAGCATACTTATTTCTAATTTTTAGGTATACAAACAATTAAATGATCTACTGCTAAAGACCAATAGATTTGATTTTGTGTAAAGACAACTAAATATAATATCCAGAAGTTAGAGCTAAAAAAAAATTCAATATTAAAAACAACTCCTTAACTCCTTAATTCCTTAACTTCTTAACTTCTTAACTTCTTAGCCCCTTAACTTCAAAAAACTAAAAACACTCACTTAAAGGAAAGAAGTTTAAACATTGAATCATATATAAAACTACTGATTACAACTTTAATTTATAATCATGAGCTCCTATTGCAAAATCACTATACCACGCTTCAATTCCTGTTCCCCATCGTTGCCAGTCTACTTCTGCACGGTTATCTCCTAAAACAATATTCAGTAATTTATCTTTCATTTTTTTAGCAATAGCATTATATGTTGGATCAAAAGCAACATTATTTTTTTCTTCTGGATCTTTTTTAGTGTCATATAATGCTGGTTCTAAATCTTCCCAAGAAGCTGTTAAAGCCCACTTCATATGTTCCCCCTCTTTTCTAGAAGGTCTTGTTTTTAAAGAAAGTACATATTCTTTTGTTCTAATATAAGCTCTTGGACCAATTACAGCGTGAGTTTCTCCTAAAATATAATCTCTTACAGGTGCTTCTCCTGAAATCGTCTTCGCCATATCTATTCCATCTAAGTACGAATACTTCTCAATAGTAATATCTTCTCCGGCTGCTGCTAAAGCTGTGGGAGCTATATCAACAAATTCTGTAAATTTCTTTACTACTTTACCAGCTGGAAACTTTTTCTTATCAGATGAAACTACAATAATTGGATTATGACTATCCAACTCCCAAGGAGTAAACTTAGAAGTAGCTCCATGTTCATTCAATTTCCATCCATGATCTCCACAAACATAAATGATCATCCAAGGCTGTTGATGTTTTTCACTATAATTAATAAAGTCTTGTGCAGCTTTTCCAACCAAACGATCTCCATAAGCACAAAAAGCATAATAATCTTGTATCATTTTTTGTAATTCATCTTCAGACATATGGTTTGTATATTTATTCTCAACCAATCGTTTCATTTGTTTTGGAATACCTTGCAACTCACTTTCTTTAAATTCTGGAATTTTATAGGTGTGTTTTTGAAATCGCTTTCTATAATCAGCGGGTGGTAAAACTGGAGTATGAGGAAAATCGAATCCAATATGTGCAAAAACAGGTTTAGAAGGGTTTACTCCTTTAAAAGTTAACTTCCCTGCATTAAACTCATTATTCTCGTGCATTAAATACTCATTAAGAAAATGTGCATAGTAGCCATCTCTTGTTTTTCCTGCAGGTTGAGGACTCACTCCAGATAATATCATTCCTTTATAAATGGATTGTTTTTGCCCTTTTTTATAATGTCTTAATAAATCGTATTTCTCAGTTACTATCTTTGGAATAGATGCATATTTATCATTTTGTGCTATTAATTGTTTTGAAATATATTCGAACTCTCCATTAGGTGTCACAAAAAAGCTTAAATCTTTAATTGTCTTATCATATGTTACACCATCGATTACATTTCTCCAACCTCCTCCTGAATAATCTGTTAAACCTTCTTTTCCTAGCGCCCTAAAACTAATATCAGTTTGATATACATTAGCATCCTTCACTTGACCATTTTTCTTAAATCTTTTAAGACGATACCCTAATTTGCCTACATGAAATGTCTGATAACCAATTGTTGCTAATTGTTCTGGTAATGAAGGTTTCATATGCTTAGGTGTACTATTATGGTATTCAAACTCATACACTCCCGATCTAAAAGGATAACGTCCTTGATGCATTGATGCTCTTGAAGGAGCACAACCTGTAGCTTGACAATAGGTGTTTATAAATGTAGTTCCTAATTTTGCTAATTTATCTACTTCTGGAGATTCTATATAACCAAGTGTACTCATTTCTCGTTCATGCAAAATTTTATTGAATGTTTTCACCGAGTCATATCGTTGGTCATCAGTAAGAATGTAAAGAATGTTTGGTTTTTGCTCTTCTTTTTCTACAGTTTTTAAACTTGTGATTGTAAAAACTAGCACAAATAAACTTAGTTTCTTTGCAAGTATCATATTTCCTTATTTTGGTTGTTTGTTTAGAGCTTTTGATTCAAATAATGAACTGCCCCGATGCAAACATACGGGGCATCTAGTTAAAAAGCTTTTATACTTCAACACAAGCGACTGGTAATTAAACTCTTGACTATCGACCTGCGATTAAATTAGAATCATTTCTTTATACTGCTCTAGGTCTAAATATAAATACTTGTAAAAGTTTATCAAACAAAAAAGCAGATTGTACAGTAAAAATCAAGTATGACTTGCTCTTTATTCAAAAGTAATTCTATGTAAACAGTTTTACCAACCATCATTATAAAACAAAAAATCCTAACTCTAATTGATTCATGAATTTACATCAAGCATTCCTGAAATAGCCACTAACGTTCGTGAAACTACTATTGTATACCTTGTTGTATTCTTTTAAGTTTAATACAGTAAATAACTTACAAAGGCATAGGCTACGAGTGTCAATTCTAAGTTCGTAGCACAAAAATCAATCATTATGATACATAATATCTTAAAATTAGATGGAGTTCAAAAATTAAACAAAAAACAACAACAATTATTTAATGGAGGTGTTGGAAACTGTTCTATTACCTGTAATAGTGGTGCTGTAATTGAAAATGCACCTAATAGCTCTCAAGCTGTTCAAGATCATGCTTGTGCTAATCAAGGTGGAGCTTCTGGAGCTTTTATTTGTGTTGGAGCAGAAAGAGCTTGGGCTAGATAATATTCTAAAAACAAAAAACCCATTTAAAAATTACATATAGTTTTTAAATGGGTTTTTATTATTTCAAAGTTTTGTTCTTATTTCTTGGTTTTAATAGAACATCCTATAGCTTTAGTTTCAGTTTTTGATGGCATATCTCCATCTATCAAACTATGTATAGCCTCCTCAACATATTTTACATTTGCTTTACTTGCATCTCTAGCATTATTGTCAATTGCTCCTATATAAGACAATACAAAATCTTTTTTCTTTCTCTTTAAAATGAATACATGTGGAGTTCTTGTTGCTCCAAATTTTGGATATACTTTTTGCCCATCATCAAACAAGTAAGGAAAAGTAAATCCTTTTGTTGCTGCTCTATCTTTCATAGATTCAAAATCATCACCCATAGAAACTGAAGGATCGTTAGGATTTATAGCAACTACAGGAAAACCTTTTTCTTTATATTTTTTATCTAATGCTATAATTCTATCTTCATACATTTTAGAATATGGACAATGATTACAAGTAAAAATAACTACCACGCCACTTGCGTTGTTATAATCACTTAAGGAAACCATTTTTCCATCAATGTTTTTAAGTGTGAAATTAGCTACCTTATCTCCTATTTTATAACCGTCCTTATCTTTAACTGTAAAAGCTACGCTAACTATAAGTACTAATAAAACGAATACTGATTTAAAAGTTTTCATAATTGTTTAATTTAAAAATTCTTGTAATTCTTGTTTTAATATATCGTAATTAAATGATTGTTCGTAAAAAGCTCTTTTATTTTTCTTGTATATAATTGTTGCTGGAATAGCTCCAGACCACTCACTAGAAATACCATTAATCCATTTATCTTGATTAGGATCATCTAAAACCACAACCTCAGGTTTCAAGTTTCTATTTTTAATAAATGGAAGTAATTCACTTTGGATTTGATTAGGAAAATCAAGGCTTACAAGTAATAACTCCACATTTTTGTCTTTATACTCTTCGTTTAATCTTTCAAAAGCTGGTAATTCTTCAACACAAGGCTTACACCATGTCGCCCAGAAATTTACCACATGTACTTTATCGTCTTGCTTTTCTAACAGTGGTTTTAATTGATCGTAGTTTAGTATTCGAATAGCTCCACCATCTGTTACTTTTATATCTGCTGAAGTTGTTTTTTTATTTTTTGAATTACAGGAAGCAATTAAAAAAGTAATAATTACTAAAAAAAATAATCTGATTTTCATTATTTAAAATTAAGAAAAGTTAAGAGACAACAAATAATTATTAACTTTTTTTAACTAAAAAACACATCTCTTTATCATCATTCATTATTAATGGTTTTTTCCTTCTAGAATCAATTCTCATACATTTAATCTAAAAAAATATGATTTAACTATTTGCATAATTAAAAAAATATTTTATATCTTTATGATATCAAAATAATATCATTATAAAATTAAATTTTATGAAATCAGAAAAAATCATCAAACCAGCTAGTGGGTATTTAATGTTATTAGTATTCTTTATCCTATTCATTGGAAGTATTGTAGCAATGGTAAAATTGAAAAACCCAATATTTATTATTTCTTTAGTAGGATCTATAATTATGCTGTTTGGTTTTATCTTAGTAAATCCAAATACTTCTAAAGTTGTTTTATTATTCGGAAAATACATTGGTACTATTAAGCAAAATGGGTTATACTGGGCCAATCCGTTTTATACAAAAAAGAAAATATCGTTACGCGCAAGTAATTTTGATAGTGAACGTTTAAAGGTTAACGACAAACTAGGTAATCCTGTCATGATTAGCACCATTTTAGTATGGCGAGTTACCGATACTTATAAAGCTGCTTTTGACGTTGACAACTATGAGAACTTTGTTCGTGTACAAACTGATGCTGCGGTAAGAAAACTAGCTAGTATGTATCCTTACGATAACTTTGCTGATGAAGGTCATGAAGAAGATATTACGTTACGTTCGAGTGTAAATGAAGTAAGTGAAACTTTAGAAAAAGAGCTTGAAGAGCGTTTATCTATTGCGGGTATAGAAGTTTTGGAAGCTAGAATTGGTTACTTAGCTTATGCACAAGAAATTGCAAATGCCATGCTGAAAAGACAACAAGCAACTGCTATTGTTGCTGCAAGACACAAGATTGTTGAAGGTGCTGTAAGTATGGTGGAAATGGCTCTTGAGGAGTTAAATAAAAAAGAAATTGTTGAATTAGACGAAGAACGCAAAGCCGCAATGGTTAGTAATTTAATGATCGTTCTTTGTGGCGACAAAGATGCTTCTCCTGTGGTAAATACAGGAACTTTAAATCACTAAAAATTTAAATTATGAAAGAATATAAAGTAGTTCAAATGAAACTAGGTCTTACCAACAGAGTTAAAAACTTTGAAAATTTATTAAATCAATATGCTAGAGAAGGATGGATAATGGTAGAAATACCTCCTGGATGGCAAGTTATCGTCTTTGAAAGAGACAAGAACAGATAGACAAAATAATTCATCTTACAAATAAAACAAAAGATAAGATACACTTTAATATAACTATTGTTTTCCAATATATTATTTTGGTCTTTTGTAGTATGATAAAAAATTGTTGAAATTAATAATTGAAAATTCACATGGCTAAAAAGAAAGCATTTGCATTACGAATACATGAAGACATGCTTAAGGCTATTGAAAAATGGGCTGCAGATGAGTTTCGTTCCACAAACGGACAAATAGAATGGATGCTTATGAAAGCCTTAAAAGAAGCAAAAAGAGAACCTAAGAAGAAAGAAGAGGAGTAAAAACTCCTCTTCTTTTATTTTTTAATTGGTATGATGATTTTACTTGGATACTTTGTATTATGAAATAATTTTATACTAGCTGTTTTTGCATTTTCAACTTTCTGACTTGAAGGATCTTCTTCGTAATTATAATTCTTTTGAACATTTGGTTTATCTATAGCTGAAAAAACCAAACGTAATCTGCTTCCTTTTTTAACTACTCTGCTAAACATATTTTCTCCTTCAAAAACATATTTATTAATTGTATTTATTTTAGGAAAATCGACACTTTCCAAACCATTTCTATAACGTGCTCTTAGTTGATCTGTTTGCAAAAAAATTGATTCATTTTCTTCAGTTATTTCATATATCGTGACTTCAAAATCTGTGTCGTCTACATTTAATTCAATATATGCTTCGAAAGCAATTTTACCATTAATATCTAAATCTTCTCGTAAAGGTGCTGAATGGTAAATCAATACTTCTTTATCATTCACATAACTTTGATCTTTTAAAAAGTTTTTATTTTTACTCGTATAACTCGGATTGTTAATCCCTATATTTAACAACGGATTATAAACAATTTCATCTGGTTTTTTATCTGAATTATTAGGTATATCAACCAGTTGGCCAGAATTAAATACATTTTTTGCATCAGTTTTTATAGAACTCAAAAAGAATTCTTTTTTAGTATTCGCTATATCCTTAAAGTCAGAAGTATACTTCCAAACATTAGTTCCCATAGTATAATACGCTACTCTATCTTTTAAAAAACCTGGCTTCTTCTCATTCTTAAGCGTCCAATTAAACCAATCTAAATGTAAAGCATTCATGTTCAAAACAGCATTTTCTTTAAACTCTAAACCTCCTAATACTTTTTTAGGTCTTCTTGTTCCACCGTGACTCCAAGGTCCTACAATTAAATAATGATGTAATCTAGCTTGATTATTCCCGTTTTTCATATGATCGGAATAATATTTCATCGCTCCAGGCTGATCAGAATCAAAATGACCTGTAATACTTAAAATAGGAATATTTATTTTTTTAGATTCTTCTGGTTTAAAATAAAACTGTTGCCAAAATTCATCATGACTCGGGTGAGAAATCCATTTTTGAAATACTTCTTTTGGGTAACCTACAATATCGTCATAGGAATTAAAACTTGCATTTTTAAGATATAACTCCTCCTGCTTTCCTGTCCAAAAATCGGCTCCAAATAATTTCTGATTGATTGTTTTCCCACTAGTTAACATCAACCAACGCATTACATAAGGATAAAAAATATTATTATACTTTGGAAAGTCTAGCCCTGGTCCTACAGAAGCTGTTGGTACAATTGTTTTTAAATACTTCGGAAATTCTTTTAAAACAAACCATTGATTCATTCCTCGATAAGAACCTCCCATCATACCCACCTTACCATTACTCCATTCCTGTTCACCTATCCAATTGACAACTTCAGCACCATCTTTAGCATCATCTTGGAAAGGAATAAATTTCCCTTCAGAATTTCCTCTACCCCTACAATCAACAGTAATAAACACATAATTATTTCTAGAAAAAAACAATCCTCTTTCATGATTTTCATCTGAAACATAAGGAGTAATTACAAGTATAGTTGGATATTTTTTTTCATTCGTGTATCCTTCAGGTAAATAAATATTGGATGATAGTTTTGTTCCGTCGGAAAGCTCAATTTTTTGGTAAAACTTTATTTTAATATTCAGGGAATCTATTCTTGCCTTTGTACTTGCATGCGTAACAAAGACTGTAAAAAAGAAACACGACAGTAATAACTTACAATACCTCATAGTTTTAGCTTTAAAATCAAAAATAACTTTCCTTAGCAACCATTCAAAACTAAACAAAGTCATTAACAGTTTTTTAAGAAATTACAAATCATTAAGCTGTATTTTTAGCTTTCTTAATCAACTAATTCATTTTTCGATGAAAAAAATTATTTTACCACTACTTTTATTCATCTCTATTTGTACTGGTGCACAAGAACTTTCTATGGACATATTAAAAAATATGAAACCAAGAAATATTGGACCAGGTGGAATGAGTGGAAGAGTTACAGCTATAGATGTTGTACATAAAAATCCAGATATTATTTATGCAGGAACTGCATCGGGCGGTTTATGGAAATCTACTTCTGGAGGAATAAAATGGGATCCTATTTTTGAAAAAGAAGTAACTGCATCTATTGGAGCTGTTGCTATTCAACAATCTAATCCAAGTGTAATTTGGGTAGGTACTGGTGAGGGTAACCCTAGAAACAGTTTAAATGGAGGGTATGGAATATACAAATCATTAGACGCTGGAAAAACTTGGAAAGCTATGGGACTAGAAAAAACGCGTCATATTCATAGAGTGATTATCGATCCGACAGATCCAAATGTAGTTTATGCTGCGGCTATTGGTTCTCCATGGGGAGAACATCCAGAAAGAGGGGTTTTTAAAACTGTAGATGGAGGGAAAACTTGGAAAAAAGTTTTATTTAGTAATAATAAAACTGGTGCTGCAGATTTAGTGATGGATCCTTCAAATCCTAATAAATTAATTGCAGCTATGTGGGAACACAAACGTGATCCTTGGTTTTTTAAATCTGGTGGAAAAGGTAGTGGCTTGTTCATTACTCATGATGGAGGAGAAAACTGGAAAAAAATTACTGATAAAGAAGGATTTCCTAAAGGAGACTTAGGAAGAATTGGTGTTGCTATTTCTAGAAGTAACCCGAATACAATTTATGCTTTAGTGGAAGCTAAAAAGAATGCTTTATATAAAAGTGAAGACGGTGGATTTAAATGGAAGAAAATTAACAGTAAACCAGGAATTGGTAACCGCCCTTTTTACTACTCAGAAATTTATGTTGATTCTGAAAATGAAAATAGAGTATATTCAATTTTTACGTATGTTAATGTTTCTCAAGATGGAGGAAAGAGTTTTAAACAGTTAATGCCTGCATATGGGGCAAACAATGGAGTTCACCCAGATCATCATGCTTGGTGGATTCATCCTGAAAATGGAAAATTTATGATCGATGGTAATGATGGTGGTTTAAACATTACTCGCGATGGTGGTAAAACTTGGCGTTTTATCGGTAATTTACCTGTTGCTCAATTTTACCATATCAATATAGATAACGAATATCCATATAATGTTTATGGAGGAATGCAAGATAACGGTTCTTGGAGAGGTCCTGCTTATGTATGGAAAGCGCAAGGAATTCGTAACTCGTACTGGCAAGAAATTAGTTTTGGTGATGGTTTTGACGTAGTTCCAGACAAAGATGATTCTCGTTACGGTTGGTCTATGAGTCAACAAGGTTTTGTTTCTCGTTACGACTATAAAACTGGTAACAATTATACTGTTCGACCTACACATCCTGATCCAAATGTACAACTTCGTTTTAACTGGAATTCAGCAATAAACATTGATCCTTTTGATAATGCTACGATTTACTTTGGAAGTCAGTTTGTACACAAATCAACTGATAAAGGATTAACTTGGGAAGTCATTTCTCCTGATTTAACTACAAATGATAAAAGTAAACAGAAACAAAATGAAAGTGGTGGTTTAACTATGGATGCTACCGGAGCAGAAAATCATTGTACTATACTAGTAATTGAACCTTCTTCAGTAGAAAAAAATATGTTATGGGCTGCTACAGATGATGGACAAGTACATATTACTCAAAATGGAGGAGCCTCTTGGACTGATGTGACTAAAAATATAAAAGGCTTACCTAAAAATAGCTGGATTACTCAAATTAAAGCATCTAATAAGAACAAAGGAGAAGCATTATTAGTTGCAAACGATTATCGTCGTTTTAACTATACACCTTATGCTTATAGAACAAAAAACTATGGTAAAACATGGGAACGTATTGTAGACGAAAACGATGTTAAAAGTTACACCTTAAGTATTGTTCAAGATCCTATCGAATCTAATTTATTATTCTTAGGTACAGATGATGGTTTATATGTTTCTATTGATGCTGGTAACAAGTGGACTAAGTGGACTGCTGGTTTTCCTACTGTTTCTGTAAAAGATTTAGTAATTCATCCAAGAGAACACGATTTAGTTATTGGTACTTTTGGTAGAGCTGCTTGGGTATTAGATGACATCCGCCCGTTAAGAGCTATTGCTTCAAATAAAAATATCTTAACTAAAAAATTCGATTTATTTACGCCTCCAACTGCTTACCAAGCAAGTTACCAACAACCTACTGGAAGTCGTTTTGGAGCAGATGCCTTATACAACGGAGAAAACAGACCTTTTGGAGCTCAAATCAAATTTTATATCAACAAGCCTAAAATGGCCAAAGAACCTGTAAAAAAATCTAAAGACGATCTTAAGCAAAAAGATGAAGACAAAAAGAAAATTAAATGGGACTCTATTAAATTTGATATTTATGATGGGACTCGTTTAATTAGAACTTTAAAAAGAAAAGCACCTAAAGAAAACGGAATTCATAGACAAACTTGGTTTATGAGTGAAAAAGGTGTAGCTCGTCCTTCTAGACGTGTTAGAAAATCAAAATCTGAACCTAGTGGAGTTACTGTTAAACCTGGAACTTATAGAATTAAGGCTACTTTTGGAGATCAAACTGCTGAAACTAATATTACAGTAAAATATGATCCTCGACTAGAATTATCTCAAAATGCTATTGACGAAAAATATACTACTGCTAAGAAACTTGAAAAGCACCAAAAAGTTATGGCTGATGCTGTAAAACAATTAGTAGAAAGTAAAAAAATAGCAGAAGGGTATAAGAAAGAACTTACAGCTAAGGATAAAAAGAAGTACGAAACTCAAATTAAATCTTCTAAAGAAATTATAAAAGAGATTGATACTTTATTGAATAGCTATTTAGGAAAAGTTGATAAAAGACAAGGAATCACTAGAAATCCTGAAACAACAGTAAGTCAACGATTAAGAGCAGCTAGTTGGTATGTAAATAGTAGATATGGTAATCAAACAGCTACCGAAAAAAGACTAATAGAACAACTTAGCAATTCGTTAAACGAAGCTATTATTAAAACTAATACGTTCTTTACATCCAAATGGTCTACTTATAAAAATGAAGTGGAAAAAATTATCATTTCTCCATTTAAAACAACAAAGACTTTTTCTTTAAAATAAAAGATATAGTGTCATAAAATCCGTTTATTTTCTTTAATAAACGGATTTTTTTTTCATTACATATAGAAGTAACATTTCACTTTGTTGAACACAAAATATGCATTATACGATTTATGATTAAAAACTTCGTATAAATTAGTTGAATTATTTTTTCTTCATACAAGGCAAAAAAATAAAGCATAGCTTTAGTTACGGTTTCTTTTTTAAACAAAGTAGAAAGGAAAAAGAAACGACTAATATGCGAAATTTTTAGTCGTTAATCGTATTAAAACTTTGTCATGAAGATATGAAGAGTAACAAATACAAACATTCAGTGCATCTAATTGAAAAACTTTACGTCATTCGATACAAGTATTGAAGAATAAAACCCTTGATGATTACTCTTACGTTTAAATCAGTATTTTTAGCATCCAAACAAACAACTTAAATAATCTAAATGAAAAAATATATATTAATAACCATTATAATTTTGAGCACCACAATAAATGCTCAAACAACATTATCTAATCCGGCAGAAGAATTAGGGGTTTGGTATATGTATAATGGCTCGCATCGAGTATCAGAGAAATTCAGTATTAAATCTATGGCACATTTTCGTTTTTTCGAATTTGGTGAAGATATGCAACAATTTATTGGTCGTTTTGGAGCCAATTATAAAATAAACAAGACCTTTGGTGTTACTTTGGGATATGCATATTTAAATACTGATACTTCTTATGAAGTAGACGGCGGAACTTTTGGTGATCATAGAATTTATGAAGACGTATTAGCAAATCATAAAATAGGAGCTTTGAAGTTTGCTCATCGTTTACGAGCTGAACAGCGTTTTTTCAGATCACAAACTGGTCATTTTATTCGTTATCAATTAGCATTAAGTTATCCTATCGCAACAAAATGGTCTACATATTTGTATGATGAAGTTTTCTTTGATTTTGATGGCGAAGCATATAATCAAAACTGGTTAGGTGTTGGAGTAAAATATCAGCTCTCAAAAGTAATAAAATTGCAAATGGGCTATATGAGTATTAATGCAAACCATCAAAATTTTGATAGAATTCAATTAGGAATAGCCATTAGTACAGACCATAGAAAGAAGAATACTAAGTAATAATTTCTAATATGAACAACAGTGTATTTTACCATGAAAAATCTACATTCAACTTAGTTAAGTTAAAACTAAAATAACAATGGAATGGATTAAAAAAGACACTATTTTTGATAAATTAAAGTGCAAATCAAAAACATTTTTTGACAATCTTGGAGATAACGCTTGTGTTTCTAAAGACTATGATTACTGTTTGCTATTACAAGTCAATGAAGCTTGGTTTATAAAAAATGAAGGCTGGAGAGATTCAAATTCAAAGCCTAAACAAGATAAAAAAGGTCGTTTAATATTAAATTTTTTCAGCATAGAGAATGAAAGTGAAAATTGGTTTAAAATTTTCACACCACTAAAATTCGAAAGTTATAAATTAAAAACTGTTGACGAAAATAGTTACCAAATAATTACTGATGATGGAGTTATAAATGGTTTATTCAAAAACTTTGAATCTTTGATGTGGGATTTAATGACTGGAGAGGCAGAATTAGAAATTGAAATTGAAAATAAATTTAAACTACTAGAACACAAAAAATAAAGTAAATACGAAAAAATGGAAAATCAACCTTTTTTTACAAATGACGCTATAGTTTTTGGCATTTTAATGATGTCACTTGGTTTTGTTTTTTATACAGAAAGCATAAAAGATGGTTTTTGGAAAAAATTCTATAAAATTGTCCCTGGAGTTTTAATGTGCTATTTAATTCCTGCTATATTTAATTCACTGGGAATCATTTCTGCAGATACATCTAAAACTTATTACATCGCTAGTCGTTTTTTACTCCCTGCTTCTTTAGTATTAATGACATTAAGCATAGACTTAAAAGCTATTTTTAATCTAGGTCCTAAAGCTTTAATTATTTTCTTTACTGGAACTGTTGGAATTATAATTGGTGGACCCCTAGCCATTTTACTCATCTCTATTTTTTCTCCTGAAACCGTTGGCGGACTTGGTTTTGATGCTGTTTGGAGAGGTTTATCAACTTTAGCAGGTAGTTGGATTGGTGGTGGAGCGAATCAAGCTGCAATGCTAGAAATTTATCAATATAACCCAGAAAAATACGGAGGAATGGTTTTAGTTGATATTGTAGTAGCTAATGTTTGGATGGCCATACTATTAATTGGAATTGGAAAAACTGAAAAAATTGACAAATGGTTAAAAGCAGATAATTCTGCTATTGAAAACTTAAAACAAAAAGTGAGTTCTTTCTCTGCAAGTGTAACAAGAAACCCTACTTTAACTGATTTAATGGTCATTCTTGCTTTAGCATTTGGAGCTGTTGGTATTGCACATTTTGGAGCTGAAAATATCTCTTCATTTTTAAAAGATAATTTTACGGCTGTAGCAGATAAAACTTCTGCCCTATCTTCATTTTCTTCAAAATTCTTCTGGATGGTAACCATAGCAACTATCATTGGAATTTCATTATCATTTACCAAAGCTAAAAATTATGAAGGTGCAGGTGCTAGTAAAATTGGTAGTATATTTATTTATGTACTTGTAGCTACTATTGGTATGAAAATGGATTTATCTAAAATTATTGAAAACCCTGGTTTAATTGCTATAGGTTTTGTCTGGATGACCATTCATGCCGGGCTTTTAATTTTAGTTGCTAAACTCATTAGAGCCCCTTACTTTTTCCTTGCGGTTGGAAGTCAAGCTAATGTTGGAGGTGCTGCTAGTGCACCAGTAGTTGCTGCTGCTTTTCACCCTTCTTTAGCTACTGTGGGAGTCCTATTAGCTGTTTTTGGTTATGTTGTAGGGACCTATGGTGCCATTTTATGTACAATTTTAATGGAAATAGCCTCTAAAGTTTCATAGAATTCTGCATATTTGCAATCGAAAATAATCATCCAATGAAAAAAATTATCATAGCTTGTGTTGTTTCTTTACTTGTTTTCTCTTGTAATAGTAGAAAAAAAGGAAACATGGTGGTAAAAGGTGAAATAAAAGGTTTAAAAAAAGGAACCTTGTATTTACAAAAAATGATAGATACTGTTATCGTATCTGCTGATTCTGTAAACTTATTTGGTGAAAATAAATTTGAACTTTCAGATGATATTGATTCTCCTGTAATGTATTATTTAACTTTCAAAAGCGGTATGAACGAAGCTAAAAAGTTAATGTTTTTTGCTGAAAAAGGTGAAATTACTATCAATGATAATATTGAAGAATTTGGTTTTAAACCAACAATTACTGGGTCTAAAAATCAAAAAATAATGGATGATTTTAATGAAATTAATCATCAGTTTAAAATGAGACGATTAGATTTTATAGCCAAAGATATTGAAGCTAGAGCTGTAAAAGATTCTGTTGTTATCGATAGTCTTGAAAAAGCATATAAAAAGATGGTTCGCAGACGTTTTTTATATACTACTAATTTTGCTGTTTCACACCCAGATTCTGAAGCTGCTCCTTACATTGCTTTATCTGAACTTTTTGATGCTAACATTTATTTACTAGACACAATAAATAATAGCTTAACCAATAAAGTAAAAAAATCAGATTACGGTAAAAGACTTCAAAAATTCATTAACGATATTAAAAAATCTGAAAACAAAGAAAATACAGACACAACTAAAAAGTAAATAAACTTAAGTTTTACATAATATTTTATTACAAACATAACGACCAACTAACTTAGATAAGTTTATACTTTTTAAGTTAGTTTTTTTATGCTTTCTTCTTTTTTACTCACACATAATTCTTTTTGACTGAAATAAAATATGCGTCAATTTAGCTAAAGCAACTAACTTTTCAACTTTAGCCCTGTAAAACAAACCACTTCAAAAATTGCAAAATGTCTTTTTTAAGAATACATTATTTATTTTAATTAAATTTTCAAAAAAACCTAACAAAACCTATGAAAAAAATGATAAATCCACAAAAAACACTTTATTCTTATGTTAAGTTTTTGTCTAGTATATTTTTTTCATTAAGTATATAGTACCTACATAAAACAAACCCTTCTTCAAAGAACTAATATTACATTTATATATTGTTTTTATGATACACTTATCATAAGAATCACATAACAAACTATCAACCCTTTATTAGCAATCATTTGATTTAGTTACAAGTACAACTAAAATCAGACAATTGTTTACTACAAACCAAATTTAATATTATGAAAAAACTTAACACACTTTTTTTTCTGGTGCTTGTCACTACTATTTTTTATGCTATCCCTTTTTATGGACAACCATCAGCTCCAACAGGGAAAAAATGGCAACCCGTCACTAATTTATCAGACGAATTTAATGGTACTTTCGATACTAACAAATGGACAAAAACATTATGGGACTATCCTAATACACCTACTAAAATGATAGCAGCTAATGCTACTGTTTCTAATGGAAATTTACAAATAAAAGCAACTTTAAACAATAATGCGGAACGATGGTTTCAAGCTTCAAGGGTACAATCTGTTGCCACAATAAATTACCCGATGTATACAGAAGCTAGAATACGAACAGCTCATCTTTCAGCATACAACACCTTTTGGTTGAATAGTTCTGACGGCGATCCTGGAAATAGAAATGAAATTGATATAATTGAAAATAATTCAAGACCTTCTTGTAATTGTCAACCAAACTTTCCTTGGCAAATGAATTCACAATATTTTCATGGTGTAAATGGGAATATAATTAGAGCTAAAGGAAATTTTGATAATCGAAATCTATCTGCAAATAATCCTAAAAGAGGAATACCATGGAATGAAGAATATCATATTGTAGGGGTTTGGTGGAAAAGTCCTACAGATATTCAGTTTTATTTAGACGGTGAAGAAGCTGGTAGTGTAAAATCTGGAAGAAATTTTACTAAAAGATTAAATGTCATTTTTGATTTATGGACTGATGATGAAAACTTTTTAGGAGGTGCAGCTGTAAGAAGTCATTTGAACAATAATAATATAAATACGATGTATGTTGATTGGGTGAGAACTTATCAGCTTGTAGATGCTCCAAATTCTAACAATTATTTTCATATTCAAAATAGAACATCAGGAAAATTCATAAGACCTCAAACAGAAAATGGTAATATTGTTCAGGCGCCAAATACTTGGAGAGGATCTTGGACACAATGGGAAATGATCGATATAGATGGAACTTATTTTCATCTTAAAAACAGACAAACAGGAAAATATTTGAGACCAGAAACAACACTTGATAATTCTCAAATAATTCAATCATCTACTGCTAATTCACAATGGCAAACGCATTGGGAAAAAGTAAACACTTCCAACGGGTACTTTTTCTTGAGAAATAGATGGACTTTTAAACATTTTAGACCAATTGGAAATGATGATCTGAGTAGTGCCACAGGTAACAATTTTGGGATGCAATTAAAACCTAACAGTTATACAGGAGGTTGGACACAATGGCGTTTTTTAGATATTTTAGGAGCTAAAATTAAAAATTCTGAAGAAGGAGAGTTATTAGATAGTTTCAATTTCTATCCAAATCCAGCTTTAAATGTTATCAATTTAAAAGCAGGAAACACTAAGTATTATATAAATATTTATGACCTTAATGGTAGAAGTGTTATCAACACATCCATTCAAAAAAATAGCACAAAAGAAATAGCAATCTCAAATTTAAATTCAGGTGTGTATTTCGTAGAATACAAAGCTGAAGACGAACTTAAATCTTCTGTTAAAAAATTAGTTAAAAAATAACCTTTTAATGGAAGACTATCAAAATTCTCAGTTCTGATATCTTTTTATGCGATCCTAAATTTGAAAAGAATTATTTTTTATCAAACTTAGGGTCGTATTAGTTATATGGAATACACCTTTACATAAAATTTTTATCGTCGTTTTACAACTAATTTAAACGATAAAAACCTACTCATTACTTGAAGTTACGTTCTTACCGCCTTTAACAATATAAAAATAAGATCGTCTGTTTTGTTGATGCTCCTCCTCTGAACAACTTTTCTGATGTATATCATCACAACGATTTAACAATTGATCCTCACCATAACCTTTAGCGCTTTCAATTCTATTACTGGTAATCCCTCTAGAAATAAGATAATTTCTTGTAGATTGTGCTCTATTAGTCGATAAGTTTCTATTGTAAAGCTTTGTTCCTCTACTATCTGTATGAGATTCAATTTTAATAACCATATCTGGATGATTTTTCATAACAGTTACAATATGTTCTAATTCATATTCTGCATCTTCTCTTATATTGTAAAGATCAAAATCAAAATATATCGGGTTAATCACTATTTGTGAATCTTTGGTTCCTTCAATAATCAATGATTCTAAAACTAAATCAGCAGTTATGGATTTTTTATTGACATCTTGCGTCGCTGTTTCTTTTTGATTATTTCTATAATCATCTTTAGAAGCTGTTACTGTGAAATTGTTCTCACAATCTATGTCTTTAAATGTATATCTACCATTTTCTTTTGTAGTTTGCTGATGTATTGGCGCTCCTTTTTCATCAATCAAACGAACTAAAACTCCAGGTATTGGTTCACCTGACCTAGAATCTGTTACAACTCCAGTAATATCTTCTTTACATCTATAAATAACAAAGCTATAAATATCATCATCTCCCTTTCCTCCTTTTCTATTAGATGAAAAATATCCGTAAGATTTATCATCACTAATAACAAATGAAAAATCATCTAAAGCACCATTGATAGGTGCTCCTAAATTTACAGGTTTGGAGAATGATTCATTTTTTATTTTTGATTCAAAAATATCTAAAGCCCCTAATCCTAAATGACCATCAGAAGAGAAATATAATGTATTTTCTTGATCTACAAACGGAAACATTTCTCTTCCCTCAGTATTTATAGTTTTACCTAAATTAACAGGAATACTACATTTTCCTTCTTCGTCTATCCCAACCTTATAAATATCAGTAGCTCCGATACCACCAGGCATATCTGACACAAAATATAATGTCTTTTCATCTGCACTTAATGCTGGATGCCCACAAGAATATACATCACTGTTAAACGATAACTCCTTTAAATTAGTCCACTTCCCATCTACTAAATTCGATCTGTAAATCTTTAAATGTGTTACACGATTTTTATCACCCCTTACCTTATCTCCATCATAATTATCTCTAGTAAAATAAGCCGTATTACCATCTTGTGTAAGAATAATATTTGACTCGTGATATTTGGTATTTATATCTGGAAATTTTGCCACATTATCTAGCTCTAAACCTTCGTTAACCGTATCACTAAAACGTTCTTCAGCTAAATAGATATTTAGAAAAGGTTGATCGTTCCACTTGTAAATCTTCTTGTCAAATTTAGTTCCTTCAGGTTTTGTAGATGCGTAATATAATTTATCTCCGTAAATAAATCCGCCAAAATCAGAATATTCTGTATTTATAGATAAGTTATTTACATTGACAAAAGTTTTTTTACGATTTGAATATTCTACAAAATAATTTTTATTTTTCTTTAACTTTAATCCTCTAGAATCTTCACCTTTAACCTCACTCAATTTACGTAACCAAATGTCAGATTCTTCTATTTTACCATTACTTTTTAAGGCTTGTGCATAACGAAAAAAATATTCTGGAGAAACTTCAGATTTATACTTATCCATTAATAGTGCATACCACTTTTCTGCTTCTTCTGATTCTGTATTATAATAATGAGAATCTCCTAACCTACTAATTACCAATTTAGAATCATCACCTTTTTCATACAAAACTCTATATAATTCTGCAGATTTTTTGTATGCATATTCATTAAAATAACGATCTGCAGCATACTTTCGTTGAGAAAAAACAGCTAGGTTTACAATACATAAAAAATAAATTAACAATACTCTTTTCATGAATGATTATTTAAAAGAATCTAGGTGATTTCATTACTCGCTCTTTAAAAACTTCCCATCGCAACATTAATTCATATGTCCCAGAATTATAATTACTATAATTAGATGTCGTTAAATCATAAGCAAAACCTATATTCAAATTTTCAGTTACCTGAAAACCTAATAAAGCACTTATAGAATCATCCCAACGCCATGCAAGACCTGCTGCAAACTTTTCATTGAATAAAAAATTAGCTGAAACATCTATAGACACTGGTGCACCATTAACTATTTTAGTTAAAGCTGCTGGTTTAAATTTAATTGTTTCACTTAGATCAAAAACATATCCTAAAATTCCAAAAATATGAAAACGTTCTTCAGCTACATCTCCAGATCCAAAGCTAGATGTTCTGACAGTATCGTCATAGTGGTCTGAACGCAAAAAATTGGGGATAGCAACTCCGATATACCAATCTGACTCATGATAATAAATACCAGCTCCTATTGTAGGTAAGAAACGACTAATATTTCCATCAAAAATTCGCTCTTGTTGTAATGCTGTTCCTTTACTCCAGTCAATTGCCAAATGCCTTCCTCCTAGCTTTAATCCAAATGCCAAATTACCCTCATCACTAGTACGAATAGTATAAGATACATTTGCATCTAAATAAATTTCATTTGAAGGACCAATACGATCATTTGTCAAATTAATTCCTAAACCAACACCACTGTAGCCTATAGGTGTATCGTAACTAAGCGTTTGAGAATCTGGGGCTCCCTCAAGACCTACCCACTGTGTTCTACCCAATGCTGTGATTATTGTGTGACCTGTAGAACCAGCATATGCAGGATTAACACTCATTGTGTTATACATGTATTGTGTATATTGAGGATCTTGCTGTGCATGCACTAATTTTACAACAATCAATACCATAAATAATACGATCTTATTCTTAAAAATCTTATTCATCATACTAATCTAATTCTTTTATTACCTAATTTTATATAACGATATAAAACACTTACAATTAAAAACATAAAAGGTTATATACTTACCATAATGCTAATTACTTTTATCTCTATTAAAAACCAATCACCAGTTTAAAATATCATCATACAATTACTAAAACATTTTAGTATTGTAACATATAATCATAAACATAATAATGTAAAAAACTCATTAAAAGCCTTTTATTATTAATAATATATAGTTAGTAGTTGTTCGTATTCTATATAAAATGGTTAGTTTCTTCTCTTATAGAAATACATGCTTAGAATATTTTATTTAAGATGATATTTTCTGATTTCGGGGTGTTTTTTATTAAAAATATACCTAATATACTATTTTTTTTGCATAAACTAAATTTTTAACAAAAAAAAGCACCTTGTGTAAAGGTGCTTCAGCTATTAACATTTTCTTACTGATTGCTGGAAGTAACATTCTTG
>CANMWK010000021.1 GCA_947501615.1 uncultured Tenacibaculum sp. | reverse complement strand
TCAAAATGAAGGTTTTTTAGATTTATTTGGTTGATTAATGAAGCCTTTTGCAAACCCCAATCGCAAAAGGCTTTGTTTTTTATGTCTATTTGTAAGTAGTACCTTAAGAAAGCGTATCTTTTATCTTTTCTTCTTCAGTTGTTTTTGATAAATTTATTGCTGTCTCAATTAAAGCCAAATGTGAATATGCTTGTGGGAAATTACCCAATAATCGTTTAGTCTTAAAGTCTAAATCTTCACTAAATAGTCCTAAATGATTGCTATAACTCAATAGTTTTTCAAACTGTTTTTTAGCCTTTTGTTCTTCTCCAATCTTATATAAACTATTAATAAACCAAAATGTACATATAGTGAATGAAGAAGATGGCATTCCGAAATCATCTTTATTCTTATATCTATATAATAAGCCATCGTTTGAAAGTTCACGCTCAATTGCTTTAACAGTACTAATAAACTTAGGATGTTTAGCATCAATAAAACTATAAGATTCCATTAATAAAACAGACGCATCTAAATCATCAGAATGATAAGCTTGAGTAAAAGCTTGAGCCGATTCAGACCATGCATTTTTCATAATATCCTCACGAATTTTTTCTTCTAATAATTTCCAACGGGATAGTTTAGATTTCTTTCCTAACATTTCAGCTACTTTAATAGCTTTATCTACAGCTGTCCAACATAATACTTTTGAAAAAGTAAAATGTTGATCTTCAGATCTAAATTCCCAAATACCTTTATCAGGTTCTTCCCAGTGTTTATTTACCACCCAGACAATTCCTTTAGTAATACCCCAAAGTTCTTCGCCATTTTCAATATCATGCTTAAAATTAATCAAGAATTGATGAATAACGTCCATTAAAATTCCGTAGATATCATTTTGCTTTTGTTTGTAAGCGGCATTACCAATTCTAACAGGATTAGAATTTTCGTAACCAGATAGATGATCTAAAATTTCTTCAGTTAATTTTTTTTCTCCATTAATGCCATACATAATTTGGAGCTTTTCATCTTTGTCAGAAATTAAATTTATAATAAAATTTAAATATCTCTTTGCTATGTTTTTATGTCCTAGTTCTAATATTACTTTAACAACCATCGAAGCATCTCTAATCCAACAAAAACGATAATCCCAATTTCGAACTTCTCCAATAGTTTCTGGTAGCGAAGTTGTAGCAGCAGCTAATATTGCTCCCGATTTTTCATAACTCAATAACTTTAATGTCATAGCACTTCTAGCTATGTAATTATTGTAGCGTTTGTAGCTAGGTGTACGCTCCATCCAATTTAACCAATATACTTTTGTTCGCTCATATTCAATTAACGCTTTTTTTAAATTTGGAACGAATAACTTTTCATTGTACCCGACTAAAAAAAAGTGGTCAGTAGTGATTGTAATTTCTGAACCATTGAGTACAGCATTTTTATCTAGGTCAGTATATAAAAATAATGAGTCAAAAGCTTCATTAGTGGTTAAACTTACAATAAAATCATCTTTAATATAACTAGTAGTTTCACCTTTAGCATACTCTAGTTTTGGATCGTAAATAATGTTGAACTTAGGCGCGCCAGAAATATGTTTTATAGATCTAATAAATTCAGGAGGAGAATGATAATTTCCATTCCCTTTGTGATATCTTGGCATAAAATCTCTAATCTCAAAACTATCTATTCCATTACTGAAAGTCGTAATTAAAATTACCGTATTTTCTAAGTATCGTTGTGTAATTGAATAATTTTCATCTACTTTAAAACCAAAAGAACCTCCAATTTTTTTGTCCAATAATTTCCCAAATACTGTTGGAGAATCAAATTGTGGTAAACAACACCAGTCTATTGAGCCTTCCTTAGAAACTAAAGCAGCACTTCTACAGTTTCCAATAATACCATAATCCAGATTATTCATAGAGCTATTTATTTTAAAGTTGATTAGTCATTTAATTTTCTCTAAATTAACAAAATCAAAATCGTTAAACCAAATCATCAATGCATAAAACAATAATTGTTTCCAATCGCTTACCACTACAAGTTTCCATAAAAAAAGATGAATTAAAAATAACACCAAGTGTTGGTGGACTAGCTACTGGAATGAAATCTGTTCATGCTGAAGGGAATGGGATTTGGGTTGGTTGGTCTGGTATACCAGAGGAAGATTTAGATAATGAGTTGTCCAAAAAAGTTACGGAGGCTATCCAAAAAGAAAAATGTGTTGCTGTTCCACTTACACATCAAGATATTGAAGAATATTATGAGGGATTTAGTAATAGAGCACTATGGCCTTTATTTCATTATTTTATGGAGTATACCAAATTTGAAAAAAATGAATGGGAAGCTTATAAGAGAGTAAATGAAAAGTTTGCAGAAGTAATTATAAATCAACTAAATGATGGAGATACGGTTTGGATACACGATTATCAATTATTGTTATTACCACAATTAATAAAAGAACAAAAACCTAACACAACTATAGGATTCTTTCTACATATCCCTTTTCCATCCTATGAAATATTTAGAACATTTCCTTGGAGAAAAGAAATATTAAGTGGCATGTTAGGGGCTGATTTATTAGGTTTTCATACTTATGATTATGAACGACATTTTTTAAGTTCAGTAAAACGAATTTTAAGATTAGATGTAAATTTTAATGAAATACATGACCAAGATCGAATTATTAAAGTAGATTCTTTTCCAATGGGGATTGATTATGATAAGTTTCACAATTTTGCATTGGAGCATATTAAAAGCCCTAAGGAAAAGTCGGAGATTTATCAGCGATTACAGGAACATATTTCGGATGATAATAAATTGATTTTATCTATTGATAGAATGGATTATACTAAGGGAATACCGAATAGAATTAAAGCGTTTGAGTATTTTTTAGAAAAGTTCCCAGAGTTTAAAGAAAAGGTTAGATTAGTTATGTTGGCAGTACCGTCTCGTTCTAATGTGCCACAATATCAGAAATTAAAAAGAGAGACAGATGAGCTTGTAGGAAGAATTAATGGTAAATTCTCTACAGTAAGTTGGACACCGATTTGGTATTTTTACAGAGCTCTACCATTTAGTGATTTAATAGATTTATATATATCTTCTGATGTAGCATTAATTACTCCTATTAGAGATGGAATGAATTTAGTGGCAAAAGAGTATGTAGCTACAAGAGTAAATAAAGATGGTGTTTTAATTTTAAGTGAAATGGCAGGAGCTTCTAAGGAAATGAATGAAGCTTTACTTATTAATCCTAACAATTTCGAAGATTTCACTGATAATTTAGAAAAAGCACTAACCATGCCATTAGAAGAGCAACAAAAACGGATGAAATTTTTGCAAAACCGTTTAAAGCGATATGATGTTAGTAAATGGGCTGAAGAATTTTTAAAATCACTAGCAGAAACTAAAAAAACGAAACATGTAATGGTGGCAAAAAAATTAACACCAGAATATGAACAAAAAATAGTTGGAGATTACCATAAAGCAAAAAATCGAGTATTGTTTTTAGATTATGATGGAACTTTAGTTGGTTTTAAAGACGATCCACAAGAAGCTAAACCTGATGATCGTTTATACGAATTGTTAGATACTATTCAGAAACAAGAAAATACGACACTTATCTTAATTAGTGGTAGAGATAGAGATACTTTTCAACGATGGTTTGGGCATAAAAACTATAATTTAGTTACTGATCATGGTGTTTGGTTGTTTCAGAATAATGAATGGTTGGCCTTAGAACATTTAAAAACAGATTGGATGCAACGTATTCGTCCCATACTAGAAACATTCGTGGATAGAACACCTGGTACTTTTATTGAAACCAAAAAATATTCTTTAGCATGGCATTATAGAATGGCAGACCCAGAACTTGTGAAAACTAGAACTTTAGAATTAAACACAGTGCTAACAAGTATGGTTGCTAATAATAATCTTATGGTGTTAAAAGGGAATAAGGTAATTGAAATAAAAAGTAGTAATGTGAATAAAGGAAGAGCAATGAGTCGTTTAAACCTACAAGAAAATTATGATTTTATGATGGTCATTGGTGATGATTGGACAGACGAGTATATGTTTGAAGAAGCTCCAACATTTGGTTATACCATTAAAGTAGGTTACACAAAAACAAAAGCAAGGTATCAAGTGAAAGATACAAAACAAGTACTTCAATTACTTTCTCAATTAAAAAAATAGGGAAGTTTTACTTAACCTTTGTATAAGAAGAAATAACACGTATTTTTTAATAAAACGTTTTCTTTATCATTATAATAATTAAATAGTATGTTTTTTTAGCTTTTGGTTTTTTTTATAGCCTTTTTTTGATGTAAAATTCATTTTTTTCTTTAGTTAATTCCTTACTTTAGTTTACAACTAAATTAATCTTCCAGAATGAAAATTCTTCATACTAGTTTTGAGTGCTATCCTATTGCTAAAGTAGGAGGTTTGGCAGATGTAGTAGGAGCTTTACCTAAGTATCAAAACAATCTTAATGTAACGGCTACTGTAACGATGCCTTATTATGAAAATACTTTTGTTAAACAACAAAAGTTAAAAGAAATAAGTAGCGGTAATATAATACTTGATGCTGTAAATTATGATTATAAAATTCTAAGCTTAGATTCAAATGAGATACCGTTTAACTTATACTTAATTCATATTTCTAATCTTTTAGATAGGGAACAGGTATATGGGTATGAAGATGAAACTAATAGGTATTTAGGTTTTCAGTTTGCTTTATTAGATTGGGTAATTAAAGAAAAATTATCTTTTGATGTTATCCATTGTCATGATCATCATACAGCGCTTATTCCATTCTTTATAAATTATTGTAATAGTTACAAAGAGTTAAAGAACACACCAACAATAGTAACAATTCATAATGCACAATACCAAGGTCATTTTTCGCATGAAAAGTTAGATGTTTTGCCTGCTTTTGATTTTAAACATGTAGGTTTACTAGATTGGTATGGCTCTGTAAATCCTTTAGCATGTGGTATTAAGTGTGCCTCTAGAGTAAATACAGTTTCTCCATCATACATGGAGGAGTTAAAAGAAAATGCAAATGGTTTAGAAGGGTTGCTCAGAAGTGAAAGTAATAAATGTGTTGGGATTTTAAATGGAATTGATACCGATTTCTGGAATCCTGAAACTGATACAATGCTTGTCAAAAATTATAAACCAAGTACTGTCATTTCTGGAAAGAAAGCGAACAAAAAAGAATTATGTGATATTTATGGTTTTGATATAGACCTACCTTTATTTGGTTTTATAGGAAGATTAGTAGGTGAAAAATCTGCTGATTTATTACCAGAAGCAATTAGGCAATCCATTAGTGAACATAAAGAGATAAATATTTTTGTACTAGGTTCTGGCCATAAAGAAATAGAAAATCAATTACAACCATTGAAAGAAGAATTTCCAGGTAAATTCAATACACATATTGGTTATGATGAAAAATTATCACATTTAGTATATGCAGGAGCAGATTTCTTGTTAATGCCTTCTCGAGTAGAACCTTGTGGTTTAAATCAGATGTATTCTTTACGATATGGAACTCTTCCAATAGTAAGAAGAACTGGAGGTTTAAAAGATACTGTAATTGATATTGGAGACGAAGGTTTTGGTATTTGCCACGATCAAGCTTCAGTTTGGGATATTTGCTATTCTATCAAAAGAGGTATAGAATTATATAACAACAAAAATCTTTTTAGAAGAAAACAAAAACAAATAATGAAAATCGACCATTCTTGGACTAAATCGGCTCAAGAATATATAGATTTATACAAATTAATTTAACCTACCTTATGATTAACAAAAAAGTTCTTGCAATTATTTTAGGAGGAGGAAAAGGAACACGCTTATCTCCACTAACAGACAAACGTTCAAAACCAGCAGTGTCAATTGCAGGGAAATATCGATTAGTAGATATTCCAATATCCAATTGTATTCATTGTGATATTAAACGAATGTTTGTTCTTACCCAATTTAATTCTGCATCTTTAAATAGACATATTAAAAATACGTATACATTTAGTAGTTTTAGTGAGGCTTTTGTAGATATCATGGCGGCAGAACAAACGCCAGAAAATAAAACGTGGTTTCAAGGAACAGCAGATGCTGTAAGACAATCTATGCATCATGTTTTAAATCATGAGTTTGATTATGCATTAATATTATCGGGGGATCAGCTATACCAAATGGATTTTAATGATATGATTCAACAGCATGAAAGTAAAGGAGCTGAAATAAGTATTGCAACCTTACCAGTAAATGCAAAGGATGCTACAGCATTTGGGATTTTAAAAACAGATGATCAAAGTTTTATTTCATCATTTACAGAGAAACCAAGTCAAGACAAACTTTTAGGTTGGGAGTCTGAAGTGGATGATGAAATGAAAGCAGAAAACAGACATTATTTAGCCTCTATGGGGATCTACATATTCAATAGAGATTTATTAGTTGAATTAATGTCTAATCCAGATACAATTGACTTTGGAAAAGAAATCATACCTCAATCTATAGGTAAGAATAAAGTACTAGCTTATCAGTATAAAGGATATTGGGAAGATATAGGTACAATAGAGTCTTTTTTTGAAGCAAATCTTAGTTTAACAGATACGATACCAAAATTTGACTTATTTGATAAATCAAATACAATTCTTACACGTCCTAGAATTTTACCACCAACGAAAATGTCAGGAACATATTTGTCTAAAAGTATGGTTGCAGACGGGTGTATTATTAATGCTGAAAGTATTGACCATTCAGTAATCGGAATTAGATCTAGAATAGGGAAAGGAAGTAAAATAAAAAATACCTACATGATTGGAGCTAACCTTTATCAAGATATAGATGAGATTGAGAAAGATAAAAAAGAAGGTGTTCCATATATTGGTGTAGGCGATAATTGTACAATTGAAAATGCAATTATTGATAAAGATGCTAGAATTGGAAATGACGTAGTAATAAAAGGAGGAAAACATCTTAAGGATGTTACAGAAGATGCTTATGTAATTAAAGATGGAATTGTGGTGATTCGTAGAAGAGCTGTAATCCCTCACGGATTTAAATTACAATAAGTTTTAGGCTATCATATTTTATGAGTAAAGTTATAACACATAGTTTATTTTCAGATTTTGATATTAATTTATTTAAAGCAGGTAAACATTTCCGATTGTATGAGAAATTAGGTTCTCATATTATCGATGTAGATGGAGTAGAAGGAACATATTTTGCTGTTTGGGCTCCATCGGCTAAATCTGTTTCAGTAGTTGGGGATTTTAACTATTGGACAGATCAAGAATATGTTTTAAATGTTCGTTGGGATGCTTCTGGTATTTGGGAAGGTTTTATTCCTAATGTTGGAAAAGGAAATTTATACAAGTATAAAATTCATTCTCACAATGATGGAATTATTACAGAGAAGGCAGATCCTTATGCTAGAAGGTGTGAGCATCCTCCTAAAACAGCATCTGTAGTTTGGGACGACCCTTATCTATGGGATGATACCAAATGGATGAAGAAAAGGAATAAGCATAACGCAGTTGATGCACCTTTTTCAGTTTATGAAGTTCATTTAGGTTCTTGGAAAAGAAAGTTTGAGGATAATTATAGATCACTATCTTATGTAGAGTTAGCAGATGAATTGGTAAACTACGTCAAAGAAATGGAGTTTACGCATGTAGAATTAATGCCTGTTATGGAGTATCCATACGATCCTTCTTGGGGGTATCAAATTACAGGATATTTCGCACCAACTTCAAGATTTGGTTATCCCGAAGATTTTAAGTTTTTAATCGATAAGTTTCATCAGAATGACATTGGTGTAATTTTAGATTGGGTTCCGTCGCATTTTCCTGAAGATGGTCATGGATTAGGTTTCTTTGATGGTTCTCATTTATATGAACATCCAGATCGAAAAAAGGGCTATCACCCAGATTGGAAAAGTTTAATCTTTAACTACGGAAGAAACGAAGTCAAAAGTTTCTTAATTAGTAATGCTATTTTTTGGTTAGATCAATATCATGTTGATGGTTTACGTGTAGATGCAGTTGCATCTATGATTTTCTTAGATTATTCTAGAAATTATGGAGAGTGGGAACCAAATATGTTTGGTGGAAACGAATATTTAGAAGCCATAGATTTCTTAAAAGAATTGAATGAAGAAGTGTATGCGAGTTTTCCCGACGTACAAACGATTGCAGAAGAGTCTACTGCATTTCCAAAAATTTCAAGACCAACATATCTCGGCGGATTAGGTTTTGGTATGAAATGGATGATGGGATGGATGCACGATTCTCTTAAATATTTCAAGAAAGAACCAATCTATAGAAAACATCATCAAAACGATGTAACGTTTAGTATGACTTATGCATTTACTGAAAACTTTATGTTACCATTATCTCACGATGAAGTTGTGTATGGTAAACAAAGTATTATTGGTAGAATGCCAGGTGATGAATGGCAAAAATTCGCAAATCTAAGATTGTTGTATAGCTATATGTATACACACCCAGGAAGCAAATTGTTATTTATGGGAGGAGAATTTGGTCAGCATACCGAATGGAATTTCGAAGGAAGCTTAGATTGGTATATACTAGAATATGAGTTTCATAAAGGGACACAAAATTTGGTTCGTGATTTAAATATTTTATACAAAAAATACCCAGCGTTGCATGAAAAACAATTTGAGCACGATGGATTTGAATGGATAGCTTACGACGATCACGAAAACTCTGTTTTAAGTTATATCAGAAAAGGAAAATCATTAGAAAATTTGCTAATTACCGTATGTAACATGACTCCTATTCCTAGAGAAAATTATAGAATAGGACTACCGAGAAAAGGAAAACTGATTCAAGTTTTTAATAGTGATTATAAAAAATATGGAGGTAGTGGTATCTCCAACAAAAAAACTATAAAAATCGAGCAGCTAAATTGGAATAGCAGAGATCATTCTTGCGAAATTACAGTTCCTCCTTTAGCAACAGTCATTTTTAAAATAGAAGCTTAATTTTAATCAATCGATTTCGTAAAAAAAATAATACGATAAGTTCTTTAATTCAGACATAAGTCGTTTTTTTATAACAGAATACATGTACAACCCATCAAAATTGAAGTATTATGATTATTAATACAGAGTTAGAACATAAAGGAAATCTTTTCCCCGGGAAAATAAATTCATTTTCTCAAGATGTAGATAAGATCTATTTCAAAACTGAAAATGGAGTAATCCTACAAGTTACCGTAATTCGTGGAAGCGTCATTCGATTTAGGTATGCCACTGACAATAATTTTGAGAATGATTTCTCTTACGCAATAAGTGAAGATGGAGTTCGAGGCTATAGTAAATTAGAAGTTGAAGAACATGATACATGCTATAAAATTATTACGATTAAAGTAATTGTTCAGGTCGATAAAGAAAGTTTAAAAACTTCGATATACGATATTGATGGAAATGTAATCTGTAAAGACGATTGGGGATTCCATTGGGAGCAAAGTTATGAGTACGGTGGAAATATTGTAAAAATGAGTAAATCTGCTCCTCAAGGAGAGTGCTATTATGGTTTAGGAGACAAACCAATGCATTTGAATTTAAAAGGAAAACGAGTAGAAAATTGGGCAACAGATCAATACGCTTTTGGAAAAGACCAAGATCCATTATATAAAAGCGTTCCTTTTTACTTGGGAATGTACGAAGAAAGAGCGTACGGAATTTTCTTTGACAATACATTTAAAACATTTTTTGACTTTTGTCACGAACGCAGAAATGTAACTAGTTTTTGGGCACACGGAGGAGAAATGAATTACTATTTCTTTTACGGTCCAGATATGCAAGAAGTCATTACTAAATATACCGATTTAACAGGAAAACCTGAGTTACCACCGTTATGGGCTTTAGGATACCACCAATGTAAATGGAGTTATTATCCAGAAGCTAAAGTAAAGGAAATTACAAGTAAGTTTAGAGAGCTTCAAATTCCATGTGATGGTATTTATTTAGATATTGACTATATGGAAGGTTTCAGATGTTTTACTTGGAATAAAGAATACTTCCCAGATCCGAAACGAATGGTTGCTGAACTAGCCGAAGACGGATTTAAAACCATTGTGATTATAGACCCAGGAATTAAAATTGATGATGATTATTGGGTGTACAATGAAGCCATGGAAAATGATTATTTCTGTAAACGAGCAGATGGTCCATACATGCGTGGTAAAGTTTGGCCAGGAGAATGTTTCTTCCCAGATTTTACAAATCCGAAAGTAAGAACATGGTGGGCAGGATTATTTAAAGAGTTAATTGATGAAATCGGAGTAAAAGGTGTTTGGAATGATATGAACGAACCTGCAGTAATGGAAGTTCCAGGAAAAACATTCCCAAATGATGTTCGTCATAATTACGATGGAAATAATTGTAGTCATAGAAAAGCACATAATATTTACGGAACACAAATGGCACGTGCAACTTACGAAGGTGTTAAAAAGTATGCGTATCCAAAGCGTCCGTTTATCATAACACGTTCTGCATATTCTGGAGCGCAACGTTTTACTTCGTCTTGGACAGGAGATAACATAGCAACTTGGGAACATTTATGGATTGCCAATATTCAAGCACAGCGAATGAGTATGAGTGGTATGTCGTTCACAGGAAGTGATATTGGTGGTTTTGCTGAGCATCCAACAGGAGAATTATATGCACGTTGGATTCAATTAGGAGTTTTCCATCCGTTTTGTAGAACACACTCTTCAGGAGATCATGGAAATCAAGAACCTTGGACTTTTGGTGAAGAAGTGATTGATGTTACCCGTAAATATGTAGAATTACGATACCAATTATTACCCTATTTATATACCATGTTTTGGGAATATGCCGAATTCGGAATTCCAATGTTAAAACCATTGGTGTTATTCGATCAACACGATCCTCAAACACATTATAGAACTGATGAATTTGTTTTTGGAAATCAGATTTTAGTTTGTCCTATTCAAGAGCCAAATGCTAAGGGAAGAAGAATGTATATTCCTCGCGGACATTGGTACAATTACTGGACTAGAGAATATGTTACTGGTGGATTAGAAAAATGGGTTGATGCAGATTTAGATACGATTCCAATTTTTATCAAAGAAGGCGCTATAATTCCTAAATATCCAGTGCAACAATATGTTGGTGAAAAAACTATAGATGAACTAAAACTTGAAGTGTATTTTAAATTAGGAGAAAAAGAAGTTTCTAAAGTGTATGAAGATGCTCAAGATGGCTACGATTACACTAAAGGACGTTATAGTTTACGAACATTTACATTTACAGGTAAAGAGAATGAAGTAATTATTCAACAACATGTAGATGGAACTTTTGTTACGGAATATGAGACTATGGAGTTCGAAATTATTGGTTTACCTTTTGAAATTAAAGAAGTAGAAATCGATAATGTAGATATAGATTTAAAAAAGGTATTGAGTAAAACAAAGCCAAATACATTAATAATTCCAAAGAATTTTGCTGAAATACATATCGAAGGATAAAAGCTGACATTTAACAGTTTGCTTTATTAAATTATACAATTTTTGGATAAGAATTTTGCATAAATATTTTTCGCTATTTTAAGAAGTAAAATTCAAGAATAGCATCGCTATTGTTTCATTTTATGACGAAAAAATAGTAGAAAAAGAATATGAATCTTTGTGAAATTTTTGTTCATAAATTGTATTAAACTAATTTTGCCCAAAATTAGAATATGAATAAAGCTATTTATATCGCTGCAAGTGGAGCGAATTCAGGAAAGTCGATGCTAAGTTTAGGTTTAATGCAATTGTTGTTGCGTAATAAACCTAAGGTAGGATATTTTCGTCCGATAATTGATAATCCTGTCGATGGTAAAAAAGATAATCACGTAAATACGATTGTTAATTATTTCAATTTAAAATGTGATTATGAAGATACCTACGCATTCACAAGATCTGAGTTGTTAGATTTATTAAATGATGATAAAGAGGATGAAGTCATGAATTTAATTCTTCGCAAGTATAAAAAACTAGAAGAAAAAAATGATTTCGTTATTGTAGAAGGAACTGATTTTTCAGATCACGGTGCGATTATAGAAATGGATTTAAATGTATTAATCGCCAAAAACCTTGGAATTCCTGTAATTATTGTTTCTGGTGGAATAGATAAATCACTAGAAGAATTTATTCAAGGTTTACGATTAACTTACGATTCTTTCAGTAATAAAGAAGTAGAAGTAATTGCTGTTATTGCTAATAAAGTTCAAGAGAAAAATGTAGGTTTAATTATTGATGGAATAGGAGAGAATTTACCTAAGTCGCTATTAATTAACGCGATTCCAATCAATAGTAAATTAAATAATCCAACGATTTACGAAATTTCAAAAGCACTAGATGCAGAAGTTCTTTTCGGAGAAGAATTGTTAGACGCTACAACAGGTGAAATAAAAGTAGGAGCAATGCAATTGGCTCATTTTTTAAATCACTTAACAGATGAATGCGTTGTAATTACACCTTCAGATCGTTCTGATATTTTACTAGGAACCTTACAAGCAAACATTTCAAATAGATATCCTTCAATTTCAGGAATTATTCTTACTGGTGATTTAGAATTAAGTCCGTCAGTAATAGAATTAATTACCGGTTTAGAGCGAATTGTTCCAATTTTAAAAGTAAAAGGAGGAACTTTCGGAATTGCATCTAGATTAGGAGCAGTTCGTTCTCACATCTACGCAGAAAATAAAAACAAGATCAAATTATCGATCAATACTTTTGAAAAGTATGTAGATATTGAAACATTAAGTGATAAGTTAATCACTTACAAAGGAACAAATGTGTTAACACCAAGAATGTTCCAATACAATTTATTCAAAAGAGCAAAACAAGTTAAAAAGCATATTGTTTTACCTGAAGGAAACGATGATAGAATTTTAACAGCAGCGGCGCAATTACAAAAATTAGATATCGTTGATTTAACCATTTTAGGAAAACGAGTTAATGTAGAGGCAGCTGTAAAGCGTTTACAACTTTCTTTTGATTTTGATAAAACACAAATTATAAATCCAAGTACTTCAGAATATTTTGAAGATTTCGCAAATACACTTTACGAATTAAGAAAACACAAAGGTTTAAGTCCGGCTATGGCAGAAGATTTAATGGCTGATGTTTCTTATTTCGGAACAATGATGGTGTATAAAGGCTTAGCAGACGGAATGGTTTCTGGAGCGGCTCACACTACACAACATACAATTAAACCATCGTTACAGTTCGTAAAAACTAAACCAGGTTTTTCTGTAGTATCTTCCATTTTCTTTATGTGTTTAGAAGATCGTGTTTCTGTGTTTGGAGATTGTGCTATTAATCCGAATCCAACTTCAGAACAATTAGCAGAAATAGCAATTTCATCAGCAGATTCAAGTATAGCTTTTGGAATTGATCCTAAAATAGCAATGCTTTCATATTCCTCAGGAAGTTCAGGGAAAGGAGAAGATGTTGATACCGTTAGAGAGGCTACAGAAATTGTAAAGCGTAAGCGACCAGATTTAAAAGTAGAAGGTCCAATTCAATACGATGCAGCTGTAGATCCTACAGTTGGAAAGAAGAAATTACCAAATTCTGAAGTAGCGGGACAAGCAAACGTACTAATTTTTCCAGATTTAAATACAGGAAATAATACATACAAAGCGGTACAACGCGAAACTGGAGCTTTGGCAATTGGACCAATGTTACAGGGTTTAAATAAACCGGTTAACGATTTAAGTAGAGGATGTACAATCGAAGATATTTATAACACAATTATCCTAACGGCTATACAAGCTCAAGAATAGTTAAAAAACAGCACATGAAAGTATTAGTTATCAATTCAGGAAGTTCATCAATTAAGTATCAACTTTTTGATATGCCGGAAGAAAAAGTAATTTGTTCAGGGTTACTAGAAAGAATAGGATTAGAAGAAGGAGCAGTTCATTACGAATCTGAAGAGAATTCAATTAAAGAAACGATAAAAATTGAGAATCATAAAGTTGGTTTAGAGAAAGTCGTTTCGTTATTACTAGATGCTAAAGTAGGTGTAATTTCTTCTACTGATGAAATTGAAGTTGTTGGTCATAGAGTGGTACATGGAGGGAGTTCTTTTACTAAAACTACAGAAGTAACTGTGGAAGTTAAAAAAGAAATAGAAAGTTTATTTTCTTTAGCTCCACAACACAATCCTGCGAATTTAGAAGGAATTAATGTTGCCGAAGCAATTTTTACGAAAGCAAAACAAGTTGCAGTTTTCGATACAGCTTTTCATCAGACTATTCCAGAAAAAGCATTTACGTATGCAATTCCGAAGCAGTTTTTAACAGATAATAAAATTCGTTTATATGGGTTTCATGGAACAAGTCATAAATATGTTTCAGAAAAAGCCAATGCATATTTACAAACATCAAATTCTAAATTAATTACAGTTCATTTAGGAAATGGTTGTAGCATTTCAGCTGTAGAAAACGGACAAAGTATCGATCATAGTTTAGGTTTTGGTCCGGTTACAGGTTTAGTCATGGGAACACGAAGTGGAGATATAGACCATACTTTAATTTTCTATTTGGTAAATACTTTAGGTTATGATGTAAATGAAGTAAATACTTTGTTACAGAAAGAAAGCGGAATGTTCGGTTTAACAGGTTATAGTGATTTACGTGATGTTGAAGCTGAAGCTGAAAAAGGAAATGCAGCTTGTCAATTAGCATTAGATATTAATACGTATCGTATTAAAAAATACATCGGATCTTACATTGCTGCAATGAATGGTGTTGATGCTATTGTATTTACAGCAGGAGTTGGAGAAAATTCTTCATTAATTAGAGAAAAAGTTTGTACTGATTTACAGTTCTTCGGAATAGAAATAGACACAGACAAGAATAATATTAGAGCTAAAAAACTTACTGAAATTCATACTGATACTTCTAAAGTAAAGTTATTAGTAATTCCTACCAACGAAGAAGTAGAAATTGCGAAGCAAGCGTACAGTTAGTAACAATATTTAATTATTTCTCAGATTAATTTTATAAATAAATAACGCTTTTTTAATTAAAATAATAATTAAAAAAGCGTAAAAATGATAGACCAATGACTGTATAACTATTTGTTAGTTAGTACTAATTTCGTTGGTGCTATGGGGGAGAAATCAGGACGAATATCGGGGTGGTTTGTAAAATCATAATGTAAGAAACCATCCCATTGTACTTTTAAAGCATGATCTATAGCCAATTCAAATTGAGGATAATGACCATATTTTGGTTCCAATTCTTGTGCGATTTCAAATGCTACCTTATCAAAGACATTACGTAACCAAACAGCAACATAATCACCTTTAACTTTACCTTTTACAAATGCAGGAATCCCCCAGTTGTTATTAATAGCTTTAAACCAAGCATCATAGATGTCTTTTGTATATTGTAGAGTAAACTCTAAATCTTGTGGAGAACTGATGTTATTATGACCAGTATTAGCAAAAATCCAATCTTCTCCTGCTACATGGCGTAGAAAATTAACATAACCTGTCATATTTTGTACACCACTATACCCATGTAACGGCAATCTACCAGCATAAATAAAATCGATAAAAGTAATAACTTTATCTGGGAAAAGAATATAGCTATCAGCCATACTATGAGCTACTTGCATTGGTGTTCCAACTTTAAATTGTTTGTTGTCAAACTCGAAATAACCTACAGGAGCAGGAATGATTTCAGTTGGTTTAGGTATTTTTTGTTTGTATAAAGTTGATGCTTCAACGAATTGATCTGTAGCAATTACTCTTAATGAATTATTATTTTCAGCAAGCGCATCAACTAAATTTTGGGCCCCGCCAATATGATCTAAATGCGGGTGAGAATATACTAGAGTGGTAACAGGATTATCTGTTAGTTTTGCAATTCGTTTAAGTAAACCTTCAGCATCTAAACCTTCTGGAGCATCCACTAATAAAACTTCTTTCTCTCCTATATACATCGTTAATACATGTAAATTACTCATTACCCAGTAACTGTTTTCAGTAAGTTTTTGTATATTAATTTCACCTACAGGATATTCTGAAATATTAAGCATTTGATTAAGACTTAAAGTTTTTTCTTCAGAAATAGTTACCATTTCTCTTCCTTGCGTAGGTTTTGTTTTGGAAGTTAAGGGAGATACAGGACGAAAAATATACTCGCCTTGAGCTATATCTTTGTCTTGAAGCAGATACATGACTAACATTGCAATAACTGCAATAGTGGTTATTAACCAGCTTATTTTTGTGAATTTTACAGACATAGATGTTTATTTAATGTTAAAATCAAGGCAAAATTATAGATGATATTTAAGAGAAAATGGTAGAATTTATGAATAAAATGGTATAATTGAAATATTTTATTTAAATTCTATTTGTGCTAAAAACCAGTGAGTTAATTTATGGTTGAATTGTCAATTTTATGAAAAGTATAAACGTCAATAAAATAAGTAAGTTAAAGCAAAATTTGAATACTTACTTTGAGCATGAATCTAATTTTCATGTTTTTGATTCAAGTAAGGTTCCTATTCAGTTTCAACAACCGAACCCTTTTAGAAATGATTTTTATACGTTGGTTTTTATTATTAAAGGTCAAATGGATATTACAATTGATTTTAAACGTCATCGTCTTCAATCTTATCATGTAGGATTTATAAGTCCTAACCAGATAATTGAAGTAGATGATGAGTTAGTAGAATTAGGATTTGGAATTGTTTTTAAAAAAGATCTTTTGTTATTATCCGTAGATTGGTTAAAAACCTTACCTATATTTCATCGGTTTCATAGTACTCCATCACTTGATCTTTCAAATTTCAATTATGACTTTTTTTTAAATTGTGTAAATCAAATCTTAGAAGAATATAGTTCTAATAAAACGTATAAATATGATATTATTAAAGCTAATCTAATGCTTGTCTTAGCTCATTTATCTCGAATTTATTCGCTATCAATGGTTGAGGATAAAATAGGACATAATAAAGTTGTTGTTGATTTTGAAACTTTGATAGAGAAAAACTATAGATCAGTGAAACTGGTAAAAGAATATGCAGATATGTTATGTATGTCTTCTCAAAATCTAAATCGTATTTGTAAAAATACTATAGGTTTAACTGCTAGTGATCTTATTAATAAAAAGATTCTTTTAGAAGTTAAGCGATTTTTGATTTACACTGATAACAATATAGATGAGATTGCTCATATGTTTAATTTTAATGACAATTCTTACTTTACAAAGTATTTTAAAAAAGCTACAGGGTATACCCCAAAACAATACAGAAAAGAAAAAAGTAAAGTAATTTAATTATTTTTACTTTTTTTTCATTGGATGGAGGTGTATTTTTTACTATCATAAATCATGTTAGTTTAATTTTTTTTCAAATAATTATATTTATATATTTCGATTTATTAATATAATTGCAATATGGATGTCGTGAAGATAAATAAAGTACTGTCAAACCATTCAAGGTTAAATATTTTGAATTGGTTAAAAGAACCAAGTTCGAATTTTCCACCACAACCAGTAATTGGCCATTTTGATTTAGGAGTATGTGGACAGTCGATAAAAGAAAAATCTAAATTATCGCAATCAACAATATCAGCTTACATGGCAGATCTTTTAGATATTGGTTTTGTAGAAGCTTCAAGAGTAGGGAAGTGGACATATTTTAAAAGAAATGAACAGCAAATAGCAGCATATTTAAACACATTAAAGCAAGTATTATAAAAAAATTTATCACAACATATTTATAAATCGAAATATATAAAAATGATTAAAAGAATAGCTATACCAACACCCGTCTTAACATCTATAACAAACAATAATCTTTTTTATAAAATGGAATGTTACCAACCTACAGGTTCTTTTAAACCCAGAGGTATGGAAGTAATAGTAAAGCATTACATGGCGAATGGGAAAAATAGTTTTATAACTTCTTCTGGTGGAAATGCGGGATACGGGTTGGCTTATGTATGTAAAAACTTAGGTGTGAACTTAAACGTTGTTGTTCCAAAAACAACAGCGAAAATTATGATTGATAAAATTAAAGCATTAGGTGCAAATGTTGAAATAATTGGAGAGGATTGGAATGAAGCTGACGAGTATGCGCAAAAGAGAGCGTTACAAACTGAAACAACTTATATTCATCCTTTTGACCATCCTAAATTATGGGAAGGATATTCTAAAATAATTGATGAATGCGCTGAACAAATGGAAAAGCCAGATAAAATTATACTTTCTGTAGGAGGTGGCGGATTGTTATGTGGAGTATTAAATGGGCTTGAAAGAAATGAATGGGGTACTATTCAAATTGTTACTGCAGAAACTAAAGGAGCTGCTGCTTTTTTCAAAAGTTATAAGGCTAAAAGTTTAGTTACTTTAAATAAGATAGACACTATTGCGACGAGTATTAGTGCAAAAAGAGTTTCAGAGGAATCGTTTAAAAAATCTTTAAATTTTAATATACAACCTTCTGTAGTTACAGATAATGAAGCTGTAGAAGCTTGTACAGATTTCTTTAAGCAATACAATATTTTAGTAGAGCCTGCTTGTGGAGCAGCATTAGCATTAGGAAAAAAGTTGTCGAATAAATATACCAATGAAAAAATAGTAACCATAGTTTGTGGAGGTTCAGGCTTTTCGTTGGAACAGTATTTAAATTATTATAAAAAAACATCAAATAGTACACTATGAAAACAATAGGATTAATAGGAGGAATGAGTTGGAAATCGTCTATAGAATATTATAGAATTGTCAATGAAAAAATACAAAATATTCTGGGAGAATCAGCATCGTGTAAAAGTCTTATGTACTCTGTGAATTTTGCAGAAGTAGAAAAATTACAGCTTAATGATGAATGGGGAAAATTGAATCGTTTAATGGCAAATGCTGCAAAGAAACTTTATAATGGAGGAGCAGACATCATTGTTTTATGCACAAATACAATGCACTTATGTAGTAATGCTATACAAGACGCTGTGCCAATTCCTTTTCTACATATTGCTGATGCTACTGGTGAAAAGGTAGCTGAAAAAGAACTTAAAAAAGTTGGATTATTAGGGGCAAAATTTACAATGCAAAAAGATTTTTATAAAAACATATTGAAAGAAAAGTATGCTGTAGAAACCATAATACCTAATTTAGAAGATCAAGAAGAAATACATCGAATTATTTATAATGAATTGGTTTTAGGAAAAATTACTTCAGCATCTAAAGAAAAGTGCATCAGTATTATACATAGATTGCAGAAAAATGAAGCAGAAGGAATCATTTTAGGGTGTACTGAAATCCCTTTATTAATTTCTCAAGAAGATGTTAAATTACCAATTTTTGATACCATGACAATTCATGCAGAAAAAGCTGTTGAAATAGCTACTAAATCATAGTATTTTCAATTAAAAAGTAAAAAATAGAACATTATCAGCTAAAAAAATGGAAATAAAATCGCTAGAAAATATTGAATTACCGATAATTTATAAAGCATTCAATGAAGCTTTTGAAGATTATGAAATGCATTGGAGTGAAATCCAATTTAACACTATGTTAAAGAGAAGAGGTTTTGTAGCTAAGTTATCATTTGGTGCATTTCAAGAAAATACGTTAGTTGCATTTATTTTGAATGCAACGGGTACATTTAATGGTAAGTCTACAGTATATGATACAGGTACAGGTACAATAAAAGCATATAGAGGACAAGGATTAATATCAAAGATATTTGAGTATTCTGTGCCATTTTTTAAAGATGAAAAAATAGAACAATACTTACTTGAAGTATTACAGCACAATGACAAAGCTATATCAATATATAAAAAAGCAGGTTTTAAAGTTAATCGAGAACTTAATTATTTTAGAGATCATGTTGAATTGATAAATATTGAAACTGCTGTAAATCAAGCGCAATTTGAAATAAAAAGAATTGAATTAGAAACTATTAAAACAACGGAGTATTTTTTGGATTTTTATCCTTCATGGCAAAATAACTTTGATTCCATACATAGAGCGAAGGAAGATTTTGTAATTATAGGAGTATATGATAATGAAAGAATTATTGGATATTGTATTATTGAGCCTTTATCTGGTGATATTCCTCAAATTGCAGTAGCTCATGAATATCGAAAAAAGAAAATAGGGAGTTATTTGTTAAAAGAGGTCATGAAATATAATAAAGTAGATACAATTAAAATAATTAATGCAGATGAAAGGGATAGTACTTTTACAGCATTTTTAAATTCTAAAAATATTCTTGTTAAAGGAAAACAATTTGAAATGATTAAGGTATTATAATTTGATGTTATATCATTGTCTAATTTAGTTTTTTACAGTCAAGAGTCAAGAGTCAAGAGTCAAGAGTCAAGAGTCAAGAAAAAGAAGGCAACTGTAAAAAAACTAAAATTTGTTATTTATATAATTGAAGTAGGCTAATTATATTTATGAGCTAAATGCTTTTAACTACTCAATACCTAAATATTCTTTTGCTTTTTCAGGATCGAAATGACTTCTTTTAAATGGATGTGCTTCTGTGTTGAAAACATAATCATTAAAATCAAATTGATCTTTATCAGCAACAGCTACATAAAAATATTTTAAAGTTTCAGCATAAAAGAACGTTGCTAAATAATCTTTTTTCTCCATAGTACTTACATTTTCTATGGAGTGAAAGGCAACGTCGTTTCTACAACATAATTTTAAATCGTTCCAATATTTGTAAATCATGTTGATATATTTTTCTTTACCCGTAATTTGATGTAGATAATAAGCAGATTCAATAATTTCTGGATTCAATTCTGAATTTGCATATTCAATAACATCTTTTTCGTATAAATATCGAGTGGGAAGTAAATCGTATTTATTCCAAATCCAATCCCAAGTTTCCATGTTTTTTTCTGCATTTTCGAGGTCACCATGTAAAGCTTGTACTGCTGGAAAAAATGCATCGTAAAGAGAAACCGATCTTTTTACAACTTCACCAGTATGCATGTTTACACAAGTATAAAAGCGTTTACCGTTGTAATCTTCTGCTAAATATTCATTGATTTTCCCTAAACTATATTCCCAAATTTCTTTGATTTCAGGATCAGGAAATAGAAAGTTACTCTTAAACATGTATTCATAATACGAATCTACACCAGCTTGTAAATAATGCCAGTTGTTCGTCCATTTTCCAGATTCAACATCGATAAAATCTCCTGGAAGACCAATTTCAGATTTTCTACTAAACACTGCTTTAGTAGCTTTTTTTGCAGCTTGATAATATTTAGGATCTTTAGCATAGTAACTTAAAATTCCAAATTCGAAAAGATATGTAGCAGCTTGAGCAACATTAACTACATTTCCTTTTCCTTCACCTTGATTTCCTGATGTTTTTCCTGTTTTTAAATTCACAGAATGATAAGGCATTCCAGTCGGAGAGTTAAAGGCAGGTAATAATCGATCTGCAAAATCTATAGCTTTTTCTAAAACTTTCGGATTTTGAGTATGATCGTAAATTGCTAATAATCCACCTAAAATTCGAATGTTAACTTCAAAAACTTGAACATAAACATCCTGATTCCAGTCTTTAGATAATGCGTATTCTTCTATTTCTTTAGCTTCTTCCGTTAATCCCATTACAGTAAGTGTGCTATAGGCATCAAAAGGAGAAATTCCTAAAGATTCTTTGTACCAATTGTAACCTGATTTAGATAATGGTAATAACACATCGTAACCCCATGCATATTTTTTATAAGCTTCCCAAGATCGTAATGTTTCTGATTTAATTTCTTCAGCAGTATAACTTTGAATGGTGTCGTTTTTTGAAACTGAAGTTTTAAGTTCTTTTTTCTCTGTTTTTGATGAAGTCTTACAAGAAAAAAATAATAGTAAGCTAAAAAAGAATAAGAATCTCATTTGAAGTATTTCTCTGGTTGTTTCCTACGAATTTAGGAAATTAAAAACAGATGAAATGAAATGAGATTCTTATCAAGTTAGTTAAAATAATTTATAATGAGAACCTGAAACCAGTTCAGGTTGACGTCAGCTTATTATTACATATTATGGATATTTATATTATTTGTTATCACAATGATTAAATATCAAATCTATCTAAGTTCATAACCTTAGTCCAAGCTTTCACAAAGTCTTTTACAAATTTCTCCTTTGCATCTTCACTAGCATAAACTTCAGAGATTGCTCTTAATTCTGAATTTGATCCGAAAATTAAATCAGCTCTAGTAGCAGTCCACTTTATTTCGTTTGTAGCTCTATCTTTAATATTAAAAAGATCTTTCTTGTCTGAAGTAGCTTCCCATTTGTATTGCATACTTAATAAATTCACAAAGAATTCATTAGTTAATGTTCCAGGAGTAGCAGTCATAATTCCAATTTTCGATCCGTTATAATTTGCATTTAAAGCTCTCATTCCTCCTAATAAAACAGTCATTTCAGGAGCAGATAAAGTTAATAGTTGAGCTTTATCTACTAATAGTTGTTCAGCAGATAAAGTATAATCAGTTTTCTGATAATTTCTAAATCCGTCAGCCATTGGTTCTAAAACAGCCATTCCTTCAACATTAGTTTGCTCTTGCGTTGCATCAGCTCTTCCAGGTATGAAAGGAACTTTAACAGAAACTCCTGCTTTTTTTGCTGCATTTTCAATGGCTATATTTCCACCTAACACAATTAAATCTGCAATAGAAACTTTTTTATTTCCTTTATTAAAACCTTGCTGAATCTTCTCATAAGCAGCTAAAACTTTTTTCAGTTGCGTAGGATTGTTAGATTCCCAGTTTACTTGAGGTTCTAAACGAATTCTTGCTCCGTTTGCACCACCACGTCTATCAGAATTTCTATATGTAGAAGCAGAAGCCCAAGCAGTTGAAACTAATTCGCCAGTTGTTAAACCAGAAGCTTCAATTTTAGATTTTAAACTGTTAAGATCAGCTGTAGTAATCGTTGAAGATTTTTCAGCTGAAATAGGGTCTTGCCATACAAAATCTTCTTTCGGAATTTCCGGACCTAAATATGTTGATTTTGGTCCCATATCTCTGTGTGTTAATTTAAACCAAGCACGAGCAAAAGCTTCATCAAATTCTTTTGGGTTTTCATAAAAACGACGAGAAATTTTTTCGTAAGCAGGATCTTTAATTAAAGCAATATCTGTAACTAACATTGTTGGGTTGTGGAATTTAGTTTTATCAAATGCATCTGGAAATTTAATCACAGAATTCTTTGCTTCAAACTGATGTGCACCACCTGGGCTTTTAGATAATACCCATTCGTTTTCAAATAAAGTTTTAAAATATCCTTGGCTCCATTTATCCGGAGTTACTGTCCAAATTACTTCTAATCCAGATGTAATTGCATCTTTACCTTTTCCAGATTTATAATCACTTTTCCAACCCAAGCCTTGTTCTTCAATTCCAGCACCTTCAGGTGAAGCTGCTAAATGATCCCCACCTGCTTGTCCGTGAGTTTTTCCTAATGTATGTCCACCAGCAATTAAAGCTACAGTTTCTTCATCATTCATTCCCATTCTTCCGAAAGTAACACGAATATCTTTTGCAGAAGCAATCGGATCTGGATTACCATTTGGTCCTTCAGGATTTACATAAATTAATCCCATTTGAACAGCTGCTAAAGGTGTTTCTAATTCTCCGTCTTTATAACGTTTGTCATTAGCTAACCATTCTGTTTCGGAACCAAAGTATACATTTGTTTGTGGTTCCCAAGTATCTTCTCTACCACCAGCAAAACCAATAGTTCTAAAACCGGATTTTTCTAAAGCAACGTTTCCTGCTAAAATCATTAAATCTGCCCAAGAAATTTTCTGACCGTATTTTTGTTTAACTGGCCAAAGTAATCTTCTTGCTTTATCTAAGTTTGCGTTATCTGGCCAACTATTTTGTGGAGCAAAACGTTGTCTTCCTTCTCTTGTTCCGCCTCTTCCATCACCAGTTCTGTAAGTTCCAGCACTATGCCAAGCCATACGAATAAATAAACCACCGTATGTACCGTAATCTGCCGGCCACCAATCTTTAGAATCTTTTAAAGTTTTAGCGATATCTTCTTTTAAAGCAAAGTAATCTAAACTTTCAAATTCTTTCTTATAATCAAAGTCTCCTAACGGATTTGATAATGAAGAATTTTGTCTTAAGACTGTTAAGTCTAAATTGTTTCGCCACCAATCTTTTGTTGTTTTTCCTTCTCCTTTAATGGTTAAACCTGTTGATGGAGTTTTACCAAAACCAAGGGGACAACTTCCGGCTTCTTGCTTTTCTTCTTTAACTTCTGTGTTGTTGCACGACACCAAAAGCGCAAGAAACATTCCTGTAAAAAAATGTAGTTTCATATTTATTCGATTAATTAGAGGTTACAAAGTAAGAGGATCATTTTTATTTATAAAAACGATATTTGTGTAGCTAACATCTACAGTGTAAATATTGTGTTATATTTGCTTCATTATGAATATACAACAATTTCAGTACGTATTAGCTGTAGTAGATTTAAAAAATTTTGAAGCTGCAGCAGAGAAATGTTTTGTCACACAATCTACGTTGAGTACTATGATTGGAAGGTTTGAAAAGGAAATCGGGATTAAGATTTTCAATAGAAAAACCAAGCCTGTGTCTATTACAGTAGAAGGTGAAGAAATTATAAAACGATTACGAATTTTAGCAAGTGAAGTTGACGCTTTAAATAATTTGGTTCAGGAATTAAAAGGAGAAATGATTGGAGAATTAAAGATTGGAATTATTCCAACTGTCGCTCCATATCTATTACCCCTATTTTTAACAAATTTTGCTGAAGCTTTTCCGAAGGTAAAAATTATCATTCGTGAAATGACAACAAGTGAAATTCAAAAAGCTTTAAAAATAAGAAGTATTGATGTTGGAGTTTTAGCGCTTCCTTTAGAAGATGATATGCTGAATGAAGTAGATTTATATTCTGAACCTTTTGTTTTATATGATTGCAGTGAAGGTGATATTACAAGTAAGATTTCTGTGAATGATATTGATTATTCTAAACTTTGCCTTTTACAAGAAGGTCACTGTTTAAGAACACAAGTACAACGAATTTGTGATTTGTCTGATCAATATACAAATCGAGATGAAAACTTTGAATTTGAATCTGGTTCTATGGATAGCTTATTGAGAATTACAAGAGCTAGAAAAGGAATGACAATTCTACCATATTTAGCAACTACTGATTTATCATCTGTTATACAACAAAGATTAGTTGAATTTGACAAGCCAATTCCTGTTCGAAAAGTAGGTTTAGTTACGCATAAGTTTTTTGTAAAAAAGAAGTTATTAGCAGAATTAAAATTACTGATTCAGAATTCTGTAATTGAACACTTACCACAAAAAAATAGTGAATATAAAATTTTAAAACCCTTGTAAAAGAACACAAGGGGCTTAAAGTTTTAGGCTGATATAGAAATGAAAAATTTTGATACTTAAAAAATAAAAAAGGTATCCTTTATTTTTCCCTTAGATTACTTTTTGGGAAACGCAAAACTAGTATAAAAAGCTTCTTCCTTTTTTACTTTTAATCCTTTTTCCGTATTAAATTTTTCTGCTATTTTTTCAGAATCCCACTCAATAATAAGTAGATGGTTTGGAGCCGTATTTTTACCTAGATCTTCATAACCAGCTACAGGAGAATTTAAAACAATCGTTCCTCCTTTTTTAATTATTTGTTTGGTTTTTATTTTTTTATTAGTCCATAACATCTTCATTTCATATATTTTATCCTCTTTAAAAGTAATGTTAGTGTTTTCTTGAACTACAACCATATGTTGTTTTAACTCACTCCAAATTTTCATTCTTAATTTAGTTAACCTATCAGGAGAGACTTCACTTAGAAAAGCCTGAACACTTTGCATATTAGGCCATTTGAATAGTCCTATAAATTCATTAGGCATAAAATTACCAGAGGCTACTTTTTTAATGGGTAATTGTCCTAAAGGAGTAAAACCGTTTTTTTGTGCAGGAGGAAAGACAATAGAGAAATATTCTTGAAGTAAACTTTCTTTATCAGGCATTTGATAACCTATTACAGCCAAAAATAATTCGCCCTTTTTTAAAGAAATTGTTTGACTTTTAGTTGTTTTCACCATAGATGAATTCATAGATTGTTGAGATTTGCATATGTAAGATATACATAATGATATGATTAAGATGAATGATTTAATGTTCATTTTTTTGAAATTTTAATTATAGGGTCGTTATTTGTTGGTGTTCCAGACCAACTCCAGTTTCCCGAAGCAGTTCCATTTTTGTTAAAGCGTAGCCATGTATTAACGCTAAATAGCGTTTTATTATTCACTTTTGTAGTACAGGTTCCTTTATAAAAACCATCAGTATCAAGCTTTAATAAACTGATTACATTTCTAATCTGATTTCCCTGTTTATAAGAATAAATTGCTTTTAATTCATTGTTGTTTAAAGTTACTTCGTCGATAGTTACTGTTCCAATTGTTTCTATATAATAGTTAAAATCAGTATAGTTTTTTTGATAATGTCGAGCACCATTGGTTGTTTTATCTGTTAGAACTTCCATAGGGAAAATTGTTTTAAAATTGATGTTTAATAGATACAGGAATTCCATAAAAAATAGTATTCCTAGTTTTACACTCATAGGTTTAAATTTTTAGAATTAATAACACTACGAATGTATTGCTGTTGTGTAGGTTTTCTAATGAATTGGGATTAATGGGAAGAATATAGAAGAATAACTATTGTAAATGTGATGAATAGGGAGGGTTGTTTTGAATGGCCTAGTTATTTATCATCATTTATTAATTTTAAAAAATAAGAAGATTTACTTCTAGATATAGGAATACGTATAGGATAATAATTACTCTCGAAAAAATAGTTTTTGCTATTACCAGATATAGCTAATGTTTCATTAGTGTTTATGATATAGGATTTGTGACACCTGTGTATGTATGTCACCTTAGATAGCTGTTGCTCAAAATCTGATAGAGAAATACGAAGTAATTTGTTTTTTAGAATATTCTGTTCAAACCAAAATATTTTAGCATAATTCCCGTGGCTTTCTATGTAAGCAATGTTTTGAGGATCTAGCGTAAGTTTTTCTTTTGTTTTGGTAGTAATGGTAATAATTGAAGCAGGAAACTTATTTTTTTGGTTTTTCTTAGAAAACGAATCTAAGTTTAGTTTTTTTAATAGTAAAGTAAAACGTTTATCTTTTCTTACTTCATTGTAAATAGGGTTGCCAATTAATTCTCCAATAAACATTCCCAGTCCTTTATTTAAAGCAATATTTATATGCTTAAAAAAATCATCGTACTGTAATTGTCCTAATTTAATAATACTTAAAGCATAGTTAAACTTACTGGAGTTATTTAAAGTAGTTTTAAGTTTGTTCATATCCTCTGTAACTTTTCTACTGTCAATATGATAATTGCTTTTTGAAAAAGCATAGGCTAAATTGCTATAGTAAATACAATCATTAGGCTTTTTATATAAACATGTTTGATAACAATCAATGGCTTTTTCGAAATGATTTAAGTGCATATTTAGGTGTCCTTCTAGTTCTTTGATTTCAATAGAATTAGGGTCGATTTCTAATGCTTTCTCTATATAATCTAGTCCTTTTTTGAATTCTTTTTTATACAAATAAATTTGAGCAATTATATGGTAGTGAGGTGTTTCTAAAGGGGCATTTTTAATATTAATTAAGGCATGTTTTTCAGCTAATAAAAAATCATTGACATGTATGTAATACATCGCATATGCATGATGCACTTTTACATTGTTTTTATTCAAAAGAAGTGCTTGAATTAAGTTAGTGTTTGCTTGATTATAATCTCGATCTTGAAACATATCAATTAAAGCTGCTGATACAAAAGTCTCTGAACGTTTATTGTTTAAACTAAAAGCGTTTTGAACATAATACTTAGCAGTCGTAAAAGAATTCTTAGGGTCTTCAAATCCCATAACACCTATTACACAATAGCAATCTGCAATAGCTGCATATGCTAAAGCAAAACTTTTATTGTATTTAATAGAGTTTTTAAAATGTTTGATGGCAATTTTTAACTCTTCATGAGTATATTTTTTCCAATGTCTTAAACCAGTTAAATAATACTCTTGTGCCTTATTTTTATCTTCTTCAATACTTTTTGGATTGGAAGTTATTAGTTTATGAGTTTTAAAAGCAATCTTCTGTAAAACAGAAGTTAATTCGTTAGGTTCAAAAGAATATTTCCATTTAAAAAGTATGTTATCATTTTCAGTACTAATTAGTCTTGATGAAATGACAAACTCTTCATTCACTATTTTAATCCCTCCTTCAATTAAAAAGTTAATATGATACGTTTTTTTTAGTTCATTAAAAGGTACAGGGTTAATAAATAGGTATTTGCTTGTGGATTTTGATGAGGTGTGAATCGAAGGGAAAGTAGATAGAATATCTATTAATTCTTCCAAAATATCTTCGCTAGTAAAAGAAGTTTTTTTAGATTCTTTTACATGATAAGGTAAAATTAAAAGCCTGCTCATATGGATAGTTTAACAATGTTAAATCACAGGAATAAATATAAACTTTATTCTTTAAGAGCAAATATTTATAAATAGAGTTCTATATAAAAGAAAGGATTATTATAGAACTCTATTAATAATAATTTTTAAGCTAAACTCGATAAAAATACACCAACACTTTTACCAAACTCAAAGTTGTAGTTTTGTTTTTGTAAAGCTGATTCTATAGCACTTAATGTGGCAACAATATCACTTTTGGTAATTGCACCCATATGGCCAATTCTAAAGTATTTGGTTTTAATTTCTGCGTGTAAACCACCAGCTAAAATTACTCCGTATTCAGAAATATCTTTTCTAAATAAGTTTCCATCAATTCCTTCAGGATAATAAATTGCAGTCATTGTATTAGCGGCAATATCGTTAGTTTTAGGAACTAACTGTAAACCGATAGCTTGCACAGCTTTTCTAAATGCTTTTGCATATGTAATATGAGTTGCTACTCTATTTTCTATTCCTTCTGTATTGATTAATTCTAAACTTACTTCTAAAGCACGAATTAAATTTACCGGAGGTGTACCAAAATACGAAGGTCTCCTTTCTTCGTAAGCCTGCATAATAGGCAACCAATTTGTAAAACTTCCATAATAGTTTTGTACAGGAGTTGTTCTATTTTTCCAAACGTTCATTGCTTTTTCTGAAGCAACTAATAAAGCTAAACCAGGAGGAACTCCAATTGCTTTTTGAGAACCAGTTAATACCACATCGATTCCCCAAGTTTCTTGTTGTGTTTCTTCTCCAGCTGTTGCACAAACTCCATCAACAATACTTAGTGTATTATATTGCTGAGCTAATGCAGCAATCGCTTTAGGATCTGTTAAAACTCCGGTTGAGGTATCAACATGAGTAATAGTTAATAATTTGTAATCTTTAGAAGATAATGCTGCTTCGATTTTATCTAAAGAAACCGTTTCACCAATTTCAGTCTGAAGCACAGTTACGTTTGCACCATACGTTGTTAAAATATTTTTATAACGTTCTCCAAAATATCCTGTTGAAATTATTAATGCATTATCACCAGATTCGATAAGATTACTTACAGCCATATCCATAGCTAAAGTTCCACTACCAGCAATAATAAATGGCTGACCTTTTGGAGCTAACCAAATTTTACGCATTAATTCTAATGTGTTTCCAAAACTTTCTATAAAATTAGGAGCAACATGACTGGTAGTCACTTCTCCCATAGCTCTTAATACTGCAGGATCTACTTCAATCGGTCCTGGTATCATCAATAGTTTTCTATTTTTCATGAAAAAATGATATAGTAATTACAACGATTTCGTTGTAAGTTACAGAATAGTTTTAAGCTAGGAGAAAGAATAATAAATATTACGAATATTTAAAAATGCATCCTTTAATTTTTTGATTTAAATAAAATAAAGAGGTTTTTTTATGAAAGTAAAAAATAAAGGAGAGCTAAAAAACTCTCCTTCTTAAAATTATAATGATTTTAATTTATCGTTGAATGAACATATTGTTGTTATCAATTTTAGCCCAATCATGATTCTTAATTTTATTAGTAGAAATACAACTGATTTTCCAACTTTTACAACGTTCCCATTCATTGCTGTTATTTGCAGAATAAACTCTAGTAATCATTCCTCTTCTTGCTAGTTGACGTGCATATTCTCTAGAACCTGCTTTATTTCTTTTATCATTGATATCTGACATACTAAAGTTATAAAACACATAATTAGGATTATTGTCAATGGTATAGTTAGCTTGAGATATACCACTATTCGTATTATCAGTATTAGCAATAGTTTGCGCTTTCATACCAAAAGCCCATCTGTAACGAGAATTTGTTCTAACGTACTGATCCATCCAACTTCCATTTCCAGTTAAAACAATAATAAATTTACCACGTAGTTCATTCATAGAAGGCCAAGCATTTTCATACAAAACATTATGTCTGATTGATCTGTTAGGATCTTTAAATAATCGTTGCGCTTTAAAAATAACATCACTATCCCCTAAGAAACGTTGTAAATACCATTCTATTTGCTCGTGAAAATTTTGATACCCACCATTAGAACTTTTTACATCTAATTTAATCATGATTGGTAAGTGATTTCTGTTGATGTTGTGCCAATCTTTTAATTTAGAAAAATAAGAAGCTAAAGTTCTTCCATAACGTCCAGGGTGTGGCCAATGATTTACTACCCAAGTATTCAAAGGAATACTAGTATTTGTGTATGAGTTTCTTGGTGTATTTCTCCAAATATCTAATTCTAATGCTAATACATTATTTTGGTAAGCCGGACTACTATTTGTAATCTGTTCTGTAATATCTTCGCGTCTTTCATAAGAATTATGAGAACCTTTATACATTACTTGATTGTATTTTAATTGATCAAGATTTACAGCTCTATTTTTTATTGTTTCTATGTCTGATGATTTGATTTCATTAGTAATAGAAGATTCACAATCGTAACAATTGTCAGATTCAGAACAACTGATTAAAGTAAATAAAGTTAAAATTGAAAGGAATACATTTTTTTTCATTTTGATAAAAAGTTTGAGGTTAATAATTAATCAGCAAATGAAGCGGATTAATGTTTTTTAATAGTTATTTAAAAATAAAAGAAAGTTTAGCTTAATGTAAACTATGTTGATTGGTAGTTAACTAGCTGAAAATTTTAGGTGAGTTTTATAGAGTAGATCAATATTTGAAAAATAGTAACTTTGGCTTATGAATTATAATTACGCGTATTTAGTACGTTTTCAATACTTAGGATTTCGATTTCATGGATGGCAAAAACAGCCAAATTTGAAAACTGTACACTGGGCTTTAGATAAAACTTTAAAGTTTGTTTGTAAAGGAATTCGTTGTAAAACAATAGGAGTGGGGAGAACAGATGCTAAAGTTTCTTCTACAAATTATGCGTATCAATTGTTCATAGATGAAAAGTTAGATGAAGATATTTTTATAAAAACTTTTAATATAAACTCTCCTTCTGATATTAGAGTAACAGCAATTGAAAGAATAGAAGACGAAAGCTTTAATATAATTCAGCATCCAAAGCAAAAAGAGTATCGTTATTACTTTTCTTTTGGAGAAAAAAATCATCCATATTGCGCACCTTTTTTAGTAGGATATTTAGCTCATCTTAATATTGATTTAATGATTGAAGGAGCCAAATTATTTGAAGGCTTTCATAACTTTAAGCATTACTGTACAAAACCATCAGAAGAAACAAAAGTAGAACGAACAATTGATTCTTGTGAGATTGTTGAAAACACAGAATTAACAGCTTCTTTTTTTCCTGAAAAGAGTTATATACTAATTATAAAAGGACAAGGTTTTTTAAGAAATCAGATTCGGTTAATTATGGGCGCATTAGCCGAATTAGGTAAAGGAAATTATGATTTAGATTTTATCAAACAAAGTTTAGATGGAAATTCTAATATTGAATTTCTTAAAAGTATTGCACCTGCTTCGGGTTTACATTTGCATGAAGTAAACTTTAAAAAGAACTAATTTTTAACATAATGTCTCCAATACATAAAGTCTAAAGTTGTATATCCTAATTTCTCGTAAAGTTGAATTGCACCTTCATTAATTTCTAAGACATGTAAAATTGGAGTTTTTCCTTTTCTCAAAACTTCTGCAGAAGTATAAGCAACTAATTGTTTTGCGTATCCTTTTCTAACATGATTAGGATGAGTAACAACACCACTTACTTCAATAAATTCGTTGCCTTGAATACGCTCTCCTGTAGCTGCTACTAATTCATCACCATCAAAAATTCCGTAATAATCACCAATATCAAAAGATTTCTTACGATAGGTTCCTGGCATCACAAGCATTATTAAATCATAAAGTTGTTGTTCATGAGCTTCGGTTAATTTCACTATGGTTGAAGTATATTCAGGGATTTTAAAATCTTCTTGAGATAACCCCATTTGTAAACAGCGATATTCTCCCTTTAAGATTAAATTTTTTGGATATGTTGGAGCTTCTTGACAAACAATGAAAAAATCAGAAGTTAATTCAGCATAAGATTCCATAGCTTTTACAATATCTTTAGCATCGTTAAAGCTTCCAAAGGCACAATAATCTGGATGATAAAACTTTGCATTCTCATAGCTGATGAGGTATTCTTTATGTGTCTCTTCTAAAGCAGCCCAAACTGGATTATCAAATTTTTTCTTTTCTATCATTAAGTAAAAATAAAAAAGTCTATTCAATTTTTGAATAGACTTTTTTATTTAAGTGAGATGTTTTTTTAAAGTTTAAAAGTAATACCTAAGCCAACATTACTTGCTGTAGCCCCATCACTTGTTACACCACTATAAGTAGCTTGTAAAGCTATAGTTTCAGTTACATAATACGCTAGCATAGGTCTGTAGTAAAATCCACCATCATTACCTCGGTTAATTCCAACAGCATAACCTAAATCAGCACCTAAAGCAAATTCATCAGAGACATGAAATCTTGCAGCACCTGCGATTGGTAAAAATTGAATGCTTCCAAATCCGATGTTATTTTCTTCTTTTCCAAAATAATTGATAAAAGAAACTGAAGGACCTACTTGAAATTCATCAGAGACATCAAATAAATAATTAACTTCTCCACTAATAGCGAAATTATGGCTAACATCAATATCACCTACAGGTAAACCAAAATTAGCACCAATATTAAACTCTCCATTTTGAGCATTAGAAATTAGTGCAGTAGCTAAAGCGAAAAATAAAAGTAATTTTTTCATGTTTTTTAAATTTAAAAGTTTTGTTTCATGAAACAAGTTTTATGCCACAAAATTTATTTAAGAAATCATTAACAAAAAAAACAGCCTATCTTTTGATAGGCTGTCGTATACATAATTATTTAATGTAATTATTCTTTAATCAAACTCCTAGAAATTACAATTTTTTGAATTTCAGAAGTTCCTTCATAAATCTGAGTAATTTTAGCATCACGCATTAAACGCTCAACGTGGTATTCTTTTACAAATCCGTTTCCACCGTGAATTTGAACAGCTTCAACAGTTTGTTCCATTGCTACCTTAGAAGCATATAATTTTGCCATTGCACCAGAACGAGTGTAGTCGTCACCATTATCTTTATCACAAGCAGATTGCATAACTAAATGACGAGCAGCAGTAATTTCGGTGTACATGTCAGCTAATTTAAAAGCAATAGCTTGGTGGTTACAAATTTCTGTTCCGAAAGCTTTACGTTCTTTAGAATATTTTAAAGCTAGTTCGTAAGCACCCGCAGCAATACCTAAAGCTTGAGCAGCGATACCAATACGCCCACCAGATAAAGTTTTCATAGCGAATTTAAATCCGAATCCATCTTCACCAATTCTATTTTCTTTAGGAACCTTTACATCATTAAATTGTAATGTATGTGTATCAGAACCACGAATTCCTAATTTATCTTCTTTAGGACCAATATGGAAACCTTCCATACCTTTCTCTACGATAAAAGCATTAATTCCTCTGTGTCCTTTGGCTCTATCAGTTTGAGCAATTACTAAATACACATCAGAACGTCCACCGTTAGTAATCCAGTTTTTAGTTCCATTTAATAAATAGTAATCTCCTTTATCTTCTGCAGTTGTAGCTTGAGAAGTAGCATCAGAACCAGCTTCTGGCTCACTTAGACAAAACGCACCGATTTGTTCACCTGTAGCTAATTTTGTTAAATATTTTTGTTTTTGTTCTTCAGTACCATAAGCCTCTAAACCATAACAAACAAGAGAATTATTTACAGAGACCATTACAGAAGCAGATGCATCAATCTTCGATAGCTCTTCCATAATTAAAACATAAGAAATAGTATCCATTCCACTACCTCCATATTTAGGATCAACCATTACTCCCATGAAGCCTAGTTCTCCCATCTTTCTTACTAATTCATCAGGAAATTGTTGTTTTTCATCTCTTTCAATAACACCTGGTAATAATTCGTTTTGAGCAAAATCACGAGCCGCATCTCGAATCATTATATGCTCTTCTGTAAGATTAAAATCCATACTAAATCGTTATAGTTAATTATTTTGTATAAAACGCCCCAAAGATACCTTTTTAATATTGTTTTTTCAAAAGCTTTTCTATTTTTACCTTATGCAGAATGAGTATAGATACGTTATCGGGTTAATGTCAGGTACTTCTTTAGACGGATTAGATCTGGTTTATGTGAAGTTTAATAATTTCGATACTAAAGATTTTAGCATAGTTCATGCTGAAACACAGCCATATAGTTTAAAATGGAAATCTGATTTAAAAGAATCGATAACATTTTCAAAATCAGAGTTAAAGAAACTTGATGATGATTATGGTATATATTTAGGTAAGTGTGTAAATAAGTTTATAGCGAGGTTCTCAATTCAAGAAATCGATTTTATAGCTTCTCATGGCCACACCGTTTTCCATCAACCAGATCAAGGAATTACTTTACAAATAGGTAATGGGAAAAAAATTGCGGAGGTTACTAAATTAAAAGTTGTATGCGATTTTAGAAGTCAGGATGTTGCTTTAGGCGGGCAAGGAGCTCCTTTAGTGCCTATTGGAGATGAATTGTTATTTAGTAATTATGATTACTGTTTAAATTTAGGAGGTTTTGCTAATGTATCCTATGTAGAAAATAGGCAACGAATAGCTTTTGATATTTGCCCAGTTAATATTGTACTGAATTTTTACACCAGAAAGTTAGGTTTCGAATTTGATGAAAGTGGAAATATAGCAGCTTCTGGAACTGTAAATTTTCAATTATTAAATGTGCTTAATCAACTTTCTTTTTATTCAAAATCACCTCCGAAATCTTTAGGGTTAGAATGGGTTCAAGAAGAAATTTATCCTTTAATTAACGATTTGGAAACAGATGTTCCTACAATTTTAAAAACATTTGTAAAGCATAGTGCTTATCAAATAAGTAAAGTAATTAAAAAATCAAATACGATTCTAATTACAGGTGGTGGAAGCTTTAATACATATTTAATAAGTGAAATAGAGAAAAATATTGATAGTAAAATTGAGATGGCTCCAAAACTTTTAATAGAATATAAAGAAGCGTTAATATTTGCTTTTTTAGGACTGTTGAGGTTGAATGGACAGGTAAATTGCTTGCGTTCAGTGACTGGGGCTAAAAATGATCATTCTTCAGGAGTAGTTTTCAATCCATAGGAGTTTAGAAGCTATTCCTAAAGAAATGTTAAAGTGATGAGAAACCAAGGAAACTATTTTTGTTTTAAAAGTTTCCTTAGTAAATTGCGGACATAATTAATAAACGTTAACAATTTCAAAAAGCGTTAGCAATTAGATATTTTTTGTTAATTATTGTGTGAAAATATTTACAATATAAAATCTAATTTTTTGGTAAGTTTGCGAGATAACAAAAAATAAGTGAAATGACACAACTTTAGCTTACATGATTTAATAAAAGAATAAGCAAAAAATTAACAAACAACCATTATTAATTAAATCATGAAAGAATTATTAAAAAAATACGAAGAGAAACAACCAGAAATAGTTTTTAACTGGAAAGATTCAGAAACTGAAGCAGAAGGTTGGACTGTAATAAACTCATTAAGAGGTGGTGCTGCAGGTGGAGGAACTAGAATGAGAAAAGGATTAGATAAGTATGAAGTAATGTCGCTTGCTAAAACGATGGAAGTAAAATTTACTGTTTCTGGTCCGGCTATTGGAGGTGCGAAATCAGGAATTAACTTCGATCCAAGAGATCCAAGGAAAGAAGGAGTGCTAAGAAGATGGTATAAAGCAGTAGCGCCATTATTAAAGAATTACTACGGAACTGGGGGAGATTTAAATGTAGATGAAATTCATGAAGTTATTCCAATTACTGAAGATTGTGGAGTATGGCACCCACAAGAAGGAGTATTTAATGGACACTTTAAACCAACAGAAGCAGATAAAATAAATAGAATTGGTCAGTTACGTCATGGAGTAATCAAAGTATTAGAAAGCGAAGATTTTTCACCAGATGTAGCAAAAAAATATACAGTTGCAGATATGATCACTGGTTATGGTGTAGCTGAAGCTGTAAAACATTACTATAATATTTACGGAGGTAGTGTTGTTGGTAAAAGAGCAGTTGTTCAAGGTTTTGGTAATGTAGGTTCTGCCGCAGCATATTATTTGGCTCAAATGGGAGCAAAGGTTGTAGGTATTATCGACAGAGTTGGAGGCGTAATAAATGAAGAAGGTTTTACGTTCGAAGAAATTAAAGAGTTGTTCTTGAATAAAGACGGGAATACCTTGATTGCTGAAAACATGATTCCGTTTGAAGAAATGAATGCAAGAGTTTGGAATTTACCATGTGAAATTTTTGCACCTTGTGCAGCATCAAGATTGATTACACAGAAACAAATTGATCAAATGATTACTACTGGTTTAGAAGTAATTTCATGTGGCGCTAATGTTCCATTTGCAGATCAAGAAATTTTCTTCGGACCAATTATGGAGAATACAGATAAACAAGTAAGTTTAATACCAGATTTTATCTCTAACTGTGGAATGGCTAGGGTATTTGCTTACTTTATGGAAAAAAGAGTTGCAATGGATGATGCATCTATTTTTAATGATACATCTGAAATCATAAAAAAAGCTTTAGAAAAAGCGTATGCTAGAGATTCGTCAAAAACGAATATTAGTAAAACGGCGTTTGAAATCGCCCTCAAGGAATTAATTTAAATCAAATAAATAATATTAATTATGTTGAAATACTTTTTAGGTAACAGTCCGAAATGGTTTAAAATGACCATGATTGGCTTTTTAATTTTAAATACTGTTTTGTATTTCCTATTACCTGTTTTCATGGGTGCTCATACAGGGCATACTGTTGTTGCTTGGCTCTTTATTGGTGAGTTTATTTTTACCTTAGCAATGGCATTAAAATGTTATCCATTACAATCTGGAGGATTATTAGCTATACAAGCTATGGCACTTGGTTTAGCACACCCCATGTATAAAGTAGAAGGAGGAAAAATAATAGAAGATGCTGCAGGAAAACCCATAAAAGGCGGAGTGCTTTTAGAAGTAGAACATAATTTAGAAGTGATTTTACTTTTGGTTTTCATGGTAGCAGGGATTTATTTTATGAAGCCTTTATTAATGTATATTTTCAGTAAAGTATTTAATAAAATAAAATCGAAATTAATGCTATCGCTTTTATTTGTATTCTTATCTGCTGTTTTATCTGCATTTTTAGATGCCTTAACCGTAACTGCAGTATTAATAAGTGTGGCTGTAGGTTTTTACGGAGTATATCATAAGATAGCTTCAAGTAGTGCAGATCACGATAAAGATGGGGTTTTAGATAGAAAAGAGTTATCTGGAGGGACTTTAGAGCAATTTAGAAGTTTTTTAAGGAGTTTAATTATGCATGGGGTTGTAGGTACTGCTTTAGGTGGTGTTTGTACTCTAGTAGGTGAGCCACAGAATTTATTAATTGGAGAAAGAATGGGATGGGACTTCGTTGCTTTCTTCTTACAAATGGCTCCAATAACAATTCCTGTTTTATGTGCAGGTTTATTAACTACTGTAGTTTTAGAAACCACAGGTTGGTTTGGCTTTGGAGCGAAATTACCTAGTGATGCGGCTGAAATAATAGAGGCTTATACTATTGAAGAAGATAAAAAGCGTACTCAAAAAGAAAAGTACGGATTAATAGTGCAAGCTGTTGCGGCTATTTTGTTAATCCTAGCTTTAGCACTACATATAGCACCTGTAGGATTTATTGGTTTGGCTTTAATTATCGTTCAAACTGCTTTTATGGGAATTATAGATGAACACAAAATAGGACATGCTTTCGAAGAAGCTTTACCTTTCACAGGCTTATTAGTAGTATTTTTTGTTATTGTAGCAATGATACATCAACAACATTTATTTAAGCCTATTATAGATTGGGCTCTACAGCAAGATCCAGCATCTCAGCCAGGATTATTTTACATTGCTAACGGATTTTTATCTGCAATAAGCGATAATGTATTCGTAGCTACTGTATATATAGGAGAGGTACAGCAAGCATTCAATAATGGTGTAATTGATAGACCACAATTTGAAAAGTTAGCAATCGCTATCAATACAGGTACAAATTTACCAAGTGTTGCTACTCCTAACGGACAAGCTGCATTCTTATTTTTATTAACATCTTCTTTAGCGCCATTAATTAATTTATCATACGGAAAGATGGTGAAAATGGCACTTCCTTATACAATAGTTCTAGGAGGTTTAGGTTATATTTTAGTGAAAATAATGTTATAAAAAAATTTGCCATTTATATGCAAAATCCTGAATTTTCACAATTCAGGATTTTTTTTTAGCTTTATAACATATAATCCTTTAAATACGTTTTTAGTTAAAAATGAACTGTTTATCATTGGTTTTAATAACAATGATGAATAATGTTTTATAAAGTTTGCCCCTCTTTTCAGCTATTCAAGCATGATGATAAATACTTGTTTTTTGTTGAATACTCTATAAGATTTTACTTCTTTTTAGCTTAGTTTTTTTAGATCAACAACTCTAGCATGGGAAAAATAATTTCTATTTGTAACCAAAAAGGAGGAGTAGGGAAAACTACAACTTGTGTGAATTTATCTGCTGCATTTGGGGTTTTAGAAAAGAAAGTGCTGATAATTGACACAGATCCTCAAGCGAATGCATCTATATCTTTTGGTTTTGGAGCAGATCAACTTAATAATCCTGCACTTCAGTACATGGATTTTTCATCGGTAATTAAAAATAATATTATAAAGACAAAAGCTCCAAATGTTTATTTATTTCCATTTTTTGAAGATTTAAACTTTTTTGAAAAACCATCAGTAGTATCAAAATTTCAAAATGCGCTACATAAAATAAAACACCCTTATGATTATATTTTAATTGATTGTGTCCCTTTTTTTAAAGCAAAAAATTTAGAAATTCTAGCGACTTCAGATGCTGTTCTTATTCCTGTTCAATGTGATTACTATGCATTGGAAGGGTTGCATAAGTTTTTAAATACTGTGCGTTTTGTTCAAAAAAAGATGAATAGAGATTTACAGATTGAAGGCTTTCTGTTGACTATGTATGATAAAAGATTAAATTTTTCTAATAAAGTAGTTGATTATGTACGCAGTCATTTTAAAACTCTTGTATTTAATACGTTAATAGAACGTAATTCTAAAATTACTCAAGCACCGAGTTTTGGTCAAAGTGTTATTGAGTTTGACGCTACTTGTATTGGTGCACAATGTTATTTGCAATTGGCGAGTGAAATTTTAGAAAAAAATAAAGATTTGGAGTTCGATGAAGAGAACTTTTTAAATACAGAAATAGAAACAACATTTAATACTAAAAAGTTTAGTAGAGTTACATCAGAAGAAAATCAAGGAGATGTTTTGTATGATAAAATTTTAGATGGTTTTAAAGATTCATACGAGAGTACATCTTTTTCTTTTTTTAATAATTTTGATGATTTAATTGATTTAAGAAAAAAAACAGTAGAAAATATTATGGGTCCGTGTTATAAAGATCATTCTGGTAATACATGGGTGTATAAAATTAACAAACTGAACCCTTTTAAGAAGAAATACCTTCATGTGCATTTTGATAATAAAAAGGTAACACATTATACAAAGAAATGGTTTAGTTCTTAAATTTTTAATTTCATTATAAAGACAACTTATTATTCAATCTATAATGAATATATTTGTTTATGTTGACATGGGATAGTATGACCTAGATGAAGTGAATTTGAAAGTTTAAAGTTGCTGTAATTTTCTTTTAAAAGTTAAAAAAAAGATAATACGTTCACTTTTAAATTTCCATGTTAAAATTTTCAAAGAAACAATTCGTTTAAATATTAAAAAGTAAGAATAGTATATGTTATTATTTATTCAGGAAGTAGCAGAGCAAGTATTAGAAGAAGCATCACAAGAAAAGACATTGTCAATAATTCAGTTGATTAAAGATGGGGGATTAGGAGGTCAAATCATAATAGCCATTTTATTTGTCTTATTGGGAGTAGCGCTTTATATTTATTTTGAACGCTTTTTTGCTATAAAATCTGTATCAAAAGAAGATAGTAACTTTATGGATCAAATTCGTGATTTTGTCTTAAACGGAAAGTTAGAAGCAGCTAAAGCCTTATGTGAGAGTACAAATACTCCTTCATCGAGGTTGGTTGGTAAAGGGGTTTCAAGAATAGGAAAACCTTTGGATGATATCAATACAGCTATAGAAAATGCTGGAAAGTTAGAGGTTTATAAGCTAGAGAAAAATGTTTCAGTATTAGCAACAATAGCTGGAGCAGCACCTATGATTGGTTTTTTGGGAACAGTATTAGGAATGATTGTAGCAATACATGAAATAGCAAATTCTGGTGGACAAATAGATATAAAAATGTTGTCTGATGGTTTGTATACAGCTATGACAACAACTGTAGCAGGTTTAATTGTAGGAATTATCGCTTATATTACATATAATCATTTGGTGGTTAAAACAGATAAAGTGGTGTATCAAATGGAAGCTAAATCTGTCGAATTCCTTGATTTGTTAAATGAACCAGTGTAATTGAGTTAAAAAGTAGTTCTAGGTTGAAAAATAATTAATGATAAAACGTCTTTCAACTTTTACAACTTTATAATTTTACAACTTTTAAACTATAATAAATGAATTTAAGAGGTAGAAATAAAGTAAATCCAAACTTTAATATGTCTTCAATGACAGATATTGTTTTTTTATTGCTTATATTTTTTATGTTAACATCAACTTTAGTTACAGTAAGTGCTATAGATGTGTTGCTTCCTAAGGCAGGAGGAAAGACAGAAAATCAGACTTCTGTAGCTGTTACGATAACAAAAGATTCAGATTTTTACATAGATAAGTCAAAGGTTTCTTCGAATGTTTTAGAACAAGAGTTGTTAAATAAAGTAGGTGTAAATAAAGAAAAAACAGTTGTAATTAGAGGAGATCAAAATGTTCCATATAAAAATGTAATGCAAGTGATTGATATTGCTAATAGGAATAAGTTAAAGATGATCTTAGCTGTTAAAGGAAGGTAAAAAAATGCAAGTATTAGATACAATACATAAAAGAAAATCTGCTATAATTACGGCAATACTTTTGCTATTAATGCTTTTAATGATGTATGGTTTTGGTATGCGTTATATGGATCCGCCTGTCGAATACGGTGTGTCTATCAATTATGGAGATGCTGATGTTGGAAGCGGAGAGCCTGTTCAAAAAGTAAAAACAGCAGAACCTGATACTGAAGAAGTTCAAGAAGAGGATGTTCAAGAACAGAACGAAAAAATTGAAGAACAACCTAAAGAAGAAATTGTAGAAGATGTATTAACTGATGATACAACAACAGAAGATGTTCCTGTTGTAGATAAGAAAGAAGAAAAAAAAGAGCCTGTTAAAGAAGTTAAGGAGGTTAAAGAAGAAAAACCTAAAGAGAAACCAAAACCAAAACCGTCAAAAGCTGCTACTGATGCCTTAAATAGTTTATTAAATGGAGGTGCTTCAGATGGAGAAACAAAAAAAGGAGAAGGGGATGATAAAGAGTCGGGAGTAAAAGGTGATAAAAAGGGTGATCCAGATTCAAATAAATATTATGGAGAAGCTGGAGGTGGTTCTGGAGGAAATTATAATCTTGCAGGTAGAAAGGCATTGTCTAAACCAATACAAAATCCAGATTGTGAAGAAGAAGGAACTGTAGTGGTAAGTATAGAGGTGAATAAAGATGGAAGTGTAATTAAAGCTTCGCCAGGGGAGAGAGGAACTACGAATTCTGCACCATGTTTATTCAAAGCCGCTAAAGAAGCAGCTTTAAAAACAAAATGGAATCCAGATGGAAATGCTCCCAAAAAACAACGTGGGACTATTATATATAAGTTTTCATTATCAAAATAACTAGTGGTTTTCAACTTCATAATTCGTAATTCATACAAATAACATGACCTATCAAGAAACGGTTCATTGGATGTTTAATCAATTGCCAATGTATCAAAGTCAGGGAAAAACTGCCTACAAAGAAGATTTGTCTAACATCATAAAATTAGCCAAGCATTTAGGGAACCCTGAAAATAAGTTCAAATCCATTCATGTAGGAGGAACTAATGGAAAAGGGTCTACAAGCCATATGGTAGCTTCTATTTTGCAAGAAGCAGGATATAAAGTTGGTTTATATACTTCTCCGCATTTAAAAAGTTTTACTGAGCGAATTCGAATTAATGGAGAGGGAATTAGAGAAGAAAAAGTTATTGATTTTATAACGAATAATAAGATTTTTTTTGAAGCGCATCAATTATCTTTTTTTGAAATGACTGTTGGTATGGCTTTCGAATACTTTGCTGAAGAAAAGGTAGATATAGCTGTTGTTGAAGTCGGTTTAGGTGGGCGTTTAGATTCTACAAATATAATTACACCAGAAATTTCTGTAATTACAAATATTGGATTAGATCATGTTCAGATTTTAGGAGATACAGTTCAGAAAATAGCTATTGAAAAAGCAGGGATTATAAAGAAAAATGTACCTGTAATTGTAGGGGAGAGAGATGAGGAAACAGCGGCTATTTTTATCGATAAAGCTAAATGTTTAGATGCTGAACTTACCTTTGCTTCTGATTATGAAGTGTCTTATGAAACAGATTTATTAGGTTTCTATCAGAAAAAGAATATAAAAACAGCTGTGAAGACTATCTTAACTTTGAAAAGTTTTCCAGTTCATAAACAGCACATAAAAAGTGGTCTAAAAAAGGTTGTGGCTAATACTAATTTAAAAGGTAGATGGCAAATACTTAAAAGTATTCCCAAAGTTATTTGTGATACAGCACATAATAAAGAAGGACTTACGTATGTGTTACAACAGTTATCTAAAGAAAAATATAAAAAACTGCATATTGTTTTGGGAGTAGTTTCGGATAAAAACTTAGATGAAATATTGCCAATGTTTCCTAATACTGCTCAGTATTATTTTTGTAAGCCAGATATTCCAAGAGGGCTATCAGAAAAAGAATTGTCAAATCAAGCGGACTTATTTGGTTTAAAAGGAAATAGATTTACAAGTGTGATAAAAGCTTATCAACAATCTCTTAGTTTAGCCTCTGAAGAAGATCTAATATTTATAGGAGGTAGTACTTTTACAGTCGCTGAAGTTTTGGATTAAAAATTCAGTGGTAATTACAGTGTTTAAAATTCATAGTATTAAAAATGATTTTAATAGGGTTGTAAGTGTGTTATTACTGAATTTAATGTTAAAAAAACACAATAAGTATAAAATTTGATGGCTTAAAGTTTGAATATTTGATAATTTAATTGTTTTGTCAAGTTATAGTCAAGTAGAACTAAGAGTATGTTTTTAAGTAAAAATGTACCTATGTAACTTCATTTTATAACAATTAAAATTATGAATAAATATTATCTCGTTTTGTTTTTTGTTTTTCTAAATTTCCTGTCCCATGCTCAGGTAAATGTAGATGTGAATTTTGATATTAATCATATCGTAGGTGCTGTAGATTCATTTAATAGAGAAAAGTTTATCAACTGTCACTCTGATCCTAGTGATAATGATTTTAATGATCAACCCGATAAACTTGCGTATCTAATTAATGATTTAGATGTGTACTTTGGTAGAGAAACAGGTCGTATGCGATTCCAAGTTAATCAGGTTAAAGAAGATCCTTCAAGACCAGGTTTTGCTGATCCAGCAGATATATTAACTATAGGAAATCGATTTAAGAATAATTATAGGGTTAATTCAACTGATAGACACGCCTTTGAAAAAGGAAGGTTAATGACTGCGGCTCAAGATGTCCCTTTTTATCCTAATGGTAGTAATGCAACAGGTAAAGGTTGGTTTTTCTCACAGGTAAATACAGCTGCAGAACCTTTTGGAACTGCTCTTGGAGAGTATATGGGAAGATACCTAAGAGATGCTCATGGTACAGGTGGAAGTTCAGGTTTTGTGAAGCCAACTTGGGTGGAGGTGATGAATGAGCCCATTTGGCCTTTAGTAGATTTTAACTTACATGGAGGAGCTACAATTGATGATGTTTTTAAAATGCATGAAACTGTAGCTGATCAAATAAAAATTTATGCTCCAGACGTAAAAGTAGGGGGTTGGGCAACTGCTTTTCCAGATTTAGAAAAAAATGGAGTTACAAATGCTGTTCCTTTTGGGCAATGGGAAGAGCGATGGAAGCGGTTTATTGATGAAGTTGGAGCAAAAATGGATTTCTACTCAATACATATTTATGATTTTCCAGGTATTAGTGGAGGTTTAGAGCAGTATCGTAAAGGAAGTAATATGGAAGCTACTATGGATATGATAGAGCATTATAATACGATTAAATATGGAAGTGTTAAGCCTTGGATTATCTCTGAATATGGATCTCAATTAAACGATTGGTATAATCAATCATGGTCGCCTTTTAGAGATTGGTTATTCCTTAAAGCACAATCGTCTATGATGATGCAATTTATGGAAAGAGCTGATGTTATAGAAAAAGCAGTACCATTTTCTGTGATGAAAGCGGAATGGGGTTTTGGTAACTTTAGAGATAATGGAGTGCCATACTATTGGAGAATGATGAGGAGAGAGAATGAGCCAAGTGATTATTCTGGTGATTGGGTTTGGACTGATTATATTAAGTTTTTTGAATTATGGTCTGATGTAAAGGGAAAACGAATAGATACTAAATCTACAGATCCAGATTTAATGGTAGATGCTTATGTAGATGGAAATAAAGCGTATGTTGTTTTTAACAATATCGATGAGAAAAATATAAATGTCAATTTAAATCAATTTGGTTTAAATGGTAATACAGTTACAAATGTAAAAATTAAACATTTGTATTTAGGTTTAGACAATACTCCGAAGTTAGATGTTACAGAATCTAGCAGTGTACCGACTACTATTACTGTTGGAGAAGAGGGTACTATGATAATAGAATATACCTTTGGTACTAACTTAACTATAGATGAAACTAGTAAAGAAACTAAAACTTATGCTACGACATACAAGCAAGAGATTTTAAGTAATCAGCCTATTAGTTTTACAATTCCAAATGTAACCAAAGGTACTTTTGGAGAAGCAATATTAAGACTAGGGATAGGAAGAGAAAAGGCTAAGAGTAGAATACCAGCTTCTATTTCAGTGAATGGAGGTGTTCCTATTACAGATTTTTCTTCAGATTACAGAGGAGACGATCAGAGCGATAGAAATAGTTTCTTTGGGGTTATAGAAATTCCAATACCTTATGCATCATTGATTAAGGGTGATAATACAATTACAGTTACATATAATGATGCTGGAGGTTTTGTAAGTAGTTGTGCCTTACAAGCTTTTGAATTGTCAAGAATGGTAAATAGAACAGGTGAAACTACTGAAAGAACTCGTGCATTAGTGTTTAATAATAGAGATCAATATTTTGAAAGTGGAGGAACAGTTCCGTCTGTTAAATTTGGTGAAGAGATGGGTATTAACATAACCTATGCAACAGGTGTTGATGCTACTGGAGTTGAAGAAGACTTACATTATATAGCAACACAAGTACGACAAATAGATGGTAATGGAGCAGCAGTGAATACTAGTGCTTTTACTGTTGTTGTTTCTGGTGATGCAGATAATACAGGGACATTAACGTATAATTATACAATTCCAGAGACGTTTGGTGATGGTTCAGCGATTCCTGCCACTTCTGAATTGCCAGCGGGACATCAATTATTATTATTAATATTTATGTCTGTGGATACTGATGGTGGATTTGCAAATGCGAATAATACTATTTTTATAGAAAAAGACGCTTCTTTATCCGTTAATGATGAAGTTAAAAACACAAAGAAAATAGCATTATTTCCTAATCCATCTAGCGATATTGTAAAAATTAAAGGGGATTTTGTGTCATGGAAACTATATTCTATTACAGGGAAAACGTTGTTAAAAGGCTCTGATAAACAATTAGATATTTCTAAGCTATCATCAGGAACTTACTTTTTAACTTTTGATAATAAAGGAAAAAGTTTTATTGTATTAAAAGAATAGAAAATTATTTTTAACTATAACTTCATATAAGGCAAATGCAATTGCTTTATATGAAGTTTCTGTTTTTAGGTATCCCTAAAATATTTTAAAGTATGTAATATTCTTTAAGTGAGAGGTTTATTTTTTTGATAGAAATTTTATTGTAAAAAAAGTAAAAAAAAGTATTGTCAGAATTTAAAACTGTATTATATTTGCATCCGCAATAACGATTAAGGGCGCGTAGCTCAGTTGGTTCAGAGCACTTGGTTTACACCCAAGGGGTCAGGGGTTCGAATCCCTTCGCGCCCACTAAATCTTAACGTTATTCGGGCGCGTAGCTCAGTTGGTTCAGAGCACTTGGTTTACACCCAAGGGGTCAGGGGTTCGAATCCCTTCGCGCCCACAACAAAAACCTCAGTCTTTATATAGATTGAGGTTTTTTCTTTTCTTTAGTAATATTACATATGCTTTTTGTAGGTTTGTTTATCGAAACTACTTTTTAAACTGTAAAAGTATAAATGGATTATTTTGCACATTCCACAGCCGTGATAGATGAAGGTTCTAAAATAGGAATAGGAACCAAAATATGGCATTTTTCTCATGTCATGCGAGAAGCAATTATTGGAGAAAGATGTAATTTAGGGCAAAATGTAGTGGTTTCTCCAAATGTAGTTCTAGGTGATAATGTAAAAGTTCAAAATAATGTTTCTATTTACACTGGAGTAATTTGTGAAGACGATGTGTTTTTAGGACCATCTATGGTTTTTACAAATGTTATTAATCCAAGAAGTGCGCTAAATAGGAAGTCGGAATTCAAACAAACAAAAGTGAGGAAAGGAGCTACAATTGGAGCTAATGCAACTGTGATTTGTGGAAATACAATTGGAGAATATGCTTTAATTGGAGCAGGAACAGTGGTGACAAAAGATGTTCAAGCTTATGCTTTGGTAGTTGGTAATCCATCAAAACAAATAGGTTGGGTAAGCGAATATGGACATAGATTAGTGTTTGATGAAGAAGGGTATGCTGTTTGTAGTGAGAGTAATCAAGTTTATCAATTAGAAGATAATCATGTTAAAAGAGTAAAGTAAAATTTAAATGAAGAATTTTGCAATTTTAGGAGTGGCGGGTTACATAGCGCCAAGGCATCTAATGGCGATAAAAGAAACAGGAAATAATTTATTAGCATCATTAGATAAAAATGATAGTGTAGGTATTTTGGATAGCTACTTTCCTAAATCTAGTTTCTTTGTTGAATTCGAAAGATTTGATCGTCATATAGAGAAGTTGAAAAGACAAGAAAATATTCAACTAGATTACGTTAGTGTTTGTACCCCTAACTATCTTCACGATTCTCATATAAGAATGGCATTACGAAGAGGAGCGGATGCTATATGTGAAAAACCATTAGTGTTAAATCCATGGAATCTAGACGCGCTTGAGGCAATAGAAAGAGAAAGTAATAATAGGATTCATGCTATTTTACAATTAAGATTACACCCTAGTGTAATTGCATTAAAGGAAAAAGTTTTAGCACAAAAACATAAAACAAAATACGAGATAGATTTAACTTACATAACCTCTAGAGGAAAATGGTATGATATTTCATGGAAAGGAGATGAAAGTAAATCAGGAGGCATAGTTACGAATATTGGAATTCATTTTTTTGATATGTTAACTTGGATTTTTGGAGAAGTGCAAGAAAGTCAAGTGCATTTAAGACAGAAAGACAAAGCGAGTGGTTATTTGGAATTAGAGCATGCAAGAGTACGGTGGTTTTTGTCTATTGATGAAAATTCTTTGCCTGAAGAAATCAAATTAAAAGGACAAAGAACATATCGTTCTATTACAGTAGAAGGAGAAGAAATAGAATTCAGTAAAGGATTTACAGATTTGCATACAAAAACTTATGAGGAGATTTTAAAGGGTGAAGGTTTTTCACTTACAGAAGCTAGGTCTTCAATTGAGACCGTTTACAATATCAGAAATGCTGAAATTATGAGTACTGGGATTAAGCATCCTCATTTGTGAAAAATAATTCAATAAAATAGAATAGTCTTGGAATCAAACCCAAAAGCAATAATACAAGGAAAAAAGATAGTGGTTACAGGTGGAGCAGGATTTATAGGGTCCAACTTATGTGATAAACTTATCGAAATGAATAATGAGATTGTTTGTTTGGATAATTTTGCAACAGGCAAGAGAGAGAATATAGCACATTTATTAAGTAATTCTAGATTCAAATTAATTGAAGGTGATATTCGAAATCTCGAAGACTGTACAAAGGCAGTAAAAGGTGCAGATTATGTATTGCATCAAGCAGCTTTAGGTTCGGTACCGAGATCAATAAAAGACCCTGTGACTTCTAACGATGTTAACGTAGGAGGTTTTCTGAATATGTTAGTAGCTTCTAGGGATGCAGGTGTGAAAAGATTTGTGTATGCTGCAAGTTCATCTACTTATGGGGATTCTGAAACTTTACCAAAGGTAGAAGATAAGATAGGGAAACCGTTGTCTCCTTATGCTATTACAAAATATGTGAATGAGTTGTATGCAGATGTGTTTTCAAAAACATATGGTATTGAAACTATAGGATTACGTTATTTTAATGTGTTTGGTAGAAGACAAGACCCTAACGGAGCTTATGCAGCTGTGATTCCTAAATTTGTGAAGTTATTAATGAATAATGAATCTCCTGTAATCAATGGGGATGGGACATTTTCTAGGGATTTTACATACATAGATAATGTTGTTCAAGCGAATGTGTTAAGTTTGTTTGTAACAAACAAAGATGCGATAAATACGGTATATAATGTTGCTTTTGGTGAGCGTAATACTTTAATGGATTTAATACGTTATTTGAAAGAATATTTGTCTGACTTTGATGTTAAAATTAAAGATGTAGAAGTAGAGCATGGTCCCAATAGACAAGGAGATATACCTCATTCCTTGGCGAATATTGGTAAAGCAAGAATATTGTTGAATTATAACCCTCAGTTTTCTCTTCAGTCTGGTTTGAAAGAAGCTGTAAAATGGTATTGGGAAAATTTATAAATAATGAATCAACCGAAAATAGGAATTATAGGATTAGGGTATGTCGGATTACCTCTGGCTAGATTATTTGCTACAAAATATGCTGTGATTGGTTTTGATATTAATGAAGAAAGAATACAAGAACTTAGAAAAGGAGTAGACACTACTTTGGAGGTTGAGAATGAAGTTTTAAAATCAGTTTTGGTTAATGATAGTTCTAATTCTAAAGGTTTGTTTTGTAGTTTTTCTACTGAAGATTTGAAAGATTGTACAATATTTATTATTACAGTACCAACTCCTATAGATAAAAATAATCGACCTGTTTTAACACCATTAATCAAAGCAAGTGAAACAGTGGCTGGTGTTTTAAAGAAAGATGATATTGTTATTTATGAATCTACAGTGTATCCTGGAGCAACAGAAGAAGATTGTGTGCCAATTTTAGAGCAAATTTCAAGGATGAAATTCAATGAAGATTTTTATGTTGGTTACTCGCCAGAACGAATTAATCCTGGTGATAAACTACATACTGTAGATAAAATTTTAAAGGTTACTTCAGGATCGACTCCAGAAATAGGAAAAGTTGTTGATGATTTGTATAGATCTGTAATTACGGCAGGAACTCACTTAGCTCCAACGATAAAAGTTGCTGAAGCAGCAAAAGTGATAGAGAATTCGCAACGTGATATTAATATCGCTTTTGTGAATGAACTGGCCAAGATTTTTAATTTGATGGATATTAATACACATGACGTTTTAGCTGCAGCTGGCACCAAATGGAATTTTTTACCCTTTAAACCAGGTTTAGTTGGCGGACATTGTATTGGTGTTGATCCTTATTATTTAGCGCAAAAAGCACAAGAGTATGGGTACCACCCTGAAATTATTTTGGCAGGGAGAAGATTGAATGATAGTATGGGGCAATATGTAGCATCAGAAGTAATAAAGTTAATGATAGGTAATGATCTTAGAATTAAAGACGCTAATGTTTTAGTCTTAGGGGTTACATTCAAAGAAAATTGTCCTGATGTGAGAAATACAAGGGTAGTTGATGTTGTATATGCTTTAAAAGAATACGGAGTTAATGTTGATATTTACGACCCTTGGGCAGATGAAGTAGAAGTTGCTTCAGCATATAGTCTTACTTCTACGAAAGAAATACCTGAATCAAAATATGATGCTTTAGTTTTAACGGTAGCACATAAAGAGTTTACTCAGTTAAATTTGAAAAGTTTGAAGAAAGACAATGCTGTGATTTATGATGTGAAAAATGCTTTAGATGAAAAAGATAAAACATTATAATAGAAAGTAATGAGAATTTTAGTTACAGGCGTTGCGGGATTTATTGGTTTTCATTTAGCTAAATCACTTTTGGCGTTAGAGCATAATGTAGTGGGGATAGATAATATCAACGATTACTATGATGTAGATCTAAAGTATGATAGGTTGTCAGAGTTAGGAGTAAATAGGAAAGAAGCATCTGAGTTCTATAAAAATTGTGTCAGCAAAAAACACAAATCTTTTTTGTTTACAAGAATGAATTTAGAAGATGATCTTCAATTACAAGAAGTGTTTAAAGAGAATCATTTTGATGTTGTTTGTAATTTAGCTGCTCAAGCTGGTGTTCGATATAGTATTGAGAATCCTAAAACGTATATTCAGAGTAATGTTGTAGGTTTTTTGAATGTGCTAGAGTGTTGTCGTTATAATCATATAAAGCATTTGATTTATGCTAGTAGTTCCAGCGTTTATGGAGCAAATACTAAAGTACCTTTTTCTGAGGAAGATAAGGTGAATTCACCTGTGAGTTTATATGCCGCGACAAAAAAGAGTAACGAACTCATGGCACATACTTATAGTCATCTATATAACTTACCCACAACAGCATTACGTTTTTTTACAGTGTATGGGCCTTGGGGTAGACCTGATATGGCGCCAATGTTATTTGCAAATGCAATAAGAAATGGAGAACCTATCAATGTTTTTAATCATGGAGAGATGGAGCGTGACTTTACTTTTATAGATGATGTAATTGAAGGAGTAATTAAAGTTATCGAAAAACCAGTCGAGCAAAGAGAAAAATATAAAGTTTACAATATAGGAAACAATAAAACAGTAAAATTAACAACTTTTATTGATGAAATAGAAGTCAATTTAAAAAAGAAAGCACAACAAAAAATGCTGCCTATGCAGTTAGGAGATGTGAAAAAAACTTGGGCAGATGTAAGTCATTTAATTAAAGATTATAACTATCAACCAACTACTACAATTGAAGAAGGAGTTTCTAAGTTTATTCAGTGGTTTTTAGGTTACAATAATAAATAGTTTTATGTAGTTTTTTTAAGCCTTTTGTTTACTTATTATTAAGATGCGTTTTTTAAAGAAAAGATTAATAAAAAAGAAAAAAACTTTGACATATAAATTAACTTAATATATTTGTTCCATAAAAAGAAACAGAATATGAAAGTGGGTATAACATTTAGCGCATTCGATTTATTGCATGCTGGTCATATCAAGATGTTAGAAGAAGCTAAACGTCAATGTGATTACTTAATTTGTGGGCTTCAAACAGATCCTACGTTAGATAGGCCAGAAAAAAACAAGCCGGTCCAATCAGTAGTAGAACGATATATTCAATTGAAAGGCTGTAAGTATGTAGATGAAATTGTACCCTATGCTACAGAACAAGATTTAGAAGATGTTCTACGTTCATTTCATATCAATGTAAGAATTATTGGTGATGAGTACGCTAACAAAATGTTTACTGGAAGAGATTATTGTGAAAAAAAAGGAATAAAACTATACTTCAATAAAAGAGAGCATCGCTTTTCTAGTAGTGGTTTACGAAGAGAAGTGGCAGAAAAGGAAAGTCTAAAAGCAAAGGATAAATAAAAATATGAATATAGCTGTAATAGGTACAGGTTATGTAGGTTTAGTTTCAGGGACTTGTTTCTCTGAAATGGGAAATAAAGTTACTTGTGTCGATATAGACAAAAAAAAGATTGAAAATCTGCATAAAGGTATTATACCTATTTATGAGCCAGGTTTGGAGAAAATGATTTTGAAAAATGTCGAAAAAAATAATCTGTTTTTTACAACTAAACTTGAAGAAGCAATTGAAGATGCTGAAATAGTTTTTATAGCCGTAGGGACTCCAATGGGAGATGATGGTTCTGCTGATTTACAATATGTTTTGGCTGTAGCTAGAGAAATTGGCCAAAAAATGATTAAGCATTTGGTTGTAGTTGATAAATCAACGGTTCCTGTTGGTACTGCAGATAAAGTGAAGGTAACTATTCAAAAAGAATTAGATGAAAGAGATTCTAGTTTAACATTTGACGTAGTCTCAAACCCTGAATTTTTAAAAGAAGGAGATGCGATAAATGATTTTATGAAGCCAGATAGAGTTGTGATTGGAGCTTCAAATGATACAGCATTTAAGAAAATGAAAGAATTATATAGTCCCTTTTTTAGGAGTCATGATCGTTTCATAACTATGGATGTTCGTTCTGCTGAAATGACTAAATATGCTGCAAATGCAATGTTAGCAACAAAAATTTCATTCATGAATGAAATAGCCAATATTTGTGAGAGAGTAGGAGCAGATGTCAATAATATAAGATTAGGTATAGGATCTGATTCTAGAATAGGGTATAGTTTTATTTATCCTGGTTGTGGTTATGGAGGGTCTTGTTTTCCAAAAGATGTAAAGGCTTTAAAGAAAATAGCAGAAGAACACAGTTATAAAGCCCAATTAATTGAATCTGTAGAAGAAGTTAATAATAGGCAAAAATTTGTAATTGCTGAAAAAATAGTTAAACGTTTTGGAGAAAATTTATCTAATAAAACTTTTGGGATTTGGGGATTGTCTTTTAAACCAGGGACAGATGATATGCGTGAAGCACCTGCAATATATGTAATAAATGAATTGGTGAAAAGAGGAGCAAAAGTTAAAGCTTATGATCCAAAAGCGATAGATGAAGCAAAACATTTTTATTTGAAAGATGTAAAAGAAGTTGAATATTGTGAGTCTAAATATGAAGTTTTAAAAGGTTCAGACGCATTAATATTATTAACAGAATGGAAAGAATTTAGATCTCCTGATTTTGAAGAGATAAAAAGTCAATTGAATGAACCAATAATTTTTGATGGAAGGAATCAATATATAGCTTATGATTTAGAAGAAAAAGGAATTGAATATTTTAGAATAGGGAAATAAGATGGTTTCATATCCTTTAAAAGGTATTCTTATGCTAAAAAAGAAAATATGTCAGAGATTCTTTAACTTAAAATTTTGATGAATAATCTTATTTAAACAATATAGGAGAAGACGTTTTAATTCCTGTATTTATCATAAAATTTAAATTGACAGTTATAGAAATGTTGAATTATTATAAGTGTCTATAGAGTAAAAATGAGTAGAAAAATTTTTAATATTATTTTAAGTGGAGGTTCAGGTACAAGATTATGGCCATTATCTCGAGAAAAAAAACCCAAACAATTTTTAAAAATGTTTAAGGGGTTGTCACTTTTTCAACATACAATTAATAGAAATAAAAATATAGTTGATGATTTTTTATTAATTACAAATTCTTCTCAAATAGATCATGCTCAAAAGCAAGTCAAAGAAATTAAATCTGAAATTATAAAGCAAATAATAGAACCAGCAGGTAGAAATACGGCTCCAGCTATTGCTTTAGCTGCATTTAGTTTAAATGCTGATGATATAATGTTAGTAACTCCATCAGATCACATGATTGGAGATTTAGAATTGTATAATAAATCAGTTCAGAGAGCAATAGAATTGGCAGATGACAATTATTTAGTAACTTTTGGTATAAAACCAATGAACCCCAACACAGGTTTTGGTTATATCGAACATGAATATGAAAATGTATTAAGTTTTAGAGAAAAGCCAGATTTGAAAACAGCAAAGCTTTTCTTAGAAAAGGGAAATTTTAGCTGGAATAGTGGAATATTTTGTTTCAAAGCATCTACATTTTTAAGTGAACTTCGTAAGTATAATGAAAATATGTACACTACGTCTAAAAAAGCTTATGAGTCAATAAATCACAAAGGAGAGATAGATAGAGATTTAATGTTATCGATCCCCTCTGATAGTATTGATTATGCAGTTTTAGAGAAAAGTGATAAAATAAAAACAGTGTTGTCAAAATTTTATTGGACAGATTTAGGTACTTTTGATGCGATTATAGATTATTATAATAAAAATAATTCAGTAAATGATTTAATAAAAAATGAGAAGAATAGTTATTTGTTTTCATCGAGTAAGAAATTCTTTACTAATAAAGAAGGGCTAATAGTTGTTGATACAGAAGACGTACTTGTTGTTTTAGAGAAAAATAAGACAAAAGATATTAAAAATATCTATAATCAAATTAAATCTGAGATACCAGAGTTAAAATAAAATGAAATTAGATAAAAATAGTAAAATATATATCGCTGGGCACAGAGGTATGGTGGGGTCTGCTATATGGAGAGGTCTATTGAAAAAAGGGTACTCTAACTTGATAGGTAAAAAGAGTTCGGAATTAGATTTAAGAAATCAACAAGGAGTTTTGTCTTTTTTTTCTTCGGAAAAACCAGATGTTGTCATCGATGCAGCAGCAAGGGTAGGAGGAATATTAGCAAATAATAATTATCCATATCAATTTTTAATGGATAATCTTCAAATACAGAATAACTTAATTAATTCTTCATTAGAATTTAATATAGAGAAATTTATTTTTTTAGGAAGCTCTTGTATTTACCCTAAATTTGCAGATCAACCATTGAAAGAAGAGTATCTTTTAACTGGTACGTTAGAACAAACAAACGAGTGGTATGCCATAGCTAAGATAACAGGAGTGAAAACATGCGAAGCCATAAGAAGACAATTTGGTAAAGATTATGTTAGTTTAATGCCAACAAATTTATATGGCACACACGACAATTTTGATCTAGAAACATCTCATGTTTTGCCAGCTATAATTCGTAAATTTCATGAAGCAAAATTGAACAATCACTCACCTGTAGAACTTTGGGGGTCTGGAACTCCTATGAGAGAATTCTTATTTGTAGATGATATGGCAGAAGCGGTCATTTTTGCTTTAGAAAATCAACTACCTGAACATTTATATAATGTAGGTACGGGAATAGATTTAACTATAAAAGAATTAGCAGATATAGTTAAAAATATAGTTGGATATCAAGGTGATATTATTTGGGATCTCTCAAAACCAGATGGAACTCCTAGAAAGTTGATGAATACATCTAAAATGAATGAACTAGGATGGAGGCATAAAGTTGAACTAAAAGAAGGGATTTTAAAGACATACAATTGGTTTTTAGAAAATATAGGAAATTTTAAAGAAGTAAAGCTGTAAAAATAAAATGAAAGTAGCACTAATTACAGGTATAACAGGTCAAGATGGATCATATTTAGCTGAGTTATTATTAGAAAAAGGATATATGGTTCATGGTATTAAGAGAAGAGCGTCTTCTTTCAATACAGATCGAATTAATCACTTATATCAAGATCCGCATGATCCAAATATTAGATTAAAATTACATTATGGAGATTTAACAGATTCTATGAATTTGACAAGAATAATTCAAGAAGTACAACCTGATGAAATATATAACTTAGGGGCAATGTCTCATGTAAAAGTATCTTTTGATTCGCCAGAATATGTAGCTAATGTTGATGGAGTAGGAACTCTACGTTTATTGGAAGCAATAAGAATTTTAGGATTAGAAAAAAAGACTAGAATATATCAAGCTTCAACTTCAGAATTGTATGGAGGAATGACTGAAAATAAAAACGAAAGAGGTTTTTATGATGAAAACTCACCATTTTACCCTAGATCACCTTACGGAGCTGCTAAAATTTATGGTTTTTGGATAACAAAAAATTATAGGGAGGCTTATGGTATGTTTGCGTGTAATGGAATTTTATTTAACCACGAATCACCAAGAAGAGGAGAAACCTTTGTGACTAGAAAAATAACAAGAGCTGTTTCTAAAATAGCTCTAGGACTTCAAGATAAAATTTATTTAGGTAACTTAGAAGCAAAAAGAGATTGGGGGCACGCCAAAGATTATGTTCGCATGATGTGGATGATTTTACAAGCAGACCAAGCGGAAGATTGGGTGATAGCTACAGGCTTAACTACCAAAGTTAGAGATTTTGTAATAATGGCTTTCAGTCATGTAGGTATAAAACTGAGGTTTAAAGGAAAAGGAATAGAAGAAAAAGCTTATGTAGTTTCTTGTAAAGGAGATTATAAAATAGAAATAGGAAAAGAAGTCCTTTCAATAGATCCAAGTTATTTTAGACCAACAGAAGTGGATTTACTTATTGGTGACCCGTCTAAAGCAAAAGAAAAGTTAGGTTGGGTTCCTGAATATAATTTGAAAGCTTTAGTGGAAGATATGATGATATCGGACTTAAAATTGATGAAAAAAGATCAATTTTTAAAAGATTCTGGGTATGTAACATTAAATAGTTTTGAATAACATGTAATATTTTTATATCACAAGTTTATAACCCATGAAGCTAAAAATAAAAAGTCTATTTGCAAATAAAGGTTTTTTAAAATATTTCAAGAATACATCTTGGTTATTATTTGAAAAGGTATTAAGAATTGTGTTAAGTTTATTTATTGGAGTTTGGGTCACTAGATATTTAGGGCCGGAAAATTTCGGAGTGTTTTCTTATGTACAGTCATTTGTTATATTGTTTGCTTCAATAGCGAGTTTAGGACTTAATAGTATTTTAGTAAGAGAATTTGTAAATCGAAGTGAAAACAAAGAATTACTAATAACTACGTCTTATTTTTTAAAACTTTTAGGTTTTTTAATATTTTTTATATTATTAGTTTCTTTTACCTTTTTAATACCCGATGACGGTAATATCAATAATTACATATACATAATCGGCTTTGGAGTTTTTTTTCAAAGTTTTGATGTTATAGATTTCTATTTTCAGAGTAAAGTAAAAAGTAAATATATAGTTTATGCAAATATTTTATCTCTGTTTTTATCTTCACTAATGAAGATAATTTTACTAATAATCGAAGCTCCTCTTATTTGTTTTGTCTATGTGGTACTATTTGATAGTATAACTTTAGCTTTGGGATTTATTTTCTTTGCAATTAAAAAAAGTGATTTAAACTTTTTAAAGTTTAGTTTTAATTTAAATATAGCTAAATCATTACTTAGTGAAAGTTGGCCTTTAATTTTGAATTCTGTAATAATTTCATTGTACATGAGGATTGATCAAGTGATGATTAAATTGATGTTAGGTGATGTTGAAAATGGAGAGTATGCAGCAGCGGTTAGATTAAGTGAGTCAATTTACTTTATTCCTTTAGTAGTAACCTCTTCATTATTTCCAGCAATTGTTAATGCAAAAAAAATTAGTGATAAGCTATATGTTTCTAGAATTCAAAAATTATATGATATTATGGTTTGGGGAGCAATCTTAATAGCATTACCAATATCTTTTTTTAGTGAAGAAATTATTCTTCTTTTTTTTAAAGAAGAATTCAGTAATGCATCCAGAGTGCTTGAAATTCATGTATGGTCAGGAGTATTTGTTTTTCTTGGTGTAGCATATGGTAAGTATTTAATAGTTGAAGGCTATACATTAAAAGTTTTATATAAAACTTTGTTAGGAGGAAGTATTAATGTAATTGCTAATTATTGTTTAATCCCTTCATATGGAATATCAGGAGCTGCTATTGCAACTTTTGCATCGCAATTATCAGCTAATTATTTATATGACTTTTTTGATAAAGATTTAAGAGAACAGCTAAAAATAAAAACAAAAAGCTTTTTACCTTTGCATTTATTCAAAAGATAACGGTTAATAAAGAATGAATACGAAATTAGCACCTATAGTCTTATTTGTTTACAATAGACCAGATCACACAAAAAAAACAATAGAATCTTTACAAATGAATACCCTTTGTAAGGATAGTGAATTGTTTATATACAGTGATGCTCCTAAAAACGAGACTAGTGAAGCAAAGGTGAATACAGTTAGACATTACATTAAAACAATAAAAGGTTTTAAGAAAATTAAAATTATAGAAAGAGAAAATAATTGGGGGCTTGCTAATTCTGTAATATCAGGTGTGTCTGAAATAGTTGATCGATATGGAAAGGTAATCGTGTTGGAAGATGATTTAGAAACTACACCATATTTTTTGCAATTTATGAATGAAGCTCTAAACTATTATGAAAAAGACGATAGAGTAATGTCTATAAGTGGATATTCATATCCATTTAAATTCCCTGATAGTTATATGGATGATACTTTTTTATTTTACAGGAGCTCATCATGGGGGTGGGCAATTTGGAAAAATGAATGGAATAGTATAGATTTCGATATAACTAAAGAGCATAAGATTTTTAAGGATAAGACTTTACAAAGTAGATTTAATCTCGGAGGAGAAGATCTATATGATATGCTAATTAGTCAAATGGAAGGAAGAATAAACTCTTGGGCAATAAGGTTTGCCTTAAGTCATGCATTAAATAATAAATACGGATTATTGCCTTCTAAAAGTTTGGTTCAAAATATAGGTTTTGATTTATCAGGCACTCACTGCGAAGCATCAGATAATTTTAAAGTTTTATTAGAACCAAATTTTTTACCAAGAATAACAAACATACACCTGAATAAGGAAATAGTTAAGAATTTACAAAAGACATTTTCTAAATCATTATTTCAAAAGATAAAATATAATATAAAAAAAATAGTTAAATGAATTTCATACCAATTTCACAACCTAGTATAGGAGAAAAAGAAATAGCCTATGTAACTGATGCTGTAAAGTCAGGTTGGGTATCATCTCTTGGTAAATATATAGATGAATTTGAGAAGCATTTTGCGGCTTATTGTGGTGTTAAATATGCTGTAGCAACTTCTAATGGTACTACAGGCTTGCATTTAGCACTTGTTGCTCTTGGTATAAAAGAAGGAGATGAAGTTATAATACCAGATTTAACATTTATAGCAACAGCTAGTGCAGTTAAATATATTGGCGCAAAAGTTGTAACAGTTGACATAGATTCTGATACTTTATGCATTTCTCCAGATGCAATAAAAAATGCAATAACACCTAAAACAAAAGCTATTATACCTGTTCATCTTTATGGACACCCTGCTAAAATGGATGAGATTAATAAGATAGCGAAGGAATATAATTTATTTGTAATTGAAGATGCAGCTGAAGCTCATGGTGCAGAAGTTAATGGTAATAGAGTAGGAGGATTAAGTGATGCAGGTGTTTTTAGTTTTTACGGAAATAAGGTTATTACATCAGGCGAAGGCGGCATGATTACTACAAATAATGAAAATCTTTGTAGAAAATTGAAGTTTTTAAGAGATCACGCAATGCTTAAAGAAAAAAGGTATTGGCATACCGAAGTTGGTTTTAATTATCGTATGACAAATTTACAAGCGGCTCTCGGACTTGCTCAATTTGAGAGGATTGATGAAATAATTAATAAAAAAAGAGAGATTTTTGAACTTTATAAAAAGCATTTAACAAATGTAGAAGGAGTAAAATTAAATTTTCAAGCCACTTGGGCGAAAAATGTTTATTGGTTAGTTTGTTTAGAAATAGAAAATTTGACAGTTGAAGATAGAGATAAGTTTATATTGAAATTAAAAGAGAAAGGAATCGATAGTAGACCTTATTTTTATCCAGTTTCCGAAATGCCTATATACGACAACTCTAATACAAAAGTTGCACATGAAAAATCTCAAAAAGGAATAAACTTACCTAGTTACTTTGATTTGTCAATTGAACAAATAAATTACATTTGTAAAAGTATAATGGAAATAATATAATCAATAATTTTATCGTGAAAAAAAAAATAGTTCTTTTCGGAGACGTAAATTCACCTATCTCTAAAATTTTATTTCGTTTTTTTTTGCTTAATAAGGATTCAAGATTTGAAATAGTAGCAATTGTAAATACAACTTCAAGGGTAAAGACTAATAAGATTAAATCTTTTATATTATTTTTTATTAAAAAATTTTTCAATCCTTTTGATAAAGATATTAGATTTATAAAATCTGAGTCCTATCTAGATGATATTAGTGATGAAAATTTGATTCTCTATGCTCATAATGTTAATGATAGTAATTTTATAAAAACTATAAGAAATTTAAATCCAGACTATGCTTTATTGATGGGGTGTCCTCAAATATTTAAGACAGATTTAATAAATTCTTTTAAAAGGGTTGTTAATTATCATAACTCATATTTACCTCGTTTTAGAGGTTTGTATGCTACTAGTTGGGCGATGACTTATAATGAAAAGTTCACAGGTTACACATTCCATGAAGTAAATGAAGATATAGATGATGGTAGAATAATTCTACAAAATAAAATATTAATAGATTATTCAAAGAGTTCCTGGGATAATGAACTTTTAAAGACTAATAAAGCATCAAATGATATTTTGAAAGTCTTAGAATTAATTTTTAATGATTTTAAAGGGGTTAAACAAGTAGGAGAAAGAAGTTATTATGGGAAAAAAGAGCAAAAAGAAATACTCAATTATGAGAAGTTTAATAATATAGAAGAAGTAAGAAAAGTAATAAATGTTTGGGGAGGCGTGTTTTTGGGCAATGAGAGAAATAAAATTTTTGTTACTAAGCTTTCTACTAAAGGAAAAATAAAACGTATAAAATGGTTACCACCAAAATTATATTTTTTTTACAAGAAGTTAGTTTCTTTGTCTACAAATAGTACAACCTAAATTAAAATAACATGCAAAAAAAAATAGGAATTTTAGCTTTTGCGGGAGAAAAGTCTGGTGGTGTATTTCAATATACTGAATCTATAATTGATGCTTTGAAAAATGATTTTTCAAATAAGTATATTATATTTTGTAATGAAGAAGAGGAAAGATTTGATAAAAGTAGTTTAGAAGTTAGGAAAATAAAAATTAAAAAGACAACTAGGTTTCAAAATAGTATTAGGTATTTACAACTTTTGTTTTTCTATAGAAAACCTTTGTTTTTCTCAGAAGATGAAAAGAAATTTTTTGATGATATAACAGTTTTTTTGTGTCCTATGGTTTCATCATATCCCCATTTTTATTTAGGTAAACCTTATGTTTTTACTTTACATGATTTACAAGAACGTTATTATCCCCATTTTTTTAATAAAAAAGAGAAAATAATAAGATGGTTGAATAATAGATCTTTAGTAAGGAAGGCAGATAAAATAATTTGTGAGTCTAGTTTTGTTAAAAATGATATATTGAAGTTTGTTGGGACAAAAGAATCAAAAATTCATATCATTCAAACCCCACCTCCCGAAGTTTTTTTAAATTTTGATTTTTTAGAGAGTAATTTTTCTGTTGTTAAAAGTAAGTATAATTTACCTGATAAGTTTATTTTTTACCCAGCACAGTGTTGGCACCATAAGAATCATATTAAATTGATTGAGGCTTTTAATATAGTTAGGGAAAAGCATGATGATGTTTCCTTAGTACTAACAGGTTCACAACAAAATAACTATATTAATGTAATGGATAAAATTAGGGAATTGAAACTAACTAAGTCAATTATTCATTTAGGTTACATAGATTACGAAGATTTAACTTATTTTTACAAAATGTCTGAATTTTTGGTAATGCCTACTCTCTTTGAGAGTGTTAGTATCCCTATATACGAAGCTTTTTCCTTAGAAGTGGCAGTTTGTAGTTCTAATGTTGTAGCTTTACCTGAACAAGTTGGAGATGCAGGTTTATTATTCGACCCGTTTGATATACAAGATATAGCTCAAAAAATAATTCTTTTTTTAGAGAATGAAAGTTTGAGAAGAGATAAAGCTGCTAAAGGATTAAATCGAATTTTGAATTTCAATCATGATCAATTTAGAGATAAATTATTAAAAGTTTTTAATAATATTAACTAGAGAAATTTTGAAAGAAAAGAAAATGAATATAAAAGTAGAAAATAATCAATCTAAAGTATATAAAAAAAGTTTAGAAGGAGGTATAAGGACAGAGGGATATTATAAAAATAAACCTTTAATATCTATAATAAGTGTTGTTTGTAATTGTGAAAGATACATTGAAACCACTATAAAAAGTGTTTTAGCTCATTTAAATGATAGTATTGAATATATCATAGTAGATGGATATTCGAATGATAATACTATGGAAATAGTTAAGTCTTATAATAATAAAATAGATTACTGGATAAGTGAAAAAGATGAAGGTATTTATGATGCTATGAACAAAGGCATTACTAAAGCAAAAGGTGATTTTGTTTACTTTATTAATGCCGGTGATGAATTAAAAAATATTCCTTTTGATATTTTAATGAGAAAAAGTGAATTCGACTTAATTGCATTTCCTGTAGTATTGTCTTCAGGTAAAATTATGTTACCAAAGATAAATAGTGAATTAAAAATAAGGAATACATTACCACATCAAGGTTGCTTTTATAAAAGATCCACAAATTTAAAATATAATACTTCATATAAGATTTTTGCAGATTTCGATTTAAATCAAAGGTTATTAAAATCTAATAAAATTATAGAAATACTACAAGATCCAACAATCGCTTATCATGATCTAGGAGGTGTTTCAAACGATAGAAAATATTCAAATGAAATTTTTGAAGTGATTCGCAATAATTATGGGGTTTTCTATAAAATATTATCATGGTTTTATTTTAAGAAAGAAGGATTAGTATTAAGAGTTAAAAAATTATTTTTAAGATGAATAATTTTACAATTTTAGTATGTTTATATGAAAAAGATATTAATACATCTGATACGTTAAAAAGCTTAATAAGTAATCAATGCTTTATTCGTGAGTCTAATGTCTATATATGGGATAATAGTTTAACACACATTGTTTCAGATCAATTAAAGTTTTTAAAAAAAACATTTAAAAATTTATTATACACACATACTCCAGAAAATTTAGTTTTATCTAAGTTATACAATAAAGTAATAAATACTTTAAAGGATAAAAATGGTTATTTATTACTTCTTGATGATGATTCTAAATTACCCAAGAATTTTTTCCAAGAAATATCAAAACAAACAAAAAAAAATATTAACATTAATTTGTTTTTACCTAAAGTTAGTGTGGGAGGTGTTTTAGTTAGTCCAGCGAAAGATTATGTTTACAAAACATCTTTATTTAAACAAATAAATGCGGGTGTTATAAAATCAAAATATATAACAGCTATTAACAGTGGAATGATAATTTCTAATAGAGTTTTCTTTGATGGCTTTAGATATGATGAGAGATTAAGGTTTTATGGTACAGATAATTATTTTATGTATAAATACGGATTAAAATATACAAGTGTTTTCGTTTTAGATACATCAATAGAGCATGATCTAAGTTTTAATACTAAAAGCTTAGAAAGAAAAGTAGAGATTTTTAAAGAAATAAAAAGAGCTAATATTATCATATATTCTAATAATTATTTTAGGAAAAATATTTTGAGAATAAATAATTTTATAAGTGCTATAAAGTTTAATCTCAAAAATAACACATTATCTTTTTTTAAAAAATATGATTGAAAACTTTCAAGATCTTTATCAAGTCTTATTAGGTACAGGTGCAATCTTATTTGTCCTTTATTTCGTGTTTAGAAGAAAAATATTCTCTTTTTACGATCCCTTATTTTTTTATTTGATAACTCAGGCTTTTAGTATTAAATTAGGATTTCTACAAATCAATAACTCTAATTACCTTCTTGATTTTATAGGTAGTCAATTCTTTTTTTGTGTTGCTTTCATTTCTTTTTCTAAGAATATCAATTCAGTAGGAGTTATTAAAGATTTTAATCTAGGATTTAAAGGTAATGAATATCGATTTTGGAGTACTTTTACTTTTTTTGGTTTTATAATTGTATTATTAGCTAATTTTTATCTTTTCTCTAAGCAAGGTATTATATTATTATCAGACGACCCTACATCAGATAAAGTTTTAGCTTTCCAAGGAGGAAGTGGAGTTGGTGCTGTTAGACGAATTAACTGGGGTTTAAGTAAGTTAATAAACCTCTCTGTTATTTTTTTATATGTTAAGACTAAAAAAAATAAATACCTAATAATGCTAATTGTATTAGCTTTATTAACAGTGTCAGGAGGTTCTAAATCAAGCTTAATTCTCTATGTTTTTATTTTTGCTATTTTAGGTCAGTTTGTTTCTATAAAGAATTTAAAAGCCTTTAAAAGAATAAACAAGCTAAAATTACCAATAATAGGAACAGGTGTTTTTTTAGCTCTTTTTATTTTAGGTTACAAGAGTAATGGCTTGGATAATGCTTTAATTAAGCTAGGAATAAGGTTTCTGTATTATGGAGACATATTGTTTTATTATTATGATTCAGCATCTGTTTCTCATTTTGAATATTTGGGATTTGTCGATTTCTTTACATACGAATTTAATTCTATATTTGGATTGATGCGATTTACTCCTTATTTAGAACCTTTGAGTTATCAGATGGTTAAATTTTCTTTTGGTTTAAATGAAACTTCAGAATTAGTTACAGGGCCTAATTTGCCTTATTATGTAAAAGGACATATTTTTTTCGGAAATTATGGCTCTTATTTTTATTCGTTTTTCATAGGAATGATAATTGCAATTTTTAGAAATAAACTTTTTTTTGCTAAAAAACGATCTTATACTAGATATATAATTCTAATTTTTGTTAATTTAAACCTGTTTGCTTTTGCTCAAGATTCTGCATTAACAATATCTATTTTTTTTGATACTTTTGTATTTAGTTTAATACCAGCAATTTTTGCATTAATGTTAACCAATAAGACATAAACTCACAGATTATATTTACCAAACATGCAAAAAAAAAAAATAATTATTTCAGGAATAAATCTTTTTGAAGGAGGGCCTTTATCTGTTATTCAAGACTGTTTGAGTTTTTTGAATGATGATTGCTATGTAGAAGAATATGAAATAACTGCATTAGTACATAAAAAAGAAATTTTTTCTGATGTAAAGTATGAAAACATAAAGTTTCTAGAGTTTCCAAAAGCTCGGAAGTCTTATTTATACCGTATTTATTATGAGTATTTTTATTTTAAAAAAATTGCAAAAAATATAAAACCTCATTTTTGGTTTTCATTACATGACATAACACCAACGCTAAAAAATGTAGAACAGGCTGTTTACTGTCATAACCCATCGCCCTTTCAAAAGGTTAAAATTAGAGATTTTTTTGATCAACCTAGATTGTTTTTTTTTACACTATTTTACAAGTATTTATATAACATTAATATTAAAAAAAATAAATTTGTTGTAGTTCAGCAAATGTGGATTAAAGATGCTTTTATTAAAGAGTTTGGTTTGAAGTCAGACAAATTTATTATAGCACCCCCTAAGATACCTAATAATTTATTTAATAATTTTAAAATAACTAATGATTTAAAAAAAGAAAATCAGCACATTTTTTTTTATCCTACATTGCCAAGACCATTTAAAAACATAGAAGTAATTTGTGAAGCGGTAAAACTATTATTAAAAGAAAATATTTCAGATTTTCAAATAATAATTACAATCACAGGTAAAGAAAACAATTATTCTAAAAGAATAGTTAAAAAATATGGAAAAATTAAAAATATTAAATTTATAGGAAGAATAACTAGAGAAGAAGTGTTTAGTTATTATGAACTATCAGACTGCTTGTTATTTTCTTCCAAATTAGAAACTTGGGGTTTACCTATCAGTGAATTTAAAGAGTTTAAAAAACCTATTCTTTTGTCTGATTTGCCATATGCTAAAGAAACCGGAGGTAATTACGATAGATTGAAATTTTTTGATCCTGAATCAAAAATCGAATTATATAAAATTCTCAAAGAGTTTATTGAAGGTAATATTGTTTTTGATGCCCCTGAAGAAATTAGAAAAGAAGGAGTTTTTGCTCATAGTTGGAACGAGTTATTTTTAAAATTAATTTAAATGTTAGAAGCGTACAGTGTTTTAGGTATAGTTAACCTAATTTATTTTAAGATAAGAACAAAGTTTGTATTTTCAAATGCTAGATTGATCAGATTTCCCTTTAGAGTTAGAGGTAAAAAAAACATTAGAGTTGGAAAAGGTTTTACAACTGGCTTCAATTGTAGAATAGATGCTTTTGGAAAAAGAGACAAAGGAAAAAAAGCAATTGTTAATATAGGTGATAATGTACAGATTAATGATTATGTTCATATAGGAGCAGTAGAAAATGTTAGTATCGGTGATAATGTTTTAATAGCTAGTAAAGTTTTTATTACAGATCATAATCATGGAAGTTACTCAGGTGTAAATCAAGACTCACCATACAGTATTCCAAAAGAGAGACAAATTTTATCAAAACCTGTTGTTATTGAGAAGAATGTTTGGTTAGGGGAATTTGTTTCTGTTCTTCCTGGTGTTACTATAGGTGAGGGGACAATTATTGGTACAATGTCTGTTGTTAATAAAGATATTCCACCTTTTTCAATAGCAGTAGGTAGTCCAGCTAAAGTCATAAAGAAATACAATCATGAGCTAAAAAAATGGTTAACTATATAAAAAAATATGATACCTATTATTTTTTTATCATACAATACATTATATAAATCTAGTTTAGATAATTTTAATTTTTTGTTAAGCTGAATTAATTTTTTAAAATAACTAGAAAACAAAATATAAAAAGATTTTTAAAAACTAAAAAATATTCAAATGAAAGGAATAATTCTAGCAGGAGGATCTGGAACAAGATTATATCCTATAACTAAAGGGGTTTCTAAACAATTATTACCAGTTTATGATAAACCAATGATATATTATCCTTTGTCAGTATTAATGTTATCAGGGATAAAAGAAATTTTAATAATATCTACCCCCCTTGATTTACCTCATTTTAAAAGATTACTTGGAAATGGAGAAGATTTAGGGATTTCACTATCCTATAAAGAACAACCTTCTCCAGATGGCTTAGCTCAAGCATTTATAATAGGAGAAGATTTTATTGGAGATGATGATGTTTGTATGGTTTTGGGAGATAATATTTTTTACGGTCATGGTCTTGTAGAAATGCTGAATAATGCAAAGCATAATGCAGAAAAGGAAAAAAAGGCAACTGTTTTTGGATATTATGTTGTAGATCCAGAACGTTATGGAGTTGCAGAGTTTGATAATGAAGGAAATGTTATTTTCATTGAAGAAAAGCCAGAAAAACCTAAATCAAATTATGCTGTTGTAGGCTTATATTTTTATCCTAACAGTGTTGTAAAAGTAGCTCAGGAAGTTAAGCCTTCGGATAGAGGGGAGTTAGAGATAACTTCTGTAAACAAAGTATATCTTGATCAAAATAATTTGAAGGTTGAATTAATGGGGAGAGGTTTTGCTTGGTTAGATACAGGAACACATGATTCTCTAATGGAAGCAGGTCAATTTATAGAGACTATTGAAAAGAGACAAGGTTTAAAAGTTGCTTGTCTAGAAGAAATAGCCTTGCATATGGGATATATAAATAAAGAAAAAGTAAGAGAATTAGCTCAACCTCTTAAGAAGAATAATTATGGGCAATACTTATTAAATTTAATTAAAAATTAAACTTATTTTATGAAGTTTATAAAAACAAATATTCCAGATTTAACCATAATTGAACCAAAAGTTTTTGGAGATCAAAGAGGGTATTTTTTGGAATCATTTAATGCTAAACAATTTGAGGAGAATATCTATAAGGTAGATTTTATTCAAGATAATGAATCTAAATCTTCAAAAGGAGTTTTAAGAGGGTTGCATTTTCAAAAGCCACCATTTGAGCAAGCAAAATTAGTGAGATGTGTAAAAGGTAGTGTAATGGATGTAGCTGTAGATTTAAGGAAGAATTCACCAACTTACGGGAAATATGAAGCAGTAGAGTTATCTGAGGAAAATAAAAGACAATTATTTGTGCCAAGAGGATTTGCACATGGTTTTGTTGTTCTTTCTGAAGAAGCTATTTTTTCATATAAAGTGGATAATTGGTATGCACCAGATTCAGATAGTGGAATTATTTGGAATGATATGGATTTAAATATTAATTGGAAAATTGAGACCCAAAATATACTCTTATCAGATAAAGATAAAGTACTTAGTGCATTCAAAGATTTAGAAACTCCTTTTACTTATTAATATGAATGTATTAGTTACAGGTTCATCAGGGCAGTTAGGCTCAGAGATTAAAGAAATATATAAAAAATATTCAGAAAATAAAACGTTTTTTTTTGAAAATTCAAATACTCTTGATATTACTAATTCATCTTTAGTAAAAAGTTTTTTTGATAAGAATGATATTGACGTAGTAATAAATTGCGCAGCTTACACTGCTGTAGATAAAGCTGAATCAGATGGAAAATTAGCTTATAATGTTAATGTTAATGGTATTGATAATCTAGTATCAGCATTAAAAGATCAAGGAAAGATTATACATATATCAACGGATTATGTTTTTAATGGTGCTAATTGTATTCCGTACATAGAATCTGATAAGGTTGATCCTATTGGAGTATATGGAAAAACTAAAAGGAAAGGTGAAGAGCACATAATTACCTCTCCTAAAGACGGAACAGTAATTAGAACATCATGGTTATATTCTAGTTACGGGAATAATTTTGTTAAAACCATGTTACGCTTAGGAAAAGAAAAGGAAAGTTTAGGTGTGATTTATGATCAAATTGGTTCTCCAACTTATGCAAGAGATTTAGCAATGGTTTGCCTAGAATTATTGGATAAAGATTTTAAAGATAAATCTAAGGTTTACCATTATTCAAATGAAGGGGTTTTATCATGGTATGATTTTGCTAAGCATATTATGGAAATAGCAGAAATAGATTGTAAAATTAGCCCAATTGATACTAAGGAATATCCTACATCCGCAAAAAGACCAAGTTATTCGGTACTTAATAAAGCTCAAATTAAAAAAGATTTTAATGTAGAGATACCATATTGGAAGGATTCTTTAAAAGAATGTATAAAAAAACTTGAAAACTAAGAAATCATGAAAAACATTTTAATTACTGGAGGAGCTGGCTTTATAGGCTCACATGTAGTAAGATTATTTGTAAATAAATATCCAGAATATAACATAATCAACTTAGATGCTTTAACTTATGCTGGTAATCTAGAAAATCTAAAAGATATAGAGAAAAAAGCAAATTACAATTTTGTTAAAGCAGATATTTGTGATTTCGATAGAATGAAACAAGTTTTTTTAGAATATGAAATTAATGGAGTAATACATTTAGCCGCCGAGTCTCATGTAGACAGATCTATCAAAGATCCATTCTCTTTTGCTAAAACAAATGTAATGGGGACTCTAAGTTTGTTACAAGCAGCAAAGTTATACTGGAATGGTAATTATGAGGAGAAATTGTTTTACCATGTATCTACAGATGAAGTATATGGAAGTTTAGGGTCAGATGGATTCTTTACAGAAGAAACTTCATATGATCCTCATTCGCCATATTCTGCATCAAAAGCATCTTCAGATCACTTTGTAAGAGCTTTTCAGGATACTTATGGTATGCCAACAGTAATTTCTAATTGTTCTAATAATTATGGGTCTTATCAATTTCCAGAAAAATTAATTCCTTTATTTATAAATAACATTTGTAATGATAAACCATTACCGGTGTATGGAAAAGGAGAGAATGTAAGAGATTGGCTGTTTGTAGATGACCATGCTAGGGCAATAGATGTAATATTTCATAAAGGAGTAATTGGAGATACTTACAATATAGGAGGTTTCAATGAGTGGAAAAATATTGATTTGATAAAAGTTATAATTAAAACAGTAGATAAATTATTAGGAAGAGTTGAAGGAACATCTGAAAAATTAATAACTTTTATAGAAGATAGGGCAGGTCATGATTTTAGATATGCTATTGATTCTACCAAACTTAAAGAAGAGTTAGGTTGGAAGCCTTCGTTACAGTTTGAAGAAGGGATAGAAAAAACAGTCAAATGGTATTTAGAAAATCAAAAGTGGGTAGAAAGAATAACAAGTGGTAATTATAAAAAGTATTATTTATCAATGTATAATAAAGAAATTTAGCAATATATGATATTAGTCTCAGCCTGTATTGTATTATACAACACATCTCAGATAGATTTACAAAAGTCCCTGAGTTCTTTAATGGAAGAAGAATTAATATCTAAAATTTATTTAATAGATAATTCTCCAAAAAAAATGAAGAATTTTATTGATATTTCTAATGATAGAATAATATATATACATTGTCCAGAAAATCCTGGTTTTGGATTTTCCCATAATATGGCTATAAATAAAGTTTTAGAATTGAAATATGATTATCATTTTGTTGTCAACCCAGACATATATTTCAATAAAGGAGTAATAAACGAAATGATTGATTATATTGAAGCGAATAGTTCTATTGGCATGATGATGCCTCAAATTTTAAACATTGATGGAACTGTTCAGAACTTACCAAAACTTATTCCAAGTATATATAGTATTTTTATGCGAAAATTTAGAAAACCAAAACCTATCTATAGAAAGTTTATTGATAAATATGAGTTTAGAAATTATAATGTTAATAAAGTGTATAATTTGCCAATTCTTTCAGGTTGTTTTTCTCTACTGAATCTTGAATGTATTAGTGAAATAGGAATGTATGATGATCGATATTTTATGTACTTTGAAGATTGGGATTTATCGCGAAGGATGCATAAAAAATATAAGACGCTTTTTTTTCCTAAAGTAAGTGTATTCCATGGTTATGAATCTGGAGCAAACAAAAACTTTAAATTATTCAAAATTTATATCAGATCATTGATTGTTTATTTTAAAAAGTGGGGTTGGATATTTGATAAAGAAAGAAGAAAGTTTAATGGGAATGCATTAAAGCAATTGTAATAGATATAAATATAAGACTTATTAAATTGATCTCAATCTAGAATTCAATGCCCTGATCTGACATAGTTAAAGATTTTGATTTTAAAGAGTCATCCAAAGGGGTAAAAATGATGTTTGGTCCTCAAGGTAGATTGACGTTAATGTTTTTAAAGCATTACTGTTGTCAAAATGATAGACGTTTAATCAAATAGCTTAATAGTAATATTGATTATCAATTTTTTTGTAATCTTCATTTAGAATTTGATCATATTAATAGTGAGTCAAATTCGTTGTGAATTAGCCAAGCAACTAACTATAGATAAAGTTGAGCAAACACTTTATACGTATTGGAAGCCATTTTATTAAAAGCCTAAATCATATTACTGTAGGATGCTACTTGTTATGAAAGCGTGGTTAGCTATTCAACTGTTCAGAAATTGCTTTACGAAGCTGTAAGTTGGTTACACAGACAATTTAAAATTCTTTGTAAACAACCTGGTGTTAAAATACCAAGAAATAAATTTATAAAAATGAAAAGACCTTATCAAGGTTATAGCAAAATACGTTGTAAATCTTTGAGAATAAAAAATTGTTTTACAAGGGTTTTATTAAATTTATTAGCTAAATTTTGCACCCTTGTGAAGAGGTAGTGATTACTAAGTTATATTATTAAAGAAGTACTACTGGATCATACCTAATTGTTGTGGTTAAGCAAAAATCTGGGTTAATCTGTACAAGAAGAATTCTACATTTCTCACGC
>CANMWK010000020.1 GCA_947501615.1 uncultured Tenacibaculum sp. | reverse complement strand
AAACAAAAAACTAAATCATATTTCGTTATTTGCGGGTGCAAAACTACATACTCTTTTCAATCCTACCAAACTTTTGACCATAAAAAAATAAAGTTTTTTCGTCAAAAAACCCCAACTATTTACTAATCATGAAATTAACCAAAAAAAAATCTAAACTATTTACTTCATCAAAGAAAAGCAAACTATAACTCGCTGTAGATTGTGTGAAAATTCAATTAATGATATTTCTAAAAAACATAAAAAGACAAGAGATTTAATCTTAAATTTAAAGGCTTTCTTCTGTTTTGAATTAACATAATTCAAAAATCTGAAAAGATCTAGTGATTTTAAGAGTAAAAAAAGGTAAAGAAATTTCCTGATACTAATAAATAAAAATTGAATTAATGTTTAAATTAAAGAAAAATATCATAGCTAATTTTTCTTTTTCTTCTTTCTTTTGCGTTTTTTTCTCATTTTAGCAAACATCTTTTTATACTCCTCTACATTAACTTCTCCTTTTTTTGCCTGTAAAATTTTATATGAATCGATTTTTAATTTGGGTTCTTGAAACTCCAATGCTTCATCTACATAAGCTCTTTGTAAAATATCTTCTATTAAATAGTCTTCATTAACAGACTCTGGTTGGTATTTATCTTTTAGGGATAAGCTAAAAACATTTGCTGTTGTATTGTACCAAAATGCTTTCCATCCACTTCTAAATTCACGAATATTTTCAAATACCGTTCTTCCTGTTTGACGATGGATTAACTTGATTAAAATTCTCCCCTCAGTACGAGTCATTTTTTTTATTTGATCTGTTAATTCTTTTTCTAGATACTTTTGAACTCGTTTAACGTATTTTCGCTTTTTTCTTTTTGATTCTATCCTATCCAGTCTTGCTTGTAGACTATCTATTCTTTTAGATGCTAAGGCAGCATAAGGATATGCTTTAAATACTTTTTTTCGAAACCAGTAGTAATAATTAACATCTATTCTAGATGAAAACTTATGTTTAGGCAACACTGGCACCTCATCTAATTCAATCATTAATGTATCTCCATCTTTAACTAAATAATACTCTTTAGCAAAATCTGGTAATGAATCTTTAACTTGTGCACTTAAGTTAAAGGCAACTATAATAAATATTACAAAAAACTTTTTCATATTTTGTATTAGACAAATATAATTCCAAAGTTATTATTTTTAATTAAAAAACTCGTGATGATTATCACGAGTTTTTATTTTTCTATGCTGTCATAATAGCTTCTGCTATTCGCTTATATGTTCCATTGGACAATTTTTCACGTATCGCAGTAAATGCCGTTATAGTTTCTGAGACATCATCTAAAGTATGACGTGCTGTTGGTATTAGTCGTAAAATGATCATTCCTTTAGGAATAACAGGATACACCACTATAGAACAGAAGACTCCGTGGTTTTCTCTTAAATCATGTACCATTGCCATAGCTTCTGGTATATCTCCTTTTAAATACACAGGAGTAATACATGTCTGTGTAGTTCCTAAATCGAAACCTGCTTCTCTTAGTCCAGATTGTAAAGCATTCGTAATATCCCATAACTTATCTTTAAGTTCTGGCATTGTACGAATCATATCTAAACGTTTTAAAGCTCCTTTTACCATTGGCATTGGTAACGATTTTGCAAACATTTGAGAACGCATATTATATTGTAGATACTGAACTACATCTTTATCTCCAGCAAAAAATGCTCCGATACCCGCCATAGATTTTGCAAAAGTTGCAAAATACACATCAATACCATCTTGAACACCTTGCTCGAAACCTGTTCCTCTTCCGCCTTCACCAAGTGTTCCAAAACCATGAGCATCGTCTACTAATAATCTGAAATTGTATTTTTCTTTTAACGCTACAATTTCTCGTAAACGACCTTGTTCACCACGCATTCCAAAAACTCCCTCAGATACTAAAAGAATTCCTCCTCCAGTTTTTTCAGCCATTTTTGTAGCACGCTTTAAGTTCTTCTCACAACTTTCTATATCATTATGTCTGTATACAAATCTTTTACCCGCATGTAATCGAACTCCATCAATAATACATGCATGTGTATCCATATCATATACAATAATATCATCTTTAGAAACTAAAGCATCTATAGCAGAGACCATACCTTGATAACCAAAGTTCACCAAATAAGATGCCTCTTTACCAACGAACTCAGCACATTCTTGTTCTAATTGCTCATGATATTTAGTGTGTCCTGACATCATTCTAGCTCCCATAGGATACGCCATACCATGCTCATGTGCTGCTTCACCATCTATTTTTAAAACTTCTGGATGATTTGCTAAACCTAAATAATCATTAATACTCCAAGTAACTACAGGTTTTCCATTAAAGCTCATCCTATTCGAAATAGGTCCTTCTAACTTTGGAAAAACATAATATCCTTCAGCTTTGTCAGCCCATTTACCTAAAGGCCCTTTATCACTTTTAATTCTATCAAATAAATCACTTACCATATTAACATTACATATTTTGGACAGCAAAACTAAGTTTTTTTAAGGGTATATCAAAAACTTAACTAAGACTTACTTTATTTTTATTACTAAGTCATTTGTATCTACCAAAGTTCCTGCCGATAATTGAACTTTTTCAATAATACCTCTACTTACAGCAGTAACCGTAGTTTCCATTTTCATGGCTTCGATTATAAATAACGGTTGATTTTCTTGAACTATGTCTCCTTCTTTAACCAAAACTGATGATAGCAACCCTTGTAAAGGAGCTCCAATTTGATTTTCATCATTTGTATCAATTTTAGTATTTTCAACCTTTTCTACAGTTATTGAATTATCTTTAATAGCAACAACCCTCATTTGACCATTGATCTTAAAGAAAACTGTTACATTACCATTCTCATCTGCTTCTGTCTTATGCACTAAAGAAATTAAAACTTTCTTCCCTGATTCAATATCAACCATAATTTCTTCTCCTACTTCCAATCCAAAGAAGAAATTTTTAGTTGGGATATTCATTACATTACCAAACTTCGTATGGTTATTGTATGCATCCGTGAATACTTTAGGATATAGTTTAAAGGATAAAAAATCTGTCATTTTCAATTCACGCCCCATTCCTTTTGAAAAGTCTTTTTTAAATTGAGTAAACTCTTTTTCAAAATCGATAGGCTCTAGATGAGCATTAGGTCTCTCTGTATAAGGCTTCTGATTTTTTAGAATAATTTTCTGCAATTTTTCAGGAAACCCTCCTACTGGCTGTCCTAAATCTCCTTTAAAGAAGCTAATTACAGATTGCGGGAATGAAATACTTTCTCCTCGTTCTAAAACATCCTCAGTAGTTAGATTATTACTAATCATATACTGCGCCATATCTCCTACTACTTTAGAACTCGGTGTTACTTTAATAATATCTCCAAACATTTGATTCACCTCACCATACATTTGTGTAACCTCTGGAAATTTATCTTCTAAACCTAAAGCAATAGCTTGTCCTTTTAAGTTTGAATATTGACCACCAGGAATTTCATGTTCATACACCTCCCCTGTTCCAGCTTTTAATCCTGATTCAAATGGATAATAATATCCTCTTACTGTTTCCCAATAATTTGAGTATTCTGCAAGTTTTTTAGTATCTAGTATATTCTCCCTATCATTAAAACGTAACATTTCTACCATAGAATTAAAATTTGGTTGAGATGTTAATCCTGATAATCCACCTAACGCAACATCAACAACATCTACTCCAGCTTCAATTGCTTTTAAATATGATGCTGATTGTATTGAAGAAGTATCATGTGTGTGTAAATGAATTGGAATATTAATTTCTGATTTTAATGCTGAAATTAATTCGTAAGCAGCTTGAGGTTTTAATAAACCAGCCATATCTTTTACTCCCAAAATATGTGCTCCCGCATTTTCGATATCTTTTGCTAACTGGATATAATATTTAAGATCGTATTTTGTTTTACTTGGATTTAAAATATCTCCCGTGTAACAAATAGAGGCTTCAGCTAAACCTTGAGTTTTATTTCGTACATGTTTGATACATGGTTCTATTGATTTCATCCAATTTAATGAATCGAAAATTCTAAAAACATCAACACCTGTTTCCCATGATTTTTCAACAAATTTCTCTATTAAGTTATCTGGATAAGCCGTATACCCTACTCCATTAGATCCTCTTATCAACATTTGCAACAACACATTTGGCATTGCTTTACGTAATAACGCTAACCTTTCCCAAGGGTTTTCTTGTAAAAAACGTAAACAAACATCAAAAGTAGCACCTCCCCAAACTTCCATACTAAAGATATCTGGGAAGTTTTTAGCGTAACCTTCTGCTACAGCTAACATATCCTTTGTACGCATCCTAGTAGCTAATAAACTTTGATGCGCATCTCTCATCGTAGTATCTGTAAAGTGAATTTTCTTCTCTTTTTTCAACCACTCTGCAAACTTTTCTGGACCTAATTCTGTTAATAAATCTTTAGTTCCTTTAGGATGCTTATCTAATTTAGGAAACTTTGGTATTATTGGTTTCGTAAACTGATGATTAGGGTCAACCTTTTTAACATCTGGATTACCATTTACTACAACCTCACCTAAGAAATTAATTAATTTATTTGCTCTATTTTTAGGTTCCTTAAACTCAAATAATTTTGGTTCATTTTTAATGAAATTTACTGTAACCTCACCATCTCTAAAAGTTTGATGATTTAAAATATTTCTTAAGAATGCAATATTTGTTTCTACTCCTCTAATTCTAAATTCAACTAAAGCACGTAACATTTTTCTACATGCTCCATCTAAAGTTCTACTTCTAGCAGATGCTTTAACTAACATTGAATCGAAGAAGGGAGATATTTTTACTCCTTGATAAATACTTCCAGCATCTAAACGAATTCCAAATCCAGAAGCACTACGATACGTCGTAACTGTACCATAATCTGGTTTAAAATCATTAGCAGGGTCTTCTGTTGTAATTCTACACTGTAACGCATATCCTGAAACTACAACTGAATCTTGACTTGGTATTTTTATTTGAGTATCTGATAATTTATATCCTCCAGCAATAAATAGCTGAGTTTTTACCAAATCGATATTTGTTACCATTTCGGTAACTGTATGTTCTACCTGAATTCTTGGATTTACCTCAATAAAATAAATACTATCATCTTCATCGACTAAAAACTCTACAGTACCAATATTATTATAATCTACAGCACCACAAATATCTAGTGCATATTTATATAAATCATTTTTTGTTTGTTCTGATAAACCATAAGAAGGTGCAAACTCTATTACTTTTTGATATCTTCTTTGTACCGAGCAATCTCTTTCAAATAAATGTACCATGTTTCCATGAGTATCAGCAACAATTTGGATTTCGATATGTTTTGGATTTTCTACAAACTTTTCTAAGAATACGGTATCATCACCAAAAGCATTTAAAGCTTCTCTTTGCGCTTCTGGATATGCCTTTTTTAGGTCATTTGCATTACGAATTACTCGCATTCCTCTACCTCCACCACCTGAGGCAGCTTTTAACATTACAGGATAGCTAATTTTTTCAGCTTCCTCTAAAGCAACTTCAATTGACGTTAAATCCTGATCACTACTTTGAATAATAGGAACATTATTAGCAACCGCGACTTCCTTAGCTGTTATTTTATCTCCTAAGGCTTTTAATACAGAAACCTTTGGTCCAACAAAGATAATTCCATTGTCTTCACACTTTTGGGCAAATTCAGCATTCTCAGATAAGAATCCATATCCTGGGTGAATTGCATCTACATTATTCTCTACTGCAACCTTAATAATAGCGTCAATATCCAAATAAGGTTTTAAAGGTTCGTTATCATCTCCTATTTGATAACATTCATCTGCCTTATATCTATGTAAAGAATATCGATCTTCATAGGTATAAATCCCAACTGTTTTAACACCTATTTCTACACAGGCTCTAAAAACTCTAATTGCAATTTCTCCTCGATTTGCTACTAAAACTTTGTTGATTTTCATTCTTAAATTCTTGTTGTAATTTGTTCTTGATTTGTTATTCTCCAAAGTTAATTCAATTTGATTTTTTTTCTCAACAAAAGCTTCATTTTGTCTAAATAAAATCAATATTTTAACATATTCGCAATGTTTATATCTATAAAAAAACGATTTCGTATTATTTTATCCTTAATTTATCAATTAATCAAAAAACATTATAGTTACTACAAATTCAAAAACGTTTTCGTAGATTTTAATTTTTATCAAAAAGCTGTATTAAAACATAAAAAGATGTCTAAAAAAGACATCTTTTTATGTTTTATGTTCTTAATTTTAACCTAAAACTTCATTTTTTTTATTTTTTAACTCTTTGATAAACGGTTGCTTATACACCCTATTTTTTAATGCTTTATAGATTGCATTAGCTACAGCACCACCTGCTGGTGGCAATCCTGGTTCTCCAAGTCCTGTAGGTGACAATTCATTTTTCACAAAATGAACATCTACCTGAGGCGTTTCATTCATTCTAATTAAACGATACGTATCGAAATTTTTATGTGAAGGCTTTCCATTTTCAAAAGATAAATCACCATACATTGCATGACCAATTCCATCTAAAACTCCTCCTTGAATTTGGTTAATGGCTCCTGTAGGATTAATTAAAATTCCACAATCTACAGCTGCAGTAATTTTCTTCACTACAGGTAAACCATCTTTCATTTCTATTTCGGCAACCTCGGCAACATGTGTGTTATGACTATAATAAGCTGCAAACCCTTTAAAAACTCCTTCTTTTTGTTCTTTCCAGTTTGATTTTTCAGCGGCTAACTTTATCGTATTCTCCATTCTTTCTCCTGAGTACTCGATTTTTTCATCTGTAGAACCTTTTACATTCTGTAATAATTCTAATCGTAACTCAACTGGATCTTTCTTTAATTCTTCAGCTAATTCATCAAAGAAAGTTTGTTCAGCAAAAGCTAAGAAATTTGTATACGGAGCTCTCCATGCACCTGTTGTGATATCACTTTTATAGCTTTTTGTAGATACTTTATAATTCGGAATACATCCTGCTGGAAAGAAATTCGGAATTAAATCGTACATATTACTATTAATCGCTGCTTCTTTTAAATGATATCCTGTTAATTTTCCATCTTTAATTGATGCTGCAATTCTATATTTAATTGCTGGACGATAAATCCCATCTGTCATATCATCTTCTCTAGAGAAAACAACTTTCACTGGTTTTTTAGCTAGATTTGAGATTTCAGCTGCTTCTAAAGCAAAATCTCCATATAATCTTCTTCCAAATCCACCACCCATTCTTGTCATTTCAAGATCAATTTCTTCTTCTTTTCTTTTCAATAACTGCGCAACTCTACCAGCTGTCCACTGTGGTGTTTGAATTGGTCCAACTAAATGAATTTTCTCAGCTGTAACATTAGCATAAAAATTCATTGGTTCCATACAGTTATGCGGTAAGAAAGGAGAATCGTAAGTTCTTTCTAAAACTTTATCTGCTTCTGCAAAAGCTTTCTTTACATTTCCATCTTCTCTTCTGGTATCAAATTCTTTTCCGTCTAAAATCTTAATTAATTCTTTATTATGATCTACGGTACTTTCTAAATTTTTATCATCACTCCAAACAGCTTTTAATGCTTTTTTACCTTTCATAGCTGCCCAAGTATTTGAACCAATTACAGCTACTTTATCTCCAAACTTAATTACATCTGAAACTCCATTTACTTTTTTAGCTTCAGCGTCATCAAAACTCTCTAATTTTTGTCCGAATGCCGGTGGACGTAATACCGAAGCATACACCATTCCATCGGCTTTATAATCTAAACCAAACAAAGGCTTACCTGTAACAATGTTATCTAAATCAACATTTAAAGCATCTTTTCCTATAATCGTATATTCTGATGGCTTTTTTAAAGTTACATTTTCTGGAACCTCTAAAGCAGCTGCTTCGCTTACAACTTCTCCATAACCTAATGTATCTCCATTTGCATTTGTTATAATTCCTTTTGAAGCTTTACAAGTATTTGCATCAACTCCCCATTTTGCAGCAGCAGCATTAATTAACATTTGCTTTGTAGTAGCTCCTGTTTGACGTAACGCATCCCAACCAAAACGAATTGACTGACTTCCTCCTGCAACCTGACGTTTATATTCTTTCTTATTATATTTTGCTTGTGCAACATGCACTTTATCCCATTCTACATCTAATTCTTCAGCAATAATCATTGGCATTGCCGTTTTTACTCCTTGTCCAATTTCTGGGTTCGGAGAAAAAATAGTTACATAACCATTATCTGCAATTTTGATAAAAGCATTAAAATCGTTGAAATTTAAATTTGCAATATTTACAGCTGGTTTTGCCTCTGGTTTACATGCCGTGAATAAATTAAAACCAACTAACATTCCGCCACTTGCTAGCGCTGAAGTTCTTAAAAAGTTTCTTCTACTAAATCTGATATTATTTTGTTCTGTACTCATGATAATTAGATTTAAGACATTTTTTTAGCAGCTACAGCTACAGCTTTTTCTATTCTGTTATACGATGCACACCTACAAATATTTCCATGCATTGCTTCTCTAATTTCTGTTGAAGTAGGATTTGGATTTTCTTTTAGAAAAGAAGCAGCAGTCATAATTTGTCCAGCTTGACAATACCCGCATTGTGGCACATCAACTTCCTTCCAAGCTTCTTGTAAAGGATGATCTCCTTCTTTAGAAAGTCCTTCAATAGTTGTAATTTCTTCTTTATCTAACATAGAGACTTGTAATTGACAACTTCTAGTAGCTAGGCCATCTACATGAACAGTACAAGCACCACATTGAGCTATACCGCATCCAAATTTTGTTCCTACTAAATTTAATTCATCTCTTAATATCCAAAGTAAAGGGGTATCTGAATCGGCAGTAACTGTAACCAATTCACCGTTGATTTTTAGATTATAGGTTGGCATTTATTTGTTGGTTTATAATTGAGGTAAATAAGTTACAAAAAAAATAGCTACCCGAAAGTAGCTATGTTTCTTTTAAGAATTATTTAATATTATACTAAAACCTCATCTATTATTCCTTGAACTACTTCTGGATTTAGTAAAGTACTCGTATCGCCAAGGTTACTAATATCATTAGAAGCAATCTTTCTTAAAATTCTCCTCATGATTTTTCCAGAACGTGTTTTTGGCAATCCTTGTGTAAATTGAATTCTATCTAACTTTGCAATTGGTCCGACTTGCTCGGTTATAATTTGATTGATTTCTTTTCTTAAATTTTCTTGATTACGCGATTCGCCTGTGTCTTTTAAAATCACATAACCATATAATGCATTTCCTTTAATGTCGTGTGGAAACCCAACAATAGCTGATTCTGCAACAGCTGGATGCTCGTTAATTGCATCTTCTATTGGAGCGGTTCCTAAATTATGCCCTGAAACAATAATAACATCATCTACTCTACCTGTAATTCTGTAATAACCAACTTCATCTCGTAAAGCTCCATCTCCTGTAAAATATTTATTTTCAAAAGTTGAGAAATATGTATTTCTGTAGCGTTCATGATTTCCCCAAATTGTTCTCGCCATGGAAGGCCAAGGAAATTTAACACATAATCGCCCTTCTACTTGATTTCCTTTAATTTCATTTCCTTCAGCATCCATTAATACTGGCTGAATTCCAGGAAATGGTAATGTTGCATAAGTAGGTTTTGTTGGTGTAGAAAAAGGAATTGGAGTAATCATAATTCCACCAGTTTCTGTTTGCCACCAGGTATCTACAATTGGACTTTTTCTTTTCCCAATATTATCATCGTACCAGTGCCAAGCTTCTTCATTAATAGGTTCCCCAACGGTTCCTAAAATTTTTAATGACGACAAATCACTTGATTCTACATGAGATAAACCTTCTTTTGCTAACGCTCTAATTGCTGTTGGCGCTGTGTAAAACTGATTCACTTTATGTTTTTCAACAATTTGCCAAAATCGACTATAATCTGGGTAACTTGGAACTCCTTCAAACATTACAGTTGTAGCTCCATTTGCTAACGGTCCGTATACAATATAACTATGTCCTGTAATCCAACCAATATCTGCAGTACACCAATACACATCATTTTCTCTGTACTGAAAAACGTTTTTGAATGTGTACGCAGTATAAACCATATAACCCGCTGTTGTATGTAACATTCCTTTTGGCTTTCCTGTAGAACCAGAAGTATACAGTATAAAAAGAGGATCTTCTGCATTCATAATTTCTGCCTCGCATTCGTCTGAAGCTTCATCTAATAATGGTTGTAACCATTGATCTCTTCCTTCAACAATATTTATTTCTAAATTGATTCTTTTTACAACCAAAACGTTTTCTATACAAGGGCATTCTTCTAAAGCTTCATCAACAATACCTTTTAAATCGATCGTTTTGCTTCCTCTGTAAGAACCATCAGAAGTAATTACCATTTTACATTCGGCATCATTAATTCTTGTTGCCAACGCTGTTGAAGAAAAACCAGCAAAAACAACTGAATGTATTGCTCCAATTCTTGCACAAGCTAAAAGAGAAACAGCAAGTTCTGGAATCATTGGTAAATAGATACAAACACGATCTCCTTTTTTAATTCCTTTTGCTTTTAAAACATTAGCTAATTTATTTACTCTTTTGTATAAATCGCGATATGTAATGTGTTCTGCAGCTTCGTCTGGATTATTAGGTTCAAAAAGTATTGCTGTTTTTTCGCCTCTGGTTACTAAGTGGCGATCGATACAATTTTCTGTAATATTTAATTCTGCGCCTTCGAACCATTTTACTTCAGGCTTCGTAAAATCCCAACTTAACACATTATTCCATCTTTTTCTCCAAAGAAAATGTTCTTCAGCAATTTCTTCCCAAAAATTTTCTGGGTTTCTTACTGATCTTCTGTATACTTGAAAATATTCTTCTAAGTTTTTTATGTGGTAGTTACTCATGTTCGATTTATTTGTTCCATAAATTTATTGTTTTTATTAGAACATCGATAATATTTAGCAACAAATCTTAAGAAAATCACACTTTAAATCGAAAAGTATTAATCAATAGTTTAACTCCTCTTTTCTTAAAAAAAGTTTATTTATTGAATATCTAGAATAATTACATAGAAATAGTTTAATTCTCAAGCTCTTCTAATAGCATATTATAGTCGTATTGCAGATCTTCGTGTAAAGTGAGCATTGCTTTTTTAGCTAATCGAATTTGAGTTTCGAATACTTTTTGAAGTCTTGGACTTCTTTTTATTGAAGGTTTAAAATATTTTAGTTTTAAACAGAAATACAATAATAACTCTACCTCTGTACTTTTCTTTTTAGAATAACGAATTTGCTTTTTTATTGAAGTCAAAATTTTACGAACGCTCTTTCTAATATAGAAAAAGCTTTTCGTGTTTATGTCACTAAACATTTCGTCTATTTCTAATTTTACAGTTTCAATATATCTATCTTCATCATGAGCTTCAAACAATAAATACGTTAGTAATTCTTTATTTTCTTTTTTAAAACGAGTTAATGTAAGACACAATTCTAATAATTCATCAGCATTTTTATGTTTTAATTCGTCTTTTATTGTTTTTATTGAAGCTGGTTTCATATAAACATTTTATAATAATTAAGATATAAAAAACCTCATAGCAATAAAAACTATGAGGCTTATTTTTTTAATGAAAATGAGATTTATCTTAAAGCTTTCGACCGAAATCGATTAAACATTAAGTTTAAAACTCCTAATTTCTTAAATTGTTACATTAGCAATACTTGGTATTTCTACCAATTCATTTACATCTTCTTTGTAATCTATACCTTCAACTTTAAATCCGAATAAATTAAAAAAGTCATCACTATACCCTTTTAAATCTCCTAATTCAGCTAAGTTTTCTGTAGTTGCTTGCTCCCAAAGTTTAGTAATTTCAGTCTGAACATCCTCTCTCATTTCCCAATCATCAATTCTAATTCTTCCTTTATCATCTAAATCTAAACTTCCTCCAAATAAACGCTCACTGTATAAACGCTCAATCTGCTCAATACACCCTTCATGAATTCCCTTCTCTTTCATTACTTTAAACAATAACGAAATATACAATGGAATTACAGGAATAGCAGAACTAGCTTGAGTAACTAATGCTTTATTTACTGAAACATATGCCTTACCTCCAATTGACTTTAAATCATCTGTGATTGTAAACGCAGTTGCTTCTAAATGGTCTTTAGCTGCACCAATAGTTCCTTTTCTATATACTGCCTCAGTTAATGATGGACCAATATATGAATACGCTACAGTAGTAGCTCCTTCAGCTAATAAATTTTCAGCTTTTAAGGTATCCATCCACATTTTCCAGTCTTCACCTCCCATTACGGTTACTGTGTTCTCAATATCATCTCCTTCTGCCGGCTTAATTGATATTTCAGATACTTTTCCTGTATGAAAATCTACTGTTTTATTAGAAAATTCTCCACCGATTGGTTTCAATACCGACTTGTATCTTTTTCCTGTTTCTGGATGTGTTCTTACTGGTGATGCTAAACTATAAATCACAAGATTAACCTGACCTAAATCTTCTTTGATTAATTGTACTACTTGATCTTTAACTTCATTAGAAAACGCATCTCCGTTAATACTTTTAGCATACAAACCTGCTTTTATTGCTTCTTTTTCGAAAGCTGCAGTATTGTAAAAACCTGGTGATGCTGGTCTACCTTCACTTGCTGGTTTATCAAAGAATACCCCAATAGTAGCTGCATCTGAACCAAATGCACTTGTTATTCTTGATGCTAATCCAAAACCTGTTGAAGCACCTATTACTAGTACTTTTTTAGCTCCTTCAATTTTTTCTTTAGACTGAATGTATGCTATCTGATTTTTTACATTTTGCTCACATCCTACTGGGTGAGATGTCAGACAGATAAATCCTCTAGTTCTTGGTTCTATAATCATTTTTGTTGTTTGTTTTATAGATCAATGGAAATTTCCATTGTTAATTGTTATTTTCTACGATTTTGTTGCTAATAATTTCTTTAGCTATAGCAGTTAATTCTAATTCTGTTTTGTATGAACCTACCAAAGTTTTTAATTTTTCAAAAAACGATTTAGGTTTTATTCTCACTATATCCCATAAATTCTCGCCTCTATACTTATTAGGAAACAGTATACTTGAATTCCATTCTGTAGAACTTAATAACGTCCCTGGCAACTCAAACCCTAGTAATTCACCTATTTCAATCATTAATTTATCAATACCTTCAGCATACATTGATATTTCAAAACATTCAAATTCATCATTATAAAAAACCATAAACCAATCATCAACAAAAGGTCCCATGGCTGTTGTAAATTCACCTATTAATTTTACATCATCAATAGGTAAATCAACTATTCTTTTACCATGTAATTTCCATATGAGTCGATTATTCTCTAAGCTCACTTTTCCAGACTCTTTTTCTCTATCTGTCATCTAAGCTCTTTGTTGGTTATCGTAAATCCTTTTCCCCATCATACTCAAAATTCTTTTATTAAATTCTGAATCTTTTTCTACATACTTAGCAAACTCTTCTTGAGTAAATTGACCTATTATGACTCCTAATAATTGATTTCTCAGCACAGCATTCTTTTTAATCAAAGCCGTTACTTCTTGTTGAAAATGTTCTTTCGCTATCTTTGACATTGCTATTTTTTGCTTTTTGCAAAAATGTAAAAAAACGCTCATGATTAAATCATTTTGCAACTTTAATATAGGACGTAGTGTTGTATTCTGAAAATTTTCTTCTTTTTGTACAGAAGATAAATTTAATACAGGTCGTATGCTTACTCTGTTATCTTGCATTTAAAAAATTAACTACATTATTTTCTATACGACTCATAATATCATCTGTTTCAGCTTTTACAAATGTTTCACCAGTGATTTGTTCGTATAATTCAATGTATCTATTTGATATTTCAATGATTTTTTCATCAGACATTTCTGGAATTTGTTGCCCTTCTTTTCCTTGAAATCCATTTTCAATTAACCACTGACGTACAAATTCTTTAGAAAGCTGCTTTTGTTTTTCGCCTTTTTGTTGACGCGCTTCATATCCTTCTTCATAAAAATATCTTGATGAATCTGGTGTATGGATTTCATCTATCAATACGATCTTTCCGTCTTTTGTTTTTCCGAATTCGTATTTAGTATCTACTAAAATTAAACCTCTTCCTTTAGCTATCTCTGTACCTCTTTCAAATAACTTTCTAGTGTAATCTTCTAATACTAAATAGTCTTCTTCAGCAACTATTCCTTTGGCTAAAATTTCTTCTCTAGAAATATCTTCGTCATGTTCTCCATTATCTGCTTTGGTTGAAGGCGTTATTATTGGTGTCGGAAATTTATCATTCTCACTCATTCCTTCTGGCATCGTAACACCACATAATACTCTTTTACCTGCTTTGTATTCTCTTGCTGCATGTCCAGATAAATATCCACGAATGACCATTTCTACTTTAAAAGGCTCACATAAATGCCCTACAGCAACATTTTCATCAGGATTAGCTAGTAACCAATTCGGAACAATATCAGCGGTATCATTCATCATCTTCGTAGCAATCTGATTTAAAATTTGCCCTTTGAATGGTATTTGACGTGGCATAATAACATCAAAAGCCGACAAACGATCTGAAGCAATCATTACTAATAAATCGTCATTAATATTATATACTTCTCTTACTTTTCCTTTGTATACTGACTTTTGTTGTGGAAAGTTAAAGTTGGTTTTGTTTATTGTATTCATTGTATTGCGTTGTGTTGCGCAAAAGTAAACTTTTTAATCTTTTTTAGGAATTCTTTTTATTTGCTTTATATTATCAGAAATTGGAGTTACAGCAACTACTTTTTCATTTTTTTCTAAATAAAAGATAAAAGAACTATTTTGACCAATTAATTTTATTTCTTTTGTTGAATTATCTTTAAAGGTTAAGCTATAATTAGGTTTAAATTTCTTGTTTTTCATTTTATCATAAGTTCCCAATCCCATCCCCAATCTCATAGAAATAAACATGATAAAAAACATGAATAAAATACCTTGAGATAAATTTTTCTTTTCTTCTATGTTCTTATAAACTTTATCCAATTTTTCTATATTGTATACTTTTTTATACCATTTTTTATCTCTAAACTTCTTATATATTTTATAAGACCATTTTGTTATATAAATGTATATGAAATAAAAAAATACCGCCAGCATCAATGCTAATTTCCAATTATTGGTTAGCAAACTAAATGGAGAAACTAGCGCATCTAAAATAGATACGTAATTCAAATATTGGACTCCTATAATTGCATAAAACAAAGCATCACTTACTATTCCTAATAGGATAAAGTAAATATATAGGACATAAAATTTTTCTTGTAAATTTAAATTTTCAAACATTAATATTACTCCGTTTCTATACTCTTATATGCAGTAATAATTTTTCTCACTAATCGGTGTCTTACCACATCTTTGTCATCTAAGTATACTTGTGCAATACCATCAATACTTTTTAATGCTAGTAAGGCTTCTTTTAAACCTGAAACTTGTTTACGAGGTAAATCTATTTGCCCAGGGTCTCCTGTAATTACAAATTTTGCATTTCTACCCATACGCGTTAAAAACATTTTCATTTGCGCATGCGTGGTATTTTGTGCTTCATCTAAAATTACAAAAGCATTGTCTAAAGTACGACCACGCATAAATGCTAAAGGTGCAATTTGTATGGTTCCGTTTTCTATGTAGGCTTGTAGTTTTTCTGAAGGAATCATATCACGTAAACCATCATATAATGGCTGCATGTATGGATCGAGCTTTTCCTTTAAATCTCCAGGTAAAAACCCTAAATTTTCTCCAGATTCAACCGCTGGACGGGTTAAAATAATTCGACGAACATCTTTCTCTTTTAATGCTTTTACTGCTAAAGCCACTGCTGTATATGTTTTACCAGTTCCTGCAGGCCCCACAGCAAATAACAAATCATTCTCTTTCATTAACTGAACCATTTTACGTTGGTTCTCTGTTTGCGGTTTTATAATTTTACCACTAACTCCATGAACTAGAATATCACTTTTATCACCAAACTTTCGCTCTTCTTCTTCCTTTCCATTAGAGGTTAAAATACGTTCGATACTATTCTCATCTAATTTATTGTATTTATTAAAATACTTTATTAAACGTTCTAAACGTGTTTCAAACTCATCTAAAATCTCCGGATCGCCATATACTTTTAATTTGTTACCTCTGGCTACAATTTTAATTTTAGGAAAATAACTTTTTAATAAGGAAATTGTACTGTTTTGCGCTCCAAAGAATTCTTTTGGATTAATTTCCGTTAGTTCAATTACTCTTTCGTTCAAATGCTGTAATTTTTAATTTTATTATCCTTAAATGTAGTAATTATTTTATTCATTTATGTAGCTTTGCCTTAAATTTCATTAGAGTTTTTCACAAAATAATTAACAATTAAAGCATTACATGTCTCTAATTACTTTAACTACTGATTTTGGCCTTAAGGATCATTTTGTTGGTGCTGTTAAAGGTGAAATATACTCTGAATTACCAGAAGCTCGAATTGTAGACATTACACATCATATTACTCCTTTTAATATTACTGAAACTGCATATATATTAAAAAATGCATACAAAAGTTTCCCTAAAGGAACTATTCATATTATTGGTGTTGATTCTGAATTAAGTATACAAAACAAACATATTGCTTTAGCTTTAGATGGGCATTATTTTATTTGTCCTGATAATGGTGTAATTTGTATGATTGCTTCTGAAGTACAACCTACTAAAATTGTAGAAATTAATATCCATAATCATATAGAGACGAGTTTCCCTGTGCTTGATGTATTTGTAAAAGTTGCTACTTTTATAGCCAGAGGTGGAAAACTAGATGTGATTGGAAAAGAAATTAAATCTCATAAGAAATTAGTAGAAATTCAACCTAAAGTAAACCAAGATCGTAATCTTATTGTTGGAGGTGTTATTTATATTGATAATTATGGTAACGTGATTAGTAATATTAGTAAAAAAGCTTTTGAAGACATTGGAAAAGGAAGAGATTTTACAGTAACCGCTAGACGATATACTTTTAAAAAGATTTTTAATAAATATAATGAGATTGTCGATTTTTCTTCAGAAGATGTTCGTCAGTATGATGGTAATAAACTTGCTTTATTTAATACTGCTGGTTATCTAGAAATTGCTGTTTACAGAAGTAACTTAAAAACCGTAGGAGGCGCTTCTTCCCTACTCGGTTTAAACTACAGAGATACAATAACTGTAGCGTTTCATGAAGAAGAAAAACCTGATTTCACAACTGTTTAATATAAAAACTATGTTTGTACGTATTGTTAAAATGAGCTTTCAGCCAGAAAAAATCGAAACTTTTTTAGCTAATTTCGATAAGAAGAAAGAATATATACGAAACTCACCCGGTTGCCGTTTATTAGAATTATATAGAGACAAAACGAATCCTAGTATTTTCTTTACATATAGTTATTGGAATGATGAACAAGATTTAGAAAATTACAGAAATTCTGAGTTGTTTAAATCGATCTGGGCAGAAACTAAAGTCTTTTTTAACGATAAGCCGCTTGCTTGGAGTGTTGATAAAGTTGTAAGTTTGGACTGAGAGGTTTGAGGTTTGAGGTTTGAGGTTTGAGGTTTGAGGTTTGAGGTTTGAGGTTTGAGGTTTGAAAATAAAGTTTCTTTATATCAATAAAAAAATTATAATAATTGAAATCAATTTTAAAAAAAGAACTAAATTCTTTCTTTGGATCACCAATAGCATATTTGGTAATTGGTGTATTCTTACTAGTAAATGGTTTATTCCTATGGGTTTTTAATGATAATTTTAATATTTTAAACGCAGGTTTTGCCGATTTAAATTCATTTTTCTATTTAGCTCCGTGGTTATTTTTATTTCTTATTCCTGCAATTACAATGAAAAGTTTTGCTGATGAATATAATTTAGGAACCATAGAAACGTTAAAAACTAAACCTTTAACTACTTGGCAGATTGTATTAGGTAAATTCTTTGCTTCGTTAGTATTGGTACTTATCGCTTTATTACCTACACTTACTTATGTATATACAATTAGTGAGTTAGGGAATCCGACAGGAAACATAGATACAGGGAGTTTATTGGGCTCTTATTTTGGATTACTTTTTCTTGCTGCTGCTTATACCGCCATCGGTTTGTTTACCTCTACTCTTTCTAAAAATCAAATCATCGCTTTTATCTTAGGAATTGTCATTTCATTTTTTATGTTTTATGGTTTCGATGCTATAGCCAATTTATTAACGAGTTCCGATTATTATATTAGAAATTTTGGTTTTAATGCACATTTTAAAAGTATTAGTAGAGGAGTTATTGACACTAGAGATCTCATGTATTTTATTAGTATCACTTTCATCTTTTTATTCATCACTAAAACACGCTTAGAAAATGAATAAGAAATTAAAACAAATTGTATTCGTAATAGTAGGAGTATTACTATTAAATGTGTTTAGTCATTCTTTTTTTAAACGTTTTGATTTAACTAAAGACAAGCGCTACACTTTATCTAATATTACTACAGATTTATTAGATGAATTAGAAACTGATTTAATTGTAAATGTATATTTAGAAGGAGAATTCCCTTCAGAATTTCAACGCTTACAAATAGAAACACGTCAGTTTTTAGAAGAGTTAGAAGCCAAAAACAACAATGTTCGATTTCGATTTGTTAACCCAAATGATATTGGTGAAGAATTGATAAAAAATGGCATGGCACCAAGCCGGTTGACTGTAGAAGAAGATGGAAAACTATCTGAAGCTCTTATTTTCCCTTGGGCTGAAATCTTCTATAAAAATCGTACTCAGAAAATATCATTATTACCAAATACATTAGTTAAAACTCAAGAAGAACAGTTAGAAAACGCTGTTGCTGCATTAGAACATTCTTTTGCAAGTGGAATTCAACTTATTACACAAAAACAACCAAAAACTATAGCTTTATTATCAGGAATTGGCCAGCTTGAAGATATAAAAATGTATAGTTTTTTAAGTGCTTTAGGTGAAAAATACAGACTCGCTAAGTTTACGTTAGATTCTGTAAAAGAAGATCCTGAAAAAACATTAGCACAATTAAAAAAGTTCGATGTATCAATTATTGCTAAACCAACTAAAAAAATTACTGATCAAGAAAAGTTAACATTAGATCAATACATCATGAATGGCGGTAAAACATTATGGATGATTGACAACTTAAGTGCCGATACGGATAGTTTATATAACCAAGGAAAAATGTTAGCATTTCCAAGAGATTTGAATTTGACAGATCTTTTGTTTAGTTATGGCGTACGAGTTAACAATAAATTAGTTCAAGATTTAAATGCTGCAAAGCTTACTTTAGCTTCAGGAAATACAGGGAACCAAACTCAATTTGAAAATTTCAGTTGGTTTTACCATCCTTTGGCAATAGGAAACCCAAATCATCCTATTACAAAAAACACACTTCCAATTCGATTACGCTTTGCAACTCAATTAGACACACTACAAAAAAATATAAAAAAGACACCTTTATTAATAAGTTCAATTTTAACAAAGCTTTCTGGAACTCCAAAAATCATTGAATTAGAAAGCATTACTAATGAACCTCAACAACATGAGTATGGTGCGGGGAGTCAACTTTTAGCTGTTTTATTAGAAGGAGAGTTTGAATCTGCATACCGTAGTAGGACAAAACCTTTTGACGCAAAGCAGTTTATTGAAAAGTCTAGTCCTAACAAAATGGTTGTTATTGCAGATGGTGACATTGGTAAAAATCAATTATTAAAAGGAAAACCATATGATTTAGGAGTTGATAAATGGACGCAAGAACGTTTTGGAAATAAAGATTTTCTTGTAAATACTATTGATTATCTTTTAGATGATACTGGACTGATCGATTTAAAAAATAAAGCTGTTCAACTCCGTATTTTAGATAAAAAAAGAGCCTATAAAGAAAAAAGCTTTTGGCAATTATTTAATATTGCATTGCCTATTTCTTTACTATTACTTTTTGGTTTTGTCTTTAATTATCTAAGGAAAAAGAAGTATCGTTAAACCCGAATTATAGGACATTTTGGACCGTAAAATAAAGTTTTTAACTTAGATAAACTCAAAAGAATACTCATAATGTTTTTTACGAAACTATTATTCGAAAGTTGTACTACAAAATAATATTTATTGTTTTTCCTTCTTTGGCATATTCTCTTTTTATTCCTTCCAGTACATATTGCCTTTGAATAGTTTCTTTTTTATATCCTATTGTTTTTAAACATGCATATTGAATAACATTTACAATATTTGCCCCTGTAATATTATATTTTTTGGCAAGCTCTTCAACGGTTATTGAATCTTGCAAAGCTACGTTTTCTGGTAAATTTTTCTTCCATAACTGTAATCTTTCATCATAACTTGGAGCTTCAAATTCGATAATATTATGAAAACGTCGGGTAAAAGCTGTATCTATATTATTTTTGAAATTTGAAGCCAAAATAATGAGTCCAGGATGCGCTTCTATACGTTGTAACAAATAGGAAACTTCTTGATTGGCATACTTATCATGTGCATCACGAACATTGGTTCGTTTACCAAAAATTGAATCTGCTTCATCAAAAAATAAAATCCAATTTTGATGAATCGATTTATCAAATAATTTTGATAAGTTTTTTTCTGTTTCTCCAATATATTTAGAAACCACCATAGATAAATCTACACGATACACTTCTTTCCCTGTATACTTCCCTAATAAACTTGCGGTTAATGTTTTTCCTGTTCCTGGTGCTCCACAAAATAACACTCGATACCCTGGTTTTATTTTAGCTCCCATTCCCCATTCATTCATCAAAACTTCTTTATACGTTAACCAGTTTTCAATTTCTTTTACTTCATCTAAGGTCTTAGGATTCAACACTAAATCTTCCCAATCTAAATTGGTTGTAATTAAACTCGCTGGAAAATCTTGACTGAGCTCTGGTTTTAACTCTTGCCCAGTTAAAAATAGGTGTATGTATTCTTCTGCTAAGATGAGTTTTCCACTCATTTTTGGTTCTCCTTCAGGTACTTTTTCTAAGGAAATAATATTGTTTTTAAACAAAATGCTTTCGTTAAAAAAATAGTTGATGAGTATAGTTCTTTTTTCAATACCATTACCTGCTAAAATATACAATGCAGTTTCGCCTGTAGGTATAATTCCTCTGTGATTTTTTCCTTTTACACCTCCGAATTCTGGAAATTCACCGCCTTCTGGGAGGTATTCTGAAACAATTTCGGAGAGGAAATTTGGTAAAATAGCAGGAATATAAGCTAACAATAAAACAACTACTTCAATTTCTGAAAGTTCTTGTTGCTTAATAAAGCGAAGTAAACTTTCATCACTTTCGCAAATTTCTAGATTTTTATTAATTATTTCTAAATTCTCATTTCCCATACGGGATTGGATACGTTGATATAAAAAACTTACTAAACCATAGTAATTAAATGATATTTCTTTTTGTTTTTCCATTGTTCTTTAAAAAATTAACCTGTTTCTTATAATAAAAAAAGAGAATTTTAACCTAAATCCTTAAAAAAATTCGTGTTTTGCTGTACTTTATCAATATAATTTAATAATGCTATGCTAAAATCTGCATCTCTACCTATTGAAATTTCTTTTTCTACATCATTATATTTATGCTCTTCAAATTCTGAAATATTATATTCATCCTCTTTTACAGTCTCTCCTTTTTCATTTTTCTCTTTGCTTTTTTCACTGAAAATATCCTCACCCATTTCGCCTTTAATCTTGGTCAGTTTATCTTTTCTTTCAATACCTTCACCTTGAGACACTTGATCTTTGGAACCATAGACAGCTTTATTTCTTTTATCAACATTTTCTTCTTTAAAAGCACTAAATTTTTCTTTCGCGTTATCATTCTCCTGTTTCTTAAATGAATCTATTAATTCAAGAGCTTTACTATTTGATTCTATATGATATCTTGTTTGTAAAAACATAGCTGGTATATTTTCAATATCTGTTTTTGTAATTTTTCTCAACGTACTTATTATTGTTTTTTGCATCTCTTGTTTTCCTTGTTCATCGATAGCTGTTTTTTCAATTTTCCCTAACTCTTCTTTCATTTCTTTTCTCGTTGCTTTTTCTACAATCTGTTCTACTGTTTGTGCAACTTTTGTGTCATCTTTAAGAGATGCACCAACTCTCATATTAAAAAAATTCACATTATTATTTCTTAAAAAAGTCGCCATTTTGTCTTCAACCCCTTTCATTTCCTTTTTGTTATATGTAGAGGAAGAAGGATATATATTTAATCCTTCGTTATAACCTGAACCTCCAAATTGATCTCCTACTAAATGTGCATTATCAAAACCTGGAATACTTTCATTTCCTCCTTTCCCTCCAACTACGGAATCATTAAAGCCACGTACTCCTCCTTTCTCTTTTAATGATAAATCTTTTCCTAATATTGTTCTTTCTTCTGTGGCATCTGGTACTTTCTTTACCATACTATCAAAATCAAGACTTATTTCAAATGTTGGCGATACCTCTTTACCTTCATCATCCTTTTTTCCTTCTCCATTTGCATATTTCGTTCTATAGGTTAATTTATAAACTCCGTTTATCATTTTCACCTCTAAATCATCAGGCTTAAAACTAGTATGTGGAGGTTTGTTCCCAGAATGTTCTCTCAAATATCCTTTATCATCAATAGTTAACATTGGTATATTTTTACCTTCTCCTGAACTACCTCCAGTTCCCATATTTGATGATCTTTTAATTTCATTTTTCTTGTTTAATAAATACCCAGCTTTCTTAACTTTATTTTCAAACCCTTCTATTGGTTTTTTATTTTTAATTACCTGTTTATTAAGATATATATTAAGAAAGTTTAAAGCTTTTTTATCCTCCTCAGACATAATATTACTCAATTTCCCTTCAAGCTTTTTTAATTGCTCATCTAGTTCTTTTTGTAGTCCTGAAATTTCTTTTTTATTCTGATTTGTTTCTTTTTTATTAAGTTCTTCTAAGCTATTTTCTATTTTTACAATTTCATTAGTTATTACTATAGCTTGCTTTATTTCATCCTTACTTTTTCTTTCTCCTTCTGGTTTTCTTTCTTCAAGTTTTAATTTATGATTCAACATTACATCTACAGGTGTAGGATCACTTGCTACAGTTAACACTGCTCGTTTACCTTTTCCTTTATAAAATAATCGATGAGATTCTCCGTCTTTTGCTTTAAATTTTTTCTCAATCCCCCACCAATTCATCAGCTTTTTTACAACCTTTTTCACCTTGGCTTTTCCTTTTTTTACTAAACCTTTAAACTTCTCTTTAGCTTTCTTAATCATTTTATTAATAGCTCGATCTATTCGTTTACGAACTTTCTTAATAATTTTCTGTACTTTTTTTACTAAACCTCCTAAACCGATTAATTTTGCAAACAAACCAATAACTAAAGGAATTAAACTGGCTAATCCTTTTTCTATAGCTTTTGAAACACCACTCACATTACCACTCGCTAATGACTTAATGGCTTGTATTAATGAAGGAATTAACATGATGGCAGATTCTACGAAAAACACAATTAAATCTTTAATTGCCATAATTGCTTTGATAAATCCTGCTCCTGGTATCAGTAAACTTAACAACCATTTAATTCCTGCTTCTATAACCTGTGTAATTAGCATATCCTTTATCGAATCTATAATGGTTTCTTTAAGATCAGCGAATTTATCTTGTACCTGTTCCCAAATACCTGCCACTCCTTTTTCTTTGACCGTTTTAAACACTTCTGAACCCGTCTCCATAGCATTCACCATAGGCTCTCCTATAAGTTTAACAGATTTTTTACGAACATAATCCCAAGACAATCCGAGTACTTGCATTACCAAATTAAAAATACCTGGCAAGCTAAATAAGTTATCTGGTATGGTAATTCCAACAGGGCCTAACGCCCCTGTAATCCAAGTTACAAAACCACCTAACAAATGCTTCTGAATATTAGCTTTGAATAGATCAATTCCTTTTCCAACACCATCGAAAAGTGTTCCCACAAAACCTATTGGATCTTCCATAATAACTCCCATTACATTTTGTATTTCTACCAATAATGTTGCTATTAAATTTCCGAGTTTTTTAATGGTTTCTATAACACCAGTTATAGCATTTAATGCCCCTCCAATCCAGCCAGCACTTACACTTTCTTTTATCTCATCAAACTTAGCTTGTAATGCATCTACATTTTCTTTGTAGGATTTTGCTAACCCTGAAGCCAATTCATCTTGCTTTTGATAAACAGTATCTTCTAATTCGGTATATTGATCGTTAAAATCATTAAATGCTTCTTTTCCTAATTTCTTTTGAGATGCATCTAAACTATCAAATTTTATTTTCGATTTCTTTTTACCTTCTTCTATAGCATCTAGAGCAGTGTTTAATCCATTGGCTATTATTACAGAAATATCATCTAAAACACGATCCATTGTTGTTTTAAACTTATTTTTTTCTACCACAAATAACTTATCTATAGCATCTTTGTCTTCTCCAAAAATCCAGTCATCAATAACCGTCCAACCATAAATATTATCTAAACCTTCTTCTACATTTTTCTCAAAAGTATTTTGTGCATTTTCAGCTTCTTTACTAAACTTAGCATCTACATCTTCAGATAGTTTTTGTAAACTATCTGCTACTGTTTTTTTAGTTTCGTTATAAATCGCTTCAAACTCAGCAAAGATTTTTTCTTGCGCTGTTTTATCACTAGTTTTATTAGTGTTCTGACTGGCTAATACATTATTTTCAGATAATTCCTTGGCTCCTTGCATTTGCGCCAAACCTTCTTTACTTGTAATTTTTGCTTCGTTTTGAGCAGCTCCTAATTGTGCACCTTCTTTTTTACGATACTTTACAGGGGCTAATTTTGCTTCGGTTTGCGCTTGATTTTTTTGTTCTAAAGCTCCAATGAATTCTGGCTCATTAGATTTTGCTAATTGCTCATCTGTTACATTATTTTCAGCCATTTTGTTGTCTAATGACTGACTTTCTTTTTCCATTGAAATTTCCTGACTCATTTTAGGTTTTGGAATTGTAGCCTTAGCATTCAATGGTTTTGGTTTTTTTCCAGCATTAGCTACAGGTAAAGGTTTTGCTTCTGTAACTGGTGCTCCAGAAGTTGGTGCAGGTTTATCTGCTTCATTTTTTAATGGCCCTGCCAACTTATCGCTTTCTGAGGTTACCTGACTCGAAATATTTTCTTTGATTCCTGTTATTGGTTTTTCTTCTTTAAATTTCTTGGCTCCTTCTGCATCTCTAGGTAAGTTTTTTTCTAAATCTTTAAGATTTCCTTTTAGTTTTTCTTTAAATGATTCTGGTGTAAAAGGTGCTCTCTGTTTTTCTTGCTCTGAAGTTGCAGACATTGCTACTGCATGTGCTTGCTGATCATTTTTATTAGCCTGAATTGCTGGAGAAGCGTGTCCAGCTGCCTCTTGTTCTGCTACTTTCTTTGATGCTTCAGGATGTTTTGATTTCTCTTCTCGTATGTTTTCTGTGGCTTTTATTTGTGCCTGAAATGCAGGGTCATCTTCTGGTTTTGTAGGTGCTTTTAATATGTCACTTTCTACAACTTGTGTTTCTTCTTGTGCTTCTTTTTCTTTTGCTTTTTCTTTTTTTACACCTTTTTCTGCTACTTTCAACGGTTTTGGGGCAACTGCTGAAATTGCTTTAGTCCCTTCAGAATTTGTGGTATTTCCTTTTAAAGTTTTAATTCCTTTACCACTTGATTGATGTTCTGGAGTGTTCTGTATTTGTTCTTGTTTAGAGTCAGCCTGTTCTTTATCAAGCTTTTTAGTCTTCGTTTCTTCATCAATTACCGATTCTTTCGATTCGGGTTTTGCCGCGAAAAAAGTGTTTTTTTCTTTATTTACAATCGATAATGTATCCTTTACTCCTTCAGAAGCTTCTTTTTCGACCTTTCCTGCTTTTTGTATATCACCAGGTTTTACAACTTCCATTTCTGGTTTAATGAAAGGTGACAGCTTATTTTCAGAGGCTTTTTTAAAAGGTTTTATAATATTTTGTTTGGTAGAAAACATAGATTGTTAAAAGAGTTTATAATTCATTATATATTACATTCACTTAGGTTTTTAGAATAACCTTCAAACAATGTTAATTTAATCGGTTTACTTCCTTTTAAGTTAATAAATACGGTGTAGGTATTTGCTTCTTCGTATTCATTTTTAAAATGACTGGGTTCTTTTTCATAATTAAAAAATCGTTCACACGGATCGGTATACATATCGTTAATCACTTCAGGATGTTTATTTTCTTCTTTCTTTTTTACAGGTTCTTTCTTTTTATCCTCTTCCTTCTTTTTGGTTTTAGGTATATCATTAATATCAATAGGCACATTGGTAGGCGAATTCCATTTCCAAAAATCATTTTCTCTTGGCGGTATATCTATAGGTTCTCCTAACTCAAGTTGTTTTTCTATGGGTTGTAGAATATCTTCTCTGGTATCGTTGGTTTCTTCAATTTCTTTTTCTAAAGAGTATTTATATAAAATGGTACAACAATCTTGTATGCCTATTCTCATTTGATCGTATACTGTTAATTTTGTATCTAATTCGTCTTGCAATTGAAAAAATGCCTCTAAATAATTTGTAGTTGTACAGTCTATTTTATTATCCCATTTTTTCTTTATATTTTGAGCCATTTTATTAAAAAAATCTTTCCTTTTTTTAGCACAATCTTCATCATTCTTCTGCTCTTTTTTTTGAACAAATGTTGTTGTATTATGTTGTTTTTTATTTTGCTGAATCGTATGTGTTAACTCATGTGCTAAGAGATGTTTCCCTTCTTTTGAATTCGGATTGTACTTTCCTTTATTAAAGTAAATATCATGTCCATGTGTAAAAGCCTGTGCGCCGATACTCGCACTCATGTTTGATGCTTCAGAATCCTTATGGATTTTTACTTTGCTAAAATCTGTTCCGAATCCAGCTTCCATTTCCGAACGTATGTTAGCTTCCATTAACTGACCACCATGACCTTTTCTTAATTTTGATTCTAACAAACTTACTTGCTGCTTTTTATAATTCCCATGTTCTGTCGTTGGAATGCCTTCGTCCATTTTTTGAATCTTTTTTTCTTTCTCACAATCTTTGCATTTTTTTTGTATAGACTCTTCTTCCATTTTTTGTTGTACTGTTTCTTCTTCTCCTCCTTCCATTTTCTGAACAATTGGAGTTACTTCAGAAGCTAGTGGTTTTTGTTGTACTTCTTCTGTATTCTTCTTTTGTATAGGAGCATTAGTAGTAGTCTTGTTTACTATTTTATCCGCCATGTTATCAGCTTCTACTTCATACTTATCTCCTGATTTACCAAAATTCAATTTAGGTTGAAAAAACAATTGTTCTTGTTGCTTTTGGTCTGGCGTTGTACTTTTTGGTTTTTTATCTCTTGTAAACATGATATTCGGCTTAATTTTCTTTTAATAATTGCTTTCCCACTGAACTTCTATAAAGCTCTTTATCCATGGAAGTTTGCACATAGCGATACCCCATGGTAGTTTTTCTAATAAAATATCCTGTGTTTTTTGTTCGACAATTATATATGGATTGTCTTTAGTGAGGTCTAATTTTCCTGAGCGTTGTAAAAACTCATTACGAATTAAATCGTTAGACGATTTTTTCAATACCTCCCAATTTTGTGCTACTGCAGTAATTAACTCTTCTGCATTCTCTTTGATTTCACTAGAAATCTCAACATCTCTTGCTATAGATTTTGACACAGGAATGCCACATAAAAATTTCTCAAAAACTAAACTACTTTCTAACTGTTTTTCTTTTTTGGTAGCGATATAATGTAACGTGTGTATAGCTTCTGTCGGTTTTATAATTTCATTTTTATCATTTAAAAAACCACATACGCTAAAAAACTGTTTTAAGAATGGATGAAGTAAAATTAGTCCTACATTTTTCACTAAATATGCCATTTTCTCTTGAATCTCATCATCATGATTTTCTAATAACATTTCCGAATTAAATTCCTTATTAGCTAAAAGAGTAGCTACTAGATTTTCAGAGAATAATGTGTTTAATCTTTCTTTTTGCTCCTTGTTTTCAATTGCTTTTAAAAGCTTAACTTTAAACATAGGATTCTGGATAAGTTGTTGAAACATTTCTTCCGTACAATCTTGTATCCCTATTCCTTTTGCTAAAAAATTAAAGAATGCTTCTTCCTTGTCTCCCCTAATTTGCAACACTTTTGTTAAATCTTGTTGTTTACTTTCTACTGAATTTTTTACAAACCCTTCAGCTAGAATATTCCATATTTTTTGCTTTTGAGTGGTGCTAAAGTTTGAATCTTCTTTTAGCATCATAAATGATTTTGATACTATTGGCGACGCTTTTATTTTACTTCCAAATAATATCAGTAATTCTTGTGTTGAAAATTGATGAATTAATCTTGTTCTTTGATGTTCATTTTGAATTACTTTAATAAATTTAGCTTTGAAAGTTGATGATTGAGGTAACTTTTTTAAAATAGGAGTTGAAAAAAACGGTCGTTTGGTAATGACTCCATTTCTTAAAAAATGAAAAAACTCCTCTTCTTTTACATGATTATCAACCTCGTTTCCTTCATGAGTTAAAATTTTAATTATTATGAAATCCCAGGCCTTTAATTTTTCTTCAATCGACATATTATTTCGACTTGAAGTTTCGTTAATTAAAGCTCTTATTTCTTTTGAAATAAAAGATAATGAAGTACATAGTACATGTAGTGCTTCATTTGAAAACTGATGAATTAATCGTATTCTACTACTTTCGTTACCAACTATTGTTAAAAATTGTCGTTCAAATGTTGGTGCTTTTGTTATCTTTTGAAGAAATTTTATTGAAAAATAGAGCTGTTTTGAAGAGGTTCCTGTACTCAAAAATTGGAAAAACTCTTGTTCTTTTATACTAGTAAGAACTTCATTAACTTCAGTGTTTAAAATTTTAGCTATTATCAAATTCCAAGCCTTTTGCTTTTCCTTAATTGATGTATAATTTTGATCTGAAATTTCAGTTATTTCTACTTTAACACTACTAGACACAAATGATAGTGAAGTACATAAAACATGTAGTGTTTCATTTGAAAACTGATGAATTAATCGTACTCTACTACTTTCTTGATGAAGTACTTTTACAAAATGCTGTTCAAACGTTGGTGATTGTGTTAGTTTTTTTAATCCGTTTATTGAAAACTCTGGTTGTTTTAAAGTAACGCCATTAATTAAGAATTGAAAAAATGCTTGTTCTTCTACTATAAAAGTATCCTTAGTCTCAGAACCTAAAAAACTATTTATTACATAATCCCAAGTGTTATATCTTTCTACTGTTGTATTAAAAACACTTTTAGAAACTTCAGAAAGCATTTTTACAAACTCCTCTGATACATATTGAATCCCTAAAAAAATGACTTCTAATTCATCATTTAAAAATTGTTGAATCAATCTTTTTCTATGACTTGGATTCCGAAGAACTTTTAATAATCGATATTCAAAATCTGAGGTTTTGGTAATTTCAAGTAATATATCTTTAGAAAACTCAACCGTTATTCCTGAAGAATTCCACCAAGGTAGTGCCCCATTTTCTAGAAAATAAAAAAACGAATCGCTAATTGAAATGGCAACAGGCTTTTTTTCTAATTTTAGGTTATATTTTTCAGGATCTTCAAGTTTTGCTGTAAGTTCCTTTATTACATTAGTTTGTATTTCATTTCCATAAGTATGAAAATTAAATTCAAAATTCCCACTAGTTACATCAACGGTTACATTCATTTTTTCTACCTGTACCATCTCTCCCTCTAGAAGCAATACTTTATTTTCAAACAAGGTTTCTAGTTGTGGAAATAACTCTTTTTGTAAAAAGTTTTCTATTGAATTTTTACACTCTTCAGCTACTTGTTTACTTGAAGTTTGCACTTCAACAAATACTTTATTTATGGTATGTTGTAAGATATTATTCATTAAACAATGCTACTATATCTTTAACTATGTTTTCAAAATCACTATTTGTGAATGTCGTTTTTTCATAATAGTTTTTAAAGTAATTCCCTACTCCATCACCATCACTTGCGTCCTCTTTTAAATCTAAATGCATACCTTCTTTTTTAAATGATCGTAGTTCAGAGACAAATTTTCGAAAAACAGCTAAGTTCTCTTCGTTTAAATTTTCTTGCTGACATCTAACCATTTGAAACAACAATATGACTTCTATATAGTAGTATAACTTCAACACATATTCTTTGTCCGATTCTTTATTTTGATGTGCTTTACTTAATAATTTTGCAATTTTAGAGACATGATTAGCTATACTAACAATCAAGTCGTTATTATAGTTCAACAAAAATGAATCTGGTAGAATTTCATTTTCTGAACCAATGCTTGTTATTACTTTTTCATAATTACTTTCTACAGGTGTAATTACTGTTTCTTTAATTTCTTCTAAGTATTCTATTACATTAAAATCATCCGTAAAATTAAAATCTATATGCTCAAGAATTTTATCTAGTTTTCCATCCAATTTAAAAATAGCTTTAGCAGTTTTTCCAATACAACTCTCAATTTGGTTAAGGTTGATCACCTTTTCTTTAAATGATGCTCCACAAGAATTCTTCGCTTTTAGTGTAATGACTAAACTACGATCGGTATTAAATTCTTTTACATTTACTTCTACAGATTCTCCTTCATATTTTTTGGTGTTTTTTTCATCAAACTTCACTATCCATTGTAAAGAAGTTACATCTTTAGTTTCGTTGGTGAGGTATAAGATTCTTTTTTCCTTATCGTAAGTATAAGTAAATCTGACATCAGGAACTCCAGTTATGCCAATAGTTTTACTAATATTTGTTCCTTGTAAACTAATGGTAACTTGATCTCCTACATTACCAGATGGTTGTATTTGCCACTGACCATTATCATTTTGACTAACACCATTACCTAATAAAACAGTTCCTTGATAGTTTGGTTCTACTGAGATTTCTTGAACACTATTTAAACAGATTTCATTTGAAACAGTAATTGTAAAATTTGGAAAAATTATATCTACAGCAAACACATCTTCTGTACTACATCCTAGTTGACTTACTGCTGCTACCGAAATAGTAAAGCTTGTGCTTTCGGTAATTTCAAAACTTTTAGTTAAGGTTGTTCCTGTTGTAGTTTCAGTTACTCCATTCACCTTCCATTCCAAGGTAAAATCAGAAGCATTAGCATCTGAAAAAATAACTTCAAACTCTTTATCAAAAACCAGTTTACCGTTAGACCAATAAGGTGCTCCTCCTAATTGTTTTTCCTGAATAATTATTTCTTTTTTTTCTTCAACGACAATCTGACAATCGGTAGCTTTTCCATTTAATGTAAATTGAATAGTTGTACCATGTAAACTTTCGGGCACTCGATCTGGAAAAAATTTAGTAATTCCATCCACAATATCCACCATATTTAACGATTGGAAGTCCTCTGCAACTACTGCTGCTACAATACCTCCTGATGGATCTGCAGTGAAATCTAACGGATTTGTAGTAACTCCATCTTCAATACACACAAACTTTGTTGGTAAACTCAAAATCACTTGTTCTTTAGGAACTATAAAATTTACATGTAGCCCATCTCCACAGCAACGATAAGGTAATGCAAAATCGGCCACGACTGTGTTTGCTCCTGTAATTTGTGTATCATTTTCATTATTGGCTGGAAAATAAATCTTTTGATTTAAAGAAGCTCCATTGATTACATCAATAAGGTATCCCCCATAACTTATTCCGTAGCTTTGCTCTTCTACTTCTTGATCTTTTATTTCAATTCTAATAGTGTTGTTTGTGTGTGTTTTAAAAGCTTTTATTTTATCAGATATTTCAAATTGATTAAACTTGAAATTTAAGACGTTAATAAAAGAATTACTTATGCTTTCGATGGTATCATTTTCTCCAAAATAAATATTGCTTAGGTAAAGATTTGGTCCTTGACCATCATCAATAGAGTTTGCTATATTTTGATCTCCAGATTCTTGTTTTTGAAATAGGAAAGTTATTTGAAAAGTGTCCCATAAAGTAATTCTACCTGCAGTTCTAGATGTTGGTAATTCATAGAATTGAAATTCAATTGCTGTGTTCTTAAGCTCCGTAGCAACTGTTTCCGTATCGCCTAAATATGCCATCACAAAAGTTCCACCATCAGGCACACCTGCCATATGACGTAATCCTGGGTGCTTTTTCACATAACTTTTAAGCTGTAATTCCTCTAAGATTAGTGCTGTTCTAGCAGTAAGTTCATTTTGTATGACTTCTAATTTCTCTCCAAAACAGCAGGTTTGTGCTAAACGAGTTACTAAAATGTTTATATCTCTTTTAAGGTCTTTATCAATATCATCGCTATTAGGATCTAAATCACTACGATCGTAAGCTAACTTATACGCATCATTCAATTCACATAAGTTATCTAATGCCTTATTAAACTCTGTAAAATCGGTATCTTGAAGCTCTGTAAGAGCCGTAGGTGCAACTGATGTTAAATAATACATTACAGATAGAATATCTATAGGTAACCCGACTACTATTTCAAAAAAATCGGGTTCTAAATTACCAAGATCCGAGTAATTTTGCTGTGCTCTTTGCCTTGCAATACTTCTAAGTGTTTCATAATCTGCAATAGTAATATTCGCATCTTTTAAAATTTCTGCAAATAACTCTCCTATAGAATCTGGTTCTTTACTTAAATTACCATGTATAAGTATCCTTTTTCTAAATGCATCTTCTTTTTTAGTAAAACTTCCTAGATTATTAAAATCTCTCCGATAAGGGCTATTTTTATATGTATTTGCTTGTTCATATTCTTCAAACACATTACTATTTCCCTTCATTTTAGATGCAACCGCAAATGGTTCGTCCAATTTAAAAGGATCTTCTTCTACATATCCTATACCTACATAGGTACCTGAAGCTGTATTCTTCCCTGCATCTCCAAGACTAAACCCAGATAGTAAAGTTGTTGCGGCTGCTAAACTACAGCTTAATTCAGCTTGCCATAAAGCTAAAGAAGTTTGTAAATCATTAAATATACTCTTGTAATCTTCAAGAGCTATAGTACTGTTACTCGGATTCAATTGTAATATTTTTACATCAAAGTTTAACCCTAGAGTATCTCTAAGACGTAATACTTCTGCTAATGCACTCGTATAACTTTTTCCATGAATCCCTTCAATTCTAAAAAAATTAAATGTATCTAATGTATATTTTAAAGGCTCTTGTATTGCTGGATGATTAGATAATTTATCAGTATGGTAACTTAAGTTTGTATTTTGCTTTCCTTTTTTGGTTTTATCAAAATCCCATGTTTTTAAGAGGTGATTTGATACGTTGTAATAAGCAGGTACAGCTTTTTTACCCAATTTAGCAATAGTTAAAGAAGGAGTAATTTTTACATCATTCATTCCTTTCCCTTGATATCCTAATGTTAGACGAACAATTCTATCTAATAATGACATTAGTTTTTGCCAATTGTTTTTAGCTTCTGATCCTATTGAAGAAGGATAAAACTCGTGTCGTAAGGTTAATTCAGATGCTGTTTCATTTAGTTTACCTAACATTATATGTTTTGGAAAAGCATTAATATCTGGACAACAACTAAAGTTAATCGCTGTTAAGAACTCTTTAATCTCATTATAGGTAGTTACAACATCCTTTAACAAGTCGTATCGATATTGAAAATCTTCAACAGTAATTCTATTTGAAAGTGTAAATAGATTGGTTAAACTTATACTCACTTGATTCGCAGCTGAAGTTTTCCCAGCGAAATTTAAAATCGTAGCTAAATCTGATTTTAAATCTGTTATTAACGAAGTATCAAAAATTAAACGTTCATAAATGGCTTTTAACTGTTTATAATCCGAATCTGTATTAGTTTCTGAAAAACGAATAATATCTCGTGGAACAGCAATATGATTCAAGTTCTCAAAAACAGAAGACCAATTATTTTTTGAATATATAGTATCTTCATTAGCTATAATGGACTCTAAATCATCAGTATGAATTAATAATACCTTCAAGTTATTCATTTGAGCTGATCCTTGGTTATTACAACTAAATTGATTGCACAAATCATCTTGTTTAGCATACTGCTCTAAATACAAAACCACAGCCATGTTTTGCAGGTTTGAAAAACTAGTTAAATTCGTATAAGTACCGTCGTTTTCCACTCCTAATTCCCACATATCAAACACCTCATCCTGAGCATCTAAAAAATGTGTGTAATTCGCTTTTGTATCTTCAAACTTTTTATAAAATGAAAATTGTTTTGATGCTAATTTTTCTGTTACTAAATCAAAAAACTGAACTAAATCTCCATCAGTGGTTACCGCAGTTCCTTGCATTATAGTAAGACTCGCTATACTTTCTGAACTATTATAATTTGGAGTTAATGTGAATCCACAAGCAATACCAACACCTATTAGATTAATACGTGTTAATCGATCTTGATCATCAAAATAATCAATAAATGCGTTCAACTGACTTTCAGTAAGCACCTGATTAGGCGTGAATTTACTATAATATGTAGTAATATCTTTTAATTTAGTTTCCATACTCTTATTTTTTGGCTGTCTATTTTTAATGATTTAAATACTTGATTGTCCTAGAATAATTCTTCCATCTAAAGCTTCATCTTCACTACTACAATCGGTCAATCTTCCTGCTGCATAAATATTGTTAAGTTGTTGCATTGCAACTATCAATTCTTTTAAAGTTCCTTGTACTTTTGTGGGATCTTTTTGTTGTATTTCCTTTATTTGATTTAGATATTTTTTAAAGTATTTTTCAAAACGAAGAAGATCGTTTTTATCATCTGGAACTGCTCCTTTTCTATTTCCTACCCAACAGATTTTTGGGACTATATGTGCTGGTAACTCTTGACGAATGATATCTTCCATGTAGCGTCTGAAATCTGGATTGAAAAAACGATACGTAAACCCAGGTAACACAATACTTACTTTATACGAATACGGATCTAACGAACCGCAATCGTTACAATCATCTGCACAAATTGGTAAAAAAAGACTTGTGGGTTTATGAGTAGTATCTGTAATATCAGGTCGAAGTAAGATATGTTCTACCAAAAAAATTCCTTCTTCTGTAAACTCTTGTTTTAAAAACGTAATTAAGTTAATTGCTGCATCTTTAACTTCAGCAATAGTATCATAATAGGTAAACTGCTTAGCAATAATATAACTGGTACCTGTTGCTTCTTTCTTCTGATTTAAAACCTCAAAAGAATATCGTATTGGTGTACTTGTTTTTTTAGGCTTTGTTTTATCTATTCGTATAAACCCTGCATACACCTCATCCCAATGATCTGTTTCTGAAACAGCTTCTATTTCATGTATAGAAGTTTGCACCAATTGTTGTACTGCAAAATATAATTCTTCTGCTGCTAAGGATTCTGTTGCATAGTCTTCTGTTGCAGACAATACTATTTTACCATCATTATCCTTTATTCTCCAACGATATCTTGGTTTTCCATCAGCATCAATCAAATTATAAATCATTGCATTCGATCCTCCAGATAAATGTCTCCTATTGTAGTTTGCAATTCCCATTAAACGAGAAACTCGTTTTTGAAATCCTGAAACATTAGTCGTATTCCAAACATGTTCAGTTTTGTAATTAAAAGCAGTTCCTCTAGTACTACTAATAATTTTATAATCTTTTAAAAAAGATTCTTTATTATGTAACACAATCTCATCTGTCGCTGTTCCAAATAATGATTTCATAATAAAAGTATACTCTCCAAAACGTTCAGCAAATCGAGCTAGTAAATGATCTAAAACCGTATTTCTTCGAGCTATATTATTATCAAACTTTTCAAATAGTTTTTTTGTAAGTTCATCATTATTGGCATGAGGATAATCGTTTACTAATTCTTCAAAACCTTTAACCTCTTTAATTGCTTGTGTAAAATAGGTGCGAGTATCTTCTCCATTGACAGAAAGTAGCGTACTCACTTGTGACAAATGTTTAAAATAGGAAGCTAAAATTTGATCGAAAAAAGTTAAATATGCTTTTAACTGTTTTGCTTTTGCTTTTCGTTCTCCTGTTACATGTACAGATAAACCTTCTTTACCAATCCCATAGATGTCAGGAAAACTATTTTGTATCGTTATATATTTGTGTGAGTCGAAAGGAATTCCCTTGGATGTAGGTAATTGCTTTTCTGAAGCTTTTAGTTCTTGCGCTTTTTCTACTTCGTCTTTTATTTCTTGAAGATATATTCTAACAGTTTCAAAATTCACGTTAAGTGGCAATACACCTTTCGTAAAATTGAAAACACTTTTATCACACAATATTGGCTTTTTATCAGGATCAATACAAACTACCCATTCATTTTCTTGAGAAAGCGAATCGTCACAAAATCCAATAGAAATATTATTGATGAGCTTTACTCCCTTAACCCCCATAATAATTTTCATGATATCAGATAACCGTACTTCCTTCCTTAACTCTGCTTCTTTTAATTCCTTAGTATCAATACATCCATTTCTCAAAATTGGCCCTTCGAAGACCTCATCAGTACTATACCCTTTATCTAACATTTCTTGAATGCCGTAAAATTGTAATGAGGGCGATAAATAACGTTCTATTTCATATGTAATATTCGCATATAACCATTCTTCTTCAGCTTCTGGAAACACCTCAATATCAGCACAAATAGCAATAGACTGTGTAGCTACTTTTTTTATTTCAACTAAATCTTCACATAAATTTCTATTTTCATGATACACTTTCTGTATCGCTTCAAACACTTTATCTTCTTTATACCCTTCTTCAATATCAACAAGTAAAGCATACAAACCTTTTAATTGAATTTTTTTTTGAAATTCTGGTAAAATATCTGTGAAGGGTTCGTAAGAAAGCATATTTTCTTTACAATTAACATACATTGTTTTTTTATACTTCTTTAACCAACAATTCTTTACCCCAGCTATATCTATGAAAAGTTTTCTATAATCTAATTCATTAACAGGTTTTGAAGGAAAAATATCAGATGCTTTATAAAATTGAGACGATATAGAAGCAGCAACGTCTTTAGATGCTAATAAGTTTTCAATAGGCGCATCTATACGCATTCCTAAATCTGTAATAGCATAACATAACATTTCTAAAATGGTTACTCCTGGATCATGTGAGTTAAAATCTGTCCATAAAGTACCTGCAAAGTTTTCTAAATATGAAATACCTTCTTTTCTAAGAAAATCAAAATCCAGATCATCTTTTGTGGTAATATGTTTTGGTATAGTTATATGTTGATTTACAGTAGACATTTTTGTTCAGTTATTGGTTTAATTCCTTTGCAAGTTGTAAGTACCGTGCTTACACGATGTTCTTTGTCTGATACTAAAATTGATTTTGGAGTACTTGGTGCTATTGTATGAATAGTGGCATTTCCATTCATCTTCACATGTTGTATGTAATCGACATAAGGAAGCTTTTCTATATAATTTATCAATACGCTTTTATGTAGCTTAATTCCAAAGGTTACAGCTTTCGTTTCATCGAATGCCCATGGTGATAAAAACTTGGTAATTGCTTTTTGAAGTTCTTTTTGATAATAATTTTCATCATAACCTTTATGAAACTGTACTTCTAATTCTATGCGTACTTTTTCATAATTTGGATTAATAACCTCTGCATTAACATGCATACTATTTAATCCATTAATATATGATTGAATGGTATTTAGTGTAGCTGTACTTACTCTTGGTTCGTAAATATCAAACACATTTTTATTTACAGTATCTGGCACTACAACTAAAGTTACATTTCCTGCGGAATTGAAACTACAACTACACGTATGATTTAAACACTTTACCTTATAAATTTCTGGAAATTGTTGTAAAATTAAACGCTCATAATCCCACAATGTTATCGCTCTATTTTTATGACGTAATCGTTCACTAATTCTTCTATAAAAATTTTCATCTGTTTCTTCTTCACTTCCTCCAAATGCATTATAAGGCTGAGATATCGATTTTATTTGTGGTTTTCTTGTTATTAATTTTTCAATTGTTCCACTTGGTAAACCATTTTTTAAATGACTTACATCGTTATTATTATTTTTGAAAGAAACAACAGTTGCTTGAGTGTGTACATTAATTACTTTACAAACAGCATCAAACGATTTTTGCATTCGAGCTCTTAACCAAACAAAACCTTCTGGCAAAAGTGTATTTGTTGATGTTGTTTCTTTTGGAATTGAAAATGTTATAATTCCTGATGCTAAAAAATTGTTTATATTATTGGCTAGGATATGATTCTCTAAACTTAGCCATTTATCGCTACAAAGTATAGACCAATCTATTCTTTCATTAGTTGTAAAACTAGGTACATCTGGATTTTCACTTCCTTCTAAAACCTGAATTAATAATGAAATATTTTGCAATACTGCTACATTTTTCAAACCGATATAAAGATGTCCTCCTAAACAATATTTTGGCACCAAATAAGGTTGAATTGTATTCTTATCATATATTTCTCGTATTCCTTTTTCTTCTTGTAAATATTTTTTTTTCGCATAATTCTCTTCACATTCACCAAAAGGATGATTGTGAAACAATTGAATACGATCTCCTTCTATATTCGCGTTTTTCATTGTAATAGACTCTTCTGCTTCATAACTCACCGCGATACTTTCAACAAGCGGTGTATAAGGTTCATTAGGAATAGGAAGTGTTTCATCTTGAGAACTAACTGTCATTGCATACAAACGCGAATACATTTCATGTAAAAAAGTTTGCTCTAAGGAAAGTTGTAAGTGAGTTGCTTTTCCTGTAGCATACAAATCTGGATTAACTGTAGTAATCGAAGTCGTATATACAGTATTATCTCCATTTATATTTTTTACAAATAAGTTTACAGATGTTTCAGGCATTTCTGAAGAAACTCCTGCTTTGTGTAGGATTCGTTTTTTTGCTTTAAAATATCCTTCATTAGCCACTATTTTATGATCATAAAATATAGGAAATGCTACCGGATACTCACTTTCTACAGGAGTATACGCAGTAGATTTTCTAGCAGGTGTTACATTAGATGTAATGTATAATGATTTTAAATCAGAAACAGATGTATAGGTATTTGAATTTATATAAGCTTCATACCATGTAGTGAAGTTTTCAGGTGTGTTTTTCCATACGATATCTACTTTAAAATTTTTCCATTTTTTAGAAAAAGCCTCATCATAGGCAATGGTAAAATTTGAACCTTTTATTGGTCTAGTTGTAAATGGATGAAATGGTTTATGTGTTTTTATTTTTCCATTATCATTTTCAATTGCTAAAGATGTTATACCTTTTACATGTGTATGTATTGTAATATCATTTACAATATTACCTACCAACAACCTGTAAAAATCATAACCTGTTGCAGTAGCAACATCAAAAACAAATTCAACTATAGGATAATCTGTCGTATAATTTTTAGATAAAACTTCAGCATCATAGTTTACTAAAGAAGGAAGATCATGATCCAAAACAAAAGTAAACTCTACTTGCTTGTCAAAATCTATAGTTCCGGAGTTTTCTCCGTTAATTAATATAAGTTCTGGTGTAATCCAATCTTCTTTCCCACTTGCTTTTAATGTTATACTCGATAATATTTCTTCAATTTGAAAAGAAACATTTTCGAAACTTTTGACAAATGAAACCTTAAGATTTACTGTTCTGTATCCTTCTTGTAAAAAAAGTACTGGTGCTGCAATTGAAAATCCCATCGATGCATTTGGTAACGCTACACTTTTTTCATCACTAGATGGATAGCCAAATGGATACCAATACGGTGCTTCTTCTGATAAAGGAGTTGCTATTCCATCTGCTGTATTTGCAACTCCACTTGCTTTTATAACTTTATAATTTTCAGTATTACTATTATACACTGTTTTAAGTGCTCCAACAGTAGCTTTATTTGCTATAAACTCTTCATTAATAGTATACAGCAATGGATTACCTAATACATCCTTTTTCGCATTTAATGCTGTTCCTTTTTCAATTTTTTGATCAGAAACTTTTTTTGCTAGTTCAAAAATCACGTGTGCTTGATCTGGCACTGGTGCTTTTTTGTCTACCTGTAAAATTTCTTTATAATAAAAATCCAGATGACGCTTTGTCAACTTATTAAAACGCTCTTTTGAAAATTCTAATAGCTGTAAAAAACACACAAAAAGTGCTAAATGTGGTGTTAGTTCCGAAGTATTAGTATAAGCAGCAAGTGTTTCTGAAATGCTACTTTTTAATCTATCATAAGCTCTGGTTCCTCTAAAAGGAATTTCACTCGTTGTTAACTTTTCAAAAAAACCTTTCCAATTCCCTAAAACTTCTTCATAATTTTTAGTAGAAAAGAAATGAACATTTTCAGAAAAATGATAGGCAAATAAAATCCAATCTTCTACAGAAAAATCGTGTAATTCAAAAGAATCAGGATTCAAAGCTTCTATGTAACGTTGCTCTTGGTCCGTTCCACTTCTACTTAATATGTTTGATAAGATTTCACTCATATTTTCTAGTTTACGTCAGTTCCTTCACCTTTGTAAAATGGGAAGACGACATTGGTTCTACTATTGGTAGCTCTTATTTTATATTCGATTTTTATAACTAATTGTCCACCTAAAGGATTGGTCTCAGAAATATCTATTGATATCACATCAATTCTGGGCTCATGATATAAAATTGCAGTTTGAATTTTGTCTTTAGTATATGTGATTAAGGTTCTATCTAATTTTTCAAAAAGTAAATCCTGTAAATTGCATCCATAATTCGGTAATAGCACTCGTTCCCCTAAACGAGTACTTAATAAAATTTCTAAACTACTTTTAATATCTTCTTCATCAGAAATCATGTTTACCTCATTCAAATCTTCTGAAAATTCTGGCGGAAAATCCCAACCGATTCCTAAAAATGCTTTTTTATTATTCATTTCTTTATCCTATTAATACCGTAAACTCTCCTAAGACAATTGTCCCTCCATGTGCTGTACTGTCACCCATTCTTGCGGCAGGCATACCACCAATCAATACTGATGCTGATCCTGCTATAATTGAATCTGGTGGACCAGTACATGTTGCCATATCTCCTACTCTTGCTGCTGGTAAACCTCCAATAAGCACTGTAGGTTCACAAGGTGGTAAAATTGGACCTCCTACATGAGGTACTGTTCCTGTTACCATAGGACATACATGCATATCATTTACTCTTGCTGCTGGATTTCCCATTTTTTTAGTTTTTATTTATTTTATTATTTAATTTCGCTTCGACTTTGCTCAGGGAACGCTTCGACCCTGCTCAGGGAACGCATTGGCATAGCTCTAGTACGCTTTGATATTACTCAGGGTACGCTTCGATGGAGTTTAATAGATTATCAGGAAGTATCAACTTTAAAACTTTCAAACAAAGAACTTTACTAACTCTAATTAATCCCAACTTTAAAACTTTCAAACGAAGAACTTTACAAACTCTAATTAATCCCAACTTTAAAACTTTCAAACAAAGAACTTTACGAACTCTAATTAATCCCAACTTTAAAACTTTCAAACGAAGAACTTTACAAACTCTAATTAATCTGAACTAACGACCCTTTTAATACTGCCACTGCACTAGTTGAAACCTCTGCTCCTGCACTTCCTTCTGCTTTAAACTCTGCATTAGCGATTACACTTACATTCATACCTTCAATACTCACATCTCCAGTTGCTTTTATAGCAATATCGCCAGCACTTTCCATGGAAATACCATCACTATTCATTGTTATTATGTTTGAATTATCATCTTCAATAGTAATAGCTTCTGCATCTTCATCTAAAATGATTTTTTTACCTACAGGAGTTTCTATTGTTACTATTTTCTTGTCATCATCAAACACTAATTTCATTTCACTTCTAGTGATAATTCCTTTTTCATGATTGTCATCTGTAGCCGTTATTGGAGAAGGTTTAGCACTACTATGCAACATCCCTAAGACAATAGCATGATTCGGATCTTGATTTATAAATCCTACAATTACTTCATCTCCTACTTCTGGTCTAAAGAAAACACCTCTATTTTCTCCTGCATCTGGTGAAGCTACTCTGCACCAAATACCTTCTTCTTCATTATTTATAATTGGAATTTGTACTAAAATTCGATCTTCTCCATCTGGGTCTTCTTCTAATTGAGAAACTATACCTACCTGTAATCCTTGAATCGCAGGTAATAATCCAGAAGCCGGTTTTACAGAGATTTCAAAAGTTTCAGAAAACCATTTAGGCGTTAATCCAAATTGTGCATTCACTACCCAATTTCCTTCTGAAATAACATGTTGCACTCCTGTGACGTACACATTTCCATTAAAACGATCTCCTACACCTTCTAATTTTAATACTGTATTTGGTTTTACCGATGAAATTCCTTGAAATTTAACTCGTCCTCTAACTTTTGCTAATTGTTGAAATAACCATTTTGCATCTGCCCAATCTTGTAATTCAGTATCAGCAACTGCACCTCCATGACGAAGCTCTATACTTTCTACTCCTATGACTTCTGTTAAATCGCTTGTAGATAAGTTTCCATTAAGACTTACATTTGGATCTTGACCTTCGATTTCTATAAGTTCTTGATCGGTATAATTCCAACCATAAGCAGCTACTTTTTGCACTTGATGTCTCGCATCTATTTCTGCATCAAAATCTAACAATGATCCTCCAAAAGTTATTGTTTCGATTTCCGACTGCCCTAAGTCTGGTTTTGCAATAGTGATGCTTCCATCATCGATAAAACATAACTTTCCATTTGCTTGAGCCCTTGATATTAAAAAGTCCCAATCAGAAGCACTATACTGCACCAATTCTGAATGAGTATGATTAGTAGACTCTACAGACGAAGACAATCCATATGCTGCAATTATTTCTTCAAAGATTTCACTATCTGAACTTTCGTAGAAATACTTACTTTTTCTACCGATAGTCATTTTTACAGCCTCATCTTTACACTCTATAATTAACTGAGAACTACCAGATCGAATTCTAATATTATGTTTTATTACAATTCCTTTAAACACTGTTTCTTCATCGGAATGGTATCCTGCAGTAATTTCAATTGCTGCTCCAGGAATCAATATATCCTCATTACTTAATGTAAAATCTCTAGTTGCTGCATCTCCATCAATTAAAGTAAGCTGTGCCGTTGGTATTTTATTAACTTCTTTCATAATAGCTATGTTTTTAACCTCATAAATTTTAGAGAGTTCTTGCCCTTCAACAAGAACTTTAAACGTTACTAAATCTGCACTCTCTGATGTTTGTACAACTCCTGAACTATTCATTTTAAGCGTGTTTTTGTAATGGTGGAAAAAATAATTCTTGCCCTGGTGCTAATTTTCTAAAAACTGCGATGTTATTAATTTTTGCAACCTCTAAATAATATTTTGAGTCTCCATAAATCCTGTAACACATAAGCGGTAAAGTATCTCCTGCTTTTACTTTTCTGTAGTGTGTTAAATCTGGTGATTGATTATTTTCCTTAGCAACCCGTAAATCATCATCAATAGTTCCTTTTAAAGCTAATTTAGCATTGGCTCTTATTGGAGTTCCATCTGAAGCAAATAATTTGAACTCTATAGACATATCTACCAAAACACCTTTAAACAGTAAAGCTCCCCATGAAACTTTAAGGTAATTCGGTTTATGCTTCTCTCCTTTATATTCAAATACAATACCTTTAAACTCTTCAATCTTATCAATAATTCCATTTTTATACTCCTGACCATCAATTACTCCCGTACTATCAAAAAGTATATCAAGATTTAATTGTTGAGGTGGGATTTTAGAAAATTTTGGTTGCGTTCCACTAGTTCCTTCTCCTTGCTCCTCTTTATATTCGGGTTTATAGACCACTGCATATTTTTCAGGATTTATCATTGTAGTGAACTTTCCAGTTGCATCTCCTTCAAACTTTGGATTATCGTAAGCTTCAATAACCAGCTTTTTTAATGTTCCGTCACTCATTAATTTTGATTCAATAGTTAATATTAAACAAGTATAATCATCGTTGTTTTTGTCGCTCTAAAATATCCATAACCTCCTCTACACAAGTAGCAACAATTTTTGCTGTATTCATCTTTGAAGGTTGAATATTAGTATTCGATTTTTCATCTACATTTATTTTTATATGTAGCTCTTTAATTGTTATAGGCATAGTTATTTTACTGTAAAATAGTTGTACGTAAACTCTAAAGTTTCTATAGCAACTTTATTTTCTTCCGCATTAAAATCACCCGTATTCCATTTTACTGGATAAGCATTTATAATACTCCAAGTTTTTATCGCTTGATGATCTTCTCCAAGTAATATCACATCAATATGTTTTGGTTTAATTTGAAAGTTTTGTATCGCATCTCTGCACCAATCAATCACTCCAGAATCTAAAAGCAATCCTCTCTTTAAAACTAAATTTGGATATTTTGAACGCTTAGGCAGCTTATACTTGAATCGATTTTCACCTCCTTCTGTTATTTCCTCAGTTTCTAGGTCTACGGATAGACCTGAAACTGATTGAAATAAATTATCGAACTTTTTTGTTCCTAAATCTTTAAAAACAACATTGAAATGAAATCCAAGAGCTGGATAAAATCGTTCTTCTTTAACCATCTATTGCTTTTTTAACTCTTCTATTACAAATTCTACTGTTTCAATGGCTATTTCATTACCATCTGCTTTTAAATCTGTTGAAGTTACTTTTGCTACATAAGCCTGATTCGCTATCCAAGTTACTGCTGGTTGGCCTGCTTCGTCTAATAATTTTATCGTAAGATCACCTCGAAATTGCTCTCCTTTTTCTTGATAGTATACTGTTTTTGCCCATTGGTCATAAAACTCTTTACTTGTATCTTCAAAGGTTCCTCTTTTAGCAGTTATATTTCCAAATTTTCTCAATCCAGGTTGTTTACTTTTATGAAATTTCTTGTCTGCTCCTGCTCTATACTCAATGGTTTCACTTTCAAAACCTAAACCAGATACTTCTGTACAATTAAATGTTGTTCCGCCAAATTCCATCGAAAAATGAAACTTTGGTAATGGATATGCTGTTGCCATAATTTTTTATTTTTTTATTTGATAGATTTTATACTTCTTGCATTTTGTGTGAAAATTTCAACACAATAAATTCAGCAGGTCGAACAACAGCCATTCCTATTTCTACGATCATGCTTCCTTCAAGAATATCTTGCGCTGTCATCGTTTCTCCTAAACCAATACTCACGTAAAATGCTTGTTCTGGAGTAGTTCCTGCTAAAGCTCCCGCTCTCCATTGTTGATTCAAGAAATTACTAATCATTCCTTTTACACTTACCCATGTATTTTTATCATTCGGTTCAAAAACAAATTGTTCTGTAGCTTTTTTGATAGACTCTTCTGCCATATTAAAGAAACGACGAACAGGAACATACCTCCACTCATTATCGTTCCCTGCCAAGGTTCTTGCTCCCCAAACTAAGTTTCCTTTACCTACAAAAGTTCGTATTGCATTAATAGATTTACCTCCTACGACATCTACATTTAAATTTTGCTGTGCTTCATGAGAAATATATACTGAAGGCTCAGAAACATAAGTTACTCCAACATTTGCTGGTGCTTTCCAAACGCCTCTTGTACTATCAACTCTAGCATAAATCCCTGCCATTGTTGAACTTGGAGGAAGTACCACTGGCAACAACCCTATCTCTGCTTTTATTTGATTGTATGCTTGACTGTATAGGGTTTCTATACTTTTTAAAGATCTTCCATTCAATTGAGCATTATCAGTATCATCCCCTGATACTCCAACAACTTCACCTTGTAGATTTGTTACGTCTGTAATAAGTTCCCCTATTATATTTACAACTGGATTTTGTATATGGTCATAGATTTTATTCAACTCTGTTGTTATGATGGTAACTTTAGATTCTATTTTACTTTTCGTTGAAGTATCAATACTATCAATTGCAGATTCAAGGCTAGTAATGACTGTAGTAATTAAATTTTTACTCGCTTCAATTTTATTCAGTTCAGTAGTAATTCCTAAAGTAATATTAGGATTCGAAGTCTTAATACTATCGTCAATAGAAGCAATAACAGAATTAGCTGCGTTTTCAATTAAACTTATTGTTCCTGTTAATTCATTAAACGATGTTAAAATCTCTTCTACTTTATCGCTTAATTTTTTTCCACTTGTCTTTAAAGTACTTAGTCCAGGTGAAGTGTTAGAAAAATCACTTAGTTCAGTAGATATAATCTTTTTTGCCTCTCCAATAAATCCTTTATCAGCATCATTTACATCCAATAAACTACCTTCTTTTAACTTAAAAGTTTCTTCATAAGATTTTAATTGATTGTAAGCTTCTGAAATAGCATTTGGCGAATCAGCATTTACATGTTCTATAATGATTGAATCTTCATCATAATGATAATCTAAAATTGTATTTACATAAGGATAATAAGCTGCTCCATATTTTAGAAAATCTTTTCCTAAGCTAATTCCATTTCTAATAGATGATGAATCAGTATCGATATCTTCTGAAGTAAATGTATCTACAATAGTAAAACGATCTTGTAATTTATTACACTGCATAAGTGCAGATTCGTATAGACTATAAAAATCACTTTCCCCTGCCAAAGAAGTAGCATCCGGAAATACAATTAATGTAGGTTCATCTAGTTTCTCTAATTCTGTTAAACCGCCTACTAAATCTGTACTTGTGTCTCCTAAAGAAACTGGGTTGGTATAATTTCCTACAGAAATGATATAACAGGGTCCACCCCCATTAGCAAAATACATTTGCATTGCATAGTACATTTTGTAAGGTGAAGGAGTTGTTGGAGCTGTCACTAAAATGTCTCTGCTAGGCACACCATCAATAGTAGTATCTGTAATTTTAACACCTAAACTTGTTTCCTTGTCAGCAAAACCAAAATAGTTTTCATACTCTAACATAGAGGTAATACGAAGCGGTGTCAGTTTTAAATCGTTTTCTTCTTTCTTTTTTGCTTTTTCTGTGTACCCAATAAAAGCGGGTATCGCTGTTTCAACTTGAGCTACCGAAGGTGGAAATTTTACAATTTCCTCTACATAAACTCCTGGCGTTTTGTACGACATAATTTTTAAGTTTTAATTTTTATTATATGTATATTTCTGAATAATACTCTTGTAGTTCTTCCGTAATACTTCGTATATCAGGATTAGGAAAGAATTGATAATTTGCATTTTGTATGCCTACATCTGTATTGCCTATTTCAATTTTCCCATGTTTAGTTAAGGGATACGTATCTTGTGTAGTAAATATTTGATTGGTTGATTTTTTATGATATCTCCAATACGTTTTTTTATTTTCTATATATATGTTAAAGTCTATTTCATTTTCCGACAAGCACTGTTTATTGTCTTTTTCTTCTGTAAAATGTACAGTTCCATCACCAGTTATTTTTAACTGAACAATTCCTATAATTTTACTACTTTTTAACTGTTGAATTGACATCTGTAAAGCCTCTAAAATTGCTTGTTGTTTTTCAGTTAAACTAGTTTGAGGATTTAATAAGTTCGTTTCCATTTCATCAACTTCATCCGCTTTAATAGCTGCAGTAGACACTACTTTTAAAGTCTTGCGATTAAATTGATTTTCTTTTTCAATCTCATAGACCAACTTTCGTGTTTCAACATCAGTAAGTAAAAAATCTTGAAACCTCTCTATACTACCATTAGTATCAAAAATATTAGTTACAGAAGACGATAAAGACGAAGGTATATTTGATAAATAATACAGTTGTTTTGACTTTTTTGATATTATATCTGTATAATTTTCAAAATAACTGTCTGTTACTTTTACGTAAAATGTAAGTACTGTATCTTCAGATAACGTAATTAAAGGTGTAAAACGTTCGGTTGTGGTTTGATTTTCAGTAATATTCACCTTTGATGTTTGCGCTAATACTCGAATACCTGTAGCATGCCTTCTTACTAATAATCTATAATTTTTTATAATTTGACTTGTCAAATTGCTAGGAACAATTTGTAAGCAATCACTCAAATTATATTCAAATAAAGCCTTCTTTTTTTCTTGAGTTGATAATTCATCATTATTAGTACTTCCATGGTATTTTTCCTTACCTCTATCAAGAAAATAAGCATGCAAAAGATTGATATTGAAAAGTGTTTTGTAGACCATTAGTTATTTGTTATCATAGAATTTTTATACTCAGAAACTACTTTCCCTTCATCGCGAATTAACACTCTTTCTATCTCTACTAATGTGATCTTATATAGTACTGACGGAAACTGTTTACCCCCAAGTGTTCCCCATATAAAATTTAACTCTTCAAAAGATGGTGTGTATAATTCTGTAATAAATTTGAAAGATTTTATATCCTCTGCTCCATCAATATTACTGTAGTTCGAATTCGCCTGTGTAAAGACCTTTTTTCCTTGAAAGAAAGCAATGACTTTACTTAAACTTTTTAACGACTCAGCATAGGAGCTTTTATTTACACTAAAAAGTGCATATAGATTCAAATAAATTCTAGGGTTTTTATAGGTAACTGAAGTGCCTCCTACATATTTATTAGAAGTGTTTTTTAAAGTAAACTCTTCTTGAAGGTTTATTAATGATAATGAAATTTCAGTATTAGTTCCACCAGATGAATCTGAATTGACATCAGCAATATTGGTTAAATCGATATTGTTTTCACCTATATAGCTGTTGAGTTCATCTGCTATTATTTGAAGCACTTCATAAATCATTTGGTTTGGTAGTTTATTTCGTTGGTTATTTCTTGTTTCAAAACTACTTTCCTTGTTGAAAAAACTACCCCATAAAAAAACGGTTTTCAATAGTGGTGTTACCCTCAAAATATTTGAGTGATTTCTAATTTAAAAAGGAGGTTTTTCCTTAGAAATTTAATTTTTATAATGCGTAAGTAATTTTTCAAAATCTTGGCTCTTTTTTGAATTAGATATATCTTTACGCCCTCAACTATAGCTAATGAGTTTTTTAGAAGAAATACAAAAAAGAAGAACATTCGGAATTATATCTCACCCAGATGCAGGTAAAACAACATTAACAGAAAAATTATTACTTTTTGGTGGAGCCATTCAAGAAGCTGGTGCTGTAAAAAGTAATAAGGTTAAAAAAGGTGCTACTTCCGATTTTATGGAAATCGAGCGTCAACGTGGGATTTCTGTTGCAACCTCTGTTCTTGCTTTTAATTATAAAGAAAAGAAAATTAATATTCTTGATACGCCTGGTCACAAGGATTTTGCCGAAGATACATTTAGAACCTTAACTGCTGTTGATAGTGTTATTGTTGTTATTGATGTAGCAAAAGGTGTTGAGGAACAAACTGAAAAACTTGTACAAGTTTGTCGAATGCGTAATATCCCAATGATTGTTTTCATCAATAAATTGGATCGTGAAGGTAAAGATGCATTTGATCTTTTAGATGAAGTTGAACAAAAATTAGGATTAAGAGTTACACCTTTAAGTTTCCCTATTGGAATGGGTTACGATTTTAAAGGGATTTATAATATCTGGGAAAAGAAAATCAATATTTTCTCTGGTGATAATAAGCAAACTATTTCTGAAGGTGTTGAATTTGATGATATAAACAATCCTAAGTTAGATGAACTTGTTGGAGAAGCTGCTGCTGAAACACTTCGTGAAGAGTTAGAACTCGTTTATGAAGTATATCCAGACTTTGATAAAAAAGCTTATGATGATGGACAATTACAACCTGTATTCTTTGGTTCTGCTTTAAATAATTTTGGAGTTAAAGAATTATTAGATTGTTTTATTGATATTGCTCCGAATCCGCAACCTAAAATGTCGGATACTCGTTTAGTGGATTCTAAAGAAAATAAATTAACAGGATTTGTTTTCAAAATTCACGCGAATATGGATCCTAAACACAGAGATCGTTTAGCTTTCGTAAAAATCGTTTCAGGAACATTCAAAAGAAATACTCCATATTTACACGTTCGTAATAACAAAAAAGTGAAATTTTCTAGTCCGAATGCTTTCTTTGCTGAAAAGAAAGAAATTGTTGAAGAATCTTTTGCTGGTGACATTGTTGGACTTCACGATACGGGTAACTTCAAAATTGGAGATACATTAACTGAAGGAGAAAAATTAAACTTCAAAGGAATTCCAAGTTTCTCTCCAGAACATTTCCGTTATGTAAACAATGCAGATCCATTAAAGGCAAAACAATTATATAAAGGTTTAGACCAATTAATGGATGAAGGAGTTGCACAGTTATTTACTTTAGATATGAACGGACGAAGAATTATTGGTACTGTTGGTGCACTTCAGTACGAAGTAATTCAATATCGTTTAGAGCATGAATATAATGCTAAATGTACGTACGAAAACATTGCTGTACACAAAGCTTGCTGGGTAGAACCAGAAGATGAAAAGAATGAAGAATTTAAAGAATTCAAACGTGTAAAGCAACGTTATTTAGCTAAAGACAAACAAGGACAATTAGTTTTCTTAGCTGATTCTGCATTTACTATTCAAATGACTCAAAGTAAATTTCCGACAGTGAAATTACACTTTACTAGTGAGTTCAGTTAATTCAGAAAATTATATGCTCATGGTTAAAAATACTGTCATTGCGAACAAAGTGAAGCAATCTGTACACTGTAAAATGAGATTACTTCGTTACACTCGTAATGACGTTCTATCTATTTTTGTTTTGCTTTTTATGTATTTACAAGTAAATGCGCAAAAAGATATTTCTGAATTAAAAGGAAAAGAATTAAACAACAGAGTTCGTTTAAATTTTATTCCAGTTGCTATGCCAGACAATGCTAGATTTACAGAATCTACTATGGGATTGGTCGGATTGCATTATCAAATTCCTTTTAACGATTGGTTATATGGTGGAGCTGGTTTTCATTTTGCTGTAACTGGAGATCAAGGCGGATTGTTCACTTTAGGTGCAGAATTAGGTATCAACAAAAAAATCGTTGACAATTTATACTTTGATGCCAACTTCCATTTCGGTGGCGGTGGTGGTTACAGAATTTTAGTAAATGATGGAGCATTTATCAATCCAAATATTGGTTTACAATACAAAAAGAAAAACTATGGTTTTGGAGTACAATTCAGTCATTTAAACTTTTATACAGGAAGTATAAAAGATAACTCTCTTTCTTTCTTCGTTGAAATTCCAAGTATTTTCAGGTATACAGATTATGAAAATGCAAATCAAAAATTCACAAACACCTTAGGTAACGATTCATATTGGAAAAGACCTGTTGTTAAAAATACACAGCAAGTTCGTTTCGATTTCTTCTTCCCTTTCGGAGAATCTAAAAAAGATAATGGAGATCCTTTAGATACTACATTATATGTATTAGGTTTCGAATATCAGAAGTATGTAAACGAGAATACATTTTTATTTGCACATACCGATGCTATATATAAAGGACTAAGAGCTGGTTTTATGGATTTGTTTGTTGGTGCTGGTTATCATCCGTATCAATCAAAGTATATCAATGTTTTTGGAAAATTGGCTGTTGGTGCAGCTGGAGGAAGAATTGCTCCTGAAGGCGGATTAACTGTTTATCCTTCTGCTGGGTTAGATTTAAAAATTTCTGACAATCTAGCATTAAGCGGACATGGTGGATATTACCGAGCTTTAGATGGAGATTTTGAAGCTTACACTTTAGGCTTTGGTTTGAAATATATGAACTTGAGTAGCGGAACTGAAACTTCAGACGGAACATTGAATACAAATTTTAAAACTCAGGGAATTTCAGCATCTATCCAAAACCAAACTTATTTTGAAGTTCAAAAAACAGATGATCCAAACAATATATTGGTTGCTGATTTACAATTATTAGCTTTAAACTTTACTTACGATATCTTCAAGAATGTCTACTTAATTGGTGAAGCTGGCTTTGCTTATGGAGGAAGATCTGGTGGTTATGCCCATGGATTGGCTGGTTTTGGTGTAAAAACTAATACTTTTTTATCTCATAAAGTAAATGCTTTTGTAAATATAACCGGAGGAGCTGCTGGAGGTGCTGGTGTAGATACCGGGGAAGGTATTGTAGTAAGACCAACTTTAGGATTTAATTATTTTGCTACAAATAACTTTGCTTTCCATATATCTGGGGGGAAATTATACTCCCCTTTCGGAAATGTAAATTCAAACAACTTTAATATAGGTATAAGTTATAACTTTGCCTCACTTAAAAATAATACTGACAAATAATAATTTATAATGAATAACGGAATATACGCAAAGTTCACTACTCCTAAAGGAGATATTTTAGTGAATTTAGAATACGAAAAAACTCCTGGAACAGTTGGTAACTTTGTTGCCTTAGCTGAAGGAAATTTAGAAAACTCTGCTCGTCCTCAAGGTGAACCTTATTATAATGGATTAAAGTTCCATAGAGTTATTGCTGACTTTATGGTTCAAGGTGGTTGCCCACAAGGAACAGGTACTGGAAATCCAGGATATAAATTTGACGACGAAATTCACCCAGAATTAAAGCACGATGCTCCTGGAAAACTTTCTATGGCAAATGCAGGACCAGGAACTAACGGTTCTCAATTCTTTATTACTCATGTTGCTACTCCATGGTTAGACGGAAAGCATACTGTTTTTGGTAGTGTAATTGAAGGACAAGATGTTGTTGATGCTGTTGCGCAAGGTGATGATATGAATGTTGAAATTTTAAGAGTTGGTGAAACTGCTGAAGCTTGGAATGCAGTTGAGGCTTTTAGATCTTTTGAAGGAGAACGTGAAAAAAGAGAAGCTGCTGAAAAGGCAAAACAAAAAGAACTTTTAGATCAGGTTGCTGCTGGTTACGATGAAACTCCAAGTGGATTACGTTACAAAATTCTTCAACAAGGAGAAGGAAAGAAAGCAACTAAAGGAGCAACAGTTTCAGTACACTACAAAGGACAGTTGTTAGATGGAACTGTTTTTGATTCTTCATACAAACGTAAACAACCAATTGATTTTGCTATTGGAGTTGGACAAGTAATCCCTGGATGGGATGAAGGAATTCAATTATTACAAGTTGGTGATAAAGCTCGTTTAGTTATTCCTTCTAACTTAGCTTATGGTGCTAATGGAGCTGGTGGTGTTATACCTCCTAATGCTACTTTAATCTTTGATGTTGAGCTAATGAATGTAAAATAAAACTGTTAATAAACAGAAAATATTTTAGAAAAAAAGCTAATTTATTAATAATTATTAATAAATTAGCTTTTGTAGTTTATTAATTACCAAACAATTGACTCTCTTTTATTACTTATGTAAAGTAATTGTTAATTTATTATAAAATTAAAAACAACAAATATTGTTTTTTTTCTTATGATTTAACTTTTCAATAAAAGATTCTTAACATATTAAAATAACTTAAAGCCGAACTTTGTAAATGAAGATATAATAATAAAGTTTAACCAATATAATTCCCCCCTTTAACATGAAACAATTCTCCCCCCTATTAGTAATAGTTTTCATTTTTTTACTTGCTAACAATGTTTCATCACAATCAAATGAAACTTGTGACACTTCTCCTAATGAAATCGAAATTCAAGACTTGAATAGTATTTCAAAATGTACCCTAAAAAAAGAGACCGATAATAAAAGAAAAGTTACGCTTAATGTAGCTGCGAATAAAATTCGTAAACGAGTTATTCGAAAAAGAGACAAAGTAAATTCTTTAGGTGATACTGAGAGCTTGAAAAAAGATGTTGCTGCTAACAATGAAAAAATTGAAATTCAAAATAAAATAATTACAAAAAAAGTAATTGCACAAGAAATTTTATTTTCTGTTGTAGATGATGTGCCAATGTTTCCTAAGTGTGAAAATAATAGTGGAGATAAAAGTGATTGTTTTAATAATGAGTTTTCAAAACACTTTGCTAAAAACTTTGATCCTGAAAGAGCATCAAACGATGGTATAAATGGAAGAGTTTTCTTGCAATTTACTATTGATGTAAAAGGAAATATTAATAATCTTCTTATTAAATCTAGAAATAAGAATAAGCAATTAGAAACTGAAATTAAAAGAGTAGTACTTAAATTACCTAAACTTACACCTGGTAAACACCATGGTTTACCTGTGAATGTAAAATATAGTTTACCTATTAATTTTAGTGAATAATAGCAAAATTTAAATCTATGGCATACTTATTGATTTAACTGTAAGTGTTAGGCTAAGAAAGATATCATGCTTATTAGCAGCCGATTAAAAAAAACATATAAATTTTTTTTAATCAGCTTAAATTTATATCTTAGCCGCAGATAATCTCTAATCCCTAAAAAGTATGTTTAAAAAAGTTTTCGCTTTTGCTGTAATACTATTCTTTCAGCAAATAGCTTTTTCTCAAAAAGATGAGACTTGTGATACTCCTGCTGGAGATCCCGCTTTAGACTTAAACAGTATCACTAAGTGTACTGTAGATAACAAGAATGCTAAAGCAAAGAAAATATCTGTAGAAGTAAAATCTAGACGAAGAGTTATTCGTAAAAGAAATGCTGTAACAGGTATGAGTTCTTCTAGTGCTACTTCTAATAAGTTAGCCGAATTAAAAAAGAAAGCATCTATCGTTGGTAATTTAGATTTAAGCAATGAAGATGTTGTAGACAAAGTACCTTTTAATTTAGTAGAGGAAATTCCTTTATTTGAAGATTGTAAGAGTGTTGCTATTTTCAAACAAGAAAAATGTTTTAGAGAAAAAATAACACAACACATTAGTAAAAACTTTACATACCCTGAAAAAGCTTATGAAAAAAGTATTCAAGGTAGAGTTCTAGTTCAATTTATAATTGAGAAAGATGGTTCTGTTGCCGATTTAAATGTTAGAGCACCTTACAAAGGTGATTTATTAGAAAAAGAAGCAAAAAGAATTATCTCAAAATTACCTAAGTTTATTCCTGGTAAACATAATGGTAAAGCTGTTAAAGTAAAGTATGGTGTACCTATTGCTTTTAAAATTAAAGGTAGAAAGCCATCTAACGTTAAGATAATTAAGAGATACAATCCTAAAACTGATAAAGCTTACGTTCATCAAAATGTTGATCAGGTACCACAATTCAGTAATTGTAAAGGAAATGTTTCTCAAAAATGTTTCGATAGAGAGTTCTCAAATCACTTAAATAAGAACTTTGTTTACCCTCAAGAAGCTTATGATAAAAAGATTCAAGGTAAAGTGTCTGTATATTTTGTTGTAGACACAAATGGTAATGTAGTAGATGTAAAAGCTAGAGGACCTCAAGGTGCTAAGAGTTTGGAAGACTATGCTGCTCAATTAGTTAGAAGTATACCACAACTTACACCTGCCGTTAAAAATAAAAAAGAAGTTAACGTTAAATATAATTTCCCAATTAATTTTACCTTAAACTAATTTTTACAAAAAGAGATTTCAGAATATTACATATATAACTAGGGTCAGATTTTTATCTGACCCTTTTTAATTTAACAAAATGAGAACAGCAAAAGAATGGTTTGATGAATATGCTATAAGTCATCAAAATGAAACAAATCAATTGATACACTATATATGTGTACCTGCTATATTTTTTAGCGTTATAGGTTTATTTATGTCTATCCCTCCTACTCTTTTAAAAAATACTTTAAAATTATTCAATCCTTTAATAGAAAATTGGGCTTTTGTTATAGGTATACTATTGACTGTATTTTTTTACCTAAGATTAGGCTTTTGGTATTTTATAAAAATGTTAATCGTTATTTTATTAGCCATAGCTGGTAATAATTGGATTAATAATAACACTAATCTTTTAATAACTTCTATTGTAATATTCGTTGTGGCTTGGATCGGTCAATTCTATGGACATAAGGTTGAAGGTAAAAAACCTTCATTTATTAAAGATTTACAATTCCTTTTAATAGGACCACTATGGGTTATTGAAAAATTGACTTCAAAAACAAAATAAAAATGGATCACATTAATTTTGAAGATTTCTTAAAAGTAGATATAAGAATAGGAACAATAATAGAAGTTAATGACTTTCCTAAAGCTAGAAAGCCTGCTTATCAATTAAAAATTGATTTTGGTGAAAGCATAGGTATAAAAAAAACTAGTGCCCAAATCACTGATATTTATACTAAAGAAGAACTTCTTCATAAAAAAGTAAATTGTGTTATTAATTTTAAGCCAAAACAAATCGCAAATTTCATTAGTGAATGTTTAGTTTTAGGCGTTTATAATTCAGAAAATAAGGTTGTACTGCTTTCTCCATCTAAAAAACACATAAAAAATGGTACTCAAGTTTCATAAATTATTTCTTGAGTACCATTTTTTATGTGTTTTTTAATTTTTCACTACATTTTATCTCCAAAAAATACAGCGTTCATTAGTAATTTATTAGTTCCGTACCAAAAAGCTCTAAAATTAGTATTGTCAGTAAAAACTAATACCTTTCCTCTTCCTAATTGGCTAGACTTAAAAGGAACAGTTTCTTTTAATTGTGCTAAGTTTTGTTTAGAAATATAACCACTTAATAAAGGATCATTAGTATAACGAATAGGGTTGTTATAACTGTTCTTATCCGGTTTAATAAATAAGGTACTATTTCTAAATAATGCTATTGAATTATTCTTATATCCAAAATTCACAGGGTGCGATCTATCTATCTTCGCTTCAAAAATAGCTCCTCCAATTACTTGAGCTCCTGAAAATAGTCTTCTATTCTCAAATGTTATATTTTTAGCAACTTGAGCTTTTTTAGTATTAAATTCTAACTTAATAAATTTATGATTAGATAACCAACGAGATGCATTTTTATAACCGATAAGAACACCTCCATTTACTGTCCATTCTTTTAGTTTACTATTTACAATATGATCTAATGAAGAAACATTTGGCATTATAATAGTTGAATATTTAGACAAATCGGTTCTTTGAAAATTCGATATATCTAATTTTGTAATACGCATATCAAATCTTTGATCAAATAAATGCCATATTTCACCAGCATCACTAGGAGAAATTCCTTTCCCCACAAGTACAGCTACTTTTTGTTTTTTAATAGTTCTGAAATTATTACTTCCTAAATCTATTCCTTGATTTAAACCAGTATTAACTCCAGTAATATCAACAAAATTATTTTCTGCTATTTCTGACAAGAACTTGAATAACTCTAAAGAATTTAAACTTTGATTTTGTACTGGAATAAAAATTGTTCCATAATCAAAATTATTACTTCCATTTGTAAAGGTTTTCATAGCTACTTTAGCTCTTAATCCTTTGTTTAGAATGGTATTCAAAGCTCTAGGAGTATAGTATTCATTCCAAGACATTAAATATCCAACATCACTCTTAACACTAACTTTTCCCTTCTTTAATGTAAGGGTTGTTACTTCATTTTCAAGCTTATTTAAAGATATATCGTTAGCAAAATCAACACCAAAAGCATGATTGAAAGTCCATGCAGAAACATCATAAAAAAGACTGTCTGTAAAACTTTTTCTTACATCAAACATTGCATTAATCAAACGAACATTCTTCTGATTTAATGGAATTCCGTAACTGTAATTTCTTTTAAAAATTTTACCCGATTTTGTAAAATCTGATTTTATTTTATGAATCTTGATCTTATGCCTTTGTAACACTTCAGCTAGATGATACGTTTTTGCAGCATCTTTTTCATCACCAAATACAATAGCTTTTTGTTTTTCATATGACTTAGAATTCTTGTAAAAATTTTGTTGATAGTTCAATAACTTAACACGCATACTTTTTGCCGCTTCTAATGTAGAAAGTGCAGCAGTAAACTGATTACGAATCGTAAAAGGAAATGTTAGTAAACCATTAGCTGTTTCTTGTGCATGACCTCTTGAGCTTCCTTGTTCAAATAAAATTCCTATTCCTCCATTGATATCAGGAAAAGTAGATCCTTTTCCATAATAAAAATCGTCAAAACTTTCTTCCGAATAATATAAAGAACCTAATTTATCAAAGGCTTTAGCATGATAAGACGCTATTTCTTTTGTTAACTCTTGATTTAACTTTGGTGTTAATGGGTGTGTTCTACTTTGGATTCCTGGCTGAAAGAAAAATGTAGAATTACTCCCCATCTCATGATGATCTGTTAAAATATTTGGTAACCATTGGTGAAATGTCTTAACACGAGATTTACTTTCGGGTAACTGTACTGGTAACCAGTCTCTATTCATATCAAACCAATAATGATTTGTTCTTCCTCTTGGCCAAATTTCAGTATATTCTCTATCATTTGGATCAGCATTTATATTTTTTGATTTGTTACTATTTGCCCAATAGGAAAAACGCTGAACACCATCTGGATTCATACATGGATCAAATAAAATAACTGTATTTTCAAGTAAACTTTCAATCTCACTTCCTTCTGCGGCAGCCAAATGATACGCAGCAACTAAAGCAGCATTAGCTCCACTAGCTTCGTTTCCATGAATAGAAAAACCTTGATAAACGACTATAGGTAGACTTGAAACATCTATGCTTGTATTCTCGGTAGCTTCAATATGTTTTTTTCTGATATCCTCTAAATTGTTATGATGCTTAGGTGAAGTTATTTTTAATAAAATTAGAGGTCTATCTTCAAAAGTTTTTCCTCTTTCTTCAATAACAATTCTATCAGAAGCTTTGGCTAAAGCTTTCATGTAATACAATAACTTATCGTGTGTAACATGCCACGCTCCTACTTCATGTCCAATTACAGATTTCGGTGTAGGTATATTTTTATTATAAGTTACATTTTTAGGTAAATAATAGGATAAATCTAATTTGTTTTGCGCAAAACAAGACAAGATTACTGTTAGCAGTAATAGTGTAAGTATTTTTTTCATTTTGAAATATTCGGTGTATGTAACAAAGATATAACCAATAGTTTGAACTTTATACAAATCACAAATTGAAACAAAACTTTAAGAAAAAATTAATATTTATAAATTATCCTTTAGAACTAATTATTTGAGGTGTTCAAAATGATTAAAGCTCCGATTACACCCGGAATCCAACCATAAATAGTTAGAATAAAATAATAATAAATGATCCACAACCTTTATCAATAATGGAGAGTGGAGGAAAAATAATAGCCAATAAAACTCTTAATAAATTCATATGCAAATTGTCTTTTTATTTTAAAAACAACTTCATTTTTATTTTGTTACAGTACACAAAAGAGCTAATTGTATACTTTTCAAACTCAGATTTACAAGGAATAAATAGTTTTTGTCAAATAGTAAAGTCAAATTGATTTTTAAAACACCTTTTTTTAATTAAAATTGTTTTTTGTATTTTTAAAAAGCTTTTAAAAAAGTTAATCTAACGTAAAAACACCTATTTAAAAGTTAATATCACTTTTAAAGACCTTGTAAGCAATTAAATTCATTTATTTTGTAATCAAATTTAATACGTTATGCCATCAAAAAATATAGTAGAAAGTTCTAATGATACAACAAAAGCATTCGTATCTCCAGAATATATTCGTAATCGTTTTGCTTCTATTTTATCAGACATGTATAAAAATGAAGTACCTCTTTATGGTGAATTACTAAACTTAGTTCATGAAATTAATCATAAAATTCTTTCTGAATCTACAACAATTAAAGAACAATTAGAAAATACAGGAGAAATCACTAGACTGAATATGGAACGTCATGGGGCAATTCGCTTAGGTAAACCTTACGAACTATTTACTATGCGTCGTTTATTCAAGGTTATGGGAATGTTTCCTGTTGGATATTATGACTTGGCAACAGCTGGTGTTCCTGTACATTCTACTGCGTTTAGAGCCATAGAAAACACCACATTAAATCAAGCTCCTTTTAGAGTTTTCACCTCTTTATTACGATTAGATTTAATTGATGACAATGAATTACGAGAACGTGTTGAAACTATTTTAGAAGATCGTCAAATCTTCACCAAAAAAGCTTTAGAATTGATTTTGAAATCAGAAAAAGATGGTGGATTGAACAAAGAAGATGCTGAAACTTTTGTTCAAGAAGCTATAGAAACATTTAGATGGCACGATACTGCTACCGTAGATCATAAAATGTATGAAACATTACTACAACAACATCGTTTAATAGCAGATGTTGTAGCTTTTAAAGGTCCACATATCAATCATCTAACACCAAGAAGTTTAGATATCGATCAGGTACAAGCAAGTATGGAAGCTCGTAATATACCTCCAAAAGATACTATAGAAGGTCCACCCACGAGAAAATGTCCAATTTTGTTACGTCAAACTAGCTTTAAAGCATTAACTGAAAAAGTTACTTTTAAAAACGAAGTCGGAAATGGAAAAATAGGTGAACATAAAGCTCGTTTTGGAGAAATAGAACAACGTGGTGCCGCTTTAACTCAAAAAGGATTAGATTTATACAATGAATTGTTGGGAAAAACACGTAAAGCTATTGGTGGATCACCTAATGCAAAAAATGCTTCAGAATACAATGAGTTATTACTAGAAAATTTTAAAAATTTCCCTGATGATTATGCAACTCTACAATCTGATAAGTTAGCCTATTTCCATTATTTCACCACAGCAAAAGCAAAAAATATCTCTAAAGAAAAAGCCTATACAAAAGAAGATATAAATGAATTATTAGCAGATGGGTACTTAACGATAGAGCCAATGGTTTATGAGGATTTTTTACCCGTAAGTGCAGCTGGAATATTTGCTTCAAACTTAGGTACGGATGATGCTAAACGTAATTATAATGAAACCGCTAACCAATCGTTATTTGAAAAAGACTTGGGAGCACCAGTCTACGAATTACAAAAATGGTATAAAGATATGCAAGAAGAGACTATTCAAAAATGTTTACTTGAACTCAATGCATAAATGCTAACTTTGTAACTCATAAAATCATTCCTTTTGAAACATCAGTTTGACTATATAGATCGGCAAATTTTATCTAAACTTAGAGAAGATGCTAGAAAAGCATTTTCTCAAATAGCTGAAGAATTAAATGTTTCTAATTCATTAATTCATCAGCGGATAAAAAAACTAACTACTGAAGGAGTTATTAAACATGCCGCATTTATTTTAGATGAAAAAAAGCTGGGTTACAAAACAAAATCGTACACTGGTATCCGATTAAGAGAAGCACGTTTTGCAAAAGAAGTAATGCGAGAGCTCGAAAAAATAGATGAAATTGTTGAATGTAACTTTGTGTCTGGCAATTATGCTATTTTTATACTCACTTACACCAGAGATAACGAACATTTACAGAAAGTCTTATACGATAAAGTACATTTAATTAATGGTGTTGCTGGGACAGATTCTTTCATTTGTTTTGATACTTGCTTCAAAAGAGACTCTTTAATTTAATAATTATGGTTAAAAATGCTGCTGTGTTATGGACAGGTGGTAAAGATTGTGCTTTGGCTTTTTTTAAAGCTCAAAAACTAGGAATTAAAATTTCACATCTGGTTACATTTGTTCCTGAAGTTCCCGATTTTAAAGCTCATAATTTAAATATCATCCGCAGACAAATACAAGCTATTGGCTTGCCTCATTTACAGATGACTGTAAAAGCTCCTATGATAGAAAGTTATGAAGATGCAATTACAGAACTGAAAAATCAATACAATATTAACCTGTTAATTACTGGAGATATTGATGAAATTGAAAATCATGATAATTGGATAGAAGAAAGAGCTAAAAAAACAGGTGTTGAAGTTTTTAATCCTTTATGGAAAAAAGAACGAGAAGGTTTAATTAATGAACTTCTTCAAAATAATTTCAAGATAATTTTCACTTTAGTAAAAAAGTCTTTTTTCACTAAAAAATGGATCGGAAAACAGTTAGATTATACTATTTTAGATGAATTAAAATCGTTAGATATAGATATCTGTGGTGAAAATGGAGAGTATCATAGTATGGTACTACATGCTCCTTTTTTCAAAAAAACTATAGATAACTTTTCAACTACAACCATAGAAACCGATTACTATTATTATTTACAAGTATGAAAGTACTTTAAAAATAAATCATGAAATTAAAAAAACAACTACAAAATTTAGCTAATACACTAGCTGGTGAATTATTTTTTGATGATTTACATAAAAGTATTTACGCAACAGATGCTTCAGTATATAGAAAAACTCCAACTGCAGTTGCTTTTCCTAAAACTATTGAAGACATTAAACTTCTAATTGATTTTTCCATAAAGCATACTACAACTTTGGTTCCTAGAACTGCTGGAACTTCGTTAGCTGGACAATGTGTTAGTGATGGAATAATAGTTGACGTTTCTAAATACTTCACCAATATTCTTGAGTTTGATGAAAAACGTAAAACTATTACTGTAGAACCTGGAATTATTCGAGACGATTTAAATCGATTTTTGAAACCCTATGGCTTATTTTTTGGTCCCAACACATCTACTTCAAATCGTTGTATGATTGGTGGTATGATCGGGAACAATTCTTCTGGAAGTACTTCTATTCGATATGGAGTAACCAGAGATAAAGTAATTGCTATTGATGCACTTTTATCTGATGGTTCTAAAGCTACTTTTTCAGAAATTTCTTCTCAAGAATTCCGAAAAAAAACAACTCAGGGTGATGTAGAAGGAAAAATATATAAATCTATTTTCTTTGAATTAAGTTCTAAAGAAACTCAGGAAGAAATTATCAAAGAGTTTCCGAAAGCTGCAATTCATAGAAGAAACACTGGTTATGCTGTTGATGAATTTTTGACTTCAAATTTATTTGGTGGAGAACAAGATACTGTTAACACAGCCAAATTTCTTTCAGGAAGTGAAGGAACTTTAGCGTTTATGACTGCTATTACGATTCAATTAGACGACCTTCCTCCTAATCATAGCATTATGGTTACTCCACACTTTACTAGTGTAAATGAGAGTTTAAAAGCTACAATCACTACTATGAATCATAATTTATTCACTTGTGAATTGATGGATAAAGTGATTTTAGATTGTACTAAAAATAACAGAGAACAAGCTAAGAACAGATTTTTTATTCAAGGAGATCCTGAAGCTGTTTTAATGTTAGAAGTTAAAGCTGATTCTAAAGAAAAAGTCGAAGAATTAGCAGATACATTAATTCAAGATTTAAAAGACAATAACTTTGGATATCATTATCCTAAAGTATTTGGCGACGATATTAAAAAAGTTCTAGATCTAAGAAAAGCCGGACTTGGATTATTAGGTAATATGATTGGTGATAAAAAAGCAGTGGCTTGTATTGAAGATACTGCTGTTGATTTACACGATTTACCTGAATACATTGAAGAGTTCTCAGCAATTATGGACAAATACCAGCAACAAGCGGTGTATTATGCGCATGCAGGAGCTGGAGAACTGCATTTAAGACCTATTTTAAATCTTAAAAAAGCTGAGGATGTTGATTTATTTAGAAAAATAACAACAGAAACTGCAGAGCTTGTAAAGAAATATAAGGGTTCTTTTAGTGGTGAACATGGAGATGGAATTGTAAGGGCAGAATTTATTCCTTTAATGATTGGTGATCGCAATTACCAACTTTTAAAACGTATTAAAAAAGCTTTTGATCCGAATAACGTATTCAACAAAGGAAAGATAACGGATGCTTTTAAAATGGATGAAAGTTTACGTTACGAAGTAGATCGAAATGAACCAGAAATTGATACTATTTTCGATTTTTCTGATAGTGAAGGAATTTTACGTTTAGCTGAAAAGTGTAATGGTTCAGGTGATTGTAGAAAATCTCCAGAAGCTGGTGGAACTCTTTGTCCGAGTTATAGAGCAACTAAAGACGAAAAAGATACTACTCGATCGAGGGCAAATGCTTTACGTGAATTTTTAACAAACTCAGATCAAGTAAATAAGTTTAATCACAAAGAGTTAAAAACTGTTTTTGATTTATGTTTAAGTTGTAAAGCTTGTGCTAGTGAATGTCCGAGTAATGTTGATGTTGCTTCTTTAAAAACCGAATTTTTATATCAATATCAAGAAACAAATGGATATTCTTTCAGAAGTAAATTATTTGCAAATAATGCGAAGTACAATAAGTTAGGAAGCAAATTTCCTGCCTTTACAAACTTCTTAACCAATACGAGTTTAGCTAAAAAAGTAATGGGAGTTGCACAAGAAAGAACTGTTCCGAAATTAGCTAAACAAACTTTAAACGCTTGGTTGAAAAAAACGAATCAGAAAGACAGCCAGAAAACAGTATTGTTATTTAATGATGAGTTCACTAATTTTTATGATACTGAAATTGGTAAAGATGCAATAGCTGTATTGAATGCTTTAGGATACAAAGCTGAAGTTTTAAATCATGAAGAAAGCGGACGAAGTTATATTTCTAAAGGTTTTCTAAAAGAAGCAAAAGTTATTGCTAACAAAAACATTGAATTATTTAAAGATCAAGTTTCAGAAAACAAACCTTTAATAGGAATTGAACCTTCTGCTATTTTAACTTTTAGAGATGAATATTTACGGTTAGCTGATGATAAAAAAACAGCAACTGAAATTGCAGAACATACGTTAACTATTGAAGAATTTATTTCAAAAGAAATAGAAAAAGGGAATATTAATTCGAGTCAATTTACATCTTCTAGTAAAGAAATTAAGATTCATGGACATTGCCATCAAAAATCTTTATCTACCACAAATTCGATTTTTACAATGCTTAATATTCCTAAAAATTACGATGTAAGAATTATGAATACGGGTTGTTGTGGTATGGCTGGTTCTTTCGGATACGAAAAGGAGCATTATAAAGTAAGTATGCAAGTTGGTGAAGATACTTTATTTAAAAAAGTTAGAAACGCTTCTAAAACAACTGAAATAGCCGCTTCAGGTACAAGTTGTAGACACCAAATTTACGACGGAACAAATAAAACAGCAAAACATCCAATTACTATTTTAAAAGAAGCTTTGATTTAAAAAATTGATATTCAGTATTTTATTTCGTATATTTAAGAATAGCTAACTTTAATTCTTTTACGTATGGATACTACTAAAATTATTTTTAAAAATGGTTTTTTAATATACAGTTGCATTGTAATTTTCTTTCTCTTAATGAAATTTCTAGGGTTAGATAATGTATCTGAACTTCGTTTTTTAAACTTTCTTTTTGTGTTTTGGGGAGTCAATAGAGCCATAAAACAAAACATAGGTTTTAATGACCAAGATTCTTATTTCAATAACTTTTATGTAGGTTTCGGGTCTTCAGTTATTGGAATAGCTTTAACAATTATTGGTTTAATTGTTTATGTTGGATTAATAGATTCTAGTTTTCTTTTAGTGCTTGAAAACTCTTCTTTATGGGGCAGAAATTTAAACCTTCAAATGGTTGTTTTTGCTTTAACTATAGAAGGAATAGCATCTTCTGTGATGTGCTCTTTTATTCTGATGCAGTATTATAAAAATTATAAATCCTCTGGAATTTTAACCTCATAAAAAAAGCGAGAAAGTTATACTTTCTCGCTTATATTAAAATAATTTAGGGATTATTTTAAAGCTTACTACAATTGGTATCTTCATCATTGTAGCATTTATTGTTTTGTTTTCCTAACCTTCCTTTTAAGGTTTTTCTCTTTGGAGTTCGTCTTATCATTCTAAGTCGTTGCATGATTGCTTTTTGATCTTTGTACCCTTTCCTATCAATAATTCTAGGCTTACTGTTTTCAATGGTAACATCGTTTTTACCACTAACAATATAGAAATAAGATCTTCTATTTAATTGATGCTCTTCTTCAGAACATTTTTTACTGTTTTTATCATCGCAATGGTTTAATAATTGATCTTCTCCATATCCTATAGCACTTTGTATTCTACTAACTGCAATACCTCTTTTAATTAAAAAGTCTCTAGTAGATTTTGCTCTTCTATCAGATAATTTTCTGTTGTATGCTTTTCCTCCTCTACTATCGGTATGCGATTCAATTTTTATCACCATTTTAGGATGATTATTCATTACTGCTACAATATTTTCTAACTCATATTGTGCATCTTCTCTAATAAAAGATTTATTAAAATCAAAATAAATAGGTTTTATAACTATTTGATTTCCTATTATTAAAGGATCTAGCATTAAATCTACTTGTATTACCTTACCATCTTCTTTTGATAAACTAAAATCCTTCTTTGCAGCAGATCTATAATCTTTATGCTCAGCTATAACAGTAAAAATATCGTCTCCACAAACCACTTTATCAAAACCATATTTACCATTCGTATCTGTTAATGCTTCATTAACTTTGGTACCAGTTGCTTTATCTATAAGCTTAACTATTACATTTGCTATAGGCTCTTTAGTTACTTTATCTGTTAAAATACCAGTGATTGATTGTAAACATTCTTTTGGTTTAGGAAGCTCAGAGATATAAAAGCTGTAAATATCGTCATCTCCTTTTCCCTTAGATCTATTCGATGAAAAGAAACCCTTTTTACCAGTAACATCTACATAAAATGAAAAATCATCTTTTTTACTATTAAATGGAAAATCTAAATTAATCACCTTACTAAAACTTCCATCTTCATATATTTTTGTTTGAAAAATATCTAAAAGACCTAAACCTCTGTGTCCATTCGAAGAAAAGAATAATACATTATCTTCAGCTACAAAAGGGAACATTTCTCTCTCGGTAGTATTAACAGTATCTCCTAAATTAACTGGTACTCCATAACCATCTTCATTAATTGCTACTTTAAAAATATCTGTAGCTCCTAAAGATCCTGGCATATCAGAAGTAAAATATAAAGTTTTTTCATCTGGACTTAAAGCTGGATGACCTACTGAATAATCGTCACTATTAAAAGGTAGTTCCTTTATATTTTTCCAATTTCCTTCAATATTCTCTGCTCTATATAACTTTAGATTTACTGTTTGTTTTTTATCTTTTCTAAGTTTTTTCCCATCGAAGTTTACTCTAGAAAAGTACATATATTTACCATCTTTGGTAAAAACAGCTGAAGATTCATGAAAAGAAGTATTCACAGGAGCTGATAATATTTTTTTTCCATCAACTTTGTAAATAGTATCTATTTTACTTTCTTCAAGTTCTTGAGTATAACCTTTAGATCTATATAAATTTAAAAATGGTTGATTATTCCATCGGTAAACTTTTTCCCCTCTTATTCCTCTGGGCGAAGCTGAAGCATAATACACTTCATCTTTAAAAATTACACCTCCAAAATCAGAAAATGGGGTATTAGTCGCTAAATTTCTAATATTAATTTTCTTTCTTCCTCCATTCAAAAAATCTTGAAAATGATTTTTTTTATCTACATACTTTTTAACCTTATCATTTTTAACATCTCTGTTTAAAACAACGAAAATTGAATCTGACTTCTTTGTCTTACCATTACTTTTTAATACTTGAGCGTATTTAAAAATATAATCAGGATCACTCTCTTTAGATTCTTCTATTAATTTTTTGTACCAAATCTCAGCTTCTTCGGTTTTTGAGTTATTGTAGTAAGAATCACCAATACGTTTTAAAACATATTTAGATGTATCTCCTTTTTTATATACAGCTTCATAAATTTTAGCCGCTTTAAAATATGCAAACTCTTCGAAATATCTATCTGCAACTCTTTTGCTTTGAGATAATAATGATACTGTTAAAAATAACAGGATTAATGTGGTTGATATAGTTTGTTTTTTCATCATTCTAAGCTTTAAAAAAATCTTGGGGATTTCATTCTAGCCTCTTTAAAAATTTCGTATCGTAAAAGTACTTCGTGCGTTCCGTTATTAGCTACATTATAATTTGAAGTTGTTAGATCGTAGGCATATCCTATATGTAAGGATTCACTTGCCTGAAAACCTGCTAAAAATGCAATTGAATCGTCCCATCTCCAAGCTGCTCCTAACCTAAACTTTTCATTAAATAAAAAGTTTGCAGAAAGATCTATTGATAAAGGTGCTCCGAAAACTAATTTAGCCAATGCTGCTGGTTTAAATTTTATATTTTCATTAATATCAAAAACATAACCTGCTATTAAAAAGTAGTGTAATCTTTCTTCTGCTATTTCACCTATGGAGTTATTTGCATCATAATGTTCTTGACGTAAAAAATTCGGTACAGATAAACCTATATACCAATCTGGTTCATGATAATATATACCCGCTCCAAAAGTTGGCAAAAATCTATTATTAATATTTTGCGCAAATAAAGGATCATTTCCATCAGCATTAGGATTCCCAATAGTCCAATCAATATTTAAAAGTCTACCTCCCAATTTCAAACCAAAAGCTAAATTACCTTCTGTCCCAGTTTGAATAGTATAAGAAATATTTCCATCTAAATATGTTTCATGTGATGGTCCTAATTTATCATTAACTAGATTAATCCCAATACCTAACCCATTATAACCTATTGGAGAATCATAACTTAATGTTTGTGTATCTGGAGCTCCATCAAAACCTACCCACTGTGTTCTACCTAATGCTGTAAGGACTGTATGACCTTTAGATCCAACATAAGCTGGATTTACAGACATTGTATTTAACATATACTGTGTATAATGTGGATCTTGCTGTGATATAGCATCTGTTAGATAACAGATGCTAATCAATAAAATTATTTTTTTCAATAAAAGTGACTTCATTATTTTTCTTTACACTTTACTATCTATTAATATATATCCATCCTTTTATAAGTGGACTACCATCTCCTAAGTCTATTATGTAATAATACGTACCTACAGGCAATTTATCAGATGTTTGAATAGTTGCTCTACCGTTTGAAACTCCTTCAAACCTTTTACTAGCATCATTATTACTATAACCTTTAATTTTATATACTGTATTACCCCATCTGTTAAAAATCTCAACCGTATTATTACTATACTGAGGATTATCTATACAATTAATTCTTAGGAAATCATTAATTCCATCTCCATTAGGGCTAAACTCGTTATATACCGTTAAACATGGATCTGTAACTTCAATTGTTACTGTAGCAGTAGAACAATTTTGTGGTGTTGCATTATCACAAACTGTATATGTAAAAGTATCTGTTCCTGAAGAACCAGCATCGGGTGTGTACGTTACAGTATCATCACTTGGATCATTTGGCGTACCGTTATCATCCACATCTACAGTACCATTACTTGGATCAGTATCTATTACTAATGTTCCATCTGTTGGTATATCATTGTCATTATCAAAGATATCAATAATTACTGGATCATCACCATTTGCTTCAGAATTATCATCATTCACATCCACTACAGGAGTAACATCAACTGTTACTGTTACCGTATCACAATTTGGTGGCATTGCGTCATCACAAACTGTGTAGGTGAATGTATCTGTACCACTAAAGTCATCATTTGGTGTATACGTAATTGTATCATCACTTGGATCATTTGGCGTACCACCATCATTAATAACAACAGTTCCATTTGATGGATCTGTGACTGTTAATGTTCCTGAATCTGGTACATTCGTATCATTTCCTAAAACATCAATTTCAACTGACTCATCTTCATTTGTTGTTACTGTATCTGAATTACCTCCTACTGTTGGTGTTACTTCTACTTCTACTGTAGATGTTGAACAATTAGCTGGCATTGCATCATCACAAACTGTATATGTAAATGTATCTGTTCCAGTAAAGCCTGGATCTGGTGTATACGTTACTGTATCATCACTTGGATCGTTTGGTGTACCTCCATCGTTGATAACAACTGTTCCGTTTGATGGATTAGTTACTGTTAATGTTCCTGAATCTGGCACATTAATATCGTTATCTAATACATCAATCGTGATTGCATCATCCTCACCTGTAACTTCTGAGTCGTCCATTGTCGAAACTGTTCCAGTTACTTCTACTTCTACTGTAGATGTTGAACAATTAGCTGGCATTGCATCATCACAAACTGTATATGTAAATGTATCTGTTCCAGTAAAGCCTGGATCTGGTGTATACGTTACTGTATCATCACTTGGATCATTTGGTGTACCGCCATCGTTGATAACAACTGTCCCGTTTGATGGATTGGTTACTGTTAATGTTCCTGAATCTGGTACATTAATATCATTATCTAATACATCAATCGTGATGTCATCACCTTCACCTGTAACTACCGGATCATCATTAGTTGCAACTGTTCCCGTTACTTCTACTTCTACTGTAGATGTTGAACAATTAGCTGGCATTGCATCATCACAAACTGTATATGTAAATGTATCTGTTCCTGTAAATCCTGAATCTGGTGTATACGTTACTGTATCATCACTTGGATCGTTTGGTGTACCTCCATCGTTGATAACAACTGTTCCGTTTGATGGATTAGTTACTGTTAATGTTCCTGAATCTGGCACATTAATATCGTTATCTAATACATCAATCGTGATTGCATCATCCTCACCTGTAACTTCTGAATCATCCATTGTCGAAACTGTTCCAGTTACTTCTACTTCTACTGTAGATGTTGAACAATTAGCTGGCATTGCATCATCACAAACTGTATATGTAAATGTATCTGTTCCTGTAAACCCTGAATCTGGTGTATACGTTACCGTATCGTCACTTGGATCGTTTGGTGTACCGCCATCGTTGATAACAACCGTTCCGTTTGATGGATTGGTTACTGTTAATGTTCCTGAATCTGGCACATTAATATCATTATCTAATACATCAATCGTGATGTCATCTCCTTCGCCTGTAACTTCTGAATCATCCATTGTCGAAACTGTTCCCGTTACTTCTACTTCTACTGTAGATGTTGAACAATTAGCTGGCATTGCATCATCACAAACTGTATACGTAAACGTATCTGTTCCTGTAAAGCCTGAATCTGGTGTGTACGTTACCGTATCATCACTTGGATCATTTGGTGTACCGCCATCGTTGATAACAACTGTTCCGTTTGATGGATTGGTTACTGTTAATGTTCCTGAATCTGGCACATTAATATCATTATCTAATACATCAATCGTAATGTCATCTCCTTCACCTGTAACTTCTGAATCATCCATTGTCGAAACTGTTCCAGTTACTTCTACTTCTACTGTAGATGTTGAACAATTAGCTGGCATTGCATCATCACAAACTGTATATGTAAATGTATCTGTTCCAGTAAATCCTGAATCTGGTGTATACGTTACTGTATCATCACTTGGATCGTTTGGTGTACCGCCATCGTTGATAACAACTGTTCCATTTGATGGATTGGTTACTGTTAATGTTCCTGAATCTGGTACATTAATATCGTTATCTAATATATCAATCGTGATTGGAGCATCTTCACCTGTAACTTCTGAATCATCCATTGTCGAAACTGTTCCCGTTACTTCTACTTCTACTGTAGATGTTGAACAATTAGCTGGCATTGCATCATCACAAACTGTATACGTAAACGTATCTGTTCCTGTAAAGCCTGAATCTGGTGTGTACGTTACCGTATCATCACTTGGATCATTTGGTGTACCGCCATCGTTGATAACAACTGTTCCGTTTGATGGATTGGTTACTGTTAATGTTCCTGAATCTGGCACATTAATATCATTATCTAATATATCAATCGTGATGTCATCATCTTCGCCTGTAACTTCTGAATCATCCATTGTCGAAACTGTTCCAGTTACTTCTACTTCTACTGTAGATGTTGAACAATTAGCTGGCATTGCATCATCACAAACTGTATACGTAAACGTATCTGTTCCTGTAAAGCCTGAATCTGGTGTGTACGTTACCGTATCATCACTTGGATCATTTGGTGTACCGCCATCGTTGATAACAACTGTTCCGTTTGATGGATTGGTTACTGTTAATGTTCCTGAATCTGGCACATTAATATCATTATCTAATACATCAATCGTGATGTCATCTCCTTCGCCTGTAACTTCTGAGTCGTCCATTGTCGAAACTGTTCCAGTTACTTCTACTTCTACTGTAGATGTTGAACAATTAGCTGGCATTGCATCATCACAAACTGTATACGTAAACGTATCTGTTCCTGTAAAGCCTGAATCTGGTGTGTACGTTACCGTATCATCACTTGGATCATTTGGTGTACCGCCATCGTTGATAACAACTGTTCCGTTTGATGGATTAGTTACTGTTAATGTTCCTGAATCTGGCACATTAATATCGTTATCTAATACATCAATCGTGATTGCATCATCCTCACCTGTAACTTCTGAGTCGTCCATTGTCGAAACTGTTCCAGTTACTTCTACTTCTACTGTAGATGTTGAACAATTAGCTGGCATTGCATCATCACAAACTGTATACGTAAACGTATCTGTTCCTGTAAAGCCTGAATCTGGTGTATACGTTACTGTATCATCACTTGGATCATTTGGTGTACCGCCATCGTTGATAACAACTGTCCCGTTTGATGGATTGGTTACTGTTAATGTTCCTGAATCTGGTACATTAATATCGTTATCTAATACATCAATCGTGATGTCATCACCTTCGCCTGTAACTTCTGAATCGTCCATTGTCGAAATCATTGTTACTACCTCTGTATATTCTACATTAACAATAGCATCATCACTTAAGCCTGTTGAAACCTCTGTTAATACATACGTAA
>CANMWK010000019.1 GCA_947501615.1 uncultured Tenacibaculum sp. | reverse complement strand
CGTAAGTGTTTCTAAGTTTTTGACATCTACGATAGTTGGTGTTCCATCTTCATCAGTGTATGTAAAAGTACCGTCTGTATTTTCTATCAGAGAAGTTAATGTCTGTAAGTTTTGAACAATGTTTGTTAGATTTAACTGTGTTGTATTACCATTTTCATCAGTATAATCAATATTAGTATTATCAGGGTTAAGTGCTAAAGAAGTAAGGGTTTCTAAATTTTTGACATCAATAATTGTTGGATTTCCATTTTCATCATTATAAGTGAAAGTTCCATCTGTATTTTCAATTATTGAAGTTAGAGTTTCTAAATTAGAAATAATGCTTTCTAAATTAATACTACCACCATTAGATAAATTTAGCGTATTATTTGTTGTATCAAATGTTAAAATTTGAATCTCATTGGTAGCATCATTATCTGCATCATTGATAAGTGAACTTAAATCAACAGAATTACCACCTGCTAACGTAAGAATATTTGTTGTAGGATTAAAATTAAGAGTTCCAGTTCCTCCTCCAGAACTATTGCATAAGCTAGTCCAACTAGTTCCAATATATTGATAGACACATTTGTTATCTGTGTTGTAAACAAGAGCTCCTTCCAAAGGAGTAATGCTATTCATTTGTGAAGTCGTAACTCGAGTTAATACAAAAACTTTATCAGGGCTTTCTAGTTCAAGTAAAGAATTAAGATCAATTACATTAGGATTATCTCCGACTTTGATTTGTGAATAACCTGATAAACCTATTATTAAGATTAATATAGAAATGATTTTCTTCATAATGGGGGTAATTTTATTATATAAATATAATACTGTTGTAATTTTTAGACACTTGGCCGATAAAATAGTCACAAAAATCTAACTATCAGTGACTTTTATAGATAAAAAGATGTTTTTTTACTTTTATTGGAGTTTTTTAATCGATGAAATGTATCTTCTAAGTTCGAACATTTCTGAAATAAATTTTTTCGCACTTTTGTAGGGGATTTTATTTGTTTTATGATTTACTACGGCAATTTGAAATAATGATTTCCAGTGTATTCTAATTGCTTTTAAAGCTTGAAAATAAGAAAATTTTTTTGAATCGTAAATATGTGTAGGTTCTGCAATAATTCCATTGATTTCTAAAACCTTAAAGTCAGTACCGTTTTCTAAGTTTTCAAAAGAATTATATTTTAAATCAACCCTTCCATAATACCAGCCATGAATGGATTTACTTAAATTATCAAATGTTTCTTCTAATTTTTTAGTTATTAAATGGTTACCGTTAATGAATTGTGTTCCTTTTGAATGATTTCCTATAACAGTTAATTTAATATTTGTATCCGTTTCAGGAATTTTAGTTAAATTTTTTGCATGAATTTCTTTAAATAAATCAATATACATTTTTGCTCGATCATCATTTAAAATTAATTCATTTAAAGTAGATTTTCCATCTCCAGTAACTGTAATGAAATTTTTTAAGGTAATAGAGGTGATATGTCCTTTATCTTCATTAGGTTTTCTATGATAAAATATACCGCATTCATTTTCATGAGTTAAAAATTCTTGAATGATAATATCTATAGGATAATTATTTAAGTATTTAATTAACTCATCTTCAGTATTTATTTTTTTTACTAATAAACCCCTAAAACCAATATCAGGTTTTGCTATTAAAGGAAAAGAAATTTTTTTAGCATTAATTTCTCTAATGGTGTTTAGAACATCAGTATTGGGTTTTACTAAGATAGATTTAGGGCGAAACTTTTCTGGGACTAACTGAATGGTATGATATTTACTTTCTGTTCCGTTTCCAGAACTTTTAATAGCAGGGTTTGCAGCGCTAAAAAATGCAGGATGTTTTGCTCTTATTGCTAAGTAGAAAGCATAAGGTAGATTAGGGACATAAAACATTGAAGAAGGCCAATGTTCCCAATTTCGTATTTTTTCAAATTTATTTTTGGTCATTAATCCTCAAATAATACATCTAATAATGATTTAAAAGTTTTAAATCCAAAATATACAGTATATAATACTAGCAATATACCTAAAACTAATAAAACATAAGCAATTAATACTTTGGGCATTTCATGAAAGTTCCTTTGAGCTCTAAATGCTAAGCTTAAAACAAGAGGTGAAATAATTAATAAAGAAAGAAGCTTTAGAAATTTTTTAACAGGCTTTTCATATGATTTATCACTCATCTTGTTTGTGTTTTTCGATCGCTGTTCTAACATTACCATAAGTATCTAATAATGCTTTTGCAGTATTTATGTCTACATTTAATTCAGAAACTAACATTTTAATACCTCTTTCTATTAATTTAGTGTTAGAAAGTTGCATGTCTACCATTTTATTTCCTTTTATTTTTCCAAGCAAAATCATAGTGCTTGTAGAAATCATGTTCAGAACTAATTTTTGGGCTGTTCCAGCTTTCATTCTTGAACTTCCTGTTATAAATTCAGGACCTACAGTAACAGTTATTGGATATTTTGAATTTATTACTAAAGGACTATCTGTATTACAAGTAATACAACCAGTAACTACATTATTTTGATTACACGTTTTTAATGCATTTACCACATATGGAGTGGTACCTGAAGCCGCAATACCAATTACAACATCCTTATGAGAGATTTGATGGTTTACTAAATCTTTCCAACCTTGATTTGTACTATCTTCAGCAAATTCAACGGCTTTTCTAATAGCAGTATCACCACCAGCAATTAAGCCTATTACTAAATCGTGCGGAACACCAAAAGTAGGAGGACATTCAGAAGCATCAACAATTCCTAATCTACCACTAGTACCAGCTCCAATATAAAACAAGCGACCACCTTCTTTTAACTTATCAACAATTACTTTGACTAAAGCTTCAATTTGTGGAATTGCTTTTTCTACAGCATGAGGAACAGATTTATCTTCTTGGTTAATGTTTGTTAATAAGTTGTTTAACTCCATTTTATCAAGATCTTTATATTTAGATTCTTGTTCAGTAGTTTTAATAAAATTCATAATTCAAATTTACAATTTATTCTTCTTGAAAGGTGACTAAAATGAATAAGAAGTGTCTAACATTTTAAATCAATAAAAACCAGAAATATGGAAACAATAACACAATCACTTTCAAATTTTTACAATTCAGTAGCATCAGGTTTTGGTGACTGGGGCTTAAAGTTATTAGGAGCTTTAGCAGCTTTAATTTTAGGTTTATGGATTATAAGAATGCTAATGAAAGCAGTTTCAAGGGTTTTTGAAAACAAGCACGTAGACCAAACTTTACGTCCGTTTTTAATTACACTGATAGGCTTTGCTTTAAAAGCACTATTACTTATATCTATTGCAGGAATAGTAGGTGTGCCAACAGCTTCGTTTGCTGCTGTAATAGCTGCTGCAGCTTTTGCTATAGGTAGTGCATTCAACGGATCTTTAGGTCATTTGGCTTCAGGAGTTATGCTTTTAATTTTCAGGCCTTTTAAAGTAGGTGATTTAATAAAAACGAATGGAGCATTTGGATTTGTAAAGGAAATATCTGTATTTGTTACTGTTATAGAAACTTTTCAGAATGAAACAGAAATAATACCGAATTCAGCAATTACATCTAATAAAATTACAAACTTAACCGCTATTGGTAATTTGAGGGTAGATATGCCTTTTGCAATTCGTTATGGTTCTGATATAGAAAAAGCTAAAAAAATAGTTTTAGATGTATTAAAAAATGATGTTAATGTATTAAGTGGAGAAGGAAAGGAGCCAAGAGTGGCAGTAAATAATTTAGGAGTAAATAGTGTTGAGTTACTAGCAATGCCTTATGTAGACTGTAACAATTATTGGGATGTGTACTGGGACACACGTCAGAAAATTGTTGAAAGTTTAGGAGTGGCTGGATATGAAGCACCATTACCTCAAAGGGTAGTAACTATGACAAAGTAATTTTAAATCTTTGCAACAAAAAAACAGATTAAAGTGTAAAACTTTAATCTGTTTTTTTATTAGTTATTAGTTCGTTGTTTTTTCAACTAAATCAATACTAAAAGTATCTACTTCCGATATTCGGAAATAACCTAAAGGGAAGTTTGCATCATTAGTTTCATTAACAATATTACCTAATAAAGAAGATGGGACTGTTTGAAAAGGCCCACCACCACCTTGACCACTTTGATCTATTAAAAGTCTGAAATATGTAAAGAAATCTTTTGTAATACCAGATATTTTAACAGTTACTGTAGAAGGTAATTCAATATTGTCTTCCTCTAAATAAAAGAAAGAGAAGTTATAGTCAGAACCATTAAAAAATCGATCTTCTAAGGTGAAGTAATTATTTTTAGTGAAATCGAAAAGATAATAATCATCTTGTGTACCATTATCGCTAAAAGCAACCTCTAATTCAATTTCATTACCCGAGAATAATGTGCTCTCACCTTGAGAAACTTGTGTGAAAGGAACCGTTTTAGTCTTTGTTGTTGTTGCTTTGTAAGTTTCACTATTATGAATTACAGTTAATTCGTATGCAACATTATCTTCAGGAATAAAAGGCGTATTAGATTCATAATTGCCATCTGCATTACCATCAGAAAAATTAAATACTGTTCCATCTGATAAATTGGTTAAGAATACAGTTGCATTTGTTACTGTTGGTATTGCATCATCAAAAAAATCTGTAGATAATCGTAATTTTACAACCATATTGGTTGTTACAGGAATTTCATTAAAGAAAACTTCAAAACCAGCATCAATAATTAATTTAGGTGCTGAAGTGGGTAAATCAATATCTACAACTTTTTCACAGTTTGTAAATACTACACATATTAAAATTAGAATGATTTTTTTCATTTTCTTAAAATTTAAAATTGTAAGTAACAGAAGGTACAATACCAAAAAGAGATGTTTGTATAGCTTCATTTCTTAATGTTTCTCTATTTTGGCTGAAGGCAAGAGAGGCAGCATTATCTCTTCCATAAATATTATACAAGCCAAAAACCCATTCAGATTGCCATTTTCTATTTTTATTTTTAGAAGGAGTAAGTGTAGCAGATATATCTAACCTGTGATAAGAAGGTAATCGATCTGCATTTCTTCTATTATTATCATATAAAGGAATTGTTAAACCTTCAACAACAAATTGTCCAACAGGATAATTAGTTGGTTGTCCTGTTTGAAAAATGAAATTAGAATTAAACTTCCAGTTTTCGCTTAATTCATAGCTTCCATTTATAGAAAAATCATGAGTTTTATCATATGGAGTACTATACCATTTTCCGTTATTTATTCCAGGTTCATCTGGTGTTCTTCCAGCTGTTAATTGTTCAGATCGAGATAAAGTATAGGCAAGGAAACCAGTGAATTTCCCTTCATTTTTTTTAACCAAAACTTCTAAACCATAAGCTCTAGCTTTACCATTTAAAATTACAGTTTCAATTTCGTTATTAGCAATTAAGTTAGCACCATTAATGTAATCAATTCTATTTTGAATGTCTTTATAAAATACTTCAGTTTCTAAGGAGTATTTTCCTTCTTTCATAGATTGAAAATAACCTAATGCATATTGATCTAGCAACTGAGGTTTTATATACTTTCCACTAGGAGTCCATACATCTAAAGGAGTAGGAGAGGATGTGTTAGAAAGCAAGTGTAAGTATTGAGCCATTCTATTGTAACTAGCTTTTATTGATGCTTTTTCATTAAGTAAATAAGAAAAAGATAAACGAGGCTCAACATTATTAAAACTCTCAATAATATCACTTCGGTCAAATTGTGATATCCCAATTGGAGTTGCTGCTTCATATTTTTTAAATTGCTGATTGTATACCACAGCTTCGTTGTTTGCATAAATATTTAGTTCATCTTGACCTAAACGCAAGAAATTACTGAAACGAACTCCATATTGTAGTGTTAACTTGTCATTAATTTTATGTTCAGCATCTACATAAGCAGCAAATTCATTAGCATATTTTTTAGTTAGTTCTCTAGCGTTAATTCCAGAAGACGTTGTGCTAGGTTTAATTTCTCCCGGATTAAAATCAATATAAATATTATTAATTCCATAACTTAATTTAAATCGATTACTTAAATAATGTTTAAAATCATACTTTAAATTGATGTTTTCAATTCCTGAATCCCATTCAAAACCAGCAGCATCTAAGTTTAAACCGTAGAAATAGTCAGAATAAATTACAGATAAATTAGAAAATAATTTGTCGCTGAATAAATGATTCCATCTAAGGTTTACCACATTGTTACCATAATTGTTTGTAAAACTATCACTAATGCTAAAAAGGTCTTTTCCAAAATAAGCAGATAAGAAAATATTATTATTTTTATTAAAACGATGGTTTACTTTCATGTTTAAATCATAAAAATAAACAGAGTTATCAAGATCAAACAAGGGTAAAAATAAATGTGCATAAGATGCTCTTCCTCCAATTAAAAAAGAACTCTTTTCTTTTTCTATAGGACCTTCTACTAAAAGTCTACTAGATATTAAACCAATTCCTCCGGTTAATTTAAACTTTTTATTGTTACCTTCCTTTTGATAAATATCTAAAACAGATGACAAACGCCCTCCATATTTGGCTGGAATTCCTCCTTTATATAATTTAATGTCTTTGATTACATCAGGATTGAACACTGAAAAGAAACCAAATAAATGAGAAGAATTAAATACAACAGCTTCGTCCAATAAAATTAAATTCTGATCGGCTGCACCACCTCTAACATTAAATCCTGATGCGCCTTCACCAGCACTGGTTACTCCTGGAAGAAAAAGGATAGACTTAAGCACATCTGCTTCTCCAAAAACTACAGGAATTTGCTTGATTGTTGCTGCGGAAAGTCTATTAACACTCATTTGTGGAGTTCTGATATTTAACTTTTCTACATTTGTTTCAATAACAACTTCATCTAAGTTTTCGTTTTCTTCAATTAATTTAAAGTTTTGTGTAACTGTATTAGATAAATCTAAGTTTTTTTCTTTAGAAGAATACCCTAAATAGCTTATTTGTACTTTATAGTTTCCTTTAGGAATGGTAATGGAGTAAAATCCATATTCATTTGTAGTTGTTCCTACATTTAATGCAGGTATATATACAGTAACTCCAATTAGGGTTTCATTACTTTTTTCATCGTAAATAGTTCCGCTAATTGTAACTTTTTCTTGACAAAAAGAATGGATAGATGATATTAAACATAGTAGAAAGAAGATGTTTTTAAAATTAGATTTCATTTTTAATTTATTTGCATGCAAAAAAGTTAGACTTAATAAGTAATGAAAGGTTTAAAATTCTCATCTAAATTTATCAAAAAATGATGTGATTATTGGTAATTATTTGTGAAAAATGATTGCTAATTTGTAGCTGTTTAAGCTTTTTCTTTTAAGTACTTGTTAGATAGTGTATTGGTTTTTTATAATTATTTGAGTTTATTACGAGTTTTTACTTTATAAAAACTAGACAATAGATTTTTTTTAATCCTTTATTGGTTTATGTATGGTTTTATGAAGTTATTTTTGTGTATTAAATAATTTTTTAGCTAAAAAAATAAGAATAATATAATTTAACCGTAAAACTAACAGTAATGTCTAAAACAAACCCTAAAAATCAATTACTGTGCATAATACTATTTTTAATATGTAATATAATATATGCACAATTAGACTTTGATAACACTCCTTTGCCATCAAGGTTAGGAAATGCAAACAATTGGAATCTGATTGAAAATGCTTCAGATGATTTTAATTATACTTTTAATCCGACGAATACTAATACAGATTTTGGTCCTGCTGGAAAACCTGCAAAGTGGAATAATTTTTATCATAATAGTTGGGATGGTCCTGGAGCTACCAAATGGCAAAGAAATCATGTAGCAGTTTCTGGTGGAAATTTAAATATTTGGGCAAGCAGGAGATTTTTTGATGCTGCTAAAACAAATCCGTATACCAAAACTTTTGAATTTAATGGAACAAACATAACAAGACCAGAAACTATATCTGGTTGTATTACTTCAAAAACAAGAGTTAAATATCCTGTTTTTGTTGAAGCAGAGTTAAAAGTAGCAAACTCATCTTTAGCTACTGATATTTGGTTGTTAAGTCCAGATGATAAAGAAGAAATTGATATTATAGAATGTTATGGAGGAACAGGAGATGATGGAAGAAATAATTTCTTTTCAGAACGTGTTCACTTAAGTCATCATGTTTTTCGTCGCCCTCAAAATTTTGCAGATTACCAGCCAAGTGATTGGAATAGTTGGTACAGACAAAACGGAGTTTCTAAATGGGGAGGAAGAGTAGTACGTATTGGAGTGTATTGGAAAGCTCCACGAATTTTAGAATATTATATCGATGGTGACTTAGTCCGTGTTTTAGATGATGATGCCATTGCTTCTCGTTTGCCTAATGGAACATGGGAATATACGTATCCTGCAGGTACTCAAAATGGTCAACTCATAAGAGAAACAACAGGGCAACAAAATGGTTTTCAAAAAATGATTGTTAGTTCAACTTCAGGTAGTTTTAATCAAAGTAATTTGAATGTTGCTAAAAATGCATCTAATACCAGTGTTATAGACCCTTTTAATTATTTAAATAATGGAAGACAGTTTTCTCGTGAAATGGATATTATCATTAATGTAGAAGATCAGAGTTGGCAAGCAGCGGCAAATCGTTCGCCAAATAATGCAGAAATTCAAGATTTTAATAATAATTTAATGTTAGTCGATTGGATTCGCGTTTATAAACCAGTTGATAATTCAGGTGGAAATAACGGAGGAAGCTCAGATGGTAGTTTCTACATTAAAAATAGGCAAACAGGAGGGAGATTAAGTGCAAATGGAACCGCTAATTTTTCTAATTTACAAATGGCATCTGCAACAACAACGGCTAATACAGCAAAATGGTTTGCCATAGATGTAGGTGGCGGATATTATTATATTCAAAATCAAGCAACAGGTTTATTTTTTCGTCCAGCTGATAATTCCAATGGAAGTACGATTCAGCAAGTACCTAATACGTATAGAGGAGAATATACACAATGGAGGAGAGTAAATACTTCAGGAGGTTATTTCTATTTACAAAATAGAGCAACTGGAATGTATTTTAGACCAGGAAATGCTACTAACGGAAGTTCACTTCAACAACGACCAACAACTTGGGCAGGAAATTGGACACAATGGCAATTTATAGATTCAAATACCGGTACTTTATCCAGAAATAGTGTTAATACTTTAGAAAATGAAAGTGAAGAGAACGCTTACATTTTTCCTAATCCAGTACAGTTAGGAGATCAAGTAGTGATAAAAGGAACGTTTAAGGAAGCTATTCTTTCCGATTTTTCGGGTAAAACTATTTTAAATACAATAAAATTTAATAAGAAAGAGAGTATATTAAATACCTCAGAATTATCTGCTGGTATTTATTTTATTACGCTAGATAAAACTAAAACGTATAAGTTAATAGTGAAGTAGTAATTAATTTATTACAAGAGAAAGACTGATTTAATTTTTAAATCAGTCTTTTATTATGTGTTGTGAAATTTCAATAGCTCTTCTTACTGCACCTTCCATATATCCACCATAAACTTTTGAAGTTTCTGTACCAGATATATAAAACTTACCATCCATAAAAGAATTTTGATATATTTCATGACCGTTATTTTGATGTGGAAATATAAACTGATTGTCTTTTAATGTGGTGAGTTGTTCTTTTTTCCAAACTTTTTCGTCGTAGCAGATGTAATCGTTTACTTGATTACCAAAGAACTTTTTAAGTTGCTGAATCACCTTAGTTTCTCTTTGTTGTTTACTTAGTTCTGCTAATCCACCATTTAAAAATCCCATCAAGGCAAAACCATTTTCTTGTATAGTACAGTGATCGTATAATTCTGTAAACGGACCAACATTACTAAAACCAACACCAGAAAGTCCACTTTTCCTCCAGAAAGGAGTATCAAAAACAACCGCAAACTTTATAGAATCTTTCATCCAAGTATGGGTTTGATTAGCTACGGATAAAAGTTCAGCAGGTAATGACGGAGAAAACTCAATTGTATTCACTAATAATCTAGGTGGAACAGTGCAAATAATTGTATCAGCAGTAAACTCTTTAGTCTCAGATTTTACTATTAAATTACTCGTATTATCTTCAATCGCAACAATTCTTTCATTTAATACAAGACAATCTTCACCAATTTCTTCTAAAAGTTTTTCTAGTATTGTAGAAGTACCGCCAGCAATACGATAACTAATTTCTTGATTGTCGGGTAAATTAAAACGTTGTGGAGGGTGAGCACTCATGGCTTCGAATAATGCATCACCATCCATTTTTTGTTCAAATAATTTTATGTTTAGTCCTTTGCATAGTTCTAACAAGTTAGTATTGTATTTCCATAACCAAGTTGCCCCTAATTCAAGATCTGCATTATGAGTTTTTTTAGTATAAATTCTTCCACCAATTCTAGAATCAGCTTCTAAAATTTGTACAGAATATCCTTTTTTTCTCAGAAAATAAGCTGTTGATAACCCAGATAATCCACTTCCGATTATGATAATTTCTTTGCTCATTCAATATATTTGATGATCATTATGTTACAGTTTTTTTTGATCAAGGTTAATGACTATTATTTAATAATTTCTTCATCTATTAAAACTTTATTTATAAATATACCTGCTTTATTCCCTTCTGATGTTGCTCTGGCTACAGTTCTTAAAGGATTTGTATTATCACCAGCAGCATATACACCTTTAACAGTTGTTTTATTTTGAAAATCGATTGACAAATAATTATCTTCTGAAAATTCACATCCTAATTTTTCAGGTACAGAAGTATTGTGTTCAAATTTTACTTTAGAGTATATTACAGTTAGGTTAATAGATGTGTCGTTAGTAAAAACAACTTTTTCTAATTGTCCTTCTACATGCATTATTTCTTTTATTTTTTTCTCTACTACCGATACATTAAATTTTTTGATGATTTCCATTTGTTCATCAGTAAATTTTTTTGGTCCATTTGTAAGAATTGTTAGGCTATCAGTCCAGTTTTGTATTAATTTAAATAAATCATAACCAATATCACCATTTGCTAAGATTCCTGTTTTTTCACCTTTAACTTCATACCCATGACAATAAGGACAATGTAGAAGAGATTTACCCCAACATTCTCTAAAACCTTTTATATCAGGAAATAGATCTTTAATCCCTGAAGCAAAAAGTATTTTTTTTGCCTGAACTTTTTCTGAATCTGTATATACTTCAAAAAAATCGTTTTTGTTTATTACATCAGTTACAACATCAGATATAAATGTAACTGTAGAATATTGTAAGACTTGTTCTTTAGCTAAAGAAGAAATTTTAGAAGGTGAGTTACCATCTTGTGTAATAAAATTATGAGAATGTGGTGTAAACCGATTGCATGGTTTACCACTATCAATTATCAAAGTTTTTCTTAATGATCTGCCTAAAGTCATAGCAGCAGATAACCCTGCATAACTACCACCAACTATAATTACATCAAATTGTTTTTCATTCATAACCTTTGAGGATTTTAAAAATTAAGGTTAAGCTAATATACAAGCTTAACCTTAATTTTTTAGTCTATAATATGAGTACCGTGAGTTACAGCAGCACCTGCTCTTAAAGCAGCAGCTACAAAAGTAACTTCAGCGATTTCTTCTTGAGTTGCTCCAGCTTTTTTAGCCTTTTCTTTATGAATTTCAAGGCAATACACGCACTGTGTAGTTAATGCAACACCTAATGCGATCAACTCTTTATATTTTGCAGGTATGGCACCATCTTCCATTGCAACTTTATCAAATTGTTGAAAAGCTTCCATAGATTTTGGTGATTTCTTACCTAGACTACCAAGTTTAGAAAATAATTCTTTAATACTTAAATGCATACAAAATATATTTAATTAGTTTCTACCAGCAATAACACCACCATCAACATCCCAAATAGCACCAGTTACCCAAGAAGATTTATCAGACAATAAGAAAGTAATACTGTTTGCAACATCATCTGCTAACCCGTTTCTACCAATTGGATGAAATGCATTGAATCCTTCTAAAGCCTCATCAGCAGCATCTTTACTACCAAAAACACCATGATATACTGGAGTTTGAACTACAGCAGGAGACACAGCATTTACTCTGATATTATAATCAGCTAATTCCATAGCTAAATGTTGTGTTAATGAATGTAATCCTGCTTTTTGCATAGAATATGCAGAAGAAGGCGTTGCTTTAACAGCTTGTTTTGCCCACATAGATCCTACATTAACAATTGAACCCCCATTAGTTTCTTTCATTTTTTTAGCTGCTGCTTGAGTAATAAAGAAGAAACCTCGGTTTAAATCTAAGTAAGAATCGTAATCTTCAACAGTATGATCTAAGAAAGGTTTTGGCCCAAAAATACCAGAAGCGTTAACTAAATAATCAACAGTATCTAAACTAGCTATTTTTTCTATTAAACTAGAAACTGAGGACTTATCTGTAATATCAACTTTATGCTTTACTAAATTCTCTTGATCAGCTACTTTATCAATACTTCTTCCTACAATATGAACCGTAGCGCCTTCATTTAAAAGTTGTAGTGTTGTTGCATAACCGATTCCGCTTGTACCACCTACTACGATGGCTACTTTGTTGTTAAAATTTCCCATGATATTTAATTTTAATTGTTTTAATGAACAGACAAGTCTGTCTTTGCTATTGTAAATTTTTTTAAATTATTTTTTCACATATTCCTTTAGCCTGAGCAATTGGCCAATCATTTTGATGCAGATGACTTTCAGCTACAGCACTTTCATATAGTAAATAAATTTGTTTAGCTAGAATATCTGATTCTTCTAAAGATAAAATCTCTAAATTTTCTTGAATAAGATTCGCAATAAAAGAAATTAATTCTTTCTTTTGTTTTTGAATCTCGTTACGTATTCTTTCGTTTTCTTTTGGAATTTCTGAAACAGTTTTAATACACCAACATCCATTAAAATCCTTTTCCTTAAAAAACAAACTAAGAAAATCGAAGACTGCTAATACCTGTTTTTTTCCTTCATTTTGAGATGTACAAAACGCTTTTATATCGTGCGTAAATTTGTGATGTTTATATTGTAAGTAAGCCAAACAAATATCTTCTTTAGATTTAAAATGATTGTATAAAGTTGCTTTAGCAATTCCAGATTCAGCTATAATTTCATTAATACCTGTAGAATTATATCCGTTTCTGTAGAATAACGTAGAAGCTGTTTCTATGATGTGTTGTCTTACATTTCGTTTCACATGGCAAAGATATATAAAAAATAGACAAGTCTGTCTATTTTTTATGAAAAAATAAAATTTTTTAGTTCTGATTATTTTTTCTAAAGGTGATTTTGTAGTAATTATCTTGGTTTTTGAACTTAATTTGATAAGTTAATTCATGCCGATAATGTATAAAACACTAAAATTATTTTTAAGATTTTTTTCGTAGTCAGGTCGAGACCTTATTATTGTTAGTAATTTTAATGAAAACCTCTCGTAAGATATTTTCATTTAAAAGCTTTTTAAACTCAATAATTCTCAAGGTGACAGAATACATATTTTATATTAAGGTGTTGATTATTAATTTTTAAGTTTTTAGGTGTTTTATGTTATGTACTAAGATTAATTCTTTAAAGACATAGGTAAATCTTTTAAAAAAAGGGTATTACAACTTCAAGAATATAAAATGTTTATTATTTTGTTATATTTGTTAAACAAAACTAACTACAAACATGAAATCAGTACTCTTTAAATTATTAGCTATTATTTTAGTTTTAGGCTTTACAAAACCTGAATCAAAAGACTTTCAAGGAAAAGCAATTTACTTTTCTAAAGCAACATTAGAGCTTGGTAGATGGGGAGCTAAGATGAGTGAAATGCAAAAGAAACAAGTAAAAGCTAGACTAAAAAATAGATTAGAAAAAGAGTATGTTTTGATATTTAATAGAAAAGAATCTTTCTTTAAGGAAGAAGAAAAAATTGATGCTATTTCAGGGGCGACTGATTCTTGGGGAAAGAATTTTTCACCTGGAGATCAATATAAAAATATACAATCAAATGAATTGATTCAGAGTCAAGAATTCTACGGAAAACGCTTTTTAGTAAAAGATGAATTACAAAAAATTCAATGGAAAATAGGATCAGAATCAAAAAAAATAGGAAACTACTTATGTATGAAAGCAACAGCGTCAATTCCTACAAAAGAATTAACGTGGTATAATTTTTCTTGGAGTGATTTAAGAAAATCGCAACCTAAAAAAGATTCTTTAGGAAATACTAAAACACCAGAAATTCAAATGACTGAAGTTGAGGCTTGGTATACACCGCAAATTCCTGTTAGTCACGGGCCAGGAGAGTTTTGGGGATTACCAGGCTTGATATTAGAAGTGAGTACTGGAGATAAAGTAATGTTATGTTCTAAAGTAATTATGAATCCTAAGGATAAAATAGAAATAGAAGCACCAGAAAAAGGTAAAGAAATAACAAAAGTAGCCTATCAAGAAACTATTAAAGGTAAAATGATCGAAATGAGAAATAATAGAGGTAGAAGAAGAAGGTAGTAACTGTATTCATACTTTAATTACGCACTCATGAAAAAAATATGTATTCTATTTTTCTTTTCGTTAATCAGTAGTTCTTTTGGTCAAGTTAAATTGGAAGGTATTGTAAAAGATACACTTAACAATTCATTAGATTTGGCTAATATTATCGCTATAAATCAAACAACTAAGGTTCTAGAATCTTACGGAATTACTGATGCGAAAGGAAAATTTTCATTGAAACTTTCAAAAAATAAATCATACAAGATTCAGATCAGTTACATCGGTATGAAAACCTTTGAAGAAATTGTTCAGGTTAAAGATGTAAACATTAAAAGAGATTTTATCTTAAAACCAGACAATTCTTTAGATGAAGTTGAAATTACTTACGAAATGCCAGTTACCATTAAAGGTGATACATTAATTTACAATGCTGATTCTTTTAAAAACGGAACCGAACGGAAGTTGGAAGATGTGTTAGAAAAACTACCCGGAGTTGAAATTAATGAAGACGGACAAATTGAAGTTGAAGGGAAAGTAGTTAATAAATTAATGGTTAACGGAAAAGATTTCTTTGATGGAGATACCAAATTGGCTACTAAGAATATTCCTTCTAAGGCGGTTGATAAAATTCAAGTTTTACGAAATTATGCAGAAGTTGGTCAATTACGAAGTGTAACTAACAATCAAGATAATGTTGCTTTAAACATTAAACTCAAAAAAGGAAAGGAGAACTTTTGGTTTGGTAATGTTACCGTTGGAGGAGGAAAATCGCCAAATGAAGAATTATATGTTGTTCAGCCGAAACTATTCTATTATAGTCCGAAATACAGTATTAATTTTATTGGAGATGTAAATAATATTGGTGAAGTCGCTTTAAACCGAAGAGATATAAGAGGTTTTGGCGGTGGATTTAGATCACCAAGTAGGAGTAGTGGAACGAGTATTAATTTGGGTGATAATAGCTTAAACTTTCTAACGAGTCAGAATAATGCTCAGAAAATAGAAAATAGATTAGCCACTGCAAATTTTAGTTACTCTCCAAAATCGACGTTAGATTTAAGCGGATTTTTAGTGTACAACAATAGTAAAATACTGTCGAGAGAAACTAGTTTTGTTCAGTATACAAACCAAGAATTAGGAATTCCAGATGAAGCTACAGATCAATCAACAGTTGAACGATCAGATCAAGGTTTACTAAAATTGAGTGCATCCTATAAGCCAAACGTGAACAATCAGGTGGATTACGATATTTTAGCACGAGTTTCTAAAGACCAACAAGAACAAGATCAGATTTCATCGGTAATTGGAACAACAACACAGTTAGATGAAGTTTCTCCGTATAGTATCAATCAGAATTTGAATTACTATTACACACTTGACGAAAACAACATTTTCGCTTTAGAAGCACAGCATTTAATTAAGAATGAAGATCCTTTTTACAATGCAATTGTTACAAATACATCAAACACTACAGATCCGTTTGATACTACTGCAGGAGCTTTAGGTTTCGATACCGTTCAAGATAATTACAATGTCAATCAGAATAGAAGAATTAAATCCAATCAATTAGACGCCAAACTAGATTATTACAATTTGATTAATTCTAAGAGTAATATAAATTTCACTTTTGGAACAATTATTAGTTCACAAGAATTCAACTCAGATGTATTTCAGTTTTTAAATGACGGTTCCACTTTTAACCCGACACCAACTATAAACGACGGTAAGTTAGGAAATGACGTGACTTACAATTTTAGTGATGTTTATTTAGGTGTGCATTACCGAGTTAAAAAAGGAATATTTACAATAACTCCAGGATTTTCTTTACATGCCTACGGAAATAGTAATACGCAATTTGGAGTTGAATATGATGAAGGTTTCTTTAGAGTGTTACCCGATTTTGAAACACGAATTCAGTTTAAGAAAAGTGAAGCCTTAACATTTAGATATGAAATGAGAAATCAGTTTACTGATGTGACTCGACTAGCTGAAGGATTGGTGTTAAATAACTTTAATAACATTCAGTTTGGAGAACCTGAACTACAAAATGCTTTGTCTCATAATTTGAGTTTGTTTTACAGTAGTTTCAATTTATTTAACTATACAAATATTTTTGCTAGAGCTTCGTATTCAAAGAATATAGATCAAATTAGAAGTTTAACCAATTTCGAAAATGTAATTAGAACTAGTACATTTTTTAATTCAAATTTTGCTGATGAAAATGCAAGTGTTTTCGGAAGAATACAAAAGACATTTGGTAAAATTAGAGCCAGTTTCAGTACAGGTTTAAACTACAGTAAAATCAATCAATTTATTCAAGGAATACAATCGTTAAACGAACGTTACGTACAAACGTACAATCCATCGATAAGAACTAATTATTTAAAAGCTCCGAATGTTAACTTGAGATATCGTTACAGTGTCTAATAATATTCAAGGAAGTAGAAAAACAACATTTGTTACCAATTCGCCTTCGATAGAGTTTGATGCTTACATATGGAAATCTATTACGTTTAGAACAGATTATTCATATACAAATCAGAGTTCTGATGATGGAAATTCTCAATCTTTTCAAAATTGGAATGCAACATTGTCATATAGAAAAAATAACGATGCACAATGGGAATATGAAATCAAAGCAACGAATTTATTAGATATCGATTCTCAGGTGCGAAACAATGCAAATAACTTTTCTGTGTTTAGTTCAGAAACGTTTATTCAGCCTCGATTTATTACGTTTAGGTTTGTATATAACCTTTAAAATTAAAGCGAAGAAATTTATTTGAAGACTAGTTAAAAATAAAAAAGAAGTAACCTACTTTTAGTTGTTCATAGTAAAAGGTTACTTCCAAATTAGGTTTTATTCAAATTTTTAAAATTATTTTTTCTTCGCTTTTTCTACCAATTCTATTTTCTCCAAAGAAGTTTTTGTGGTAAACATTCCGTAATTGATAAAGGCGTTCTTCTTTTCAATTTTATCAATAGTTCCTACAGAATTACCATCGATTAAGCGAACACGATCACCAATTGTATATACATATTCGGCTCTAGCTTTAGCTTCTTTTTGTGCTTCTACTTTTTTCTCTTTTCGAACTTCAACTACCTTTTTTAGTACTTCTTGTTCTACTTTTTTAATCGCTTCTTTTTGTTTAGCTTCAGTGGCTTTATCCTTAGCTTTTTCTTGTTTTGTTTTCTTTTTAGGCGGATTCTTCTTTGTAAACTTTGTTTTTTCTGAAGCTACCCATTTAAAAAAGTTTGCTGATAACTCTTTTTTATTATTTGTTTGAAAGTATTTATTCAGTAATTCATTTAGTTTTCTTCCTAAGGATAACATGCGTTGATTGTTATCATATAATTCTTGAAAACCTTCTAATTTCTCTTGAATTCGTTGTTCTTTTTCCTGAAGACTTTCAATATGTTCTTGACCTTTAGATTTTTGTTTTTCTAAATTATCAGATGTTTTTTGAAGTCTATTTCGTTCTTTCTGAAGCTTAGAAATAGTTTTATCTAAACGAACTTTTTCACTTTCTACACGCTTTTTAGCTCTGTTGATTAAACTATATGGAATTCCGTTTTTCTGAGCTACTTCAAATGTAAATGAACTACCAGCTTGACCAACAAATAGTTTGTACATTGGCTCTAAAGTACGCTCATTAAACTGCATGTTGGCATTCGTTACATTTTCAAGTTCGTTAGCCAATACTTTTAAATTCGCATAATGCGTAGTGATAATTCCGAAAGATTTTTTCTCATAAAATTCCTCTAAGAAAATTTCCGCTAAAGCACCTCCTAATTCAGGATCAGAACCTGTTCCAAATTCATCAATTAAAAATAATGTGTTTTCGTTACATTTTCTTAGGAAGTAACGCATGTTTTTTAAACGATAACTATACGTACTTAATTGATTTTCTATAGATTGATTATCTCCAATATCAGTAAGAATAGTTCCGAAAATACAAGTTTCACTTCGTTCATGAACAGGAATTAAAATTCCGCTTTGTAGCATTACTTGTAATAATCCAATCGTTTTTAACGTAATACTTTTTCCACCAGCATTCGGACCAGAAATTACTATAATTTGTTGTTTTTCATTTAGCTCTATAGTTTGCGAAATAGTCTCAATTCCTTGAGCTGCATTTTTTCTCCACAAAACAGGATGATAAGCATCTCTTAAATACACTCTTTTATTAGAGGTGATTTTAGGTAATAAACCATTAATCTCTTTTGCGTATTTTGCTTTGGAAGCAATTATATCTAAATGAATTAAGAATGTAAGATAAGCTTCTAATAGAGGCGTAAAAGGCCTAATTTCATCAGCTAAAGCACGAAGTATTTTAACAATTTCTTGTTTTTCCTCGTACAATAAATTCTGTAATTCTCTACTATATGCCAATGTTGCTTGCGGAGCAATATAAACGATATTTCCAGATTTAGAAGAGCCAAGTAAACTACCCTTTACCTTTCTACGGTGCATCGCAATTACAGCTAATACACGTTGGTTATCGATAATACTTTCTTTTATATCATCTAAATATCCGTTATTAATACTACTACTTAAAGCCTTAGAAAAACTCTCAGAAATTTTACCACGAACATGATTAATATCTTTTCGTAATTGTTTTAACGTAGGAGAAGCATTATTCATAATTTCTCCGTGCGGTAAAATAATTTTCTGAATAGCGTCTGATACATAAGTTGTGTACTCAATATCTTCACTAAGTTCAAATAGGTTAGGGTAGTAGTCTTTAAATTTCTTTAAAAACTTCTTCTGTTCATTTACTGTGGTTGTTACAGTGGCAATTTTTAAGAATGCTTCAGGATCTAAGTAACTGTTTTCTATCGCTAAACGTTTACTAAACTCTGAAATATTATCAAATCCATGATTGGGAATTCTATTTTCATTTTCAAAAGAACTCAAATATTCATTAACCAATTGTAATTCAAACAAAAGCTCTTCATTGTTCTGAAAAGGTTTTACTTTTAAAACATTTTCTTTTCCTAATGAAGTAATGCTAAATTCAGATACTTGTTCTAAAACTGAATTGAATTCTAAATCTTGTAATGTTTTTTCTGAAATATTGTGTTTCAAAATCGCTATTTTTGAGAGCACAAAAATAATAAGAATGCAAGTAAATATCGCTGAAAGCTGGAAACATATTTTACATGAGGAATTTGAAAAGTCATATTTTTCAGAATTGGTAAACTTTATTAAAGCGGAATACCAAAATCACAACTGTTATCCTAAAGGAAACGATATTTTTGCTGCATTTGATTATTGTGATTTTAATGATATAAAAGTTGTTATCATAGGGCAAGATCCATATCATGGAGTTGGCCAAGCTAACGGTTTGTGTTTTTCAGTTCACGATGGCATTGCACATCCTCCTTCTTTAATCAACATTTTTAAAGAAATAGAAAAAGATGTAAATATTCAGTATCCAAAATCAGGAGATTTATCTAGATGGGCAAAACAAGGTGTATTATTATTAAATGCAACGCTAACTGTAAGGGCTCACGAAGCAGGAAGTCATCAAAAGAAAGGATGGGAAGAATTTACAGATGCAGTAATTAGTAAAATTTCTAAAGAATGTTCTGATGTAATCTTTTTACTTTGGGGAGGTTTCGCAAAGAAAAAAGGGAAGAAGATTGATAAAACTAAACATCATGTTTTAGAATCTGGACATCCATCTCCGCTAAGTGCTAATCGTGGGTATTGGTTTGGAAATAAACATTTTTCACAAACCAATACAATTTTAAAAGAGAAAGGTCTTTCTACGATTGATTGGTAATTAGAATATTATTTAGATAATACTAATTTCTGATAATACAGTTTCATTATAGTAAGGTAATGTTATTGCATCTAAAATATCTTCGGTTACATCTGGGTATTTAACTTCAACAATTGATTTAGATTTTAACCACTTTTTGATTTTTGGTAATTGCTTTTTGTTTAATTTTTTTAAAATAGGAACTCCCATTTCTTTTAAAGCAAGTGCATTGCATTGTTGTTCATACTGATTCTTCATAGGAACAACAAGTAGCTTTTTTCTTAGATATAAAGCTTCGGCAGGTGTTTCAAATCCAGCACCACATAAAATTCCACTTGAGGAAGCCATACTTTTAATAAACTCTTTACCATCAATTGGTCTTATAATGATATTATTATGTAATTGAAACTGATTGGTGTGCTTTGAAAAAATTTCCCATTTCGTAGTTTTAAACTGCGATAATATCTTAATTAACTTCTTATCACCATAAGCAGGAAGATAGACGGTATAATGTCCTTTATTGGTAATGTTTTTATAACGAATTTCTTTTCTGATGATAGGTAAAAAAGTAGCAGAAGAATATGTTTTAAAATGAAAACCAAATCTGTTTTTAGCAGGCGCATAATATTTTAAAATGAAGCGTTCTAACTTAAACTTACTTCCATATTTAGGAGCATTTTCATCTGCAACTGCATTTTGATGACTAAGAGAAATAATAGGAACATTTCTTAATTTACAAGCCCAAGCAGAAACAGGCTCGAAATCATTAATTATTAAATCATAATCATGAACAGGTAAAGATTTTATTTCTTTCCAAAGATTACGGAATCTTGATTTTTTAAATGTTTGAAGTAAATCAACTCCACCTTTTTTTCCAAAAATAAAACTAAGACCATACATTTTGAACTTAATTTCAAAAGGAAATTGTAATTCACATTGGTAGCCACTAACTAAAATATCTACTTCAGCTCTTTTTTGTAAGTATGGAACTACTTCTAAAGCTCTACTAGCATGACCATTGCCAGTTCCTTGAATTGCGTATAAAATCTTCATCGTTATTTAGAAAATTTTTGAATGTTAAACTCTTCTAATAAACCTTCAAAAAGCTGACTGTTTGATTTTTCAGCTCGTATTAATTCTACATCATTTACTTCGATGGTATTAGGTACTTTTTTAGCTAAATCGTCTTTTTCATATTCATATAACTTCCATGTTTTGTTACTGTATTCTAATGCGGTTAAGTTTTCAATCCAATCGCCAGAATTTAAATATGTGGTTTTACCTTTTTCATTTTCAATAACTCGCATTTCAGGTTGATGTATATGTCCACAAACGACATAACCATATTCATTGTCAATTGCTATTTCCGCAGCAGTAGTTTCGAAGTCATTAATGAATTTTATAGCACTTTTTACACTGTTTTTTATCTTTTTACTAAAAGATAATCTGTTATAACCTAAAGTTTCGCTAACCCAGTTTACAGCGGTATTTAACATGATTAGAGAATCGTAACCAACACTGCCAAGTTTAGCAAGCCATTTAGAATGTTGCATGGTAACATCAAAAACATCTCCATGGAAGAACCATCCCTTTTTACCATCAATATCTAAAACTAATTTATTTACAATTTCAAAACTTCCTAATGTAAAACCTTTAAATTTTCGAAGCATTTCATCATGATTTCCTGTAATGTAATATACCTTAGTGCCAGAGGTAATAAAGTTCATTAACTGACGAATGACTTTCATGTGTGCTTTTGGGAAGTAACGTTTTTTAAACTGCCATATATCTATAATATCACCATTTAAGATTAATATTTTAGGATTAATGGTTTTTAGATAATTGTTAAGCTCTGTAGCTCTACAACCAAATGTGCCTAAATGCACATCTGATATCACGACAATATCTAATTTACGACGTTTACTTTTTTTCATCTTAAAGTTTGACTAATCTTCTGTATTGATAGGATAGAGAAGAGGTTCAATTAATTTGTACTAATGTATAGATGAAGTGCGGTTAAATCGTAAACTCTTAATTAAATGATTGTTAGTCGAAGTTGAAAATAAAGTAAACATTGTAAAGTTACTGTAAACAAAAAAACACAGAAGTGTTCCTTCTGTGTTTTTTATGATGTATATATTACTTTCTTTATTTGTTATACAATACCCAAGTACCTTGTTCTAATAAAGGAATTGCTTGTTTATATTTAACTTCTTTCTCTTCCCCAGACATTACATTCTTGATGGTAACTCTTTCGTTACGACCAATTTTAGGTTGTTCTCGAACAACAGTTTCTACTACTTGTGGTTGTTCTTGAGTTTGTTGTTGACGTGCATTATCAAATGCTCTTTGTGTAGAGTTTTGAACTTCATCTTTGCGTAAGTCTAACTTTTCTCTTTTTTGCTCCTGAGCTTCTGAAATTTGAGATTCATCTTCTTGTGGAAGTTTTCCTTTAAATAAGAAAGACAATACCTCTTTATTTACTTTATCAATTGTTTTTTGAAATAATTCGAAAGCCTCAAATTTGTATACTAATAATGGATCTTTTTGTTCATAAGTAGCATTCTGAACAGTTTGCTTTAATTCATCCATTTTACGTAAATGATCTTTCCAGTTTTCATCGATTATTGCTAATGTGATGTTTTTTTCAAAATCGTTAACTAGCGATTTACCTTCAGATTCATAAGCATCCTTTAAATTAGTTACCACGCGTAATGTTTTTGTTCCATCTGTGAAAGGAACTACAATACGCTCGTAACGATCACCTTCGTTTTCAAAAACATTTTTGATGACAGGATACACTTGAGTCGCGTTTCTATCTGCATCTGCTTTATAGTTTTCAGTAACGATTTTATATAAATCATCAATTAATTCTTGTTCTGGTTTATTGTTGAAGTCTTCTTCAGAAAAAGGAGAAGTCATCGACGAGAAACGAATTAATTCGAACTCAAAATTCTGAAAGTCATTTGTTAATTTGTTTTGACGAACAACAGCATCACAAGTATCATAAATCATATTTGCGATATCAATTTGTAAACGTTTTCCATCTAATGCATGGCGACGACGTTTGTATACAAATTCACGTTGTGCATTCATTACATCATCATATTCTAATAAACGTTTACGAATACCAAAGTTGTTTTCTTCTACTTTTTTCTGTGCTCTTTCTATAGATTTGGTAATTCGTTTATCTTGAATTTCTTCACCGTCTTTTAAACCTAAGAAATCCATCCATTTAGCTATTTTATCAGAACCAAATAAACGCATTAAGTTATCATCTAAAGCTACAAAGAATTGAGAAGAACCAACATCTCCTTGACGACCAGCACGACCACGTAACTGACGATCTACACGACGAGAATCGTGACGTTCGGTACCAATAATAGCTAAACCACCAGCAGCTTTTACTTCATCAGAAAGTTTAATATCTGTACCACGACCCGCCATATTCGTTGCAATAGTTACCTGACCAGGTTTTCCAGCTTCAGCAACAACATCTGCTTCTTTCTTATGTAATTTTGCGTTTAATATGTTGTGTGATATTTTTCGCATTTTAAGCATTCTACCTAATAATTCAGAAATTTCGACAGAAGTTGTACCTACTAATACAGGTCTTTTTTCTTCAACTAATTTTACAACCTCATCAATAACTGCATTATATTTTTCACGAGTAGTTTTGTATAAAATATCTTCTCTATCGTCTCGTGCTATTGGTTTGTTTGTTGGGATTTCAACAACATCTAATTTGTAAATTTCCCAAAACTCACCAGCTTCAGTTACCGCGGTACCTGTCATACCTGATAATTTTCGGTACATTCTGAAGTAGTTCTGTAATGTTACTGTAGCAAAGGTTTGTGTAGCATCTTCAATTTTTACACTCTCTTTTGCTTCAATTGCTTGGTGTAATCCATCAGAATAACGGCGACCATCCATAATACGTCCCGTTTGTTCATCAACAATCATAACTTTATTATCTACCACTACATATTCAACATCCTTTTCAAATAAAGTATAAGCTTTTAAAAGCTGATTCATGGTATGAATACGTTCGCTCTTTACGCTAAAATCTCTATATAATTCTTCTTTAAGCTCTGCTTTTTCTTGTGGTGTAGTTTCAGCTTTTTCAATTTCGTTTATTTTGATGCTAATATCAGGTAAAACGAAAAAAGTATCATTTTGGGTTTTGTCAGATAAATGACCAACACCTTTATCAGTTAAATTAATTTGATTATTCTTTTCTTCAATAGTAAACCATAATTCAGCATCTACTTCAGGCATTAATTTATTATTGTCCTGCATGTAGAAGTTTTCAGTTTTCTGAAGAATTTGTCTGATCCCTTCTTGCGATAAAAATTTAATTAACGCTTTGTTTTTAGGTAGACCTCTGTAAACTCTTAATAACAAAAAACCACCTTCTTTAGTATCACCTTCCTTAAGAAGTCTTTTAGCTTCAGATAAAACTCCAACTAAATATTTGCTTTGAAGAGATACAAGATCAGAAACTAGAGGTTTTAATTCATTAAATTCATGGATATCACCTTGAGGAATTGGTCCAGATATAATTAAAGGAGTACGAGCATCATCAATTAAAACAGAATCAACCTCATCAATAATAGCATAATTAGGAGCACGTTGTACTAAATCTTCTTTTGAAGAAGCCATATTATCACGTAAATAATCGAAACCAAACTCATTGTTTGTTCCATACGTAATATCTGCATTATAAGCTTTTCTTCTTGCTTCTGAATTTGGTTGATGGAAATCAATACAATCTGTAGACAATCCATGGAATTCAAATATAGGAGCCATCCAAGCACGGTCACGTTTCGCTAAGTAATCATTCACTGTTACTACGTGTACACCTTTTCCTGTTAAAGCATTTAAATAAACCGGTAAAGTAGAAACTAAAGTTTTACCTTCTCCAGTCATCATTTCAGCAATCTTACCGCCATGTAAAACAGAACCACCTATTAATTGTACATCATAGTGAATCATATCCCATGTTACTTCTTTTCCAGAAGCATCCCAAGTGTTTTCCCAAATCGCTTTATTATCTTCTAAAATAACATGTTCTCTTGTTGCTGAAAGTTCCCTGTCAAAAGCAGTAGCATTAACTTCTATTTGCTCATTTGTAGTAAAACGTTTTGCAGTTTCTTTAACGACTGCAAAAGCTTCAGACATGATATCGTTTAACACTTGTTCAGAAGCTTCATATGCTTCATCCTTTAGTTTATCAACTTGAGTATAAATTTCTTCTTGTCGATCGATGTCAGCTGTTTTTGCTTCTTGTTCTAACTCAGCTATTTGATCCTCAAAAGATTGTGTAGCCTCACTTATTTTAGCTTTAAAAGCTAATGTTTTAGCTCTTAATTCATCATGAGTTAATTTAGATAAATCGCCTTCAAAAGCCTTAACATCATCGATAATAGGCTGTAACTTTTTTAAATCTTTCTGTTGTTTGTCTCCAACAAAAACCTTTATAATAGAGTTTAAAATGCTCATTTTATGTGTTTTAAAAGAAGTTTATACTTCTATTTATAAGTTGATTATAAATTGCTTAAAAGTAAGCAAAAAAAAAGCCTCGTGAGAGACTTTTAAGTTTTATTGTTTTGTGCTAATATTCATCTTCATTCCAAAGATAATCTTCCTCGGTTGGGTAATCTGGCCAAATCTCAATGATAGAGTCATATACTTCACCTTCATCTTCAATATCTTGTAAATTCTCTACTACCTCTAATGGAGCACCAGTACGAATCGCATAATCAATTAATTCGTCTTTAGTTGCTGGCCAAGGCGCATCAGCCAAATAAGATGCTAATTCAAGTGTCCAATACATTTCTAAATCTGTTTTTAGTTTTCTGCAAAAATAAAATTTAAACTGAAAAAGTCAAGTTTTTTCTTAAAAATTTGAAAAATAATAAAACAAAGAACTTTTTCTATAGCTTTTTAGGTATCCATTTAACCTCATCAGCTTTTACATCTTTGGACAACTTCCGTGCCAACACAAAAAGGTAGTCAGATAGTCGGTTTAAATACATTAAAACGTTAGAATTTACATGATCTTCATGACTTAAAGCCACAGATAAGCGCTCTACGCGCCTACAAACACAACGAGAAATATGACAGAATGACACGGTTTGATGTCCGCCTGGTAAAATGAAATGCGTCATTTGCGGGAGTTCATTGTTCATGTTGTCCATTTCGTTTTCTAAAAATTGAATTGCCTCATCATCTATTTTTGGGATATTCAAACGCTCTTTGCCATTTTTTAATGTTTCTTTTTCTGGTGGAGTAGCAAGCATGGCTCCAACAGTAAAGAGTTCATTTTGAATTTTTATTAAAGAGTTTTTTGTTAAATCATCTATATCTTGATCTCTGATTAATCCAATGTAAGAATTCAATTCATCAACGGTACCATAACTTTCAATCCGTAAATGATTTTTAGGAACTCGAGTTCCTCCAAATAATGCGGTAGTACCCTTATCACCAGTTTTAGTATATATTTTCATTCTATAGTTTGTTTTAGTTTTTAAAAATCAAGTTTATCTAATATGTATGCTGGGCAGCGAGTAGGTTTTTTAGTTTTTATGTCAATAAAAGCTAAAGTTGCACTACCTGTACATAATAATTCTTGATTTTGATTCGTTATCTCATAGTCGAATTCGATTTTAACAGCAGGTTTTTTTCTTAAAATAGTTTTTACAGTTAACTGATCGTCATATAAAGCTGATTTTTTGAAACTACAATTTAAAGAAATAACAGGGAGCATAACTCCGTTTTTTTCCATACTTTTGTAGCTCACCCCCAGAGAGCGAAGCCATTCTGTTCTACCAATTTCAAAATATTGCGCATAATTACCGTGATAAACAACCCCCATTTGATCTGTTTCGGCGTATCGGACTCTAATGTTTGAATAATGTTCAGGCAAAATAATATGTAATTTTAAGATCAAATCTTACATAAAAAAAAAATAAAAATCAATACCATTTTGATTTTTTTTTACTGAAATTTATTCACACTTTTGTTCGTCCCAAATAGAAGGATTTTTAACATCATTTTTTGCACTTATTTTTTAGTGTAAAACAAAAAATTTCTGAATAGCTTACATGAACAAAACAGCTGAATTAGTATGGTTAAATTGCCTGTCTTTTATTAAGGACAACATCAAGCCGCAAGCCTTTAAAACTTGGTTTGAGCCTATAAAACCTGTGAAATTATCAGGAGAGGCATTGACAATTCAGGTTCCTAGCAAATTCTTTTATGAATGGTTAGAAGAACATTACATTAAATTATTGCGTGTTGCTTTAGTTCGTGAATTAGGTGAGCATGCAAAATTAATTTATGATGTTCGCATGGAGAATACATATAGTAGCAATAATCCTAAAATTGTTAAAATTCCAAGTGCAAACAGAAATCCTCTTAAACCGCAAAAAGTAACAGTACCTTTAGAAGCTAAAAGAGAGCTTAAAAATCCTTTTGTAATTCCTGGTTTACAAAAGGTAAAAATAGAGTCACAGTTAAACCCAAATTATAATTTTGATAATTTTGTAGAAGGAGATTCTAATAGGTTAGCAAGGTCTGCTGGAATGGCAGTAGCGAATAAGCCTGGAGGAACTTCTTTTAATCCATTATTAATATATGGTGGAGTAGGTTTAGGTAAAACTCATTTAGCACATGCTATTGGAGTAGATATTAAAGATAAATATCCAGATAAAACAGTATTGTATATTTCTTCAGAGAAATTTACACAGCAGTTTATTGATTCTGTAAAGTCTAATACTAGAAATGATTTTATTCATTTTTATCAAATGATTGATGTATTAATTATAGATGATGTTCAGTTTTTATCTGGTAAAGCAGGAACACAAGATGTTTTCTTCCATATTTTTAATCATTTACATCAGAATGGCAAGCAAGTAATCCTTACTTCAGATAAGGCACCTGTTGATATGCAAGACATAGAACAGCGTTTGTTATCTCGTTTCAAATGGGGGCTTTCAGCAGAATTGCAAAGTCCAGATTACGAAACACGTATTTCTATACTACAAAAGAAATTATTTAGGGATGGTGTAGAAATGCCTGAAGATATAATGGAATACATAGCTAAAAATGTAAAGACGAATGTAAGAGAATTGGAAGGAGTTATTATTTCCATGATTGCTCAAGCTTCGTTTAATCGTAGAGAATTTACTTTAGATTTAGCTCGACAGATTGTTGATAAGTTTGTAAAGAACACAAAAAAGGAAGTTTCTATAGATTATATTCAGAAAGTAGTATCAAAATATTTTGATATGGATGTCGCAACTTTACAGTCTAAAACTAGAAAAAGACATATAGTACAAGCGAGACAGTTAGCCATGTATTTTGCAAAAAGGATGACAAAATCATCGCTCGCAAGTATTGGGAGTCAAATTGGTCAAAGAGATCATGCTACAGTATTACACGCTTGTAAAACTGTTGATAACCTAACAGAAACTGATAAGCAGTTTAGAAAATATGTTGAAGACTTAACGAAGAAATTAACATTCTAATAATTTTATAATGAAAATACTAATGGTTTGTTTGGGTAATATTTGCCGTTCACCATTAGCAGAAGGGATATTAAAGTCTAAACTAGATGCGGAGCATTTAGTAGATTCTGCTGGTACTTCTGGGCATCATGGTGGAGAATTACCTGATAAAAGATCAATTGAGGTGGCTAGATTACACGGTTTAGATATTAGAGACCAAAGATCAAGAAAGTTTACTGTTAAAGATTTTGATGCTTTTGATGTAATTTATGCGATGGATCGTAGTAATTATGATGACATCTTGTATTTGTCAAGGAATGATGATGATAAAAGCAAGGTGAAAATGATATTGAATGTATCTTTCCCGAATGAAAATTTGAATGTGCCAGATCCTTATTATGGAGGAGATAAAGGATTTGTTAATGTATACAATATGCTTGAAGAAGCATGTGAGATTATAGCTTCTAAAATAAACAACTAATGCTGGGTAAACTATATTTGATTCCAACTACACTTGGAGATACTGAACCTTTAGAGGTAATGCCTATTTCAGTAAAAAAGGTTATTGAACGGTTAGATTATTTTATTGTCGAAAATGAAAAAACAGCTAGACGTTATATAAAAAGAATTACTCCTAATAAAGCACAATCATCATTAAACTTTATGACGATTGATAAATATTCTCATGAATTAGAAACAAGGAATTATCTAGATGTTTGTAATCAAGGAATTTCTGTTGGAATTTTGTCAGAGGCAGGTGTGCCTGGAGTTGCTGATCCTGGAGCTACGGTTATAAAACAAGCTCATGAAAAAGGAATTCAAGTCATTCCTTTAGTTGGACCTTCGTCTATTCTTATGGCAATAATGTCTTCAGGGTTAAATGGTCAAAATTTTGCCTTCAATGGATATTTACCAATTGATAAATCAGACAGAAAAAGAAAAATTAAAGAACTAGAAAAGTTATCTAGAGATAAAGAGCAATCTCAATTGTTTATAGAAACTCCGTATAGAAATAACAAAATGCTGGAAGATTTAAAAGCTACACTACAATCGAATACTGAATTGTGTGTAGCTTGTGATATTTCTTTACCTTCCGAATATATTAAAACGTTTCCTATGCATAAATGGAAAACAGAGCAGGTAGATTTACATAAAAGACCAGCTATTTTTATTATTCAAGCTTAAAAAAAGCCAAAAGCTAATGGCTATAAAAGGTGGTTTTTTTCTATACTGTTGCTTTTTTGTCAGCTGTAATATATGATAAATCATAACCAGCAAACTTCTTCATATAACTTAAGATAGAAGTTCCAAATGCATCTTTAAATTGGAATTTACCAAAAGAGCGTAAGAATTTTTTTACATTTCCTGCACCTGCTAAATGTGCTGAAGCTATAATTCCTGATTCAGTTATGGTAACTCCGTTTATTTTTTTTCCGATGAAGCGTGAAATGTCTCTTCGTAATATCCATTTATTTACTTTACATAATGCAGTGAATGCTTTCTCTTGTAAAGCAGGATTTTTTAAGAATTTCTGAGCATCATAAATTTTAAATCGACGTAAAGTACCTTTCCCGAATTGATATTTTCCTAAATACCCATGTTTATTTATGATGTAGTATTTTCCTTGAGATTCTTTAAAAGCAAGAGCTTCTTTAAAACCAACAAAGTTTTTTTCTAACTTTAAAATATCAGATGTTATTTTATAGTTAATAGGTGTAGTTTTTTCTTCTAATTCTTTTTTTTCAATCTTTTTCGTAGTAAAACTTATCAAAGTCATACTAACTAATGTTAGAGTTAAATTTCTGATAATTAATATACTTTCTATTTGGCGGGCGCAAATATATAACAAAAACTCAAACAAAAACGAATTTCTGTTTTTAGTGAATTTTATGTGTTTTCATTATTCTTATCATTTTAAATTTTCTATTGAATAATTTGTAACACTTTGTGAGAATTTAATGTTAATTTGTTTTAAAATCAGTTAATTAAGTCAGAATAATTTTTTGTTAAATAAATAATAGAATGCGTTTAACATTTAGTTAACAAAAAGGTTTTTTTTTTTTTTCTAGATTTGAGTAATTGCTATTGAACTATTGATCACTTTTCATTAGTAATAAATTTGCTAGCAAAAAAATTAAAACTAGTTTTCACTAAATTATTTAATTAACCTTAGAGTAAATTTTATTATGAAAAAAGTAATTTTATGTGCACTTTTCTTAAGTGCATTCGTAACAGCGAACGCTGTAGAAACTACAAAGATTTTTAAAGATTATCATGCCGAAGCTTGTGATACAGTTCGTGAAGCTGAGGAATTATATGAAGAATCAGAATTAGATTCTGACCAACTTTATGAAACAACTTTTCAAGCTTGTAAGGGGTAGTAAACTTTCTGTAAGATCTAAATAATAAACACATGCAATTATTGCATGTGTTTTTATTAAAAAAAATATACAATGAAAATTATTAAAACATTTTTACTCATCATTTCTTTAAATTGTTTTTCTCAAACAGGAAAAATTGAATACAATATTAAGTCTATAAAAAAAGATAAATTGGATAACCCAATGTTAAAAGGAGTTATTAAGGAATGGAACCAAATGTCTTGTACTTTGAGTTATAATGGTCAAAAATCTTTTTTTAAATTAAATAAAAGTATTCCTTTGAATAATTATTATTATGGTATTTCTAAAGTTATTGCTGAAGTTTATACAGGCTGGTATCAAGATTTAGAACTAAAAGAAGCTATTTTTAATAAAGATATTTTAGGAGATACATACCAAGTAATTCTTAAAAGGCTTCAAGGTTGGGAAATAACTGAAGAAACTAAAGAAATTGAAGGATATACTTGTTATAAAGCGGTAAGAAAAGAGTTAAACGAAACAAGCAGAGCTAAAAAGGATTCATATTTAACATTTGTAGCTTGGTTTACTCCGGAAATATCTGTTCCATATGGGCCAGTGGGAAACGGAGGTTTACCTGGGTTAATATTACGTTTGGAAAGACCAAATTTAGTAGCGTTTACAGCTACAAAAATAACATTAAATAAAAAAGAATACAAAATGCCTTTACCAAAAAAAGGTAAGAAAATAACAATGAAAGAAAGATCGAAATTAATGCTAAAATCCCGTTTGGTTACTCCAGATTAAATTTATGAAATTTCATACAACTATTTTATGCCTTCTTTTAAATTCAGTTGTTTATAGTCAAATCATTTTTTCGGGTAAAATAAAAAGTAAAAAAGAAACTTTATATAATGCTAATATTATAGCAAAACCTTTAACTAAAGAGGCAAAGTTTGCATATGCTGTTACAAATGAAAAAGGAGATTATAAATTGAAACTTTCTGCTAATTCATCCTATAAAATAACTATTAGTTTTATAGGGTATATTACTACAATAGAAACTATCTTAATAGGAAGTGCTAATACAAAAAAAGATTTTTTACTACAGGAAGATCCTAACGAATTAGAAGAAGTAATAATAAACTACAAAGAGCCTGTTAAAGTTAAAAAAGACACAACAACCTATAGAACGGATGCTTTTGTGAATGGTAAAGAACGCAAATTACGGCAAGTCTTAAAAAAATTGCCAGGGGTTGAAGTAGATAGAGAAGGTAATATTACAGTTAAAGGAAAAAAAGTAACTCAGGTTTTAGTAGAAGATAAAAAATTTTTTACAGGAGATTCTAAATTAGCAGTAAATAACATTCCTGCAGAGGTAATAGGTGAAATACAGGTAATAGAAGATTATCACGAAAGTGATTTGTTAAAGGGGTTAGAAACTTCTGATAAAGTAGCTCTAAATATAAATTTAAAAGAGGGTAAGAAGAATTTTGCTTTTGGTGATATTGAAGTTGGAGGTGGTGTTAAAGAGAGATATGTTATACATCCTACTGTATTTAAATACTCTAAAAAAACTAGTTATGGCTTTATAGGAGATTTTAATAACATAGGAAGAAAATCATTTACTTTAAAAGACTATTTAAATTATGAAGGAGGATTCGATTTAAATACATTTTCTTCTTTATATGCAACTCCAGTGGCACGTTTGTTAAGAAATGGTGATTTTAATAAGAACAAACATTTATTTGGTGGTGTAAATATACAATTTTCTGCAAGTGAAAAAAATAATTGGACAGCCTATGCAATTGCTTTAAAAGATGATACAAATATTTTAAGAAACCAAATACAACGTTATTTAGTAACTGATCTTAATGAAAATAGGTTAACAAAAGAGCAACAAAATCAAAATATGATTTTGGGAAAGATTCAGTTAAAATCTAAACCCAGTAAAGATGTAAGAATTAAATTTGAAAATAAAGTTGAGTTAATTACAGCAAAAGAAAATACAAATACAGAAAATAACTTAGGAATAAGAGAATTTACTTATTCGACAAATGATAGAATAACTAATTTTGATATTAAATCTAATTTTAAAATAGAAAAAAAGTTTTCGAAATTTCACACTTCTCAGGCAAAGGTAAATGTAAACTTATCTAAAAATAAAGAAGATCAAAATTGGTTTAGTACAGAGAATATTTTTTCTAATAATTTGCCTATAATTGGTGTTAATAATATTAATGTAAAGCAAGAATCTGAATTAAAAAATTATAAAGTAAATCTTTTATTAAAACATTTTTGGATTGTCAATCCTTTAAACCATCTATATGTGAGTTTTAAAAACAAAATAGATTTTAACGATTATAAAAGTATTTTAAAACAAGAAAATGAAGACAGAAGTACTAACTTATTTGAAGATTTTAGAAATAATAATTTAAATAAAGAATTGTTTTCATCTCTTATAACAGAATATAAACGGTTAGTAGGAGAAGCCTTTTTAACTTTAAAACTAGAATATTTAAATTACAACAGATTTAATAAACAATTCGGTTTTACAAATAATAAAAATTATCAGGTTGTATTACCAAGTTTAGATCTTGTATGGGATATAAATAATAATAAGAAAGTTAGTTTTAAATATAACTTACGAAATAATTTTCCAAACTTTTCAAATTTAAATAGAAATAATAAGCTGACGGGGTTTAATTCTATTTATAGAGGGAATGCTAATTTGAATAAAAATTATTATCATAATTTAAGAATATCCTATAGAAAATTTCAAACATATGGATGGAGTTTTTATCCTACTATTAATTATAGATTAAAAACGAACAAAATTCAAAATGTTTTTATACCAGATGATATTTATATTAGTAGTTCTCCTATAAATTTTGAAAATCCTGAAAAAGAGTTGTCAACTAGTTTTAGAACAGTATATAACTATAAATATTGGAAATCTTCCTTAAGGATTAACTATAGTAATAGAAATTATGTTAGTTTTTTAAGAGGAGACGAAACAAAATCTGTAAGTAATAATATATTAGTTAATGCTAATTTTAAAACGAATTATATAAAAGGTCCTAATATCGATATCGATATAAGTCATCGTTATGCAGATAACGAAAATATAGTTTTTAAATCGATATCTGATAGAACAAAACTAGATTTTGTCATTGATTATGAAATAGGAGATTTGGTTTTTAAAGGAGAAACACTTTATAATTATTATAATAATAGGGTTTCAAAAACAAAAAATTCATTTAACGAAATTAACGCAAGTATTTTTTATCATAAAGAGGATAGTCTTTGGAGTTTTGAAATTAGTGGAAATAATTTAGGAGGAAATATAAATAGAATATCTTCTAGTTTTTCAGATGTTATATTTAATGAAACAAGAACAGCAGTTTTTCCAAGAACTATTTTAGGTAAAATAATCTATAAACTTTAAAAGATGAAAAAAGGGATATATTTATTAATACTTGGCTTTTGTTTTTCATGTAAAACAACAAAAAGTGTAGTTGTCAAAGATAAAAAAAATACAATTTTAGTTGGTGAAATAGACAAAAGAGATTTGCAAAAGACTCCCTATAAAGAATGGTTTGAAAAAAAATATAATGAAACTAAAATAGAAAAAGAAACACTATCTAAAATTGAAAATTATTCAAAAGAGGTAATAATAAAAGGTTTTATAGGTACTTGGTGTAAAGATAGTAAACGAGAAACTCCTATTTTATATAAAATTTTAGATCAAGTTAATTTTGATTATAAAAATCTAGAGTTGATAGCTGTAGATAAAAAGAAAAAAGCGAAAGGGCTAGAAAAAGGATTTAATATTATTCGTGTTCCTACATTTATTTTTTATAAAAAAAAATAAAGAATTAGGACGTTTTGTAGAGTTTTCGAAAGAAAGCCTTGAAGAAGATATTATTAAAATTTTATCAGGAAAATCATATAAACATCCTTATGATTTTACTGAGGATTAAAAGTATTGTTTAGGGGTTAAACTCCTTTTCACTTTACTACTCTAACTTCTGTCTTTTTTGTTGTCTTTTGTCGCTTTCTAGTTTACTCAAGAAAAAAAGAAAATCGGTTGATGGGGCTTTAGTTAATTTCAATTGATGTCCTATAGTTATAATTTGACCTCTATGAAATGTACTATGATTCATACAATGTAGAATTAATTCTCCTTGAGAAAAGTTTCCTGAAAGAAATTTAAAATCAATTTTTCGTGTCTCATTTAGTTGTTTTGTTTGAAGTTGAGAAGAATAATAAGAAAAATCTTTTGATTGTTCTATGAGTTTTTCAATATCATTTATAACGAAATTTCCATCATTCTTGTTTTTAGTAATTGGAGTTTGTTGAATTATTGATAAATATAAAACTTGAGCCTCTAATATATGCTTAATTGTCTTTGCTATGGTTTGAAAACTAGAATCACAAGGTTGACTTAGTTTTTTAAATTCATTAGAAAGTAGCCAATTTGAAATTCTTTGGTTTGCCCAAAGATTATAACTTGTTATCGTTTTAATTTCATTCATGTTTCAAGTTTAATTTACTTAACTATGACTTCTTTTTACAACTTGATCCCTTGTTTATCAAGCCAGCTATGATATTTAGCAGCATTTCTTCCGTGTTGAGCGGATGTTCTAGCAAATTCATGAAAACCTATTTTGTCTACACTAGCACACATAAAATAATAATTGTGTTTTTCTGGATTTAGAACAGCTTCTATAGCAGAAATATCTGGCATAGCGATAAGTGTAGGAGGAAGACCTCCATTTTTATATGTATTGTAAGGAGATTTGATTTCAAGATACTTTTTTAAAACTCTTTTCACTATAAAGTCTTGCCCATGAACTTGTTTTAATGCATAAATTATAGTGGGGTCAGCATCTAATGTCCATTTATCGTGTAATCTATTTAAATACAAGCCAGCAACTGTAGGTCGCTCAGAAACTTGTGCAGTTTCTTTTTGAACAATAGAAGCTAAAACTATGGCTTCTTCTTTAGTAAGACCTTGTTTTTTAGCTTTGGCAATTCTATCCTCATTCCAGAATTTATTATAATAATTGAGCATCTTATTTCTAAACTTCTCTGGAGAAGAATTCCAATAAACATCATATTTATTTGGAATAAAAATACTTAATACAGACTTTTCTGTAAAATTATTTTTTTTAAGAAAATCGTTATCTCTAAAAGCATTTAATAAAGAAATACTATCTGTTTCTATCTGTTGTGCTATCCTACCTGCTAATTTTTCTAAACTATCCTGATTGTTAAAAATAACTTTCACAGGAGTTTGATTGCCCGATCGTAACAAATTAACCAAATCATTCAAGCTCATGTGTTCTTTTAATGCATACTTACCACTTTTAGGTTTGGTGAATTTTTTTATGTCTGCCACCCAGCTAAAATCATTTGGATCATTTACAAATTCTTTAATTTGAAGTGTGAGATCTTGCATGCTGCTATTCGAAGTAATGAATAGCGCTCCGTTTTTAGTTACGGCTGGAGCAAATATTTTCTGATAATATGTAAAACCTACAATACCTAAAATTACAAGTAGGGCAATAACGCCAATAATGATTTTATTTTTCATGAATTAACTGAAATAAAATTTCGTCTTTAAATTTTCCTTGAGCTAATATCCAGTCTTTTTTTATACCGATAGCTGTAAAGCCATGTTTTTTAAAAAGTGATAAACTACTACTATTATCATCAGTGATATTAGCGTATAACTGATGTAAATGTAAGGTTAAAAAACTATATTCAATTAAAATTTTTAACGCTTGAGAAGCATAGCCTTTATTTTGAAAACTTTTATGTATTACTATACCAACACCAGCTCTCCTATGTTGAGGATTAAAGTCGAACAAATCTACAAGACCAATATTTTTATTAGAATTCTTCTCGTAAACTAATAAACGTAGTTGTTTAGCTTCGTAAATATCTAAGTGACAGTTTTCAATATATTGCTTCAATAAAAATTTAGAAAAAGGAGTTTGAGTATGGCTCACCTCCCAAAAAGAAGCATCATTTTCAATAGTAAATAAAAACTCTAAATCTTCTGGTTCTATCGCTCTCAACGCAATATGTTCTCCTTCTAAATTTTTCATTACATAGTTATTGTTCCTTTAAATACGAAAGTTGCAGGTCCTATTAAATGTATGTTTTTATAACCATTAGCAGTAACCTCGAAGTTTACGGCTAAGTTTCCACCTTCTACTTGTAAGTCGATCGTATTACTTTGTGCTTTTTCTAATTTATGCATAGCCAATGCTACAGCAGTTACACCAGTTCCGCAGGCTAAAGTTTCATCTTCTACACCACGTTCATAAGTTCTAACACGGAAAGCGTTCGTATTTATTTGTTCTACAAAATTTATATTACTTCCTTCAATACCATATGTAGAGTTTCTAATTTTTTTTCCATTAGAAAAAACATCATACTCACCTATGTTAGTAACCATTTGTACATGATGAGGTGAACCTGTATTTGCAAAAGCATGATGCTCATGAATTTCAACAGTATCTACATCAATCATTTGTAATTTCACAATATCATCTTTAAAAGAAGCAGAGTGTAAACCATCTACAGCAATAAACGTTGTCGTATCTTTAATAACACCTAATTTATTGGCAAAAGCAACGATACATCTCCCTCCATTTCCACACATGGTACTTTCATTACCATCGGCATTATAATACACCATTCTAAAATCGGTAGCATCGTCATTTTCTAATAAAATTAATCCATCTGCACCAATACCAAAGTGTCTATGACACAATTTAGCAATAATATTCACGTTTTTTTTAGGAAAGGTATTCGTTCTATTATCGACTAATATAAAGTCGTTACCCGTTCCTTGGTATTTGTAAAAAGTAAGTTCCATATGAATACAAAGATATGCATTTACTAAGGAAAAAGGAGTTGTTAAACGCTGGTTAAAGTGCGTTAAAAAGAAGTTAAACAGATTCAGGTTAAAATGTTAAAATTGTATATTTGAATAACAAAAATTTTAAAACAATATGAAGAGAGTTTTAGGTATGGCAGGAGTTGCGTTTCTAGGAGGCGTATTTGCTTTAGGAGGTTATAAATTATTTGTTGAGCAACCTCAAGTAGTTATAGAAAGAACCGTAGCGCCAGAATTACAAACTGTAAAAGCGAATTATACACCAGCAGTGTTAAATACGAGTTCTGTACCCACAGATTTTACAGAAGCCGCTGAGAAAACAGTAAATACCGTTGTTCATGTTAAAAATACTGCGGTAAAAGAAGTGTATAATCCTTTCGAAGAGTTTTTTGGAAGAGGTGATGGACGAAGTAAAAGAGAACAAGTAGGTACAGGAAGTGGTGTTATTATTTCTTCGGATGGTTATATTGTAACGAATAATCATGTTATAGAAGGAGCTACAGATATTGAAATTACATTAAATAATAGAAAAAAGTTAAAAGCGAACTTAGTAGGAGCTGATCCTAGAAATGATATTGCGTTATTAAAGATAGATACAGACATGGAGTTGCCTTTTATTACGTTTGGTAATTCTGATAATGCAAAAATTGGGGAATGGGTATTGGCAGTTGGTAATCCTTATAATTTAAATTCTACAGTTACTGCTGGAATTGTAAGTGCTAAAGGTCGTGATTTGGAAGGAAATAGAAATATTGAATCGTTTATACAGACGGATGCTGCTGTAAACCCTGGAAATAGTGGTGGAGCATTAGTGAACACAAGAGGAGAATTAATTGGGATTAATACAGCGATTACTTCAAGAACAGGTTCGTTTATTGGGTATTCGTTTGCAGTTCCTTCAAACATTACAAAAAAAATTATTGATGATCTTTTAGAATATGGGAATGTACAAGAAGCGTTAATTGGATTTAGGCCTGATTTTAAAGATGCAGATCAAATTGAAGGTGTGCTAATTGGCTTAGTAGAGGATGAAGATAGTGGAGCTTTTAAAGCAGGATTAAAATCTGGAGATATTATTAAAAAAATTAATGATGTAAAAATCTCTAAATTTTCAGAACTATCAGGTATTCTTAAAGCAAAGAGGCCTGGTGAGGTAGTTGATATTACAGTAGACAGAAACGGTACAGAGTTAACCAAGTCTGTTACACTATCAAAAAGAAATTCTTATAATTCTAATACTTTGGATATTGAATTAAAAGATTTAACTGAAAAAGAAAAGAAAGAAAGAGGTATTCCTAATGGAGCAAAAATTATAGCAACTGCAAATAAAGCTCTAAAAGAGTTTAAAGTAGGAAAGGGATATGTTATCATTAAAATAAATGATCAGGAAATTTATAGTGCAGCTCAGGCTAAAGAAATTTTAGATAATTATTCTCTTAAAAGCAGAAAGAGGTTAATTATAAAAATGATAAGTCCAGAAGGTGAAGTTGAGCGATATGGTTTCTAATAATGAGGAAAACTGAAATTGACATTAATAGATTAAACTGTAATATAAAATTTTTAACGAGTTACTAAATATTGTAAACTTTATGATAATTTGTAACTTAAAACAAACAAAAAAACTCGATATGAAAATATCGAGTTTTTTTATGTAAAAAAAAGTTACGAAATCGTTTGAAATAATTACTTTTGCACCAAATTTTAAAAAAAATTAGTTCACACAACTATGTCAATAATAACAAATTACGAGGAAGAAGTAGCAAATCAAGCTAAAATAAGACGAGCTACAACTGAATTTATCAATATTGTAAACGATTTATGGTACGATAAATCTATTGAATTGGTCTTATTTAGAAACCCATTAGTAGACAAAAGGGCTAGTGAAGTTTTAAATTTAATTGATTATGCAAAAGAGTTTGTTGCTAAACCAATTTCTATTCAAGATGCATTAGATATTGCTAAGGCAATTCAGTCTATAGCATTACCAGCATCAAAATTAGATATAGGAAAATTAGCATACGAATATCATTTAGTGGATGATTCAACAATTGATAAAGTTGATTTTGTAAAGAATCAATTAAAGGATGCGAATCAAGCAAATGGCATTCAACCAAAAGACGTTGTTTTATATGGATTCGGACGTATTGGTCGTTTATTAGCTAGAGAATTAAGTAGTAAAATGGGTAAAGGTTCTCAATTACGATTAAGAGCTATTGTTACTCGTGGAAAGATTGATCAAAGTGTTTTAGAAAAAAGAGCTTCATTGTTAAGTATCGATTCAGTTCATGGTGATTTCTTAGGAACTGTAAGAGTAGATGTTGAAAACAATGCATTAATCATTAACGGAACTTCAGTACAAATGATTTCTGCAGCTGCACCAGAGGATATTGATTATACAGCTTATGGTATAAATGATGCTTTAATTATTGATAATACTGGAGCTTTTAGAGATAAAGAAGCTTTAAGTAGACATTTACAAGCTAAAGGAGCTGGAAAAGTATTATTAACAGCACCAGGGAAAGGAATTCCAAATATTGTTCATGGTGTAAATCATTTAGAAAACAATCCTGATACTATAGATATTTTCTCTGCCGCGTCTTGTACAACAAACGCTATTACTCCGGTTTTAAAAGTTTTAGAAGATAACTACGGAATTAAAAAAGGACACTTAGAAACAATTCATGCATATACTAACGATCAAAACTTAGTAGACAATATGCATAAAAAATACAGAAGGGGTAGAGCGGCAGCTTTAAATATGGTAATTACTGAAACAGGAGCAGGAAAAGCAGTTTCTAAAGCATTACCAGCATTAGAAGGAAAACTAACTTCAAATGCAATTAGAGTACCAGTACCGAATGGATCTTTAGCTATTTTAAATTTACAGTTAAACTCTGAAGCTACTGTAGATGCTATTAATTCAATTATGAAAAAATATGCTTTAGAAGGTGATTTGGTAGAGCAGATCAAGTATTCATTAAGTAATGAGTTAGTTTCTACTGATATTGTTGGTACTACTGCGCCTTCAATCTTTGATAGTAAGGCGACAATTGCAGATGGAGATACAATTGTGATTTATGTGTGGTATGATAATGAATATGGCTATTCTCATCAGGTTATGCGTTTAGCAAAACACATTGCAAAAGTTCGTAGATATACATATTATTAGTAGATTAAAAATCATACTAAAATTAAAAAGTTCGGAGTGTAAGCTTCGAACTTTTTTAATTAAAAATAGTAAATTGCGTTACTCAAAATAATAATAAAACTTAGATCAGTCTTAATTAAATTTACATAAAAGACTCTTAAGCTTTAAAATAGTAAACAGTATAAACTATCAGAATACAATGAAAAATATTTTCCTAATACTAATGCTTTTAGTGATGTCAACCCAAGTAACTGCACAAAAATTACCTTATTATGAAATACCAGAAGCTTCAAAATCGTATACAGCAGGATCGGTAGCAAGTAGAATGATAGATGGTTTAGGGTTTCGATATTATTGGGCTACAGAAGGTTTAACGGAAAAAGATTTAGCATTTAAACCAACACCGGAAGCAAGAACTTCAGGAGAAACTTTAGATCACGTTTTAGGGTTGTCTCAAGTGATTTTGAATGCGGCATTAAAAAAGCCAAATGGAGGTAAACAACCTGAAATGACTTTTAAGGAGAAAAGAGAAAAAACATTACATAATCTTAAGAAAGCAAGCGATATTTTAAAATCACAAAACGATTTATCTGAATTTAAAGTTATTTTTGGTAAAAATGAATATCCTTTTTGGAATGCAATAAATGGCCCTATAGCAGATGCAATGTGGCATGTTGGACAAGTAGTATCGTTTAGAAGGTCTTCAGGAAATCCATTTCCAAAAGGAATTAGTGTATTTACAGGAAAAGTAAGGAAATAGATGACAGTAAAAGATAAAATAGAATCGCTTAGAAAAGAACTAAATACACATAATTATAATTATTATGTTTTAGATAATGCTACGATTTCTGATTATGAATTTGATATTAAACTCAAAGAATTAGAAAAGTTGGAAGAAGAAAACCCAGCGTTTTTCGATCCAAATTCTCCAACAAAAAGAGTAGGTGGCGAAATCACTAAAAATTTCAATACCATTACTCATAAAAATAGAATGTATTCGTTAGATAATTCGTACTCTAAAGAAGATTTATTAGATTGGGAAAAGCGTATTCAGAAAAATTTAGGAACTACAGATATTGAATACACTTGTGAGTTAAAATATGATGGAGCATCGATCAATTTAACTTATGAAAATGGAAAATTCTTTAGTGCAGTTACAAGAGGAGATGGTTTTCAAGGTGATGAAGTAACAGCAAATATTCGTACCATAAAATCTATTCCATTACATTTATCTGATGAATTTATTTCAAATTTTGAAATGAGAGGTGAAATTATTCTTCCTTTAGAAGGGTTTCATAAAATGAATGAAGATAGAGTTGCAAACGGAGAAGATCCATACAGGAATCCTAGAAATACAGCTAGCGGAAGTTTAAAACTACAAGATAGTGCTGAGGTTGCTAAACGACCTTTAGATTGTCTTTTGTATCAAGTAGTTACTAACGAAAGAAAATATAAAACACATTTTGAAAGTTTACAAGCCGCTCGTAATTACGGATTTAAAGTTCCTAAAACAATAACTTTAGCAAAATCTATTGATGAAGTTTTAGAGTTTGTACATCATTGGGATGTTGAAAGACATAATTTGCCCTATGAAACTGACGGAGTTGTTGTAAAAGTAAATTCGTTACAACAACAAGAGGAATTAGGGTATACCTCAAAATCTCCAAGATGGGCAATAGCGTATAAGTTTAAAGCAGAACAAGTTACTACAGTTTTAAATGAGATTACGTATCAAGTAGGAAGGACAGGAGCTATAACTCCTGTAGCAAATTTAGAGCCGGTACATTTAGCTGGAACAATTGTAAAAAGAGCATCATTACATAATGCAGATCAAATTGAAAAATTAGATGTTCGTATTGGTGATACTGTATTTGTAGAAAAAGGAGGAGAAATTATCCCTAAAATTATGGGAGTAGACCTTACTAAAAGGGCAGAAGATTCACAACCAACAAAGTATGCTGAACATTGTCCGGTTTGTCATACTCCATTGGTAAGAACAGAAGGAGACGCAAAGCATTATTGTCCGAATGAATTCGGTTGCGCACCTCAAATTACAGGAAAAATTCAACATTATATCAGTAGAAAAGCGATGGATATCGATGGCTTAGGTGCTGAAACTGTTGAATTATTACATAAGGAAGGTTTAATTAAAAATTATGCAGATCTTTATGATTTAAATGTAACGCAAGTTGTTCCTTTAGAAAGAATGGCTGAGAAATCTGCAAAAAATATGATCGAAGGAATTTCAAAATCAAAAGAAATTCCCTTTGAAAAAGTATTATTTGCATTAGGAATTCGATTTGTTGGTGAAACAGTGGCAAAGAAATTGGCGAAACATTTTACTTCAATAGATAATTTATCTAATGCAAGTTTTGAAGATTTAATTGCAGTTGATGAAATTGGAGATCGAATCGCACAAAGTGTTATTGATTTTTTATCTGATGAGAATAATATTGAGATTATTGGTAGATTGAAATCTTACGGGGTTCAATTAGAGGTTTCTCAAGAAAATTTGGCAAATCAAACCAATAAATTAGAAGGTAAAGTTTTTGTAGTTTCTGGTGTGTTTCATCAAATGAGCAGAACAGAACTTAAAAAAGCGATAGAAGATAATGGAGGTAAAGTTAGTAGTTCCATTTCTAAGAAAACTAGTTTTATAGTTGCTGGTGATAATATGGGGCCAAGTAAATTAGCAAAAGCTGAAACATTAGGTATCCCTATAATTTCTGAAGATGATTTTATAGCAATGATTAATTAACCTCTATTGAAAATTCAAGAAAATTTAAAATCTGTATTTTTTATAAGTTATAGCTTATTAAGTTTACTCGCCATTTATATGGTAGTGTATTATGAAGAGAAATATAGTATTAAATTATTACCAACATTAGTATTACTTATAGGTTCGTTTTTTTGGACAAAAAAGTATGGGATTTTAACTTTTTTTTTAGCTATTCTGGTTGGAGATTTTATCATTGTAAATTTAGGTGATTTTCGAATAGGATTATATTTTCATAGTTTTAGTTTCTTAGTTTTATCATATTTAAGTTGGGGCTTTTTTAAGAAGAAAATAAAGAAAGAAATTATAAAATATTTTATTGTTTTTTTAATCCTCTTCTTGGTTATTTTTTTCTTCAGTATAGAAGATAAAGGAGATGCCTATATTGCTATATTTATATATGGACTTGCAATATCTTTGGTAACCTCTTTGCTATTTACCAACTACTTGAAGATGATGATTCCTGCTAATTATATGCTATTTTTAGCGATTGCAACAAGAATTATTTCGGATTCAATTTTAACGATAGTGCTCTTTAATACCTATACAGTATATTATGCTGTTGCAGCTCATGTAATTTATTTTATTTCTAATTATTTATTCTTTAAAGGGTTTTTATTAAAAAATTGCAAATATAATTCGGATTGAATTCATCTTTTTCAAAGGATTTTCTTGAAGAAAATGAAAAAAGATATTTCACGATTTTATGTTGATTGGGTTCGTTAGAAAAAGGAAAAAATTAAACATGAAAAGGAAATTTGTGTATTCTTAATTAAAAGCTATTTTAATTTAAATAAAGCCTTAATTTTACAGGAAATTTTATGATTTTAACATGCAAAAGTTTATAGGTACAGGAGTAGCTTTAGTCACTCCTTTCAATGAAGATAAAAGTATTGATTTCTCTGGTTTAGAAAAGTTAGTCAATTATCAAATAGAAAATGGTGTTAATTATTTGGTTGTTTTAGGAACTACTGGAGAGCCTGCAACGTTAACAAATGATGAAAAAGAAGCAGTAAAAGCAAAAATCATCGAAGTTAATAATGGAAGATTACCTTTAGTCATTGGAATTGGGGGTAATAACACAGCTGCTGTTGTAGAAGAAATCAAAAAGACAGATTTAACTCATTTTGATGGTATATTATCTGTATCACCATATTATAACAAACCTACTCAAGAAGGAATTTATCAACATTTTAAAGCTGTTGCAGGAGCTACAGATAAACCAATAATTTTATACAATGTACCAGGAAGAACATCTTCTAACATGTCACCTGAAGTTGTTATTCGTTTAGCTAATGATTTTGAAAATGTTGTAGCGATAAAAGAAGCGAAAGGAGATATGGTTCAAGCTATGCAAATTATTCAACACGCTCCTAAAGATTTTTTAGTAATTTCAGGAGATGATATGATTGCATTACCTATGACTTTAGCTGGTGGTTCTGGAGTAATCAGTGTTATTGGGGAAGGATTACCAAAAGAGTTTTCAACGTTAATTCAATTAGGTTTAGAAGGTAAAGCAAAAGAAGCATACGCATTACAATATAAGGTAATGGATAGTATTGATTTAATTTTTACTGAAGGAAATCCAGCTGGAATAAAATCATTATTACAAAAAAAGGGAATTTGTTTAGATGAGGTACGTTTACCGCTAATAAAAGCTTCTGAAGAATTACAAACTCAACTATCAGATTTTGTAGATCATCTGTAGTATATTATTCTTTAGATGTTTGTGATAAAATAAGTTACCTATAGAAGAACTACTAAAAATAATTAGGAAATAAAGAGAAAGAATAGAAATGAAAATTCAGATATACTCATCTATTTGTATAAGTTTTTTTTGTTTCTTTTTTTCTTTTCAGATGTATAGTAAAAAAGAGAAATTAGTTAGTATAATTGAAAAACAAGATTCTATTAAGTATGATGTAGTTTCTGTTATGAAAACTAGTAGACCTTCTGGGAAAAGTAGTAATAAAGGGCATGTATTGGTCTTGGACTATAATGATGAAAATTACACAATTGATGTAAGTTTTAATCAATATGAAAAGTTAATCAGAGGAGAGTATATTTCTCTTTATTATAATGTTTCAAAGGATACAATTACATCAGAATTTGATATTGGGGGTAGAAACAGGGCTATAGTTTTTATGGTTGTTATAGGGTTTATGATGTCTATATGTTTTGTGTATTTAGTAATTAAAATGAAGTATACTAGCTAGTGAAGAAATGTAGATTAGAAATAAACAGGCTATATTCATACAATTCTTTATTAAGTGGTTTTAAGGAATATCAAAGTTCGAGTATCTTGACATTTAGCTTTAGCATAAAGACAATATCAAAAGCAGCTATTAATTAATTCAGAGTAAGAATAATAAAAACCATTTGTAGTGGCTATTTTAGAATGCATTTAGCGTAAAAAATATATCCACAGCATTTTTAGAAGTGTTGTAGTTTTTTTGTTTTTAGGAATAAGTAGATTTAGCTTTTATAAATAAGAGATTTTAAATAACGGTCCTACGAGAGCCTCAGGAACCTCGAGAGTCTCAGGAACTTCAAGAGTCTCAGGAACCTCAAAAGCCACAGGAACTTAAGTGTGTTTTACAAGAAAAACTTTTATTAAGATAAAATATTAGAAATAATTCTTTACTGTCAGGTGAAGCATTATCAAATTCAAAAATTTTTAAATTCAATAATGCTCGAGGTAGTATAAACAAATTTAACAAACGTTTAATAGCGTTTTTCATCTGTTTATACGTAATTGCCGATGAATTTCTTGAAAATTCAATTTTAATAATACACAATTAATTAGTAATTTTGCCAGATGCAAAAAATGAAGACAATAATTTACGTTTTTATTACATTTTTAATGATAACTTCTTGCGGAGAATATCATAAAGCTCTAAATAGAGGTACTACAGAAGAGCAGTACAAGATGGCGATAAAGATGTATGAAGCAGAAAAATACAGTAAAGCATTACGTTTATTCGAGAAAATAACTCCATCATATCGTGGGAAACCACAAATGGAGCGAATCCAATATATGGTTGCAAATTCGAATTTAAATGAAAAAAACTACGGAATAGCAGGATATTATTTTAATCGTTTTTCAGAGAACTATCCTAAAAGTTCTAAAAGAGAAGAAGCAGATTTTCTTTCAGCGTTAAGTTATTATAAGGCTACGCCATCATATACTAAAGATCCTACCAATATTAATAAGGCAATAGATGCTTTTCAGTCTTTTATTGATAGATATCCAGATTCTCCAAAACTAACAGAAGCTAACAAATATTACAAAGAGTTACGTTATATGTTAGAAAGTAAGGCTTTCGAGATCGCTAAAAATTATTACAATACAGCAGAAACAGATCCTAGAAATTATAGAGCTGCAATAGTTGCTTTTGATAATTTATTATCTGATTTTTTAGGAACCACATATAAGGAAGAAGCTTTGTTTTACAGGTTGAAAGCAGCGCATGATTTAGCCGTTAAAAGTAGAGTTAGAAAAAAAGCAGAACGTACAAAGACAGCTATAAAAGCGTACGAGAAGCTTAAGCGTAACTTTCCAAAAACTCAATATAGCGAAGAATCGGAAAAAATGTTTGCTACTTTAAAAGATATAGAACAAGAATTAAAGAAACAATTAGTTAAAATTTAAATATGAATTACAAAGAAACTAAAGCCCCAGTTAGTACAGTTACTTACGATAGAGAAGCTGTAGAAGCATCTACAGAAAATATATACGAGGCTATTTCTATCATAGCTAAAAGAGCAAGTCAAATTAATTCTGATTTAAAGAAAGAATTAGTTGATAAGTTAGATGAGTTTGCAACATATAATGATAGCTTAGAGGAAGTTTTTGAAAATAAAGAACAAATTGAAGTTTCTAAGTTTTACGAAAGATTACCAAAACCAACAGCAATTGCTGTTGAAGAATGGTTAAGTGATAAAATTTATCACCGTTCTACAGACAAAAAGAAATAATTAATGTCTATACTTCACGGTAAAAAGGTATTACTAGGTATTACCGCTGGTATAGCTGCATATAAAACGGCTAGTTTAGTTCGTTTATTTATAAAATCAGGCGCAGAAGTCAAAGTTATAATGACTCCTGCGTCTAAAGATTTTATTACACCGCTAACATTATCAACACTATCTAAAAATCCAGTTTACTCTACATTTTACGATAAAGAAGATGAAAACGAGTTGTGGAATAATCATGTAGATTTAGGACTTTGGGCGGATATTATGTTGATAGCACCTGCTACTGCAAATACATTATCTAAAATGACAAATGGAAGTTGCGATAATTTATTATTAGCAACCTATTTATCAGCTAAATGTCCAGTTTATTTTGCTCCAGCAATGGATTTAGATATGTATAAACATCCATCTACAAAATCAAGTTTAAAAAGCTTACAAGCTTTTGGTAATATAATGATACCTGCTACTTCTGGTGAATTAGCAAGTGGTTTAGTTGGAGAAGGAAGAATGGCAGAGCCTGAAGATATGGTTAGTTTTATAGAAAACGATATGCTTTCTAAACTACCTTTAAAGGGTAAAAAACTATTATTAACAGCAGGGCCAACATATGAAGCCATAGACCCAGTTCGATTTATAGGAAATCACTCATCTGGTAAAATGGGATTTGCTATTGCAGCGACTGCCGCTAACTTAGGTGCTGAAGTTTTTTTAATATCAGGACCTTCGCATCAAGTGATACAACATAGTCTAGTCCATAGGATCAACGTTACTTCAGCAGAAGAAATGTATTCAGCGTGTCATAAGCACTTTGCTGAAGTTGATATTGCAATTTTATCTGCTGCTGTAGCAGATTACAGACCAAAAAATATAGCTACACAAAAAATAAAAAAGAAAGATACAGCGTTAGTAATTGAGTTAGAACCTACAAAAGATATTTTAAAATCGTTAGGAGAAATTAAAAAGCAACAGTTGTTAGTTGGTTTTGCTTTGGAAACTAACGATGAAATATCAAATGCAAAAAAGAAGATAGAAAAGAAGAATTTAGATATGATTGTTTTAAATTCTTTAAGAGATAAAGGAGCAGGGTTTGCCGGAGATACAAATAAAATTACTATTATTGATTCAGATTTTAAAGAGAAAACATTTCCTTTAAAATCTAAAAAAGATGTAGCGAAAGATATTGTAAACCAAATAATAGATAAACTTTCAATATAATTAGTCACCTCGAGCGCAGTAGAGAGGTTATGATTGATAATTTAGGTCTCGACTGCGCTCGTCACCAGACATGCTAAAACTTATGATTGTAAAAAGAAGATTTTTTGTAGCATTATTGTGTTTGTTTTCGTCTATATTTATAACAGCACAAGAAGAAATTAATGCAGTAGTTGCAGTAAATGCAGATAGAGTCCAAAGTACCAATAAACAAGTTTTTAGAACTTTAGAACAAACATTAACAGAGTTTATTAATCAAACAAAATGGACGACTAAAAAGTTTGCTCAACAGGAGAAAATTAATTGTGCTTTCACGATCATAATCAATCAACAAAACTCTAATAACTTCTCTGCAACATTACAAGTACAATCATCACGACCAGTTTATAATTCTTCTTATGAAACACCTTTGTTGAATATAAACGATACTAATCTTAACTTTCAATATAACGAGTTTGAACAGCTATTGTATAATCCAAATACTTTCGATTCTAATTTAGTATCTACTATTGTCTTTTATATTTATGTTATTTTAGGTGTAGATGCTGATACGTTTGCCTTAAAAGGAGGTGAAGCATATTTTAAGCAAGCTGAAAATGCAATGAGACAAGCACAACAAAGCGGTGAGTTAGGATGGGAAAATACAGTCGGAGAGCAAAATCGTTTTGCTTTGATAGATAGTTTTTTATCTACTAAGTTTGGTGCATTACGTTCTATCTATTACGAGTACCATAGAAAAGGATTTGATCTTTTTGCTGATAACGAGAGAGAAGCGAAAAATAACATCGCTCGAAGTTTATTACAACTTGAAGAACTTTTTAATATAACGGTAGGGAACTACATGATTCGCTTGTTTTTAGATGCAAAGTCTAATGAAATTAGAGAGATTTTTTCTCAAGGAAAAACTACAGGAATGGAAAATAAGTTGAAAGAAACCTTACAACGAATCTTTCCTACTTTAAACAGTCAATGGAAGGAAATAAAATCGTAGTATCTTTTTTAAGAATATACTAAGAAACTTTACTGTTTATTTTCTACTTTAATTCCGTATTTTTACACGCTTTAAATAAAGGAATTTGTTAGTAAAATTATTCATACAAAATTATGCGCTAATTGATAAGTTATCAATTGATTTTACTGAAGGGTTATCAATTATAACAGGGGAAACAGGATCAGGAAAATCTATTCTCTTGGGTGCTTTAGGATTAGTTTTAGGAAATAGAGCGGACTTATCTTCATTAAAAAAAGATGATGAAAAATGCATTATAGAAGCTGAATTTAACCTTACAGCGTACAATCTTACACGTTTTTTCTCCAAGCATGATTTAGATTATGAGCCACTTACAATTATAAGAAGAGAGATATTACCTTCTGGTAAATCTAGAGCATTTGTAAATGATACACCAGTTACTTTAAGTAATTTAAGTCAGTTGAAATCTAGGTTAATAGATATTCATTCTCAACATCAAACCTTACAATTATCTGATACAAATTTTCAATTTTCAATTTTAGATGCTTTAGCAAAAAATGATAAAAAAATTGCATCATATAAGAGAGGATTAAAGCAATATAATATCTTAGTTGCGGAGTTAAAAAAATTGAAAGAAAATCAAGAGCAAGAACAGCAACAGTACGAATATAATGTACATTTATATAAAGAATTAGAAGAAGCAGACTTCACAGCCAATGAGCAAGAAGAGTTAGAAAAAAAACTTGATGTTTTAAATAATGTAGAAGACATTAAATTGAGCCTTTCAGAAGCAATACAAGTTACTACAGGAGAAGAATTTGGTGTGCAAAACTTATTAAACTCCTTAGAAAATAGTCTTCAAAAGATAAGTGGTTTTTCAAAAGAATATGAAGCACTACATCAAAGAATAGTGAGTGTGAAAATAGAAGTAGATGATGTAGTTTCTGAACTTGAAAGTGCTAATGAAGTCGTCGAGTTTAATCCTGGGGAATTAGAGACAATCAACGATAGACTACAGTTATTATATAGTTTACAAAAGAAACATCAAGTAGCAACAATTGCTGAATTGTTAACGGTTTATGAAGACTTAGCAGTAAAGGTAAATGCCGTAGAAAATGCTTCAGAAATTATAACGAATAAGCAAAAAGAAATTGATGAAGTAGCAACAAAATTAGACAGTGTCGCTACATTAATTACAGAAGCAAGAAAAAAATCTATTCCTAAGTTACAAAAAGAACTAGAATTTTTGTTATCAGAATTAGGAATGCCAAATGCAACATTTTCAATAGCTGTCCAACCTACAGCTAAATACTTATCGAATGGTAAAGATGAGTTAGAGTTTTTATTTTCGGCGAATAAGGGAGGTAACTACGGAGAGTTGAAGAAAGTAGCATCAGGAGGAGAATTGTCTAGAATCATGCTATCTATTAAAAAGATTTTATCGCAAAATACCAAATTACCAACGATTATATTTGATGAAATTGATACAGGTGTTTCTGGAGAAGTTTCCAATAAAATAGCAGATATTATGCAAAAAATGGGGCAATACATGCAAGTAATTGCAATAACCCATTTGCCACAAATCGCATCAAAGGGAGTATCACATTTAAAAGTATATAAAGAAGAAGTAGATGGCGTAACATCTTCTAATTTAAAGCAATTAACCAAAGAAGAACGAATTGTAGAAATAGCAGAAATGTTAAGCGGTAAAGATATCTCAGATAGCGCTTTAATTCATGCTAAAGAATTATTAAATTAAGAAGTTATGAGTGATAATAGAGCAGAAAATTTATTCTTTGAAGCCGATCAATTAATTGATGAAAATAGAATTATAGAAGCAAAAGAAATGCTTATTGATCTTTTGGCAGAATTTCCAGATTATGGTAGAGCACATAATCATTTGGGATGGTTATATAATTTAAAGTTTAATAATTATCCTAAAGCAAAAAAACATTTAGAATTAGCCATTAAATTTGCTCCAGATTATCATGCTGCGTATAGCAATTATTCCTACTTATTAATTGATATGAACCTTAATGACGAAATGATTGCATTTGGAAATAATGTAAGACATATTTCTTCGGTAGACAAATCAACAGTTCTTAATAAAATGGGGCAAGCATATGAGTTGAAAGGTGATATTATGAGTGCACATAAGCATTATAAATTAGCTATAAAAGAAACACTGAATAACAAAACATTAGATTCTATTTATGCCTCTGTGAACAGAGTCAAGAGAAAAATGAGTCTATTGCAAAGATTGAAATTAATTAACCAATAAGATAATAAATACAATGTATAACTTATTAAAAGGTAAGAAAGGAATTATTTTTGGGGCATTAGACGAAAACTCAATAGCTTGGAAAGTAGCAGAAAGAGCTCATGAAGAAGGAGCAGAGTTTGTATTAACAAATGCACCAATTGCATTACGTATGGGGCAGTTAAAAGAGTTAGCTGAAAAAACAGGTTCTGAAATTATTCCTGCGGATGCAACTTCTATGGAAGACTTAACTAATTTAGTTGAAAAATCTATGGAAATTTTAGGAGGAAAACTAGACTTTGTTTTACATTCTATAGGAATGTCTGTTAATGTTCGTAAAGGACGTCATTATACAGATCCTAAGTACGATTTTACTACAAAAGGATGGGATGTTTCTGCGGTTTCATTCCATAAAACAATGAATGTTTTATACAATAAGAAAGCCATGAATGAATGGGGAAGCATTGTTGCATTAACCTATATGGCGGCGCAAAGAGTTTTTCCAGATTATAACGATATGGCAGATAATAAAGCATATTTAGAATCTATTGCAAGAAGTTTTGGTTATTTCTTTGGAAAAGATCAGAAAGTACGTGTAAATACAATTTCTCAATCGCCAACTCCAACAACAGCAGGACAAGGAGTTAAAGGATTTGATGGATTTTTAGCCTATGCCGAGAAAATGTCTCCTTTAGGTAATGCCACAGCTTTAGAATGTGCAGATTATACAATTTCTTTATTTTCTGACTTAACGAAGAAAGTAACCTTACAGAACTTATTTCACGATGGAGGTTTCTCTAACATGGGAGTTAGTGATGCTGTAATGGAACGTTTTTCAGAAGAATAATTACATAATACTTTATTAAAAAATGCAAATCAATAAAGATTTGCATTTTTTAATGAATACCCTCAACACAAATTGATAAGAGATTGTGTTTTTTAACCTTCTATACAAGTTTTGAAAAATTAAGATTTAGGTATTGTCCTATATTTAAAACTGTTTAAAGATGAATGTAGCCTTTATTGAAAGTGAGTTGACAGATTTAAGAAATCAACTAAAAAACCATTATTTATATAAAAGTTTAAATAACCTTGAAGATATTCAAATCTTTATGGAAGAACATGTGTTTGCTGTTTGGGACTTTATGTCACTATTAAAAGCATTACAGCATCACTTAACTTGTACAAGCTTACCATGGATTCCTGTACAAAAATCTGTTACAGCTAGATTTATCAATGAAATAGTACATGGAGAAGAAACCGATGTAAATGAACTAGGAGTGCCTAAAAGTCATTTTGAAATGTATATCGATGCTATGAAAGAGATAGATGCAAGTACGAATGAAATAGATAATTTTATCAATTCAATCTCTTCTATAAATACAATTACTTCTTCTTTAGAAGATTCAGCAATTGCCAAAGAAACTAAAGATTTTGTAGCATTTACTTTTAATGCAATAAAAACGAATCAACCGCATATTATAGCTTCATGTTTTACGTTTGGTAGAGAGGATATTATTCCAGATATGTTTTTAGAAATTATAAGAGAAGCTGAAATAAGTAAAGAAACTAAGTTTACTAAGCTTACCTATTATTTAGAAAGACATATTGAGTTAGATGGAGATGAACACGGACCATTATCATTACAAATGATAAGTGAATTGTGTGGAGATGATGAAAACAAGTGGAATGAAGTTTTAGATTACGCAAAAGCTTCAATACAAATGCGTATTCATCTTTGGAACGGAATTACAGAAAAAATTAAGAAATCTGTTTTAGTATGAGTGAAGTAAAACTGTCGCTTATTGTACCAGTTTACAATAGACCTGATGAAATCGATGAACTACTAGAAAGTTTAACAAAGCAAGATTTTACAAAGAAGTATGAGATTGTTATTGTTGAAGACGGTTCTAGCGAATCTTCAGAAACTATTGTAGAACAATACAAAACACAATTAAATATTAGCTATTTCTATAAAGAAAATAGTGGGCCTGGAGATTCTAGAAATTACGGAATGAAAAGAGCTACAGGAAACTATTTTATTATACTAGATTCTGATGTAATTCTACCAGCACATTATTTATCTACTATTGATAAATTTTTAGCAGATAACTATTTGGATTGTTTTGGAGGCGCAGATGCTGCCCACGAAAGTTTTACGGCTCTTCAGAAAGCTATTAATTATGTAATGACTTCTTTCTTTACGACAGGAGGAATCCGAGGAGGAAAAGTAAAAGTTCAAAAGTTTGAACCAAGAAGTTTCAACATGGGGATTTCTAAAGAAGCTTTTGAAATTACTGAAGGTTTTTCTAAAATACATCCAGGAGAAGATCCAGATTTATCTCAAAGAATCGTAAATAAAGGATTTACAACAGGGTTTTTACCAAATGCATATGTGTATCATAAAAGGAGGATTTCGTGGGAGAAATTCCATACACAAGTGAAAAAATTTGGTATGGTACGTCCAATCTTAACGAAATGGCATCCAACAACAGCAAAACTTACATTTTGGTTTCCTACATTATTTGTGTTGTTTACACTATTTTCAATTTTAGGAGGCATCTTTGTTAATCCAATAGTAGTTTATCCTTTGTTAGGATATCTTTTATTGTTATTTATACATTCAACAGTTTTAAATAAAAGTTTAAAAGTTGGAGTATTATCGATTTTTGCAGTATTTATTCAATTTTTTGGCTACGGATTGGCTTTTTTGAAATCTACTTTTTACATTCGCTTATTAAATAGGAATCCGGAAACACAATTTCCAAAATTATTTTTTAAATAGGTGAAGCGCATTTTAGTTACAGGAGGAGCAGGTTTTATTGGTTCGCATTTATGTGAACGTTTGTTAAACGAAGGAAACGAAGTTATAAGTTTAGATAATTACTTTACAGGAAGTAAGAAGAATATTATTCATTTAATGGATAATCCTTACTTTGAGATCGTAAGACACGATATAACAGAACCGTATTATGCAGAAGTAGATGAAGTGTATAATTTAGCTTGTCCGGCCTCACCAATTCATTATCAACACGATCCTATAAAAACCATCAAAACTTCTGTAGTTGGTGCAACAAATATGTTAGGATTAGCCAAAAGAATTAACGCAAAAATATTGCAAGCTTCTACAAGTGAAGTGTATGGCGATCCTCAAATTCATCCACAACCAGAATCATATTGGGGAAATGTAAATCCTATCGGATTACGTTCGTGTTATGATGAAGGAAAGCGTTGTGCAGAATCGTTATTTATTAATTATCACAAGCAGAATGATGTTCGTATTAAAATTGTTCGAATTTTTAATACTTACGGCACGAGAATGAATACTAATGATGGTCGTGTTATTTCTAATTTTATAGTTCAGGCTTTAAAAGGAGAAGATATTACTATTTATGGTGAAGGAAAGCAAACAAGAAGCTTTCAGTATGTAGATGATCTAGTTGAAGGTATGATTCGTATGATGAATACAGGTGATAACGTAACAGGACCAATTAATATTGGAAATCCTGGTGAGTTTTCAATCTTAGATTTGGCTAAGAAGATTATAGATATTACCAATTCTAAATCTCAATTGATATTTAAACCTTTACCTGAGGATGATCCAATGCAGCGTAAGCCAGATATCTCACTAGCTAAAAAGACATTAAATAATTGGGAGCCTAAAATACCTTTAGAAGAAGGTTTACTTAAAGTAATAGCATATTTTAAAGGTGTGATTTAAATGGATCCTTTAGATAACTTTCAGGTTATCATAAATCATCTAAAAACTAGAAGAGGTATGTATATCTTAGAAAGCAATTCTTTTTATTCCTTAAGTAATTTTATAAATGGTTATTCCATAGGTATTTTAAATGAAACTAAAAAAGATATCATTAAAGATTTCCACAGTTGGTTAGAAATAAGAGAAGGAAAAAGATTTAGTTTAAATTGGGCTAGTTATATTTTACAGATTAAATGTAATAATGATGATGAAAAAGCCATAAAATTATCTCTTAGTTTATTGTCAGAGTTTATAACAAATTTAAAAGAACATAATCTTAATTGAAAATACGATTTATTAAATCTTTAATTATTTGATCCTTAGATATTTTCTGATCAGAAATTCCGAAAGCATCTAATTCTTCTTCTCTTGGTTCAACCTTTTTTGAAGCTGAACTGTGAATTTCTCGAAGTCCAATTTCTTTGAATAAAGCTGCGTTTTTTGGATTTATACCGCTTCCTGCTATAATCGTAATTTTATCACCATATTTTTCTTGTAAATCTTGTAGTAGTGCTATTCCTTCTTCAGCAGTCTCTTTTTGTCCAGAAGTTAAAACACGTTCGACACCTAATTCTATAAGCTGTTCTATTGCTTTATGTGGATCAGGAGTTAGATCAAAAGCCCTATGAAAAGTAAAAGGTAAAGGTCTGCTTAATTCTATTAAAGCTTTAGTGCGTTCAATATTTATAGTGTTATCGCTATGTAAAACACCTGAAACTATACCAGAATACCCAAGTTTTTTGCACAATAAAATATTCTCCTTCATAATTTTATATTCTATTGGAGAAAAATTAAAGTTACCACTTCTAGGTCTAATTAAAACAAAAGCGGGAATTGTAAGTTGTTCTGCAACAAGTTTTAATACTCCGTAAGATGGAGTTATTCCCCCTAGTTGTAATTCAGAACATAATTCGATTCTATCTGCACCAGCTTTTTGAGCGTGTAATGCAGATCGATATGAGTTAGCACAAATTTCTAATTTCATTAATTTATGATTATTTCATCTATAAAAGTCCAAGCTTTATGCCCAGCACCTTGTTTTCCTTCAGGAATTACTCCGTAATTAGGAATATTTATATATACTTTTGTAGCTTTAGTATCTTTAAATTTCACATGTACATTACATAGTAAAGCATCCCGATTTTTAATGGGGATAACATCCAAATTTGTTTTTTCACTACTATAAGCTACAAAATCAATTTTTATTTTTTTAGGGGCATAAATCCATTGTCCGTTTCCATTATGAAAACGCATTTGTATTGAATTAATAGGGGTAAGAGAATCTAAATCAATAATTATATTAACATCTTTCCCAGAAAAACCTAACCATTCTTTATCTCCGTAACGCTTATTACTTCCAGAAATACCATTAATTAGCGCATCTTTACCTCCTGCATTATATGAGGCATTGGGTGCTGGACTCAACGTAATTTTTTTACCAATAGCTTTGTGTAAATTAATTTTTGTTGAGGAAAGTGGACTAATAACTTCACCTGTTTTGCTAAACACTTTAGCTTTTAATGTAATACTAGTGTTTATAATAACTGGTTTTTTATATGTAATAGCGGTAGTGTAAGTAGGGGTACTTCCATCTACAGTATACATAATTGCCTCATTGTTTTTTGTCGTAAGGCTGTACGTTATTTTACCATCTTTATTTACAAATTTACCTACTATTTCGTTGAGGTGATTTGCGTAATTAATATCTTTTTGATTAAATCTTTGCTGAAAATTTAATAATCTTGAGACAAAATTAATATATTTTTTTTGATTTTCACTAGACCATAGTACTTCTGATAAAGCAATTGCTCTTGGGAAAGCCATATATTCCACTTTTTCAGGAGTTTTCATATATTCTGTCCATACATTTCCCTGAGCACCAAGAACATATTTTGCTTCTTTTTTTGTCAATTCTTTAGGAATAGGGTTAAAATTATATACTTTTTCTAATGGTAAAAAGCCTCCAATAGCTAAAGGCTCATTTTCATTTTCAGATTGATAATAATCAAAATAACAATGAGAAGTAGGTGTAAGAATAACATTGTGTTTCTTTTTTGCTGCTTTTACAGCACCTTCAGTTCCTCTCCAAGACATTACTGTAGCATTAGGTGCCAGTCCGCCTTCAAGTATTTCATCCCAACCAATAATTTGTTTTCCTTTACTATTAATATATTTTTCCATCCGAGTGATAAAGTAACTCTGTAAACCTGCTTCATCTTTTAAGTTTTTTTCTTTGATGAATTGCTGACAAAATTCTGAAGATTTCCATTTTGTTTTCGGAGCTTCGTCACCTCCAATATGGATGTATTTTCCAGGGAATAAGTCAACTACTTCATCGATAACATCTTCTAAAAATTTAAAAGTAGTTTCTGTAGGGCAATACACTTCATCAAAAATGCCCCAATTTGTTGCTACCTTAACTTGTTTTCCTGTACATCCTAATTCTGGATATGCAGCAATGGCTGCTTGTGAATGTCCAGGCATTTCAATTTCAGGAATAATAGTAACAAAACGTTCACTAGCGTAGGCAACAATGTCTTTTATTTCCTCTTGTGTATAATATCCACCATATTTCTTTCCATCAAATTGTTGTGGTTGATCGTTATAATGTCCAATTAAAGTTTCATCCCTAAAAGCAGCTATTTCTTGAAGTTTAGGATATTTTTTTATTTCGATACGCCAACCTTGATCTTCAGTTAAATGCCAGTGAAACGTGTTGTATTTTAATGAAGCAATAATATCAATATATTTTTTTATAAAAGCTACAGAGAAATAATGTCTTGCTACATCTAAATGCATTCCTCTATACTGAAATCTAGGTTTATCTTTTATTCGTATACATTGAATAGGAATTTCTTCTCCATTATTTTTTACAGGTAATAACTGCAAAAAAGATTGTACCGCATAAAACGCTCCTCTACTTGTTTTAGCACCTATAGTTATTGAGTTTTTATTAATTTCTAAAGCATAACCCTCTTCATTTGTAATATTCTCATCAAGAACAAAAGTAATTTTATTTTTAGCCGTTGGAGTATTACTATGCAACTGTAATTGGTCATCTAAATAAGATCTTAAGTATCGAATTACGTTATTAAATTGTGCTTCACCAGTAACAAAAGTGTCTTTTGTTAAAATAAAAGAGCCTTCTTTTACTTCTTGTTCTAAAGGTATTGGGATAATATTAGGAGTAACAGGTGGTTTCTTTGGGTTTTCTTGTTTACAGTTAAAAAAGCAAAAACATAGGATTCCCAAAAACAGATACGACTTCATTTTATTATCTTAGAATTTTCAAAATAACAACAAAACCAAATGAATTTTAGTAAACTGATATTTATACTAGTTATTTTTTCAATTATTAGTTGTAAAAAGCGAGATGTTTCTCTTGCACAAGATACAAAATCGTTATTAACTTATGTTAATCCTTTTATCGGAACTGGTGGTCATGGACATACATATCCGGGAGCAACAATGCCTTTTGGAATGATGCAATTAAGTCCAGATACACGCTTGGATGGTTGGGACGGTTGTTCTGGTTATCATTATTCAGATACATATATTTACGGATTTTCGCACACACACTTAAGCGGAACTGGTGTTTCTGATTATGGAGATATTTTATTGATGCCTACAAATAAAGTAACTTTTAATAATGGAGCAGATGGTAAAGAAGGTTATCGTTCTAAATTCTCACATGATAAAGAAAAAGCTGAACCAGGGTTTTACAAAGTATATTTAGATGATACTGATATTGATGTTGAACTTACTGTTGCTAAACGTAGCGGAATGCATAAGTATCAGTTTCCTTCTGCTGAAAACCAAGTAGTTGTTTTAGATTTAGAACATAGGGATGAATTGTTAAATGCTTCTTTAGAAATAGTTTCTAATACTGAATTAGAAGGTAGTAGAAGTTCAAAAGCTTGGGCTACAGATCAAAAGTTATTTTACTCAATTCAACTTTCACATCCTATCGATACCAGTTTTGAACATTATGCACAAAAAAACGCTGAACGTTATGCTTTTAAACTAGTTAACCCAAATAATGAACCAGTTTATGTTAAAATAGGAATTTCAGCTGTAGATATTGAAGGAGCGAAAAAGAATTTAGCACAAGAAATAGGAAATAAAACTTTTTCAGTAATTAAAAAAGAAGCTCAAGAAACTTGGGAAAAGCAATTAAGAAAAATAGTTGTTGAAAGTGATAACGAAGATTATAAAGTCAATTTCTATACATCGATGTATCACACAATGATTGCTCCGAATTTATATCAAGACGTTGATGGTCGTTATAGAGGAATGGATTTAAAAATTCATGAGACGAAAGATTTCGATTATTATACGGTTTTCTCTCTTTGGGATACCTATCGTGCAACCCATCCATTATATACGATTATTGAGCAAGATAGAACGAATGATTTCATCAATACATTTTTAGCAAAGTATGATGAAGGTGGTATTATGCCAATTTGGGATTTATCAGCAAATTATACGGGTTGTATGATTGGTTATCATGCCGTTCCAGTAATTGCAGATGCATATTTAAAAGGAATTAAAGATTACGATGCTGAAAAAGCTTTACAAGCAATGAAACATTCTGCGACAAGAGATAAATTAGGATTAAGGTCATATAAATCTTTAGGATATATTCCTGTGGAAGAAGAAAGTGAGTCAGTTTCTAAAACATTAGAATATGCTTACGACGATTGGACCATCGCTCAGATGGCTAAACAAATGGGAAAAGAAGAAGATTATAAAGAATATATTCAACGCGCACAGTATTACAAGAATATCTTTGATCCGAAAACACAATTTATGAGAGGACGATTCAGAAATACTTGGTTTGCACCTTTCGATCCGTACGAAGTAAACTTCAATTATACAGAAGCGAATGCTTGGCAATACAGTAACTATGTTCCTCAAGATGTTTCAGGATATATAAAATTATTAGGTGGAGTTTCTGTTTTAGAAAAGAATTTAGATACACTTTTTGATGCTGAATCAAATACTTCTGGTCGTCATCAGAAAGATATTACCGGATTAATTGGTCAGTATGCACATGGAAATGAGCCAAGTCATCATATGGCGTATTTGTACAATTATGTAGGGAAACCAAGTAAAACGCAAGAGAAGATATATCAAATTTTAACAGAGCAATACACAAATGCTCCAGATGGTATTTCTGGAAATGAAGATTGCGGACAAATGAGTGCTTGGTATATTTTTAGTTCGTTAGGATTTTATCCTGTTACGCCAGGTTCAAACGAATATATTATTGGTACACCATTACTTAAAAAGGCTACAATTCATTTAGAAAATGGTAAAACATTTACAGTAGTTGCTGAAGGAATTAATGCAGAAAATAAATACATTAAAAGCGCGAGATTAAATGGTAAAACTTTAGATCGAACTTTTATTACACATAATGAAATTGTAAACGGAGGTTCTTTAGAATTTGAAATGACAAATTCACCAAGTAATTGGGGAACTCAAGAAAATGCTTTACCAAAGAGTAGTATAGAAGATTATTTAATTGTTCCTGCTCCATTCATAGAAAAAGGAGAAGTGGCTTTTAAAGGAAATACCCAAGTTGTATTAGCGAATGCTGACACAAATGCTGAGGTATATTTCAAATTAAATGATGGAGAATTTAAAAAATATGAACAACCAATTCAGCTTTCAGAAAAAACAAAATTATCAGCTTATTCAAAAATAGGAGAGACTAAAAGTGCAGTTATTGAAACAAACTTTGTGAAAATTGATCCGAATATTAAAATTTCTTTAGAAACAGCATATGCAAATCAATATAATGCTGGAGGTGATCATGCACTCATCGATGGAATAAAAGGAGCGAGAGATTTTAGAACTGGAACTTGGCAAGGATATTCTAATGTAGATGTAGTTGCAACTGTCGATTTAGGAAAAGAAAAGTGGGTTGAAAGTATTAGTACAAATTATTTAGAAGATCAACGTAGTTGGATATTCTTACCAACATCAGTTTCATATTATACTTCTGTAGATGGAAAAACATACAAGCAAGTAGCAGATTTAAAAATTGATTCAGCAAAACCTAAAGAAGATATTAGTATCAAAGAGGTAACCATCCATTTAAAAGGAAGTGCTACAAGATATGTAAAAGTTGTAGCTAAAAAATTAGGTGATTTACCAGAATGGCATTTAGGATACAAGCATAATGGTAAGTCTTGGATATTTATTGATGAAATAATGATAAAATAATAGAACTAAAGGAAGAAAAATGATAAATAAAGCAACGTTATTTAGTGTAGGTTTGTTAGCTACTGTATTAATTACAGGTTGTAAAACAGAAAACAAGCCTGAAGAGCCAGTAAAAGTTCAAACAGTCACCACTGTAAATAAACCTTTAGTAATTGCTACTTGGAACACACCAGATGCTGTAAATGCTGCTGCCAAAGTTTTACAAAATGGAGGAACAGCTCTAGATGCGGTTGAACAAGGATGTAGAGTAGAAGAAGCAAACCCTAAGAATCAAACCGTAGGAATTGGGGGATTACCAGATCGAGATGGTTTTGTGACTTTAGATGCTTGTATTATGAATGAAAAAGGTGATTACGGAGCTGTAGTTGGTGTAGAAAATATTAAGCATGTAATTTCTGTGGCAAGAAAAGTTATGGAAGATACACCACATGTATTATTATCGGGAAAAGGAGCAGAGCAGTTTGCGGTTTCAAAAGGTTTTCCAAAAGAAGATCTTTTAACAGAAGATTCTAAAAAAGCTTGGGAAGAATGGAAAGTGAAATCAGAATACAAACCGATAATTAATATTGAAAATCACGATACCATTGGAATGTTAGCAATGGATTCAGAAGGAAATCTTTCAGGAGCATGTACAACAAGTGGTTTAGCTTATAAACTAAGAGGTAGAATAGGTGATTCACCAATTATTGGATCTGGATTATTTATCGATAATGAAGTTGGCGGAGCTGTAGCTACAGGTTTAGGTGAAGAAGTTTTAAAAACAGTAGGAAGTTTTTTAATTGTAGAATTAATGCGACAAGGAATGTCACCACAACAAGCTTGTGAAGAAGCGATTAAAAGAATTGTAACAAAGCCTAATAGCGATTTTAAAAATTTTCAAGTTTGTTACATCGCAATGAATAAGAAAGGAGAAATAGGAAGTTATGCTATTCATGAATGGTTTAGTTATAGCAAGTTTGATAATAACGGATACAAAAACATTAAATCAGATTTTTATTTAAAAGACAAATCATAATTTATGACAACAACCAATAAATCTTACAAAACAGCTTTTATATTTTTAACCACTTTATTCTTTTTATGGGGATTCATCACTGTACTGGTAGATTCTTTAGTACCTCGTTTAAAGGATGTTTTCGAAATGTCTTTTGCAAAAACAGTATTGGTACAGTTTGCTTTTTTTACAGCTTTCTTTGTGGTATCTGTTCCAGCAGGTAAACTATTAAGTAAAATTGGTTACAAAAAAGGAATTGTTTTAGGGTTAACTATAATGGCTTTAGGTTGTTTGTTGTTTTACCCAGCTTCTTCATATAGAAGTTTCTTTGTGTTTTTAACAGGGTATTTTACATTAGCTGGTGGAATTACAGTATTACAAGTAGCTGCAAATCCATATGTAGCTTTATTAGGAAGTGAAAATGGAGCATCAAGTAGATTAAATTTATCACAAGCATTTAATTCTTTAGGAACCACAATAGCACCAATAGTAGGAGCTTTATTCTTATTAAGTGATACTGTAAAAACATCTGAAGAAATTGAGCAATTATCAGAAGTTGCTAAAACAGAATACTATGCAGCAGAAGCAGCTACAGTACAAACACCATTTTTATTTATTGCAGGTTTTATTGGAGTTTTAGCTTTGGTTTTTTCATTTATAAAGTTACCAAAAGTGATGGAAGAAAGTCCGAAAGGAGGCTATTTATCATTACTGAATAACAAAGTAATGTTACTTGGAGCCTTAGGAATCTTTGTTTACGTTGGAGCAGAAGTTTCTATTGGAAGTTTTTTAGTGAATTATTTCGAAGATATGAAATTAGCGACTATTATTTCTCAGCATGAAACGATGATGAATATTGCAAATACTATTGCTAGTGTTTTTAATAAAACATTTTCAAATTCTGATCCGAAATCTTTATTAGGGATTTTTGTGATTTTCTATTGGGGTGGAGCAATGATTGGACGTTTTATAGGAGCGTATTTGACAAAAATTATTTCTCCAGGTAAAGTTTTAGGGATTTTTGCAATTCTAGCTATGACTATGATTTTAATTTCTATAGCTACTACAGGACTAATTTCTATGTGGTCAATTTTAGCTGTAGGATTATTTAATTCTATCATGTTCCCAACTATTTTCACATTGAGTTTAGAGGGATTAGGAGATCTAAAAGCACAAGCTTCAGGATTGTTGTGTATGGCAATTGTAGGTGGAGCCATTGTGCCTTTTATTTTTGGTGGACTAATTGATCGTTTTGGATTTAAATCGGCATTTATCCTTACATTAATTTGTTATGCGTACATCTGGTATTTTGGAAAAACAAAATCATTAGTCAAAAACTAATGCTTATTTATATACGTAAATTTTAGGCTCGCAATTAGCGAGCCTTTTTTATACAAATTGAACTATATAGTTAATGAAAATAGATACAATAAAAGTATACGAACGTTAATATTTAGGAAGATTCCATTAAAAAAAATTAACTTTGATATAATGTAAAGTTATTCGATGAGGGGAACAGGAGTTTTTTTATTTTTTATTTTTCTTTTTATTGGCTGTACTGATACCATCAATTTAAAATCAATTGAGTATAAGACAAACGTGGTTGAATCTCTTCAAAAAAAAGCCAAAAAAACGAGCAAAGATTCAGTGCTTTTTTATGTAGATAAGGCATCAAAAATTCTTAGTAATACCCCAGAAATTAAGGACTCACTTTTGTTAGAAAACTTATTTTTGAAAGGGAATTATTTCAAGAGAAATAACAACCTCGATTCTGCTAGGCATTATTTCTATAAAACTATAGCTTTGGTGAAAAAACCAAACGAAAGTTCAAGAACTATTGAATTTTATCGGAATGCTTGGGAAATGGAAAATCTTAAAGGGAATATAGCTAACGGAATTAGTATAGCACAAGATTTTATAGCTATTTCTGATCAAAGAAGGTTTAAGCATGATGTAATCTATGCTTACAATTATATTGCAAGAAAAAGTTTACGTTTCGGAAAATATAAAGAAGCATTACAGTACCATAATAAAGTATTAAAGATAGCTAAGGAGATAGGAAATATCGATATGTATGTCATTACATCAGTAGCAAAATCAAGAATTTTTTCATACTATTTAAAGAAGAAAAAAAAAGCGACTCAATTGTTAGATAGCTTGCTAACTGTAGATTGTAGTATTGATTCAAAACGTCAGATCTATAGAAGATATGGAGTATTAAATTTTTATAATAACGACTTTAATAAAGCAATTTTTTATTATAAGAAAGTAATTCAATACACAAAAAAGAAAGAAATAGAAATTAAAGGACATGAAAGTAAAATAGACTTTACTAATAATTTAATAGAAGCATACAATAATATTACAGAGGCCTATTTAAAGAGTAATAATATTAAAATAGCACAGAAATATTTAGATTCAACACGAAAATTATTCAATAAAAATACGAAAGAAGGGCATTTAGCTTTTTTTAAAGAAAATGAATTTCTGTTAAAATATAGAACAAATACAAATGAGAATGAGGTTTTAAAAGAATATAAAACTTTTATTAAAGAAAGTACAAAACGTCAAGAAAAAAAGATTAACGAAAAACTCTATGCATTGCAATTAGCCAATGAAAAAGAAAAGAAAGCTATCGCTGAAAAAAATAAAGCTGTTGTAACTAATGTGAAGTTAGAATCTAGGAATATTAAGCTTTTAGCTTTTTCAGGCATTATACTACTATTATTATGCATTGGTTATTTATTTTATCGTCAAAGAAATTATGCGTTTGAACGTCAAGAGATACAAATGCAACAACGTTTGTTACGTTCCCAAATGAATTCTCATTTTTCATTTAATACATTAGCTGTAATTCAGAATCAATTTCGAGGGAATCAAGATATTGCAGTGAATTATTTGACTAAATTTTCAAGATTATTACGCTTATTGTTAAGTAATTCATTACAAAATTATGTGTTAATTCAAGATGAGTTAGAGCTATTGAAAAAGTATTTAGAATTGCAATTGTTCAGGTTTCCTGATAGTTTTGAATATACTATTGAATTGGAAAATTTTGAAGATGATGACTTGTTATATATTCCTCCAATGTTAATGCAGCCTTTTATAGAAAATAGTATAGAACATGGTTTTTCTGGAATAACTTACAAGGGTCAGATTTATATTCGACTTAAATTATTGGAGAAATATATAGAGTGTACCATTGAAGATAATGGAAAAGGAGTACAAGATCATGTACAAAGTAATAAAACATCTGTATCCACAGCATTAATAGCTGATTTCATACAAAAAGTTACCAAGCAAAAAATTATTACATTAGATAAAAAAGAATTGAAAAAAGGAGAAAAAGGTGTGTATGTAAAGTTTTTAATTCCCTTTAAAATGACAAATAATGATTAGAGCAATACTAATTGATGACGAGGTTTATATTAGAGAAATTGTAAGAGAACAATTAGTAACTAATTTTAATGATACAATAGAAATTGTAGGAGAAGCAGGAAGTGTAAAAGATGGAGTAGCACTTATTAAAGAACAAAAGCCAGATTTATTATTTCTAGATATTCAGTTAAAAGATGGAACTAGTTTTGATATTTTATCTCAGATCGATTACAAAGAGTTTAATTTGATTTTTATTACTGGTTTTGACGATCATGCCATTAAAGCGATTAAAGTAGGCGCTTTAGATTATATTATTAAGCCTATAGACACATCAGAATTCAATGAGGCAGTTGTAAAGGTATTACATAGTAATAAAGATAATTTTACTGAAAAGTCTATTGAGGTTTCTAGAGAACGTTTTACAAATACTATTACAAAAAAACGTATTATCTTAAAAACACTTGAGAATATTTTTATTGTGTTTGAAGATGATATTTATTATTGTAAATCTGAAGGAAACTATACTACAGTTTATACCAATAAGAATACAAAAATAGTAGTTTCTAAGCCTATAAAAGCAATTGAAGAGTTACTTTCAAATGATGTCTTTATTCGATGTCATAAATCGTATCTGATTAATAAAAATCATGTGATACAGTATAATAAAAACGGACTTTTAATCATTAATGAAGACCATAAAGTGCCAGTGTCTAGCAGACGAAAAGATACTATTATTCAGGAAATTTTTAAATAAGGTGTTATAAACGAAAATGAATTTATACCCTGCGTTAATGAAATAAAAGATAGCTTTCATACAAATAATGAATTAGATAGCAACTAAATTTTTAGTTTAAACCCAAAATATAAATTATGATTAGACTTAGTATAGGATGTTTACTATCCATTTTACTTTTTTTATCCTGTTCACAAGAACAAGACGTCGTTACTGATGTAAATACTTCTCAAACCATTAATGAAGTTGAAGGTTTACAACATAAAAACACCAGAGATGTAGGGGAGTTACCCATAAATTATGATGAAACATTATTGCAATCTGTTGCTTTTTTGTTTGCTAAAACGTATGTAAAACATCCAAATATACGCTCTTATTTTTCAGGAATTTTCTATGAAAACTTTCATGTTTCTTTGGATCGAATTAATATATCGGAGTTATTACAAGGGACTATAGCTGAAAATCCATTTTTAGAAGCATTTAGAGAAGAATATATTCATCATTATGTAAATCCGCTTCAAAGTTGTAGTAGACCCACAGAAGAAGAAGAACCTCCTACTTTAGAAACAGATTTATATCTTTTACGTGGAGAAGATTCTTTTTCGCTCTATATAGATTTTATATTAAATACACATTGTATTGAATTATATTTTCCTAATGGAATACGTAACGAATTGCTCCAAGTTGATTACCCTAATTTTATATCTTCAGCTCATCCGTTAACAAGTGCTACAGAAAATTATTCATATGTTAATTACGATTGTGTAATTGAAAAATCTACAGTAGATTCAAATACAGAAGGCAATATAGTTATTGCTAGATTTTATAGACCACAAGGAAATGCAAGGACATGTGAATATCCTGAATATTCTTTTATAGAAGACTTTACAGCATTTTTAAAGAATTAAATGATAATAAGTTTTTACTCGAAACTGTAAAGATCAATTAATTCGTTGATGATTTTTATACTTTTAGATACATTAAATTCATATTCTTTTAAAGAATGAGAGATATAATAACAAACAATAGGTTATGAAAAAGACATAACCTATTGTTAAAGATATTTGTATTTAAATTGTACTAATACTGTAAAATTATATTGTGTTAACGAAGTCTAAAAAAACTTTTTTATGTAAATCAAGATCTAAATCTGCGGCTAAAGATACACGAGCTATATAATCTTTATCTCCCTCTTTAGTAGTTCCTTGGGTTGAAGTAGCTGGTATGGTCCAATAACAACCTTTAAGTTGTCCATAACTTACACAGTATTTACTTTCATTAGGTATTTCTGTGATCATTAAGTTAATTAACTTAAGGTTTAAAGCTCTTTTATAAGTTTCTCTTTCTTCTTCCGTAGCTCCCTTTGTAGGTAAATCTAAAGAAAAAACAGATGGAGTAAATCCTTGTTGTGCTAGTTCTTCAGAAACAAAATTAATTTTTGCATCAGGCAAATATTTGGCAATAAACGATACAAAATCGCGAGTATTTACATAGGCATCTTGAATTCTCTGATTCATAGATGGCATTTGCTGCGCTAAAATTTCATATTGTAATGCTGTAGCTTCATTATCACAGATTTGTAAATGTAATTCGATTTTATCCATTAAATAAGCCGCTTTTGCATTTGCAGTACAATAACCAGCGGTACATTTTCCTCCGCTAGGAAACTTAGAGCCACTTACATATGATATTGTTTTTATATCTGCTAGGATTTCTGTATCTCCTAAAAAGTGAACATTTGGACAAAATGTTTGGTCTAAAATAAAAACAGGAGCTACCGCTTCTTTTCCTGAAGGTGCAGTTCTTTTTTTACATAATGCATCCTTAAGTTGTATAAGATTTGGAACTTCTACTCTTGGATTTGTAGGGATTTCAGCAATGATATAAGGAACAGCATCCAATTCCGCTACTTTATTTAAAACAATGTCTACACTTTTCACCATGTCGTTATCACCGTCAACAGGAAGATCCATTACTTCTACATTAGGTAAACAAGCAGCAACACGTCTGGCTTGGTCATTGGTACCACCATAACAATTTGGAGGAACAATTATTTTGATGTCTTTTCCTGAATAATTTTCTATGGCCTGATGTACAAGTCCCATAACAATAGCATATTGTATAGAAAGACCACTAGACCCCACTACAGCTTTTGTTGAGACATCTGTTATTTCTTGAATAGCATGTAAAACTTTTGTTTTATCACTTATAGTATCATAAGTTTTAGAATCTGTTGTTTGCTGAACTAATTGTTGTAAAACAGCTAGAGTATTAATAGGAGTCATTGCAATAGTCTCCCTTCTCCTTACATGTTGTATTTCTGAAATATAATTTTCATTTTTTGTATCATTTATTAATAAGATACTTCCAAAAGTATCATGTATATTAATCAAGAAATCAATTTTAGAAGAAGTAGTAAAATCAAAAATGTTTTCTTTTTGAGAAACAAAAATTGTACTTCCATTAAAATCAGGAACATCATCTAGTGTTTTTACTTTTTTTGTTTCAAATTGATATCCATAAATTTCTTTTATAACATCAACTTGAAAAGATTTTGGTAAATCATCAGTATAAACAATTAACGTGTTTTTAGAACTCAATAAATTTTTTCTAAGAATAGCTAGAATGGGTATAGTAACTGAAGAAAAAGAAATAACATGGTCAGATAAACAATTGTATTTTTTAGCAATAGTCCATTCCAAAACACAAGACAAGGGATGTCCTAAACGTATATAATCAAAAGCAGTAGGTAATTCCTGTAATGCTTCAGTACTTGAATTTTGATGAATAAATAAAGATTCAAATTGTTCTAAAAATTCAGTTTTAGCCAATTCTTCGTTATAAATATCTAATCTATGAGTAGTCAGATTTAACCAGTCTTTAGGTAGATTAGTTACTACTTCTTTAATGTAATTTAGGACTTTATTTTCTTGCATAATTCTTATCGCTGTAAACAGACTGCAAGATACGTTAATTTGGTTTTTAGATAAAATAGAAAAGAAATATAAAACAACTAAAATTTTTTATTAATCTACTAGGTTTAACAGATAAAAAATACAAAACTGAATTCAGTTTTATTTAATTAGAAATAACTCATGACTGTACTTGTTTTTTATGATAATAAAGTTGAGTTCATGCATTTGTTTTACTTTCAGTAGATTATGTATAGTTCTTGTAAATGGATTCAACGAATTGAAAGATGCGTTTAATTTCTAATCTAATAATTTAGGATAGATAAGTAAGTAATCAATAATTCTACACAAAGCTTATAACATAAGTGAAAATATTTTCTTAAATTTAAACATCTTCTATTAAAAAATCAAAAAAAATGAATTCAACATCTCTTATATATCAAGACTTTTATTCTTATTTAATCCTCTTTCTATTATCTAAATAGAGTTACAAATTTGTTTGTGACTTCGAATAAAAACTGTGTCTTATAAATTAACATATGTTTAGAAACAAGGATTCTTAACAAGTCTTTATGCTACGTTTTTATTAAAAAACGAATGAGTACTTAAACTTAAAAAACATCATATGATAGTTACCCCGTCATTTAAACTGTTTGATAGTTCTATTACGAGAAATTTACTTCTTATAAGTATAGTAACGCTTTTTACTAAGCACGCGCAAGCTCAACTTGATAGTGAACACTATTTGCCCCCATTGAAACAAACATCAGGTACAAATAATAATGCCAATCATCAAAGCACGCAAGCAATTAATCAGCAATCGATATATTTATCCACGCCAGAGACTACTGCCTTTGTAGTAAATGTATTTAGAGGAACATCAACTACTCCATGGCTAGTCATACCTAGTTTAGCAAAAGGAGCTCCTTTTGTAATTGATAATGTAAATGATTCTTCGGGTACTTTTACAGACCAAGTATTAGCGAATAGAAATAATAATATCACATTAGTAACAAATGGGAATACTGGACAAGTCTTAACAACAGCAGGTTTACGATTTGAAGCTCCCGGAGGGCAAAAGTTTTATGTGAATTATAGAGGACGTTCAGGTGCTCAAGCTGGGTCTTTAACATGTAAAGGAGGTAAAGCTTTAGGAAAAGAATTTCGTTGGGGAGGAGTTGCAAATAGGCATAGTAGTCCTAATAGTAATACAAGTTTAGGTATTATGGCTACAGAGCCCAATACTACAGTAACAATCTCAGGGTTTAATCCTGATTGTGCGTTTAGAGATGGAACAGATCCAGATGGAATTACTAATGATGTCATTGTTATCCCTAATATGCAGCCTGGAGAAACATTTGTTTTGGAAGCTGTTAGAAATCAAGCAGGAGTAAATGCGACAATAAATGCTGCAAATATAGATGGATGGTTGGGAGCAAAAATAGAAGCTACAGAGCCCATAGCTATTGCAAATGGTGGGTTGAATTTTGGAATTAGATCAACATCAGAGTCTAGAGATGTTGGGATAGACCAACCTGTACCTACTAATGTAATCGGAAGAGAATATGTATTTATGAGGGGAGCTGGTGATGCTAATGATGGGTCGGAATTTCCAGTAATTGTAGCTACTCAAGATAATACGCAAGTATTTGCGGGAGGAACTTTAATAGGTACTATAAACGATGGAGAGTATTTGGAAATTCCAGGAACCAATTATTCGGGATCCACACCAGGATCTAATATGTATGTAAGAACTTCTAAAGACGCCTATGCATATCAGTGTTTAGCGGGTCAAGTCAATAGAATTCAAACCGTAGGGATGAACTTTATTGCCCCAGTAAATTGTTTGTTGCCTAGCACTTTGGAAGAAATACCCCAAATTCAAGATATTGCGAATGAAAATTCTAATGTTTCTGCATTAACCATTGTAGTTTCTACACTAGTAAATGATGCAGATATTGATATTTTTCAAAATAATGTACAAATTACTACTCCTGCATCCACGTTGGTTAATGATGGTACAGCAACTCCTCAATGGAAAACATTGTATGTTCCAGGTTTGACAGGAGAAATATCTGTAATTACACCAGGTCCGATAGCTGTAGGAACGTTTATGTCTTTAGGACTAAATGCTGGTTTAGCGGGGTATTTTTCTGGTTTTGATACAGTGCCAGTTGTAGAAGTTGAAATTACTGGAGGTGGATGTCATCCTGGATCAAATTTACAAGAAGTTACAGGTGGTTTTGCGAATTATGCTTGGTATAAAGGCTTTGATGAAATTACAGGTACATTATTAGCGAGTGGTCCTGGTTTACAGATGTATGATCCTACATTAAATGGTGTGGGGAATTATTTTGTAAGAGTTACTGATTTTGGCGGATGTGAGTATAATTCTGCGGTAGTAACTTTTTTCAGTTGTGACCCTGAATTACAAGTTACAAAGGTTGATGATGCAGATCCAATAGATGCAGGAAGTAACGTAACTTTTACAATAACTGCTGAAAGTTTTTCTGTAGATCCTATTACGAATGTTTCTATAGAAGATGTTTTACCTCCAGAATTAGAATTTGTAAGTGCTAATCCAGAACCAGGAACTACATTTTCTAGTACTGGAACATTAACATGGAATATTGGAGGTATGGATCCAGGGGATCGATTTGAATTAGAAATAGTAGCTAGAGCTAGAGATGACGCATCAGGGATGGTAACAAATACCATAACATATAATTATAATGAGATCGCTGGAGAGGTGAACAACTTACCTGATGATTTAAGTGAAGTTGTTACTATAAATCCATGTAATACAGCAAGTGCTCCTTCAGCAACACCAACTTTATGTATTAATACCCCTTTAACAGATATAACACATTCAACAACCTTAGCCACGGGTATTGGAACACCAACAGGGCTACCAGCAGGTATTACTGCAAGTTGGAATAGTGATGTAATTACAATTAGTGGAACTCCTACCAGTTCTGGAGTTTTTAATTATGACATTCCCCTAACTGGTGGATGTAATACTGTAAGTGCAACAGGAACAATAACTGTAAACGATTTACCAATTGCTAATCCAATAACAGGTGCTACTGAAGTTTGTATAAATAGTACAATTGATTTAACGGAAGGTACAACAGGTACTATTACTTGGAGCTCTTCAAACATGAGCGTTGCTACAGTAGATAGTAATGGAATGGTTACAGGTGTAAGTGCTGGGACAACAGATATCACGTATACCATAACTGACGGAAACAATTGTACTTCGTTATCTTCAGCAGCATATACAATTACAGTAAATCCACTACCAACATTAACTACGTTCTCTTCAAATACACCAATTTGTGAAGGTGATGATGCAGAGTTTACGATTTCGGGTTCTGCTAATGCTACATTAACGTATAATATTAATGGTAATGCCAATCAAACTATTGTATTAGATGGATCTGGAAATGCTACGATATCGAGTATTTCAGCTACAAGTGATGTTACTGTAAATTTAGTTTCATTAGAATTTTCTACTACAAGCTGTTCAATAGCATTAACGAATTCAGAAACTGTTACAGTAAATCCAAATCCTACATTGGCTAGTGTAAATGATATTATTGTATGTGATGATTTATCTGGAACACAAAGTTTAAATGCCAATGATGGAATTACATTGAACCCCAATACAAGTGTCGTTTGGTATGATGCCGCTACAGGAGGTACTGTTATTGCATCCCCCATTGTAAATACACCTACACCTAGTACTACCTCACCAACTTCATTTTATGCAGAGATAACAGATACGAATACTTCATGTACAAATCCAGTTAGAGAGGAGGTAAAACTTCAAATTGTTACTCCTCCATTTCCTGATTTAGTAGAAACTGTTTGTTCTGATGAAGCATTGAACATAGGATTGTCATTTGCTACAACATATACTGTAAGTTCTTCCGATCCAATAAACGTTCCAGCCAAACCTAATAGAGGAGCTCCAGTTACTGGAAATATAACAGACGATTATACTAATATTACTGGTGTACCAGTAACAATAACATATACAGTAACCATTGCTGATGGTTCAGCTTGTAATGGAAAAACATTCGATATTACTGTAACAGTAAATCCAGAACCAGCAAATGCAACAGCTCCAACTGATACAGTATGTAGTAATACAACATTAAATCATGATTTATCTGCTGATGTAAATTTATCAGGAAGTAGTTTTTCTTGGTCAGCGGTAGATAACCCAAATATTACAGGAGAAACTGTTTCTGGAGGTACAAGTACTATGATTAATGATACGTTAGTAAATACTTCAGGTGTAAATCAGTCAGTAACTTATACAATTATACCAACAAGTGGAAATACTTGTCAGGGAGATGCTTTTACATACACAGTTACAGTTAAACCAGCAATTTTAATTACAGCTGAACCTCTAAATACTCAAACGATTTGTGAAGGAGCAACACCTACAGATTTATCAGTTACGGTTACAGGTGGTATAGATGGCTTGAATTATCAATGGCAAAGTTCAGCTACTAGCGGTTCAGGTTTTACTAATATAATAGGAGCAATAAATGCGACGTATACTCCAGATACCAGTACTTCGGGTACTACATATTATCAAGTTATCATAAGTGATGCTAGTGGAGTATGTCAAAATTTAATTTCAAGTGAATCAGAAGTTATTATCAATGCTGATCCTACAATTACAGTTCAACCTTTAGCTAGTCAAACAGTATGTGAAGGAGCAACACCAACAGATTTATCCGTTACTGCTAGTGGCGGTGTAACAGGTTTAACGTATCAATGGCAAAGTTCCGTAACAAGTGGAAGCGGATTTACAGATATTGCTAGTGCTACTAATGCAATTTATACACCAGTTACTATAACTACTGGAACCATATATTATCGTGTAATTATCAGTGATACAGGCACAGGCTGTGATTCAGTTACGTCAAGTGAATCAGAAGTTATCATCAATGCTGATCCTATTATTAGCGCACAACCTTTAGCAAGTCAAACGTTATGTGAAGGAGCAACACCTACAGATTTATCGGTTACGGCGACTGGCGGTGTAACAGGTTTAACGTATCAATGGCAGAGTTCTGCTACAAGTGGAAGTGGATTTACAGATATTGCTAGTGCTACTAGTGCAAGTTATACACCAGTTACTACAACTGCTGGAACCACCTATTATCGTGTAATTATTAGTGACACAGGTTCAGGTTGTACTACAGTTACTTCAGCTGAATCAGAAGTTATCATCAATGAAGATCCTACTATTAGCGCACAACCTTTAGCAAGTCAAACATTATGTGAAGGCGCAACACCTACAGATTTATCAGTTACTGCGAGTGGCGGAGTAGCAGGTTTAGAGTATCAATGGCAAAGTTCAACAACAAGTGGAAGCGGATTTACAGATATTGCTAGTGCTACTAGTGCAAGTTATACACCAGTTACTACAACAGCAGGAACCACATATTATCGTGTACTTATTAGTGATACAGGCACAGGCTGTGATTCAGTTACGTCAAGTGAATCAGAAGTTATCATCAATGAAGATCCTACAATTACAGTTCAACCTTTGGCAAGTCAAACGTTATGTGAAGGCGCAACACCTACAGATTTATCAGTTACCGCGAGTGGCGGAGTAGCAGGTTTAACCTACCAATGGCAAAGTTCTGCAACAAGTGGAAGCGGATTTACAGATATTGCTAGTGCTACAGGTGCAAGTTATACACCAGTTACCACAACTGCTGGAACTACATATTATCGTGTAGTGATTAGTGATACAGGTACAGGCTGTGATTCAGTTACGTCAAGTGAATCAGAAGTTATCATCAATGCTGATCCTACTATTAGCGCACAACCTTTAGCAAGTCAAATAGTATGTGAAGGAGCAACACCTACAGATTTATCGGTTACGGCGAGTGGCGGAGTAGCAGGTTTAACCTACCAATGGCAAAGTTCAACAACAAGTGGAAGCGGATTTACAGATATCGCTAGTGCTACTAGTGCAAGCTATACACCAGTTACAACAACGGCTGGAACAATCTATTATCGTGTAATTATAAGTGATACAGGTACAGGCTGTGATTCGGTAACTTCTGCTGAATCTGAAGTTATTATCAATGCTGATCCTACAATTTCGGTTCAACCTTTAGCAAGTCAAATAGTATGTGAAGGAGCAACACCTACAGATTTATCGGTTACGGCGACTGGCGGTGTAACAGGTTTAACGTATCAATGGCAGAGTTCTGCTACAAGTGGAAGCGGATTTACAGATATTGCTAGTGCTACTAGTGCAAGTTATACACCAGTTACTACAACTGTTGGAACTATATATTATCGTGTAATTATCAGTGATACAGGCACAGGCTGTGATTCAGTTACTTCTACTGAATCAGAAGTTATTATCAATGAAGATCCTAGTATCAGTGCTCAACCTTTGGCAAGTCAAACGTTATGTGAAGGTGCTACACCTACAGATTTATCAGTTACCGCAAGTGGAGGAGTATCAGGTTTAACGTATCAATGGCAGAGTTCCGCTACAAGTGGAAGCGGATTTACAGATATTGCTAGTGCTACTAGTGCAAGTTATACACCAGTTACTACAACTGTTGGAACTATATATTATCGTGTAATTATCAGTGATACAGGCACAGGCTGTGATTCAGTTACTTCAGCTGAATCAGAAGTTATCATCAATGAAGATCCTATTATTAGCGCACAACCTTTAGCAAGTCAAACGTTATGTGAAGGTGCTACACCTACAGATTTATCAGTTACCGCAAGTGGCGGAGTATCAGGTTTAACGTATCAATGGCAAAGTTCCGTTACAAGTGGAAGCGGATTTATAGATATTGCTAGTGCTACGAGTGCAAATTATACACCAGTTACTACAACTACTGGAACCATATATTATCGTGTAATTATCAGTGATACAGGTACAGGCTGTGATTCAGTTACTTCAGCTGAATCAGAAGTTATCATCAATGCTGATCCTATTATTAGCGTTCAACCTTTGGCAAGTCAAACGTTATGTGAAGGAGCAACACCTACAGATTTATCGATTACTGCTAGTGGAGGAGTATCAGGTTTAACGTATCAATGGCAGAGTTCCGTAACAAGTGGAAGCGGATTTACAGATATTGCTAGTGCTACTAGTGCAATTTATACACCAGTTACTACAACTGCTGGAACTACATATTATCGTGTAATTATTAGTGACACAGGTTCAGGTTGTGATTCAGTTACGTCAAGTGAATCAGAAGTTATTATCAATGAAGATCCTACAATTACAGTTCAACCTTTGTCAAGTCAAACATTATGTGAAGGAGCAACACCTACAGATTTATCAGTTACCGCGAGTGGCGGAGTAGCAGGTTTAACGTATCAATGGCAAAGTTCCGTAACAAGTGGAAGCGGATTTACAGATATTGCTAGTGCTACTAGTGCAATTTATACACCAGTTACTACAACTGCTGGAACTACATATTATCGTGTAGTGATTAGTGATACAGGTACGGGCTGTGATTCAGTTACGTCAAGTGAATCAGAAGTTATTATCAATGAGGATCCTACTATTAGCGCACAACCTTTGGCAAGTCAAATAGTATGTGTTGGGGCTACTCCTACAGATTTATCAGTTACCGCGAGTGGCGGAGTAGCAGGTTTAACCTACCAATGGCAAAGTTCTGCTACAAGTGGAAGCGGATTTACAGATATTGCTAGTGCTACTAATGCAATTTATACACCAGTTACTATAACTACTGGAACCATATATTATCGTGTAATTATAAGTGATACAGGCACAGGATGTGATTCAGTTACTTCTGCTGAATCAGAAGTTATTATTAATACTGATCCTACTATTAGCGCTCAACCTTTAGCAAGTCAAACGTTATGTGAAGGAGCAACACCTACAGATTTATCAGTTACTGCTAGTGGAGGTGTATCAGGTTTAACATATCAATGGCAAAGTTCCGCAACAAGTGGAAGCGGATTTACAGATATTGCTAGTGCGACTAATGCAAGTTATACACCAGTTACTACAACTGCTGGAACCACATATTATCGTGTACTTATTAGTGATACAGGCACAGGCTGTGATTCAGTTACGTCAAGTGAATCAGAAGTTATCATCAATGAAGATCCTACTATTAGCGCACAACCTTTGGCAAGTCAAACAGTATGTGAAGGAGCAACACCTACAGATTTATCGGTTACTGCTAGTGGAGGTGTATCAGGTTTAACGTATCAATGGCAGAGTTCTGCTACAAGTGGAAGCGGATTTACAGATATCGCTAGTGCTACAGGTGCAATTTATACACCAATTACTACAACAGCTGGAACCATATATTATCGTGTAATTATCAGTGA
>CANMWK010000018.1 GCA_947501615.1 uncultured Tenacibaculum sp. | reverse complement strand
AATTCCAAGTAATCTGTTTTTTAAACAAAAATCGACAATCTTTATTAATTCACCCACAACTTTTGGGATTGATCCGTTTACACTTCACATTTGTACTTCGATTATCAAAATAATTGAGTATTGATTGATAGTTTAAACTTATAGAACTAGCTACAATATTAAAAAAGGCCTGATCAAAATAATGATCAGACCTAAATACTATAATTAATTTGTAATGTCAGATTATTGTTATTTAATAATTAACTTTTTTGAGCTTGTAGTGTCGTCCTTTTTAACTCTTATAATATAAAGTCCTTTAGAAAAGTTATTTGTATTGAAAGCAGTAATTTCTCCTTCAGCTATTTTTGATGAGATAACCTTTCCAGAAGTATCAGTAATACTTATTGTAGCTCCTTGTTCAGAAGTTATATTTACAATATTAATTGAAGGATTTGGGAAGACTTTTATTTCGCTATTAACTTGTATAAAGTTTTTTCTAGAAACAATACATTGTCCAATTTCTTTCCATTGATTTTTAGAACAAGTAGCATTTCCTCCAGGTTTACACTTTCCAACACTATTATTTTTTAGTTCATAGATCACATTATTTAGTTTTACTTTATCTCCTTTAGTATAAGAATTGGATTTCTTCCAAGTCGAAATTTCATCACAATTACTTGAGTCATTATCAGAATCACTATCAGAATCATTGTCTGGAGCTAGGCCAGCAGATCCTTGTGGAACAGGGATTGTAGCTGTTCTAGTTTGATTTGGGTTTTTACCAACAGTTATTTCTATATCATCAAAGAAATTTCCCTCTTCGGTAATTACTCTAAATGTAGCTGTACCTTCTTTTAAAGCAGTAACAATCCCAGTCTTAGAATCAACTCTAGCAACGTCCATTCCTGAAACACTATAAAAAGCGAATTTTTTATTACGAGCTTTAGTTGGAGTTATAACAGGAGTTAAAATAGTGTTTCCACCAACTCTTACAGGAACTTCTGATTTTTTTAAACTAACACCAGTTACAGGAATAACTTGGGTAGATTCATTCATAGGTTCGAAAACTTTTACGTAAAGCACTTGCATAGATTGAGGAAAGAAATCTGCTGCTCTAGAAAGTACAGTTGGATTTGGCATAACAAATCGATTACTACAAAACTGATTATAAGGTGCACGTATTCCTAATGATAAGGTAATTCTCATTGGGTTGGTTAAATCAGCTTCCTTTTGCCATAAAACATTTGGTTTTCTTCCTATTTCTTTACCATTAACATACCAAATAATTTCTTGACTAGTAACTCTACATCCAAAAATATTAATATCTCTTGGCTCAAATTCATCAGTTTCATTTCTTTCCGCTGCAGTATTTTGTTTTGGTCTCCACCATCTTCTACCAGTTGTACTATTAATTGGTCCAACTGTTAATCCGCCATTTTCTACAGACGGAACAAAAGCACCAACAGGAGAATTTAAAGAATTATCAAAACGTTGTCTAGAAGATGCAGTTGTGATAGCGTGTAGGTTATGATCCATAACTTTACGAGTGCTTTCACTAGTACCTTCCTGGGTAAGTTCTACGATATCAATTTCTTGATAACGAACTTGTCCTACTGTAGGATTAGATTTTATTGTGTTGTATAACCAGAAAGCTGGTGAAACTCCAGGGAATCCATCACTACCTTTAATAGCAGCTTCATAATACCCGTACACAAAACCAGGAGAAGTACTTCTTAACATTCCCGAAGAAAAACGAACAGGAACCATATTAGAAGAAGGATTTCCATTAACACAACCATCAGGAACCATATTTTCAGGGAAACCGGCTTCATTATATTGAGCAGTGATAAATAAAGAACCATTTTTCTGTTCTATGTTTTGCTTATTTCTCCATACCCAGCTCTGAACGTTTTCAGGGGTTTTAGCCCAAATCCTAGTATTATATTTATATTCTGGATCTGGAAAATTGTCATTTTTAAAAAGATCAGATCTATCCCAACGAATTCTCCAATTAATGGTTGGGTCATCAGCTTCACCATAAGGGCGAGTTCTTTCTTCAAGTGCCTTTTCATCAACATTCTGAGATGTGATATAGGGTATTGCTGTAAATAGTAGTAATAAAATTAAGAAATTAGTTTTTTTCATTTTTGAAAAATTTGTTTTAGGAATGTTTAGAAATGAAGGGTTAATTTTTGAATAAGTTTAAAAGATTATAATTCATTATCAGAACACTCTTGATTAAATGATTAATGATTTAAATTCTTTTCAAAATTAAAATGTTAATCATTTATTTTGAAGGAAAGCAGTGTCACAAAAAGAGTACAAAAAGAGTATACATAGTGTATACAACCCTTTATTTTGGTATACTTTACGAGTACAGTTTGATTTTTTAATCGAAAAAATACTAGATAAAAAGATGATTAAACTTTGGTAGGTAAAGATTGGTGATTTTGAAATGTATCTAGATATTCTTTTAAGTTAACATGATCTGTGTAATTTATTTTTTTCTTAATTCGTTGCCTTGCTATTTTTATTGCATGAACTGAAACATTTAATAGTTCTGCAGAATCTTTTAAGCTTAATCCTAGTCTTAATAAAATACAATTTCTAATATCATTTTTTGTAAGATTAGGGTGTGCGTTTTTTATACTCGTACTGAAATAGCTATACTGAGATTCTAATTTTTGAAAAATTAAATTTAAGTTTGAAGATGATTTTGTTATTTTTTTTAACTTCATATAAATTTTTTGAAAACTTGGATCTTGTTTCTTGTTTTTTAAATCTTCAACAACTTGTAATGTTTCTATTAGTTCTTCTTGTTGTGCAGAAACTGCAATTAATGTAGCTAGTATCTCTTTTTCTTTTTGTTTGATGTGTTTCTGAAAGGTTACTTCTTTGTTGACTTCTGTTTTTTTTATGTTATTATTTTTCAATTTAGAAATGACAAATATTAAACTTGTAGTTAAAGAAAGAGAAACAATAATAAAAAGTATAAGTAAGTACTTAAAATCCTGTTTTATTTTTGATAGATTTAAATGTAAATTATAACCATCCTCAGGCACATATTCACTAACTTCATTTTTATTTGAATAGAAAATGGAAATTAAATTTGTTTTCTTTTTAGTAAATAAAAATTTATGCAACAGATTATTTGACTTTTTAGATAAATTTTGAGAAATAAGAGTGTTAAAAATAGATGTTTTAAGGTCTATATTACTATATGAAAAATTACTTTTTTTAAATTCTAATGCATGAACATTAGAAAAAACAAAAATAAAAATTACAGATACTATATTATTTCTAATACAATTCATATAAAGGGAGTTTTTTATCACAGTTTCTTACACTAAGTAACGAAAAATTAACATTAAGATTATTTGAATTCTTTTCTTACAGATGTAGCCTTAATTTATTTTTTTTATGATTTTCTTAATTCTAAAAACAGTTAAATAGCTGTTTGTTAGTTGTTTGTGTTTTTTTATTGTTACTGATGTTCTTTAGGGATGTCGAGATGATAAAAGTACTTAAGGTAAAATACAGTTGTTATCTGTTAAGATTGATTCAGGAAAAGGTTTTCGAGGAAAATAATTTTGGGTAATAATAATCATAAACCCTAAATAATGTTAAACAACAAAATTTGGCATATAGCTGTAATATTAATTCTTACAGTGTCTTGCACAGAAAAATTAGAGCTAGAAAGTATTGACAATGATGTTAATACAGAAGTAAAGTTGGCTAATCGAATTCCAACAAAATTTAATCCATCTAGATTTTATGTAAATCCTACAGAAACAACAAGAGTTTCGTTTACAGGAACTACTACAAGTGATTTAAACCGTTTAATTAATGAAAATTCAGATGAAAATGGTTCAGGAGTAATTATCGAAATTCCTAAATCAACATATTATTGGAACAAAGTAGTTTTGAAATCTAATATTCATTTAGAAATTGCAGGAGGAACCAAAATTATTTTTGATGGTACTCGTGGTGGTGTATTTTCTATAGGAGGAAGTAAAAATGGTAACCGTTTAAAAAATGTAAGTATTAGTGGTAAAAATGGAGTAAAATTTACTGTAGATATTTCTTCTCCATCATTGACTAATCAAAATGTAAACGTACTAAAAATAGGACGTGTTGATAACTTTAGATTTGCTGATATGAATATTAAAGATAGAAGAAGTTCCGTGAATTCTATTGTATTAGTTCATGTTCCAGGAGCGCCAGAGAGAAGACCAGGTCCAAAAAGCGGAATAATAGAAAATATTAATCAAAGAGGAGCACATACTGGTTATGGTTTAGTACAAACTTATAATGCTCAAAACGTTTTGTTTAATAATCTTTCATGTGAAGGAGGAATTACCTTAAGAATGGAAACAGATGATAAAGGTATGAAAGATGAATTAAAAGATAATAGTAGAAAAGGAGGCATAGCTCAAATTTTTGGGTATGACATCCGCAATAAAAACGGATTGTGTGCTGTCATGTTTTCTCCTCATTTTGTTAGAAATGGTAAGGTTACTGTAGAGAAAGTAAGATCTGTAGGTTCAGCTTTTACAGTTAGAGTAGAAAAGGGCTTTTTAGAGCTTTTTGATAAAAAAAATGAGTATACACTAGATAGTATTGGTAGGCAAAAATTTATAAACTTTGTAAAAGAACAATTTCCAGGATTAAATGGACCAGTATTATCAGGAAATCCATATAAGAGAAATAATGGTAGGCAATGGGCTACAAGATTATCATCTGAAGCTAGTATAGCACCTAGAAATACTTATGTTTTAGAACAACTAGGGAAATTTGAACCAGGTAGTTTTGACGATTCTTCAGTGACAGATGTTGCAGCCATTTATAGAAACACTGGAAGTGCTAAAATAAAGCAAGCACATTTAAAATTTATACCATGTGATTTATGGGGAAATGGAATTCAAAATCCTGTTGAAAGTTTAGGAATGTTTAATGGTTTTGAATATCATGGGCCATCTGTCTCATTAAGTTTTGATAATACCAATGGGAGTACAATTGGTGGTCATTACAATGTGACTTTAGCTGATGAGAAATTTAGAAATTTCCCAGGAAGTTCAATTCAAAATATAACTTATAATACTAATGCTGTCTGTAATAATAAACCAGCGAGTATTACAAAGTTTACAGCTAATTTTCCTAATTAAAATAGGTTAAGTAATTTATTAAATAGACTGCCCTTTAAAGGTGGTCTATTTTTGATTAAAACATAATATTATAATTAACGTTAACTATACGGTAACCATAATCTCCTAATTATGAAAATCAGAAAATCAATCAAAAATCTAATAGTTTTTTTAGTTACTATAACCAATAGTAATCTAGTAAATGCACAACTAAATATTGGAGATCCAGGTGTAACTTTCGACAATTCGAAGAACGATCTTGCTTATCCATTTATGCAAGAATGGCAAAAATCTGGAGTTGAAGGAGGAATTCCGTTTAGTAATTCAGTGCAAGTAAAGTTAGAGGTAAACCCAACAGATTCTGATGGTTTACAATCTGCAATCGATAACTTAAATACAAATGGTGAATTGAGTGTGATTTTACTGAAAAGTGGCACATATAATATTGATAAAACCATTCAATTAAAATCGAATATAATTTTACGAGGCGAAAGTAGAGATAACGTAAAGTTAGAGGTTACAATTCGTTATCAAAGAAGAAGGTTTGAACATGAAGGTGCTTTTGTATTAGATGAAGTAGAACATGTAGGAATAGAAAATTTAACGATGGAATATATTCCTGAAAGACCAATTACAATTTATGATGATAGAAATGTAGATAGAAGCAGATGGTGTGGAGAAAGATGTTTTGGTAACGATCCTGATGGATTAAAAAACATGTATGTGAGTTTTATTATGATTGAGAAGAAAAGTAAAAATTGTTGGGTAGAGAGCTGTACACTTAAAAATTCAGGAAGTAATCCAATTAATGTAAACGGAAGAAATAATACATTCCGTAATAATTTTGTAGATGCGGCCTATAACAAAGGAGGTGGAGGTGCTGCTTACTATGCAATTAACGGAGATTATAATCTTATCGTTAACGAGAGAGTAAGAAGAATTCGTCATTTCGCTATTCAGGTTGGTGCCAAATATAATGTTGTTTATGGTTGTGATTTTGAAGTTGATATTAACTTTCACAATGGAGACGACGGATTTAATTTAATTGAAAACAATAAAATTAAAAGTGAACAATGGAGGTCTTGGGGAGCCTTCGCAAGTGGAGGAAGTCAATTCGGACATAAACCTCCAGGGAAAAACAATATTATTTTTAATAACGAAGTTAGTGGGAAAAACAACTCATCAAAATACAGTAGTGCAACAAAGGTCTTTGTTTTTGATCAATATAGCAATCCAAGAGAATTATCCGATACTCCACCAAGTGGCGGAACGTTCTATCCTTTTGTACTTAACGATAATACGTTAGGAACTGAGGATTTGACAAAGAATAATGCCGTGAAAATGTATCCCAATCCCTTTGTTTATGAGTTTAATATAAAAGATTTACAACAAGACGGCTTGATAGAAGTTTTTTCTATCGGAGGGAAATTGTTATTAGAAAAAAAAGTTAGAGTAGGAGAGAGCATTCAAATGGGAAAAGACTTACAAAGCGGATTTTATCTTTTACGTTACAATAATGAAACTTTTAAGATTATAAAAAAGTAAAAAAGATCTAGAGAAAAACTAAAATCAAAGGGTAATATTTGACTTGTTTGAGATAATTATGAACTCCAAAAAAGAGAGTTGAATTATTAGTTTTGTTTACTTAGATTTAATTTTATTTAAATATGACAATTGAAAAAATAGAAACTTTTATACTTAAAGATAAATTGTCAAATAGTTTTTTTTTCTCACAATGGGAGTATTCAGAACGATGTATTTGTGTAGTTAAGGTAACAGCTTCAAACGGTCAGTATGGTTGGGGAGAAGGTTATGGCCCAGCACAGGTTCTTAAATCTGGTGTAGATTTTTTAAAAGGTCATGTCATCGGAAAAAATCCATTAGAAAATGAGGTGATATGGAATCATTTGTATCGAAAAACATTAGATTATGCAAGAAGAGGAGTTCTAGTAGCGTCTATAAGCGCAATAGATATCGCTTTATGGGATTTGAAAGGTAAAATATTAAATTTACCAGTATCTACTTTATTGGGAGGAGTTTTTAGAGATAAGATAAAACCTTATGCAACAGGTTTGTATTTTATAGATCCAGAAAACCCTTCTAAACATTTTAAAGAAGAAGCCTTAACGTATATTGAGCGTGGTTTTAAAGCTATAAAAATGAAAGTAGGTTTAGGAATCGAAGAAGACTATAAGAATATTAAAATGATAAGAGACACTATTGGTGACGATATCCAATTAATGGTAGATTCAAATCATGCATATAGTTTGAGAGAAGCAATAATTTTAGCTAAAAAAATAGAGCCTTTCAATATTAGTTGGTTTGAGGAACCAATTTCTCCTGAATTTTATAAACAATATAAAGAATTAAGAAGTAAAACTTCAATACCAATATCTGGTGGAGAATGTGAATATTTACGTTACGGTTTTCATCAATTATTCAGAAATAATTCTGTAGATATAGTTCAGCCTGATATTTGTGCAGCAGGAGGGTTAACAGAAGCAAAAAGAATAGCTGCATTAGCTAGTACTTACGGGGTAGATGTAATTCCTCATACTTGGGGTACAGCTATAGGTATTCATGTTGCTATGCATTTTATTGCTAACTTAGAGCATATTCCTGGTCGTATGAAATCTCCAGATTTTTTAATGGAATACGATCAAACAGAAAATGGATTAAGAGAACGTTTAACATACCCAAAAATTAGTATGGTAGATGGTATGATTGAGGTTCCAAAAAGACCAGGGTTAGGTATAGAGGTAGACGAAGATGTGTTAATGGAATATGCACTTTCTGAAGAAGAAATTAATATTCTTTAATAGTATTAAAAATGAAAATTAAAAATTACGGTTATAAAAAAATGTACATTGATGGAGCGTTAGTTGATGCCATCAGTGGAGAACGTAGCGATGTGATCTGTCCTGCTACAGGTGAAACAATAGCAGAAATAGCAAAAGCAGGTAAAGAAGATGCTGAAAAAGTATTGCTTGCAGCGCAAAAAGGTTTTAAATATTGGTCTGGTTTATCTTTAGAAGAGAGAACAGTTTGGATGGATAAATTAAGATTAGCTATTCTAGAGAAAGAAGAGGAATTACGTACAGCCATGGTTTATGAAATGGGAAAAACCTACGGAGGAGGAAAAGAAGATATTGATAGGATAGTAGAAGCTTTAGAATGGTATCCCGCAGCTATGAAGAATACTAGGGAGGAATTAATTCCTGATTATGAGAATACGCATACTCATAAAATGATTTCTAAACCAGCTGGTGTTGTAGTTGCTTATTTAGCTTGGAACTTCCCTATCTTAAACATTGGTTACAAAATTGGCCCAGTATTAGCTTCTGGTTGTTCATTAATAATTAAACCATCAGAAATATCTCCACTATCTGCATATTTGATAGGGGAAATTTTAAACGATATTAATTTTCCTCCTGGAGTTGTTAATATTATTGAAGGGCCAAGCGAAATTGTTGCGAAAACAATGACTTCGAGTACAATTCCTGCTGTGATTACGATGATAGGTTCTACAACTACGGCTAAAAAAATTATAGCAGAAAGTACAACGTCCATTAAAAGGTTTGGCCTAGAACTGGGAGGCAATGCTCCATTTATAGTTTTTGAGGATGCAGATTTTGATAAAGCTTTAGATTTAGCGATCGCACTTCGTTTTGGAAATAGTGGTCAAGTCTGTGTAGCAGCAAATAGAATTTTTGTACATGCATCAATTCATGATAAGTTTTTAAAAGCTTACATAAAGAAAGCTTCAGAACTAAAAATAGGTTTAGGAACAAAAGACAATCCAGATATATTTATGGGGCCTATGGCAAGCCGTAAAGGTAGGGATAGAATGTTTTTGTTAATAGAAGATGCTGTTGATAAAGGAGCAACTTTAGAGGTTGGAGGAGAAATTCCATCAAATTTGCCAGAAGGAGGAAATTGGTTAGCGCCAACTGTATTGTCTGGAGTTTCTACTGATATGAAAGTATTTAAAGAAGAGATTTTTGGACCAGTAGCTGGAATTATGAGTTTTGAAACTGATGAAGAAGTTTTAGCTCTAGCGAATGATACTGAATATGGATTAGCATCATATATTTTTACAAATAATCATAAAAGAATAGCAAAGTTTACAGAAGAACTTGATTTTGGAGAAGTACAAATCAATGGAGTTAAATATGCTATTTATTTACCTCATGGAGGATTTAAAGAAAGTGGCATAGGACACGATTGTTCTCATTTAGCTTTAGATGACTATTTAGTAAAGAAACGTGTTTCTACAGCTATAAATTAAAATAAAAAGAGATACTTAATCAAATTTTTGAGTAAGTAATTTGGTAACTTAAAACCCCACTTAATTTAACTAAGTGGGGTTTGTTATTGTATTCTACTGAGCCAAATTCCCTTTCCAACCTTTATTAAATTGATTCAATAATTTTTCAGTCAATTCAGGTTTTGTGTTAGTAATATTTATGGTTTCATTAGGATCATTTTTATGATCGTATAATTCTACAAAAATAGGCTTAGCATTGCTATCTCTATAGTCTTTCCAAACAATTAATCTGTATTCATCAGTACGCATTGCATATCCCATCAAATAATTCTCAAACAAAGCTCTGTCCCATTTATCTCCTTGCTGCTTTTTAATTTTAGCTTCAACTTCTTCTATTAATGGACCAAAATAAGTTTCTCTCATTCCTTTAGAAAGAGGATTAGCTGCCCATTCACGAAGTGCAGGAGAAGGAAACTGAGAGAAAGCAGCCGTTTTCCATTTTTTATTAGGTTGTTTTAATAGAGGTGCAAAACTTTGTCCTTCTAAGTGTTTGGGTAAAGGTAAATCTGCTAAATCTGCTAAGGTTGGGTACATATCTACCAATTCAACTAAAGCTTCAGATTTTGTTCCCTTTATTTCTTTAGTCATGTTTGGTGTAGCAATAATTAGAGGAACACGAGTAGAGATCTCATAATTTGTAGCTTTTCCCCAAATTCCCATTTCGCCTAAATGCCAACCATGATCACTCCATAAAATAATAATTGTATTATCACTTAACTTTTCCTTTTCTATGGCATCTATCAATTTACCTATTTGAGCATCTATATAGCTTATAGAAGCTAAATAAGCATGTTTTAAAGTTCTTGCTAAATTTTTATCTATTGGTCCTTTTTTAGGTATTCCAAATCGTGCTCTCAATTCAAAAGAAGGGTGTAAGCCCATGGCAGCACCGTTAATAGGCGCTCCATTTTGATCTGTTAACTTTATTTGAGAAGGATCATACATGTCCCAATATTTTTTTGGAGCTAACCAATCTAAATGAGGTTTTTTCATACCCATACCTAAGAAAAAAGGTTGGTTAGGCTTTTTCTCTTTTAAGTCTTTTAAAGTTGCAATAGCTAATTCAGCATTATAACCATCTTCATAAAATGTGTCAGGTACGTCAGCATTTTCATATGCAGGTCCTTTACCTAGACCATTGCGAGGTGCATTTTTTCCATATTTGGCTATTACATCAGCTCTATTTTGCTTAAACATTTGCTGATTTTCAGGCAAAGCAAAACCCCCAGGAGTATTTACCCTTTTAATAGTCATTTTATCATGAGCAGGAGTTCTACTCCATGAACTATCTAAGTCAGCAAAAGCAGGTTTATGAAATATCTTTCCTGTGTGAACAGTTTCGTAACCATTATTTTTAAAATGTTGAGGTAGAGTTACTATGTTAGGATTAGCATCTCTGAAATAAGTGAAGTTTTCAATTACATTAATACTTTCAGGACGAGCTCCAGTCATTAAACTAGCTCTTGACGGACTACAAATTGCTTCTTGACAGTATGCTCGATTAAAAGTTAATCCTTTAGAAGCTAATTTATCAATATTAGGAGTAATAGCAATTTCGGAATCATAACAACCTAATTCAGGTCGTAAATCATCAATGGCTATAAAAACAATATTAGGTTTTTTATTCTTAATTGTTACTTCAGTTTTTGTTTTACAATTGAAGAACAAAAAAATAATAGGAATAAGTAGTTTAGTTTTTTTTTTGAAATATTTCATAGAAGTGGATTGGTAGAAATTTTTGTGATTACTAATTGTTTATTTAAAATAAATAATACCGAGAATTACTTCCCGGTATTATTTTTTAAAAAATAGAATTCAAATAATTACTACAATATTTTTAGTTTTAATATCCATCATTTTGTATTAATGAAGAAGTTCTGTTAATTTCATTCTGAGGAATTGGTAAATAGTATTGTCTATCAAACCAAGGCCTAGTAACTACAGTATATTCTTCATTTGTAAATGTACCATCAGATTCTTTATACCACCTTAAACCTCTAACATCAAAGCCTAAATGAGCAGTATTCATCCATCTTCTTTCATCGAAGAAATTATGTCCTTCAAAAGATAATTCTATTCTACGCTCTCTTTTTATCGCTTCTAAAAGATCAGCACCACTTGCAGTTATAGCAGGTTGTAAAGCTCTAGTAGATACTTTGTTTACGTATTCTCTAGCTATACCTTCTTCCCCTAACTCGAAGTTAGCTTCGGCATAGTTTAAATAAATTTCGGACAAACGATATAAAATGTAAGGGCGACCTGGAGATGTATCGGTTAAACCTACAGATTCATCTTGAAATTTACGTATGTTATATCCAGTTTTTGATGAATGTAAAACATTTCCTAAACCAAAAGGAGAATCTAATCCATGTGGAAAATTATCTAAATCTCTTGATTCAAAATACTGAACATCCCTATTTCTAAATTGAGCTCCATTAAAATTAAGATCAGCATAATATCTCATTTCTCTATTTTCATTAGGATTTGTTGGGTCATATAAAGAGCCAGAAGTAGAAGATCCATCATTCATATTATATAATAAAGCAAAGTTATGAGAAGGAGAGCTCAGAGCCCATCCACCATATCCACTAGGAGCTTGAGTTTGATTCCATAATGAATTTACATCTGTTCCAAAATCAAAAAATGTAGAACCAAAAGGTCTCGCAAAGATAATGTCTTCATTAGCAGACAAAAATAAATTTCTGTATCCTTCAGCATCCGTTACTGGGATTAAATCTCTAGCACCTACTTCATCTATAACTGCTTTAGCAGCATCAGCAGCATCTTGCCATTTACTTGGAGAACTATAATCGTATAAAGGGCCATTAGGTAATGTGCTAGGATCATGTAATGTACTTGCCGCATACAGAAGTGTTCTAGATTTTACTGCTAATGCAGCTAATCTAGTAGCTCTTCCAAATTCATTGTCAGGCCTTGTTAAAGGGAGTACGTTAGCAGCTTCATCTAAAGTTTGTACAATAAAGTTAACACACTCTTCATAACTCGCTCTTGGAATATTAAAGTCGTCTCTTAAACCTAAAGGCTTGGTAATTAAAGGTACCCCTCCATAATACTTTATTAGTTTACTATAGGTATTAGCTAATAAGAATTTCATTTCAGCTTTAAGTATGTTTACTCTGTCAGGATCTACTCTCATAGCTTCACTATCATCTACATTGTCTAAAAAAACTAAAATGTCACGAATATATCCATAATAATTTCTCCATTGATCTCTTAAAACACCAACATTATTTGGATTCCAACCAGCTCTTAATCTATATTGATCTAAATCTCTGAAATTAAATTTTGCTTCAAAAGAAGCTCCTTCAATATTGAATCTTCGAGACCACCATATAAATTTATTTAATCCCCAGCTTTCTGTACTGTTATATGAAGTGAATACCAAACGTTCTAATTGATCTGGATCACTATATACAAAATCTTCTGTAAAAGTATTTCTTGATTCGATTTCTAACACTTCTTCACAACTTGTTGTTAGAAATATGATCATTAAAGTGAATATGATTTTTATTGTTTTCATTTTTTAATTTTTAATAGTTAAAAATTGAAGTTTACACCTAGAGTATAACTCTTTAAACCTGAATACGTAGAACCTCTAAAGTTGTTGTATCCGTTTGCTTCAGGATCTAACCCTAAGTCAGCGATTTCAGAGAACATGGTAAACAGATTAAAACCTCTTACGAATAATCGAATATCTCCGAATTTTGCAACTTTTCTATCAATTGTGTAAGCTAATTCTACTTCTTTTAATCTTAAGAACGAACCATCATGTAACCATAAGTCAGCACCTACAAAATTGTCAGGATTAGCATTTCGGTTACCACTAAATTGATCTCCTTGTTGAAATGCTCTTGGATATCTTGCATTTCTATTATCAGGTGTCCATCTATTATCAAACACATGTACGGGTTTAGCTCCAGCTTGATCAAAAAACACTAATGTCTTTACATCAGCTTGACCTTGGAATAAGAAGTTAAAATCAAAATTATTGTATTTAAAACCTCCAAATATTCCATACTGAATTCTAGGAATACTAGATTCATCTAAACGAATTCTATCACCATCATCGATAACACCATCTTCATTAGTATCTAAGTAAATAGGTTCTCCTTCAACGGTACCAGGTAATTTTACAGCGGTAGCATCTACTTGTGCCTGGTCTCTAAAAATACCAGCTGTAGGTTGAACAATATAGGTATCTAAAGATTTACCTTCTATCCTTAGCTCGTCAGAAATATTTTCTGGTTCGTCAATGAAAACAACTTCATTTCTATTAGTAGAAAAGTTTCCTCCAAAGTTATATTCCACATTTCCTATTTTATCAGCCCAAGACATTTCAAATTCCCATCCAAAATTATCTACTTCTCCAAAGTTTTCACTAGGGAATTCACTAGGTAAAATTCCAACAAAATCAGGTGTACTAGCTCCTCTTTGTAATAAAATATCTGTTCTTTTTTCAAAATAATAGTTTACATCTCCAGATAATCTGCTATCAAATAAAGAAAATGTTAACCCAATATTTTGTTGTGTAGAATTTTCCCATGTAACGACAGGATTAGGTTCTACAACAGATGAGAAACCACTAACCACTTGTCCATCAATTCCAAAAGTGTAAAAGTTTGGTTGTGGGGTATTTGGATTTAAACTACCAAAATTGAATCGCGAAAGGAATTGGAAAGGAGCTATTCTGTCATTCCCTAATTGTGCCCAAGAACCTCTAACCTTTAAAGCATTTATCCAGCTCACATTCTCTAAGAATTTTTCTTTGTCTATAGCCCAAGCTACTGCAAAACCAGGGAAAATACCAAATCTTCTTCCAGGGCCAAAGTTACTAGAACCATCACGACGTATCGTAAAGTCTAAGAAATACTTTTTATCATAATCATACGATAATGAACCAAAAATATCAAAACGAGCACCTTCACCTGAAGAGCCATTTGATCTAGCACCTTCTTCATTTCCAGCAAATAATTCTGGGATATCAGAAGAAGGAAATCCACCAGTTCTCTCACCAAAAAAGCTACTCACTTCTGAATCTAATTTTTCAACACCAGCCAAGGCACTTATTGAATGGTTTTCTCCTAGTGTAGTTGTATAATTTAATGTAGCATTTAATAAAAGCTGATCAAAAGTATTATTTGTTTCGCGTAAAATTCTTTCTTCACCTCTTTGTGAAAAACCTGTGTTAGGAATATATTCATTAGTTCCTTCTTGGAAAGTATAGTATGTCCAAGGAGTATACCAAGACTTTATTCTCGTATTATTTTTTTGAATACCTACAAAACTTTTAAGTTTAAGACCAGGAACATATTTGTCAAACGAATAATCTAAAGAGAATCGACCTCTTAAATTAGTAGACTGATTATTAATAAAACCAGATTCACTACTAGACATTATAAAAGGATTCTGTCCGTTTTCTCCACCAAAACCAGGCAATCCGTTAGGGTATATTCCTACCTCGGTCGGTAAATTTGTATATATATGTTTGTAAATATTACCTAAATCTACACCAGGCTGATTTCTGTCTCCAAATATTCCAGTAATATCAACACCAACTTTAATATCGTCTGATACTTTAATGTCTAAGTTAGATCTAATTTGGTTTTGATCAAACTGTAAAGATCTTGATCTAAATAGCCCTCCTTGTCTGATAGCATCTGCACTTACAAAATATTTTATAGTCTCTGTACCTCCAGAAATAGATACTGAATTTCTTGACTCAGGTGCGAAATCAGAAAAAGTAACATCTACCCAATTTGTATCTGGGTGTCTTATAGGGTCTGTACCTAATAATGAAAATTCACTATCAGGAAATGGAACAGCTACGTTTGGGTCTATTAAACGCTGTCTAGCCGCTATTTCGTTTTCGTAAATAGCATATTGTCTAGCATTCATAATTTGTGGACGTTGTGTAAATGAAGAAACAGTGTAAGAACTTGAAAATTTAATTGTTGGAGCTCCCGATTTTCCACGTTTTGTAGTGATTAAAATTACTCCATTTGCTGCTCTAGATCCATAAATGGCAGCAGCTCCATCTTTCAATACGGTTAAAGACTCAATGTCTTCAGGAGATAAATTAGAAAAAGTAGCGGCTTGTATACCATCGATTAAGATTAATGGGGTGTTATTGTTAAAAGTGGACTTTCCTCTAACTAAAACAGTTGTAGCATCATTAGCTGTATTTCCATCACCACCGTTTCCAGCACCAGGAATACCACCTCTATCTATAATGTTTAACCCAGTTACTCTACCTGATAACGATTTAGCTATGTCTTTACTTGATGACCTTTGTATTACTTCATCGTCAATTTTACCTACTGCTCCTGTTAATTCACCTTTCTTTTTAGTAGTATATCCTAATACAACTATTTCATCTAATTCAGCATTATCAGATTCTAATACAACATCAATAACTTTCTTGTTACCAACTACAATTTCTTGTGTTTTGTAACCAACATAAGAAAAAATTAGCACCGTTTTTTCTCCTGCAGAAGTGATTTTGTAATTTCCGTCAAAATCTGTTTCAGTACCTTGTAAAGTACCTTTAATAATGATGTTTACACCGGGTAAGGGACCGTTGCTATCTGAAACATTTCCAGATATTTGCTCTTGTAAAATTGTTGGATTTAGCGTTTCTAATTCTAAAGAATTTTTAGCAAAAGTATTGTTATTACTAGCAAAAATGATAATAATTAAAACACATAGCTTTTTAAAAATCTTATTTAGATCATAAAAATCCAACGGAATAAAGTCTTTATGAACTTTAAGTAATGTTGCTTTTTTCATAAAATGAAAATTTTATTTTTAATTATTTTAACTGAATTAAAACTTTAATATTTAGTAATATTTTTTCAAGAAATCCTGTTTTTTGGATGAACTTTACTATCATATTATAAACAAAAAGTTAATATAATGTTAAGTGGTTTTTCCGTTTTTAAAATTATAGAAAATGAAAGCATAGATGTCGTTCAATATTATCCCTTACTACTTCATTTTTACCCTAGAATATGTAAAACTTAAAAACAAGGGGGTAAATTTATGTAATCATCAATAAGAGTGTAAAAAAAAAATGATATTGAAAAGATTGTTGTAGGTGTAAAGCTAGTTTTAAATAGCTTCTCTATAGCTTTTAGGGGTGCTCCCCATGATTTGCTTGAATTGTTTGTTAAAATTAGTAATAGAATTATAACCTACTAAATATGACACTTCAGACACAGATAAGTTATTTTGTACTAGATAACGTGAAGCATTACGAATTCGAATTTCATTTAAAAATTGAGTAAATGATTTATTTGTAGCCTTTTTAAAGAATCGACAAAAAGAGTTTGTTGTCATACAAGCAATATTAGCTACGTCTTCTAGGCTAATGTTATTGGCATAGTTGTCTGAGATATATTTTAAAACAGTATCAATTTTATCAGTATTTTCAGAAGTATACTGTCGCATATCTGTTGAAGAAAGAATTTCTTGATCTTTTGTTAAGGAAAGTTTATTAAGGATATTCAATAATTGTATTGATTGTTCTGCAGAAGATAGTGCATCAAAATTAATTAACTCTTTGTGTAACTTCTGACTTGCAATAGTATTGAAACTGATTCCGTACTTTGATTGATCAAGCATCTTTTTAATCTTATAGAATTCAGGGTTGTTAAAAGTTCCATCTCCTATAAAATCATCTGTAAATTTTAAAACAATTGTATTTACCTTTTCATTGTTGGTGTTTTCTCCATAATTTACAGGTTTATTTAACCATAAATGTGGTAGATATGGACCTACCAAAACTAAATCTCCAGGATAAAACTGAGAAACACTATCGCCTACAAAACGAATACCATGGCTAACAGATATATATATGAGTTCGTATTGCGAATGGTAGTGCCATGAAGAATCTAAACATGGAGTTTGCTTTTTACTAATAGTAAGTCTTTTATTTATAGCTTCTTCAGTATGTTTTAGCACTAACTTCATGTTAATTTAATATTAACTTTTGTTCGTATAGTATTTAATGAAAACTACAGTAAACAAAATGGTTTAAAATTAATTTAGAGTCTCAAATTTACAAAAATACAATTAAATAGAGTTGTAAATCGAAAAAAAACAAATTAAACAGGTTTAAAATGAGTATATAACAAAAGCAAAAAATAGTGAGTTTTATCGTGTTTATTTAACCAGAAAACACATCTTAATTCTAATTAGGGCAATAATTTCTCTGCTGTTTAGTGTTTGAAGTACTTACATAAATTATTATACTCTAAGTAAGTGCTTTTTTTAGAAGCTAAAAAAATAAGAGTTAAGAAATTATTGTTAATTTTTTTAACTTCTTAACTCTTGTCTTTTATGTTGTTTTACTAGCTTTAATATGTAACCAAACTTATCTGTCTTGAACTGATAGAAATTTAATCGCAGGGAGATAACTAAGGGTTTGATTATTAGGTGTTCGTTTTGAATCGGTTCATTTGAAATAATAAGTGCTTTTTGACTTACAATGTTAGGTTGTCTAAAAGGTGATAGTCTTTTTCTGATGTTTTAATTAAAAGTTTAAAAGCGGTAATTCTTTCTGTATTTATTAAAGATTTTTTTATAGAAAAAGCCTTCAAAGGACTCACATTTTCTAAAAGAATATCTTCATGTTTTTTGTCTTCTTTGTAAATACGTAAAATTGCCATACCTTCTTTAAAGACACCATAGGCTCCTGTAATTTCATTGTTGTTTTTATTAAAAGTTATTTTTTTAGTAATAACTCCTGTGGTGTTAACATCTAGAATTGGAGAAGCCATTATTTTAGCAGCTCCGTGTATTTCTCTATAATTAAAACTTTCCTGAGGTTCTAAGGTGTAAATAGGAGTTTTAATTTCTGTTTCTAAATATCCATCTTCTAAACCACTATGGAAAATTACACTATTCGCGCCATTTTCATAGGTTAATTTAGGATCGTAAGGTTCGAAAATTTTAACAAAAACAGTATTATTTATCTTATTCAAATAACTAAGCCAAGATTTTGAAGCAATCATTTCTATACCGCCCATTAAATCATAATCATAATGAGTCTCGTATATTCCAGGAGCAACTTCACCAGTCCAATTGGTTCCATGATTGAAATATTTTTTAATGTGTTCAGGATTATTTTTGTCAAGTTTCATTCTATTTCGATTAATATACCTCCATCTCGATTCTGGAGTAACACTAATTTCATATTGTTTACCATTCGGTAATTTGTAGTTTTTACTGAATGGTATGTGTGCTACAAAATTTTCACCGTCTGCTAGTTCAGGTTTACTGCGAGACACATGTTGACTTGATATTTTTAGTCCTCTTTTAATTGTATGTATTCCTTTGTTTGTTAAAGTATGATTGATAAAAACTAAGCTACTTTTTTCTTCGATATGTAAAGTACGACTATACTGTAGTTGTTCATCAATTTTTGTTGGTACAGAAAACTCCTGTGTTTTTCTATCAAATACAGGTACAGGTAAATTTTGAATACCAGAAACAACATCAATTGATTTTATATTGTTTTTGTTTGTTATTTTAGCTTGATATGGAGCATCTCCAATACTAACAGGTGGAGGCCAACGTTTTACTTTTTTTTCTTTTTTATTGATAGCACAATTCTTAACAGGAATAGGTACAAGTCGGTAACCACCAAAATTTCTCCAATCTTTCATTTTTACATTTTCATTGTTAGAGAAAGATTTACCAAAAAGTTTCGGGTTAATCCAAAGCGAAGGAACATCTCCTAAATTATATTCCAAAACTCTTCCAGCCGCTTTTGGAACCACAGCAACACTTATGAATTTATTTTTAGCAACAAAAACTTCATCCCATTTCCAATTTTTGTAATTTTTAATAATAGAGACTGATAGATCTTTTTTGGGAGTTTGTGCAATTGCGATACTACTTATAAAAAGTATTTTGATAAAAAATAATAGTTTAATTGTTTTAACCATTGATATTCTTAAGTTTAGTTTGTCTTAAAGGTTTGTTCAAAATTGGGCATGTTATTGTTTTTCCACTGTTTATTGGTAGTTTCGTTATGAAACCATAGAGGTTGTTTGTTAGTCTTACTCCATTTTTCAGCATCTTGAACGAGCTTTTTTAATATCTCTGGATATTTACTACTAAGATCATTTTGCTCACCAGGATCGTTATTTATATCATACAAAGCCCATTTTTTGTTTTCTATTTTTAGTGCCTTCCATTTATTTTTTCGCACACCAACATCAGTATAATTATCAAACTCAATTCGATGCCTCAGTGCATAAATGTTTTTATCCTGATATGGGTTTTCGCCAGCTAGAAATTCATTCCATATGTTTTTGCCATCAAGAATCTTATCTTTTGGTAGTTTAGCATTAGCCAATGCTGTAAGAGTAGGGTATAAATCTAATGCAGATACAGGGTGTTCAAATTTTGTTCCGGCAGGTACAATATTTGGCCAATGGAAAAACATTGGCGTTCTATAACCTCCTTCACAAGTGCTACCTTTACCTTCTTTTAAAGGGAAATTGGTAGCTCCTTTACTTAGTTTTCCTCCATTATCACTAAAAAAGATAATTAATGTATTATCTAATTGTTGGTTTTTTTTCAGAGTTTCAACAATAGTACTAACACCTCTGTCTACAGCATGAACCATTCCTGCATAGATTCTTCTTTTTTTATCTTTAATATGTTTGTAGTGTTTTAAATCTTCTTCTTTTGCTTCCAGAGGAGTATGAGGAGCATTATATGAGAGATATAAGAAAAAAGGTTCCTCTTTTGAATTAGCTCTATCAATAAAATGTATAGCTTCTCTAGAAAGCGCATCAGTAATGTATTCATCTTCATCTACTTCTTTTCCATTAAATTGAAGTGGAGTAATATAATCTCTAATTGTAGTGTTACCATTAGCTTTTTGTTTTTCATATGCTGCTTTGAATTTCTTAGGGAAATAATCATGACCTCCTCCTAAAAAACCATAAAAATCGTCAAAGCCTCTATTGTTTGGATGATATTTTTGGATAGTTCCTAAATGCCATTTTCCTACAGCACCAGTATAGTATCCTGCTTTTTGTAAAGTTTTACTAATGTATTGTTCTTTTGTAGTAACACCTAAACCAGCGTTTTCATGTGCTCTAGGAAGGTTAAATTGACCTCCAATTTTATGTGCATATCTTCCAGTCATGATACTTGTTCTGCTTGGTCCACAAAAAGGATGTGCTACATAAGCAGATGTTAAAACAGTACCGTTTTTTGCAAGATTATCTAAAGCTGGAGTTTTAATGTCTTTAGCTCCATTAAACCCTACATCAGAATAGCCAAGATCATCACAAAGAATAAGTAAAATATTTGGCGTAGCCTTTTGTTTATTCGAAGTGGTTATTTTGTCAATAGCTACTTGTTTGCTTTGCTTTTCTGAAGTTTTATTTGAAAAAGTACAACTTGTTAGAATTAAGAACACTAAGGTTTTTAATAGTGTAGGGAAATATATAATCTTCATATGTATATAAACAAACCCTAATTAAAAATTAGGGTTAAAGTAATTTATGGTTTAATTAAAATTTATTGCTTTTGCCAAACTCTTATGTATTCTATTTCAAAGTCTATGCTGCCATCACCACCAACTTCTTCTTTGCTATTAGGTACACCATGCCATGGAAATGTTTCTTGATCGAACCATATTCTTATTGGTAGGGTTGTTACATAATTATCTTTAGATCCGTTTCCTCCATTGTTATTTGTAATGTCATCATAAGCATTAATAGTCTCTTTAGATGCTTCAGTTAATAACTGACCATCTACATATACTTTTATACCGTTTTCATTCCATTCGTATCCATAAACATGAAATTCATCAACAACTTTAAATCCTAAATCATGATGTTCAGTATAAGTAGTTCTTCCTTGTCCTTCTGGTGTCCAATCATGAATAGACCACCATAATTCCCTTTCTTTATCTATTTTTTGAGGTTGTTTATGGTCTCCGAACATTTCAAAGAAATCTAATTCTGTATTGTTACCTGTGGCCCAGAAAGAACTAGTAACTTCTGCATCTGCAGCTTTAGTTTTTACTTCTAAATACCCATACACAAACTCACTTTTAGATATTACAGCAGCTGTGGTAATATTTTCATATGGATCTCCATTTTTATCAAATTTAGGATTAAAATTATAATCAGGTTCCCATCTGGTTTCTAACTTTAACATTCCATTTTCTACACGAACATTATCTGTAGAAAACTGCGAAGGTGATCTACCGACAAAATTAGAAACGTACATTCCGTTTTTTCCTTGTATATGCCATTTGTTTTCATCTAGTTGGTTGCCTTCAAATTCATCACTCATGGCGTTGTTTAAAACCCAATTCCCAGAGTTGTTAGGGTCTGTTGAAGGAAAAACTTTTGAAATAGGATTACCATCTCCCTCGTCTTTAGGTGGTGTCTCATTATCATTATCACAGCCTATAAATAGTATAGTTAAAGTTACTATACAGCTAGCTCTCAATGCCGAGAAGTATTGCTTTTTTATCATTTCTTTTGTTTTGTTGATGGTTAATTTGTTTGTTACAAGCTAAATAATAAAAGAAAGCTCATTTTATATAGTTGTATTTTATCTAGTGTTTACATTTATTTATCTTTTGTCAAAAGTTATTGTATTGAATAGAGGTAATATCCATGAATTTACCTTCTTTGAATTATGATAAATTTGTTGTTTTAAAAAAGTATATAAAGTGAAATTAATTCAATACTTGTTTTTGTTATTAATATGCTATTGTTTTTTGATATCATGTAAAGAAGAAAAGTCATATATACCAGTAGCTGTTAAAAACCATTCTTTTAGTTATGAACATCTTAATGATAGCTTGTTTTTAGGAGATAAGAAATGTAAAGAGTGTCATCAAAAAGAATTTAAAAGCTGGAAAGGTTCACATCACGATAAAGCTATGGAAATAGCTGATAGTACTACTGTATTAGGTGATTTTTCAAATACTACATATGTGAGTCAGGGAATTACTTCACGGTTTTATAAAAATGAGAAAGATTTTTATGTGAATACTGAAGGTCCAGATGGTAAATATCATGATTATAAAATAGTATATACTTTTGGTTTTACTCCATTGCAACAATATATTGTGAAATTTCCTAATGGTCGTTATCAATGCTTACGAATGGCTTGGGATACTAATAAAAATAAATGGTTTGATTTATACCCCGATTTTAAAATAGTGCATTCAGAATGGTTGCATTGGTCTAGAGGAGGGTTAAATTGGAATACAATGTGTGCTGATTGTCATTCTACGAATGTTAGAAAAAATTATACACAAAAAACAGAGAGCTATACAACTAAATATTCATTAATTAATGTAAGTTGTGAAGCTTGTCATGGCCCAGGAAAACAGCATGTTATAGACGTTAACAAATTAGGTGATGATTATGTAGATTCTGGTACTTTTTTGATGACCAATAATACAAGTCCAAAGGATTTAGTAGATCAGTGTGCTAGATGTCATATGAGAAGAGAACAGTTTTCTGAAGCGTATAATTTCTCAGGAACACTATTAGACCATTATTATCCTCAAGTAATTGAAGAAGGGTTATATCATGCAGATGGACAAATTTCTGAAGAAGTTTATGTTTACGGTTCTTTTATTCAAAGTAAAATGTATCAAAATAATATTTCTTGTAATAATTGTCACGATTCCCATTCTTTAGAATTAAAATTTGAAGGAAATAAATTGTGTGCGCAATGTCATGATGTACAAAAGTATGATACCACAACACACCACTTTCATGAAATGGGAACAGAAAGTGCTCAATGTGTAAATTGTCATATGCCAGGGAAATATTATATGGGGATTGATTATAGGAGAGATCACAGTTTAAGAGTGCCTAGACCAGATTTAAGTGTAGCATATGGTACTCCTAATGCATGCACAAATTGTCATTCTGATAAAGATAATAAATGGGCATGGGCAGGATTTCAAAAATTATATGGTAAAGTTGATTCAACACACTTTTCAGAAAAGCTTATTCCAGGTATTCATAAACAACCTAATGGTTATATTAAGTTACTTGAATTGATTCAGAATAAAAAAAATCCAAACATAGCAAGAGCTTCTGCAGTAAAGGCATTGTCTAATTATAATATTCAAAATTTTATGGAAGATTATATTGCTTTGTTGAATGACGAATCACCCATTGTAAGGGGAGCTAGCTTAGATGTTTTGGGGGAAATTAATACGATAGATTATATTTCTTACTTTTTTCCTTTGTTGAAGGATCCTAAACAAAGTATTCGAATAAAAGCTTTCTTTGGTTTAAGTGGTGTTCCTATACATGAGTTACCTGAAATATATAAAGACGATTATGTAAAAGTAGAGAAAGAGTTTTGGACATATATAAATGCTAATACTGATTTTTTAGGGGGTAATGTTAAAAAAGCGAACTACTTTTTGAAAAAAGGAGATTATGGAAAAGGAATTGCAGGTTATGAAGACGCTCTAAAGATTGATGGACTAAATAATAGTGTTCGGTTAACATTAGCCAATTTATATTACCAAAATGAAGAGTATGATAAGGCTGAATCAGCATTTGAGAAAGTGATAGAGTTAGAACCTAAATATGGACCAACGTATTATTCTTTAGCATTATTACTGGCTGAACAAGAACGAATAGATGAGGCTATTGTAAAGCTTAAAAAGGCGAAAAAAATTATGCCAAATAATATAAGAGTGTATTATAATTTGAGTTTGTTGTATGATAAAAAGAAGGATGCTAGAAATGCAGAGAAAACGCTAATTGAAGGACTGAAAATAGATGCTAATAACGAAAGTTTATTGTATACACTTGCATATTATTATTCAAATGCAAAAGCATATACTAAAGCAAGGAATATCTTAGAGAAATTAGTAAAAAATCATCCTAAAAATCTTCAATACATGAATTTTTTAAATCAAATTAAATCACAGCAATAATGTTTTTGCATAGCAAGTTTTAATAATGTAATGAAAGATAAAGTTATTATGTTTCTATGGTAATATATAGGGTTCATTAGATGGCCAGTGTACTTGCATCTAGAAAGTTCATTCAGATATTGTGTAAAACTTAAAAGTAGTTTCGTTTATGTAAGTTTCATTAGGTTCTAAGACAGTTGAAGGAAAATGTTTGTTTTTTGGACTGTCTGGAAAATGTTGAGTCTCAAAGCAAATAGCAGGGAAATTAGAATAATTAACATCGTTTTTAAAACGTAAATTTTTAAACGAAGTAGGAGTGTAAACTACTATCGAAGGTTGATTGGTAAATACTTTCATTCCAATACCAGATTTTTTAGATACTAATTCTGCTTTTAAACGATTGGAATTTAAGACGTAAGTGTTGTCTAAACCTTTAAATTCTTGATCTCCTATCTGTTTTTTACTTTTGTAATTGAAACGATTGTTTTGTACTGGATTTTTTTTTCCAGAAGGAATTAAATTTTTATCTGTATCTAAATAAAAATCACTGTCTATGAATAATTCATGATCTAGAATGCTATTTTCTCCATCTAAATTAAAGTAACTGTGATTTGTTAAATTTACATGTGTGGTTTTATCTGTAGTAGCTTTGTAAGATATTTTTAATTCATTGTCATCTGTGAGTGTATAGGTTACATATGTTTTTAAATTCCCAGGGTAACCTTCTTCTAAATCTTTACTGATATAGGATAAAGTTATGTAAGGAGTATCTTCTTCTTGTAAGGATTCTAATTTCCAGTATTGTTTATCGAAACCGGTTTTTCCTCCATGCAAATGAATGCCATTTTTTTGATATATAGGATATTTTTCAGAAGCAATAACAATTTCTTTATCAGATAAACGACCAGCATATCTACCTATTGTAGCACCTAGGTATAAATTGTTTTGTAAATATGTTTCAGAAAGATAGTTTGAACTTTCATTAAGTCCTACAACTACATTAGTAAGTTGGTTGTTTTTGTTGGGTATATTAAGACTTAAAATAGTAGCTCCTAATGTGCTTATTTCTAATTCAAATCCATTTTTATTCTTTAAGATATAGGTGTTTATCATAGCCAAAAGTATTATTTCTTGTGATTTTATTTGGTAGATCCTCTTCTGATTAATTCTGTTTCGATAATTTGATATGTAACTGTTACATCATTGTTTTCAATACGATCAATTAAGGTCTTAAAAGCAATTTGTCCCATTTCTTCCGCTTTTTGATTTATGGTAGTTAATGGGGGTAATGTATATTGAGGTATTAATCCGTCTGTAAATCCAATTACAGAAATGTCTTCTGGTATTTTTAATCCTTTTTTCTGAATAATATTCATTGCACAAATAGCTGAGAATTGGTCAGCAGCAACTATAGCATCTATATTTTGAGTCTTTAAATGCTTAGCCAAAATGCTTTCAAATTTAGAATAATTAGGAATGTTAATTAATATAGGAGAATTTAAGTTGTTTTTTTCTAGGGCTTTGCAGTATCCCTTAGTTCTTAATTCACCAACGCTTGTATTATTAATAGTGGAGAGAAAAGCAATGTTTTTACAGTTTGTTTTTATTAAAAATTCAACAGCATTGTAAGTTGCATCAAAATCATTTACTGTAATTTTATCACAAATAACATCTTCACATATTCTGTCAAACATAACTAAAGGAAAATTCCGTTTCGTTAAGTTTTCAAAATGCTTGAAGTTTTTTTTGTTTTGTGTTTCTTTAGATAACGATAATATCAATCCATCGACACTTCCGTTTAATAAAAAAGAAGTACTCTCAGCTTCTTTAGATAGCATATCATTAGATAAGCAAATAATAAGTTTGTAGTCTAATTTGTTTGCTTCTAACTCTATTGCATGAATAATTTTAGCAAAAAAATCATCTAACACATTCGGTACAATTACACCGATTCTTTTTGTTTTGTTAGACTTTAAACTTCTAGCTACATCATTAGGGATATAGTTTAAACTATTGGCTAATGCTTTAACTTTATTTGTTGTTTCAGGACTAATTTCATAGCTATTATTCAAAGCTTTAGAAACTGTGGAAATAGATACATTTAAAATTTTTGCGATATCCTTTAAAGTTACTTGATTACTCATGATAATTTGTCGCTTTTTCTCTTTAGAATACTTTGATGTTTTTCAATATCTGCTTTTAGTTATAATACTTGTTTTTAAGCACAGTTCATTACGAATTTACCTATACTGAATTTATTTCAGTTTTTCGGAATCTCATGATTTTAGTAACCATGTGTTTATGGTGAAAACATGAAATAGGTTTAGATTGATGTTAGTTGTTATTTCGCATAACGGATAATTATTTAAATGTTTTACATTATGCTATAATGATGATTACTTAACTCTTTAAGTGTATTTGCAGCTTGTTCCGCTGTAATATCTCTTTGTGCATTTGCAAACATTTCATATCCTACCATGAATTTTTTTACTTCAGCAGACCTTAGTAATGGAGGATAAAAAGACATGTGGAAATGCCATTCTGGATGTTCTTTATCTGTAGGACTTTGATGAATACCTGACGAATAAGGAAACGATGTTTCAAAAAGATTATCATACTTTATGGTTAGTTTCTTTAGAATATCTGCAAAAGCTTTTTTTTCTTCTAAATTTAATTGCCCAATATGTTGATAGTGTTTTAGAGGTACAATCATAGTTTCATATGGCCAAACAGCCCAAAAAGGAACTAAAGCAACAAAATGTTCATTTTTTAAAATGATACGTTCATCTAATTGTAACTCTTGTTGAATATATACTTTTAATAAACTTTTCTTTTGATCATCCCAAAACTTTTTTTGATGCTTTTGTTTCTGTAAAACTACTTCAGGAATGGATGTTTGAGCCCAAATTTGACCATGCGGATGAGGGTTGCTACATCCCATAATAGCCCCTTTGTTTTCAAATATTTGAACATGATTAATACTTGATTGTTGTCCTAATGCTATATATTCTTCCTGCCATAAATTAATAACGTTTAAAATTTCGGTTATAGACATTAAAGGAAGTGTTAATGAATGATCTGGAGAAAAGCAAATGACTTTACAAACCCCTTCTTCAGTTTCTGCTTTTAGCAAACCTTCACTGTAACTTTCATGTGTTTGATCTTCAATTAAAGCAGCAAAATCATTTTTAAAACTGTAAGTAGTTTTATAATCTGGATTGGTAACTCCATTAGCTCTAGTGTTTCCTGGACATAAATAACAGTTAGGATCATAAGTTACTTTTTCTGGTACCGTAGGTTTATCTGTCTTTCCTTGCCAAGGTCTTTTAGTTCTATGCGGAGAAACAAGTATCCATTCTCCTGTTAAGATGTTAAAACGTCTATGTGATTTTGAATTAAAAGCCATAATTAAATTTTAGAAACTCCATTACTTATAGCTACTGTAATTGGTGTCAGGTTAATGTTGAATTTTTCTAGATATGCAGGAGAGATGCTATTAATAAATTCATCACAAGAGTCTTTGTGTATAATGTTGATGGTACAACCACCAAAACCACCACCCATCATTCTGGCTCCAACTACATAATTTAAACCATGTGTAAAATCTACTAAAAAATCTAGTTCATCACAACTTACTTCAAACAAACTAGTTAAGCCTCTGTGAGATTTGTATAACCATTCGCCAAAACCTTTTATATCTTTATTTTTAAGACATTCAACAGCATAAAGTGTACGTCTATTTTCCTTAGTGATATATAGAGCTCTATTGAAAATTTTTTGAGGCAAAATATTTTTGAACTCTTGAATGATTTCTGGAGTCACTTGAGCAAGTAGTGTATATTGAGGATATTTTTTATTTATCGCTTCTAATGCAGTGTTACATTCGTCTCGCCTTACATTATATTCACTGGTAGCTAAATTATGTGAAACATTTGTATTCAATAAAATGATACGGTAATCACCAAAATCCGCAGGAATTAATTGATGATCGAGTGTTTCGCAGTTTAATAAAAGTAAATGATTTTTTGAACCTTTAACAACTGCAAACTGATCCATAATTCCACATTTTGTTCCTACAAACGTGTGTTCAGCATCTTTAGATACCGTAATAATTTCCAAGTCAGTAAGACCAATATCAAAAAGCTCATTTAAACCTTTAGCAACACCACATTCTAAAGCAGCAGAAGAACTCACACCTGAACCTAAAGGTAAATTACTATGAATAGTGCAATCAAACCCTTTTATAGTATCAGGTTTTAATACGTTAATATGAAAAATTACTCCTATAATATAGTTATGCCATTCTACATCACTTCTTTTTAAATTATCTAACTTAATATCAAAATGATTTTTAAAATTTTCAGAATAAACAGTACAAGTTTTAGTGTTGTTTTTGGTGAAACTTAATGTGATTTTTTTGTCAATTGCAGCAGGAAGCACATGACCGCCACTATAATCAACATGCTCCCCAATAAGATTAATTCTTCCTGGAGACTCAATTATCACATCATATTTTTTCTTAGGATTCATATTCATGCTGTAAAATCTTGAATTTGTTGTTTTACGTTAATAAAATGGTTTTTTAAAGCATTAAAATCACCATCCTTTATATACTGTTTATGAAGTAAAGAACTTCCCATACCTACACCTGTAGCACCAACTTCAAAGAATGAATAAATATTCTCCTTAGAAACGCCTCCAGTTGGTAACAGTTTTATAGTGTTCAATGGAGCTAAAACATCTTTAATATACTTTGGTCCAAGTTGTGTTGCGGGAAAAACTTTTACAGCTGAAGCACCTAAAGTCCAAGCTTTATAGATTTCTGAAGGGGTATAAGCGCCAGGGAAAATTGGTATGTTTTCAGAAACACAATAATTAATTACATGCTCATCTATTATTGGAGTAACAATAAATTGAGAACCATTTTTAATGGCAGCTTTACAGTCGTCTAATGTACAAACGGTTCCTGCTCCTACATTAAGTTCTGGGAATTTTGTGTTTAGAAGCGATATGATTTTAAGTACATCTTTAGTATTCATTGTAATTTCTAAAGTATACAGTTCTGCTTCTAAAAAAGTTTTAGCTATTTCTATACAGTTATCTAGAGATAAACCTCTAACAATACCGACAATAGGAGCTTTGTAGAACAAGTCCCAAGAAAAAGTAGTATTAGTTTTTGTTTTCATGTAATGTTAATATTTTTTTTTGTCCAATTAGAAGTGCATTTTTTAAAGCTAAATCATCTAACAAAACAAGTTGGTTTTTATTTGTAATTATTTCTAAAGCAGTTTTGTACATGTTAAAAATAGGATTGGAAGCTGCTAGGAATATTTTAGAAGATTTGTTTTTTAAATATGATAATTCATCACCGATAAGCATTCCACTTAAAAAATAATAATTATCATACTTGTTGGCGTTTTCTAAGACATCCCTTACTCGTACATTAAATAAGTTTGCAGATAGCTCGTTCTTACAACCTGTAAGAACACCAGCCTCAAAAGCTTTAATTTTACTTGAATCCCAAAGTGTTGAAGTAACAGAGTTGGCAAGAATGCTTGAAGTGGTTAAAACTTCAAATAATTCACCTGTCATAAAATTTTTTAGAGAGACAAAATCATTATTAATAAATGTAATGTGTTTGCTATGTGTGCCAGGTAATAAAAGAATACCCTGTTTTGTATTATTTAAATACTGTTCCAAGCCGATAGCCTGAGTTTCTTCTCCTCTCATCATCCCTGAAGAATCTTTTATTCCAGAAATTAAAATAATTTTTAAATCATTTTCTGTTTCAAGATATTGCCAATTAAGATTACTTCCACTAAAACAAAAAGGGAAATCAGCATAAGGCATGTTTTGTAATCCTATATTAGAGGAAGCCATACCTGTAACAACTATTGTAAGGTTTTGAAATTCTTTTGAAAATTTTTGAATTTCATTTTTTAAATACTTAGAGAAAAAAGCAGTTTGAGTTAAAGTGTCATTATCAGTCTTATACTTATCATATAATGTTTTTATTCCAAAATTAGTTTTTACTTCCTCAATTACAATTAGAGTATTAGTATCAATAACTCGTAATCTAAAGTTAGTTGTACCCCAATCACAACTTATGAAATATGTATCCAGCATAATATTAAATAACGTGTTTTTATAAAACAGCGGATGGCTGATTTTTGTCTTTATCTAAGTAAATAGAGACAAAAGAATAAAAAATGAGAGAATCGAAGATGGTGTAAATTACCTTTTAGTGACTTTATTTTACCTATTGTTTCAAAATTGTTTTAAATGTTTGTTTTGTAGGGTGTTATTTTGTTTTTTATTTTTCTCTTAAAAAGGATTAGGGAAAAGTTAGGGTAAAATATAATAGAGATACGATAAAATAAACTAATATGAATGATAGTCTATAGTGTAAATTTGACGGTTAGATGTTATTAAAGCTAATAATTATATGATAAAAAATAAAACACAAATCTTTTTCTTATTGTTTGTTATTTGTGTGTGTGGGAATATTCACGCACAAAAAAAACCTAACATTATATTGCTTTTTGCAGATGATGCAGGGTATAATGATTTTGGTTTTCAGGGTAGTAAAGAAATGATAACTCCTAATCTAGATCAATTAGCAAAGAAAAGTGTCCGTTTTAAGCAAGCATATGTAACAGATCCTACTTGTGGACCTTCGAGAGCAGGTTTGTTAACAGGGAAATACCAACAACGGTATGGTTATGAGGAAAATAATGTGCCTGGTTATATGAGTGCAGTTTCTGCTCAAGATAACGAAGAGATGGGGATTCCTGTTAGTGAAAAAACTATAGGTGATTACATGAAAAAAATAGGTTATACAACAGCTTTTTATGGTAAATGGCATGTCGGTGGAGCCGATCGTTTTCATCCCACAAAAAGAGGGTTTGATGAGTTTTATGGTTTTAGAGGAGGCGCTCGAGATTATTTTGCATACAAAAAATTACCAAAAGATCGTTTAAATTGGTTAGAAGAAGGGTTTGGGAATTATAAAGAACATGACGGATATTTAACTGATGTATTAGCAGATCAAACAATTAATTTTATTGAAAAAAATAAAACAAAACCCTTTTTTGCATTTGTTTCGTTTAATGCCGTCCATACTCCTATGGATGCAAAAGAAGAGGATTTGAAAAAGTTTCCGAATTTAAAAGGGAAAAGAAAAGAAGTAGCAGCAATGACATTGGCATTAGATAGAGCTTGCGGAAGAATTGTTGAAAAGTTAAAAGAATTAGGATTAGAAGATAATACAGTAATTGTTTTTACAAATGATAATGGAGGTCCTACGGATAAAAATGCTTCGATTAATACTCCGTTAAGTGGAACAAAATCAAATCATTTAGAAGGTGGTATTAGGGTTCCTTTTATAATGAAATTACCTAAACAAATGAAAGCAAGTACAACGTACGATTATCCTGTAAGTACTTTCGATCTTCTACCAACTTTTTATGCCATGGGAGGTGGGAATGTTGAAGAAGTTAAAAATATTGATGGTGTAGATTTATTACCTTATGTAAAAGGAGAAAATGTAAATAGACCACATGAATCATTGTTTTGGAGAAAAGATGGAAGAGGAGCCATACGAAAAGGAGACTGGAAATTAATACGTTTTCCTGACAGGCCGGCTCAACTATTTAATATTGTAGAAGATGAAAAAGAATTATACGATGTTTCTTCAGAGCATCCTGAGTTATTTCGTGCTATGTATAAGGAATTGTTTGAATGGGAGTTAACTTTAGAAAGACCTAGATGGATGTTGAAAAAAAGTTATGAAAAATATGATATTGATAGAATGGATAAATATTGGAACAAAGGACAGGAAAAATCTGATTTTAATACCAAAAAAGATATAAAAAATTAAATAATTGAAATAAAAATAAGTCTAGGAACTATAAAAGAGTTTCATTTTTATTAAAAAAGTATTGACGCTATTATGATGACAGAATCGGCAAATATTATAGGAAAAGAATTGTTGGATAAGAAAAAATTTGAGATACATACAAAATTAAAAAATATTAAAGTAGGCGATTGTAAATGGACCACAGGTTTTTGGGCAGATAAATTTAAAGTTTGCGAAGATATTATGGTGCCTTACATGGGAGATGTTCTTTGTGGTGATGTTGGTCATGCGTTGAATAATTTTAAAATTGCTGCTGGAGAAAAAGAAGGAGAACATCAAGGAATGTATTGGCATGATGGTGATTTTTATAAGTTTTTAGAAGCAATGGTGTATGTATATGCACATAATAAAGACGAAAATTTGCTGAAACAGCTAGATGAACATATTGAAATTATAGGTAGAGCTCAAGAAGAAGATGGATATTTACAAACTCAAATTCAATTGAGAGATGATGCAGATCGATATGAAAATAGAAAGTATCATGAAATGTATAATACGGGACATTTGCTACTAACAGCTTGTGCTCATTATAATGTAACAGGGAAAACTAATTTTTTAAATATTGCCTTAAAGCACGCTGATTTATTACATACGATTTTTATGCCAGAAACAAAACATTTTGGTCGTTTCGGGTTTAATCAAACTCAAATAATGGGTTTGGTAAAATTATACCGTACTGTTGGTGATCGAAAGTATTTAGAATTAGCTGAACGTTTTATAAATAATAGAGGAAAATATGATGTAGAACATCATTCAACTACCGAAGGTTATCCTATCGGAGATATGGTTCAAGAACGTACAGCACTTCGTGATGCTACAGAGCCTGTAGGACACGCAGTTTTGGCTTTGTATTACTACGCTGGAGCAACAGATTTATATGCTGAAACAGGTGAGCAAGCTTTAATAGATGCATTAGATAGACTTTGGGAAAGTGTGACTAATAAAAAAATGTATGTTACTGGTGCTGTAGGACAAACACATTATGGAGCTTCGAAGAATAGAGATATGATCGAAGAAGGTTTTATAGACGACTACATGATGCCAAACATGACAGCTTATAATGAAACTTGTGCAAACCTTTGTAACGCGATGTTTAGTTATCGAATGTTAGGAGTTAAAGCAGAATCTAAGTATGCTGATATTATAGAATTGGTGATGTATAACAGTGCACTTTCAGGTATTAGTTTGTCTGGAACGGAGTATTTTTATGCGAACCCACTACGTATGGTAAATGATACAAGAGATTACGATGCACATGCAGATGTAACAGAAACACCTGAAAGAAAACCATATTTACACTGTTTTTGTTGTCCACCTAACTTAGTAAGAACAATTGCTAGAGTTTCTGAATGGGCGTACAACTTATCAGATAATGGTTTAGCAGTAAATCTTTTTGGTAGTAGTGTTTTAGAAACTAAACTATTAGACGGCTCAACTATTAAAGTTACACAAGAGACAAATTATCCATGGGAAGGTGTTATAAACTTAACAGTAAATGAGTGTAAGGAAGAGAGCTTTGATATCATGCTACGTATACCTGGTTGGGCAAGTGAGGCTACCGTTTTAATTAATGGAGAAAAACCAGATATGGATATTGTACCAGGACAGTATGCTGTAATTAATCGTAAATGGAATAAAGGAGATGTTATTACTTTAGGAGTTCCTATGGAAACTCATTTTGTAGAAGGACATCCACGTATTGAAGAAGTTAAAAATCAAGTTGCTATAAAAAGAGGTCCAGTAGTGTATTGTATTGAATCTCCTGATCTTCCTAAAGATACTAGTATCTTAGATGTGTATATTAATGGTAAAACCCCATTAGAAATAGAACACAAACCTGATTTCTTAGGAGGGGTGACTACAGTTACAGGAGAGTTATTATTACGTGAAACAAATAAAAGTTCAATGTATAGCACTATTACGGCACCTAAATGGCAAGCTTATCAAACCAATTTCGTGCCTTATTTTGCTTGGAGTAATAGAGGACAAGCGGAAATGACTGTGTTTATGCCAGTTGTATGGTAAATTTTTTTAATCCCCATAATATGTTTTTGGCAGTTTTACTTTAATACTTTGTAGCGTTATAAAGAATTTATAATGTAAAACTGCTAATATTTATGCATCGAAATAGTTTGATGCTTCTATAACGTACAATTTTGAAATCCAATTAAATATTAAAAAAAAAACAGGAAATGAGGAGCATAGCTCAAAAAAATAAATCTAAAGCTTTATGTATCATAGCTATTTTTATTTTGCATTTTGAAATCTTTTCTCAATCTAAATTTCATGATGGCTTTATTGAAGCTAAAAATGATTTTCCTAGAGTGGAAAAAAACTTAAGAAAATGGGATGCTCCAGTAGTGGCAGATTTAGATCAAGATGGATTTTTAGATGTGTTAATAAATGATCATGGATTTGGAGTGCAAGTATGTTGGAATAATGCAGGGAAATTTGCCAAACCTTATGATATTATCATGGGAGATTTGCATGGTGTTTCTGCTGGAGATTTTGATCAAGATGGAAATATAGAAGTTGTTTTCTCTAGGGGAGGAGGTTCTGGAAGTAACGCTAGAAATTCGAAATTATTTAGAATAATAAATAGAAAATTTATTCCATTACATAATTTTATACCTCCATTAAAATTGATGAGAGGAAGAACTGTTAAGTTTGCAGATCTTAATAACAATGGGTTTTTAGATTTGTTGAATTTTGCTTTTCCTGGCAAACAAAAAAAAGGTGATAGTGAAAATTATATATACAAGAATAATAGTTTAGGAACACTATTACTTGAGAATAGTCTTCCACCTTCAAAAGGTGATGGTCAAAAATCATTACTAACAGATGTGAATAATGATGCTATTTTAGATATTATTTTATATGGTAGCGGACCAATTAAAGTTTATCAAGGAACTCAAGGCTTTACTTATAAAGACATAACAAAAGAAATATTTCCTTTTCCTATAGAAGATGTTACTAGTATTACTGAAATCGATTACGACAACGATGGAGATGTTGATTTATTCTTCACAAGAGGGTTGAATTTTGAAAAAGGAGAGACCTTTTTTAATAAGCAAAAAAACGTATGGGGCTTTTATACTATCAGAGGATCGTTTCAATTTGAAGATTTAAATGTAGGAGAAGTTCTTACTATAGAAAATTTTCAATCGCAATGGCCTAATAATGACACTTATTTTATAGGAGAAACTGGATATCGTTATGAGTTTTCTGGAGAAACACATTCAGGAAAAAATATATCTTTTGTGAATAGTAATGCTTTAGGCTTTCCTGATACGATTAACTATAAAGATAAGAAAGGAATTTACATAGGTTATGTAGGAAATAATAAATGGAGAATTGGTGGGTATTTATGGGCTCCAGGAACAGGTGTAGTTCATGGGGTAAAGCAATATCCGGAAACAGAACATCGTAAAGGTTTAAATGATATTTTATTAGAAAATGATGGAGGGAAATTTAGAGATATTACTAAAAAAGCAAACGTGCTAAACAAAGAACACACAGTTGCTGCAACAATTGCAGACTTTGATAATAATGGTTTCCAAGATATTCTTGTGATTCGCAGAGGGAATTTAGTAAACGACAATAAATCTTTACTGTACTTAAATGAAGAGGGGAGAAAATTTAAAAAGAATCAAAATCATTCTATAATTACAAAAGAATTGGGAGCTATTGGAATGGCTGTTGAAACAATAGATTATAACAAGGATGGAAGACAAGATGTTTTAATTGGTAATGAACGTGGAAAATGGCATTTGTTCAAGAATCAATTATTTAAAGCAAAAGAAAATAAATATTTAACTGTAATAGTAGGGAATTCTTTATCAAGGAAAGCTACAGCATTAGATGCTTTGGTAGAAATTAAATCATGCAAAAGAAAACAAAAAAAACGTGTAGGAAGTACTGGGGCAAATTACTCACGTTCGTTTAATAATCAAATTCATTTTGGTTTAGAAACTTGCAATAAAGAAGTTGAGGTAAAAGTCACTTGGTCTAACGGGGAAACACAAAAAATGAAAATTAATTCATTGAATACACATGTATTCTTTGGTAAACAAACTAAAACTAATTCAAAATAACTTATGAATTCGTATAAAAAAAATGCATTCATTTATGCTACAATTGTTGCTTTAGGAGGCTTTGTTTTTGGTCTAGATGCAGCGTTAATCTCAGGAGGTTTTAAATTTATTACTTCCGAATTTAATTTAAATGAATGGCAAATAGGAGCAATTGGTTTTGGTCCAGGTTTAGGAGTTTTAATCGCCTTGCCTTTAGCAGCGTGGTCTAGTAATGCTTATGGTAGAAAAAAGACATTACAAATTATAGCATTAATGTATATAGTTTCAGCAGTTGGTTCTGCTTTAGCTAATTCATTTGTCACTTTGTTTTTGTTTAGGTTTTTAGGAGGTTTAGCTTTTAGTTCTATCACTTTAGCCTCTATGTATGTAGGAGAAATAGCACCACCAGAGCAAAGAGGTAAATTGGTTTCTATGCTTCAAATTAACATCGGAATAGGATTTTCTGTGGCTTATTTTATCGGTTATTGGATATCACAACAAATGAAATCTGAAGCAGCTTGGGTAAGTGCAGTCAATTTGAATGAAACGGGTTGGCGTTGGATGCTTGGAATAGAAATTATTCCTGCATTGCTATGGTATCTTTTACTTTTTATAATTCCCAAGAGTCCAGCTTGGCTTATATACAAAGGAAGAGTAGAGGAAGCAAGGCAAACCTTAATGAATGTTTATCCGGAAAGTGAGGTAGACAAGCATCTTGAAGAAATGAAATTAAGTGTAACAAATGCAGATAATAATAGATCTACCAGCGCTCAACTTTCTGAAATTTTCAGTAAACCGATGAAAGTAGTACTCATTGTTGCGCTTACACTAGCTATTGTTCAACAATCTACTGGAATTAATGCGGTGTTGACATATGCAGCTACAATGTTCGAACAATTAGGTTTAGGAACAGATGGGGCTTTAGCAAGTTCTATATGGTTAGGTCTTATCGGATTATTTGCTACCATATTATCATTAAGTTTAATAGATAAAATAGGAAGAAGGCCTTTGGTAATAGGAGGTTTAGCATGGATCATCGTAAGTTTAGGGATGTGTGCTTATGGTTTTAATAAAGCAACTTACAAAGTTACAAATGAAACCGTTGTTGCTATGAGTGATATTCCAAATATCAATAAATTAAATGCTTTAATAGGAAAAGAATACAAGAGTGATACTGAGTTTAAAAATGCAGTAAAAGATGTTTTAGGTTCCGAATCTGCAAGAGATAATTCTAGTAGAATAATAAAAGAGTCTATAAAAATCAATGCAATTTTAATTTTAATAGCCATATTAAGTTTCAATGCGGCATTTAATTTTTCGATAGGACCAATAATGTGGGTTCTACTCTCCGAGATTTTTCCCATCTCTTTACGAGGAGTTGCTATTCCTTTGTTTGCATTAATTTCAAGTACGGTAAGTGCATTAATACAATTCTTTTTTCCATGGCAACTAGCTAATATGGGAGCGAGTACTATTTTTATTTTTTATGCAAGTATTGTTACTATAGGTTTAGTAATACTATATAGGTTTTTACCAGAAACTAAAAACCTATCAATAGAAGAAATTCAAAAATTAATGAAGCATTCAGAAAGCTAATAGCTGTTGTAAGTTTTACAATTGAGATCCATACCAAATGAATAAAAGAATTATTAATCATGAAGAAATCAAACACAATAAAATTAATTAAAATAGCAATATTTGTTTGTTTATTACCTATAGTGAATAGCTGTAATACAACTAATGCAAATACTGATCATGAAAATAAATTACATAAAGAAGCTTTAAATAAGATAGAAAATTTACAAAGCTTAATGCAAAAAGCAAAAGGTAAATCTATTGATGTAGCTAGAGAAGAAACTGTATTATGGTTTTCTAAAGAGTTTTTAAAATTTGCAGATTGGGACGAAAAGAACAATGATGCTGTGGAAAAGCTTTTTGGTTATTATCAAAAATATGAAGCAGATAAAGAAAAATTAGCCAAAGAACTACCTGATTTTGAAAGGAAAAAAGTTATTGAAATTTTAGATAAAGGAATTCAAGATCTAGAAGATATACTAAGCGGTAAGGTGTCAAGAAAACCAACACAAAAAGTTGCTTGGGATAACATTGTTGTAGAGAAAAATAAATTAGTAAATAATGGGAGACCTGTTTTTCTTCACGACTATTTTTCAAAAACAGTCGGAGCTCCTTTAACAGATAGCAGTATCTATAATGATCATTTAGGAGCTATATATCATACAGGAAGTCATTTATATGATGTCAATAAAGACAGGCCTAGTAATCCATACATGCTACATGAAGATGGCACTTTTGATGAAACATTATTAAGTTATATCACAGAAGTTCCTGATACGAATATTGGGTTTTTGTTACTTTGGAACATGGGAGTTCCTGATTGGATGAAAAAGAAAGAACCCGAAATAGAAAAAGGTAGATCGTTGTTTACTGGTTTTGATATTGATAATCCTTTACTGAGAGATGTTTGGAGTAAAGTCATTAAAAAAACAGGAGAAATAACTAAAGGAAAAAAGGTTACAGATTTAGGATATATCTTATCTAATGAACCACATTGGTTTTCAGAAAAAGGGCACTGGACTCAAAAGTATTTAGAGATGAATTCAATTTCATCGTATACATTAAACAAATTCAGAGTTTGGTTAGAAAAAAAATATGACGGTAACCTAAAAACTTTAAATAAAAACTGGAATAGTAATTATGAGAATTTTAAAGAGGTAATGATTGAAATTCCTATGGATCCAGCACAACGAGGCACACCGCTTTGGTACGATTGGTGTCGTTATAATATGGATAGAGGTGTTGAATGGTTTACTTTTTTACAAAACGAATTACGTTCTGTTAATCCGGATGCTGACACACATATTAAAATTATGGCAAAAATGTTCATTGGAGATCATCGTTCGCATGGAATCGATTATGAAGCATTAACAGAGTTAACATCCATGATTGGAGATGATGCTAAAATTACTGGAGGAAGAAATTATAGAGCAAAACAACCAGAAAAATGGGAAAAAAGATATGCTTTTTACTGGAATGAGTTGGCACATTCTTATGATTTTCAAGAATCAGTTTCTCCTAATAAACTTCACATTAACTCAGAAGGTCATTTTTTATCAACTTCAGGGTTTAGAGAGTTAGATACAGATGTCGATTATGTAAGAAGTAGTTTTTGGTTAGCTACCTTGCATGGAATGGATGCTAGTATGTCTTGGTTTTGGGCTAGGGATGCAGATGGGTCTCCAGAAGATCGATTAGAAGGAGAGTTGAATTTCTTTGACCCAGCTTTAGCTGGTTCTTATGCAGGTTCAGCAAATATGCAACCTCATGTTGTAAATGAAGTTTCTCAAGTAATGTATGATTTAAATAGTTTTTCTGAAGAAATTTTAGCTCTTAGAGATCAAAGAAGACCATTAAGAATTTTTCATTCAGAAACTTCTGCAATTAATAAGAGTCATCATATGACGGAACAATCGAAGTTGTATGAGTCATTGTATTTCGAAGGTTTCAATATTGGTTTTGCTACAGAGAAAATTATTAATAAACAAGATCATAGCAATTGGGATGTGATAGTTGTTTATAAAACTGCATATGTTACAGATAATGAATTTAAAGCCCTACAAAGTTATCTTGATGAAGGTGGAGTAGTTGTTATAGATACCAAAGAAAGTCTGACTAAAAATGAATATGGACAAAAACGTTCGGCAAAACTATTAGCAAGTAAGGGAACCTTAATATATGCTAAAGATACAGATCTGCTTAAATTCAAAGAATTGGTTATTTCTCAAATTAAAGAAGAGAAGAAAATTAGTTTAATAGAAACAAACAAAACTAAATGGAAGGGTTGTGTGTGGAAAGTTGTAAAGAACCCTAAAGGAGAAGGGGATGTAATGACAATAGTCAATTTAGGGAAAAATACAGCTAACTTAAAACTAGTTTCAAAAGAAGGTAATGCAACAGAAGTTATTAATATGTTAAACAACGTGCCAATAGAAAAAGAGTTTACTCTAAAATCTAAAGGGGTTTTGCTTCTTCGTATAAAATAATTTTAATTTAAGAATAAATATCATGACATAAGTTTTAAAAGCCTTACTAATTTTAGTAAGGCTTTTGTTGTTATAACAGAGATGTGTTATTAAGAAAAGACGTGAGTTCTGTATAAATCATTATGAAAATCAAGTGTTTGTTAAGTCGAGACTGCACATTATTATTAGTAAAAACTACTTCTCGATTGAGTCCGAAGTAACATTTATTAGTGGTGTTGCTTTTAAGTGTTTTATTTTTAGTTTGTTATTTTTTTATAAAGTCAAACTCACGTTAAAAGTTGTAGAGTATTTTAAATTGTTACTATTACATAAATAATGAGTTAATTCACAGGAAATTTTTTACATTTCTCACCGTTATGAATAGTGTTCTAAATCACTGTAAAGAATTATGTAGGTGCTTTGTAATTAAAACCTTATCTCCTAATTTTTATTTTTTTTGTCCATAAAAAAACCACTTGTAAATTAATACAAGTGGCTTATTACTTAATTATGTCTTCGTTGATAATATGTTCTTATTATCTAACAGCTATAGGATAGTTTTCTCCTCTGTTACGAACCGTACCAGAAGTTCTTGGAGCACCACCTCTTGCATGCATAATACCTGCAACGTGAGGAGCAGCCATAGAAGTTCCACTTAAAGTAGCGTAACCACCATTTAAATAAGTACTTCTTACACTAGAACCAGTAGCAATAACATCAACAGGATTCATGTTATAGTTAGAGAAAGAAGAAAAACCACGGTTACAAGTCATTGATGCAACTGTGAAAATGTTTGTACCATTAATACATCCTGGATCATAATTTACAGTATTAGCGGCGCTATTTCCAGCAGCAATCGATACAAATGAACCTCCATTAGATAAAGCTAAGATAGCACTTCTATAAGATGTTCTTGTAGCACAACCAGAACCAAAAAAACCACCTAAACTTAAATTTACTACATCTCCAGGTAAGTCAAATCTACCAACGTGGTTAATACCAGCTAATATAGTAGAAGTAGAACTAGAAGGCCCACAACCGAATACTCTAACAGGAACTACAGGAGCACCAGCAGATACACCAACAACACCAATGTTATTGTTAATTGCAGCAGCTGTTCCAGCAACGTGAGTACCATGACCATTACAGTCATTAGCATTACTAAATCCTGGGAAGAAATTTCTTGCATAAGTTGTATTAGTAACTACATTTAAATCTGGGTGATCTAAATCAATACCACTATCAACAATCCAAATCCATTCGCTTTTACCAGCTCCGTTAGCAAAACCTCCTGCTCTAGAAATACCACAAGGAGTTTGCTGAGCCATTCTTTGAGCGATTTGGTTTGATTCAACGTTGTTAATTTGGAAATCCTCTAATTTCACTACTCTATCGTGCTCTATAAAATCGATATTAGGATCTTTAGCTAATTGCTTATATTCTAATTCGTTTAATTTCATAGCCATTGCAGGAATTTTTGTAGTGTAGTAATCCGTCACATTAGCTTTGTCTATTCCATTATCATCTAAAATAGAATTCATCTTAGAAATAGATCTTTCAGAAATGTTATCAACAGATTTAGCTTTTAAACCTCTGTCTGTAAAAGCTGTCCTTGATAATATTTTAAAAGCAGGAGCTACTGAGGTTTCTTTAAAAACAACTATGTATTTACCAGGGATCACATTTCCTTGGTTACCAGTAGCTTCAATTGTTGGTTGTAAATTGTTGTCAGCTGCTTCGTCGTTCTGACATGAAGTGATTAAAAGTGCAGATACCATCAATGCACCTAATGAAAATTTTTTGAAATTTTTCATGATTTGAAGGGTTAATTAAATTTTTTTTGACGGATCAAATTTAGAGATTATGTGAAGAAAAAAAAATCAAGTAGAGCTAGTTCAATATTCAAATTCAACTCTAAAGAGTGTGAAAAATAATAATTTATAGCAACTATGTTGCAATAGGTTTTATAGTGTTTTCAAGCTGTTTTTTAAAATCAAAAAAGCTTTTTTATATTAATTTTACTATGTTAAAATATGTTAAAAAACCACTGCTAAATTAACTATTTTTAACTTAAATTAACAAAAAATTAACATTTAAGATGTTGTTAAAAACAATGGTTTTCATGTTAAAAAAATAAATTATTTGTTTTTTTTTAGTAAAAAACAAGGATATTAACACTTTTCTTAGTGTTTTTTTTATGTATAATATATTTTTAAGAACTGTATTTTTTGTGTTAAAATTTTGAATTGAAATAGACTTGTTAAGAAAATTAAGTTATCTATTTTGGTATGTGTTTTTTTAATGTAACACTTAGGGTTTAGTGACTATGATTGAAAAAATAAAGCTGTAGTGCATTTATTTGTTAGAGTACTTTCGAATTTAGAAAGAGTGATTAGATTTAAATGAAGTCTGATTTGGTACTTAGCTTTTATTCTATAGTTAATAATATATCTCTTGCTTTGTTATTACTTATAGTTACAATATACAAATTCCCATAAATTATTTCGTCGATGTTTTTGTATTTGTCTTCTTTAATAAATTTATTAACTAGAGAAGGAATGGTGTTGCTATGTCCTACTATAACTATCTTTTGTCCTTTAGTAGTTTTAATAAATTCTTGAACACTAAAATCATTGGTGTCATATATTTCAGTTTGTATCCCATGTTTTTTAGCAATAGGATTTGCAGTTTGTATTGTTCTTTTGTATGAGGTTGATATTACTTTGTTGATAGTATAGTGTTGAAGAATGTTAGACCATTCTACAGCTCTCTTTCTCCCTTTAGGAGTTAAATCTGGGTTTTTAATATGTAACACTTTTTCGGCGTGTCGAATAAAAAAGTATATAGATGTGTCATCTTGTTCTTGAGCATTGCTGTTGAAGCTAAATAGGATAAAAATTAAGTAAATAATATTTTTTTTCATAGTATGAAAATACAAGTTTTTTGAGAATAATTAGTTTATAACATAAGAAAGCCTCAAAAAAGAGGCTTATAAATGCGTTTATGTTGGAAGGGAACGCAGGGGAGGAATTCAGTCTGTAATTTAGGTAAACTTAATTGGTAAAACATGAGGAAAAACACTGTAAATAAGTTTTAGTGTTTAAAAGTGTGTTGTTTTTGATCGCTTTTACTAAAAAACCCACTCATAAAAATGAGTGGGAAAATTGCTATGAAAAAGAAAAGTACAGAACGTCTTCCGTACTGTACTTTAACTTAAGCATAAACTATGCCAAAAACAAATTAATTTAAATTTACTTATTCTATGAGTTCGAATTGATCTTCAAGTTTAGTGATTGAACTACCACCAACAAATACATTAAACTTCCCTGATTCTATCATGTAATTCCCTTGATTATCAAAGAACCCAAGTTCTTTTTTGGTTAATTCAAAAGTAATTGTTGTACTTTCTCCTTTTTTTAATTCAACTAATTCAAACCCTTTAAGTTCTCGTACAGGTCTTGTAATACTTCCCACAAGATCTCTAATATAAAGTTGAACTACTTCCTTTCCATTATAATTTCCAGTGTTTTTTAAATCTACTGTAATCTTAATTGTATCGTCTTTTTTGAATTTATTACCATGTATTTTTAGGTTACTATATTCAAATGTAGTATAGCTTAAGCCATGGCCAAAAGGGTAGAGTGGTGTGTTTTCTGAATCGATGTAGTGAGACCAAAATACATGTTCCTCTTTGTTAGGTCTACCTGTATTTTTGTAATTATAATAAATAGGTACTTGTCCAACATTTCTTGGAAAAGTCATTGGTAGTTTTCCGCTTGGATTGTAATCACCGTATAGTACACTTGCGATAGCGTTACCAGATTGACTTCCTAGTTGCCATGCTTCAACTATAGAAGGAATGTTGTCGTCTGCCCATTCAATAGTTAATGGTCTTCCGTTATTTAATACTAAAACAATGTTAGGGTTTACCTTGTAAACTTGTTCAAGTAATTCTTGTTGTAAGCCAGGTAAGTCTAATTCAGTTCTACTTCTACCTTCACCACTTTGAAAACCATGTTCACCTAATACCATTACAACTACATCTGCATTTTTAGCTGTAGCAACAGCTTTTTTAATTTTAGATGTATCTGTATTGTTAATATGTACTTGTTGCGTAAAAGCTGTACTTCCTTCTATTAAATCTAAACCTTTTTCAAAAATAAGTGTGTTACCTTTGTATTGCTGCATTCCTTCTAAAATAGAAATGGCTGTGTTATCATCAGAGCCAAGTCTCCAGCTACCTAAAGGACTGTTTTTTTCATCTGCTAAAGGGCCGATAAGTGCAATTGTTTGTCCCTCTTTTTTTAGAGGAAGAAGGTTTTTATCGTTTTTAAGTAGTACGATAGATTTTTTGGCTACATCTAAAACAGCGTCATGATGAGAGGTGTTACCAATATTTTGTTTTTCGTTTTCTTCATCGCAATACCTGTAAGGATCATCAAATAAACCTAATTCAAATTTAACAGTTAAGATTCTGCTAACTGCGTCGTTTAGAATTTCTTCTTTAATAATTCCATCATTAACTAACTTGGCTAGTTCTTTTACATAAACATAGCCTTCCATATCCATATCAGATCCAGCAGTTGCAGCTAATTTAGCGGCTTCTCTTTTATCTTCAGCATGTCCCCAACTAATAATTTCATTGATGGAAGCCCAATCGGATATAACAAATCCGTTAAAGTTCCATTTTTCTTTCAGAATATCTCGTTGTAAATATTTACTTGCAGTAACAGGAACTCCATTTAGTTCATTGAAGGAATTCATTATAGTTCTTACATTACCATCAACAGCAGCTTTAAATGGAGGAAGAACAACATTATGTAATGTCGATGTACCAATATCTACTGTGTTGTATTCTTTTCCAGCTTCAGAAAAACCATAAGCAGCAAAATGTTTAGCGCAAGCAGCGATAGTGTTGTTTTTTGAAAGATCATCTCCTTGAAAACCTTTAACTCTGGCTTTGGCTATTTTAGAACCTAAATAAGGGTCTTCTCCAGCTCCTTCCATTACTCTTCCCCATCTTGCGTCTCTAGAAATATCTACCATAGGAGCAAAAGTCCAGTTTATTCCTGAAGCAGAAGCTTCTATAGCGGCAATTCTCGCTGATTTTTCTATTGCTTCTAAATCCCAACTAGCCGCTTCGGCTAAAGGTATAGGACTTAGTGTTTTATAACCGTGGATAACATCAAAACCAATAATTAACGGTATTCCTAATCTTGTTTCTTCAACAGCTATTCTCTGTACTTCTTTTACATTTTTAGTTCCTCTCACGTTTAACATAGATCCTACCCATCCTTTTTTAAGATGTTCGAATTTATTTTTAGCTGTTCCTTCTTCAGGTACTGGGCCAGTAACATCCCAAAAACCATTATATTGATTCATTTGACCTACTTTTTCTTCAAGAGTCATTTTTGATAATAAAGAATCTACTTTTTCTTTTATGGTTTCACTTTTAATATCAATCATTGAGTTGTCGTTTTTTTTGTGAGTACACCCTATAAAAAATAAAACAGATATAGTGCTTATTGTTGTTTTTTTAAGATAATGTCTCATGTGTAATCTATAGTTTTAGAAAAGTGATGTAAAATTAAAGTAGAAAAATGTTAAATCATTTACTCAAATAGTCAAAATATGGTATTTTTTTTAACTATTTGATTTTTTTAGGTCATAAAATTGACAAAAAAGTATTAAAGTACTTTTTGTATACCGTTAAATTCAGATCTAAATTCGCTAGGAGTGTTGTTTTTGATTTTTTTGAACATCCTATTGAAGTTAGCTAGATTGTTAAAACCGCACTTATAAGCAATTTCACCAACGCTTAAATCTGTTTCTAAGAGTAGTCTACTTGCGTAACTTACTCTGGTGTTGTTAATGTATGAAACAAAGGTTTTTCCTGTACGTTTTTTTATGAATCGATTAAATGAAACAGGGGTCATGTTAACAAGTTCAGAAATTTCATCTAATGAAATTTTTCTGCTAAAGTTGTTTTGTATGTATTCGTATACCTTTTTTATTTTTTCACTATTCTCAAAATCGTTGTAGTTTGAAAAAGAGGTAGATAGTAGTTTTTGGTTTCTGGAAATTGATAGATCATGTAAAATAGAAATAAACTCTAAAAAATAATCAATACCTGAAGTTTTTGGTAATTCATAAAGCCTTGGCATAATTTCTTTAATTGTCTTTTCAGAAAAAGATATACCATGAATCGAACGGTTTAACATGTCTCTTACAGATTTAAAAACTCTTCTTGATAAAAGTTTTTCATCAAGTAAGTCGTTGTGTATATGTATTGTTATCTCATGAATATCGTGTGTTTTGCATTTGTGTAGTTCCCAGCAATGAGGTAAATTAGGACCTACAAGAATAAGCTCATAATCACTTATTTCTCCTATGTGGTCTCCTATTACTCTTCGTACTCCACTGCCTTTATGAATGAAATTAAGTTCGTATTCAGGGTGGAAATGGATTGGAAAGTCAAAATCATCTTTGATTCTATAGTACACTAAAAAGCTATCTGATGGAGATAATTGCGTGATCTCTCTATGTATGTTTTTGTTCATATTGTAAAAAATTAGGGTTGTTTTTGTGATGTTTGTATTTTTTATGGGTCAATAATATTAAAAAATTATTAATGAATGACAAAATTATATTAACGTTTAGTTAATATTGGATATACTTTTGTGTTAAACAATAAATTTTGTAGCCAAAAGCGTATCAAAATATTTTAATATAATCTTAAATAAGGTGTTTTGAAATTGCTTTTTGATTAAAAAATGACCAAATTACTTATCAATATGAAAAAAAATTCTTTTTTATTTTTCTTACTAGCATTTATGTTAACGTCTGTTTTTAGCCTAAATGCACAAAATGTAAATGGAGTTGTGTCCGACGATTCGGGACCACTGCCTGGAGTTAATGTAATTGTTAAAGGTACTACTCGAGGAACTGAAACAGATTTTGATGGTAAATATTCTTTAACTAATGTAAAATCTAATGATGTTTTAATTTTTAGTTATGTAGGATATAAAACTATCGAAGTAGCTGTTTCTGGAAGAACAACTATTAATGTAACTTTAGAAGAAGATACAAGTACATTAGAGGAAGTAGTAGTTGTTGGATATGGAACTAAAAAGAAGAGTTTAGTAACTGGAGCTATTTCGAGTATAAACAGTAAAGACATTAAAAGTGTGTCTAATCAAAGAGTAGATCAAGTTTTACAAGGACGAACTTCTGGGGTTACCGTTTCGTCATCTTCTGGGTCTCCTGGAGCGCAAACAAAAATTAGAATTAGAGGTACAGGTTCTAGTGGAACTTCTAATCCTCTATTTATTGTAGATGGTATGAAAGTTACGACTTTAGATAACATTGCACCTTCTGATATTTCTAATATAGAAGTGTTAAAAGATGCTGCATCTGCTGCTATTTATGGTACTGAAGGTGCTAATGGAGTGGTAATTGTTACTACTAAAAAAGGTAGAATTGGAGGACCTCAATTTTCTTTTAGTTCTCAGTTGGGAGTACAGTTTTTAAATACCGATATGCAATTAATGAATGCAGAACAATTTGTTACCTATATGAATGAAGGAGGTAATACTTCTGTAGTAGATAATGGAATAGATACAGACTGGATTGAAGAGACTTTTGATCCTGCATTTATGCAACGTTATGATTTTAGTATGTCTGGTGCTACAGAAAGTACTTCATATTATTTTTCAGTTGGACACACAGGGCAAGACGGTATAGTAGGTGGAGATAACTCTAACTTTCAAAGAAACTCAATGCGTTTAAATATTAAAACTGATATAACAAAGTGGTTAGAAGCAGGAGGTAATGCTAACGCAGCATTTATAAAAAGAAGAGGTATTTCTGAGAATAGTGATACAAGAGGGGTGATACAAAACATGTTGATTATAGATCCTTTAACACCTGTAACATATGATGTTAATGGTGTTCCAGCGAGTGTTTTTGATAGGTCTAGAGATAATGGAGTGCCTGTATTAAGAGATAAAGATGGTAATGTTTACGGTTATCCAACATATTCAACAGGAGAAGTTCTAAACCCTGTTGCTTTTTCAAACGGAATTCAACAAAATACAGGAAGCACAAGTCAATTTTTATCTACTTTATATTTAAAAGCTAAAATAATTGAAGGTTTAAATTTTACTACTAGATATGGTGTAGAGCAAAATTTGTTTTTAAATGCTACAAATACAGGAGCATATTATGTTGCTGCTGAAGCGGCTAATACAGAGTTTACAAGATCAGAGTCAAGAGTAACTTTTAATAGATGGTTATGGGAAAATTTTGCTTCTTATGAAAAATCTTTTGATGGTCATAACTTTAAAGTATTGGCAGGGTTTTCAGCTGAAGAAAGTAGAAGACCTACGTTTACAACAAGACTTTCATCAGCTCCTGTAAGTAATCCGAATGCGTTTACATTAGATCCAAATTCACCAATTAATAGAGCTTTTAGAGATAATTTAGTTTCTATGTATGGAAGGTTATCATACGATTTTAATGAGAAGTACTTATTTGAAGCTACAGTAAGAAGTGATAAGTCAGATAAATTTTTAGGAAGTAGAAAATCTGCTGTTTTTCCTTCATTTTCTGCTGGTTGGGTAATTTCTAAAGAAGATTTTTGGGCTGATGATTTTGCAGTAGATTATCTTAAAGTTAGAGGTAGTTGGGGACAAAATGGTAATAAATCTGGATTACCAGTAGGTTCAGGAATTACAGCTGTAACTACAGAGGATAACGGTGTTACGTTGAGTTATCTTGGAAATATTGGAGCTCAAATTACAAGTATTGGAAATCCTGAGTTAGTTTGGGAAACTTCTGAACAATTAGGTTTTGGAGTGGATGTAAGAGCATTTGATAATCGATTCAATTTCTCAGCAGACTATTATCAAAAAACCACTAGAGATTTGATTATTAATAATGGGGATTTAATTACTCCAGGTTCAGCAGGATTCCCTTTTGCAGCATTTAATGCCGGTACTATTGTTAATAAAGGTTTAGAATTTGAGGTAGGATATTCAGATACTACTGATGGTGGTTTTAGTTACCAAATTAATGCAAACTTATCTACTTTAGATAACGAAGTAACAGAAATTAAGTTTTTACCTCCAGGCGCAGCTTTATTAGGTGCTAGAGCTCCACAGAATGATGACCGTGTGACTAGGTTTTCTGAAGGTTTCCCAGCTTGGTATTTTTATGGTTTCGAAACTAACGGTATAGATCCAGCTACGGGAGAGGTTGTTAAAGTAGATACTAATGGTGATAATATAATTAATAATGCTGACAAAACCTTTATAGGTTCTCCTCATCCAGATATTTTATTTGGAGGGAATGTTCGATTAGGATATAAAGGATTTGATTTTAATGTACAATTCCAAGGGACATTAGGAAATGAGATTATTGCTACATATCACCAACCTTCAAGACCATTAACAAATAAACCAGTTCAGTTTTTTACTGGAAGATGGACAGGGCCTGGAGATACAGATGCTACATTCCCAGCGCCAGGACAACCAGTGTTAGATTCTTATGATACAGACCTAGTTGTAGAAGATGGATCTTTTATGAGAATTAAACAAATTCAATTAGGTTACACATTACCAGAAAGTTTTACAAATAGATTACGTATGAATAGAGTTAGACTTTACGTATCTTTAGATGACTATTTTACGTTTACAAAATATAACGGTTTAGATCCTGAAGTTGGAAACTTCAGATTTGATGATACAGGTGTAGATAGAGGTTTTTATCCAACTGCTGCGAGAGCGCTTTTTGGATTTTCAGTTAACTTTTAATCATTTTAAACAAACAAATTAATTAAATGAAAAAAATAATTTTTGGATTAGCATTTATTTGCTTAGGAATTATTGCATGTAGTGAGGATTTTACAACTAATCCTCCAGAAAATGTACAAGATCTTAATACTTTTTTCTTGGAAGAGGAAAATGTTGAACAAGCTATTATAGGAATATATGATTTAATGCAGTTTAATTATGCAAGAGATTGGCATAGTGCATTTTTAGTGAAATTATTACCTGGAGATGATGCCAATGCTGCAGGTGGAAATCCTGCAGACCAACAACAATTACAAGATATTGATGATTATACAAATGTCTCTACATCAAATTCATCAATACGAAGTGTTTGGGATTTACACTACAGAACTATTGCATTATCTAATTTGGTAATAGAAAATTTAGAAACTAGTACTTTAACTAACAAAGATAGAGCAAGTGCTGAAGCTAAATTCTTTAGAGCTTGGTGTTATTTCGAGTTAACTACCATGTTTGGTGATGTACCTTTACGATTGAAGTTGCCTACTGCTGCTGAAGATTTTTCAAGTCCTAAATCTCCACGTAGTGACATCTACGCACAGGTGAAAGCGGATTTAACAGATGCTATTCAATTTTTACCTTCTAAATCGGCAGTGTCGCAGAATTTTAGAGTTTCTAAAGGAGCTGCAGAAGCTTTAATGGGTAAAGTTTTGGTTTTTGAAGGAAATTACAGTCAAGCAATTCCATTTTTTGAAGCTGTAATTAATGATCCAGCACATGATTTGGAAGCTACTCCTAAGGATGTGTGGACAGAAGCTAGTGAGTTTGGTAAAGAGTCATTATTGGAGTTAGGTTATATTTCAACGACAGGAAGAGATTGGGGTAATATAGCTTGGGGAGGAAGAAACGAAAGTAACTTACATATCCAGTTAATGGGACCAAGAGGTGATGAAATTTTTAATGTAAATTCTGTAGGATTATTAAATGGATGGGGTTTCAACTTACCAACTAGTAAATTAGCAAATGCATTCGATGCCAGTGGAGATGTTGTTAGAAAGGGAGCTACATTATTGACTGAATCTGAGTTGGTTGCGGCTGGTGGGGCTGTAGACCCTACTAAAGCTCCAGGAGGTACTATCTGGGACTACGAAGGAGCAATCCGTTTAAAATATGCTACAAGAGCAGAAGATACTAGTTCTGATGGTGTACGTGAATTAAATTATACAACGAATTTCCGTTTATTTAGATATGCAGAAGTATTATTGTTAGCTGCTGAAGCTTATAACCAATCAGGAAACGATCCTGCTGCAAGAACAGAATTAAATAAAGTCAGACAAAGAGCTGGTTTAGCAGATATCGCTGCTACAACTACTGGTGGTGACTTATTTGATGCTATTGTTAACGAGAAGTTTTTAGAGTTAGCTCATGAAGGTCAACGTTTTTGGGATTTAGTAAGATGGAATAGAGCTGCTACAGAATTAGCTGGAACAGGGTATACATCTAAAAATGATTTATTCCCTATTCCTCAAACTGAAATTGATAAAAATAATGAATTAAGTGATTCGGATCAGAATGCAGGATACTAATTCATGTAAAATATCAGCTGTAGATTGTATTTGAATTAATAATCTAAACTTAGTAAAGCAGTATGATTTTTCATGCTGCTTTATTAATTTATTTACTTGCTCTTTATGAGGTATATTTTTTGTTTTTTACTACTTATTTTTCTCTTTAATTGTAAATCTAAAACAACCAAAAAGGTTACTACAAAGTTGTTTTCAAAACTAGAATCAACAAATACTAAGGTTGATTTCAGTAATAACTTAACAGAAACAGATGCATTGAATTACTTTAAATACACGTCCATTTATATGGGTGGAGGTGTGTCTATTGGTGATATAAATAATGATGGACTTTTAGATGTTTTTTTTACAGGAAATCAAGTTTCAAATAAATTATACTTAAATAAAGGAGATTTTTCTTTTGAAGATATCACTGAAGTTGCTGGAATTTCTGGTGACGATAGATGGTATTCAGGAACAACAATGGTAGATATTAATACTGATGGATATTTAGATATTTATTGTGCAGTTTCTGGTATTGGAGAGCATAAAAAGAATCAATTATTCATCAATAACGGGAATAATACATTTACTGAAAAAGCAGAAGAATATGGTTTAGCAGATAATGGAAATGCTGTACAAGCAACTTTTTTCGATTATGATAATGATGGAGATTTAGATGCCTACATCGCAAATTATCCTAGAGCACATCCTTCTACTTCAAATATGGTATATAAGCACCGCATGCAAAATGTAACTAGTGAAGAGTCAGATAAATTATATAGAAATGATAATGGAAAATTTGTTGATGTTTCTGAAGAAAGTGGCGTAAAAAATTATAGTTTCTCCCTAGGAATTACTGCTTCAGATATTAATAACGATGGTTGGGTAGATTTATACGTTTCTAACGATTATAGTATTCCTGATTTTCTGTACTTAAATAATCAAGATGGAACTTTTAAAGAGGTGATTAAAAAAGCGACCTCTCAAACTGCTTTTTATGGAATGGGAATAGACATTGCCGATGTGAACAATGATGGTTTTATGGATATTTTTCAAGTAGATATGGATTCTGATGATAATCGTAGACAAAAAGCAAATATGTCGAGTATGAATCCGAGATTATTTTACGAAACACTATTATATGGTTTTCATTATCAGTATATGCATAATTGTTTTCAATTGAATTCTGGATATGCTGAAAACGGAATTCCAAAGTTTTCAAATATTTCGAGATTAACAGGAACTTCTTCTACAGATTGGAGTTGGGCTCCGCTACTTGCTGATTTTAATAACGATGGATTTAAAGATTTATATGTTACTAACGGAACAAGAAGAGAAGTTAATAACAAAGACTTTTTTAATAAAATAGGTGATGAAAAATATGATAATTTATCACTTTTAGAAAAAACGAAAAGAATTCCAAGTGAAAAAATAGACAACTTCATGTTTCAAAATCACAATGGATTAGAATTCTCTAAAGCAAATGAAGATTGGGGAATTGTTCATGAAGGTTTTTCAAACGGAGTGGCATACGGAGATTTAGATAACGATGGCGATCTTGATTTAGTAATTAATAATATTGATGAGGTTGCTACTATTTTCAAAAACAATGCTTCAGAAAATAATAACTTCATTAAAATCCAATTAAAAGGAGACAAGCAAAATAGTTTCGGATTCAATACTTTGGTGAAAGTTTATTCAGAGAATCAAACTCAGGTTCAAGAATTAACATTAACAAGAGGTTTTCAATCTTCTGTAGCTCCAGAATTGTTGTTCGGTTTAGGTAAAGCATCTAAAATTGATAGTATCAAAGTAATTTGGGCTGCAAAAAATACTGAGGTAGTTAAAAATATTAAATCGAATCAAACACTAGTTTTTTCTAAGAAAAAAGCTACAACAATCGATCAAGAAAATTACATAAACGAAAAGAGATTATTTACATCAAACGAAGAGTTTTCAAATCAGATTAAACATACGGAAAACGATCACGACGATTTTCAAACGCAAGTTTTATTACCGCATAAAATGTCAACTTTAGGTCCGGCTATCGCTGTTGCAGATGTAAATAACGATGGTTTAGAAGATATTTATGTTGGAGGATCGTATGGTAAAAAGGCGAAGTTTTTCATTCAAAACGAAACTGGTTTTACAGCACAAGAAAATAGTAGTTTTAAAGATGGAGAATTCTCTGAAGATTCTGGAGCTTTATTTACTGATATAGATAACGACGGAGATCAAGATTTATATGTTGTAAGTGGAGGTTATGAGTTTCCAGCAGATTCAAAAAGATTAAAAGATCGTTTATATATAAATAATGGAAAAGGAGATTTCAAAAGCTCAAATGCGACTCCAGATATCAAAATTAGTGGATCAAAAGCTTATGAAATTGATTTTAATAAAGATGGAAAAAAAGATATTCTTGTTTTAGGGCGTCAAGTTCCTGGAAATTATCCAGTGCCAACATCTTCATTTATTTTAGAAAATAATACAGAAAACGCTACAGTCAAATTTTCGAATGTAACTGAAAAAGTTGCACCAATGCTAGAAAATTTAGGAATGGCAACAAGTGCTGTGGTTATTGATTTTGATAAAGATGGTTGGGAAGATATTTTTATTGTAGGTGAGTGGATGGGAATAAAAGTCCTGAAAAATAATAAAGGACAATTTGAAGATGTTTCAGAAAGTCTAGGATTATCAGGTACCACAGGTTGGTGGTGGAGTATTGCTTCAGGAGATTTTGATCAAGATGGAGATATTGATTTTATAGTTGGTAATAACGGATTGAACTATAAATATAAAGCGACCGAAGATGAAACTTTCGACATTTTTATGAAAGACTTCGATAAAAATCGAAAGTCAGATATTGTGTTAAGTTACTACAATAAAGGAAAGCAATATCCTGTAAGAGGAAGGCAATGTTCTTCAGAACAAATTCCAGGAATCAAGAAAAAATTCAAGAATTACGATGAGTTTTCAAGAGCAACATTAATTGATGTTTACGGAAAAAAGAACTTAGAAAATTCATTACACTACCAAGTAAAATCATTTGCCAGTATCTACTTAGAAAATAAAGATGGAAAGTTCATTATAAAAAAACTTCCAATGGAAGCTCAATTATCTAGCATAAATCAAATTCTTACTGAAGATTTTGATGGAGACGGATTTTTAGATGCTTTAGTAGCTGGTAATTTATACAATTCAGAAGTTGAAACTCCAAGAAACGATGCGGGTTATGGTTTACTTTTAAAAGGAAATGGTAAAGGTGATTTTAAACCTGTGTCTGTTAGAGAAAGTGGATTCTATACTGCTGGAGATGTAAAGGATTTACAAAGAATTAAAATAGCAAGTAAAAAATATATAATGTCTATAAAAAACAACGATTACGTACAGTTTATAGAGCAAAGAAATTAAATGATGAGAAATATTATAATAGGACTTTTAGCTTTTTGTGTAATAGCTTGTAAACAAGAAGATAAAAAAACTGCCGAGGTTGCGGTTTTAGAATATCAAATTAATGCCGACTTAGGTGAAGGAGCAATATGGAATTATAGATCGAATGAGTTGTATTGGATAGATATCGAAGGAAAAAAACTTCATGTATATCATCCAGAGACAAAGAAGAATAAAACAATAACATTACCTTGTAGAATTGGTACTGTTGTACCTAGTGAAGAAGAAAATAAAGCTATAGTTGCCTTAGAAGATGGTGTTTATATAGTTGATACAGTAACAGAAGAATTACTACTGTTATCTGATGTTGAATCTGATATCACAGAGAATCGTTTTAACGATGGAAAATGCGATCCAAATGGTAATTTTTGGGTGGGTTCAATGCATTTGGCACAGAACAAACCTAATGCAAGTTTATATAAAATCAACGAAAAAGGAGAGAGTGATAAAATGCTTGGAGGTATAACAATTTCAAACGGAATTGTTTGGACTAAAGATAAATCTACAATGTATTATATCGACACGCCTAAAGGAACTATTAGAGCTTTCGATTATGATAAAACTACGAGTAAAATATCTAATGAAAGAGTTGTAGTAACTGTCGATCCAAAAGATGGTTTTCCTGATGGAATGGCTATTGACGATCAAGATATGTTATGGGTTGGTATGTGGAATGGAAATGCTGTGGCTAAATATAATCCTAAAACAGGAACCTTGGAGAAGAAAATTCAAGTGCCTGCACACAACGTAACTTCATGTGCTTTTGGAGGCAATAATTTTGATGAATTATACATAACTACAGCTTCTTTAGATATGACGGATGAAGAGAAAAAACAATTTCCTTTAGCCGGTTCTGTATTCAAAATCAAACTGAAAGAAAAAGGAGTTAAAAGTAACTTTTTTAAGAAACCAAGTATTCAAATTGCTGAATTAAAATAAACGACTACTCAAATGAAAATAACCAAACTAATTGTATGGACACTTGTACTAGTGTTTGTTTCATGTAAAAATGAAGAAACAAAAAATACAAGTAATAATCCTGTTGAAGAGAAAGTTCAAGCTTTATTGGGGAAAATGACCATTGAAGAAAAAATTGGACAATTAAATTTAAGAGGAACATCGAGTAGAGTAAAAGGTTCGTTACCAGAAGAATTAAAACAAGCTGTAAGAGATGGAAAAGTAGGAGCTTTTTTGAATGTAATGAATACTGACTATGTAGATGAGTTACAAAAAATAGCAACAGAAGAAAGTCCGAATAAAATTCCATTAATTTTTGCTAGGGATGTCATTCATGGTTTTAAAACAATTTTTCCAATTCCTTTAGGATTGGCAGCGTCTTGGAATCCAGAAACTGTAGAAGCTTCTTCAAGAGTAGCTGCAGTAGAAGCTTCGTCTTCTGGTATTCGATGGACATTTGCTCCAATGTTAGATATTGCTAGAGATAGTCGTTGGGGAAGAATCGCAGAATCGCCAGGTGAAGATCCATTTTTAGCGTCAAAATTATCAACTGCATATATAAAAGGTTTTCAAGGAGAGGATTTAAAAAGTTCTACAAGCATGATTGCTTGTGCAAAGCATTTTATAGGTTACGGAGCAGCTATTGGTGGTCGAGATTATAATACAGCGATCATTAATAAAGAGTTACTACAAAATGTGTATTTACCTCCTTTTAAAGCAGCTTTTGAAGCTGGAAGTCAAACGGTAATGACTTCGTTTAATGAAACTAATGGAATCCCTGCTTCTGGTGATAAAAAGTTATTACAAGATATTTTAAGAAAGCAATTAAAGTTTGATGGATTTGTAGTAAGTGATTGGAATTCTGTGACTGAAATGATTCCTCATGGATTTGCTAAAGATGAAAAACATGCTGCTGAAATAGGAATCACTGCTGGATTAAACATGGAAATGACCAGTAAATCCTATGAAAATCATATAAAAGATTTACTAAAAGAAGGAAAATTAAATGAAACTCAAATCAACAGTTTAGTAGCTGAAATTTTACGAGTAAAATTCAGAATGGGATTATTTGAAAATCCGAATAGAGATAAAAATCATACTGGAAATTTATATGCTGAATCACATTTAGAATTGGCAAAAAAATCTGCAATTGAAAGTTCTGTTTTATTAAAGAATGAAGGAAATATTTTGCCTTTTAGTAAAGAAACTAAAATTGCCGTAATCGGACCATTAGCTGATAAACCAAGAGAACAATTAGGAACTTGGACTTTCGATGGAGATAAAACACATACTGTAACTCCAGTAGCAAGTTTCAAAAAAGCAAATGTAAATTACAACTTCGTAGAAGGATTATCGTACAGTAGAGATCTGTCTGAAAAAGATTTTCAAAAAGCAATAGCCGCAGGAAAGAAATCAGATGTTATTGTTTTTATCGGTGGAGAAGAAGCAATTCTTTCTGGTGAAGCGCATAGTAGGGCGAACATAGATTTACCAGGAGCGCAAGAAAAATTAATTAAAGAATTAGCAAAAACAGGAAAACCAATTGTGTTGGTTATCATGGCAGGTAGACCAATTACATTAACAAATATTATAAATGATGTCGATGCTGTTTTAATGGCTTGGCATCCTGGGACTATGGGAGGACCTGCTATTCACGACATGCTGTTTGGTGTAAAAGAGCCACTAGGGCGTTTACCAGTTACATGGCCAAAGGTAGCAGGTCAATTACCATTATTCTACAATCATAAAAATACAGGAAGACCTGTAATTCCAGAGAAATTTGTACAAATGAATGATATTCCTGTAGGAGCTTGGCAAAGTTCTTTAGGTAATACTTCTCATTATTTAGATGCGGGTTATACACCTCACTTTCCTTTTGGTTATGGTTTAAGTTACACCTCTTTTGAATACAGTAATTTAAAATTATCAACGAATAAATTAACTGATACAAATGAAATAACTGTTGAAGTTACTGTGAAAAATACAGGTAAAAGAGATGGTGAAGAATTAGTACAGTTTTATGTACAAGATGTTGTTGGGAGCATTACTAGACCTGTGAAAGAATTAAAAGGATTTAAGAGAGTAAGTTTAAAGCAAGGAGAAGAACAAAAAGTAAGTTTTTTAATTGGTGTGAAAGATTTAAAATATTACAACAGCGAACTTGTCTACGGAGTAGAAAAGGGAGATTTTAATGTTTGGATCGGAAAAAACGCTGCAGAGGGATTAAAAGGTAGTTTCGTTTATGAGTAGTAAAATTATCATCGTAATGGGGGTAAGTGGTAGTGGAAAATCTACTATTGGAAAATTACTTTCTGAAGAAATCGCTATTCCTTTTATAGATGCAGATGATTTTCATCCGAAGTCAAATGTTGAAAAAATGAGTAAAGGAATTCCTTTAAATTATGAGGATAGGAAACCATGGCTCGAAATTTTAAATCAAGAATTAATCAAAGCTGAAGGAAATCAAGGGATAATCTTAGGTTGTTCTGCATTAAAGGAATCGTATCGACAAATTCTTGCTGAAAATATAACCCATATTCATTGGTGTATTTTAAACGGAACCTACGAATTGATAAAGAATAGAATGGAGGAAAGATCTGGGCATTTTATGGGATCAGCAATGCTAAAATCTCAATTCGACTGTTTGGAAGTTCCTTCTTACGGAACTCATATTGATATAGATAAAGATCCTTCAGAAATTATAAAAACAATAACAAAAGTTATGGATAAATCATCTTTTGGTGTATTAGGTTTAGGTGTAATGGGGAAAAGCCTAGCAAAAAATATCTTAAACAATGGTTTTTCATTGTCAGTATATAATAGAGAAACTCAGGGAGAAGAAGGAATAGTTGAAGCTTTTGTAGATGCCAATTCTTATGACAAAGTTTTAGGATTTACAGTGTTAAAAGATTTTGTAGATTCTGTAGAAAAGCCTCGTAAGATTTTAATGATGATTAAAGCAGGAAAAGTTACAGATGCTGTTATTGATAGTATTGTACCTTTTTTAGATGAAGGTGATATTTTAATTGATGGAGGAAATTCTCATTATGAAAACACAAAGAGGAGAAGCGATAATCTTCAGAAAAAAAATATAGAATTTATTGGTTTAGGTGTTTCTGGTGGAGAAGAAGGAGCTTTAAAAGGTCCGTCTTTAATGCCAGGAGGAAATAAATCGAGTTACGATAAAGTTGCTAAATTTTTAGAAGCAATAGCCGCTAAAGATGAAAACGGACAAGCATGTTGTAATTATATTGGCCCAGATGGAGCAGGTCATTTTGTGAAAATGGTCCATAACGGAATAGAATATGGAGACATGCAACTTTTGGCTGAGGTGTATGCGATTTTATCTAAAACTATGAGTTATGAAGAAATTGCTTCACTTTTAAAACAATGGAATTCAGGAAAACATTCTAGTTATTTATTAGAAATCACAACAAAAATTCTAGAAGAACAAGAGAATGGAACCTATGTTTTAGATACTATTTTAGATAGAGCAGGAAATAAAGGAACAGGATCGTGGTCTAGTATTGCATCATTACAATTAGGAATTCCAACAACTGTAAAAACAGCAGCAGTCCATGCACGTTATACGTCTTCTTTTAAAGATGAGCGTAAACGTTTAGCTACATATAAACAAGATGTAACTCCAAAAGAACCAGTTGATCTTAAACAATTAGAAGAAGCATATGCTTTTGCAAGAACTATAAACTTACATCAAGGTTTTCAGTTACTACAAGAAGCTTCTAAAGAACACAATTGGAATTTAGACTTAGCTGAAATCTGTAGAGTTTGGTCTAGTGGATGTATTATTAAATCCGAAAAAATAAAAGAATATAGTAAGGTTTTAAAAGAAGTAACTACACTTTTCGATGATGAAAAAACAATCTTAGAATTGTTCAAAAACGAATCGAGTATTGCTTCTGTTTTAAATTATGCGTTATTAAATAGAATTCATGTTCCTTGTTTATACGAATCGTATAATTTTTGGGTGGCTATGACAACAGAAAAATCTTCTGCAAATGTTATTCAAGCACAACGAGATTTCTTTGGAGCGCATAGATATCAAAGAATTGATGTAGAAGGAGAAGAAACATTTCATCATAATTGGAGCTAGATATGTTAGATTTTAATTTAGTTCTTGCGGTTTTAGGTGGAGTAGCCATTTTACTGATTTTAATTTTACGTTTTAAAATTCAGGCATTTATATCATTACTTATAGCCAGTGTTTTTGTTGGGGTTTTTTCAGGAATGCCTCCAAAAGAAATTATTACAACCATGCAACAAGGTATGGGAGGAACATTAGGTTTTGTAGCTTTAGTTGTAGGATTAGGAGCAATTTTTGGTTCTATTCTAGAACAATCTGGTGGAGCAGAAGCTTTAGCAAACTATTTGTTATCCAAATTTGGAGATAAAAGAGCATCTTGGGCATTAATGTTAACAGGATTTTTAGTTGCAATACCAGTGTTTTTTGATGTAGCGTTTATTATTTTAATTCCATTAGTATACTCATTACAGCGAAGAACAAAAAAGTCATTGTTGTTATATGCAATTCCTTTATTAGCTGGTTTAGCAATAACACATTCATTTATTCCGCCAACGCCAGGTCCAGTTGCAGTTTCCGATATTTTAAAAGCAGATTTAGGTTGGGTAATTCTCTTCGGTTTTATTGTTGGAGTTCCAACAGCTGTGGTATGTGGACCGATATTCGCTAAATATATTTCAGAAAAGATTCATATAGAAGCACCAAAATTATCTTCTGATACAACTGAAATCCAGAATTATCCAGCGGTACGATTAATTATTATGATTATTGGAATTCCAATAGTTTTAATTGTGGCAAATACATTATTAAACAGTCCGTTAATAGGTGAAGATCTAGTTTCACAAAATGTGAAAGATTGGATAGGAATGATTGGTAATCCGTTTATCGCATTAATCATAGCGAATTTAATCGCTTGGTATTTATTGGGGATAAAAAGAGGATTATCAAAAGATGAATTACTGAAAATTGCAACGAATTCAATGGCTCCAGCTGGATTAATTATTCTGTTAACAGGAGCGGGTGGTGTTTTTAAACAAATGTTAGTGAATACAGGAACAGGAGAAATGTTAGCAAATTATTTCTCAACCATCGGAATCGGTGTTTTATTCTTCGGATTTTTTATCGCAGTTTTAGTTCGTATTCTTCAAGGTTCAGCAACTGTTGCAATGATTACAGCAGCAGGAGTTACAGCTCCTTTATTAACCGGAGCAGATTTAAGTGAACCTAGTAAAGCATTATTAGTAATCGCTGTAGCTTCAGGAGCATCAATAATGTCTCATGTAAACGATAGTGGATTTTGGCTTGTTGGAAAATATTTAGGTTTAACAGAAAAACAAACGTTTAAAAGTTGGACGGTAATGACAACTATATTAGCTTTAACAAGTTTTACTATAATAACCATTTTATCATTACTCGTTTAAGCCATGATTACACTAAAAGATTTAGCCAAAGAATTAAATGTATCGATTTCTACTGTTTCTAAAGCATTAAACAACAGTTACGAAATAAGTGAAGATACCATTGCTAAAGTTAAAGAGCTAGCAAAAAAATATAATTACAAGCCAAACAAGGCTGCGCTAAGTCTAAAGAAAAGTAAAACAAGAACCATTGGTGTTGTCTTACCAAACATTTTGAATCCATTTTTTGCAAGATCACTGCATAGTATAGAGCAAGAAGCTTCTAAGCACGATTACAGTATTATTACCTGTATTTCAAATGAATCTATAGATAAAGAGAAAAAAAGTATTGAGCTTTTAACTGATGGAAGTGTAGATGGATTTTTAATTTCTGTGGCAGAAGAAACGCAAACTTCAGGTGAAGTAGAACATTTAGAAGAATTAATGTTATACAATCGATTACCTGTGGTAATGTTCGATCGTTTTATAAAATCTATCGATTGTGATAAAGTTATTATCGACGATTTAAAAGCTGTTTACGAAGCAACGAATTATTTAATTTCTGAAGGAAGAAAAAAGATTATACTCTTAGATTCTTTAACAGGATTAAATGTTGGAAAATTAAGAGTAGATGGTTATAAAAAAGCAATTGAAGAATCTAATTCATATAAAAATGCGCCAATAATTTTTGAAGTTACTAACGATGCTAATGTAGATGATAGCATAGAAAAAATAATGTCAGCACATAAAGATATTGATGCAATAATAGCAATCGATAATGTATTAGGTGTGGTTGCATTAAACATTGCTAGAAAATTCAACATTTCAATGCCTTCAGAACTTTCTATCATAGGTTTTTCAGGAAAGAATGTGGTGGTTTTTACCAATCCAAAATTAACAACGATAAGCCAACATACTGAGGAAATTGGAAAAAGAGCTTTACAATTATTAATAGATAGAATAGAGAAAAAAGACGTATCAGAAAACAAAACTTTAGTTATCGATACCAATTTAATACATAGAGAAACAACCAAATACAAATAAAGTATATGTCAGAATTAAGTAAACTATCATTAAAAGAAAGAATAGGCTACGCCTTAGGAGATACAGCAGCTAATATTGCTTGGAGGACAATGGGGCCTTTTTTGCCAATTTTTTATACTGATGTTTTCGGATTAGGAACAGCAGCTGTAGCTACATTATTATTGGTAGTTCGCTTGGGAGACGGAGCAACAGACTTAATCATGGGGAATGTAGCAGATAGAACTCGAACAAAATGGGGAAAATTCAGACCATGGTTACTTTGGACAGCATTACCGTTAGGTGTGGCTTTAGTATTACGATTCACAACTCCTGATTTAAGTCTGGGAGGAAAAATTTTCTGGGCGTATGCAACGTCTATATTTTATATTCTCGCATATACGGCGAATAATGTTCCGTATTCTGCTTTGATGGGAGTAATGACAACTAGTCAGAAAGAAAGAACAGTGTTGTCTTCTTTTCGCTTCTTCGGAGCGTATTTAGGAGGTGTTATTGCTACAATTGCAGTAATTTGGTTAGTGCCTAAATTAGGAGAAGGAAATGAAAATTTAGGCTATCAATACACTATGTATGTATTAGCATTTGTTTTAGTTTGTTTTTCTTTTATCACTTTTTATACTACTAGAGAGCGTGTGAAATCTGTTGAGACAAGTGATTTATCTAAAGATTATAAAGATTTAATAACAAATAAACCATGGCTGATTTTATTATTTATTGGTTTTGTATTTGTAACATATAATATTATCAAACAGAGTTCAATAATGTTTTATTTTACGCATTATGTAAATGATGAAAGTAACTTCTTCGGAAGTTTAACGAGTTGGGGTGGTAAAAACGGATTAGCGGGTTTGTATTTATTATCACTGTTAGTTATTTCAATGATTTCCACATTTTTTGCACCAGCTTTAACTAAGTTTTTTGGAAAAGTAAAGCTATTTATTATTAGTATTTTATTCTCAGCGGCTTCAGCAGCTGCAATGTATTGGTTAGAAGCAAATCAAATTGGTTCAATTTTTATATTAGGAATTATTTCTGAATTTGGAGCAGGTATTATGCCAATTCTATTCTTTGCTATGTTAGGAGATGCAGCCGATTATTCTGAATTGAAAAACGGAAGAAGAGCCACAGGATTAATTTTCTCTGCTGGAACTTTTGCTATGAAATTTGGGGGAGGTGTAGCAGGAGCTATCACTTTATTTGTATTAAATGCCTACAGTTATGATGGTCAAGCAGCTGTTAAAACAGCAGAAATGTTACAAGGAATTAAATTGAACATGAGTATTGTTCCGGCTATATTTGTGTTGTTAGGAGTTGTGGCATTATTAGCTTATCCATTAACTCAAAAAAGAATGAAAGAAATCGAAGAAGAGTTAAAAATTCAAAGAGCAGAAGCTAACGAATAATCTTACATAAAAAATGCATTCTTTAAAAGGAGAAATGATTGCTGTACTTTCAGAAGTCATGAGTTTTTGGTCCGGAAAAACTACCGATTTTAATCATGGGGGTTTTCATGGAGAACTTGATTTTTATGGGAATCCTGTAACTAATAGTACTAAAGGAATCATTTTAAATGCTCGTTTATTATGGGCTTTTGCAAAAGTTGCAAATCATACAAAGAGCAATGATTTTTCAGATGTTTTAGAAAGAAGTTATGTGTATGTAGAGCAGTATTTTTTTGATGAAAAATATAATGGAGTTTTTTGGGAACTAGATGATCAAGGAAATGTTATTCATGCTGAAAAAAAAGCTATAGCTCAGGCTTATAGTTTACTTGGATTGTCAGAATATTATTTGGTTACTAAAGAAGAAAAAGTCAAAAATAAGTGTATTGAGTTATTTCTATATATCGAAAACAATTTTTACAATAAAGAATCTAATTTTTATTATAACGAACTCACTCGTGAATTAAATCCTATTGATTTTGAAAATAAAAATTTAGGAACACATTTACATCTTTTAGAAGCATATGCTAATTTTTATCAATTCTATAAAACAGATCAACTAAAAGACCGAATTCAAAATTTATTTGAAATTTTAATCAGTAAATTCCTACATCAAAACGAATTTTGTGAGTTGGATTTTGATAAAAATTGGAAATCAAAAACTGAAAATATTTCAATAGGTCATAATGCTGAAGTTCCATCCATGTTGTTAGATGTTGCTGAGTTGGTTGATGAGCATCAATACCAAGAAAAGTTAATTGCAAAACTTGAAAATTATTGTCAGCTTTCTATGAAATTGATTGATGAAGTTGAAGGTTTGTATATGTTTCAGAATGTAAAAGATAAAAGCTTTACTAGAGAGTTTCAATGGTGGATGCAAACTGAAACTATTATTGCTTTTCAAAAATTATATGAATTTACGAAAGAAGAAAAATATCTAACATATCTTAATAAGTTATGGAGTTTTACTAAAAAACATTTTCTAGATCAAGAAAATGGAGAGTGGCACGAGAAATTATCAGCAGATAAAAAGGTAATGATTGTTCCAAAAGTAGGGATGTGGAAATCACCATATCATATTGTTAGAATGTGTACTTCATTTATTTAAAATTATGAAAAAGCTTAGTGTAATTACTGTTCTATTGTGTTTCAGTTCTTGTAAAGAGTTTCGAAATCAGATTCTTTTAGAAGATGATTTTGAAACTTATAGAGTTGGTCAAACTACTTTTTTTCCTTGGGAAACTTCAGGGAACGGTACAATAGAAATAGATTCTTTAAAACATGTTTCTGGAAACAAATCTTTAAAGTTTGTTTCAGGAGAAGGATATGACAATCGTGCATTTTTATCTTTTTCAAGCGAGAAATTGATGAAGCTAGATGAATATTATGGAAGTTTAAAAATGTTTGTTGAAGAAGCTTCACCAAATGGAGTTCATTGGACAATGATTCAAACTAGTGGGAAAACAGTTCAAGGTTTTCATGCTGAGGTTCGTTATGGCGGGCAACATCATAAACGTTTAATGGCAAATTACGATACAAATCCGATACAATCAGATTGCTGGGATCATACAAAAGTGAAAATTCCAGAAAACGAGTGGTTTGTTGTGAATTGGTATGTAAATAGAAAAACTAACAATATGCGATTGTGGATTAATGAAGAGTTAGTTCACGATTTAAAAGAACATCAATCTTTTGACAAAGGTTGCTTAGAAAACGGAAATAAAGGAGAGTGGAGTTTTCCTGTTTTTGAAAAAGTTACGTTAGGCTGGGTAGATTACCAAAAAGGAGGAGGTAATCGAAAAGTTTGGATAGATGATGTAACTTTGTCGAAAGAAAAATTATGAGAATAGCTTTAATCTTTGTCGTTTGTTTTTTGTTTTCCTGTGGTGAAAAGAAGCAAGAGAATAAAATGATTCAAAAAGTTACTACAGAAAAAGAAGAGGTCAATCAGCTTAAAGAAAAACTTCTTGAGAAAAAAGAACAACGTTTAGAAAAAGAACGAAAAGAACTTCGTCAAAAGTTGTTAGCTTCTAAACCAGACGAAAACCTTAAAAATAGTCTGTTAGCTGAATTGTATTTAAGAAATTTAGTTCATAGAAATGAAGAATCTTTACAGTTTAATTTAGTATTCGATTTACATGGTTTTGATTGTGGAGCTCCAGATTGCTACAGTACAACAATAAAGTTTAATATTCCTTATGCAAACCCTATTTCATTTCCGAAAACAATACCTTTTAGTTTTGCTGAAGAAGGATGTACAATAGATAAAGAAATTTCAAGAGGAGGGATCTTCCAACTTCTAGAGGAATCGGAAATAGGAGTGAATTACTATTCAAAATCTGAGAAAAGTAACCTGGTTATTCAGAAAGAAGGCACTCAAACGAATCTGTATTATTTTCCAAATACCACAAAGGGAAAAATTCAATTAAAAAGTATAAATCAATTTATTGAAAGTATAGATGAAACAAGTGAAGAGAGTAATGCACCATACACTTCTGGTATCATGAATATGTATGATTACTCAATATTTGTTCAAAATAACTAATTTGAAAATATTAAACTACTCAGAATACCTCCTTATATGCCTGAACTTAATCCTTGTGAACAAATATGGGCTTATATAAAACAAAGATTTAAAAATAAAGTATATCAAAACTTAAACGAAATAAAAATATGGCTTAATGAATTTGTCAAAAAAATGGACCATACTTTAATAATGTCAATTACTAGTAATAGAAATTATTTAAATACTTGGAATGCTAAATTACAAAATCAAAATCGTATTAGTTTTATTAAAAAAAGTAAAAAAAATTTGGATGCATAGACGAATGGTCATATATTTGCACTCCAATTATTAAAACAATAATGCCAAAAACTTTAGCTCATACTGAAAAATCTAATATGCTTATTGATAAGGGTATGAGTTTGTTGTGGTCTAAAGGTTATAATGGGACAAGTGTTAATGATATTGTAAAAGCAGCAGGAGTCCCTAAAGGATCTTTTTATTTTTATTTTGAGAATAAAGAAGATTTTGTAGTGAAAACATTGGATAGATATTTTAAAAATACGTTTGAAGTTTTTTTTAAAGTTCTTAATGATGAATCAGTTTCTCCAAAACAGAGATTGTTGAATTTTTATGAGTATCGCATTACTATATTGAAGAATGAACAAAATTGTAGAATGGGATGTATGGCTGCCAATTTAGGAAATGAAATGGGAGATCATAATGAAGCAATAAGGAATATAATTACAGCCAAGTGTAATGTGTTTAAAGAAGAAATAACAGATGTTGTTAAAAGAGCTCAAGAAAATGAAGAAATTAAAATAGATATTGATGCTCGATTTTTAGTGGAATTTATAGAAGATGTTCTTAAAGGAGCTATGATAACAATGAAAGAAATGCAAAACTCTTATTCTATAGATAATTCAATTAAAATAATAAAAAGTTTGCTGATTAAATAATTTTTTTGCTTAAAAAATAGACGACTGGTCAACTTTAAAATAAAATTAATTGATCGGTCAATTATAAACAATAATTTTAATATAAATAGATTTTTTAAATAACTCAAAATGAACGAAGCCAATAAAAAAGATAGTGCTACTAATAAATTTGCAACTAAATGGGCGAATTTTATGGTAAAGCATAAGTGGAAAGTATTAGTGGTTACTATACTAATTGCTTTAGGATTGGGTGCTAAAGCTAAAATGGAATTTGATGGAGATTATCATGTGTTTTTTGATAAAACTAATCCAGAATTAGAAGCTTTTGATGCATTACAAGAAAAATACACAAAATTAGATAATGTAATTTTGGTTTTAACTCCAGATAATGGAGATGTTTTTACAAGTAGTAATCTTGCCGCCGTTGAAGAATTGACAACCGAAGCATGGAATACTCCTTATTCATCAAGAGTAGATGCTATTACTAATTTTCAGCATACTAGTGCAAATGGAGACGATTTATATGTCGATGATTTATCATATGAATCTGCGAGTAAGACAGAAAAAGAAGTTGCCGAAATAAAAGCAAAAGCCCTTAAAGAGCCTTTATTAGTACATCGTATTATTAATGAAAAAGGAACTGTAACTGCTGTAAATATTAATATTTTACTTCCAGGAAAAGATAGCGCAAAAGAAGTACCAGAGGTAACTGCTTTTGTAAGAGATATGGTTGCTAAATTTAAAGAAAAACATCCAAATTTTAAAGTACATACTACAGGTTTAGTTCCATTAAATACCGCTTTTTTTGAATCATCTATGAAAGATATGGCGTTAACTTTGATAATGATTTTTATTGTTATTATCACTACGCTTATCTTAACAAGAAATATATTTAGTTCAATAACTACCTTGGTTGTAGTATTATTTTCTATAATTAGTGCTGCTGGGTTTATTGGTATAACTGGAATTAAATTAACGCCACCTTCTGCAACATTTATGACAATGATATTAACTCTTGCTATTGCAGATAGTATACATGTACTTATAACAATGCATCAAAAAATGCGAGTAGAAGGATATGGTAAAAAGGAAGCTATTATTGAAGCAATACGATTAAATTTTATGCCTGTATTTATTACTAGTTTAACAACAGTAATAGGGTTTTTAAGTATGAATTTTGGAGATGTTCCTCCTTTTTGGGATCTAGGAAATATTACGGCCTTTGGTATGACTATGGCGTTTTTGTTTTCAACAACAACATTACCAGCATTAATGGCTATTTTTCCAGTAAAAGAAACTAAAGAGAAAAAAGAAGCTGTAGAAGCTAAAAAGAATTATTACCATTCTTTTGGTGAGTTTGTAGTAAAAAAACCAGCATTATTGAGTGTTGTTTCTCTTTTGGTTATTGGTATCATGACTTATTTTGCGACTAAAAATACGTTTAACGATGAATTTGTTAATTATTTTGATGAAAGTGTAGAGTTTAGAACAGATACTGATTATATAAGTGAAAACCTTACGGGAATTTATAACATTGAACTTTCAATAGGAAGTGGAGAAAGCGGAGGTATCAATAATCCTGTATATCTGAAGAATTTAAATAAATTTGAAGATTGGTTAAATAAGCAGCCAGAAGTTGTTCATGTAAATGCTTTTAGTGAAGTTGCTAGACGTGTTAACCGTTCTATGCATGGTGATGATGAAAACTATTACCGCGTACCGCAAAACAGAGAAGAAGCTGCTCAGTATTTACTTTTATATGAATTATCATTACCATTTGGATTAGATTTAAATAACCAAATTAATGTAGATAAATCGGAATCTAGAGTAACAGTAACTCTTGAAAATATTGATAGCCCTGATATCATCGCTTTTGCGAAGAAAACAGAAAAATGGTTAGAAGAAAATACGCCAAAAGAAATGCATGCAATTCCTGTAAGTCCAATGTTAATGTTTTCTAACTTAGGGTTTAGACAAGCGGAGAGTATGCTTAATGGTAATATTATATCACTTTTTTTAATCTCTATAGTATTAATGTTTGCTTTACGTAGTCTTAAATTAGGTCTGCTAAGTATTATACCAAATGTTACTCCAGTACTTCTTGGATTTGGAATCTGGGCACTTTATAAAGGTCAAATAAACACAGGTATGGTTATTGTTTTTGGAATGACGTTAGGGATCATAGTTGATGATACAGTACATTTTTTAAGCAAGTTTTTAAAGGCTAGGAATGAGTTAGGCTACAATGCTAAAGAGGCTGTAATTTACGCTTTTAAAACCGTAGGAAAAGCGTTAGTGACAACAACAATAGTTTTAGTTGCAGGTTTTTCTGTATTGGCAACGTCATCATTTGCTTTGAATAGTTATATGGCTAGAATAACAGTAATTATAATTATTTCGGCATTAGTGGTTGACTTTATATTATTACCATCACTATTATTATTAACAAGTAAAAAAGAATAATAAAATAATTAAAATAAACATCAAATGAGAAAAATATTTTTAACAATAGCAGTGATAACTTCTGTATTAGTTCAGGCTCAATCTGCTGAAGAACGTGGATTAGAAATAGCCAAAGCTGCTGAAAAAGCTGATTTAGGATTTAAGAGTTCTATTTCAGATATAAAAATGATACTTAAAAATAGAAATGGGCAAAAAAGTGAACGTTCATTAACAACAAAAACATTGGAATTAACTGAGGATGGAGATAAATCTTTAATTGTATTTAATAGTCCTAAAGATGTTAAAGGAACTGCTACCTTAACATTTACTCATAAAACAGTTTCAGATGATCAATGGCTATTTTTACCTTCAATAAAAAGAGTAAAACGAATTTCTTCTAATAATAAATCGGGACCTTTTGTGGGGAGTGAGTTTGCTTATGAAGATTTGTCTTCTCAAGAAGTAGAAAAATATACTTATAAATTCATTAGCGAATCAGGAGATTTATTATTAGTGGAACAAGATCCAGTAGACCGAAAATCTGGTTATAAAAAGCGTATTGTTACTTATAATAAAGCAAAAGGTTATAGAATTGAAAAAATAGAGTTTTATGATCGTAAAGGGGCTTTGTTAAAAACGTTAACTTATAGTGATTATAAGTTATTTAAAAACAAGTTTTGGAGAGCAGGAGCGCTTAATATGGTAAATGTTCAGAATAATAAAGAAACACTTTTACAATTTAGTAATTATAATTTTGATTCTAATTTATCAGATGATGACTTTACGCAAGTAGCACTAAAAAGAGCAGGAAAATAATTAACAAAATAATTAATGAAAGTTAATATCAAAATCGAAGTTTTTATTGGGGAGAACTAAGTTTTTGGTATTACTTTTTAATTAAGATAAATTCAATGAAATTTACGAAATCAATTTTCATTAGTATTTTAGTTGCTAGTATAGCACAAATTACTTCCATAAATGCGCAAACTAAAGAAAAAAAAGTTAATCATGACTTTGAATTAGAAGTAGAAGGTGAATATCGTTATTTTTATGATGAGCCTCAATTTCAAAATCAGAAGAGTCATTTTCCTTCTATTGCAATAACTCCTAAATATACGATTGATTGGAACAAGGGAAGTGAGAGTATTAATTTTACAGGCTTTTTTAGAGTAGATGTTGATAATAAAAGAACACATGGTGATGTAAGAGAATTATATTATCAAAAAGCAAAAGGAAAATGGGAACTTAATGTTGGTCTTAAAAAAGTTTATTGGGGGGTTGCAGAAAGTAATCATTTAGTTGATATAATAAATCAAACAGATGCTGTTGAGTCTTTCGATGGAGAAAAAAAATTAGGGCAACCTATGGTTCAATATACTTATACCACAGATAAATATGGAAGCTTTGATTTCTTTTATTTACCATATCATAGAAAAAGAAATTTCTCAGGTAAAAAAGGAAGATTACGTTTTCCTATAGTTATAGATGAAGATGATTTAAGTTATGAAAGTGGAGCAAAAGAGTGGAGGCAAGATATCGCTTTTAGATGGAGTCATTATTTTGGGGCTTTTGATGTTGGGGTGTCTCATTTTTACGGAAACGGTAGAGAACCCTTATTTAGTTTTGATCAATTTGGTAATGTAAATGCTTTTTACCCATTAATTAATCAAACAGGAATAGATATTCAAATTACTCAGGAAGCTTTTTTGTGGAAGTTTGAAACAATTTATAGAACGGCTAAAGCACAAGACTTTTTAGCTCTTGTAGCTGGAGTTGAATATACGTTCAGTAATATTGATGGTAATGGATTAGATATAGGGGTTTTGGGAGAGTATTTATATGATGAGCGTGATGAGTTAGCGCTTAGTGCTTTACAAAATGATGTTTTCATTGGAAGTAGAGTTGCGTTCAATGATACAAAAGATACCTCAATTTTAATCGGTGGGATTGCGGACTTAACAAATAAAAGCAAAATTTTTAGTATGGAAGCTTCAAGAAGAATAGGTGATAGCTGGAAGGCCGAATTAGAAGCTAGATTATTTGAGACAATTGATGAAAGTGAATTAATATTATCTAACTTTAGAGATGATAGCTTTTTAAGATTTTCAATAACTAAATATTTTTAAGTTTTTTAGAAAAGTAAAATGGTCTTTAAATAGTTTATAAATTGTATTCTATTGAAGGTTTTAATATTTATAAGAAATCAATTATAATTTCAGGTCAGGTGTTAGGTAATTCCTGAATTTTAAATTAATTAAAGCTATAAAAGGTGGAATTTTAATGTAAATTAATGATTTAATTAAATATTATAAGATTCATTTTACTTAATTTAATTTATAGTGTAAAGTTTATTGATAATTCATTGATAAGGGTTTTTAAAGGAAATAATTCAAAAATTTAACCATATTTATTTTTTTTTAATTAATCAACCAAAAATCATTAACCAATGAACATTAAAATTACGCTTTCAAAAAAAAGATCCTTATTGCTTTTGGCTATTACTTTAGTAACCACTGTTTCTTCTTATGCATAACAGGTTATTAATGCAACCTTAAGACATGATAGTAGAACAAGAGAGTATCGTCTGTATATTCCAGCGAGTTACGATGCTAATAAAGCAGCTCCGTTAATTTTAAATTATCATGGATTTACGAATAACATAGATAAACAATACAATCAAAGCAATTTTCAACAATTAGCAGAAGACAATCAATTTATATTTGTTACGCCTCAAGGTTTAGGTTTTTTAAGAGGATGGGCTATAAACAACAATTTTGGAGGTAGTGAAGACGATCTAAAAAACATATGCCAAATAGAACACTCTAGACATCATTCTTTTAATGACTTCTTAGGAAATATAATATCTGGATTAATTGCCTACAGTTTTTTCCTAAAAAAACGTCAAAAAAATTTGAAACTATGAAATCTAATCAAATAACCCTGTTTTAATAATCGAACTCAGGTTATTAGTTCTTTTTTAATAGCGTCAATGCTTTATCGATATTTTCAGTAGGTAATTTGCAAGCTTTATTTACGCATACATAGATCAATGTTTTTTGATCGTTAAATTTTCCTTTCAACAACGGTAAATTACTATCAGTTAAACTACCAATCAATAATTGATTAGGAATATATTGTTGTTGTAATTCTTGAGCTTTAGATAAAGCATCTTTTCCAGAAATTGCTGTTTCGTAGAAAGGATAAGTATGATTTAAATAAGAATCTAACCAGTTGGAATAAATATGCGGATAATCTTCAATTTTTGGTAACATTCTTTGTAGCATTTTCTTACTCAAATCTAAGTAAGCATCATAACTAAAATAATGACCTAATTTGAATAAGTTTTTACACATCACAGAATTTGAAGAAGGAATTACTATATCTTCAATTTCATAATTCGCAGTAATTAATTGATCACCATTTTTAGCTGTATAGTTGAAGTATTCGTTTTCTGTATTTAAAAAGTTTGTAAACGTATATTCAGTTAGTTCTTTTGCGTTTAACAACCATTGTTTGTCAAAAGTAATTTCATACAGAGAAATAAAACTATGAATTAACAAAGCATAGTCTTCTAAATAACCTTTTATGCTTTTGTTTTTTGTGTTTAAACTTCTAGAAACTTCCCAATGTTTAGAAATAGCTTTACGTTTTAAAGTTTCACCACATTCAATAGCTTTTAGTTTAAAATTATCGTCATTAAAAACCTTATAAGCATCTGTATATGCTTGTAATAAAAGAGCATTCCAAGATGTAAGTATTTTCTTGTCTGTTGTAGGTTTAACTCTTTGTTGTCTTATTTTTAATAGGTTTTCTTTCCAGGTTTTTATTTTACTTTTTAATTCTTCAATAGGTAATTGATGTTTTTTACTGAAAGTTTCATCATCATAAACTTTTACTAACGCATGTTTTCCTTCAACTTTCTCAATACTATCAATACCAAAATATGCTTTGAATAGAGAAAAGTCTGAAGTAATATTATGTTCTAATTCTTCAACTTTCCAAGTATAATAAGCTCCTTCTTCCAATTCATTTTCTTCATTTAAACTATCAGCATTTAAAGAAGAGAAATACAAACCATCAGTATAAAATTCTTTGTACAAGAAATCGAGTGTTTGATATACAATTTCTTGGTACTGATCTTCTTTTTTTAATTGATAGGCATAAGAAAATAAAGAAACGAGCTGAGCATTATCGTATAGCATTTTTTCAAAATGAGGGATGTGCCATTTATTATCAACTGTATAGCGCGCAAAACCGCCAGCTAAATGATCATTTAAACCTCCGTTAGCGATTTTATCTAAAGTTTTGTAGATATAATTTTCTAATTTTTGATCTTCAGTTTGATAAGCGTAACGTAATAAAAACTGATAATTACTAGCTCTAGGAAATTGATTTCTACCAACGAGTCCACCATTAATTGTATCAAGTTTTGTTTTCCACTCTGCGACGAAATTATTTAGATTTTCTCTGTTAAAACCTTCATCAGAAATGTCGGATTTAAATTCTTGTAGCGATTTTAAATCCTCAGTTAATTGATTTGCAAATCCTTCTGTTTTTTTCGGGCTTTCGTTATAAACTCTATGAATTTCCTTTAATGAAGCCAACCAATTTTCTTTATTAAAATAAGTGCCACCCCAAATAGGTTTTCCGTCTGGTAAAGTAACACAATTTAATGGCCAACCACCATTTCCTGTCATAATTTGAACGGCTGTTAAATAGGTTTTATCAACGTTAGGGTGTTCTTCTCGGTCAACCTTTATATTGATAAAGTTTTCGTTCATAAAGTCTGCTACTTCTTTATTTTCAAAAGTTTCTTTTTCCATTACATGGCACCAATGACAAGAAGCATAACCGATAGATAATAACACTAATTTTCCTTCTTTTTTAGCACGATCTAAATGTTTTTGATCCCAAGGAAACCAATGAACAGGATTGTGCGCATGTTGTAATAAATAAGGACTAGATTCATTAATTAAAGCATTCGTATATGTATGTTTATTTCCCGTAGATGTATTCTTACAGCTATAAAAAAAAATCAATGATAAAATCAAAAAAATAGTAGGGACTATAAAAGTCAATTGTCTTCTGTATATTGTAAACATATGTTAATGGTAAAAGCTATTCGTCTATACTTTTCTACATTTAATCGTTAAAAATACAGATTTAAACTAAAGAAAAAATAAGTCGAATGCTTATTATGGTATATTGCAGATTAAGCTACCTAAAAATACACAAAATGCAAAAGAAATTAACAATATTGTTAATTGAAGACGACCAAATTGAAGTAATGAAATTTAACCGGATTTTATCAAAAATAGAATCTAAGCATCATGTAATTGAAGCAAATAATGGAGAAGAAGCGTTAAATATTTTATCAGATAGAGATAATTTACCAGACATTATCCTATTAGATTTAAATATGCCAAAAATAAATGGTATAGAATTTCTTAAAATTTTAAAAAATGACGAAGTTCTAAGATATTTACCAACAGTAATACTAACTACATCAACTAACCAAAAAGATATGCTAGAGTGTTATAAAATTGGTATAGCTGGCTACATGGTTAAACCTCTTAAATATGAAGACTATCAAAGTAAATTAATTAAGGTTTTATCATATTGGAGTGCTAATGAATTAATCTCAGTATAGGTATTTAGTATCATTCTTTCGTTTTATTCTTGTATATTGTTACATGGTTAACTAGTTTTAAACTATATCCATTTTAATTATGAGCGATATTGTTACAGACGATTTGAAACAGGCTTTAGAGAACGAAAGAAAAGCTAGGCTTCAATTAGAAGAGGAGCTAAAAAAACATGTTGCTAAGTCAGATAAAAGGATTAAAAGTTTAAAGAAAAAGAATAAACATCTTCAAAAAGAGTTAACACAGAAAGATTCTGAGCTTAAAGGTATTTTTGAAAACATCAATGATGCGTTTGTTTTAATAGATCTGAAAGGAAACGTTATTAAAATGAACGACATAGCTATAACTATGTTTGGTTATGAAGGAATAGATACTCCACTTAATCTTATGAAGATTGTTCACCCTGATGATTCTCAATATACAATAAATGCATTCAAGGAGTTAATCAACAAAGGATATTATACCAAATATAGATCCAGAATAATAACAAAAGACCAAACTGTAAAGACTTTAGAGGTAAATTGCAGTTTAGTTTTTGGTGCTACAGGAGAAGTAATTGGAGCACAGGGAATAGCAAGAGACATTACTGAAGAAATTGCTGTACAAGAATTATTAGAAGAACAAAAGCACCAATTAAATATAATTTTCAATAATTCTCCAATAGGAATTGTACTATCTGAAGAACGAGATGATGAATTTTTGTTTGTGAACAATACCATAATAAATATGTTAGGGTATTCACTAGATGAAATGAGAGCTTTAACTGTTAATGGATTAACTCATCCTGATGATAGAAAAGAATCGAAAATTTTAAGAGAAAAAATAACTACAGGAGAAATCAATAATTTTTCACAAGAAAAAAGATACATAAAAAAGAATGGAGATATATTATGGGCTAAAACTGTAGTAAATTCAGTTAGAAGTCCAGAAAGCAAATTGAAATTTCAAGTGGCCACAGTTGAAGATATCACAGAAAATAAATTAGCAAAACAACGATTAATTGAAACTGAAAATAGATTAACATCTTTAATATCGAATTTGGATAGTGCTGTGTTACTCGAAAATGAAAAAAGAGAAGTTGTGATTTCTAATAAAAGGATGTGTGATATATTTTCTATACCCACAAGCCATGAAGATTTAGTGGGTAAAAATTATCTTAAAATCTTAGATGAGATTAAAGTTTATTTTGAAAGGCCAGAGTATTTTCTGACAAGAATAAATAAGCTGATTAAAGATAAGAAAATTGTTCTAGGAGATGAATTAAAATTAATAGATGGGAGAATTTTAGAAAGAGATTACATCCCTATTTCTAAAAATAATGAATATAAAGGACATCTTTGGACATATAGAGATGTTACATTATCTAGAAATTACAGAAAAAGTTTAGAAGCTCATAAGAAAAGATATAGTAATATTATCGCAAATCTTAAACTGGGATTAGTAGAACTAGATAGAAAAAATAAAATCTTATCAGCCAATAAGAATTTTATTAAAATGACTGGATTAAAAGAAGAGAAAATTCTTCAAGAAGATATTAGAGATCTTTTCAAAAAAGAAAAAATCATCGATTTTATCAGACAAAGAAGTAAAGATAAAAAAAATCAAAAATCTGGTTCTTATGAATTTAAGTTTATAAATAACCTTAATGAAGAAAAAGTTTTGTTGGTTAGTGCTGCACCAAATTTTGATATTCAAGGAGAAATAACAGGCTCTATAGGTATTGTTTTAGATGTTACTAATTTAAAAACATTAGAATCTCAAAAAGAAGAATTACTCAAGCAGTTAGAGCAAAGAAATAGTGAGCTTGAAGAATATGCACATGTTGTATCTCATGATTTAAAGTCTCCTTTACGAAGTATATCAGCATTAACTAGTTGGATAAAAGAAGATTATGGTGATGGTTTAGGGGAAGGTGTGAAAAATGTTGATATGATCCAAGAAGTGGTAGAGAAAATGGAACGATTAATTAATGATATTCTTAATTATTCAAGTATTAATAATGATGGTACACCTGTAGAAGAAGTTGATACGTATCAAGTAGTAGAAGAAATAAGTAAACTAATTTATGTTCCTAAGCATATAACAATTAAAATAGATAAAAAATTACCTGTAATAAATGCTGATAAAGTTAGAATCCAACAACTTTTCCAAAACTTAATGAGTAATGCAGTGAATTATATAGATAAAGCAGAAGGTCTTATATCTGTAGGGGTAAAAGAAAAAAAGAAAAGTTACATTTTCAGTGTAGAAGATAATGGTATAGGTATTAAAAAAGAATACTACAATAAAATATTTGAAGTATTTCAATCTTTAGGAAATTATAAAGATTCAACAGGAATTGGATTGTCTATTGTTAAGAAAATTGTAGATTTATATAATGGAAAAATATGGTTAGAAAGTGAAGAGGGGGTAGGGACAACATTTTATATAGAGTTTAAAAAATAATCAAATGAATATTGAAGAACCAAATTTTAAGTATATCAGAGAGTTATCTGGAGGCGATGAAGAATTTGAAAAAAAAATGTTATCTATTTTAAAAAATGAATTGCCTGAAGAAATAAAAACATATAAAAATCATATTGAAAATCAAGATTTTAAACAAATAGCTGAGATAGTTCATAAAATTAAACATAAAATTAGTATTTTAGGCTTAGAAAAATCATATGAATTGGCAATAACATATGAAAAAGAACTCTTATCGAGAGATATGAGTGGTCATGCTAATTTCATGAAATTATTAACCAAAATGTCTATTTTTTTAGACAAAGCCTAAAAAATTATTTAAATACATGAATTGTTTAATTATTGATGATGAATCTGCTGCAAGAGCTATTGTTGAACAGCTTTGTAAAAGCGAAGGCTCTCTTAATGTAATAGAACAATTTTCTAATGCTATACAAGCTATAAAATATTTAAATCAGAATCAGGTAGATTTGATTTTTCTAGATATACACATGCCAGATTTTACAGGTTTTGATTTAATACAAACCTTAAAAAAACCACCAAGAATAATTCTAACAACTTCAGATGAAAAGTTTGCTATCGATGCTTTTGAGTACGAATGTATTGTTGATTATCTAGTGAAACCAATTACATTACCACGTTTTACAAAAGCAATAGAAAAAGCAAAGAAATTCACTTTTAGTGCTAATGAAAATTCAGTAAGTAATTCTGTATCTAAGGAAGAAGTCAAAGAAGAAGATCAACAATTATACATTAACATAGATAGAAGGTTAATTAAAATAGAAATTCCAAGCATTAATGTCGTTGAGGCTAAAGGGGATTATATTTTAATTAAAACTAAAGATAAAAACTATACTGTACATTCTACATTAAAAAAGATAGAAGAAAAATTACCTAATGATCTATTTTTGAAAGTACACAGATCTTATATAATAAACTTAAAGCGTATAGTTGATATAGAAGATAACAGTGTTTTAATAGAAAAAGATGTTATTCCAGTAAGTAGATCTAACCGTTCAGAATTAATGAAAAGGCTAAATTTACTTTAAAAAATAAAATACCCACAAAGTATTTATTTACCATTCGTCGACTTGAGCACTTCGCTTAATCTATAATTTAATTTACCTATATCGAATATCCAGCATGTTTACTTAAATCGTGTTGTATTTTTACATTGTATTTAAGTTAAAGTTCAAATTAAATATACATAGAGGTACCTCTTAAAAATTTTTCATTATTTGAATTCCCCACTTCACGTCTCAAGTGAAGTTTTTTAGATTTATTTGGTTGATTATAAAACCCTTCTTTACGGAAGGGTTTTTTAGTTTAACTAAATATGGGTTCTTTTTGGCAACTAAAAAGAGTAAAATATATAAAATTTGATATATAGTGAGGGACATTAACCTCAAAGTAATAATAAAGAAAAGAATAGAATTAGTGAGTTTAGCAAAGTAAAAATACTATCATATATATAGTATACCCTTTTTATAATAGTATCTATGATGCTTTTGACTAAGTTTTTCACACAATCTACAGCGAGTTATAGTTTGCTTTTCTTTGATGACGTAAATAGTTTAGAATTTATTTTTTGGTTAATTTCATGATTAGTAAAGTGTTGGGTTTTTTTGATAAAAAAACTTTATTTTTTTATGCTCAAAAGTTTGGTAGGATTGAAAAGAGTATGTAGTTTTGCACCCGCAAATAACGAAATATGATTTAGTTTTTTGTTTAGTTCATTAACAGATTGTTTATAAGAGTTTATTAAATAGTTAAAAAATAGTTTATTTTTTTCTTGTTTTAATAGGTTTAAAGCTTTTATATTTGCAGTCCGTTTTTGGCGGGTAGTTCATTGAGATTTTGGTTGTAGAATTAGATTTAAATTAATTGAAAAAAACTTCAAAAAAATTTTGTCAAATTAAAAAGAGTTTGTAGTTTTGCATCCGCTTTCAGAAAGGGAAGTGATAGTTCTTTAGATAGCGATTTAGATGTGAAAATAAATTTTTAAAAAAAAATCAAAAAAGTTTTGGTCAATTTAAAAAGATTTTATAGTTTTGCATCCGCTTTCAGAAATGAAGCAAATGTTCAAAGGGATTTTGGAATAACATAATAAGTTAATCAGTTCGATTCTGATGTCTTTACAAAAATTAGATTAATTGAAGTTTCGGTTGAAACAGATTGAATACAGAGATTAATTAAGTTCATTAATAATATTGAAATTGACAGCGTAAATAGAGAGAGTAAAGTAACATGACTTTATATCGAAGTTAAAATTCTTTTGAAA
>CANMWK010000017.1 GCA_947501615.1 uncultured Tenacibaculum sp. | reverse complement strand
TAATTCCAAGTAATCTGTTTTTTAAACAAAAATCGACAATCTTTATTAATTCACCCACAACTTTTGGGATTGATCCGGGATCATACCTAATTGTTGTGGTTAAGCAAAATAAATACTAAAAGGTTTGTTTATAGTGTCTTAAGGTTTTATGTTCTTAGAGTGTTATAATTTCTTATTAGTAATAGTGACCTGCATTTAAAAGTTGTGTCCAAATAACATGTAGGAGGAGGTATCGGGGGGCACCAATTCCTTACACTTAATGAAGAGTTGCGAAAGCAACTCTTTTTTGTTTTTAAAGTTTTTGCTAGTAGTTAAGAGTTAAAAACTAAGCACAAAAAGGCATGTCAAAAAAAGAAGGATTTTAGAGGTAAGAAAAACTAAGGTATGCTTTTGATCCGTAGTGATTTGTTTTACAATGTGTAATCTGTTTAAAGACAGTTAAACGATTGCAAAATGAATACTTTAATATATACTATAAAACCTGTTTAAGAAAATTTATTCAAAAGACAAGTGTAAGAAAACACCTCTAGTGCCAAAAAAATCTATAGGATCTGTCCATTGACTAGGTCTTCTATTGTCGGGTTTAATTTCATTAGTTATAGAAAAAATACCGCGGATAGAGGGAGAGAATTTAAAATAAGGAAGATAAAAATCCATACCAATACCAACTTCATACATTAGTGCACTTGCGTTTTGTCTAAACTGACCAGATAAATTATCGTCTTGATTTTTCTCATTACTAGAGAAATTGAAATCAAAAGAAGCCCCAGCTAAAACATAAGGTCTGATATTGTTAAGTCTGTTTGTGCTAAATTTAAAAATAACAGGAAGATGTAAATAGGTATTACCTATTTCTCTTGTCCCTTGTGCTTCATTAGCAATGTGATTAAAGCGTAATGTTTTTGTGTTTGATATTAAACCAGGTTCAAAACGAAGATTAACATTATCATGTAATTTCATATCACCAATAAGACCAACATTAAAACCAACATCAGAAATTACATCAACTTGAGCGTCGGGAAAGGCGCTAGGTTTATAGGATACTTTAAATCCATTTGTGTTTAAACCAAGATAAAATCCATAATGAATAAAACGTTTGTCGAAATTAGGTAAATTCTCGACACGTTCTTTTTGAGCTATAGCGTTAAAAGTTACAAGAACTAACACACTAGAAACTAAAAATCTTTTTAACATATTATTTTGTTGATGTATATATTGAGGCTACTCCAAATGTTACGGGTAAACTCTTCACATTCTTAAACCCATTTTTTTTCAAAATATTGTTGAAAGCTTCTCCATAAGGAAAAGAATTTGCACTTTCCGATAAATAAGAATAAGCTGCTTTATCTTTTGAGAACAATTTACCAACAACGGGTAAAAAAACTTGTGTATGTACCTTATATAGTTGTTTAAACGGAAATTTAGTAGGATTAGAGGTTTCTAAAATAACAAATTTTCCATTTGGCTTTAAAACACGTAAAATTTCTTGCAATCCTTTGTCTAGATTTTCAAAGTTACGAACACCAAAAGATACAGTTATAGCATCAAATGTATTGTCTTCAAAAGGGATATTTTCACTATCCCCAACCACCATATCAATTTTATTGTCAAATCCAGCTTTTTTAATCTTTTGCTTACCTACTTCTAACATTCCAGCAGAAATATCAAGACCTACTATTTTTTCAGGATTCAATTTTGTCATCATCATAGCTAAGTCTCCAGTACCTGTAGCAATGTCTAAAATTGTCTTTGGGTTATTTTCTCCAATTAACTTGACAACTTTTTTTCTCCAGCTAACATCAATTCCGAATGATATAACACGATTTAGACCGTCGTAATTATTCGAAATATTATCAAACATTTGAGCAACTTGCTCTTTTTTTCTTAACTCTGAATCTTTGTATGGTGTTACTTGTTTATCCATTTATGGCTATAACTTCGTTAATTTGATTTGGAAGCATTTCTTTTAATAAAGCTTCTATTCCATTTTTTAATGTAATTATAGATGAAGGACATCCGCTACAAGCACCTTGAAGAATTACATTTACTTGTTTTGTTTCAGAATTATAACTTTTAAAGGCAATATTTCCGCCATCAGAAGCTACCGCTGGTTTAATATGTTCTTCTAGTATTTCTACAATTTTAGTAGAAGTTTCATCTAAATTTTCTATAAGTATTTTGTCTTCTTGTATTGCTTTTTTCTCAGGAATTTCTGAAAGAATTACTTTATTATCCTGTAAGTAGGTTCTAATGAATGTTCGCACTTCATGATATACTTCATTCCACTCTACAACGTCGTATTTAGTAATAGAAATATAATTTTCTGAAATAAAAATTTCTTTTACAAATGGAAAGTTAAATAAAGCTTTAGCTAATGGAGAGAATTGATTAGCTTCTTCAATGTTTTTTAATTCAATGTCAGTTTGAGTTAAAGCTTTGTTTGTTCCAAATTTCATTACTGAGGGATTCGGAGTAACTTCAGCATATACTTCAATAGCTTCTTTCTTTGAGCTTTCATTTTCTTCGTTAATTACCTTCTTTCCTGAGTTTAAGTAGGCTTCAATCTGAGTTTTTACTTCTTCTTGAACGTCTTCCCATGCTACTATGTCATAACGTTGAATAGCGATGAAATTTGCGGCAATGAAAACTTTTTTAACGAAAGGAAGGTAGAATAACTGTTGAACGAAAGTAGCGTTTTTAGCTTCATCTATATTGTTGAATTCGTAACTGCCTTTATTTACGATTATTGAATCACTAACAAACTTAATGATAGTATTGTTAGTTGTATTTTCTATGTTAATATTAATTTTTTTCATATTAAGAAATGAGAATACAAAATTACAGTAAAAAAGTGATTAAATAAAAAGACCTTTTAGTTCAGTTTTTAAAAAACGTTACTAAAAGGTACTTTTAAAATCCCCAATCAAAATTTTTATAAGCTAAAGGTGATACTTGCAGCTATTCTTGTAGTAGTATTATCTATATTTATATCTCCAACATTATATAGGGTATAAAATTCATCGTTTAAAGATCTTAAATAAGAAAGACCTATTTGTGTATTACCGAAATTATAACCTAATCCAGCCGTAAAGCCTCTATAATTGTCTGAATTTGTTCCACCACCTTCTCTTAAGTTTGGGTTTTTCTCGTAAAAATACCCACCTCTTAAGCTTACTCTATCAAATCTCCATTCAGCTCCTAAATTTAAAGCATGAGTCGCTCTAAAGTCTCTAGAGAAAAATTGATTAACATCTTGTAGTGCTGGATCTGGATCATTATATCTAAAATTAGAAAAATCTCTATATGTGTAATCTAAGCTTATCACTCCTTGCTTTCCGAAAATAAGAGCTCCACTTGCTGTTAATTTACTTGGTGTTCTAAATCGTAACGAAAAAGGACCTCTAGCTTGTCTATCTTCAAGTATTAATGATGGATTAGCGCTATCTGTATTGTCAAAAGCAGCAAAGTCTTCAACACTTTCTTCTAATACTTCGTTATACCATGTAGGTGATTCATATGCAGCACCAATTCGTATAAACTTATTTAATTTATAGATAAACCCAACATTAAAAGAAAAACCAGTACCATCTACAAAACGATCATTAATTTCATCAAACACCAATGGGGTGCCACTTAAATCATCATTGTCTTCAATATTTACAGCTCTCTCTGTATATTCTAGGCTATGAAACTTTAAAGAAGCTCCAACAAATAATTTATTGTCATGTACAGCCGAAAAACCAAGATTAAAAACGCTGTTTATTCCATTTGTTTGCTTTGTAAACTCTTGTTCAAAAGCTCTGTAAAATGTGTTGTTAGGATTTTCTGTACGGTTAAAATTATTATCATAAAGAGATAAACCACTATTACCAGATCCACTGTAAAAATTATCAAAATCTGCTTTTACTTTATAATTAAATGTAATAGCAAACCTATTCCAGTTAGAATTATTTTCACCGTCGAAAACAAAAATAGCTCCAGCCTGGCTCAAATTTAATCTTTCGTCTTTTATATTAGAGGTGTTACCATAATAATTAATATCAAAATCAGTGCCTGTACCTTCAAAAGTAATGGCAACTTTACTTTTTCTAGCTACTACTGCGCCAGCAGGATTGATATCTGTTGATGATATATCACTTCCTAAAGCTCCAAATGCTCCTGCCATTGCATTAAATCTGGCTGTACCTGTTCTTTGATCTCTTGAAAATAATATACCAAGATCATTATAATCTGTAAATTGGGCGTATGTTGTACTTGTCATAGCGAATATCGCTACAAGGAATATAATTTTTTTCATGCTTTCAAAATTATAACTAATTATATATACTAAGGAGTACTATTGATTATTTATCTTCTTCTTCTTGATCCTCTACTAGAAGAACCTCTTGATCTTGACGATGAAGATCTTGAAAAACTTCTACTTCTTGATGAACTTCTACTTGGAGTATAAGATCTATTATTACTTCTAGAAGAATTGTTGTAACTTCTAGATCTATTCGATGATGAACTTCTATTTCTTCTTACAGATCCAGATCTTCTATTGGTAGCTCTAGATCCAGAGCTTCTGCTAATTCCTCTTGAGTTTCTTCTTACAGAAGAGTTGCCATTTCTATTTCTAGATATGCTTCTATTGGTTCTATTTACCCCTGAATTGTTTCTTCTATAAACTCTTGAAGATCTTCTAGATGCACTTCTTGAATTTCTTCTAGAATATGCTCTTCTGTTGTTGTATGCATATGTTCCTCTTCCTCTTCTACTATAAAGACCATTTCTATAACCATAACGGCTGTATCCTCTATTTCTAAAAGATCTGTATCCATTATATATACCAAATCTGTTGTATCCATAAAATCCTGGAGGACAATAAAAAGGATCGTAAAAACCACCAATTCCTACATAAAACCCATTATTCCAATAATTAGGTCCATGGTAAGGGTGCCAGTAAGGGTTGTAGTTCCATCCCCATCTATTACCAAATCTACCACGCCATCCCCAATATGGGTTGTTCCAACTATTCCAGTAAGGATCAAATCCCCAACCAAATCCGTTACCAAAAGTATTGATGTTTACAACAACATCAGAATCGCTATCAAATCCCCAAGGTTCTCTGTTTGAAGATATTTGTCCTTGGTTTTCATCTTGTTCTATGATTTCATCGTCAAAGTCATATTCATCAGATCTGTAGCTATCGATATCAGTAATAATGTCAGTGCCATTTATTTTATCTAGACGTTCTACTTCTTTTGTAAAGTAGTTCTCGTTGTATTCATTGTATTCTCTTTCGTTAGTTTGAACTACCTTTCTTGTAGGTCTTTCAGTGTCATCAGCATAAATTCCGTCATCATTACCTGAAACTGTTTGTGTAGTGGCACAAGAGATCATAGTAGTTGTTACCACGAGTAATGATAAGAAATATAATGGGAATTTGGATATAGTAAAATGTGATTTCATATTCTTATCTTTTTATTAAAATTAAAAAAAAAATGAAATTATCAGCAAAAAAAAACAACTTTATTGTGGTAATAACGAATTTAACGTAGTTTTGTTGCTGTAATTTACGTTAATTTAATAGCAATTTTTGTGCCAAACTTTTAATTATGAGTAAACATTTAACAAAGCGAGCTGAAGATTATTCAAAATGGTATAATGAGCTTATTGTTAAAGCTGATTTAGCTGAAAATTCTGCTGTACGTGGTTGTATGGTAATTAAACCTTATGGGTTTGCAATCTGGGAAAAAATGCAATCTGAATTGGATAGAATGTTTAAAGAAACAGGACATCAGAATGCGTATTTTCCATTACTTGTTCCCAAAAGTTTGTTTGAAGCAGAAGAAAAAAATGCAGAAGGTTTTGCTAAAGAATGTGCAGTTGTTACGCATTATAGACTAGAAACTGATCCTGATAATGAAGGAAAACTACGTGTAGATCCTAATGCAAAGCTACAAGAAGAGTTGATTATACGACCTACTTCTGAAGCTATAATATGGAATACATACAAAGGATGGATACAATCCCATAGAGACTTACCATTATTAATAAATCAATGGGCAAACGTTATGCGTTGGGAAATGCGAACAAGACCATTCTTAAGGACAGCTGAGTTTTTATGGCAAGAAGGTCATACAGCTCATGCTACTAAGGAAGAAGCTTTAGCTGAAGCAAAACAGATGCAAGAAGTATACGCAACATTTGCAGAACAATTTATGGCTATGCCAGTTGTTAAAGGAGCTAAATCTGAAAGTGAGCGATTTGCTGGTGCAGAGGATACGTATACAATTGAAGCTTTAATGCAAGATGGTAAAGCTTTACAAGCAGGAACATCTCATTTTCTTGGTCAGAATTTTGCTAAAGCTTTTGATGTAAAGTATACATCTAAAGAAGGGAAATTAGAGCATGTTTGGGCAACTTCTTGGGGAGTGTCAACGCGATTAATAGGAGGTCTAATTATGACGCATTCTGATGATGCAGGTTTAGTATTACCTCCTAAATTAGCACCTATTCAAGTTGTTATTGTACCTATATATAAAGGAGAAGATCAACTGAATGCTATTTATGACAAAATGAAACCAGTGATTGAAGAAATGAAATCGAAAGGGATTTCTGTGAAGTTTGATGATAGAGATACAATGAGACCAGGGGCAAAATTTGCTGAATATGAATTAAAAGGTGTTCCTATACGTGTTGCTATTGGAAATAGAGACTTAGAAAATGGAACAGTTGAGGTTGCAAGGAGAGATACTTTTGAAAAGCAGACAGTAGCACAAACAGAACTTATTGATTTTGTTGCTAATTTATTGGATAAAATACAGGTGAACTTATTTTCTAAAGCATTAGCATACAGAAATGAACATGTAACGAAAGTAGATTCTTTTGAAGCGTTTAAAGATGTCATAGAGAATAAAGGAGGCTTTATTTCTGCACACTGGGATGGTACAGAAGCTACAGAAGATAAGATTAAAGATTTAACTAAAGCAACGATTAGGTGTATACCCAACGATGCAGTTGAAGAGGAGGGAGTATGTGTTTTTTCAGGTGAAAAATCAACAAGAAGAGTCCTTTTTGCAAAAGCATATTAATTTTTTTTCAAAAAAGTTATGATGTTTTAAAAATAGTCTTATATTTGCACCCGCAAACTGATAAAGATTGTTTTGCTCCGTTCGTCTAGGGGTTAGGACGCCAGGTTTTCATCCTGGTAACACGGGTTCGAATCCCGTACGGAGTACAAAGCTTCGGAATTTATTTCGAAGCTTTTTTTATCTAAAAAATAGAGGTAAAAGTTGTAAGTATAATAAAATAATTTTATATTTGCACCCGCAATTGTAAAAGATTGCAATTAGCTCCGTTCGTCTAGGGGTTAGGACGCCAGGTTTTCATCCTGGTAACACGGGTTCGAATCCCGTACGGAGTACAACGTTTTTATAACAATATAAGATTTAATAAAATGGCAAATCATAAGTCAGCATTAAAAAGAATAAGAAGTAACGAAACAAAGCGTTTAAGAAATAAATATCAGCATAAAACAACTCGTAATGCTGTTAGAAAATTAAGAGCTACTACAGATAAGAAAGAAGCGGAAGGAATGTTATCTTCTGTAGTTTCTATGTTAGATAAATTAGCGAAAAACAATATTATTCATAAGAATAAAGCGGCTAATTTAAAATCTAAATTAACAAAGCACGTTGCAGCATTATAAATTGCTGAAACAATAAATTATTTAAAACATCTCTATTTTATTTAGAGATGTTTTTTTTTATAATTGTTTTAAGAAGAGAAATGTATTTATATGGAAAAAGGTGATATAGTTTATTGTATCAACGAATCTTCATTTTCTGAACATATTATCAAAAGAGAAAGTTACATTGTTCAAGACATCAAGCCAGATTTATTAAGAGTTTTTAATACTAAAAAAAAACTTGTTTGGTTACCCGAAAACTGCTTTACTAAAGTGAAAATTCCAGATATTAAATCAATAATTATTGATGATGAAATTACAGATAGCTACGATGATTATATAGAAGTTACTGTTGAATTTAGTGATGGGGTAAAGAGATGGACAAGTTTTATCACCATTAATAAGTTAAATAGTCTTTTTAATGAGTTTAGAGATTATGTTTTGGGAAATGAGTTAGTAATCGTCAAAGAAGTAAATGAAGCAATAATAAAAAGGACAATTATTGAATTAGATAAGCAAGACAAACTATATGAAACTACAAAAGAGTTGTAGCTTGAGGTAGGCTATAAAATAAATAACGCTAGTAGTCATATTTTTTGTGGGCATCAAGTCTTATAAAAATGAAAATTAAAAGGGTAAATCCCCATAACGAGGATCCTCCATAACTAAAAAAGGGTAGGGGAATTCCTATGGTAGGTAAGATGCCAATAACCATACCTATATTAACAACAATATGAAAGAATAAAATTGAAGCTATACCATATCCATATATTCTAGCAAATTTGTTAATCTGTCGTTCAGATAGAAATATGATTCGATATAACAAGGCCATAAATATAATTATGACGAAAGAACTTCCTAAAAAACCCCATTCCTCACCAACTGTACTGAAAATATAGTCTGTATCTTGCTCAGGAACAAAATTACCTTGTGTTCTATCTCCTTGTAAAAAACCTTTACCTAACCAACTGCCAGATTTAATTGTTAATTCAGCTTGATAGGTATTATATCCTAATCCTTTAGGGTCTTCTATTTTACCTAATAAAATATCAAATCTATCTTTTTGATGTTGCTCTAACAAGTTTGTATATGTATAACCTACAGCAGAAATAAATAGAGCTGAAGCTACATATGTTATGAGTATAACTGGCCAGTTAAATCTGAAAAATTGATTGTTTTTATATATAATGTAAGCAAATAGTAAGGTTAAAATTAAGAGTGTAGCAAGAAGAATAATTTTGGTGCCATAATTTATAGTTAATAAGAAAAGTACAATTGTGGTAATTCCTACTATAAAGTATTTTAATGTTAATCCTTCTCTATTTAAAACAAAAAAGAAAGAAAAATAAATTAAAACAGATCCCATGTCAGGCTGTAAAGCAATAAAAAAACCAGGCAAGAAAATAATAATAAAAGCCTTTATCTGATTCTTTAATAAATCTAAATTGTATTGCCTATCACTCATTAGCTTGGCTAATGCTAGTGCTGTAAATGCTTTTGAAAATTCAGAAGGTTGTAAGCTAATTCCCCCAAAGTTGTACCAAGAAGTTGCACCATTAATCTTTTTCCCAAATACTAATACACCAGCGAGGAGCACAATAGAAAAGATATAAATTAAACTAGAAAATTGTTCGTAAAACTTGGAGTTTAAGAAGAGAATAAATACGATCAAAGGAACACTTAATGCTATAAAAATTAACTGTTTTCCATATCTAGAACTAAAATCAAAAAAATCATTTTCATTATCTGTAGAAGATGCCGCATAAATATTTAACCAGCCAAATACAACTAGAACAAAATATAAAAGTATAGTTAACCAATCTATGTTTTTAAATATATTATTTTCTTGCTGCCTCAATCGAATCTCTTTTTTTAATTAGTTTATCATATTCATTTTGCAGGCTAAGATGTACCATTTTTTCTTCCAATTTTTTTCTTTCAACATGACCGTTTAAATATTTTTCAATCATTAAACTGGTAATTGGAGCTGCTATTGTAGAACCGTATCCTCCATTTTCAACAAAAATAGCCATAGCTATTTTAGGATTATCTTTAGGAGCAAAAGCTATCAATATAGAATGATCTTCTAATTGTACTTTTTTTCCATCAATTCGTGTAAAGTTTTCTACTGTTCCTGTTTTTCCACAAATATCGATCCCTTTTACCTGATGATATTTTCCTGTTCCAGTTTTAAAAACTTCATGCATTGCATCTATCACTACAGGGAAATGTTCTGGCGCTATTGAGGTGTATTTTTTTTGAGTGAATTTTTCATCTTTTATACCATTACCATCAATTTTTTTAACAATATGTGGAGTATAATAGAAGCCTTTGTTTGCTATGGCAGCAGTTGCATTCGCTAATTGTATAGGAGTTGTTTGTATTTCCCCCTGGCCAATGGCGTTAGAAATAGTAGTTGTAGCTCCCCATCTGAACTTATAACGATTGTTATAATATTTAGCATTTGGAATTAAACCAGGCTGACCAACTGGTAGATCGTAACCTAAAAAATCCCCTAAACCGAAACTTTTAATATGATTACTCCAGTTATTAAATCCAATTTCTGTTTTTTTAGGCTTATCTATAATTTTTCGATACGCATCGGAGAAATAGCTATTACAAGAGTTAGCAATTGCCTTTTTTAATCGTATAGGTTTTCCATAAGTGTTACAATGGCATCCCATAAATTCCTTTTTTTTCTTTCCATAACGATAACCTCCATAGCAATACACATAAGAATTTTCATTAATAACACCTTCTTGTAGTCCAACTAAACCACTTAAAATTTTAAAAGGTGATCCTGGGGGGTACACTCCTTGTAATCCTCTATCATAAGTAGGGTTGTTTATGCTATCATTAAATAAGATTGTAGAGTGCTTAGAACGTTTTCTACCTACTAATACATTAGGGTCGTAAGAAGGAGCAGTTACAAGGGCTAATATTTCTCCAGATGAAGGTTCTATAACAACAATGCCACCTCTTTTTCCAGTCATTAACTTTTCACCATATTCTTGAAGGTCACTGTCTATAGTTAACATTAAATCTTTACCAGTTACGGCCAAAGTATCAAAAGTACCATCTTTATATGAGCCTTTAATCCTCATAAGATTATCTCTGTTATAATATTTCCTTCCTTTAACACCTCTAAGGACTTTTTCATAAGAACGTTCAACACCAAGTTTACCAATAAGTTCTCCATTTTGATAATCTGGATTTTTTTTAGCTTGAAGCTCGTTAACTTCAGCTAAAAAGCCTAAGATATTAGCAGCTATAGGTTTAGGGTAATTTCTGATGGAACGTTTTTGGATATAAAAACCTTTAAATTTATGTAGTTTTTCTTGAAGAAAAGCATAATCTTCTTTTGCCAAGTGCTTTAAAAATACTTGAGGTAGCCAAGGTTTAAAACGTTTATGGTTTTTAATTTTGTTTACTTTTTTTATAAACTGTTGTTTAGAGATTTTTAAAAGACTACAAAACTCTAGAGTATCAAGAGATCTTAACTCTTTAGGTATGGCCATAACATCATAAGAAACTTGGTTTGTTACCAATAATTCTTTATTTCTATCATATATATATCCTCGTTCAGGATAATCATATTCAATTTTTATAGTGGCGCTACTGGTAGGGTTAGCTATATATCCTTCAAGTATTTGAAGTTGAAATAATCTTCCGATGTATAAAATTCCAACTACAGTAATTAAAAAAATTAATAAAAAACTTCTTTTCACAGTTGCTGTTGTTTTCTAGTTAATATAAAGTTCCCCAGAAAATATAAAATTAAAGAAAAAATAGACGATAAAATTGTGTTAATTATTACGTTCAAAAAATTATTCAAACTAAAATTAACTAGCAAAAAAACTATAAAATGATGAATCAAAGTAAGTAATGCAATAAAGTTAAAGGTTTTTCCAAAAGATTCTTGATTCATTTGAAAAAACTCATAATCAACTTCAGTTTTTTGAAAAAAGGTTCTAAAGAAGTATGGTCTTATATAAGCAATTAATGTGGTAGCAAAAGCATGAATTCCTCCTGAATCAGAAAAAAAATCAATACAGATTCCTAGGAAAAAAGCTAAAGAGATAATTGGAAATCTATTGGTTTTATAGGGGTAAATAAAAAGAAAGGCAATGTAAATGTATGGGTTTACATAACCAAATAATTTTATATTGTTTAATACCAACACTTGTTTTAAAATTAAAAAAACAAATATTAGAATTAGGTAAAAGGGCTTTCTATTCATTAGTCTTTTTTTCTAAATCTTTTATTTCCTCTTTGTCGAAGTTTTTAATAATATAAATATTTTCAATAGTACTCATATCATTAAATAACTTAATATCTATACCTTTAGTATTATTAACTATAGTTCCAATTAAAATTCCTTTAGGGAAAATTGTTGAGTTTCCTCCAGTTATTATAGTGTCTCCTATTTTTGTTTGAGCTTCTCTAGGTACATCTTGGAGTTGGACTATATTATGATTTTCACCATTCCAGCTTAAAGAACCAAAATGAGCTGTGTTTTTTAATCTAGCATTTACTTTACTATTTCTGTTGAGTATAGATCTTACTCTAGAATATTTTGAAGAAGTAACATCGATAATACCAATAATTCCCTTATTATTAATTACACCCATTTCTTGTTTAATTCCATGTTTGATACCTCTGTTAATTGTAAGATAATTATAAGGTTTTTGGAATTCATTTTTATAAACCTCTCCGCTTATAAATTGAAATTGTTGTGCTAAATTCTGTGTGTTCTTTATGTTAAGGCTGTCTAAAAGTACGTCAAGTTTAGCTAACTTATTTTTTAGGGCTACATTTTCTTCTATTAAGCTCTGATTTTCTTTTTTTAGATGAAAATATTTATTCAAGTTACTTCTTTTTTCATAAATACCACCAGTAATAGTGTTAGCTGAGCTCACAAATTTACTTCTATGGTAACTATGATTATTTACAATTAAGAAAAAAGAAATAACTTGTAACAGCAAAAAAAACAGAAAGTATTTGAATTTCTGAATAAAATGAATAAGCTGTTGCATAATTTTTAGCTAACTAATACACTCTTGTATTTATTTAGATTTTTTAGTGCAATCCCAGTTCCTCTAACTACTGCTCTTAAAGGGTCTTCTGCTACGTATACCGGTAAGTCTGTTTTTCTAGACAATCTTTTATCTAAACCTCTTAACATAGATCCACCACCTGCAAGATAAATTCCTGTATTGTAAATATCAGCAGCTAATTCTGGAGGAGTTTTAGAAAGCGTTTCCATAACTGCGTCTTCTATTCTTAAAATAGATTTATCAAGTGCTTTTGCAATTTCTCGATAAGAAACTTGTACTTGTTTAGGTTTACCACTTAAAAGATCTCTACCTTGAACCATCATGTCTTCAGGTGCTTCGTCAAGATCTTCAGTAGCAGCTCCTATTTGAATTTTCATTTTCTCAGCAGTCGTTTCACCTACATATAAGTTATGCTGAGTTCTCATATAATACATAATATCACTAGTAAATAAATCACCAGCAACTTTAACTGATTGATCACAAACGATACCTGCAAGAGCAATAACAGCAATTTCGGTAGTTCCTCCACCGATATCTATGATCATATTTCCCTTAGGTTCCATAATATCTACCCCAACACCTATAGCAGCAGCCATTGGTTCATAAATAAGGTAAATTTCTTTGGCGTTCATATGACGTGCAGAATCAATAACAGCTCTTTTTTCAACTTCTGTAATACCAGACGGGATACAAATAACCATTCGTAAAGAAGGAGGGAAGATTTTCTTTCGGATTGCAGGAATCTGTTTAACGAATTCCTTTATCATTTCTTCAGATGCTTGAAAATCAGCAATAACCCCGTCTTTTAATGGGCGAATTGTTTTGATGTTTTCATGAGTTTTACCTTGCATTTTCTGGGCTTCTTTCCCTGTTGCAATTATTTTTCCAGTGACTCTATTTCTAGCGACAATAGAAGGACTATCAATAACTACTTTTCCATCATGTATGATAAGTGTATTCGCAGTACCTAAATCGATTGCGATGTCCTCTGTCATAAAGTCAAAAAATCCCATAAAAAATATTTAAAAGTGTAACCCGTTTATGTATTCTCACAAATCTAATAAAAAAAACGTTAGAAAAAACACCTTAAACATTAATGTTTAAAGTGTCTTGTTCCTGTAAATACCATTGATAAGCCATTATCATTACAATAGTTAATGCTTAATTCGTCTTTAATAGATCCTCCAGGTTGTATAACTGATTTAATTCCAGCGTTATCTGCTATTTCAACACAGTCAGGGAAAGGAAAGAAGGCATCACTTGCCATAACAGCATCTTCTAAATTAAATCCAAAACTTTTTGCTTTATCAATTGCTTGTCTTAAAGCATCAACACGACTTGTTTGTCCTGTTCCACTAGCACATAATTGTTTGTTTTTAGCTAAAACAATTGTATTAGACTTTGTATGCTTGCATATTTTAGAAGCAAACAATAAATCTTCAATTTGTTCAGGAGTTGGTTTTGATGTTGTAGGATATGATAAATCGTCGGTACTATCAGTTTTTGCATCTTTATCCTGAACTAATAATCCATTTAAAGAAGTTCTTACGATTTGATTTGGTAAGTCTACTTCTTTTTGAATTAAAATAATTCTATTCTTTTTGCCTTTTAAGATTTGTAATGCATCTTCATCAAAACTAGGAGCAATTACTACTTCACAGAATAATTTATGAATTTCCTCGGCAGTTTCTTTGTCAATTGTAACATTGGTTATCAAAATTCCTCCAAAAGCAGAGACTGGATCTCCAGCAAGAGCATCAACATAAGCCTGGTACACAGTTTCTCTTTGTGCAAAACCACATGCATTGTTGTGTTTTAAAATAGCAAATGTTGGAGCTTCACCTTTAAATTCTCCTATAAGGTTAACAGCAGCATCTACATCTAAAAGATTGTTATAACTTAATTCTTTACCGTGTAATTTATCGAACATAGCATCCAAATCACCAAAGAAATATCCTTTTTGATGTGGATTCTCACCATATCTTAAAGTTTTAGCAGTAGTCTCACTTGCTTTAAATACAACTTCTTCTTCGTTGAAATAGTTAAAAATCGCTGTGTCGTAATGAGAAGAAATATTGAAAGCCTTAGCTGCAAGTTTCTTTCTGTCAATAAGTGAAGTTTCACCTTTGTTTTCTGTAATTAAATTTAAAAACTCATCATATTGTTCCATTGAAGAAACAATAACAGTGTCTTTAAAATTTTTAGCAGCTGCTCTGATTAATGAAATTCCACCGATATCAATTTTTTCAATAATATCTTGTTCACTAGCTCCAGAGGCTACTGTTTTTTCAAATGGATATAAATCAACAATAACTAAATCAATTTGTGGGATGTTAAATTCAGCAAGTTGAGCTACATCACTTTCGTTTTCTTGTCTGTTTAATATTCCTCCAAAAACTTTAGGGTGTAATGTTTTTACTCTACCTCCCAATATTGAAGGATAATCGGTAACACTTTCTACAGGAACAACATTTATACCTAATTCTGAAATAAATTTTTCGGTACCACCTGTAGAGTATATTGTTACTCCTAATTCATTAAGTTTTTTTGCTATTGGTGCTAATCCATCTTTGTGAAAAACAGATATAAGTGCAGATTTAATTGTTTTATTGTTGCTCATGTTTGTTGTGTTGTCAATGAGCGCGCAAATTTACTAAAAGTTGAATTTTACTGCAATTGTTTGTGGAATGTTTTTAAAAGAAAAACTGGAAAAACTTGTTAATAACTTAACAGTTTTTCCAGTTTAATGTTTTTTTATTGACTACTTACTCAGCGTTTTCAAGAAAATTTCTCACCCAAAGCGCTAGTTTTTCTAGTAAAGTCAATTTTCCGGCTTCAGTTGTCTTACCTAAGCCTTCATAATTAGGGATGTTTTTACTCATCATAAGGGGATTTAGGATTTGTAATAAAAAAATGTTAATAACTTTTTACAAATCTATACAAAAAAAGTTTATACACAAGTATTTAGCCGTTTTTTTACAGTAAATACGAAACTTTTTCGCAAATAAATTCTAAAAGTTCTTCATCTTTTTCCGAAAAAGGGTTAACAGTATGTGAATCAATATCAATTTGTCCCACATTTTCTCCGTTTACAAAAATTGGAATAACGATTTCAGATTTTACTTTCCATCCACAAGAAATATAGTTGTCTTGTTCAGAAACATCCTGAACGACAAAGTTTTCATTGCTAATTGCTACTTGACCACAAATACCTTTTCCGAAAGGAATAATAGTATGTTCTGTTGGCTCACCAGCAAATTCAGCTAATTTCAGCTCTTCTTTATCTCCATTTTTAAAATAAAAGCCTACCCAATCGTAATACGAAACTTCTTCTTTAAGGTAATCACATATAGCTTGTAACTTTTCTCCTTTAGAAGAAGAGCTGTTAAATATATCGTCTGCTTTTGCTTTTAAATTATCAAAATTCATTTCTTATAACATTTTTAAGTTGTTTATTTCTTGTTGAGTTAGGGTTCTCCATCTTCCTCTAGGAAGATTTTTCTTTGTTAATCCTGCAAAGATAACTCGATCTAATTTTACAACATGGTAACCAAAGTGGTCAAATATTTTACGTACGATTCTATTTCTTCCAGAGTGTATTTCTATTCCTACTTCTGTTTTCTTTTCTCCTTCTACATAAGAAACGGCATCTATAAAAACTTTTCTACCTTCAATCACTACATCACCACGTAATTTTTCAAGATCAGAAAGTGTTAACTTTTTATCTAACGAAGCATGATATAGCTTTCTTACATTGTGTTTCGGATGTGTTAGTTTTTTTGCTAATTCTCCATCATTTGTAAATAAAAGTAAACCTGTTGTATTTCTATCTAATCTTCCTACAGGATATATGCGCTCTTTAGTCGCATTAGCTATCAAATCCATTACAGTTTTTCTTCCACGATCATCTTCCATGGTTGTAATGTAATTTTTAGGTTTGTTTAAAAGAACATATCTTTTTTCTTCCATTGAGATTAAAGTACCATCGAATCGTACTGCATCATCAGGTTGAACTTTGTATCCCATTTCAGTAACAAGTTTACCATTTACAGTAACGCTACCGTGTTCTATGTATGTATCTGCTTCTCTTCTAGAACAAATACCAGCATTAGAAATAAATTTGTTTAATCGTACTCCAGAATTTTCTTGCGACTGTGAAGTAGTAGTTTTCTTTTTAGGAGCGTTACGTTTGAAACGAGGATTGCTGTTCTTTCCAGCTTGTCGTCCTCTCGACGAGTTATTTTTATTCATTTATGTAAAATTAAAATGGGCGCAAATATACTTTAAATATTTGACTTTCTTTATTATGAGTTGGTTTTATTGTGTGTTTTCTTATTGCTTGAAATTATCTTTGTGAACCTTATTTTAGCTTGTTTATAACCTTATCTAATAGTAATGATTTATCGATAAGTAATAAACTAAAAACACCAATTAACAACAAAATTTTTAAAATATTATGAATGTTTTGATATTGCTTTTTTGTGTTTGATTTCCAGATATAAAAAGCGATAATGCTTAATGTCACTCCAGCTAAATAAAAATAGTATTTCATGTACTGAATTGCAGGATAATCAAATAAAAAGGATACAGGAATTAATGTAAGAATTAGGAGTAAAAAAATGAATTGTTTTGTTTTTGTTTCTCCGTAAACAATTGGAAAAGTATTGTAGTTGTTGACAACAGCTCCTTTAATGTTTTCTAAATCTTTAATTAATTCTCTAACAACAATTACAAAAAAAAGAAAAAAAGCATGAACAAAAATTACTTTTGAAAAATTTTTGAAATGTATAAATATTACAAAAAAGGGGAGTATTGTTAGTATGGTAGCACTAAGTAAACCAAGTAGAGGGTATCTTTTTAATTTATGAGAATAGAGCCAAATACCAAAAATAAAAAGCCCAAAAAAAATACCAGCTCTCCATGACACAAGCCATCCAAAAGTAAATCCTATAAAATTGAAAAGAAAGTATAAGGATAGTTTAGTTTCTTGTTTAATTTTATCGTCTAAGGTACTTTTTAAAGGTTTGTTTATTCTGTCTGCTTTGTCATCATAAAAATTATTTATGATATATCCTCCGGCTACTACACAAACAGTTGCAATAACTAAGTAGAGTAGGTGCCAATCTAATAAGACGTTGCGTAATGATTTATTTTCTGAAAAAATAAAAATAGCCGCTAGATATTGTGCGGCTATTAATACTAAAATATTATATCCTCTTACAACAGATAATAAGCTTAAGAGCTTAACCAAAAGTTTTCTGTCATAAAATTTTAAATTCATAAGTGTTAAAATCGATAGACTAGTTCAAGCTTGTAATCTTTTAAACTAGTTTTTGCTTTTTCATAGTTTTCAGTGAATCCTAAAATATAACCACCACCACCAGAACCACATAATTTCAAGTAGTAATCGTTAGTTTGTATTCCATTTTCCCAAACTTTATGAAAAGCGTTAGGGATCATTGGTTTAAAGTTTGTTAATACAACTTTTGATAATTGTTTAACATTTGAGAATAGCGATTTTACATTTCCTTTTAAGAAATCTTCAATACAAGCATCGGTATACGTAACAAATTCGTTACTTAGCATTTTTCTGAAACCTTCATTTTTCATTTTATTCATAAAAAGGCTTACCATAGGTTCTGTTTCTCCTACTTGCTCAGAGTCTAATAAAAACACCGCGCCTTTACCTTCTTTTTGTGAAGGGATACCTGTCGCTTCAATATTTTCTTTAGAATTAATTAAAATTGGTAAGCTTAAATAAGAATTTAAAGGATCTAAACCAGAACTTTTACCATGAAAGAAAGACTCCATTGTAGAAAAAACAGCTTTTAGTTTTAAAAGTTTGTCTCTAGTTAAGTTTTCTAAAACAGTAATTTTATCGTTGGCATATTTGTCATAAATAGAAGCTACTAATGCACCAGAACTACCAATTCCATATCCCATAGGTATGGAAGAGTCAAAGTACATTCCTGAATCGATATCTTGTTTAAATTCATTTAAATTAAATGAAACTAAATCAGTGTCTAATTCAGATAAATAGTTGTAAAAATTAAGCAGGCATTCATTTGATTTCAATGCTTGACCTGATAAGTTTTTAGAAACTTTTAATGCTCCTTTGTAAGAGTTAAAAGGAATTGCTAGTCCTTTTGAGTCTTTTATGATACCATATTCACCAAAAAGTAAAATTTTAGCGTAAAATAAAGGTCCTTTCATTTTTCAGAATTCTTTCTTTCTACAAAGATACTTAATATTTAATAAACATTTTTATAGAAGGTTTTCCATACACCTACTTTCTCTCCGTTTTTATATCTTCCTTTCGTTTTAATCTTTCCGTTTTTGTAAAAAAACTTCCACACACCATTTTCTTTCCCGTTTTTAAATTTACCTAAAGATTGTACTTCACCAGTATTAAAATACGTTTTTTTAATACCATCTATAATCCCGCCTTTGTAACTTACTTTTTGACTAAGTTTTCCGTCTGTATTGTAGTAACTAACGATCCCTTCGTATGATTCATTATTAGTTTTCTTAGTAGTACTAAATCCTTCAGTATATTTATTTCCGTTTTGATAGTATTTTACGATCCAATACCCGTTTTTTACTTTTTTAGGTGCTGGTATATAGAAAAAGCCATTAGTTTTATCTGTTACTTCCCAGTTTTTAGTATACCAAGTTGTTTTCTGTGCTTTTGCCAAGGAAATAGATAAACAAAAAAATAGTGTAATAAATGCTCTCATAACTTTTAGATTAATAGGGCGCCTGTTCCAGATACATCATGAATGTATTGACCTTTTTGGCAATATTGAGCTAATTTACTTTTTATAAAAGAATGTATTTGCTCTTTTTCATTTTCAGGATATAACATATGAACATTTGCTCCGGCATCTAAGGTAAAACATACATTACTTCCTGTTTTTTCTCTGTAACTCCAAATTTCATTGATAATGTTTAACGTGTTAGGTTTCATTAAAATGAAATAAGGATTACTCGTAAGCATCATAGCATGTAGCGTTAAAGCTTCGCTTTCTACTAATTTTATAAATTCTTTAATATTACCAGTTTGTAATATTTTAGATAGTTTACTTAAATTCTCATTGGCCTGCTTGAAACGGTTTTCAGCATAAGGGTGATCAAACATTAAATTATGACCAACAGTACTAGATACTTGTTTTTCTCCTTTATCAACTAGTAATATTGTATCTTGATAATTCTCGAAAATAGAATGGATGTAATGAGGGAATTTAATTCCATATAAGTCAGAGCTTGTTTCGAAATCTGGGTGCTCTCCCCAAATAACTAATGGGCCTTCAATACTTCTGCTAGCACTACCAGATCCTAATCGTGCTAAAAATGAAGCTTTTTGGTTGAATAGTTCTTCAGAAATCGATGGATTTAGTTCTTTTTCTAAACTCATTAAACACATTGCTATTGCACTCATACCACTTGCAGATGAAGCAATTCCACTACTATGTGGGAAAGAGTTTTCGGAATGAATTTCCATTTTGTACTCTAAAATGTATGGGCAATACACAACAATTCTTTCAAAAAAAGTAGCAATTTTAGGTTTAAAACTGTCTTTCTTTTTTCCTTCAAAAAACAATTCAAAATCAGCTTTTTGTGTTTTTTTTATTTTAGTAAAATGAATTTTTGTACTTGTATGACAATTAGTAAGTGTGAAACTAATTGAAGCATTTTTTGGAAGTTGAGGGTTTGTTTTGCCCCAATATTTTACTAATGCAATATTACTTGGTGTCTGCCAAGTAACTGTAGTTGCTGTAACAGCAAATTTTAAATCTTTAGGAATGAAAGAAGTGGTGTTGATAGTCAAAATTTTAAATTTTGTGTAAAGATAACTTTTCACTTAAATACCTGCCAACTTTTGTAGTGTACTTTCTTTATAATTTCGACTTATTGGAATTGCTTTATTTGCTATTTCAATGTATTCATTGGTATAAGCTTCTATAAAAGCAACAGCAACAATAAATGAACGATGAACTCTTATGTACAAATTATCAGGTAGTTTGGTTTCTATATTACTAATGGTTGTTCTGGTTATAATTGTCTTTTCTTGTAAATGAATTTTAAGATAATCACTTAAGCTCTCAATATATACAATAGCAGAAAAATTAATTTTAACCATTTTTCGTTCAGAGCGAACAAATAGAAATTGACTTTCGTTATTATGGTGTTGTTCTGTTTTTATGTTTTCTTTATTCGTTGGGATTTTTTGAATGGCTTGTAGAAAACGATCAAAGGCAATAGGTTTTAGTAAATAATCAATTACATTAAGATTAAAGCCTTCAATAGCATAATCTCGATAGGCTGTGGTAAAAATAATATGCGCATCATTATTTATAATTTTTGCTAAACTTACTCCGTTAATTTCGGGCATGTTAATATCTAAAAAATAAATATCCGCTTTATTTTCTTGAGCAAATTGAATGGTTTCTAATGCATTTTTGAAACTAGCAATTAAGGATAGGTGAGGGGTTTTTTTTATGAATGATGCTATAATTTCTCTAGCAATAGGTTCATCATCTACAACTACACAGGTTCTTTCTTTATTCATTTTTTGTAGTTATTTTTAGTGTTACTTTATAAGAATTGTTTACAGTAGAAGTTTCAAGGGAGAAATTATTTTCAAATAACATGGTTAATCGCTTTTTTATGTTTGTTAATCCGATACCATGATTAAACTTCGTAGTGTGTTTGTATGAATTTGCTATAACGAAAGTAATGGTGTTAGCTGTAGATTGTAGTTTAATATGTATTTGTAATATTCCATTGGTTAAACTTCCGTGTTTAAATGCATTTTCTACAAAAGGTAAAAAAATCATGGGTGGAATTAAAGTTGATTGCTCATGAACATCTTGCTGAAAAGAAACTCTTAAGGTGTCTTGAAATCTCATTTTTTCTAATGTGATATAATCTTCAATGTGTTGGGTTTCATTGATAAGTAAAACCTTTGGCTTTTCTACTTGATATAAAATATAATCTAATAAATTGGAGAGTTTTAAAATCATGTCTGGAGCACTTTCAGATTTTTTTAACGCAAATCCATATAAGGTATTAAGTGTATTAAATAAAAAATGAGGATGAATTTGCATCTTTAAATATTTCAGCTCTTGTTCTTTTAATTGAAGTTGTGTTTGTAGAAATTTAGTTTCAATATCTTTTTTTTCCTCTAAAGATTGAAAATTAATTTTTAATATTTTGATTCCAGAAACCAAAGAGATAATTAAACATACGCAAACTAAGATTACAGATGTGCTGACTGTATAATGGGGCATTTCTTTAAAATTTAATTTAAAAAAAAGAATTAACCCTGAAATAATGGTTAACGATACGGCAAAGCTTATAAAAATAAAAGCATACAATGTATATAAAAGAAATAGCCAATATTTTTTAGCTATAAGATAGTTTGGAATTAAATTATAAATAAAAATATAGGTGCTGATAATTGTTATGGTAGATAGTGTTATCGCAAACCAAAATATAAAATTCAAATTTTCTGTTCCAGAACTAAAAAAAGCATAGAAAAAACCCAACGTACCTAGCCAAAACAGCAAGTGTAAAGGAATTTTTTTAACGCTAAGTGTTGTAAAATCTAACATTTTGCAAAAGTTACGTTTTTTATTGGATTGACTAGAGAAAATAGACGAAATCATTATTTAATCAGTAATTCTACTATTTTTATTGGCTGATTACCTAACAATGTAGAAAGCCATTTAAAAATCGTGATCTATCGATAAATAAAAAAAAGAGCGTGATCTAGTTATACTTTTGAAGTATCTAATTTTAAAAAAAACTATTATGAATTTTATTATCGAAGGAGGTATCTTATTTACAGGTCCATTATTAGTTGTCTTATTTATAATCATTGGTTTGTTTGTTGTAGGATTAAAAAAGAATTTTGAAAAAATAGTCCGTTTACTAAAAGAGTTGGGCTTATTTTCCCTAGCATTCGGGATTTTAGGTTTTATTTTAGGGTGGATAGGAGCTTTACAGGCTATTGCCATGGCGAATGATATCTCATCCAGTGTCATGGCTTCGGGGCTTAGAGTAGCATTAATTGCTCCAACTATGGGGTTGTTTAATTTAGTAATTGCAAGATTATTGGTCATAATTTTGATTGGAAAACGTAAGGAAGAAAAATAAGCTTTCTTGGTTTTAATTACACTTTTTATTGTTTCCCATTTCTTACTTAAGAAATGGGTATTTTTGCTGTATGAATAGAAAAATAAAACTGATTTGGGATTTTAAGGGGCCAGATGCTTTAGAAACAGCGAAACATCACTGTATACATTTAAAAGAGTTTGCAGAAATAGAGGGGTTAGAGGTTTACGAAGTAAATCATGATGTGATACATGAAATGCATGTTTTAGCTTTTGTAATTGTAGATGAAAGTGTAATGAAAATTTTTAGAGATGCCTTAAAACCTCACAGAGGAGTACTTGCAAGCTAATCGTTTAGCCTATCTTTTTATCATTGAAAAAAAGATTAGTAATTAATATTGTATATTGAAAAAGTATACAACATGTTATGTGTAAAAAAATATTTGTAATACTATTTGTTTATTTAGGGATTGGGGTTAAAGCACAGCATCAATTTACAACTAACGTAGCTCATGAATCTCTAGTGGAAGCTATTCGCATAAATCACGATGTGATACAGGGTAGAACAACCTTTTTTGAGAGACAAGCAGAAGAAAAACCTTTAATGTTTCAAAAAACTAGAGTTTTAATTGGTGAACTGAATAGGATAGCTAATAATCTGAAAGATTTTATTGATAAAATACAAGAAGAAGTAAATACTGAGCGTGTTATTTACGATCTTTTAGATGAAGACCATTACAGTGTATTAATTTTTTCAAAAAATGGTAAACTAACACAAAGAGGAGAAAAGTTGAAGACTAAAATAGATAGTTTGTATACTCAAGGTCATAAGATTAATATTCATCAACTATCTCAACTAAAAAACTTTGCTAACGATCATTTTAAAACAGATGTTACTTATTTTGATTTTAATGAAAAAGAGTTGTCTTTTTTTGATAATCTTTTCTACGATAAGTCTAACTACGGAATGATGATGTCTATGTATTGTCTCTTTTTAAATGTGCAAAATTTTCAGCTATTGTATTACGGTACTGTGATGAGTTATTGATTTTTTAGTATCAGGTATCAGGTATCAGGTATCAGGTATCAGGTGTCAGGTATCAGGTATCAGGTATCAGGTATTGGCTTTGCTCGTTCCTAATTGGAAAAATTTGGACAGTGTCTTATGAATTGTTAATTTTCCTTACTCCTTACTCCTTACTCCTTACTCCTTACTCCTTACTCCTTACTCCTTACTAATTGCATTCGCACAAATATAACCACCAGTCCAAGCATTTTGAAAATTAAACCCGCCAGTAACAGCGTCAATATTCAATATTTCACCGACAAAAAATAAATTAGAATGTAGTTTACTTTCAAAACGTTTAAAATTAATCTCTTTTAAATCGATTCCTCCAGCAGTAACGAATTCGTCTTTAAAAGTTGATTTTCCTTCCGCAGAAAAAACACAATTCGTTAATTGGTTGGCAAGATTAGTAACTTCATTTTTAGTTAAGTTAGCCCAATTCTGTTTTAAATCAATATCTGAAGCTTGTAGCAATCTCTCCCACAAACGTCTTGGAATTTCTGAAAAAGGAGACTTTAAGCCAATTTGTTTCTTTGCATTCGCTTTTTTCAAACCATTCAGCTCTTCAATGATCTGATTTGTACTTTTTGAAAGCCAGTTTACAGCAACTTTATAACTGTATTTTTTATCAGCTAATATTCTAGCACCAAAAGCAGAGAGTTTTAAAACAGCGGGTCCGCTTAAACCCCAATGTGTGATAAGTAGCGGTCCAAAGTTTTCTAGTTTCGTGTCTAAAATTTTCACGCTAGCATTCGGAACAGCAACACCACTGAGATCGGTGATTCTTTGATCCTTTATGTTGAATGTAAATAAGGAAGGAACTGTATTGATAACTGTATGTCCAAGTTCGTTCGAAAGTTCCCATATTTTTTTACTACTTCCTGCGGCAACAACTAATTTATCAGCAATAAACTTCTCATTTTTAGTGTTGATAACCCAATTTTCATCTTGTTGATAAAACGAAGTTACGTTTTGACTTGTTAACACTTTGATATTTAGTTTTTCAACAGCTTTTTGAAAACAATTGATAATCGCTTGAGAGGTATTAGCTTCAGGAAAAACACGATTATCACTTTCAATTTTTAAAGGAACTCCTCTGTTTTCAAACCACTCGAAGGTATCTCCAGTCATGAATTGATGAAATGGCCCTAGTAATTCTTTTTTTCCACGAGGATAAAACTTAACCAACTCTTTTGGTTCAAAACAAGCATGAGTTACATTACAACGCCCTCCACCAGAAATCCTTACTTTTTGTAAGACATCTTTACCTTTTTCAAGAATAGTAATATCTAAATTAGGATTTAACTCTTTTGCATTAATTGCAGTAAAAAAACCAGCAGCTCCACCACCTATAATTACGACTTTGTTCATAAAATCATTTCATTAAAAGGAATGACAACTTCAAACCCTTTGTTTTTAAAATATTTAGAAGTGTCTTCATTTCCTGTGGCTAAGACAAAATCGCCTCCCCAAGCACCTAAACTTTTTACCGAACCAAAATAATCAGTAAATAATCGATCTTTAACTTTAGGTAGTTCAATAATTGAAGAAATTAAATCTTCATGAGTATTTAAAAGTTCTTCAAATTCAGGTAAACTTTCTGCAGTACTCAACTTGTTGGAGATTTGAGAAATAATTTGAATCTCTTTTTGTATGTTTTGTCTTTTCTCTTTATATCTCTTGATGCCTTCTCTACTGTTTTGTTTCTGATTCAGAAAAATAAAATATAAATTATCTGAAAAAGTAGGAGAGAAGTTAACTTCGGTAATAGTTGGTTGATTGTTTTCTAATTCATAAAAAATAGGAACGTTGTATTTTGCGCAAGCAATATCATAACCACTTCCAGAAAAAGCATTCCAAAGTAAATCGAACGGATTCACTTTTGCCCACGAAGCGATATTGTTAATTAAGGTAGAAGAACTACCTAGTCCCCAATTTTGAGGAAAACTTAAATGAGTTTTTACAATATAACCGTTATTGGTTTGCAAAAAATCAGGATTTAAATTTTTTGCTTCCTGTAAAATATGCTGTAAGGTTTCAGCGATTTGATCAGAACTTCCTTCTTTATCTGAGTTAAAAGTAGCTGAGATTAAACGAAGATTTGGTGAACTAAAAGCTGCTTCAAACCAACATTCACCAGTGTTTGTAAAACTCCCCCAAATTATTTCAGGTTGTTCTATTGGAGTTACGGTTAAATCTTGACCGTATTTTGTAGGTATGGCTAATGATCTAGCCCCATCTAAAACAAGGTATTCTCCTGTTAGTAATAATTTTCCGTTACTATAATATTTTTTCAAATCCATTTGTTAGGTCGAGCGTAGTCGAAACTTTTATAATTCAATTTTTTAAATGACATCTCGACTTACTTCATAAGCTATCTTCAAATAAGAAGCTTTTCATTTTCGATAATGCTAGAGGTGACATAAATTCACTATACTATACTAATCCAAATTGTTTAAAGTGATGCGTAAAATGTTTTACATGAAATTTTTTCCAATACTCAAAATCAAGGTCTCCAAAGAAAGGATGAACTACACTTCTTGAAGCATCATTTTCAAAAACTTCAAAAAATAGATGTAATTGATGTATTAAATCGTCAATCGCTTCTTCTAACGTGTTAAATTTTATCGGAGCTGGGCTGTCAGATATAAGAGAGGCTTTAAAACCAGGTTGAATTTCTTCTGTAGAATTCAAAAAAGGCTTTCTTCTAGCAGCTTTTTCATCTTCAATAAAAAGGTCAATCTTCCAATTTCCATTTGAAATTTGAGTAATAGAGCTTAAATGCTCGATCATTTGCTGAGCATTCATCGTACCAAAAATAGGTTTATCATTGGTAGAAAGTTTACTAAGCGTACTCCTGATTTCATTTTCATTGGTAATATCTACCCAATTGATTTTGGGCTTACGAATTTCTTGTATTTTTTCAACCACAGCGCTATGAGAAACAGTTCTCGATTCAAAATAAGTGCTGATTTCTTCTTTTTCAGCCACAGTGGCATTATGCTGATTTAAGATATTCATCAAATGCATTTTCATATGCCCATGTTGAATTCCTTTGGTTGTTAAAGCTCTCAATGCACCAAAATTCTGAGCTAAACCAGCAGCAGCAATAATTTGCATTAACGTTCTAGCGTCTGGTTTTTGCATAATATCTAAGGATAATTTAGCCATCGGATGTAATGCTGTTAACCCGCCTACAGTTCCTAAAGCTAAAGGAATTTCAATCCAAAATTTAAAAACCCCATCTTTAACTTCACAATGCGTTAAACTCGTGTATTTTCCATTTCTAGCAGCATAAGCATGTGCGCCAGATTCTATCGCTCTAAAGTCATTACCAGTAGCTAAAACTACAGCATCAATACCATTCATAATTCCTTTATTATGAGTTACGGCACGATAAGGTTCTATTGCAGCAATTTTTACTGCTTGCTCAAATTTATAAGCAAATTTTTCAGGGTCTTCACCTCCTAAATCTTCTATAGGGCAACTAACTTCAGCTTTTACGATACATTCAGGAACATAATTAGACAGAATACTCATGATGATTTCAATGTCTTTTTTCTGAAACTTTTTAGCAATAGCTTCTAAACAGGAGTTAATAAAATTAGCTCCCATACTATCTTTAGTTTCAAAGGTAACATGTAACTGATAATAATTCGCTAAATCAGCTGTTTTATCAATTAATTCAATATCCAAAATACCACCACCTCTTTTTTCCATGTTTTTGGTTATAGAGGCTGTAGCAGCGTACAATTCTGTTTTATTTAAATTGAAGTACTTTTCTAGAGTTGTTGCATCACCAGCATACATAAAATGTACCTGTCCTATTTTAGTAGTAGAAATTACTTCAGTCTTAAAACCGCCTCTCGTACTCCAGTATTTTGCAACTTTAGCAGCTGCTGCAACTACAGAGCTTTCTTCAATAACCATTGGAATAGCATATGTTTCTCCGTTAATGATAAAGTTGGGAGCTATACCATAAGGCATGTAAAAATTAGAAATGGTATTTTCAATAAAATCATCATGAAGTTGTTGTAACTTCTCATCAGCATTCCAATATTGTAGGATAGTTTGCGTAATTTCAGGTTGATTATTGAAGTAATTTTGTGCTAACCAATCTATTTTTTCTTGTTTAGTCAGCTTAGAAAAGCCAGAAATAATCTTCGACATTCATCTTATTTTTTAAACGAGACAAAGATAATTCTTTCCATGTAAACCTATTTTATAATTGTAGTTTTCTGTTAAATTAGGGTGAAATTTATTATTTTTTCGTAAACTTGGCAGTCGTTTTATTAAATCAACAAATAAATAAGATACTTCATGAAAAAATTATGCTTTTTAGCAATTTTATTGACTTTTTATGTTGTAAAGGGTCAATCTACTACTAATAATTTAAAGGAAATAACATTAGAAGAAATATGGAATGGTACTTTTTCTGCTGATAGAATGAATGCTTTAGAATCAATGAACGGAGATTTTTACACAGTATTGAACGTAAATCAAGATACTAGAAGTACTTCTGTTGATAAATATAGCTATGCAACGCAAAAAAAAGTAGCAACAATTGTAGATAGTAAAGATTTATACAATTTAAACTATTTTAATACCTACTCTTTTAATGCTAATGAAACAAAATTACTTCTAGGAACAAACTTTAAAAAAGTGTACAGACACTCTTACAAAGGCACTTATTTTATTTATGATATCGCTACCAAAGATTTAATTTCATTAGGAGAAGATATCCAAGAACCTACATTTTCACCAGATAGTAAAAAAGTAGCTTATGCTAAAGATAATAACTTATATGTTAGAGATCTTGAACAAAACAGAGAGATACGAGTAACCAAAGATGGTGAATTGAATGCTATCATTAATGGTACTACAGATTGGGTGTATGAAGAAGAATTTGCTTTTGTTAAAGCTTTCGATTGGAGTAAAGATAGTAAACATGTCGCTTTTTTACGTTTTGATGAAAAAGAAGTAGCTCAGTTTTCGATGAATGTAACTGGGAATGAACTATACCCATCGTCACATACCTTTAAATATCCAAAGGCTGGAGAAAAAAACGCTAAAGTTACACTTGAGTTATTTAATGTAGTAAACAAGAGTGTAAGTAGGGTTGATTTAGGTAATTACGAATATATTCCAAGAATTCAGTGGACTAATTCTCCTGAAGTATTGTCAATTACAACATTAAATAGACATCAAAACGATTTGAAATTATTTTTCTTTAACACAAAAACAGGAGACTTAAAGGTCGTGTTAAATGAAAAAGACGAAGCTTATGTTGATGTACAAGATAATTTGACATTCTTAGAAGACAATAGTTTTATTTGGACTAGTGAAAAGGATGGTTATAATCATATTTACCACTATAACGAAGATGGGACATTAAAAAATCAAATCACTAAAGGAAATTGGGATGTGACCAACTATTACGGTTTAAGTAAAACAAATAATAAAATTTATTATCAGTCAGTAGAAAATGGTTCGATAAATAGAGGAGTTTATGCGATTGGTTTAGACGGAGCAGGGAAAAAATTATTGACAGATAAAAGTGGTCAAAGCCGCGCGTCTTTTAGTAAAAATATGAAGTATTTTATCAATACACACTCGTCTGCTACAGAAGTTCCAACGTATACATTATATGACGGAGAAGGTAAAAAAATAAAGACATTAAAGGATAATATTGATCTTCATGTAAAAATGAAGGGATACAAGATGAGTAAAAAAGAATTTTTTACTTATAATATCAATGGGAATGATTTAAATATGTGGATGATTAAACCTCTTGATTTCGATCCTAATAAAAAATATCCATTATTATTATTTCAATATTCAGGACCAGGATCACAGCAAGTATCAAATAACTGGAATTCTAGAAATGATTATTGGCATCAAATGTTGGCTCAGAAAGGGATTATTGTTGCTTGTGTAGATGGAAGAGGGACAGGTTATAAAGGAAGAGATTTTAAGAAAGTTACACAGAAAGAGTTAGGAAAATACGAAGTAGAAGATCAAATAGCTGTAGCTAAGTTCTTTGCAGGTGAGAATTATATTGATGCAAAAAATATAGGAATTTGGGGATGGTCTTATGGTGGTTTTATGAGTACAAACTGTATTTTAAAAGGAAATGATGTGTTTTCTATGGCGATTGCTGTAGCACCAGTAACATCTTGGCGTTTTTATGACACTGTTTATACAGAACGTTATATGACTACACCACAAGAAAACCCTTCAGGATATGATGAGAATTCACCAATTACTCATGCAGACAAATTAAAAGGAGATTATTTGTTAGTGCATGGTTCAGGAGACGATAATGTGCATGTTCAAAACACCATGCGAATGGTGAATGCTTTAGTAGCAGCGAATAAGCAATTCGATTTATTTATCTATCCAGATAGAGCACATGGAATATATAAAGGAAAAAATACAAGACTTAATTTATATACAAAAATGACCAATTTTGTATTAGAAAGTTTAAAGAACTAAATAAAAACAAAACTAATTATGAATACTTCTCAAAAGGATATATTGGGGCATCCTTCAGGTCTTTTTTACCTGTTTTTTGCTGAGTTATGGGAGCGTTTCTCTTTTTATGGAATGAGAGCATTATTAACCTTATACATGGTTAATGAAATTTTTAAAGCTTTAGCAGAGAAAGATGTAGCAGCAGCAGCAGTTTATGCATCTTATGGTTCATTAGTATATGCTTCAACAGTAGTTGGAGGTAGGATCTCTGATAAAATTTTAGGAATGCGCCAATCAATTTTCTTAGGAGGTATTCTTATGGCTTTAGGTCATTTTGTATTAGCTATAGAAAACGATATAGCCTTTTTCTTAGCGTTAGCATTTATTGTGGTTGGTAATGGTTTTTTTAAGCCTAATATATCAACTTTCGTAGGTTCTTTATATGAAGATGGAGACAGAAGAAAAGACTCAGGGTTTACTATCTTCTACATGGGAATTAACATAGGTGGTTTTGTAGCACCTTTATTATGTGGTTGGTTAGGTAAAGCTTATGGATGGCATTATGGTTTCGGTTTGGCTGGCATTGGAATGCTTTTAGGTTTAATTTTCTTTTGGAGCGGAATTAAGAAGAATGTTTTTGGAGATAAAGGTTTACCACCAAGTGAAGAAGTATACAATAAGAAGGTTTTAGGAATGCCGCAAAAAACATTAGTACCAGTTTTAGCTTTCTTATCAGCTCCATTAATTGCTTATTTACTAGCCGAATATAAGGCAATAGGGAGTGGAGAAACATTCTTGGGAGATCAAAATATCGTTAATGTACTTTTCAAAGTAGTAGGAGTAATAGTTTTATTATACCTAGGTAAGATTATGATGGGAGCTACAGTAGAAGAAAGAAAAAAGCTATTTATGGCCGTTTTAATTACTTTTTTTATGACTATTTTTTGGGGCTTCCATGAATTGTCTGGAAGTGTAATTACGTTATTTGCTGATAGAAATGTAGCATTAGATGGGATAATGAATGCTAGTCAAACGAATTCATTAAACTCGTTAGTGATTATTTTATTATCAATACCAGTTTCTTTACTGTGGACATATCTTGCAAAGAAAAAATTAAATCCAAGAACACCGTATAAATTTGGTATGGGATTACTACTAGCAGGTATAAGTTTCTATATTTTATCTTTAAGTAAAGGAGCGGCTAACGATGAGGGTATGGTACCTTTCTTTTATTTACTAGCAATGTATTTTGTGTTGTCTATAGGTGAGCTTTTCATGTCACCAGTTGGTTTATCAAAGATTACAGATTTATCCCCAAAAAGAATTATAGCTTTTATGATGGGGATTTGGTTCTTATCTTCTACTTATGCTTTTCAGATTGTAGGTTTTATTTCAAAAGAATTAGCTGTAGAAAGCACAGATACAAATGTTGGAGGATTACAAACTTTAGCTTTATACACAGATGGATTCGGGCTAATTGCCAAATATGCAATAGGAGCAGGAGTGTTAGTTTTACTAACTTCTCCTCTAATGAAAAAGTTAATGGGTAAAGTTCACTAAAATTAAATAAACAAAGTTTTTTATATGAATAATAAAGATATTGATAATCTATTTAAAGATACAGTACTAGGACATCCAGCAGGATTATTTGTATTGTTCTTTACAGAAATGTGGGAGCGTTTTTCTTATTATGGAATGAGAGCTCTTTTAATTTTATTTTTTACAGCCTCTATAATGGATGAAGGTTGGGGATGGCCTAGAGAATGGGCTTATGCTATTTTTGGAACCTATACTTCATTAGTTTATTTATCAGCTCTTCTAGGAGGATATTTTGCTGATAATGTTATTGGAATTAGAAAAGCTGTCCTTGTAGGTGCTTTATTAATGACTTTAGGTCATGCTTGTATGGCAGTAGAAACTCCTTTTTTTATATATGCAGGTTTAGGCTTTTTAGTTTTTGGTAGTGGTTTTTTTAAACCCAATATGACATCTATTATTTCTGAAATGTATAATGGTAAGCCTGAGAAAAAAGATGGAGCATACACCATTTTTTATATGGGAGTTAATGCAGGTGCTTTTCTTGGAATATTATTGTGTGGATATTTAGGAGAAACAGTAGGATGGTCTTGGGGATTTGGTGTTGCAGGTATTTTTATGTTATTTGGATTATTACAATTTTGGTTAATTCAGGATATCTTTGGAAATATAGGTAAGGGAGTTAAGAATGAAAATGTAGATATCATTGACGAAATGCTTGACGATTCTAATGAAAATATTCAAGACAATGAAAAGAGAAATCCTTTTACAAGTATAGAAAAAGTTTTGATTGGTATATCTTCAATTCTTGGTATGCTTTGGATTTTTAATGACCCTATTTCAAAAATTTCAGAAGGAAGGTATAATATCTTTCCATTTGAAATTCTAGGTGTTTCTGGAGCATCGTTTGCGATAATATTAGCTTTTTTAATATTTATTTCATTATTATTGATGAGGATTCCTCGTTATGAAAAAATAACTAGAGATCGAATGCTAGCGGTTACTTTTTTCTGCTTTGTTACTATTTTCTTCTGGGCTATTTTTGAACAATCACCAAGTTCTCTAACGATTTTTGCAAAAGATTACACGCAAAGAACTTTAGAGGGTACGTCTGGGTTAATTTTTAAAATAGTTAATTCATTAATGACTATCGTTCCTTTAGGAATAATAACTTGGGTATTATATTTATTATTCAAGAAGACATTTTCAAAATATGCATTGTCGAATATAGTTTTAACGTTGAGTTTTGTAATAGTTTGGGGAATTGCATTTTGGATGTTAAGTGCAGAGTTTCAAAAAGATGTTACAGAAGTGCCTGCATCATGGTTTTCAATTTTAAATTCTTTGTTTATCATTACTTTGGCTCCGTTTTTCTCAAAATGGTGGGAGAGTAAATATAATCCTAATGCAAATATGAAATGGGCTATAGGTATGGGGTTATTAGGACTAGGGATGGCTTGTGTAGCCATTGGAGCTTCAGGAATCCCTGTGGGTGCTAAAACAGCGTCAGTAAGTATGATTTGGTTGATTTTAGTGTATCTTTTCCATACGATGGGAGAATTATGTATTTCACCTGTAGCATTATCATATGTGTCCAAATTAGTACCAGGTAGAATGATTGCATTTATGTTTGGGGTGTATTACTTAGCAGTAGCTATAGGTATGAAGTTAGCTGGTGTATTCGCTGAATCTTCTGAGGCTATAGCAGAAGAGAAAGGATTGAGTAGCTTCTTTTGGTTGTTGACTTTAATATCATTAGCATTAGCTGTTTTATCTGCGGTATTATATCCTGTAATCAGAAAATTAATGCATGGAGTTAAGTAATTAAAAAGACTCTTACAGAATAAATTAAGCCTACCAAATACAACTTGGTAGGTTTTTTTGTAAATTTGGAATACTTATTGAGACATAAAGAGTATGAGAAAAATTTTATTAATCGCTGTTATTGTGCTATCTGCACTTTCAGTACAAGCCCAGGAAGTAAATTGGATTTCGTTTGAAGAGGCATTAGAATTAAATAAAAAGACCCCAAAACCAATTTTAGTTGACCTATATACAGATTGGTGTGGATGGTGTAAGCGTATGGATGCTACTACCTATAAAAATGAAGTTATTGTAAAGTTTATTAACGATAATTATTATGCTGTTAAAATGGATGGAGAAGGTAAGAGTGATATTACTTTTAAAGGTAAAACTTTTAAGTTTATACAACAGGGTAGAAGTAAATATCATGAGTTAGCTGCAGCGATTATGAAAGGTAAAATGAGCTATCCATCTACTGCTTTTTTTAATGATAAAGAAGAATTGATTCAAACTGTACCTGGTTATTTACAGAAAGAAAGATTTGAAAAAATATTAGCTTTTTTTAGTGCAGAAGCATATAAAAATACACCTTGGGCAGATTTTGAAAAGAATTTTAAAAGTTCGTTATAAGTACTAAAGAAAATTATTCTTTTATAATATAAGCACCATCTTCATACGTAGTATGAAATGGTGTTTTTCTTTTTTTACAGATCTTTTCCCAATGTTTTGTATAACTCTTATAATTAGATCCGTCTGCAATAATAAGACTTGGTTTTACTTCCTTTATTAGTCTGATTAGGTTAATTTTAGGAGAATGTTGTAGTATAATTATAGGGCTTTTTTTAAGCTTACTTTTCGGGTAAATTCCTAAACTATCAATTGTAATAATATGATGTCCTAACAAAGAAAAAACATTCTTGTTACGTATCAATTCAATATTTTTAATGTGCTCTTTTGTTAGGTAAATTTGTGTTTGACTATCTTCTAAAAGTAATGTGCTATCCATATTACTTTTGATAGTAAGAGTATTTTGATTTCGCATTCCTACAAAAGTGTTTTTATTTTTGTGAAATACAATAAATTCCTTTTTTGATGTGATCTTATGTTTCTGAAATAGATGAACTGATTGGATAATGATGAGGCTAGTCAGTACTAAAAGTAAACGTTTTGAGTTGAATTTTTGAAATAGTCGTATCGAAAAGAAAATAAGAAAATACCATAAAAATATATTTATAAAAGGCATATCGATGTTTCGAAAGAGAAAATCATCATAAGAAGCAATCCAATTGATTGAGGTATTCAAAAGGGAAATTACACCCCCATACATCGTCACTAAAATATTAGGAAGTATATCAAAATAAGCTAACCCAAGAATTATAAATCCAATACTTAGGATATAACTTAGAAATGGTATAATAATAAGATTAGCAATTAAAAATAGACCAGGAAATTGATGAAAGTAATATAAGCTAATCGGTAATGTTCCAATTTGTGCAGCTATAGATACTGTTGATAGTTGCCAAAACTTTCTTGTTATATAGAAATTAGAACTCCATAGTTGATATAGTAATGGTTGAATCCAAACTATGCCAAAAACAGCTAAATAACTTAATTGAAATCCGACATTAAATAATAGCATCGGATGTATTAATAACATAAAAAGCATAGCGCTTATTAAAGAAAACTCAATAGGTGGGTCACTGCTAACGAGCTTGCCTAAAATAATAAAAGTAAACATAGTAGTTGCTCTTACTAAAGAAGGGGATAATCCAGTAATAAAAGCAAATATCCATAATAATATCACTACCACAATATTCTTAATAATTTCTCCGTGTCGCATTTTAGTGAGCCATTGTAATATAAAGTTTAAAAGAAAGAATAGAATACCGATATGTAAACCAGAGATAGCTAGTATATGAATTGCACCAGCTTTGATATAATTACTTTTTAATCCAGATGATATATCTTGTCGTTGTCCTAGTAGTAAAGCATTAATGATAGCTTTTTGGTTTGTTGTAAAATGATGTTTTTTTAATTTGTTGTATAGTTCATTTCTAAAGTTGGAAGCCAAATGTAATATAGATGTTTCTTTTCTTTTTTCAGTTAATACAAGGTTCTCATCAATAAATATTTGATGGTAAATACCTTGTAATTCCATATGCTTTTTATAGTTAAACGCATGTGGGTTTTTAACATTCTGAAATAATACAAGTGAAGCTTTAGGAACTATAAAATGTATATCAAAGAGATTGTGATGATGATGAGGTTTTCTTAGATTAACAATAATATCACCTGTTGTTTTTTGTTGGTTTACTTGAATTAACTCTCCAATAAATCTAGTATAGTTGGTGTTAGATTTTAATACTTCTTTGCATGTAATGACTACGGTACTTTCTTTCTTGTAAAAATTTTTGTAATATAATTTATCATTTTCTGGATGGTTTATGAACGTAGCGATGGTACCAATTAGAAAGCCTATGACATAAAAAATGAATAAGAAACCTATTTTGTGTTTTAGATACTTTAAGACATACAAAATAGTGAGTAAAAGAATACTTCCAATAATACAATAACTAGAATTATAATCAATAATTCTGTAGAAATGTTGTAGGCAGATACCAATAATAATGCATAGCAATATATGTAAAGGTACATATCGCAGTAATTTTTTCATAGCGGTATAAAATTACATAAAAAATATGAGTTAACCACTTGAAGGTTTTTTTGAGTATTTTAACAGTATTGAAATATTAATAACGTTTTTGACGTTATTGGTTGAATATAATCCTATAAAAAATGAATAGATCAACTACCTTTTTAGTATTACTTGCTTTATGTGTTAAAATGCATGCACAACAGCCTTTTTTTGAGACTGGACAAGATCCTAATGCTTCAACAGATAAAACTTGGACAAAAGTTGATAATCTTTCCGATGAATTTGAAGGAACAGCACTTGACGAAACGAAATGGATGAATACAGACCCCGCTGCTTGGATTGGTCGTGCGCCAGCATTATTTGTTAAAGATGTAGTATCGGTTAGTGATGATAATTTGAAAATCACAAATTATCAGTTCTCATCTCCACGGGTTGTTAATGGAGAAACGTTTACTCATGGAGCAGGGAATATTTGGTCTATGAATAGAGCAGAAGTAGGGCAATATTTTGAAGTTAGGATGAAAGCTAATAAAACCTTTTTATCGTCAACTTTTTGGTTAATTAATAGAACTAAAGAGTTTACTGGATGTGATAAACGAACTACAGAGTTAGATATTCAAGAATGTGTTGGAGAAATTACTGGAGGAGGTTCTTCTAGTTTTGATAGAACTATACATTCTAATACGCACAGTAGAAATACGTCTTGTATGCAAACCCCAACAGGATCGCAAGGAGATAATGCACAATTAGCTTCAGGTAAAGTATGGGAAGATTACCATGTTTATGGAGCGTGGTGGAAAAGTCCTACTGAGGTCTTATTCTTTTTAGATGGGAAAGAGGTATATAGTATAACTCCAAAATCTGAATTTAATTTACCTATGTATTTAAGGTTAGTTACAGAAGCATACAATTGGAACCCTGTGCCTGCTGATGGAGGTATGACTGGTTCTGAAGAAGAAAGAACTACTTTTTATGACTGGGTAAGAACATGGAAATTAGTTGATAAATCTACACTTTCAACGGAAAATGTATCAACATTACAATATAAATTTTACCCAAATCCTTCATCAAAAGGAGTACTTACTGTTGAAATTCCTAATCATAAAAGTTCATCGTCTACCCAAATTAAAATTTTTAACACAGCTGGCCAGTTAGTAAATGTTAAAGAATCTTCTTTAGGAACGACCATTGTGCATACGGATAAGTTGAGTACAGGAATTTATGTGATGGAAATTTCTACAGATGGATTAAAACAAGTAGAAAAAATTGTAATTCAGTAGTCATACGATTAACGACTAAAAATTTCGCATATTAGTCGTTTCTTTTTCCTTTCTACTTTGTTTAAAAAAGAAACCGTAACTAAAGCTATGTTTTATTTTTTAGCCTTGTATTAAGAAAAAATAATTCAACTAATTTATACGAAGTTTTTAATCATAAATCGTATCAAAAAAACTAAGTTTTTAGCTGCTAAAAAGATAAAAAAAAGCTGTTTTTCAAAACGAAAAACAGCTTTTTTTAATAAATATTTCTTTCTAATTTGTACAATCGTTATCTGTTATATGTACTTCAGACGGATTAGTTTCGGCTTGAATTTCGATACAATTAAAATTGCTTGGTACAGTAATGGTATTTTGCTTCAAATGAATATTAAAATTCTCTTTCCTAATATAAATTCCATGTTCATTGGAAGAATTAATTGTGTTCGAATTCATAGTGAGATCTTTTGAACTGAAAACTTCAATACCACTAAATACAGTATTCCCAGAAAAAAATGCACCAGTAACATTACTAAAAGAAGGTGTTCCGTTGGATCTAAAATTATTATTATTTACTTCAAAAGTATATGCAGAGTGGTCACTCTCAGTATTAAGATCAGTTAAGGCAAAAGACTTTCTATTTACATTTACGGTATTTTCAGTTATTTCTACTTCATCTAACCATTTACCACCAGTTATACCATTACTATCTGATAATGAACTTTCAATTTTATTTTTAGCTATAATAGATTTTGTGATTCCTCTAGATCGGATACCTGTTTTACAGTTGTTAATGATGTTATCATTAATTTCTAGTTCCTTTCCTTCTAAATAAATTCCAGTAGAATAATTATTAATCGTGTTGCCATATACCTTATTATTAAAATTATCGACAACATCGTTTCTACCACAAAAAATACCAGTTCCGTTCACCTGATTTTCAGTATTTGCATTTAAGGTGTTATTTCTAATAATTATACCCGTTCCTTTTCCGTACCCCATTGGAGTTTCTGCTGTATTTCCTTCTATGGTTACATCATATCCTATGGCTACTAAAAAAGAACCATTAGCACTCCCTCTTTCTGTGTTATTACTAATAGTGATGTCAAAGGCATCTTCAAAATAAACTTCTTCAACATCTAAACCATACCTTGGTGCAGTTCCTTTTGATTTTTGTGTATCAACACCAGCATTTAAAAATAAATTGTTGTCGATGGTAATATTATGCCCATCAGTGATAGAAACATTATTTCTACGGTTACTATCAAATGTGCAATTTTGGACTAAAACATTATATGGTGAAACATGTCCTTCGTGTTGACTAGTTACATTAGATCTGATATCAAGACCATCACCACTTCCATTTTTCATAATAATGTTTTTTAAGGTAACATTAGTAGCACCTGCAATCATAAATACATGACCCCATTCATGTGTAGAATCTACTGTGTCGTAGTCATGCGTATCTCTGTCTCCATACAAATTTCCTCCAGAAACTACAATATTTGAAGCTCCATCTGTTACTGCAACAAGGGCATACTGTTTATGGAAATTAGGTTGTACTCTTATATGAGTATTATCACTCATCATGAAATTGAAATCGCCAGGAATAGTTAAAGCGTTTCTAGCATCACTATAACCAGGACCTCTAACTGTTGCGCCAATTTCTCTGGAACCAACATAAAAATAAACATCCAATTTATCTATTTTGAATGTTGTAGCTCCCATTTTTTTAGTTAAGTTAACTACATCTTGTATCGTGTTTTTATTCTGAAGAGCTATTTCATCTGAGATTTCTCCTTCAGTAATTTCCCATTTTTTAGGAGAAAAATTAAAAACCTCTTTAATCAACATAACTTCTCCTTGAATGTCCAAACCACTATTTAATAGTTCACCATCAATTTTTCCGTTAGTACTAAAATTTAAAGTACCATTGGTGATGTTTCCTTTATCATAATTTAATTCAATACCTTCAGGAAGGTTAATGGTTTCACCTTTAAGATCTAATGTGCAATTAATGGTGAGTTTAGTATTAGGGCTAAGGTTGTTTAATGTAAAATCACATGGCTCTACATTAACTACTTCATCGGGTTCAGTATTATCCATATCTTCTGGACCAAGATTAACAACTTCATCTTTTGAACAAGAAAGTAGTAGCATAAAAACGATAAGATAAAAATAGCTATACTTAAGTTTCATTTTTGGGATTATTATTGGTTAAATATGTTTTATTTATTGATTAATTTGTTTTATGTGTGTTTGGCTCTTTTTGTGGAAAGAAAATCTATTAATTTACGATACAATCATTATTGATTTCTTCAATATTCGTGGCATCATTATTATTATTATACCATATGCAATTACGTATAAAATTAATAGTATTTGAGGATATTTTTATATCTCTACATCCATTATCTATACGGATTCCATCTAGTTCGGAAGAAATCGTGTTTTCAGATATCGTACCATTTCTAGCATTAACCAAGCGAATTCGATCGTTAAACGTATTGTTTTTTAAATTGAAACCTACAGAATCACTTATTGTTGCGCCATCTCTTGTAACAATATTATTGGTTACATCAAAAGAAAAATCAGATTGGTCAGGTTGTATGTTTTGACGAATAAAACTAATTCCACCATTTTCAATACGATTATCACGAATATCTACTTCATTTATATAATTAGAAGCCGTATGACTAATAATACCAGAACTACTTTCTACATTACTTGAAATATTATTTTTATAGATAGAAGAATGATTTAAATCTTTTAATCGGATAGCACTTGCACTATTTATTATTGTGTTTTTATATACTTCAAGTCGAGTATTTGTAGCTTCAATACCCGTAGTATAACCCACTATTGTATTTCCGTAGACCTTATTATCGTAATTCCTTTCAAATAAATCACTTCGCCCTGCAAATATTGCTGTTCCAGTTGAACTACCAGAAGAATCTTCAATATGATTATTCTTAATAATAGTACCAATGGAAGTTGAATAAGATAGGAATTTTTCTAATTTATTGTCTTCAATAGTAACTCTATCGCCAGTATGAACAGTAAAAGAACCTATTCTACTACCTTTTTCTGTGTTACCTCTAATAATAATGTCTTGTGCGATTTGTTGTGGACCCGCAGGATTATTGCCTCTTACTGCTTCTACATCTATAGCAAATCCAGGTGCAGTACCTCTTGATTTTGCTGTATGAATACTTGCGTCTATAAAAATGTTATTTTCTACCAAAACTTGCCTTCCATCTGTTATAGAAAGTTGATTTCTTCTATTCCTTATAAACGTGTTGTTTGAAATCACAACATCTATAGAAGGTTTATAACCAGGGTTAAAAGCATGTTCTAGGTTAGAGACACCGATACCATCACCAGCAGAGTCCATCATAGTAACATTGTTAATTTTTATATTTCTACCTGCTTTAATACTTATTAATGTTTCCCATTCATGTGTTCCACCATCAGAATAATCATGTTCATCTCTTTCTCCATGAAGTATACCACCACTTATACTTACATTATCTACATCTAAAATGGATAATAAAGAAGGTTGTTTAAAATTATTTGGTTGAATTCTTAAGTGAGTATTATCAGTCATTTCCAAAGAAAAATCAGATGGAATAGTAATTGCAAATTGAGTAGGAGTTGTTTGTGGAGGTAAATTATCTACTCTAAAATAAGCATCAATTTTATCAATTTTAAAAGTATTTCCTCCTAATTCTTTTATTTTTTTAATTGTTGATTTTAAAATACTTCTATTTTTATCTGCAATTTCATTATTTACTACACCTTGAACAATTCCCCACTTGTCTGGAAAAAAATCAAACGCAGGGTCAATTAAAGTAACAGTACCCTTCAATGTTAAAGATGCATTTAATAATTTACCATCTATTTTATTGTTTTCTCCAGAGAAAATTAATGTTCCATTGGTAATATCACCTTGGTCATAAGCAAAAGTTACATTTTCAGGAACTACAAAAGTGTTTCCCTGTAAGTCTAATAAACAATCTAGGGTTATAGTATCTCCAGAGTTTATAGAAGAAAGCTGAAATTGACAAGGGTTTGTAGTATTGTTAGGGTTTTCGTCTATAACTTCTTCACCTGGAATAATTATTTCTTCTTTTTTTGAACAAGAAGAAATGAAAATAAGGATTGAAGTTAAAGAAAAAAATAAGATTAGTTTTAAATTATTTTCCATTATTTCAAGTTGTTTTCATATGGTAAACATTATTTAAGCATCAAATAATATTATTAATCAATTTCTAATATTTTCATTAACAGTATTATTTGCACCAGAAGGCTCATTTTTAATTTCAATAGTTTCGTAAGAGTCTGTTAAAGTGAAATTATTATTAAGTATAGTTGTATTAATACTTTCATCTAAAACAAGTCCGTTTACATTAGTAGCACTAATAGTATTTTGATTAAATTTAATACCATCACTTTTAATAATTTCTAAACCAGTATTAAGCGTATTGTTGATTAAGTGTAAACCAACGGCATTGAAAATGCGAGAAGTTTTCTTCCCATTTAATTCACAATTAGAAATTTCAGAAGTATAAGCTGATAAGTTATTTGTTAAATTAGGGATTGGTCTATTGTAACCATTAACAAATAAAAAGCGTCCTTGAACATCTACTTTTTCATCATGAATTTTAACGTTATCGCTATAAAATCCAAATATAATTCCTATGCTGTTTGGCAGGGAACTTGTATAGGTGTTTTCAAAAATCTCAATATTTTCAGCTTTTTCAACAATTAAACTAGCCTTACAATCAATTACATTATTTTGAGTAACATTGGCTTTACCACCAAATAATTTAATTCCTGTAGCAAAGTCTTTTACTGTATTATTAATGACATTATTGTTTAATGCATATTGTTGTAAGTTACCCCCAACAAAATCAGTGTAGAATCTAGCATCACTAGTTTGTATACCAATTCTACTACCCGCTACGTTATCACGGGCTTCTATAATGTTATTAGTAATAGAGCTTCCAGCGGTTTGGCGTAAGGCTATAGAATGGTCAGAAGTATTTCCATCAATTTTTATATTATCACCAATGAAAACGATAATACTTCCATTTTGATTGTTGGTAAATGTATTATTTTCTATTGATACATTTTCTACCCATTCATATCTAATAGCAGAATCTTTAGTAAAGCTACTAAACTCTACATAAGGTTCAACATCTATTCCATATTTAGGATTTGTTCCAGAGGAATTATAAATTATAGCTCCATTACCATCTCTTAAAACTTCACCTAACCCAGTATTGATAATTTGATTATTTCTGATAATAATATCTTCTCCATCTGTAACACTAATGTTATTTCTTCTTCCTTCATCAATAATACTATTTTCAATGATAATATTCTTATTCCACAAAGCATTTGGATTTGTTCTATTTCCTTCATCTCCAACAGCACCGATAACTAAACAATCTCCAGTAGAAGCTTTTAAATTTATTTGATCTATTGTAATGTTCTCAGAGCCAGCTATGGTTACTAAGGTTGGCCATTCATGAGTATTTCTTGCTATACCATGCATATCGTTATATGGACTATAATCATGCTCAAAACGATCTCCAATCAAATTTCCTCCTGTAACTTTTACGTCTTTCTTTTCAAAGATAGAAAGTAATACTCCCCATGGAATTTTAAAAGGTTGTACTCTTAAAAACGTATTATCCGTCATTTTTAAATGGAAATTAGAAGGTAAGTGAATAGCATCTGCATCTAACCCTCTACCACCTTGCTCAACACCAATTTTAAAATAGGCATCTAGCTTATCGATATTAAAAACCGTTGCGCCCATTTTTTTAGTTAAGTCAATGACTTTTTGAAGATTAATTTTATTTTGTTCAGCAATTTCATCTGAAGTTTGTCCTTCTGTAATCTCCCATTTGTTGGTGACAAAATTAAATACTTCACTGTTTAATGCAACATCGCCTTCAATACTTAAATTACTGTTTAATAATGCTCCATCAATCTTTCCGTTTGCTTCAAAATTAAGGCTACCATTGATAATTTTTCCGTTATCAAAAGCTAATTCAACACCAGAAGGAAGGTTTACTGTTTCTCCTTTTAAATCTAAGACACAATTAATAGTGATTTTGGTGTTTGGGCTAATGTTTTTTAAATCAAAATCACAAGGTTCAGTACTTACAGGTTCTTCAGGAATTATAATTTCTTCTCCTTGCCCTACATCAATAGCTTGATCTTTAGAGCATGAAAAACATATTATAAAAATTATAATGTAAAAAAGTTTAAATTTCATGGTTTTATCTTTAGGGATTATACAAATTCAATTAAAGAAGTGATCAATTACAAGAATTATTCGTAATTGTAGTTTCACTTTGAGCAGTAGCTTCATTTCGTAAACATTCAAATTGATTTGAAGTAGGTTTGGTAATTATATTATCTTTTACCATGACGTTGGAAAGTGTACCTTGTAATAACACACCATGATTATTTTCTGGTGTTATTCTATTATCAATTATTTTAGTTGCTAAACTATTTTTTAAACTGATTCCACCTAAAACATTATTTTCATTGAAAGTGATACCAGAAGTGTTAATGAATTCTACTTTACCAGTATTTACAAACATATTGTTATTCATGTTGAGCTTAAAATTAGAATGAGCTGTATCTGAGTTAACATTAGTGAACTTTACATAAAACCTTTCAGAAGTAATAGTATTGTTATGTATATTAACAGAATTTAAATGAGTACTATTAGCAAAAACACCGATGTTTGATACACTGATGTTATTGTCGTATACATCTAAAGTTTCTGATCTAATTAGCTGAATACCTGAAGCTACATTTTTAATTGTATTTCCGTAAATCTTACATTTTTGAGTTAAAAGAGAAATACCAGTACCGTAATTACCGTTTATAGTATTATCGTTTATTTCGTTGTCAAATGTAAATTCGCTTTGTTCTCCAGCACCAAAAATGGCGAAGTTTTGATCTTCATTAGGCTTACCATTAAATTGATTACCACTAAAGCGTATACCATTACTAAAATTAAAAGCCATTCTTGTTTCAACAGTGTTGTTTTCAGCAATTACATTACTACTACCTAAAACAAGTAAAAAACCAACTCTACTATTTTTTTCTATATTATCTTTAACTTCTACATTTGTAACACGTTGATATTCGAGTAAGTTTCCATTGTCGTCTCTGCGTCTAAATGTTTCAATATTAATAGCATAACCAACATTCCCGCCAACAGGATCATTTCCTATGGGTTGGCCAGTATTGATATAGGTATTCCCAATTACTTTGATATTGTTACCGTCAGTAATTATAGTAGACATTCGTCTGATATTTTGAAAAGTACAATTTTTTACAAGAATGTTTTCTGAAGGGATATAATCAGGATTAAAAGGGAAGCCCAACGAGTGAATATCAACCCCTCCAGCAGAACCATGCTCAAAAAATACCTGATCTACTTCAATTCCACGAGAAGCAACTACCATGAGTAAACGAGATCCAATATCACCTTCATTATCTCCTACGTACTTTCTAGTCAATACATCACCAATTAAATTACCACCAGATATTTTTACATTATCAACATCTCTCGTAGCTAATAATGTCCCATTTCTTCGATCATCAGGAGCAGTAAAAACTCTTAAAAAAGTTTTATCAGTCATTTTTAAATGAAAATTAGAAGGTAAGTTAATTGCTTCTTTTGATGGTCTAAAGTTTTGATCGCTAGTTGTACTTGTTACAGTAGAAATTTCAAAAAAAGCGTCAAACTCATCAACTTCAAAAGTTTTCCCGCCTAAACTTGAGATAAAAAATAAAAGCTCTTCGAAATTTTTAGTATTGTCTAAAGCAACATTATAATCAATAGCACCTTGAACAATATTTTTCCATTGGCTTGGTTTAAAAATAAAAGTTTCTTTAATTAAACTAACATCACCAGAAATAGTTATAGAACTATTTAAAAGTTCTCCGTCTATTTTTCCATTGGCTTCAAAGTTAAGTGTACCATTAATAATTTGTCCTTTATCAAAAGCTAATTCAATACCAGAAGGAAGGTTTATTGTTTCTCCTTTTAGGTCTAATACACAGTTGATTGTGATTTTAGTATTTGGACTAATATTTTTTAAGTCAAAATCACAAGGTTTAGTACTTACAGGTTCATCAGGAGTTACAACTTCTTCTCCTTGCCCTACATCAATAACTTCATCTTTTGAACATGAGAAACATGTTAGAAAAATGAGAACGTATAAGAATGTAGGTTTCATGTTTTTTATTTTAGGGATTATGCGAAACTTCATGGTAAACTAGTATGGTTAATTACAAGAATTGTTAGATATAGTTGTGTTACTTAAAGATGTAGATTCATCGTTAATACATTCGAAACGAGTTACAGTAGGTTTAGTTATTTTATTTTCTGTTACAGTAAGATTTGTAATATCTCCTTGTAATAACACTCCATTGCTGTTTTCTGGAGTTATATTATTGGCGGTAATAGTGGTATTTACTACATTTTTTAAACTCAATCCACCAAAAAGTTGATTTTCATTGAAGTTAAATCCTTTGGTATTGGATACACTAACACTACTAGCTTGATTTACAAAATTATTTTCTTTAACATCAATCTTAAAATTTGCACTTTCAGGTGTTTGATTTACTTGAGTGAATTTCATATGAAAGCTGTCCGATTCAATAGTGTTGTTAAATATGTTAATTGAATTGATTGTTGTAGAATTCGAAAAAATACCATTGTTAGAAGCTTTAATATTATTTTCATAAATATCAATAGTATTAGAAGCACTCATTTGAATACCGACAGCAACATTTTTAATGCTGTTTTGATATACTTTACATTTTTGAGTTGACAATGAGATACCTGTTCCATATTTACCTTCAATACTGTTATCCTTAATTTCATTATCAAAAGTAAATTCACTGTCTTCTCCAGCACCAAAAATTGCAAAACTTTGATCTCTATCTGGAGTTCCCACAAAAGTATTGTTTCTAAAGCTTACTCCACTACTAAAGTTAAAAGCCATTCTGGTTTCAACTTTATTGTTTTCTGCAATTACATCACTACTTCCTAATACTAAAAGAAAGCCAATTCTGCTATTATCTTCAACATTATCTCGTACTTCAACATTATTAACTCTTTGGAATTCAAGTAAATTTCCGTCGTCATCCCTGCGTCTAAATGTTTCAATATTAATAGCATATCCAACATTTCCTCCATCATCACCACTTCGTTGAGGTTGACCAGTGTTTATATATGTATTTCCTATGATTTTTATGTTTTTTCCATCTGTGACAGAAGTAGACATACGTCGAAGATTCCTAAATGTTGAGTTTCTTATTATTACTCCATCAGTAGGAATATAGTCTGGATTGAAAGGGAAACCTAAAGAGAAAATTGTAATTCCACCACCAGATCCATATTCAAAAGTTACATTATCTACTTCTATATTTCGAGAAGCATGGATAGAAAATAATCGTGAACCAGCTTCACCTATATTATCACCAACATATTCACGTGTAAGTCCATCTCCAATAAGATGACCACCAGATATTTTTACATTATCTACATCTCTTACCGCGACTAAAGTACCATTACCATTTTCTGGATTAGCAGGATACATTTGGAGGAATGTTTTATCAGACATTTTTAGATGTAAATTAGAAGGTAAGTTGATAGCCTCTTTAGTTGGTCTGAAATTCTGGTCACTTGTAGTACTTGTAACCGTTGAAACTTCAAAAAAAGCATTAAAGTCATCAATACTAAAGGTTTTACCTCCTATACTGGAAATAAAGAATAATAAGTCTTCAAAGTTTTTAGTGTTGCTTAATGCCTTGTCGTAGGTAGTATCTCCTTGAAGAATATTTTTCCATCTAGAAGGTCTGAATACAAATGTTTCATTAATCAAAGTTGTATTACCTTCAATAGTTAAAGAACTATTTAAAAGCTCTCCATCTATTTTTCCATTGGCTTCAAAGTTAAGTGTACCATTAATAATTTGTCCTTTATCAGAAACTAATTCTACCCCAGTGGGCAGATTTATGGTTTCTCCTTTTAAATCTAATACACAGTTGATGGTTAGTTTTGTATTGGGACTGACATTATTTAAAGTAAAGTCACAAGGCTCTGTATTTACAATTTCATCCGGATTTGTAACTTCTTCTTCTTGTCTTACATTTAAGTTTTCATCTTTAGAACAAGAAAAACAGATGATAAGAACCATCAAATAATAAAGGTTGAATTTTAGTTTCATTTTTTAGGGATTATTTGGTGTAAATATAGTTTAAATGTTTGATAGTATTGTTTTTATATATCTATGCATGTCCAACAAATATTAATTGAATACTAGCGAATATTGTTTAAAAATTTTTCATTTACTAAACTAACGTGTTTTAGAGAGATAAATTATCGAACGGAATTAGGCATAAAAAAAACAACCTTAAAAATATTAAGGTTGTTTTCAGTACTAGGTTCATATGAACTTTATATCGTTATAAGATTTCAACAAATAAACCTTCGTCTGTTTTTTCAACTTTAGCGAGGTTGTTTTTAGTTAAACCTTTAATAGTTTTATCCCATTTTTTATTGCTTAACCCAGATTCAGATTTAAGATCGTTTAAAGCTATTTTTTCAGCTTTTTCAAGAATAGCTAACACTGCTTTTTCTTCATCGTTTAATTCTACTGCTGGTGCTTTCTTCTCAGGTTTCATTTGTGGGAAGAATAATACTTCTTGAATAGAAGGATTGTTCGTTAAATACATGATTAAACGATCCATTCCTATTCCTAATCCAGAAGTAGGAGGCATTCCGTATTCTAAAGCACGAATAAAATCTTGATCGATAAACATTGCCTCATCATCACCTTTCTCAGAAAGTTTTAATTGCTCTTCAAAACGCTCACGTTGATCAATAGGATCATTTAACTCAGAATATGCATTTGCGATTTCTTTACCACAAACCATTAATTCAAAACGCTCAGTTAATTCAGGGTTATCTCTATGCTCTTTACATAAAGGAGACATTTCTTTTGGGTAATCTGTAATGAAAGTTGGCTGAATATAATTTCCTTCACATTTCTCACCAAAAATCTCATCAATTAATTTTCCTTTCCCCATGGTTTTATCAACCTCAATTCCCATTCCTTTAGCAGCTTCAAATAACTCTTCTTCAGATTTACCATCAATATCGAAACCAGTAAAGTGTTTAATTGAATCTGCCATAGTAACTCTTGCATATGGAGCTTTAAAATCTACTTCATGCTCACCAAAAGTAGCTTTTGTAGTTCCGTTTACAGCTAGAGCACAATGCTCTAATAATTTCTCTGTAAACTCCATCATCCAGTTGTAGTCTTTGTAAGCAACGTAGATTTCCATAGCAGTAAACTCTGGATTGTGAGTTCTATCCATTCCTTCGTTACGGAAGTTTTTAGAGAACTCATAAACTCCATCAAAACCACCAACAATTAATCTTTTTAAGTATAATTCGTTAGCAATTCTCATGTACAAAGGAATATCTAGAGAATTATGATGTGTTATAAATGGTCTTGCAGCAGCACCTCCAGGAATTGGTTGTAAAATTGGAGTTTCTACTTCAAAATAACCAGCGTCGTTAAAAAACTGACGCATAGCATTAAATAACTTTGTTCTTTTAACAAATACTTCTTTTACATGCGGATTAACAGCTAAATCAGCATAACGTTGTCTATAACGCATTTCAGGATCTGTAAATGCATCATATACTTTACCATCTTTATCTGTTTTGGGTAGCGGTAATGGTTTTAAAGCTTTACTTAATAACTTAAAATCCTTAACCATTACTGTAATTTCACCAACTTGAGTTTTGAATAATTCTCCTTCAAGACCTATGAAATCTCCTAAGTCTAATAATTTCTTAAACAATTCATTATACTTCATTTTGTCTTCACCTGGACAAATTTCATCACGATTAAAGTATATCTGAATTCTACCTTCACTATCTTGCAATTCAGCGAACGAAGCTTTCCCTTGTACTTTTTTAGACATTAATCTACCAGCGATAACCACCTTTTTACCTTCTTCGAATTTCTGTTTAATTTCCTTAGAATTAGAGTCTAATGGAAATAAATCGGCTGGATATGGATTAATACCTAGCTCTCGTAATCTAGCTAGCTTCTCTCTACGTACAATTTCTTGTTCTGATAATTGCATTGATATTCGTTTTATGTAATTGAAATTAAAGGCGCAAAGATACAATCAATTGTAGTATTAAACAATTTCCTTTTTTAGATTAAAAAAGTTTTTTTTAAATAATTTTTGGTAGGTAATCTTAAAGTGTATATATTTGCAGGCTGTCTTTTTTTTAGATAGCAATAGTTGTGTTGTTCGGCAAGAGATTGCCGTGGTTTTGTTAACCAATGGAAAGCTTCCCTGAAATGGGTTGCTTTTTTTATTTTATGCCATAGCTAATTTTTCAAAACCTTGTACTTCAATTTAAATTAATAGGGGATCCTTTTTCTTATATCATTCCGAATTTGCCTATGCTCAATTTTTTTATCATTTCTGAATCACATAGTTCTAACAAATAAAATTTATGGTGTGAACCTGTAGAGAATTTAGAAGGTATTGTCAATTTGTTATTGGTCATAATCATATAAGTGTATTGCTTCGTAATTATTTTCCAGATTGAAATCAATACTTATATATTACTAACACAACTTATTCATATTTAGGGCTTATCAGATAGGTATATTTATATCTCAATCGTATTCGTTTTTGATTTGATAATCAGTAGGTTTTAATATTTATAACTAAAAAATTAGTTTAAACTAATTTTTTAGTTATATTTGTATCAAGAAAATCAGAGTCATGGGAAAACAGCTAACAAAAGCAGAAGAACAAATTATGCAAGTTTTATGGAGTTTAAGTGAAGCTTCAGTTAAAGAGGTTATAGCAGAGTTGCCAACTCCTAAGCCTGCTTACAATACCGTATCTACTATCATAAGGATTTTAGAAACCAAAGAATTTGTAGGTCATAAGACTAAGGGAAGGGGATATGTTTACTTCCCAATAATTGAAAAATCTAATTATAGCAATCAGAGTTTACATAAGTTAATGAATGGATACTTTGGTGGATCTTTTAAGAGTATGGTGTCTTTTTTTATGAAAGAAAATAAAATGGATATACAAGAACTAGAAAGTATTTTAAAAGAAGTTGAAAAGAATTCTAAAAAATAGAAATTATGCTAGCTTACATTATACAGGTAATTTTATTTCAGATATTGTTTTTAATGATCTATGACTTTTTTTTAAGCAAAGAGACTTTTTTTATTAAGAACCGTTTTTATCTTTTATTTACAGCTGTAGCTTCTTTCGCTTTACCATTAATAAAAATACCAAGAATCAAAAGTTCAATACCAGAGGAATATACAATCCTGCTTCCAGAAGTAGTTTTATCTCCTCAAACAATTATCGAAAAACAAAGTTGGTATCAATCCATTGCGTATTTTGATATACTATTTTGGTTAGGTTTTGCTGTTTTCTTAAGTGTTTTCATCTATAAAATATATAGCATATTAAAACTTTTATATGAGAATAACATACAAAAATATGATGGTTATCATTTAGTTATACTTCCAAATACCAGTAAGGCATTTTCATTTTTCAATTACATTTTTCTAGGAGAAAATATATCAGAATCGAGTAAAGAAAAAGTAATAAAGCATGAATTAGTACATAGCAAACAAAAACATAGTATTGATTTATTGCTCTTTGAAATGCTTAAAATAGTGATGTGGTTTAATCCGATGATTTGGGTTTTTCAAAAAAGGATTGCATCAATACATGAGTTCTTATCAGATGAGGTAGCTAGTAAATTGTCAAAAAAAGAAACTTATATAAATAATTTACTTGAAGAAGTTTTTCAAGTACAAAACATATCATTTGTAAATCAATTTTATAAACAATCATTAATTAAAAAAAGAATCGTTATGATGACAAAAAGTAGATCTAAACAAAGTAAACAATTAAGGTATTTAATGTTAATACCAGTATTAACCAGTATGTTATTTTATACTGCATGCTCGGGAAATGAAACACTAAATAAACCTCAGGAATTAGATAAACAAAAATTGTATTTAAAAACATTAGATAATGAATTAAAGACCTCGGATAATGATAGCTATATGGATGCTCTTTTTTCAGGAGAAGCACCAAATTCTAAAGAATATTCTATTGAAGATTTAACAATGGAAGAACGAGAAGAATATGAAAAGACTATTAGTAAAGAAGAATTGAAAAATAGTACTTTATCTATAAAACCTAGGATTTTTGAGGGAAAAAATAACAGGAAAGTATTGTTTTATGATTTTAAGGAAATGCATAAAGAATATAAAGAAAGACATAGTCTATCTAAAGGTAATAAAATAGGTAATAATGTATCTTTTGCAAATTTAGATGTAGCACCTGCTTTCATTGGAAAAGGAGAAGGTAAAGAGGCTTTTAATAGAAACATGAGAAGGTTTATTCAAGAGAATTTTGACGCAAAAATGGCTGAAGACTTAGGTTTAAAGCCTGGTAAAAAAAGAATTTATGTTCAATTTAAAATTAATGAGGAAGGTGAGGTTATAAATATTAAGAGTAGAGCACCACATCCTAGATTGCAAGAGCATGCAGAGGAAATCGTTAGAAAATTACCTAAACTTAAACCGGGAGAACATGAAGGTAAAGTGGTAAAAGTTGGATACACATTACCAATCATATTCAAGATAGAATAAAATGAAGTTTTTATTATTTTTTTTCTGTGGATTTTATGTTTTTTCGCAACAAGTTCCAGATAGTTTATATATGCCAATTATAACTAAAGAAAAGAAAGATGTAATTGTATATGTAGATTCAGCGCATAATAATTTTCATACAATAAATAATCGCTTTTATCCTTTTGCTAATGTTTTAAGGAAATCAGGATATGAAGTTCAATCGTTCACAAAGAAGTTTTCTCAAAAAACATTAAAAAAAATAAAATTGTTAGTTATTTCTAACGCATTGCATGAAAATGCAAGAAGTCCGTTTGTAACTCCAACACCAAGTGCATTTAGTAATGAAGAAATAAAAGCAATTAAGGCTTGGGTTAAAAATGGAGGGGCTTTATTTTTAATTGCAGATCATATGCCTTTTGCTGGAGCTAGTGAAAAATTAGGGAAAATATTTGGCTTTCATTTTTATGATAGTTTTTTGTTAGATGAGAATATGAGAGGAATTTTCGATTTTAATAAAGAAAATAATATGTTAGCTGATCACGATTTAACTAACGGAATAGGAAGATTTAAAAAAGTAAATTCCATAAGAACTTTTACTGGACAAGCGTTTCAAATTCCAAATAAAGCAATATCGATCTTAAAAACTACAGAAAAACAAATTGTTCTTTTACCAGATACTATGTGGCGATTCAATAAAAAAACAGAACGCTTTCCTGCGAAAGAACTTTCACAAGGAGCTATTATGAATGTAGGTAAGGGTAAGATTGCTGTTTTTGGAGAAGCTGCAATGTTTACAGCTCAACTAGCTGGTAGAGATCAATTTAAAGTAGGGATGAATGCAATAGAAGCTTCAGAGAATTATAAATTACTTTTAAATTTAATTAAATGGTTATCAGAGGAATAGTTTTTTTGCCTCATGTTTTTATTAAGAATATATGAAAAAGAGAATTTGTATAATTTGTATTGTAATAATAGTAATAAAAGCTGGAGGTCAAACTTCAGCTTTTAAAGCTATAGATAGTCTTTTGGAAATAGGGCGTTACACACCTGCCTTACAAAAGCTAGATGAATTGCCTGCTACTTTTGAAAGGCATGTTAGAATTGCTAAAATTTACGATGGTTTAGATAATCATAGAAAAGCCATAGATCATTATAAAAAAGCATTAGTATTTAAAGAAGATTATAGAACTAAAATTAATTTAGGAAAATCTTTATCTAAAGCGAAAAGAATTATAGAGGTTATAAATTTATATGAAGAGATTTGTAGGAAAGATCCAGATAATTTATTGTTAAAGTACAAGTTAGGAAAAAAGTATTTACAGTTAAGAAAGTATAAAAAAGCGGAAATGATTTTTAAAGAGTTAATTCGTAAAGATCATAAAAATGCAAATTATTATTACCAATTAGCTTTATCGACACCGCAGTATAAAAGAATATTTACGAGAATTGATAATTATTTGTTGGCGTATAAGTTAGATAACGCTCATTTTAATGCTATTGAAAAGCTAGCAAAGAGTTTTACACTGATAAAAGATAAAGATTCTGCCAAAATTTTTACAGAGAAAGGATTGGAATTAAGACCTAATCATATCAATTTAAATCGCTTGAAAATTAATAGACTTTATGCTAAAAAAAAGTATAATGAAAGTATAATTTTACTGAATCATTTAGATACAATTCAACCTAATGAGCGCTATACACATATGATGTTAGGAAGGTCTTATTTTAATATTGAAAATTATGATAAAGCTGAAAAGCATTTCCTAAAAGCAGGTTATTTAGACGATGAAGATTTTAAGAGTTCGATTTATTTAGGTGATATTGCGATGATAAAAAAAGAACCAAAATTAGCAATGATGTATTATTATGGTGGGTTACATAGAGGGAAAAGAAAAAGAGATAGAGCACACATGGGACTTGCGAGTGTGTATACTGAAATGAAAATGCCGAAAAAGGTTTTAGAGTCATACAAAAATGCAGTTTCCGAAAATTCGAAAAATTATAAAGCTCTTTTTGCTTTTGCTAAGCAATCAGATTTATTTTATAAAGACAAAAAAATAGGATACAAACTGTATCAAAAGTATCAGGAAAAATTTAAAGGAAAAGATACTATTGCGGATAACTACATAACAAGTAGGTTGAAAGAACTGAAAAAGGATTTTTTTATGAAAGATGTAGAAATAGAATAGCTATAAAAAAGATATTTAAAACGTCATTTCAATTGAAATGACGTTTTAAATATGCTTTAAATTAATTACGTTCGGTGCATACATTTATTTTAACAAAAGTAGGTTGTGGATTCGGAACTAATAGCCTCCATTCACTACCAACACCTAAACCATTAAAAAAGTTAGTAGTTTGCCCTGCATTGATTCTTGTTTCACGAGTACCAATACGTAATATAACATCTACATTAAATGGGTTTTTTACGGAAGTAATACGTTGCCCTTGATATAAATTAGATGGTGGATAACGATATAAAACTCTTGTTCTATCTCTTAATAAAACAGAGAAATTACCAGCAAAAGGATAAGAAAAACAATTGGTATCAGGATCTACTCTAACAGATACTCTTTTTGTTACTTGTTGTGTGCCGTTAGAAGCTTCAAGTTTAAAGTTAACTGTTCCGATACTTTGTAATCGTATACGTTTTGAACCTGAAGAATTTGTAGTATGTACCAATCGATTATCTTGAAATAATTGCACTTGATTTGTATTAGAAGTATTCCATCGTAGTGTAACTTGATCTCCTTTTTCTACGCTAGTGTCGTTTACTGTAAAAGAATTAATCCTTGGTGCAGCAGGGGGTTGGGTAACATGAATTCTTATAGTGTCTGTCGTAATACCTACTTCATTTTCAGCTTTTAAAATATAATCAGTTGTTACTGAAGGATTCACTGTTTTTTGTCCGTTTAATGTATTTAATTGAGAAGTATTTATAAAAACACGATTTGCGTTACGGGTTTCGTAAGTTAGTGTTACACTTTGTCCGCGATTAATCCTAGTTGTATTTGCAGATAATCTTGCTACAGGTTTAGGAATTCTTTCCACAGTTACTGTTGGTGTAAAAGTTACATTACCAGCCCAATCTGTAGCTTTAGATTTTAAAATGACTTTCGATGTAGGGCTGTCAAATTGTAACTTTCCAGAAATTAGAATTCCGGTTTTACTAATCCCTGTAGCACTAGTGTCATTTTCTTTTTCTACTTTTTGAAGTAAACGATTGTCAAAATTTAAAAGACCACCAGAAACTACTTCAATCTCTAGTTTTTTAAGTCCGCTTTTATCAGATGCATTTGCTAACCAAAATACCTTTTCATTGGAAGCGACTAACATTTTACTAGGCATGGCATTAGATTTAGCAATAGCTTTATTTTCTAATCCTTGAGTAAATGCTCCCATAGCTAGCTCTGGAGGTGTTTTGTCATTTTTGTTAATAAGTACAGTTTTACAATTAAATAAAGAAGCGCATAAAAATATACATGCTAAAAGTTTTGAAAATTTAAGTTTCATAATAAAGTTGATTTTTATATTATTTTTTGATTGCAACAAAAGTATCTGAAGCAAATACAGGCTTTAGCAGTAAAAACATTAGGAATTAAGTGGGCTTTTTCACTTTTTTTTTCAGTAAAAAACATTGTAGTAGATTACTAAAAGTAAAATTTGTACATTTCACATAAAGTTTAAATGAATGTTTGTTAGGAGTTTATTTTGTATTGTGCTGATATTGAATTGTGTTTCTTGTGAATACATTTCAGGTCATAAGAGTTCCTTACAGCCTAGAGATACCATTGTAGATTTTTCGACAGTAGATGTATCACCAGCATTTAAAGAATGTGAACAATTATTAGAAAAGGCAAAAACGAATTGTTTTAGAACGAACATAAGGCAACGATTTAGCAAAGCTTTGCAATCATTTGATATTTCTAGTGATGAAACAATTCAAGAAACTATTACTGTTGTTTTGGAAATAAGTAATACTGGAAGAATGCAGATAAAAGATATTCACGATTCAGATAATCTTGAGGAAAATTTACCAGAGTTGTATGAGATTTTAGACTCCATAATCACTACTATGCCCACATTATTACCAGCTACAAAAAGAGGGATTCCAGTAACAACTCGATATGAATTGCCTATAAAAATTAAAACAAGAGAATAAAACACCGTTTATTGGGTTATAGCTATAAAAAATAGAAGAAAAGTAAGCGGATATACATTGGTAAAAATAAATTGCGAGTAATTCAATTACATTTGATCTTTATCTCTTAAAATTATCATGCAATTAAATTTTATATTTAAATGAACATCATGAAAAAAATACTATATGTAATTACCTTAACTTTGTCATTTAGCTGCAAGACAGAGTCTGGAGGGTATAAAAAAGTAGAACCTAATACAAAAAAAGAAGTTACCTCAATTGAAGTTAAGCCAGATAATAAAACAATAACTTCTGATGCTAATGAAGACAATATAAAGTATGTAATTGCTACATCGGGTCTTAATTTTAGAACTGCACCTAACGGAGATATTATTGCAAAGTTTGATTTTGGAGAAAAAGTAAATGTGGTTAAACATACTGGTGTTTTTGAGCAAATTAAAGATGAAGGGAAAACAATAAGCGGAGAATGGGTAGGTGTTACATCAGAATATCATTCAGGTATTGCATATGTTTTTGATGGATTTATCGCTGATGAAAGTAAGCTTGAGGAGATCAGTAGAAATATGCATTCGAATCAAGAATTATCGCATCAAGATATTATTGGAAAACGTTTTTTTGTTTATGATGAAGAAAAAAATATGGTAATTGATGAGACTTTTACTAAAGGTCATGATTTAGAGTTTACCAAAGATTATATCATTATTACTGCTGTTATGGAGAATCAGGAGGTGAAAATAGAATCTTATTCCTATGAAAATGGGATGTTAACATACAACAAGACAGATCATAGACCATTTAAATTTAGTTATAATCCATCTACTGGTATTTTAAAAGATTATACAAATAGTGGTGCTGTTATTACTTATGTTGATAAAGAGGTGCTATTTAAAAAAGGAAGTACAATTACTTATAAGTATGTACCCCAAAGTACTTTTCCTGATGAATATACCATAGATTATACAAATTTTAGAAAAGAAAATATAGCAACATCAGATGATAGGGTTTTACCCTTAGAAGAATGGATAGATGATAATCATGTGCTTATTAGTAGTGAAACTGGTGATATTAATAATGATACACTAAAAGATGGGATTTATTTTTTTGTTGATGAAGAGTTTAAAGATCGTGATTCAGAAAGAGTGGAGTTTAAAGTTACTACGATTATTCTTTTAGGAACAAAAACTAAAGATCAATATAAACTATACCATAAAAGCACTACCATTGCTCCTGGGTATTATGAGAAATATGATACACTTTATTCAATTAAATGGCCTGAACCATTTTGGGTTTCCAAATTTGAGAAAGGTGCCTTAGAAATGAATGTTCGTTATTCTGGATATGAAGGAGAAAGACTGTATTACTATTTTACATTTAAGTTTGAAGAAAAGAAGCTTGTTTTGAGTAAGGTTTCAAAAAGTTTTGAGAATAAGGAAGCAGAATTTCCACAAAAATTAAATCTACCAGATTTTAAGTATACTATTCACGAATTTGATGTCTATAAATTTTTAGATTTAGAAACTTCGGGATATTAAGAATTATACATACACTAAACATAAAATAAAAGGAATTAGCATAGCATCTATGAAAACAATACATAACATTGTAGCAATCATTACTGTTTTTTTTGTCTTGATGAGCTGTGATACAAAAAAGACAGAAAGTACTGACAAAAAAACTGAAAATAGTATCAATAAAGAAGAAAAGATTATTGCTCAGATTAAAAAAGATATCAAAGAGAATCTTCTAAAAGTATTATTAACATCACAAGACCTGTATCTTAAAAATCAAAATGTATCTGTGTTGGATACAAATAATGATGGTTTACTTGATGGAGTTTCATTTTTAGGAATTTTTAATGCAGAAGATAATTCCTTTATCAAAACCATCATAGTTTATTACATAAATGATGGAAAAAAAATGGTATATAAAGATGCTGTTTCTTCTGATTCTTTTGTGTATCCTGTAAAAGCAATTTCTAAAGGAGATACTTACGACGCTTATATTGAATGTGAAGAAATTATACCCAACGATTTTGGCGTTTTAAATGAAAATGAAGTTCAGAAAAGTTCGTTATCCGTAGAAAATGATGAGCTATCTTATGGTGCATTAGTTAGTGAACAAAATTATGACACGAATGAAAATTATCAAGTTACTGAAGAAAATTTATACAAATATGTAGCTGCAGAAAGTGGACTTATTTACAGAGATGGTCCAGATGGTAAGGTACTAGGTAAACTTCCTTACGCTACCGAAGTACATATTACAGGTAGAACAGGAATGAAAAAAACAATTTATGATGACGGTAAAGAAATAGAAGGTGAGTGGGTAGCGATTATTATAGATGAGGATACTATGGATAAAGCTTTTGTTTTTGATGGTTTTTTAAAAAATGAATCAGATTTAGATCGAAGAAAATTAATAAAGGCATCACCTGTTGTGTTTGAAAAGCATAGCGTTAAATCACTCATTTTACCAGGTTCGTATAAAATTTTCAATAAAAAACTAAAAGAAGAAAGTACGATAATAATAGACGATATTGCTCAAGTTTATATGGTAAATAAGACAAAGTACAAACGACCTTTGTTACCAAATGATACGTATTGTAAATGGGCAAATTATGTAGAGGTAATTGTTGGTAGAGAACATGTTATTTTATTTGGTGATAAAGTACTATCTATTTCGTCTAGCAAAGAAATAAAACAAGCAAATGGAGAAATTATTCATTTTGTTTTAGCAGAAAATCAAACTGTGGAAGCATCGGATGAAGACGGACTTACAGGTTGTGATGATTACAGTACTGCGTTTATAAAATCTCAAAATAAATATGATTTTCTTTACAATGCACCAGAATCAGATAGCGATAAGTCTTTTAGAAAAATTTTTATTCATGATGAAGGAATGAGTGAAGGCGTTTCAGAAATTGAAGTAGAAGAAGATTCTATACGCTTTCATGTATCACAAAGTTTTCAAGAGGGAAGTGGTTCGTATAAATTAAAAGTGTTTAAAGAAAACGATACATGGTTCTGTGTAGAAACAGATAGAAAAAGAGAATAGATAAAATACAATGTAGTTGTCATGAATGGTAAACTAAAAAATAGGATGAGATTAGTTTTGAAATATACTTTACTATGTATAGTTACTCTTTCAATTTCCCAATGTAAAACCAAAAAAGAAGATCTTAAAGTAACAGAATATTTAGATAAAAATGATAGTATAAAAAAGGTAGTTGAACAAAAGATTTCAAAACTTTTTACTGATTCCTTGACAGTTGCAGAGAAGATAATAGTCAAAAATCAAGAGATAGTCGTTGTAGATTTTAATAGGGATAGCTTGTTAGATGCGGTTGCTTTTTTAGGGGTTTTTAATAGCCTTAATGATTCATTTAAAAGAACTGTAATATTATATTATCAAAATGATGGACAGGAATTACGAGATAAAGACGGCATTGCTCCAGATACCTATATTTACCCACAAAAAGATGCAATAAAAAATGTAAAATATGAGGCTACAGTTAGTATTGCTACTGAAGAAATTAAACCTAATACTTCAGGAGTTTTAGATAAATCTAGAGTTCAGGAAAGTTCATTAGAACTTAGAAATGGTAGCTTATCATATTCGGTGGTTGTAGGTAAAGATCATTACGATATAAATAGTAACTATCAGGTATCTAAAGAACGTGATTATAAATTTGTAGCAACCGAAGACGGACTTGAATATCGAGATAAGCCAGACGGAGATGTGCTAGGTAATATTCCTTATGGAACAAGGGTTCATATTACAGGAAAAACAGGTTGGAAAAAAACCAGATATGTAAATGGAAGAAAGGTAACTGGTGAATGGGTAGAAGTAGAGATAAATCGCCATACAAAAGAAAAAGCTTTTATGTTAGATGCTTATTTATCTCAAGAATATCAATTAACCAATAGTTCTCTCCCGAATGCAAGTAATTATGAGTTAATAAGCGTTAATGAGTATAAATATAATACAGCTGAGAATGGACTTGTATATCGAAAGCAACCTGAAGGAAAAATACTAGGAAAATTTAATTATGGAGATAAAGTACATATAATAGGTAGAACAGATATCGTAAAAACAATCTATGATGAAGAAGAAATAATAGTTGGTGAATGGGTTCAAGTTAAAATAGATGGAGCTACACCTGAAAAGGGATTTGTTTTTGATGGCTATTTAAAGCAAAAAGAAGCTATTGATTACAGGTTGGCGAATTTAAATGCTCCTGTTGTATTTAATAGTACCTATCGTAAAGGAATAGTTTTACCAGGAAAACATTTGGTCTATAATAAAGAATTAGAAGAAATATCAAGTATTCAATTAGATAAGGTAGTTGAAGTAACTATTCTAGAAAAATCTAAACATAAAAGACCTCAAAAAAAAGGAGAAGCCTATTGTAATTGGGCCAATTATCTTAGTGTAAAGTTAAATGGAGAAGATTATATTTTATTTGGTGGCATTGTTTTAGAAAGCATGAATTTATCTCTACGATTAACTAATGGAAGTATGGTTGAGTTTATTCAAGCAAAGCGTTATACAATGGGCTCTCGTGATAAAGTTGAATTAACAGGCTGTGATGATTTTAGTGAGCTTTATATAAAATCAAAAGGGCAATACAATTCGATCTATCATTTACCTGCTAAAGGAGAAAAAAATTTAGGTAAAAAAAGATTTATACATGATAAGAATGTTTCAGAAGGATTAAGAAAAATTAAGAAGAATCAGGATACAATTAATTTTATAATAAACAAGTATGCTAACGGGAAACAACAAGATTATACGTTAAAAGTATTTCAACAAAACGGATGGAAGTATATCGAAACGGATAATGAACATAACTAGTCGGTAATTAAGTTCTTGGTTTCATTTTGTTGCAGTTGAAAGGTTGGTAATAAGAGTGTTTAAATATGAATAAAAAGAAAATTAAGTTAGAAGTAGGAGATGTTCTAAGCATTAATTTAGGTACTAATGAGTACGCTTTTGCTCGGGTTTTGTCTAAGTTAGACATAGGACATTGTATTGAGATTTTCGATTTTATTGGTAATCATCCAAAACAATACACTGAAGTAAACTTTGAGTCAAGATTATTATTACCACAAATTATTGATTCATATTCTCTTTTTTGGCTCAGAAATGAAGGAGATTGGGAGCTTGTCAGTAAACAGAAAAACTTTACTCCTTCTAAAGATGAGCAAACAAAATTTCTATATGGTGATAAAATGAACTTAACCTTGATTGATATTTTTGGAAATACTCAGAAAAAAGCCAAAAACGATGATAGTTTATATGCTCCTTACAGCCCTAAAGGAGATATTGGAGTAAAAAGAATCATTAAGTTTTGGAGAGAAAAAAATAAAGATTAAAATAAAAAAAAGTATTATTCACTGCTTAATAGTAAATGGTGTTAATTCGTTGTAAGTGAAATGATTAAAATTAATTCTCGATTTTGACTAACGTTTGATTTTAGTAATTATTGTCATGACTTATGTCGAACTCACCTTTATATGATACCCCAAACTACCAAAACAAAGAGTAACGGAAAAGAGAAAATAATTAATGCTAAGAAAATCCAAAATCCAAATACGAATCTGTTAAACTTTGCAGGTGTCTTTTTAAGAAGTAATTGATCAACTTCTTTCAAGGATAAACTAAGAATTGCTTCTTTACTTATATTGTGTCCAATTAAACTATGATACTGTAATCCTTTTTTGTATCCCTCAATAACATCTTTACGGTGAATTAGAAAACTAAATCCCATAGCCCAAAGACTCATAATATTTATAGGAAAATGTTTCCAAATTTTTGTTGCAATTTCCCAACCAGCAATGTAAGCTTCTCCTTTCCAAGTAGTATCCTGTTGAAATAATACATGTTGAATATCATGAATATAAACTACTTTTTTTCTAAAATTTGAATTCGGAAGTTTTATAGAGAAATATTTAAAATTTAGAGAGAAAAAATCTTCATTTTCACCTCCGTTTTCTGGTAAATTGTTTTTACGATAAAATAAATCAAGTTGTTGTGATATAGTCATAATCTACTGTGTTTTTATCATACAATAAAATTAAATATCACAGTGCAATCGTGTCTTGATAATTATCAAGAAATTAAAATTTTAGAAGAATAAATAAAGTATTAATTAGTTAAAGTATTAGTTTTGACATGAATTAAATACAGATAATATTATGAAAAGAATTGTTTATTCGTTGTTAATTGTGCTGACTCTAATTTTTTTGACGAGTTGTGAAGTTGAATGGGAGACAAGATTTAACAAAGATGGAGGAGGAAAATATAGCATGATTATGGATATGTCTGCAATGTTAGAGATGACAGCAGGAATGCCAAGTAATAAAAAAAAGAAAGAGAATGAATTAAAAGATACCGTTATAGATTTTTCTAAAATTTTAGAAGACAAAAAAGATAGTATCGCTAAACTTTCGTTAGAAGAACAAAAGAGATTAAAAGAATTAGAAGATTTAAAAATCACAATTGATGCAGATTCAACAACACATAAAGCTATTGTTCGAATTGATTATGACTTTGATAATTTAGAAGATTTAAAATCTGTAGGAAAAAAAATGAGGTTGGCAGATCTAGATGATTTTGTAAAGTTGGGAGCAAAAGGTAACATTAATGCAAAAGAAGATAAAGCAGAAGCAGAAGAAAAGAAAGACGATAAATTTCCTGCTATTACAGATATGTTAGATATTGAATACACAGAGACTAAATTTACTTCTAAATTATCTGACGAAGCTTCAAAAGAAATGAAGAAAAATTCTGGAGATGACAATCCTTTTTCAAGTATGATTAAATTTAAAATACGCTATGTTTTTCCATACAGAATAAAGAGTGTAAGTAATAAAGATGTAAGAATTCTTTCCGATTTTAAAGGAATAGAGTTTAATGCTAGTATTGCAGATTTAAGTAAAAACCTGAATTATTTAGATGTAGAAGTAGCTTTTGAAAAATAAGACAAACTAATTTAAAGTAGTACACTGGTAAGAATTACAGAGTTTTAGTGTTTGAATAGTTTATTAACATAAAAAGTACGGGTCGCCCACACCAAAAGTGTGGGCGACCCGTACCTATTAAAGTTTTCTTTCATATAATTTTGTTTTTGAAAATTTTTAAAAAGAAAAAAATGAAAAAATTGAACTTAAAAAGAACTGTATTAGTATTATTTTGTCTTTTCACGATGTGTACATGGTATAATTGTAATGACGATAGAAGTATAGAGTTAGAAAGTAAATCAGACTATATTGTTGAAAATATAGACTTTAATGCTTTTCTTCAAAAGCAAGAATTAAAAGACTTTTATAATAAAGTTATTGATCAAGGAAAGATTTTAGCTAGAAATGAAGATAATATCGGTCTTAATAAAACCCTAATTAAAAAGGTGAAGACAGATAAAGTAGAATCGTATACTTTTTTAGTGGATAAAAAATATCAAGACAAGAAAAAATACGAAAATTTAGTAGTTACTAAAAATTTAGAAAATGGAGAGGTTACAGCTGTATTTTTAAAGTATACAATGGCAACTGAGTTAAAATTAGATGAAAATGGGAATCCATATTCATTTCAAGGACAACTTGAAATTGTGCCTGTAAATGCAAGTAATTTAGATGGATTATTATCTAGAAGCTCTCTTGTATGTTATGATGTGCAAGTATTAATGTGTAATGACAATAGAGGTGATTTCACAGAAGACCATGAAGTAACTGAAGCATGTACAAGCCCAGACCACGTATATATATCTGAGTATAGAGAGTGTCAAACAATAGTTAGCTTTGATGCTGCTCCTGGCGGAAATGGTGGAGGTTCAAATACTACAGGAGGAAATAGTAGCCTTGGTGGAGGAGGTAGTAGTGGAGCAAATAATACCCAGACTATTGTTACTTCAACGATTATACCTCAATTTAGAGATGAATTTCTTAAAATGGCTAGTAGATTAACTACAGAACAGCAAAATTATTTATATTCAGTAAATAACTATGAGTTAAGAGCAGAAGTAGCTGATTATTATTTAGAAAATAACTCATCAATAAAAGCAGAAGAGTTTATTAAAGAAGCAATTAAAGCATTAATGAATGATGATGAGGTGAATTTTGAAGACAGTTATATAAAAACTAAAGTTTCTGATGATAATTATGTTTATTCAGGACTGAAGCAAGCAATACCAAGTGTGTTAACATTGTCAAATGGCTCTAGAATCAGTGTTAATTTTGGTACGACTAGATCAGATAATAAAAGTGCTAACCAACATGTTTCACCAGTTTTGATTGATGCCTTAAAATTTGCTCTAGAAAATGCAAATAATAATTTGAGTTCTTCAAATAAGATTACAAGTATTTATGTATCTGCAACAACAAATGGGAAGCATAGTGCAACAAGTAATCATCCTTCTGGTTTAGCGATTGATATAAGTAGAATTAATGGTAAAAAGATGGCGTTGACAGGTGTGACAAATCAAATTAAAGAATTACAAAAGGCATTTGACAGCTTTCAGTATATTCGAGAAAACTTTGGACCATTTTTTAAACATAAATATGATCTAAATACTGGTAGATGGAATTTGAATCATTCAGTAGGAGGGCATAAAGACCATATACATATATCCGTAAGAAAATAATAAAACTTAAAATAATGAAGAGATTATTTTTAGTAATGCTAGTTTGTACAATAACAGCATGTAAAGCACAGAAAAAAAACGATTTAACAGTAGAATATCCGAATTTGAACTATATATTTTCAAGAATGTATAATTCAAAACCAATGTATAAAGACTTATTTAATGATAGACTTTTTGTATCTATCTATAAATTTTCAGATTCTAAAATTCCAAAAGGAAATGCTATTTCAGAAACTGATGAATATTTGGATAGTTATCTAATATCGGTTAGTCCTGATGGAGATGGATATTCAAGTAGTAAATTATACAAAATTGAAGGTGTTTTTAATCCTAAGGTAATTAAAATTGAGGAGGATAAGTACCCTTTATTTACCGTGAAAATAGAACACGGAGTTAAGGATGATAGAAAAGTAGAAACGTATCAATTTAAAGGAGAATAAATAGCTTTTATTTATTCTAAACTATCTAACGAATTTTTTTATAACAATAATCAAGATTATTTGTCAAGATAATCTTGGTTGTTTTAATTTACAAACAAAAGTCTAATTGTTGAAATTTGAGTACTCCAATGAAAAAAATTAAATTATATCTTTTAATCAGTTTTTTAATTGTATGTTTTTCTTGTAAAAATGGTACAACACTTACCATACATAATGAAAGCGGTAAAGAGTTGAAAAACGTAACTATTGAAACAGGTTTTACAACGATAAAAGTAGAACAGCTTAAAATAGGTGAAACAAAAAACGTATTTGTAGACTTCGATAAAAATACGAGTAAAAGCGATGGGATTATGAGGCTTAATATAAAAGAAGTTAAGGACACATATTATGAGTTTGGATACTTTTCAAATGGTGTTTCTCCATCAGAGGATATAAGAATCTTTATAAAAAAGGATACTATTGAGTTTAAATAGTATCTTTAATTAGGTATTGCATTGCGTCTTTATATTGAATTATGAAGGCGCAATTTTATTTTCCTCTAATTCTACTAAATGTTTCTGGAGTCATTCCTAAAAAAGAAGCCAAATGTTTGGCCGGAACCCGATTAAAAAGTTCAGGAGTTTTAGCAAATAAATCGTCATATCTTTCTTTAGAAGTATGTAATAACAAACTATCTAAACGTTCAGCAAGATTAATGTATAATTTTTCCAAAAATAAACGTCCAAAATGCTCAAGTTTGTGGCTTTGAGCAGAAACTGTTTCCAAATCGTCTCTAGAAATCATAAAACAAGTTATCTTTTCTATAGCTTCAATATTGTATTTGCTTTTTTTTCTTTGAATAAAACTATCAATAGCAGTAATACTCTCTTGTTCAGTAGCAATGTGAACTGTAACATCTTTACCATCTTTGTAATAAAAAACACGACCAATTCCTGAAAGAATAATAAAAAAATGACTGCAAATACTATTTGCAGAATGAATCAATTCTCCTTTTTTAAATTCTTTGTAAACAGCAATTTTCTGTAGCGCATCAGCTACTTCTTTGTGTTGTAATAATTGCTCGGCATTTTTTAAAAAATCTTCCATTTATAGTAATTCACTTAGTTCTTCAACAAAATCTCTTTTGTTAGATAATCTTGGTACTTTATGCTGTCCTCCTAATTTACCTTTCATTTTTAACCAATCATAAAATAACCCTGTTCGGGCTTGTTGTACTTTAGGCATATTTAACGTCATATTATTGTAACGTTTAGCTTCATAGTCAGAATTACAGTTCTTTAGAGCGTTATCTAAAATTTCTGTAAAAAAAGAAATATCTTCAGGTTGTTTTTCAAACTCAATAATCCATTCGTGGCCACCGTTTTTATTTCCGTTCATAAAAATTGGAGCAACGGTATAATCTTTAATAATAGATTTTGTTTTTTCACAAGCAGACTTTAAGGCTTCTTCTGCGTTTTCTATAATTAGCTCTTCACCAAAAACATTAATAAAGTGCTTGGTTCGTCCTGTAATTTTTATACGATATGGAGCAATTGAAGTAAACTTTACGGTGTCTCCTATTAAATATCTCCATAATCCGCCATTTGTGGTAATTACAACAGCATAATTAATGTCTTTTTTTACTTCTGAAAGTGATATAGCTTTAGAGTTTTCACCATCATATTCACTCATAGGAATAAACTCATAAAAAATCCCGTAATCTAACATTAATAATAATTCATCTGAATTATTACGATCCTGTATAGCAAAAAAACCTTCAGAAGCATTATAGGTCTCATAGTACCTAAAACTTTTTTTAGGGATTAACTGTTTAAATTGTTCTCGATATGGGTTAAAGTTTACCCCTCCATGAAAGTATACTTCTAAATTAGGCCATACTTCCAGAATATGTTTTTTTCCTGTTTTTTCTAAAACCTTATTCAATAACACTAGCATCCATGAAGGTACTCCAGCTAAGCTGGTAATATTTTCTTTAATGGTTTCATCTATTATAGCTTCCATTTTGGTTTCCCATTCGCCCATTAAAGCTACTTCTTGTTTAGGCGCAGAACTGTAATCAGCCCAAAAAGGCATATTTTCAATAATAATCGCAGATAAATCTCCAAAATAAGTGTCATTATCTTCATAAATTGCAGAACTTCCTCCAAGTCGAAGTCCTTTTCCAGTAAAGAGTTGTGTTTCTTTATTATTGTTAATATACAAGCCTAACATATCTTTACCAGCATTAAAATGGCATTCTTCTAAGGCTTCATAGCTTACAGGTATGAACTTACTTTTAGCATTTGTTGTACCACTAGATTTAGCAAACCATTTAATTTTTGTAGGCCAAAATAAATTTTGTTCACCTTTTCTGCATCGTTCAATTAAAGGTTCTATAGTTTCATATTTTTGAATAGGAACACTCTGAACAAAATCTGAATACGATTTTATTTTAGAAAATTTATGTTGCTTTCCAAATTCAGTGTGTTTAGCCAAAGCGATTAATTGTAACAGTAATTCTTCTTGAACATCAATAGGATATTTTAAAAATAGTTCCATTTGATGTTTTCTTTTTTTTAAAAACCAAGTAATAATAGAATTTATAAACTGGAACGGCATTTTTGAGTTCGAATTTGTAAGTTTGTTCTTGGCTAAAAATAGTAAATTTTACGACATGCAATACAAGGGCGTTTTAAAAAAAATGAATACAGAACATCTAGATAATGTTCAATATTATTTAGATATGAAATCTGATTTTATTAATGTGAATCAACTTTTAAATAAGGTGATTACATTGCAATTTGAAACGTATGAGTGTTTATCTTGTGGATTGGAAAAGCAAATTTATCGCCAAGGTTTTTGTAAATCTTGTTTTTTCGAAACACCAAATGCAGGGGATTGGATTATGAGACCTGAATTGAGTAAAGCGCATTTAGGTATTGAAGACAGAGATTTAGAATATGAAAAAAAGGCACAATTGCAACCTCATATTGTGTATCTAGCGAATTCTAGTAATGTAAAAGTAGGGGTGACTAGAAAATCTCAAGTTCCTACACGTTGGATTGACCAAGGTGCACATGAAGCCATAGAAATTGTTGAAGTACCAAATCGTTATTTAGCAGGTATTACAGAGGTAGCGCTAAAAGAGCATGTTGCTGACAAAACAAATTGGAGAAAGATGTTGAAGAATGATATAGAAGATGAAAACTTAGTTACATGGCGTGAACGATTACTTGCTTTTGTTCCAGAAGAAGTTAAAGAGTATATCATAGAAAATAACAAAGAAACGTCAATTAATTTTCCAGTTGAGCAATATCCAGAAAAACCTAAAAGCTTAAATATTGTAAAAGAAGGAAGCTATACTGGTAAATTAGTAGGGGTTAAAGGACAGTACTTTATTTTTGAAGATAATACTGTTTTTAACGTACGGGCTAATGAAGGTATTGTAGTGTCTATTAAAGTAGAATAATTTATCTTTTTATTTTAATTTCAATGATGAGGTGTTTTGATCATAATATCATTGATAAATAAAAACTGTAATAAAATAGCCTATCCTTACCAGAGTTAATGGTTGTTCAAATATAATCAAAGTATTTTTTCGCTATGATGTAAAGACAAGCATCATTATTAAAACAGATATTCAAATTTTTTAAAAAATTGAATATCTGTTTTTTGTGTCATTCTGAATTTATTTCAGAATCCCATTATGCTGTTAAATAGAAGTTTGTGGTGAGAATCTGAAATACTGAAACAAGTTCAGTACATACAAGTTGATGTCTACTACTTATTACCTATTTCAGATAATCATAAAGAAAAAGAAGGAAAAGTAGTATCGCACCACTTTTATAGTATTAGTCCACTTGATTTTGTCAAAACTCCTCAGTTCTATTTTTAATTATCAATAAAAATATACTTTCACGACTCATTATTAACCTTATATTTTTATGAAAACAATTAAATTAAAAACAGCAGTTTTAGCATTAACATTGAGTGCTTTAGGAGTATTTACTTCTTGTGAAAAAAATGAAGAGAATTTACTAGAAGAACCTAGTGTTATTGAGAATTCAGAATTAGAAAATTCGAATTTTAAAAGTAGAGCAGCTTTAATGGGAGTAAGTCGTTATTTCCTTGGAGGAGCCAATAGCCTTCATACATATAAAGTAGGTAACATTGGTATTGGTTTAGGAAGAAGAGAAGGGGTGCTTTTTAAATTGGGTACTTATAATAAATTAGTTACGCCTAGACCTCCTGCAGGAACTAAACAAGTGTTTTTCTTACTAAGTCCTGGTAATAGAGATTTTCTTTTAACTACTAACACTACTGAGAGAAATAATCTACTTAGACTTAGATGGAGAAATTTAAGTGAATTTAATTTTAGAGATAGAGAAATTGCAAATGGAACAGTACTTTTTAATCAATCAGTATATATCCATTCTTCTGGAGGTAGCGGACGTGTAAAATTACATCGTTTCTATGGAGCATCTAATTCAGATCACCTATTTACTACAAACTATCAAGAAGGTGTAAATGCTGGCTATATTTATGAAGGAGTAATAGGTTGGGTGCACAGATAAAATTATTTCAAAAATCACAAAAAAATAAAGCGACCAAATTTGGTCGCTTTTACTTTTTATTCACACCGTTATAAGGTGTTATACTTCTTTCTAGGACTTTATTTTTTTACTAACTCGTAGTTGGTATTCATTTTTAATTGACTTAAAACATTTAAAGCTTCATCTAGATAAATATCCTTTTTTAAATCTTTATGCCAAACCATTCTTTTATCTTTTAACACAGTATCTTTCTTAAATAAAGAAACTTCGTATTTTGGAGAAGAAAATGTCAAATCTGATGTAAACTTAAAAATGTCTTTAAATTGTTTAGCCTCTTTTACACGTTCTTCAGATTCTTTTTTATAAGTACCATAATTCAGAGAAAATGTATTATCGTCCTGATTTTTTTTCAACCACTTTGCATATTTATTAATCGAAATAAACTTTGAATTACTATTAATTCTTTCTTTACTTGCGCTTACAACTTCACCAAAATTACTATACGTACTTGTTTTGGTATATTTAGCAGGTTTTACACTATCCCAAGGTAAGGCACCATCTAAGTCGCGTTCACCAAACTCCATATAGCTATAGCGGTCTGGCATAGCAATATCTGAATATACACCCTCAATTTGAGTAGATCCACCATTAATTCTATAAAACTTTTGGATAGTCATTTTTAAAGCACCTAAATCTCCAGGGTATTTTTTCACATAATAATTTAAGGGTAATAAATTTTGAACTGTTCCTTTACCATAGGTTTGTTTACCCCCCATAATCACTCCTCTTCCATAATCTTGCATGGCTGCAGCAAAGATTTCAGATGCAGAAGCAGACATTTCATTAACCATTACTACTAAAGGTCCTGTCCATTGAACATTACTATCAGTATCATTCTTAATATTAGCAGGCTCTCCTCGATATTTTACCTGAACAATAGGCCCTTCATTAATGAATAAGCCTCCTATGTCAATTACAGTTTTTAAAGAACCACCACCATTGTTTCTTAAATCTACAATTAAACCTTCTACATTTTCCTTTTTTAATCGTTCAATTTCTAACTTCATATCGCTAGCAGCATTTCTTTTATTAGTATCACTGAAATCAATATAAAATTTAGGTAAATTTATTACACCATATTTTTTACCATTCTTTTCTACGACACTAGACTTTACAAAGGTCTCTTCTAATTCAACAATATCTCTTATGATAGGTATTACTTTAGTAGTACCATCTAATTTCTTTTTAACTGTTAATCGAACCTCTGTTCCTTTTTTACCTTTTATAAAAGTGATCGCATCATCTAAACGCATCCCTGTAATATCTAAAGGTTCACCATCACCCTGTGCAACTTTTAAAATAATATCGCCAGGTTCTAAATCTCCTTGTTTCCAAGCAGGACCACCAGAAATTAATTCTACGATTTTAGTATGCATTCCTGCACGTTGTAAACGAGCACCAATTCCTTCAAGTTTACCTGACATATCTTGATCAAATCTTGATTTAATTCTAGGAGACATGTAAGTAGTATGAGGGTCAAAACCACCAACAACACTATTTAAAAAAGTAGAATACCAATCAGAATTTTCTAATTCTTCAATTCTGAGATATAAATCATCCATGTTTTTTAAAACTTCTTTTCTAGCTTCTTCTTCTAATGTCTCAAAAGATTTTTTCTTTGAAGTCTTACCTTTTTTAGATGCTTCTTTTTGTTGATCTTCAAGGTCTTGAACTCTACTAATTACTTGGAGTTTTAATTGTTTACGCCAGTATTCCAATAAATGATTTTCATCCTTAGCAAAAGGAGCTTTATCATAATCTACGTCAATATTTTCTTTTTTACTATAGTTAAAAGGTTGCCGTAGTAATGCTTTATATGTAATTTTAGCTGCTTTTATTTTTTCTAAGAAACGACCATAAACCAATTTATAAAAACGGATATCTGATTTCTTTAATTGATCGTCTATTTGATATTTATACTGAGAAAACTCTTTAAGATCTTCTTGTGTAAAATATCGTTTACTAGGATCTAAACTTGTAATGAACTCATTATAAACATGCTCAGAAAAATCGTCGTTTAAATCTTTTTGAACGTAATGACCTCTAGTTAAAAGATTTTTTAACACATAAAGTATCAATTTATCTTTTTCTGGATCATTGTCACCTAAATTTGGGCTTCCATAGGTAGTACTGCTAAGTAAAAGTGCAGTTAAAAATGGGATAAGTACTTTCATCTTCATAAATCTTCAGTCGTTAAAATAATTTTAAATTACTGGTATTTGCTAAACTACTAAAATAAAGGCAATTTTACTAGTGCTTTTTTCTTTTGTAAATGCCTTTAAAAACTTCTTTAATTAATTTATTATTGTTATCAACACGTTGCCATGTTTGTGTAACAGTATCTTCATTGTTCTTTTTCCAAATAATTTTATTGGAATAAGCGGTGTTTTGTTCTTGTACTAAACTACTCTGTAATATCATCTCATTATCCACTAAGTAGCCACTAGTTTTTAAAACAAAACCTTTATTATCAATCCAAAGTTGATGCCACTTTTTATCTGATGCGTCATAATAACTAAAACTCGTACCTGATGACTCACCATTTAAGGACATCCAATTTTCTTGAATTGCACATGCATCATGTAGCGATTTCACAAGATTAACACCAATTAATTTACCATTGGTATCAAATACTTCCCAGTCTCCAATCCAAAAATCAAACTGATGGTATGATGCGTTATCACAAGGAATTTTTTCTAAGTTCTGAGCTTTTACTATTGAAAAAAACAAAGAAATAAAATTCAAGAATAACAATACTATAAATCGAAGCATAAAGGATAGTAGCTTATTGTATTACAAGTTTAGGCATAATTTTAATAGTAATATCTTTACGAAATGTTAAAAAGATCAGCTAATTTTTTAATGTATATTTGTTATTAATAAATACATAACGATGCAAGAAAAACCTTTAATTTTAGTAACTAACGATGATGGAATAACAGCGCCAGGTCTTAGGATGCTTATTGATATTATGAATGAAATTGGTGAAGTGATAGTTGTAGCTCCAGATAGTCCACAGAGTGGAATGGGGCATGCTATTACTGTGAACAATGTTTTGCATTGTAATCCTATTTCCATAGATGAAGGTCCACAAATAGAATACAGTTGTTCTGGAACACCTGCAGATTGTGTGAAAATGGCAAAGAACAAAATCTTAAATAGAAAACCAGATTTATGTGTTTCTGGCATCAACCATGGTGCTAATTCATCTATAAGTGTTATTTATTCAGGTACAATGAGTGCTGCTGTAGAAGCTGGTATTGAAGGAATTCCTGCTATAGGTTTTTCTTTATTGGATTACAGTTGGCACGCAGATTTTCGTTCTTCAAAAGAATTTGTAAAGAAAATAGCATTGAATGTTTTGTTGAATGGATTACCTGATGGGGTAGTTTTAAATGTAAATATTCCTAAATTAAAGAAAGAAGAAATACAAGGAATAAAAGTTTGTAGACAGGCAAACGGATATTGGAAAGAAGATTTTGATAAAAGAAAAAGTCCTACTGGTAAAGATTATTACTGGCTTTCTGGTGAATTTGTAAACAATGATAAAGGACAAGACACAGATATATGGGCTTTGGAAAATGGTTTTATTTCTGTAGTACCTGTTCAATTTGATATGACTGCGCATCATGCCATCCAAAAGTTACATTCATGGGATTTATAAATAAAGACATTATTATTGGTTTTTTAGTATCAATTTTCGCAACTTTTTGTGGTTTTTATATTTATGTTCAGTATGTTTCACGCTTTGGATTTTACGAAACTATCCAAATGTTAAAAGAAGGTGGAGTAGTAGGACCTGTAATTGCTTTAGCAGCATTGCCGAATTTATTTGTTTTTTTTATTTTCTTAAAAAAGAAGCAAGATTTAAGAGCTAAAGGGGTATTATTAGCTACAATATGTACTGCTATTTTTACCTTTATATTAAAATTCTTGTAACAATATGAAATACTATATCGTAGCAGGGGAGGCTTCAGGTGATTTGCATGGCTCTAATTTAATGAAGGAATTATTTAAGAAAGATAAGAAAGCAATAATTCGTTTTTGGGGTGGTGATTTAATGAAAGCGGTTGGAGGCGAGCTTGTAGTACATTATAAAGATAGAGCCATCATGGGGTTTATCGAAGTAATTCTAAACCTTAGAAAAGCATTAGGTTTTATTAAGTTATGTAAGAATAATATTGAAGATTTTCAGCCTGATGTAATTATTTTTATAGATAATTCAGGGTTTAATTTACCTGTTGCGAAGTGGGCTAAAAAGAAAGGATTTAAAACTAATTATTATATCTCACCTCAAGTTTGGGCGAGTAGGGCAGGTAGAGTAAAAGCAATCAAAAGAGATGTAGATCAAATGTTTGTTATTTTACCTTTTGAAAAAGACTTTTATAAAGAATACAATTATGATGTTACCTTCGTAGGGCATCCTTTAATAGATGGTATTGTTGATAGAGAACAAGTAGATGAGAAAAAATTTAGAGAAAAGTATAAACTAGGAAACAAAGAAATTATAGCATTATTACCTGGAAGTAGAAAACAAGAAATCACTAAAATGTTAGACACCATGTTAATTATGGTAGATAAATTTACTGATTATCAGTTTGTAGTAGCAGGAGCTCCAAGTCAGACAGTTGAGTTTTACAATCGTTTTTTAACTAATAAAAATGTAAAATTTATAAACAACGAAACTTATGATTTGCTTAGTATAGCACATACAGCTTTAGTTACTTCAGGAACAGCAACACTAGAAACAGCGTTATTTAAAGTTCCTCAAGTTGTTTGCTATAAAGGAAATTGGCTATCTTATCAAATAGCGAAAAGAATTATTACATTAGAGTATATTTCTTTGGTTAATTTAATTATGGATAGAGAGGTAGTAAAAGAGTTAATTCAAAATGATTTCAATGAAGAAAACTTGGAACAAGAATTACGATCATTACTTGAAAATTCCAAAAGAAAGCAGCTTTTTTTAGAATATTTCGAATTAGAAGAAAAGTTAGGTGGTAAAGGTGCGTCTAAAAAAGTAGCTGAGTCAATTGTTAATAATTTAAATTAAAACCCATGTTAATGATAAGAAAATTACCTCAAATTATATTGATCCTATTTTTAGTATATGGATGTTCTTCATCTAAAAGTGCTAGTACATCAAAACGTTATAGAACTAAAAAAAGAGTTGTTACTAAAAAACGATCAGTAAGAACCAAAGATGTTACTACATTGGCCACGAAAATAATAGCTACCGCAAATACATATAAAGGTACGAGATATAAATATGGAGGTATAACAAGAAAAGGAATGGATTGTTCTGGTTTAATTATGACTTCTTTTCAACAAAATGGAGTTTCATTACCAAGGACTTCTTATGACATGTCTAATCAAGGAAAGACAATAGCATTACGAAATGCTAGAAAAGGTGATCTAATATTTTTTACAACAAACCCTAGAAAACCAAGAAGGATTAGTCATGTTGGTTTGGTTACTTCCGTAAAAAACGGAATTATTTATTTTATCCATGCTTCTTCAAAGAGAGGAGTTACTGTAAATAATATGTCTCAAAATTATTACAAGAGAAATTTTGCCAAAGCAAAACGGGTATTATGATGAACAAGATAGGATTACTATTTATAATCATCCTTTTGATATCAGCTTATCGATTTGCTAATAGTATTGGTGATACTGTAGAAGAAATATCTCCAATAAGTGAAGTTAAAAAAGACAAAGTAACTAAAGTTTTAAATGTAGCAAAATCTTATTTAGGTACACCATATAAGTTTGGGGGGACAACTTCAAATGGTATGGATTGTTCAGGCTTAGTTTATACTGTATTTAAAGATGAGTTGGGCGTTAAATTACCAAGATCATCAAGGGCAATGAGTACTGTAGGTGAAAAAATTAAGTTTAGTAATATTCAGAAAGGAGACTTACTTTTTTTTGATATAGCAACTATGCAAGGTGATGTAAATCACGTTGGCATGGTGACTTCAAATGAATTAAATACCATAAAATTTATACATTCTAGTACCTCTAAAGGAGTAGCCATATCTTCCTTAGAAGAGCAGTATTGGAAAGATGCTTTTGCTTTTGCAAAACGAGTTAAAAATTAATGATTTAATTTTTTCCAAAGCGCATCTTTTAATTCCATTAACCCCATTTGAGCTACTGAAGAAATAAAAAGAGTTTCAATACCTTTAGGTAATTCCTGTTTTATTTCGGCTGTTAACTCATCATCGAGCATATCACACTTAGATATAGCCAATAAACGATCCTTATCTAATAATTCAGGGTTATGCAATTTTAATTCATTCAAAAGAATTTCATATTCTTTTTTGATATCATTGCTATCTGCAGGAATTAAAAAAAGTAATAACGAATTACGTTCTATGTGTCTTAAAAAATAATGACCTAACCCTTTTCCTTCAGCAGCACCTTCTATAATACCTGGGATATCCGCCATTACAAAACTCTGGTGATTACGATATTCAACTATACCTAAATTTGGCTTTAAGGTAGTAAAAGCATAATCAGCTATTTTTGGTTTTGCGGCTGTTAAAACAGATAAAAGTGTTGATTTTCCAGCATTTGGAAAACCGACTAAACCAACATCAGCAAGAATTTTAAGTTCAATTCTAAACCAAGCTTCTTTTCCATCTATACCCGGTTGTGCATATCTTGGAGTTTGATTAGTTGGTGATTTAAAATGCCAGTTTCCTCGACCACCTTTACCACCTTCAAGAATAACAACTTCTTGTGCATCTTCGGAAATTTCATAAAGAATTTCATCAGTATCAGCGTCTCTAATAATTGTTCCTAAAGGTACGGGAACAATAACATCTTTTCCATCCTTTCCTGTACTTCTACTAGAACCGCCGTCACCACCACCTTCAGCTCTAAAATGACGTTTGAATTTTAGATGAAATAGTGTCCACATATTTTTATCTCCCTTAAAGATAACATGACCACCACGACCACCATCACCACCATCTGGTCCACCTTTGGCAATATACTTTTCACGATGTAAATGCGCAGAACCACGTCCTCCTTTACCAGAAGAAGCATATATTTTTATATAGTCAACAAAATTTCCTTCAGTCATTTTAGTTAAGTTAATTCAGATATTAGAAAGTAAAGCTTAATAATTTAAAACGCACTCACTTTCTAATATCTAATATTAATTATTATAATGTATCAAAAACGTCTGCTAAACGCTTTGTAATATCTTCAATAGACCCTACACCATCTACACCATAAAAATTACCTTGTGTAGTATAAAAATCTTTTAAGATGGCAGTTTTAGTATTGTACTCGTTAAATCGGTTTCTGATTTTATCCTCATCAGTATCATCAGATCGACCACTAGTTTTCCCTCTTTCTAAAATACGTTCAACTAATAAATCTTCAGGTACTTCTAAAGCAACCATTCCATTAATTCGTTCGTTCTTTTCTGCTAAAAACTTATCCAAAGCTTTGGCTTGATCTTCAGTACGTGGAAATCCGTCAAAAATAAAACCATTAGCCTCAGCGTTTTTATTAACTTCTGCCTTTAACATATTAATAGTAACTTCATCAGGAACTAATTCACCTTCGTCAATATATTTTTTAGCTAAAATTCCGAGTTCTGTTTCGTTTTTAATATTAAATCTGAAAACATCACCTGTAGAAATATGAACTAAGTTATACTTTTCTTTAAGTAAGGCTGCTTGTGTCCCTTTACCAGCACCCGGAGGGCCAAATAATACGATATTTTTCATTTTAGGTTGTGTTGTTAATTGATAAATAGCGGGTAAATTTCTACCTAAACCATTATAATCTAAACCATATCCTACGATAAACTTATCTTCTAAGTTTTTACCAATATAATTAATGTGTAACTCCTTACGATACACATCGGGTTTAAAGAATAAGGAAACTATTTTTAGTTCTTTAATGTTTTTGTTTCTAAATATTTCATAGATCTCTTGTAGTGTAGTTCCTGTATCTATTATATCTTCTAAAATAATAACAGTTCTACCAGAGATGTCTTCGTTAATACCGATTAGTTTTTTTACGTTGTCACTTGATGAAGTGCCTTCATATGAAGCTAATTTTACAAAAGTAATTTCACAATCTTGATGAAATGCTCTAACAAAATCTGAAGCAAATACAAAACATCCATTTAAGATACCTATAAATAAAGGAACTTCATCTTTTGGCAAATCTTGTTTTACTTGTTGAGCAAGCAGTTTAACAATACTTTGAATCTCGTTTTCACTTACTATTTCCTTAAAATATAAGTCGTGAAGTTTTGTAATTTTCATATGTAGTAAATATACTAATTAAATAAAAAAACCGTCTTGTGAACTGATTAAACAGTAGAACAAAACGGTGATTTTATTAGTTGTTAATGAGTTTACTTGTCAGTTTCTTTACCTTTAGTAACATCGAACATAATTGGTGTTGCAACGAATAAAGAAGAATAAGTACCCACTAGTACACCAATAATTAATGCGAACATAAAACCTTTAATACTATCTCCTCCGAAGAAGAAAATCGCAAGCATTACTAATAATGTTGTTAAAGATGTATTGATTGTTCTACCTAATGTACTACTTAATGCTTTATCTACTAAGCTTGCAGTAAACGATGTGTTATTTGCAGCGTATTCTCTAATTCTATCAAAAATTACCACGGTATCGTTTAATGAGTACCCTACTACGGTAAGTATAGCGGCAATGAATGATTGACCGATTTCCATATCAAATGGCATTACTTTGTATAAGATAGAAAATATACCTAATACGATTAATACATCGTGGAATACAGCAGCTACAGCTCCAATAGAATAAGATACTTTTCTAAAACGTAATAAGATGTATAAGAAAACAACAAGTAAAGAACCAAATACAGCAAAAATAGCTGCTTGCTTAATATCATCAGCAATAGTAGGATCTACTTTTCTTGCATTCATTACACCTTGAGCATTTTCACCCTTTTCAAAACCAGGCTTGAAATTTTCGTAACTTAAATTTGTGAAGTGTGATTGTAAACCTTTGTATAGTGTGTTTTGTACTAGTTCATCAACTTCTTTACTTTTATCATCAATTTTATAAACGGTAGTAATTTTTAACTGATTACTTGTTCCATAAGTTTTTACTTCAGGAGCAGTTCCAAAAACTCCTTTTAAAGAATTTGCAACTTCATTTGCATTCATGCTCTTATCAAAACGAACTACGTACGACCTTCCTCCTTTAAAATCTACACCTTGCTTTAAACCAATAGTAGAAATTGAACCTAAACCAGCTAATATGAAAAATCCTGAAATGATGTAAGCAATCTTACGTTTTTTCAAGAACTCAATATTAATGTTCTTAAACCAATTCTTAGAAATATTAGTGTTAAATGTTAATTTACTTCCTTTGTTTACTGCGCCATCTACAAATAGCCTTGTGATGAAAATAGCTGTAAATAAAGATGTAGCAATACCAATCATTAAAGTTAAAGCAAATCCTTTAATTGGTCCAGTACCAAATACGTATAGGATAACACCAGTTAAGAAAGTAGTGATGTTAGCATCAAATATAGCAGATAATGCTCCTTTAAAACTAAATCCTTCGCTAACAGATTCTAACAAACTCTTACCTGAGTTTAGTGCTTCTTTAATTCTTTCGAAGATAATTACGTTAGCATCTACCGACATACCTATTGTTAATATGATACCTGCAATACCAGGCAGTGTAAGTACAGAGTTAAACGATGCTAGTACTCCAAAAATGAATAATATATTTACTAATAAAGCAATGTTTGCATACAATCCAGCTTTACCATAGTATAAAACCATCCAAATTAATACCAATAAGATTGCTAATCCGAAAGACCAAATACTTGCGTTAATAGCTTCTTTACCTAATGATGGCCCTACGATTTCTGATTCAATAATTCTTGCAGGAGCTGGTAATTTACCTGCTTTTAAAACAGTAGCAAGATCTTGTGCTTCTTCAACAGTCATGTCACCACCAGAGATAGAAGATCTACTTCCTAATTTTAATTTAATGACAGGTGCTGAGTACACATAGTCATCTAATACTATAGCAACAAATTTATTGATGTTTTTCTCAGTTAAGCTACTCCATAATTTTGTTCCTTCAGTATTCATAGTCATGCTTACTTCAGGTCTTCCATTATTGTCAAATTGTTGAGAAGCATCTGCAATAACATCTCCTTCAATATTTGCTTTACCCCTTCTGTTTCCTTTTACAGCATATAGTTCAAGGTAACTGTCTACTTCTGCTGTATCATCGTTTTGGTTTTTAGGAATAAAAGGTTTGTAATTCCATAAAAATTTAGCATATCTTAAGTTTGCAGGTAGTAACGCTTTAATTTCTTTGTTGTTTAAAATACTGTTAACTTTTGCTACATCTTGTACTTTAGCGTAACCAATAGAACTACCTTGTCGTTGTTCAGGAATCAGATATTTTAATAACATCTCAGTGTCTGCAACTGAAGTAGAATCACTATCATTTTCTAATAATTCATCAAGATCACTCTTTTTAGCTGTATCTTGTTCTTTTGTAACTTTATTCTCTGTTGATTTTTTTAGTATCTCAATTGATTTTGCATTCGCTTGAGAAAGAAAAGGTAAAATTTCAACATTAGTATATGCTTCCCAAAACTGTAATTTGGCAGTGCTTTCTAATAATTTAGTAACACGTTCCACATCTTTAGCCCCTGGTAATTCAACTTGAATTCTACCTGAAGTACCAATTCTTTGAATATTTGGTTGTACAACTCCAAATTTATCAATACGACTTCTTAGAACTTGAAAAGCTGTTCCAATAGAACTATTAATTTCTTCTTCTAAAACAGTCTTAACTTCACTGTTCGTTTTATTAAAGTCAATTTTTTCACGTAAAATTTTATTACCAAAAATTTGTGGGTCACTTAATTTTACTGTTCCCTTACTAGCTTTTTCAAATTCTGAGTAAAATAAATCAATGTAGTCATCTTGCGAATTCTTTTGAGCTTCATCTGCATTAGCTAATGCAGTTCTGAAAACTTGATTTTTAGATTCGTTAGATAATCCTACTAAGATATCTTTAACTGATACTTGTAAAATAGCGTTAATACCTCCTTTTAAATCAAGACCAAGATTCATTTCCTTGTCCTTAATATCATTGTAAGTATTCCCTAATACTACTTCTTTATTTGCAACACTATCAATGTATTTCTTTTCTAGTCTCGCTAATTCCTTACCACTTTTATTCTCACCAAGATTTGCTTCAGCATAAGCTTTAGCTTCTTTTTCAACCTTGTTCCCAAAAAATGTAAATGATAATTGGTATAAGCTTACTAATCCGAAAAGGATTGCAAATAATCTGATTAGACCTTTGTTTTGCATTTTCAATAATTTAAACTGACTTCTTTTTTAAAATGAGCAAATATAATATAACATAAGTATAACAAAAAAGAAAACTGTGTTTTTTACTGCTGATACTGTTTCGATTACTATTATTTAAAAGTTAAATGGTTTTTTAAAGTTATTTAACTATTTGGAATATAGGTTTTTAATATTTTTTTAATATATTTATAACTAGATGAGATTCGGGGGGAAATAATTAATTAATACTATTATGACATTATTCCGAAAACCATTAGACTATCTTTTTAAAAGAAAAAAATACTATACTCCATATTACAGGAGAACTATAATAAGATACGAATACCCAGAATCGTATTTAAAAATTTATAGATCTCTTAAGTCTTTTAATGCCATCTTGAATACAAATATAAAAATTAACTTTTTTGATGATGTACCTTTTGGTGCTACAATAAAAAAAGTGAAATCTAATATTAATGGCTCATTTAGAGTTGTAAAAAAAATTAAAAATATAACAGTACTATTTACTGAAATAAAAATAAGCTCTGCTTATAAATTTATGGTTGAAGTACATTTCTTTAAAAACAAATTAGTTTTTTTTAGGTATGTTTTTAAAAATAAAACAGAGATTAAAAAGATTGAAAAATTAATTAAAGATAAATATGTTGGAACTAATGAAAATATAGATTTCAATAATTCTTGTATTTTAAATGAAGATAATAATTACATTTTTATTGAAGACGAAGTAAAATTATCCTTAAACTATATTACTTTCAATTACGGTTTTTATGATTATCTCTTAAAGTTAGAAAATGAAAAAGATTTAGAGTTAATTTCAAAATATAATAAGTCTATAAAGAGACTTTACGCAAAACTTTAGTTTAATATCAAATAAGGGTAATTATCAAACTCCTCTTTGTTTATTAATCTCGTCTTGTAACTGTCTTCTAAGTTTTTGCTCTTTTTCTAGTGATTTTTTTCTGAAATTTTCATATTCTTCTTCTATTTCAGCTAGATCAGATTTCGCTTTCTTTGTAAGGATGTTACTTCCTTTGAACCTAGAAATAAAAAAGATTAACCCTAAGAGCAATATACCAATCAAAATCCAAGTGAACATATTATATGTATTCTTGTTTGTTGCTATTCCTAAAACTTCAATTTGATTTTCTTTACCTTGAGATTGATTTAATTCATTTGTAATCTGATCAATTTTTTCATGTAAAGAAGTTATCTCAACAACTTGTTTATCTGCAATTTCTTGTTTTGCTATAATCTCTTTTTTTAGCACAGTAACACTATCAAGTATCTTTTTTTGGAGCGTCAAAAAGTTTTCTTTAGGAATCAACTTATACTTTTGATAAGAATTAGATAAACCATATGTTTTTTTAAATTCATTCTCTATTGTATTAGGTAATTCTCTAAGTTCTTTTTTTGTCATCTTCGTTTGAGCAAATAAAGAAGTTGTAAAAAGTAATACAAGTAAAAGATTGATAGTTTTCATTAGATATATTTTGATTTTATATTGGTTTAAAAAAACCCAAACGAAAAAGTTTGGGTTTTTAGTATAAGCAAGGTTATTAAACTTATTTTACTTTATCTACAATTGCCTTAAAAGCTTCTGGGTTGTTCATAGCTAAATCTGCTAAAACCTTACGGTTTAACTCGATGTCATTAGCTTTAACTTTTCCCATAAACTGTGAATAAGACATTCCGTACTGACGAGCTCCAGCGTTAATACGTTGAATCCATAATGAACGGAAGTTTCTTTTCTTGTTTTTACGGTCACGGTAAGCATATTGCATACCTTTTTCAACCGCATTTTTAGCTACTGTATAAACGTTTTTTCTACGTCCAAAGTAACCTTTAGCTTGCTTCAAGATTTTTTTTCTTCTATTTCTTGAAGCCACAGAATTTACTGATCTTGGCATAATTTTCTTGTTTTTGTAGTAGGCGGCTTAGTTAATTACGAATTTTTAATATTGGAATTATGAGTCTGATATAATCAATTCATAATTCATAATTCATAATTCTAAATTCTTAATGAGCCTAACTCCATGGTTAATAATTAATTTTACTACCTAGCAAATTATTATTTTAATAATAATTGCTGCTTAATGTTACTCTCGTCAGATTTGTGAACTAACGTAGAGTGTGTTAATGCAAGCTTACGTTTTTTAGACTTCTTTGTTAAGATATGACTTTTAAACGCGTGCTTTCTTTTGATCTTTCCAGAACCAGTTAACTTAAAACGTTTCTTGGCACTAGATTTAGTTTTCATTTTAGGCATTTTCTGCTATCGTTTTTATCTTGCTTATATATCTTCGTTATTCTAAAAGAATAAATTACTTTGTCTTCTTTGGAGCGATAAACATAATCATACGTTTACCTTCCAATTTAGGCATTTGTTCTACTTTACCATATTCTTCTAGTTCTTGAGCTAACTTTAATAATAAAATTTGCCCTTGCTCTTTGAATATGATAGAACGACCCTTAAAGAATACATACGCTTTTAACTTAGCTCCATCTTGTAAGAACTTAATTGCATGCTTCTTTTTGAATTCGTAATCATGCTCATCTGTTTGAGGTCCAAAACGAATTTCCTTAACAACCACTTTAGTCGCTTTTGCTTTTAAAGCTTTTTCACGCTTTTTTTGTTCGTAAAGAAATTTCTTATAATCAATAACTTTACAAACAGGAGGGACTGCTTTAGGAGATATTTCAACTAAATCTAGCTCAAGTTCTTGAGCAATAGCTTTAGCTTTTGCAAGTGAATACACACCTACTTCTACGTTGTCGCCTACTAAGCGAACTTCATCAACATATTTAATTTTATCATTAATTCTATGTTGATCTTCTTTAATAATTCTTGCGGGTCTACGTCCGCGTTTTCTTCTAATTGCTATGGCTTATACTTTTTTAAATTATTCTCTTTTTAATTACTTGTATTAAACGTGACTAACGTTTTTTGAGTTTCTTTTTGTATTAATTGAACAAATTCTTCAATAGTGAATGTCCCTAAATCTCCTTCACCATGCTTTCTAACCGAAACAGTGCCGTCCTGTTCTTCTTTCTCGCCAACGATAATCATGAAAGGAATCTTGCTAACTTCAGCATCTCTAATTTTACGACCAGTCTTCTCATTTCTGTTATCTACGAGGGCGCGAATTTCGGAATTTTCTAACAAAAGTAAAACTTTTTCGGTATATTTTTCATATTTCTCGCTGATTGGCAGTATTATAACCTGTTCTGGAGTTAACCAAAGTGGGAAATTACCACCAGTATGCTCTAATAAAATCGCAATAAATCTTTCCATAGAACCAAAAGGAGCACGGTGAATCATTATTGGTCTATGCAATTCATTATCACTTCCTTTATATGTTAAGTCAAAACGTTCAGGTAAGTTATAATCAACTTGTATTGTACCAAGTTGCCAACTTCTTCCTAAAGCATCTTTAACCATAAAGTCTAATTTTGGTCCGTAGAAAGCAGCTTCACCAGATTCAATTACATAATCCAATCCTTTATCTTTTGCAGCATTAATAATTGCTTGTTCTGCTTTTTCCCAATTTTCTACACTACCGATATATTTTTCAGGATTATCTAAATCTCTAACAGATACTTGAGCTGTGAAATTGTCAAAACCTAAAGATTTAAATACATAAAGAACTAAATCAATAACATTTTTAAATTCACTATCTAATTGTTCTGGTGTACAGAAAATATGAGCATCATCCTGAGTAAAACCTCTTACACGTGTTAATCCGTGAAGCTCTCCACTTTGTTCATATCTATATACAGTACCAAATTCAGCAAAACGCTTAGGTAGATCTTTATATGAGTAAGGCTTGAAATTATAAACTTCACAGTGGTGTGGACAGTTCATAGGTTTTAATAAAAACTCTTCATCTTCTTTGGGAGTAGTTATTGGTTGGAAACTGTCTTCTCCATATTTAGCATAGTGACCAGAAGTTACATACAATTCTTTTTGGCCAATATGTGGAGTCATTACCATTTCATAACCTGCTTTTTTTTGAGCAGTTTTTAAGAAATCTTCTAAACGACTTCTTAATGCAGCTCCTTTAGGAAGCCAAAGTGGTAAACCTTGACCAACAGTTTGAGAGAATGTAAATAATTCTAGCTCTTTTCCTAACTTTCTATGGTCTCTCTTTTTTGCTTCTTCTAATAATTCTAAATATTCAGTAAGCATTTTTTGTTTAGGGAAAGAGATTCCGTAAATACGAGTTAACTGATTGTTCTTTTCATCTCCGCGCCAGTAAGCTCCGGCAACGTTCATTATTTTAATAGCTTTAATTATTCCAGTATTTGGAATATGTCCTCCACGACATAGATCAGTAAAGTCGCTATGATCACAAAATGTAATATCACCGTCTTCTAATCCTTCTATTAATTCTACTTTGTAGGAATTATTTCTTTCCTTATAATACGATAAAGCTTCAGCTTTTGTAACTGAACGCATTTTAAATTCAGCTTTTTCACGAGCTCTTTCTAAAAATTTCTTTTCTATTGATGCGAAATCTTTCTCAGATATTGTTTCTTCACCAAAATCCACATCATAATAAAATCCATTATCAATAGCAGGACCTATAGTAAGTTTAGCGTTTGGATGAAAATCTAAGATTGTTTGAGCTAAAACGTGAGCAGATGAATGCCAAAACGCTTTTTTACCCTCAGGAGCATCAAAAGTATATAATGTAAGATTACCATCGGTTGTTAAAGGTGTGGTAGTTTCCACAGTGTTATTGTTAAAGCTAGCAGAAATAACGTTTCGAGCTAAACCTTCACTTATGCTTTTAGCAACTTCAATAGGAGTTACATTTTGTTCGTACTCCCTAATACTTCCATCAGGTAATGTAATTTTTATCATTTTATATAATATTATGTTGTGATTTTCCTACAAGTGAAAATCTTAATGGGCAAATATATCGTAAATGCATTTTTTATACAATTATATTACAAGGGAATTTGTGTCATTTTATGATCAGTTTTTAAACTATTTCTAGAATTGTCCCAATAGAAGAAACTATTTTCTTTTTTAGTAGGTGTGTTGTTACTATATGATAGTAGAAATATATTACAAATGAAATGCTAGTTATGGTTTATGTTTGTTTTTTTGATTACCAATTTCATAATGGGAGTTAATATGTAAAGAGGTATATGTGTTGGCTTTTTAAGCTATCAACGTATAAAGAACCATAACACTTCCTTTAAGTCTACTGCTATATAGATAGCGATTTTCTAGAATATATAGATCTTTATATAGAGTTTGTGTTTTGAAAAAGTTCTTTTAACTAGCTATTGTAAATTATACTGTTGTTATAATGACGGTATGAATAGTATCATTACTTAAATCCGAAGAAACCCAATGTTTTTCCTAAAGGTTTTTCAATACATATGTACATGTAGTCGTTGTGTTTTGATAAATGCAATTGTTCTTGGCGATGAACCCATCGTTTTGCAGTGGTAAATTTTAAGATGATTTTGAAGATGTAAAATAAAATAGATGTTTTGAGGATTGGTATTGATAGTAATGAAGGATAATATTGCTTTATCTTCTTTTGTGCTAGGGTAGAGTAGAGGGTGTGTTTGCGATTGATTGATATATGTGAGTTATGTTTTGATCATTTTTTTAAGTTTTGGATTGATGTTAGATGTTTTCAGTTTGTTGTTGGATTTTCTTTTTTGGTTAATTTCATGATTAGTAAAGTGTTGGGTTTTTTTGATAAAAAAACTTTATTTTTTTATGCTCAAAAGTTTGGTAGGATTGAAAAGAGTATGTAGTTTTGCACCCGCAAATAACGAAATATGATTTAGTTTTTTGTTTAGTTCATTAACAGATTGTTTATAAGAGTTTATTAAATAGTTAAAAAATAGTTTATTTTTTTCTTGTTTTAATAGATTTAAAGCTTTTATATTTGCAGTCCGTTTTTGGCGGGTAGTTCATTGAGATTTTGGTTGTAGAATTAGGTTTAAATTAATTGAAAAAAAACTTCAAAAAAGTTTTGTCAGATTAAAAAGAGTTTATAGTTTTGCATCCGCTTTCAGAAAGGGAAGTGATAGTTCTTTAGATAGCTATTTAGATGTAAAAATAAATTTTTAAAAAACTTCAAAAAAGTTTTGGTCAATTTAAAAAGGTTTTATAATTTTGCATCCGCTTTCAGAAATGAAGCAAATGTTCAAAGAGATTTTGGAATAACAAAGTAATAAGTTAATCAGTTCGATTCTGATGTCTTTACAAAGATTAGATTAATTGAAGTTTCGGTTGAAACAGATTGAATACAGAGATTAATTAAGTTCATTGATAATATTGAAATTGACAGCGTAAATAGAGAGAGTAAAGTAACATGACTTTATATCGAAGTTAAAATTCTTTTGAAA
>CANMWK010000016.1 GCA_947501615.1 uncultured Tenacibaculum sp. | reverse complement strand
ACACATGGATCACTTGGATTTGTATCCGTACCATTAGGCTCACCATCTCCATCACAATCTGCTGTTGCCCAAGCACCGCCTTGTGCTAAACTTACTGATCCTGACATAAAACTACATGGATCATTTGGATCAGTTCCATCGGTAACTTCTTGTCCGTTTGGAACACCGTCGCCATCACAATCTGCAGTGAGCCATGCTCCACTTTGCGTTAAGCTAATATCTCCTGCTGTGAAATCACATGGATCACTTGGATCTGTATTACCTGGTCCTGTGATACCATCACCGTTGGGATCAACTTCTGTTCCATTGGTAACACCATCACCATCACAGTCCGCTGTGTACCAAGGCGAAGTTGTATTATTTAAATCTACGTTGGCTACATTACCGCCAACACATGGATCACTTGGATTTGTATCCGTACCATTAGGCTCACCATCACCATCACAATCCGCTGTTGCCCAATCGCCGCCTTGCGCTAAACTTACTGATCCTGACATAAAATCACATGGATCAGTTGGATTTGTACCATCGGTAACTTCTTGTCCGTTTGGAACTCCATCACCATCACAATCTGCAGTGAGCCATGCTCCACTTTGTGTTAAGCTGATATCGCCTGCTGTGAAATCACATGGATCACTTGGATCTGTGTTCCCTGGTCCTGTGATACCATCGCCGTTGGGATCAACTTCTGCTCCATTGGTAACGCCATCACCATCACAGTCTGCCGTATACCAAGCTGAAGTCGTATTATTTAAATCTACACCTGCTACGTTGCCTCCTGAACAAGGATCTAATGGATTTGTTGAATTTCCTAATTCTACGCCATTAGTCTCTCCATCGCCATCACAATCTAAAGCGTTCCAAGCTGGAGTGACATTTGCTGCAACTTGATTCGTTACATCATAAGCACATGGATCACTTGGATCGGTACCATCGCTAACTTCTTGACCATTGGTTACTCCATCGCCATCACAATCTAAGCCGTTCCATGAAGTAGAAACACTTGCTATCATTTGACTGGATGCATTATAAGCACAAGGATCATTTGGATCCGTACCATCTATAATTTCCTGAGCATCACTAACTCCATCGCCATCATCATCTGCATCACAGGCATTGGCTAAACCATCGCCATCTGGATCGGGTAAAGGTGTACCTGCTGTACCTTCTTTATAATCTGCTGTACTATTACTATCGGTATCTGCCGCGCTTACGGGATAGCTCGCTGCTACAACTGTACCATTAGCATTGCTCGGGGCTGGATCGGTAGTGCCATTACCATATTGACCACCACCTCCATCGGCGTTAGCATCATTATAATATTCATTGGAATCCGAACAACCATCATTATCACTATCGATATCATAAGGATCCCCTCCATCGGCAACGCCATCTGTATTTGGAACAGCTAAACCTGAACCTGCTGAACCTGCAATACCTGTATTGCTATCAACAACACCATCTGCCATACCATCATTATTAGTATCCGCCCCATTAGCCTCAACTACATCGTAAATACCATCGTTATCACTATCTAAATCTAAATAATCAGCAATACCATCACCATCGGTATCTGACGGAAAACATAGACGTATCAAAAATGCATTGAAATTTGAACCTACTGTTGTCCTGTAACTAAAGGTATGCGTGGTAGCTGTAACACCACTTGTGATAAAAAAGCCTCCACTAAAAGCACTAGTACTTGAAGGTTCGCGTCTAAAACTAAATGTATTACCAAATGATGTATCTGTAAACCCTGCTACCAAATTATCGGTAACCTGATAAATTAATCCATTAGGAACATCTATAGCATCTTCTCCGTTTACTGGAGGAATGTTTACACCATGTTGTAATTGTATAAAACTAGGAGTAGTAGTAGTAATTGTAATTTGTGTAGTGCCTAAAGGAGCACTTGTGCTAAGAAGACCATCAGTCCCACTAACTACGGTAGATAAGTTCGTATAGTTTGCAATAACTGAGCCTGCTGGTAAACCAAAAGCTGCACTTAAATCTGCTGTACCATCCTCATTATTAGTAGCAGGGGTAATTCCAAAATCTGTAGGCGTTAACGTAACAAAGCTACAATTTGTTTCTACGGAATCTAAAATACCATCATTGTCATCATCTAAATCACAAACATCACTAATACCATCATTATCTGTATCTAAATTACCTGAAGCTACTGGATCACAAGGATCTATAACTGTAAATGGAGCAACAGCTATGGTAACTGTAGCCGTAGCACAAACATCATCTGATGTGGTAACTGGACTATCACCATTGATATCATTACAAACCTCATATTCAACTGTTACTGAAGTACCTTGCTCTGATAGTAGAGGCGTGTACGTTAACTCTCCTGTTGAAGCATCAAAACTTATCGTACCACCTGCACTACCACCACCTGTATCGGTAATTATTGTATTGCCTAAATTTGAAGGATCTGAACTTGTTAAATAATCATCATTTCCTAAAATATCTATAACTGCTGGTGTATTCACCATCCCTGTACCTGAATCATCTGTAGCAACAGGCGTTGTTTGATTTGTAGTATCGGTACTATCGGGATTACCATCATTATCATCATCTAAATCACATGCATTGGCTAAACCATCTCCATCTGGATCGGGTAAAGGTGAACCAGCTGTTCCTTCAACATAATCTGATGTACTATTATTATCAGTATCTGCTGCTGTAGCTGGATAACTCGCTGCTATAACTGTACCATTGGCATTTACAGGTGATGGATCTGTCGTACCATTTCCATATTGACCACCACCTCCATCGGCAGCACTATCATCATAATATTCATTTGAATCTGAACAGCCATCATTATCACTATCAAGATCGTAAGGATTACCTCCATCAGCTGCGCCATCTGTATTTGGAACAGTTAAACCTGAACCTGCTGAACCCGGAATACCTGTTGTTGTATTTGGTACTCCATCTGCAATACCATCATTATTTACATCAGCGCCATTAGCCTCAACTACATCATAAATACCATCATTATCACTGTCTAAATCTAAACAGTTCGGAAAACCATCACCATCAAAATCTTCTAATACCGCTAAACGAAGTATAATAGCATTATTAGAACCATCATTAGTCGTACTAAAACTAAAACTTGCCGTAGGGCCTTCTGATTGCCATATAAATCTAGAAGAATTGGAACCACCACTACCTGTATTATTTGTAACAATATAATTTGTTGTTCCTGCTACATTTTCTATAGTATGATCATATCCTGAATCTAAAGGAGATATTAAAGAAAATAATGTACCATCTAAACTACTAACTATATCTGAACTACCTGAGTCTACGGTACTACCATGCTCCATACTCGCTAATACTAATGATGCGGATGGTCCTGTTAACGTAAATTCACTTATAATTTGGGTACCTGTAACTGCATCATAAGAAGCTGTAAGACCATTGCCTGTAGGATTAGGTCTATTTAATCCTGTTCCAGAAATAAATACACTACCTGGTACTAAACCTAACCTCGCACTTATATCTACATTGGTAATTGTTTGATCTAATGTACTTGGTGCTAACCCTAAATCATTACTTGACCTTATGGTTATAAAATTAATTGGACATTCCACTACATCTCCAATACCATCATTATCATCATCTTGATCACAAAAATCTGGAATACCATCGCCGTCATTATCCAATGCATCATCTCCTCCTGGACAAGCATCTACATCATCTAAAACTCCATCACCATCTGCATCTCCAACAGCAACTGTAATGGTAACTATAGCTGTACTACATTCATCATCTGCTGTAGCTCCATCTCCTGTAATATCATTACAAACCTCATACTCTATCATAACAGTACTCCCGCCTTCGCTTGGCAATGGAAGATAGATTAATTCGCCAGTAGCAGGATCATAAGTAATTGTACCTCCAGCTGTTGTATTGGCTCCTGTAACTGTGCTTATTGTCGTTACACTCGCTGGATTTATATTATCTGGATCTCCATTACCATCCGTATTATCTGTAAAATCATCATTCCCTAAAATTTGAATCGTCTCTAACTCTCCTGCTGTAGCTGTAGCCATATCATCTGTTGCTGTCGGAACAGATGGATTGCTATCTGTAGTATCTGGATTACCGTCATTATCATCATCTAAATCACAAGCATTTGCCAAATTATCACCATCAGGATCTGGTAAAGGGGTACCTGATGTACCCTCAATATAATCTGATGTACTATTGCTATCGGTATCTGCCGCACTTGCTGGATAACTCGCTGCTATGACTGTACCATTAGCGTTTACTGGTGCTGGATCTGTGGTACCATTACCATACTGACCACCACCACCATCTGCGGTACTATCATCATAATATTCATTCGAATCCGAACAACCATCATTATCACTATCTATATCGTAAGGATTACCACCATCAGCAGCGCCATCTGTGTTTGGAACGGTTAAACCTGTTCCTGCTGAACTTGGAATACCTGTTATTGTATTAGGTATGCCATCAGCTATACCATCATTATTTACATCAGCCCCATTAGCCTCAACTACATCGTAAATACCGTCGTTATCACTGTCTAAATCTAAACAATCAGCAATACTATCTCCATCAGTATCAGGATCAACTGAAATTGCTAAGAAAATAGCACTATCATTACCTGTATCATTTGAACTAAAACTAAAACTTGTTGCTCCTGATTTTGTTGATTCCCAAATAAATCTACTCCCGTTATTACTAGTTGTAGCTGTTATATTTTGAATCTCATATCGTAATGGATTACTGATATCTAAAAAATCTCCTGTTAAGGTTGTAGTAAAATTATATAATGTACCATCTAAACTCTCTACAACATCTGTAGTACCTCCTGTTTGAATTACACCGCCATGCTCTAGTCTAGCTCGAACTCTTGAAGCTGCTGTACCTGTTATGGTAAATGTTGAAGGAGTACCTGCAAAATCATTCCCTACAAATAAATTAGGATTTGTTGTAGGTCTATTTAAACCTGTAGCAGTAACCAAAACACTTCCTGGTGCTAATCCTAATCTTGCACTAATATCAACATTAGTAATTGTATTATTTAGTGTACTTGGTGCAACTCCTAAGTCTTCAAATGGACGAATAACTATAAAGTTAACTGCACATTCTACCGCATCTGCAATACCATCATTATCATCATCTAAATCACAAAAATCTGGAATACCGTCTGAATCTGCATCCGCATTATCATTTCCTCCAGGACATATATCCACACTATCAGCCACCCCATCTCCGTCAGAATCTACTGGACTGACAACTGTAGCTCCATCATTTTCTATTGGTAATATATTACCAAAAGGATCTTGACCTGCAAAGGTAGCTCTATTGGTTCCTGAACAAGGTGTTAACGTTTCTACTGTAATTAATACAGTTATTTCTTGACCTGGTTCTAAAAGACCTGAAGTACCGTCATAAATATCTATATTCGCTCCTAAACCCGTATACGATAAATTCAAATTTGGATCTGTTGTCGCTGTAGAACTAGATATTGTTGGGCTAGAAATAATATTGACCACATTAGAATCACCACAAATAGCACCTAAATCATCTTGAAGCCTTAAGTTTGATAATTCAATAGAAGAAGTTGCTAAATTGGTTTGTACTAATTGATAGGTTATGTCTCTGGTATTTGGATTACCGCTTGAAGAAGGTAAATCTGATACTGTTGTTTTTTCTATATCTATTGCTATAGTAGCAGGCGGAAAACTCATATTCAAAACAGGACAAGTACATTGTCCTTCGGAAGTTGGATTAGGAACATTATAATATGTATCTAAATGACCTCCTTCGCTGTCTGTCCATATAACATAAGTATTAACATTTGGATCCTCTGTAAACCAATCTGCTGGCCCTTGAGTTTGACTTCCAAAAGCTACTGAAAAGTCCTCTTCAACTAAACTTGTTGACGCTGAAAGATCATATGTAATTTCAAAAGTAGCTGATTCACCTGCTAACAATGAAGAACCAGATGTTAAAACCCCTGTATTACCTGTAGTTCCATCATAGCTAGTATTTGCTGTAGCTCCTGCAGCCCCAGCACTAGTCTTAACCACATTTACCGTGTTTACAGTCATTCCTGCCGTTACAAAAGCTGTCATTGGTAAAAAAAACTGTACATCTGTAGCAGTTGCAGTACCATCATTAGTAACAATTACAGTATTAGTAAAATTAAAAGTTGCATCTGTATTTAAAGGTGGTGAAGTAACAGGAATTATTAAACTCGCTGCAACCGTAGTCTCAGTAGTATGAAAATCGTTAAGTTGTGACTGTGATGTTACAACACCTGCTGATGATGTTACGTTAAGTGTATTTGTTAATAATACTCCACTACCTGCTCCTGCTCCTGCTCCTCCTGCTATTGCTGGGTTGACTTCTACACAATACCCAAAAAATATAACTTCTCCTGGTTGTAATATATCATTAGCTACCGATGTTGCATTCATAATATTTTGTGCTCCAGGATCAGGATCTGCTGCATTAAACTCTGTTAAATTCAAATCTGTTCCATCATAATCTCCTGCAGGAGTCATGAACATAAATATATCTGAAATACCTGTCACTCCTCCATCACCTGTCATCGACTCTAAATCATTAACAATTTGAATTCCAGATATTGGTATAGCTGTATCATTAGTTATAGATATAAAATAAGATATTTTATATTGTCCGCTTGCAGTATATCCTTGATTACAACTCCCAAACTGAACTAATTGTGCATGAAGGTTATTCAATCCTCCTAAAAGGAGGAACATTAATAAAATCAAACACCCCTTATAAAATGTTTTATGGAATATATTATGATTTATATACCTAATTAAATTAAATCTTTGTTTTAAAATTTTAGTTTGATTTCCTTCAGAAGAACCTTTATATTCATTAACTTTGTAAGCTTTAAGTTCTTTCAAAAACTTTAAAATCCGTATATAAAAAACTTTTTTCTCAAGGTTTTTCATACTTGAAAAAAACGATTGAAAATATCTAACCATAATGATCAGTGTATTAATTGATTGTTATATTCACTCCCTACTTTTGTTTCGGCTCGGCAAAGTGTTACAATTGTAGGGTTTATTGTTGTATTTGTTTTTAGTTACGTAAAAAACCATAAAAACTGTGCATAACTTATCGTATAAGTTTTACAAGTTTTGTTTTTTACCTAGAAAAAATAGAAATAGTTTGGTTTGGTTTGGTTTTTCTAAATGTTAATTCTCATGAAAAAACAGTATAGTTTTAAACCGTATTTGAAAGTTTGTGTGATTAAAGTATTTTTTTTGCATAGTTTTTCGGGGGTGATACAATAAATTTATACTACTACATAAGTTTATAATAAATTCTAAACTCATTTTAATGAACATTCATCGCTAAGAATAAATCCTCAAGATGATTCGCTTCTAACAATACTTAAAAACTAAGTATCAATAATTAACAGTACTAATATAGTATTTTTTTTAACATATGTTAACTTTTTAACAAAAAAAAGCATAATTTCTCTCAAACAAAAAAAAGCACCTTGTGTAAAGGTACTTCAACTATTAACTGTATTCGATGTGGTAAAATCATAGGCAAAGTCTAAATGAAAGTTCTTAGCAAAACGAAAGCCTAATAAGGCACTGATAGAATCATCCCAACGCCAGGCTAGACCTGCTGTAAACTTATCATTGAATAAAAAGTTGGCTGATAGATCTAAAGACAACGGAGCTCCATTAACGACCTTAACTAAAGTTGCGGGTTTAAACTTAACCGATTCACTAAGATCAAAAACATAACCTCCTATTAAAAAGAAGTGTAAACGTTCTGTAGCAATATCGCCGCCATTAACGGTATCATCGTAATGTTCGGCACGTAAGATATTAGGAACCGCAGCTCCTATATACCACTTGGGCTTATAGTAATAAATCCCTGCTCCAATAGTAGGTAACAATCGATCCACAACACCTAACAATTGATCCGATTGACGCTCTGGATTTCCTCGACGAGGATCCACATTCAAACTACGACCTCCTAACTTTAATCCAAATGATAACGTACCCTCTTCAATCATCTTTACGCCATAAGATAGATTTACTGATCTACTATTTTTTTTACATAAATTAATAAAATATATTAACTATTTTGTGGTGAAACTTATAAAACAAAAAGTAAAGTAGTGTCGTAGTTTGGTTAAATTTCAGAAAAATACTACACAAGTAAAATTCTTATAACAAATATAGTTTTTTTTATGAACTAAAACTAACTATTTAAATATTCGTTTTTAAATCTGTTGAGAATATGAAATAAGTTAAGATTAAGCACCTAGGTTTTATAATAAAAAAAATCGAGAAAAAATCTCGATTTTTATGCTTCTCCTGTAGTTCCTCCAAAATTCATTGGAATTGGAGGTTGTTCATATTCCTTTATTTCACCATGTGTTTGTTCGAACTTTCGAACATTATCTGCTAACGCTTTGCTTAACCGTTTAGCATGTTGCGGTGTTAATATAATTCTAGATTTTACTTTTGCTTTAGGAACACCAGGCATTATATTGATAAAATCTACAATAAACTCTGAAACTGAATGATTTATAATTGCTAAATTACTATATATTCCTTCAGCTATATCTTGATCTAGTTCAATATTAATTTGCGGATCTTTATTTTTATCTTCCATATTATTAAAATCAAAAAAAGACCTCTTAAAAATTAAGAGGTCTTAGTATTTTATAAACTTTGTTGAATCTCATCTTTAGGTCCAACTATAATTTGTTCGTACTGTCTTAAACCAGTACCTGCTGGTATACGTTTACCTACAATTACATTTTCTTTCAATCCTTCTAAACTATCTATCTTACCACTAACAGCAGCTTCGTTTAATACTTTAGTAGTTTCCTGGAAAGATGCTGCAGAAATAAACGACTTCGTTTGTAAAGAAGCTCTCGTAATACCTTGTAATACTTGTTCTGCAGTTGCAGGCTGAGCATCTCTAGCTTCTACTAAGTTTTTATCATTTCTACGTAAAATGGAATTTTCGTCTCTTAGTTCACGAGCAGAAATTAATTGACCCGCCTTTAAATTGTCAGAATCCCCTCCGTTTTCAACAACTTTCATTCCATAAATTTTATCATTTTCTTCGATAAAATCATTTTTATGAATTAGTTGATTCTCTAGGAATAAGGTATCTCCAGAATCAATAATTTTAACTTTACGCATCATTTGACGTACTACAACTTCAAAATGCTTATCATTAATTTTCACTCCCTGTAAACGATATACTTCTTGAATTTCGTTTACTAAATATTCTTGAACAGCTGAAGGTCCTTTAATTCTTAAAATATCTGCTGGAGTTGTAGCACCATCAGAAAGAGGCATACCTGCTTTAATGAAATCATTTTCTTGAACTAAAATTTGATTCGATAATTTTACTAAATATTTCTTTATCTCACCTGTTTTAGATTCAACTATAATTTCTCTATTTCCACGTTTTATTTTACCAAAAGAAACCACACCATCAATTTCAGCAACAACTGCTGGGTTAGAAGGATTACGTGCTTCAAATAATTCTGTTACACGAGGAAGACCTCCTGTAATATCTCCAGCCTTACCAGATTTACGTGGAATTTTTACTAATGTTTTTCCAGATTCAACTGCATCTCCATCTTCAACCATTAAATGAGCTCCAACTGGTAAACTGTACGAACGTAATGCATTACCATCTTCATCTTCTACAATTAATGAAGGAATAATTTTCTTGTTCTTAGAATCTGTAATTACTTTTTCTTGGAAACCTGTTTGTTCATCAACTTCTACAGCGTAGTTAATACCTTGTTGTAAATTATCGAACTTAACTTTACCTCCAAATTCTGAAACTATAATACCATTAAATGGATCCCATTGACAGATTACATCTCCTTTACTAATCGTTTTTCTGTTAGCATCGAATACTGTAGAACCGTAAGGAATATTATTTGTACTTAATGTTATTCCTGTTTTCTTGTCTACAATTTTAATTTCAGCGGTACGAGAAATAACGATTTCAATTTCTTCTCCAGCGTTATCTTTACCTTTAACAGTACGCAAATCCTCTACTTTTACATTTCCTTCAAACTTAGCAATTAGCTTATTATCCTCAGAAATATTTCCTGCAACCCCTCCAACGTGGAATGTACGTAATGTTAACTGTGTACCTGGCTCTCCAATTGATTGAGCCGCAATTACACCAACAGCTTCTCCTAATTGAACTTTCTTAGCAGTAGATAAACTCTTTCCATAACACTGCGCGCAAATTCCTCTCTTAGATTCACATGTTAATGGTGAACGTACTTCAACTCTATCTATACCTGATTCTTGAATTGTTGATGCTAGTTTAAAAGTAATTAATTGACCTGCACTAACTAAAACTTCATCTGTAGTTGGGTGATATACATCGTGTAATGAAACTCTACCTTCAATTCTATCCGCTAAAGACTCTACAATATCATCATTTTTCTTTAATGGAGTAATTTCTAAACCTCTTAATGTACCACAATCTTCTTCATTTACTATCACATCTTGAGAAACATCTACTAAACGACGAGTTAAGTATCCTGCATCGGCAGTTTTTAAAGCGGTATCGGCTAATCCTTTACGTGCACCATGCGTAGAGATAAAATATTCTAAGATTGAAAGCCCCTCCTTAAAGTTAGAAAGAATTGGGTTTTCAATAATCTCTCCACCTCCTGCAGTAGATTTTTTAGGTTTTGCCATTAATCCACGCATACCTGTTAACTGACGAATCTGCTCTTTAGAACCACGAGCTCCAGAATCTAACATCATAAATACAGAGTTAAATCCTTGCTGATCTTCTCGTAAACGTTTCATAGATAATTCTGTTAATTGATTATTGGTTCTACCCCAAATATCAATTACCTGATTATAACGTTCTTTTTGAGTTAACATACCCATGTTATAATTCATCACAATTCCATCCACCTCTTTATTGGCTTCAGCAATCATTGCATGCTTTTCTTCAGGAATAATAATATCCCCTAATGAGAATGATAAACCACCTTCAAAGGCATATTTATATCCCATGTTTTTTATTTCATCTAAGAAATTTCCAACAGCAGGAATATCAGTAACTTTTAAAATTCTACTAATAACACCTCTTAATGATTTCTTAGTTAATACCTCATTGATATATCCTGCTTCTTTTGGTACTACTTCGTTGAATAATACTCTACCAACTGTAGTTTCAATAATTTTAATAACAGAATTACCTTCATCAATATCTTGCGTACGTACCTTTATACCAGCATTTAAATCAACTTTCCCTTCATTTAAAGCTATAATTACTTCTTCAGATGAATAGAATGTCAAACCTTCTCCTTTAATTGGCACTTCTTGTGTAGATTTACGCTCCTTAGTCATATAGTAAAGACCTAATACCATATCCTGAGATGGTACAGTAATTGGTGCACCATTTGCAGGGTTTAAAATATTGTGAGATCCTAACATCAATAATTGAGCCTCTAAAATAGCTTCTGGTCCTAACGGTAAGTGAACCGCCATTTGATCTCCATCGAAATCTGCATTAAATGCAGAACAAGCTAATGGATGTAAACGAATAGCTTTTCCTTCTATTAATTTAGGCTGGAAAGCTTGAATACCTAAACGGTGTAATGTAGGGGCACGGTTTAATAAAACTGGGTGACCTTTAATTACGTTTTCAAGAATATCCCAAACGACAGGCTCTTTTCTGTCTATAATTTTCTTTGCAGATTTAACTGTCTTAACGATACCTCTTTCGATTAACTTACGAATTACGAAAGGCTTGTATAATTCAGCTGCCATATCTTTAGGCAATCCACATTCGTATAATTTTAATTCTGGTCCAACAACAATTACAGAACGTGCAGAATAATCAACACGCTTTCCTAATAAGTTCTGACGGAAACGTCCTTGTTTACCTTTTAATGAATCTGATAACGATTTTAAAGGTCTGTTAGATTCTGTTTTTACTGCAGAAGATTTACGTGTATTATCGAATAATGAATCTACAGACTCTTGTAACATACGTTTCTCATTACGTAAGATTACTTCAGGAGCTTTAATCTCCATTAATCTCTTTAAACGATTGTTACGGATAATTACACGACGATAAAGATCATTTAAGTCTGAAGTAGCGAAACGACCTCCATCTAATGGAACTAATGGACGTAATTCTGGTGGAATAACCGGAACTACTTTCATTATCATCCATTCTGGTTTATTTTCTCTATTTTTTTGAGATTCTCTAAAAGCTTCAACAACATTTAGACGCTTTAATGCTTCATTTTTACGTTGTTTAGAAGTTTCTGTATTTGCTTTATGTCTTAATTGATAAGATAACTCATCTAAATCGATACGAGCTAAAAGTTCAATTAAACACTCAGCTCCCATCTTAGCGATAAACTTATTTGGATCTGAATCTTCTAAATATTGGTTATCTTGTGGTAAAGAATCAGCAATATCTAAGTATTCTTCTTCAGTTAAGAAGTCTAATTTTTGTAATGGCTCACCTTCAGCATTTTTAGCAATACCTGGCTGTATCACTACATAACGCTCATAATAGATAATCATATCTAACTTTTTAGATGGTAATCCTAATAAATATCCCATCTTGTTAGGTAATGATCTGAAGTACCAAATGTGAGCTACTGGTACAACTAAGTTAATGTGACCTACTCTATCTCTACGAACTTTCTTTTCAGTTACTTCTACTCCACATCGATCACAAACGATTCCTTTATATCGGATTCTTTTATACTTACCACAAGCACACTCATAATCTTTTACAGGACCAAAAATTCTTTCACAGAAAAGTCCATCTCTTTCAGGTTTGTGCGTACGGTAATTTATTGTTTCTGGTTTTAACACTTCTCCTTTTGATGCTTCTAAAATAGATTCAGGAGATGCTAAACCAATTGAAATTTTGTTAAATTTCTTAACAGTGTATTTTTCGTTCTTTCTTGCCATAATAGTTTGCAAAATGCTTTAAGCTATACTGCTTAAATTATAAATTATATAAACACTGAAACCAAGATTGCCTTTCAGCAATCTTGATTATCTTTTTTTACTCTTCTAACTTAACGTCTAAACCTAAACCTTTAAGTTCGTGCATTAATACGTTAAATGATTCTGGTAATCCAGGTTCTGGCATTGCTTCACCTTTTACTATACTTTCGTAAGCTTTAGCTCTACCTAATACATCATCAGACTTTACAGTTAAGATTTCACGTAAGATACTTGATGCTCCATATGCTTCTAGAGCCCATACCTCCATCTCTCCAAAACGCTGACCTCCAAATTGAGCTTTACCTCCTAATGGCTGCTGCGTAATTAATGAATATGGTCCTATAGAACGAGCGTGCATCTTATCTTCAATCATGTGTCCTAACTTAATCATATAAATTACCCCAACTGTTGCTGGTTGATCGAAACGCTGTCCAGTTCCACCATCATACAAGTATGTATGACCAAATCTTGGAATTCCAGCTTCATCAGTTAATTTATTGATTTCATCTAAAGAAGCTCCATCAAAAATAGGTGTTGCATATTTCTGACCTAATTTTTGACCTGCCCATCCAAGAACAGTTTCATAAATCTGACCAATATTCATACGTGATGGTACCCCTAGTGGATTTAATACAATATCTACAGGTGTTCCGTCTTCTAAGAAAGGCATATCTTCTTGACGTACAATACGAGCAACAATACCTTTGTTACCGTGACGACCTGCCATCTTATCTCCAACTTTTAATTTACGTTTCTTAGCGATATAAATCTTAGCTAATTTTAAAATTCCAGCTGGTAATTCATCTCCTACAGAAATTGTAAACTTTTCACGACGAAGAACCCCTTGTAAATCATTAACTTTAATTTTATAGTTATGAATTAACTCTACAACTAAAGCATTTAACTCTTTATCAGTAGTCCAAACACCACTTAAGTGTGTAAAATCATCAACAGAATTTAACATTTTTTGAGTGAATTTTTTACCTTTTGGTAATACTTCTTCACCCAAATCGTTAAAGATACCTTGCGAAGTTTTTCCACTAATTAAATGGAATAATTTTTCAATTAAGCGATCTTTTAAATCTTCAAACTTCGACACAAAAGAAGCCTCTAAAGTAGCAACTGCTTCTTTATCTCTAGCTCTCTTGTTTTTATCTTTAACAGCTCTTCTGAATAATTTTTTATTAATTACTACTCCTTTTAATGAAGGTGAAGCTTTTAACGATGCGTCTTTTACATCTCCTGCTTTATCACCAAAAATAGCTCTTAATAATTTTTCTTCTGGAGTAGGGTCACTTTCTCCTTTAGGAGTAATTTTTCCTATTAATATATCTCCAGGTTTTACCTCTGCTCCTATACGGATCATTCCATTTTCATCAAGGTCTTTTGTAGCCTCTTCAGAAACATTAGGAATATCGTTAGTTAATTCTTCTGCTCCTAATTTTGTATCACGAACATCTAAAGAATATTCATCAATATGTATAGAAGTAAATATATCTTCACGAACAACTTTTTCAGAAATCACAATTGCATCCTCAAAGTTGTAACCTTTCCAAGGCATGAAGGCAACTTTCATATTTCTACCTAAAGCTAACTCACCTTGTTGCGTTGCATATCCTTCACAAAGAACTTGTCCTTTTTCAACTCTATCACCTTTTCTTACGATAGGCTTCAAGTTAATATTAGTTCCTTGGTTTGTTTTTCTAAACTTAATTAAATCATATGACTTTTCATCTGCATCAAAGCTAACTAAACGCTCATCATCAGTTCTATCATATTTTATAGTCACCTTATTAGCATCAACATACTCTACAACTCCATCACCTTCAGCATTAATCAAAATTCTAGAGTCTTTTGCTACTCTTCTTTCTAATCCAGTACCTACAATTGGCGCATCAGGTCTTAATAATGGTACTGCCTGACGCATCATGTTAGATCCCATTAAAGCACGGTTTGCATCATCATGCTCTAAGAATGGAATTAATGAAGCTGATATAGAAGCAATCTGATTTGGAGCGACATCCATGTAGTTTACCACATCTGGAGTTACAACAGGGAAATCCCCCTCTTCTCTTGCAATAACTTTATCTCTATCTATAGCTCCCTCTTCGTTAACTTCAATATTAGATTGTGCGAATTTCATTCCTTCTTCCTCTTCAGCACTAAGGTAGATAGGTCCTTCATCTAATACTTGTCCTTCATTAACCTTCTTATATGGTGTTTCAATGAATCCCATTGGGTTAACTTTTGCATAAACCGCTAAAGAAGAAATAAGACCGATGTTTGGTCCTTCAGGTGTTTCAATAGGACATAAACGACCGTAGTGAGTATAGTGAACATCACGAACCTCAAAACCTGCTCTTTCCCTAGATAAACCTCCAGGTCCTAATGCAGATAAACGACGTTTGTGCGTAATTTCGGCTAATGGATTTGTTTGATCCATGAACTGAGATAATTGGTTTGTTCCAAAGAAAGAATTGATTACAGAAGATAATGTTTTAGCATTAATTAAATCAATTGGTGTAAATACTTCGTTATCACGCACATTCATTCTTTCACGAATTGTACGAGCCATACGAGCTAAACCTACGCCAAACTGACCTGCTAATTGCTCACCTACAGTACGTACACGACGGTTTGATAAGTGATCAATATCATCAACTTCTGCTTTTGAATTAATTAACTCAATTAAGTATTTAACAATAGTGATAATATCATTTTTTGTTAATACTTTCTGATCTATTGCTTCATTTAATTGAAGTTTAGTGTTCATTCTAAAACGACCAACTTCACCTAAATTATATCTTTGTTCAGAGAAGAATAATTTATCAATAATACCTCTTGCAGTTTCCTCATCTGGTGGTTCTGCATTACGTAATTGACGATAAATATGTTCTACAGCTTCTTTTTCTGAGTTTGTAGGATCTTTTTGAAGCGTGTTATGGATGATTGCATAATCTGCCATATCATTATCTTCCTTGTGCAATAAAATTGTTTTTGCACCAGCTTCAATGATTTCATCAACATGCTCTTTTTCTAGAATAGTATCACGATCAAAAACAATCTCATTACGTTCAATAGAAACTACCTCTCCAGTATCTTCATCTACAAAATCTTCATGCCAAGTTTTTAATACCCTAGCAGCAAGCTTTCTTCCTAACACTTTTTTTAATCCAGCCTTAGAAACTTTTATTTCCTCCGCTAAATCAAAAATTTCTAAAATATCTTTATCTCTCTCGTAACCTATTGCTCTAAATAAAGTAGTTACAGGTAATTTTTTCTTTCTATCAATGTAAGCATACATTACCTGATTAATATCTGTAGCAAATTCAATCCAAGAACCTTTAAAAGGTATTACCCTTGCCGAATACAATTTTGTACCATTTGCATGGAAAGACTGCCCAAAGAAAACTCCTGGAGAACGGTGTAATTGTGAAACTACTACTCTTTCTGCTCCATTTATTATAAACGTTCCAGAACCACTCATGTAAGGTATAGTTCCTAAGTACACATCTTGAACAATGGTTTCGAAATCTTCATGTTCAGGGTCTGTACAGTATAACTTTAACCTTGCTTTAAGAGGTACACTATATGTTAAACCTCTTTCAATACATTCTTGGATGCTGTATCTTGGAGGGTCAACAAAATAATCTAAGAATTCTAAAACGAATTGATTTCTTGTATCTGTAATTGGGAAGTTATCCATGAAGGTTTTATATAAACCTTCTTCTCCTCTTTCTTCAGCCTTTGTCTGTAATTGGAAAAAATCTTGAAAAGATTTAATTTGAATATCCAGAAAATCTGGATAATCTGCTCCAATTCGTGAAGAAGCGAAGTTGATTCTTTCAGTAGTTTTTATCGTTGCCAAAAGAGTAACTATTTTTTGAATTAAAATATCGTATTAAACTAATAAAGTTTTTATTTCAGTTTACAACTTCAAATAAACATATGACTATTTATGGTAGTCATTAAAAGTTGTAGAAAAACATAGACAAATTGTGTATGTTTTTAAGAACAAATATATGCACAAAATGGTTTAGGTCTAGAACAAATGTTCTAGAACCTAAACCTTTAAGTTTTTTTCCCACTTTATTGTGGGGAGTAAGCTTACTTTAACTCTACTTCAGCTCCTGCTTCTTCTAAAGATTTTTTAAGACCTTCTGCCTCATCTTTAGATACTCCTTCTTTTACTGGAGCTGGTGCGCTATCAACGATTCCTTTAGCTTCTTTTAATCCTAAACCAGTTAATTCCTTAACTAATTTAACTACTGCTAATTTAGAACCTCCTGCTGCTTTTAAGATTACGTCGAACTCAGTCTTCTCTTCAGCTGCATCACCTCCACCACCTGGTCCAGCTGCAACTGCTACTGCTGCTGCTGCAGGCTCAATACCATACTCATCTTTTAAGATATCTGCTAATTCATTAACTTCTTTTACTGTTAAGTTAACTAATTGTTCTGCGAATTCTTTTAAATCTGCCATTTTAATTGTTTTAATTTTGTATTATTAGTTTATTAGTGCGCGTGTTTATTTTTCTGATAATGTTTTTAAGATACCAGATAATTTACTTCCACCTGATTGTAATGCTGAAACAACATTCTTAGCAGGAGATTGTAATAATGTGATAATATCACCGATAAGCTCTTCACGTGATTTGATGTTTACAAGAGCGTCTAATTGATCGTCTCCTACATAAACAGCTTCTTCAACGTAAGCTCCTTTTAATAGAGGCTTATCTGATTTTTTTCTAAACTCTTTAATTACTTTAGCTGGTGCATTCGATGCTTCAGCAATCATTAAAGATGTATTTCCTTTTAAAACTTCTGGTAATTCACCAAATTCTTTATCAGAAGCTTCCATTGCTTTTTCAAGCAACGTGTTTTTAACAACTGCTAACCTAACACCTGCTTTAAAACAAGCTCTACGTAAGTTAGATGTAGTAATAGCATCTAATCCAGAGATATCTGCTAAATAAATTGTATTAGTATCTGCTAATTGCGCTGTTAAATCTTGTATTACTTGTGATTTTTCCTCTCTAGTCATGATATATAGATTTTAACTGCCTATGAAACAGATTTCACTTCTACAGGAACACTAGGACTCATCGTTGAAGATATAAAAATACTTTTGATATAAGTTCCTTTTGCTGCAGTTGGCTTTAATTTAATAAGTGTTTGAACTAATTCGTTTGCATTTTCGGCAATCTTATCTGCTTCGAAAGATACTTTACCGATAGCAGCATGTACTATACCAGTTTTATCAACTTTAAAATCGATTTTACCTGCTTTAACCTCTTTTACTGCTTTTGCAACATCCATAGTAACTGTACCTGTTTTAGGGTTTGGCATTAAACCTCTTGGCCCTAATATACGACCTAAAGGACCTAATTTACCCATAACACTTGGCATAGTTATGATAACGTCTACGTCTGTCCAACCTCCTTTAATCTTTTGAAGGTATTCATCCAATCCAACATAATCAGCACCAGCTGCTTGAGCTTCTGCTTCTTTATCTGGAGTAACTAATGCTAAAACTTTCACATCTTTACCAGTTCCGTGAGGTAATGTTACAACTCCACGAACCATTTGATTTGCTTTACGGGGATCTACTCCTAAACGTATAGCTAAATCTACTGATGCATCAAACTTTACATTTGTAATTTCTTTAATTAATGCTGATGCCTCCTGTAAGTCATAAACTTTAGAGTTGTCAATCTTAGCACGAGCTTCCTTTTGCTTTTTTGTTAATCTTGCCATTATAATTCTCTTTTAGTTTAAGCAGGTGCATCACCTGTTACTGTTAATCCCATAGAACGAGCTGTACCTGCGATCATTCTCATTGCAGACTCAACTTTGAAGGCATTTAAATCTACCATCTTGTCTTCTGCAATAGTTCTAATTTGATCCCAAGTAACACTAGCTACTTTCTTTCTGTTTGGCTCTCCTGAACCTTTCTTAATTTTGGCCGCTTCTAGTAATTGTACTGCAGCTGGTGGAGTTTTAACAACAAATTCGAATGATTTATCAGTATATACTGTAATCACTACTGGTAATACTTTACCTTGTTTGTCCTGTGTACGAGCATTAAACTGTTTACAGAACTCCATGATGTTAACTCCGGCAGCACCTAAAGCGGGTCCAACTGGTGGCGATGGATTCGCAGCACCTCCCCTAACTTGTAGTTTAACTAATTTACTTACTTCTTTTGCCATTGTTTAAGTTTTAATTGTGTGTTAATTATGGAAGCCAACACACATAAATAAAATATATATGTAACAGTTATATTTTCTCTACTTGCATGTAGCTTAACTCTAATGGAGTTTTTCTTCCGAAAATCTTCACCATTACCTCAAGCTTACGTTTTTCTTCATTTACATTCTCAACTATTCCATCAAATCCATTAAATGGTCCATCTACTACTTTAACAGTTTCACCTACAGTATAAGGAATAGCTACATTTTCTTCATTTACTGATAACTCATCTACTTTACCAAGCATTCTGTTTACTTCAGATTTACGCATTGGTACTGGATCACCTCCTTTAGTTTCACCTAAAAAACCAATCACACCTGTAACTGATTTAATAACATGAGGTACTTCTCCTGCTAAATTAGCCTCTACCATTATGTAACCAGGAAAATAAACTCTTTCCCTGTTTATTTTTTTTCCATTTCTGATTTGAACAACTTTCTCAGTAGGTACTATCACTTGATTAACATAATCTGATAAACCGTGCCTAGCTATTTCCGTTTCAATATAAGATTTGACTTTGTTTTCTTGTCCACCTATCGCTCTCACGACATACCATTTCATAACTGAATCAGCCATCTTAAAATAAATTAAAGAATTTATCTAAACTTGATTGGAAAACTTTATCAATTAAAGCCACAGCTAATGCAAAAACAATTGTAAAAACTGCAACAACAACTGTAGATTTATGAGCTTCTTCGCGTGAAATCCAAGTCATATTAGTACTTAATTCTTCAAAAGAATCTTTGATATATTGTATAAAGTTGTTCATCACTTATAAAATTTGCACGGGTTGAGAGGCTCGAACTCCCGACACCTGGTTTTGGAGACCAGTGCTCTACCAACTGAGCTAAACCCGTTTATTTATAAAGGCATCCCAAGGTTTGGGATACCTTTATTTTATTTACTAATTATTATTAGTCTAAAATTTCAGTTACCTGACCAGCACCTACTGTTCTACCTCCTTCACGGATAGCGAACTGTAAACCGATGTTTAATGCGATTGGTTGGATTAAATCAACTGTAATAGTTAAGTTATCACCAGGCATTACCATTTCTACTCCATCAGGTAAGTTAATATTACCAGTTACGTCAGTTGTACGTACGTAGAATTGTGGACGGTAATTATTGTGGAAAGGAGTGTGACGACCACCTTCCTCTTTCTTTAAGATATATACCTCAGCTTTAAATTTAGCGTGTGGAGTTACTGATCCAGGCTTAGTAATTACCATACCTCTTTTAATATCAGTCTTATCAATACCTCTTAATAAGATACCTGCGTTATCTCCTGCTTCACCTCTATCTAAGATTTGACGGAACATTTCAATACCAGTTACTGTAGAAGTTAACTTCTCAGAACCCATACCGATGATCTCTACAGGATCACCTGAATTAATGATTCCAGTTTCAATACGACCAGTAGCAACAGTACCACGACCAGTAATTGAGAATACATCTTCAATTGGCATTAAGAAATCTTTTTCAGTATCTCTTGGTGGCTCTTCAATCCAAGTATCAACAGCTTCCATTAACTCTAATACTGTATCAACCCACTTTTGCTCTCCATTTAAAGCACCTAAAGCAGAACCTTGTATTACAGGACTATTATCTCCATCATACTCGTAGAAAGATAATAATTCTCTAACTTCCATTTCAACTAACTCTAATAACTCCTCATCATCAACCATATCAACTTTGTTTAAGAAAACAACGATACGTGGAATACCTACCTGACGACCTAATAAGATATGCTCACGAGTTTGTGGCATTGGTCCATCAGTTGCAGCAACTACTAAAATAGCTCCATCCATCTGTGCAGCACCAGTTACCATGTTCTTTACATAATCGGCGTGACCTGGACAGTCAACGTGTGCGTAGTGACGGTTCGCTGTAGCATACTCTACGTGAGAAGAGTTAATTGTAATACCTCTTTCTTTCTCCTCAGGAGCGTTATCGATTTGATCGAATGCTCTCTGCTCAGAATATCCTGCGTCCGCTAATACTTTTGTGATAGCAGCAGTTAATGTAGTTTTACCGTGATCTACGTGACCGATAGTTCCAACATTTAAGTGTGGCTTCGAACGATCGTAAGTTGCTTTTGCCATGATTATTAATTTTAATTCTTAGTTAAATATATTTAGTGTTATCGTAAACTCTATTTTATTGAGCCAATGACGGGACTTGAACCCGTGACCTCATCCCTACCAAGGATGCGCTCTACCAGCTGAGCTACACCGGCGTCACACTTACAGTTGTACTCGATTCTTAAAAACATTAAAAACCGTAAGTGATTTTTGAGCGGGAGACCGGGTTCGAACCGGCGACATTCAGCTTGGAAGGCTGACGCTCTACCAACTGAGCTACTCCCGCAATTCTTCAAAATATTAGTGGGGAGAGCAGGATTCGAACCTGCGAAGTCGAAAGACAACGGAGTTACAGTCCGTCCCATTTGGCCGCTCTGGAATCTCCCCATTTTATTTTGTATTTTAAAGAACTTTTTTTGAGCCGATAGAGGGACTCGAACCCACGACCTGCTGATTACAAATCAGCTGCTCTAGCCAGCTGAGCTATATCGGCTTATTGTTATAAAAAAACAATCCGTTATTTCTAACGGACTGCAAATTTATAAAGTAATTTTGAATATATAAAACTTTTTGCGTTTTTTTTACAAACTTTATAACTCTAAAGATACTCTTTTCTTCTCTTTTGATTTCCTTAATTGTCTTTTTAATGACTCAACCCCAATACTTACGCCTTCTTCAAAGGTTTTGTTCATTTTTTTTACTATTAATTCATTTCCTGGAATATTTATTTTAATTTCTGTAAACTTATTTTCTTTATCACTTGTTTTTTGAACTTTCAAAAAAACTTCAGCATCAACGATTTTATCATGGAATTTATCCAACCCCCCTACTTTCTTTTGAATAAAATTAACTAAATCTCCATCTACTTTAAAATTTACGGATTGCGTGAATACCTTCATAATCTTCAGTCTTTTTTTTTGCTCCTAGGATGAGCTTTGTTAAACACTTGTTTTAATTGTTCCAAGTTGTTATGAGTATAAACTTGGGTTGAGGCTAAACTAGAATGTCCTAGTAATTCTTTAACCGAATTCAAGTCTGCACCTTGATTGAGTAATTGAGTAGCAAAAGTATGCCTTAAGATGTGCGGACTTTTTTTTGTCTTTGTCGAGACCATACTAAAGTAACGATTTATTACTCGATAAACAAGTGTTTCATAAATTTTATTACCCTTTTCTGTTAACAGAAGGTATTCACTTTTAAAACCAGATTCATGCTTTTTTGACAGATACTTTTGTAATGTATTGAATACTATAGCAAGTAAAGGAATAATTCTTTCTTTATTTCTTTTCCCTAATACTTTTATTGTCTTCGCTTCTATATTGATATCCGACTCTTTAACATTAATAAGTTCATTCCTTCGCATTCCTGTACCGTAAAACAACTCAATCATTAATCTATCTCGTAAAGAAATAAAATCGTCATCATTAATTACACTTAAAACATCGTTCATTTCTTGCTCTGAAAATGGAATCTCTTGTTTTTTTTGAGTTTTTAATGATTTATGTTTAGCTAGCGGATTTAGTTCTACTACCTCTATTTTTTGAAGAAATTTATAGAATGTTTTTAAGGTACTAACCTTTCTATTTATCGATCTATTATTTATTCCTTGATCTACTAAACTCACAATCCAATTCCTAATTTGATTATAATGTATTTTTTCTAAATCCTCTTCAGCAAACTCAGTAGCACAAAAATCTCTAAATGCAAATAAATCTGTTTTATATGCTAAAATGGTATGAGACGAATACTTCTTCTCTAAAGACAAGTATTCTAAAAAAGCATTAATAAACATTAGTAAACATTATTTCAATAAGCTAAGCCCAATTAGGGTAAACTCTTTTATTTTACAATAAAAATAAAAAAACCCATACAAAATGCATGGGTTTTCTTTACTAATCTGATATTGGTTTAACCAATTTCTTCTTGCGTTCTTAATCTTTGGATGTAAGAAGCTTTAATCATTTGAGCTCTTTTCGCTACTGATGGCTTAATATACTGCTTTCTTGCACGTAAGTTTCTCATTGTTTTCGTACGATCGAATTTACGTTTATAACGTTTTAAAGCTCTATCGATATTTTCACCTTCTTTTACTGGAATAATTAACATGTTTTTGCACCTCCTTCCATACGTATATTTTATGTTTTTACCCTCAAAATCAGAAACTTATCTAATTTTAAGAATGATAATCTTATTTTTTTGGATTGCAAAGATACATATTAAATTATATATTCCAATTAATCAATACTTTATTTTGGAGACCAAACTGTATAGCTTTTTGGTGGTGCTTGAATTTTAACCCATTTCCCTCCTTGAGTTACGGGTTGCCAATTAGAATTTCCTGTATAATCTTTTATTCTTGTATTAGACCAGTTTGTTTCAATCCATCTTTCTTTCCAAGAATTAGAGTTATTTATATAAACGACTAAACCTGAATTATTATGTCCATTTCTTCTCGCTACATACTCATCATTATCCACATGAAGAATAGATGTACTTCCTCCTGCTAGATTATTATGAATCCATATCAGATTTTTTAGCTTAGTTTTACTTAACCATTCCTCGTAATCTCTATAAAAAATAGTAGGATAACCTTCATGTGTTAAAATGTAAGCATAAGCTAATAATTTACCATTGTATATTTCATCTGTGTCATGATTTGCAACAAACGTTACTGCCTTGCTAGAATTCCTCTTCCAAAGCATATCATCATTCAATCTATTTAGGTTATTACCTTGAAAAGCATCTCTCATCCTATAATAACATGCAAAATCGAAAGCCGAAACTTGAGCCTCACCTGACCACCAATCTAGTGTTCCTGCGTTTCCATCCCAATATTCTCCAACAGAGAAACCTCCAACTGCGTTTTTCCACTCTCTTACTACCCATGGAGCAAATCCTTTCACATAATCAAATCTCCAACCATCAAATCCCATAACATTCTTGTAGTATTTCGCCACACTATTCGATCTTTTCCATAACCAATCTTGCACATAAGGCTGACAATGACTTAAATCTGGAAATCCTCCAAAAACTCCTGAATCACTATTACAATTTGCATTAGGATGAAAATCACTATTACTTCTTAAAAACTTTCCTGATTTCGGATTAAAATCTGTATAGTAAGGTGTACCTGTATAAGGATTATCTTCTAAAGATCCTCCACTATTATGATTAATTACAATATCAGCAATTACACTTAACTTAGCATTATGTGCTTTACTGACTAGACTCTCTAATTCTGTTTTTGAACCGAAACGAGTTTCTACACTTCCCATTTGATCGTACTGACCAAAATCGTAATAATCAAAAGGATCATATCCCATAGAAAAAGCTCCATTTTGTGCTTTAGAGACTGGCGGTAACCAAATTGCATCTATACCAGCATCACTCCAACTCTGCACTTTACTTTCAACCTTCTCCCACCAAGTACCACCAGCAGGTACATCCCAATAAAATGCTTGCATCATAACACCAGTACCGATAGGTTTTAAACTTTGTCTGGCTTTGAGGTTTCTTTCAGAATCATTTTCTGATGAAGTTTCATTATCAATTATAATTGCATCTGTATCGTTTTTTGAGCAGGAATAATTAATCAATAAAAGAATTACAAAAAATTTAATAAGTGTTTTCATTTTTATTTGGTTTTTGTTTCCAATCAAGGTATTCAATGAAACCCAGATAACGAAATCGTTATCGTTTCGAAATCGATTTCGTGTTAATAAATTAAGTAAATCATAATAAAAACTGCTTAAAAACAGAATTTTCACAAATTATCAAACCAAAAAAGAGAATACCTAAGTATTCTCTCTTTCTAAAATTATCACCTATTCTTATTTAAATTGTAGGTTTATATTCTTTTTTGACAATTATCATTTTTGCAATATGAAAACACATTTTTGCAAAAGAGAAATTGATATAAAATTACGTAGCTGGCTTATATTCTTTCTTATCAATTATCATTTTTACAATGTGAAGACACATTTTTGCAAAAAAGAAATTGATATAAAATTACGTAGCTGGTTTATATTCTTTCTTATCAATTATCATTTTTGCAATAATCTCTTTTAAGATTTCAGATGTACCTCCACCTATTGGACCTAATCTACTGTCTCTAAACATTCTTGCTAAAGGATAATCTTCCATATAACCATATCCTCCTAATAATTGAAGCGCATCATAAATTACTTCATCAGCTATCTTAGTTGACAAGAATTTACTCATACTAGCTTCTTTTACAACATAAGTACCATCATTTAATCTTTTTGTAATCGAATAATTATATTCTTTACACATATCAACTTTAGACGCCATTTCAGCAACCTTATGTCTTAATGCTTGAAATTCATTAATCTTTTTTCCGAAAGCTTCTCTTTCACTCATATATTGTAATGCATACTCAAGTGCATATTCTGCTCTTGCATGTGCATTTACTCCCATAATTAAACGCTCTAAAGCAAAATGTTGCATTATGTAAGGAAATCCTTTTCCTTCCTCACCCATTAAGTTTTCTTTTGGAATAACTACATTATCGAAAGCAATTTCTCCTGTATCAGAAGCTCTCCATCCTAATTTATTTAGTTTGGTTGATGAAACACCTTTAGTATCTCTATCCACCAAGAAAATACTCATTCCCTTATATTTGTCGTTAGGATCTGTTTTTGCAGCAACGATTAAATAATCTGAATATACTCCATTTGTGATAAATGTTTTAGATCCGTTAATTACGTAATTATCCCCATCTTTAATCGCTGTCGTTCGCATTCCTGCCACATCACTACCTCCAAAAGGTTCAGTAATACATAAGCAACCAATCATTTTTCCTTCAATACTTGGTGTTAGGTATTCTTTTTTAATTCTATCATCTCCTTCTTTCTTAAGGTGCGTCATTGCTAGATAAGCATGTGCCCACATGGCAGCAGCAAAACCTCCAGAATTTATTCTCTGTAATTCTTCTAAGAAAATTACTGTATAAAATAAATCTAAATTTAAACCTCCGTATTCTTCTGGTTGGTACAGACCGAAATATCCCATTTCACCGAACTTTTCCCAAATAAAGCGATCTATTGTTCCTGTTTCCTCCCATTTTTCAATATGAGGAACTACTTCTTTCTGTAAAAAGTCTCTGAAACTTTTACGAAATGATTCATGTTCTTCAGTAAAATACATACTGTAAATAAGTTTTAATTAAGTTGTTGTTTGTTTTATTTTGCCATCAAATATAAGACTATTCTGTCGTATTTTTTTTGAGGAAAATCTTTAATATTTCTTAATTCTTCAATATTCTGTAGTTCTGCAACTTCATCTTTATAGTCAAAAATTTTCTGACAGAGTTCATAATCAATATAAGGTAACTTTAATATTTCCTTGAAAGATGCAGTATTAACATTGATTTTTTGAATTTTAGGTACCTCTGTAATCTTAAAACTCTTAAGAATTTCATCTGCTGATTCTTTATCTAAATCCCAAACCTCATACAATTGATCTTCAAATGTAAAACCTTTTAATTTAGAACGGTACTTAATAATTCTTTTTGCTATTGTTTCTTTTATACCAGTAACACTCAATAAGTCTTTAAAGGTAACTCTATTCAGATCGTTAGTAGTAACTACAATTTTTAATTTCTTTTCTGAATTTTTTTCTTTCTGATTATTTCGCTTTTTAGGCTTTTTACTTTTCACCCAATCAGGAAATTTAAAATAAGGCGATATCGAATCAAGTAAGCTATCTGAAACTTTAGTTACTCTTTGAAATTCTTGAATAGAGTTTACATATTTATTTCCTGCTCTAAACTTATGTAATCGGTCTATTTCTTCCAAAGACATTCCTAATCGTTCTCCCTTGTAATCTGAAATAAAATTAGGATTAAATGGAAATATTTTATTTTGTTTTTTTAGCTTTTCTTCTTTTAGGCTATCAATTTCTGATTGTAGCGCAGTTACATCTTCTGAATCTACAACTATTGTATCGTCTGGAGTAACATCAATAAAAAAGTAAGCGAATTGAAGTAATATAATGAGTAATAATAAAATAAAAATCCCATTTCGTTGGCTTTTAGTATACCAGAAATGGGATTTAAAATTTTTCATGTTAGAATTTTACAAACTACGATTTGATAGCTTTAATGTATTTTGCCAATTCAGCTTTTACTTTTGGTGCCAATATTACAATTCCTATCATATTTGGAACCATCATTGCAAAAATCATAGCATCAGAAAAGCCTATTACTGAACCTAAACTAGCAGCAGAACCAATTACAACAAATACACAAAAAATCACTTTGTATACGTATTCCATTTTCTTACTTCTTCCAAATAAAAAAGCCCAGCCTTGAAATCCGTAATATGACCAAGAAATCATAGTACTAAATGCGAATAAAACTACAGCAATTGTTAGCACGTAAGGGAACCAAGAAATAGCAGACTCAAAAGCTCCTGATGTTAATAATATTGCTTGTGCATCATTTAATCCTGAATTAGCAGAAGTTACATTACCTGTAATAATTAAGACTAAAGCTGTCATTGTACAAACTATTACTGTATCAATAAATGGCTCTAATAAAGCTACCATACCTTCAGAAGCAGCGTATTTTGTTTTAACTGCTGAATGTGCAATTGATGCAGATCCTACACCTGCTTCATTTGAGAATGCAGCTCTTCTAAATCCTTGAACTAAAACACCTATAGCTCCTCCTGCTACACCTTCAGCACTAAAAGCTCCATTAAAAATCTGACTGAAAGCATCTCCAATCATACTGAAATTAGCAAATATGACAAATAAAGAAGCTACAACATATATCGCTACCATAAATGGCACGATTTTATCTGTTACTTTAGCTATTTTTTTAATTCCACCGATAATAACAATACCGACTAAAACAGCCATAATTATACCAAACAACCAGCCTTTACCATGAAGAAAAGAAGCTTCTCCTCCTGTTATATTTTCAACTAATTGAAAGGCTTGATTTACTTGAAACATGTTACCTCCTCCGAAGGATCCTCCAATAACAAAAATGGCAAATAACGTAGCCAATATTTTACCTAGAGTTTTATTTTTCAATCCTTTTGTAAGATAATACATAGGTCCACCATATACAGTACCATCCGATTCTATGTCTCTATATTTTACTCCTAAAGTACATTCTACAAATTTTGAAGCCATTCCTAGAAAACCAGCAACAATCATCCAAAATGTAGCACCTGCACCACCTATAGATACTGCAATTGCAACTCCTGCTATATTACCTAAACCTACCGTAGCAGACAATGCTGCTGTTAATGCTTGAAAATGAGAAACCTCACCCTCATGGTTTTCTATAGCGATAGTTTCAATTGCATCACCTCCTGGCGTAACATCTCCAGCAACTGCTAATTCTTTATCTCCTGTATTATCATGATCTAAATCATCATATTTACCTCTAATTATGTTAATAGAAGTAATGATTCCTCTTACATTAATAAACTTAAAATAAACTGTAAAGTAAAGCGCTCCTAAAATTAATGGGAATAATACCCAAAAAACTTTAACTCCTCCTCCAAAATCAATTTGATAGAAGATAAAATTCACAAACCATCCTGTGGCATTTCCGAAAGCTTCATCAATCTTTTGGTCTAAACCTTTCTCCTGGGCGAAAGTTAGCATCGGCAATAACCCCAATAATATTGCCGTTAGTTTTTTATTCATCATGTGTAAATAATAGTTTTGTTGAATTAGTAGCTCGCAATATCTTAAAAAACTGAACTTTTAACAAGTTTTTTGCTGTTAAAAACTATTTATAAGCATTATTTAATAAAAAAAAATGAAGGATTTCTATTCAAAAGAAAGCACTATAAATCAAACACAGAAGTTCTTTTGGTATATATTTTATCTTTTAATTTTAATATAAAAGCAAGAATTAAGTATACACCAAAAGACAGCCCCACGGTAACAAAAGAAAAGTAAATAAAAAACAAACGAATATTTACTACTCTCATTCCTAACCGGTCTCCTAACCTTGAAGAAACATCAAAACCGTTTCTTTCAAAAAAATGACGTATAGAATCTACCATTGTACTGTTAAATTTATTGCAAGATACATCGAATTTTATTTGTTATCAACATCAATTAAAATTCAGATTCTATTCAGTAAATTTGTCTTTTGTCAAATTTTTTACATTGAAAGAACAAGAATTCATCGAAGTATACGGAGCTAGAGCTCACAACTTAAAGAATATTGATATTAAAATCCCTCGTGAAAAACTAGTTGTAATTACTGGTTTAAGTGGTAGTGGTAAATCTTCTTTAGCTTTTGATACTATTTATGCTGAAGGTCAACGAAGATATATTGAAACTTTTTCTGCTTATGCGAGACAATTTTTAGGTGGATTAGAACGGCCTGATGTTGATAAAATTGATGGATTATCTCCAGTAATTTCGATAGAACAAAAAACTACGAATAAAAGTCCGCGTTCTACTGTTGGAACAATTACAGAAATTTACGATTTCTTACGTCTTTTATTCTCTAGAGCTTCTGATGCATATTCGTATAACACAGGAGAAAAAATGATTAGTTACTCTGATGATCAGATCAAGGAATTAATCTTAAAAGACTTTGACAACAAACGAATTGCAGTTTTAGCACCTTTAATTAAATCTAGAAAAGGTCATTATCGTGAATTATTTGAACAAATTTCGAAACAAGGTTTTGTGCGTGTTCGTGTAGATGGTGAAATTAGAGAGATTGAAAAAGGCATGAAATTAGATCGATATAAAACTCACGATATTGAGGTTGTTATCGATCGTCTTGTCGTAAACAAAGATGCAGTAAAACGTTTAGAAGAGACTATTAAAACTGCCTTGTATACTGGAGATAACATTTTGATGGTTATTGATGTTGATAATGTACAACCAAGATATTTTAGTAGAGAATTAATGTGTCCTACCTCTGGAATAGCCTATCCTAATCCAGAACCAAACACTTTTTCTTTCAATTCACCAAAAGGTGCTTGTGAAAAATGTAACGGACTTGGAATTACTAACGAAGTTAACCTAAAGAAAGTTATTCCTGACGATACTGTTTCTATAAAAAATGGTGGAATTATTCCTTTAGGAGAGCAAAAAAATAGTTGGATTTTCAAACAACTGCAAAATATTGCAGAACGTTATCAATTCAAACTAACCGATCCTATCAATAAAATTCCAAAAGAAGCTTTAGCTATTATTTTAAATGGCGGAAAAGAAACTTTCAAAATTCAATCTAAAACAGCAGGAGTTACTCGTAGTTACGAAATAGATTTTGAAGGAATTATTTCATTCATTACGAATCAATATAAAAACTCAGATAGTTCTTCTATTAAAAGATGGGCTAAAGGTTTTATGGATGAAGTAAAGTGTACAAAATGCGAAGGAAAACGATTAAAGAAAGAAGCATTACACTTTAAAATTGCTGACAAGAACATTAGTGATTTAGCCCAAATGGATGTTAATGAGCTAGCAAATTGGTTTGCTAACATCGAAAATAAATTGAGCGAAAAGCAAATTACAATTGCTTCAGAAATATTAAAAGAAATAAGAACCAGAATTCAATTCTTACTTGATGTAGGATTAGATTATCTAACTTTAGATAGAACTTCGAAATCTTTATCTGGTGGTGAAGCACAACGTATTCGTTTAGCCACTCAAATTGGTTCTCAATTGGTTGGCGTGTTGTATATTTTAGATGAACCAAGTATTGGTTTACATCAGCGAGACAATCAAAAATTAATTGACTCTTTAATTAAACTGAGAGATGTTGGTAATTCTGTTTTAGTCGTTGAACACGATGAAGACATGATTAAACATGCGGATTATGTTTTAGATATTGGTCCGGGAGCTGGTAGACATGGTGGTGAAATTGTAAGTAAAGGATCTTTTGAAGATTTAACAAAACAAACAACATTAACTGCAGATTATATTGCGAAAAGAAAAGCTATTGAAGTTCCAAAGCAACGAAGAAAAGGAAACGGAAAATCTATCAAACTAACTGGAGCTTCTGGAAATAATTTAAAAAATGTTTCTGTTGAATTTCCTTTAGGAAAAATGATTTGTGTTACAGGAGTTTCTGGTAGTGGAAAATCTACATTAATTAATGAAACCCTTTACCCTATTTTAAACGCTCATATTTATCGTGGTGTAAAAAAACCAATGCCTTATAAAAACATAAAAGGTTTAGAGCATATCGATAAAGTTATAGATATAGATCAATCTCCAATTGGTAGAACACCACGTTCTAATCCGGCAACGTATACTGGTGTTTTTGGAGAAATCCGTAGTTTATTTGCTAAAACTCCTGAAGCTTCTATTCGAGGCTACAAACCTGGTCGTTTCAGTTTTAATGTAAAAGGCGGGCGATGTGAAACTTGTCAAGGTGGTGGATTACGTGTTATTGAAATGAATTTTTTACCAGATGTTCATGTGGAATGTGAAACTTGTCAAGGTAAACGTTTCAATAGAGAAACATTGGAAATTCGTTACAAAGGAAAATCTATTTCTGATGTTTTAGAAATGACAATTAATGAAGCTGTAAATTTCTTTGAACATATTCCTAAGATCTACAGAAAATTAAAAACTATACAAGATGTTGGTTTGGGTTATATAACACTCGGACAACAATCTACTACATTATCAGGTGGAGAAGCACAACGTATCAAGTTAGCCTCTGAACTTTCTAAAAGAGATACTGGAAATACCTTTTATATTTTAGACGAACCAACTACAGGTTTACACTTTGAAGATATTAGAGTACTTATGGAAGTTTTAACCAAATTAGTTGAGAAAGGTAACACTGTTTTAATTATTGAGCATAATTTAGATGTTATAAAATTAGCCGATCATATTATTGATGTTGGTATGGAAGGTGGAAAAGGTGGTGGACAAATCTTAGTAACAGGAACACCTGAAAAAGTAGCTAAACATAAAGAAAGTTATACTGCAAAGTTTTTAAAGAAGGAACTGATTTAGTCTGTTTTATATAAAAAAATTCATAAAAAACCATTAGCATAGATTGTTGTTAATGGTTTTTATTTTATATTTATACCACGTGAAAGAGTGAAAATTGTATGATTATTTTATTATTAAAATTGCTATTTAACATCTCATTCAACAACCTTTTTAATTTAATTCAATATTCATTATGAATATTGTTAAATAATATTTCTCGCGAAGACAGACACAAACCTTGAGTGTCTTTAAAATGTTCAAGGATTGAATCATTTTTAAATCTAAAAATTATGAAAAAATCAATCTTAAATTTAGGTAAAACTTTAAACAAAACAGAACAACAATCAATCAACGGAGGACGATTAAACCCTTTTGATCAATGTAGATACCGATGCAATGGTAGAAACCTAGTACTTGTAGCGGGTAGCAGCACCTATTGCTTATTAAACTTTCCTGCAATAATTCCTAATTCTCCTTCTTGTGGCGGATCTGGAGATGGACCTGGTCCAATTTATGCATAGACACATCACATAAAACTTTAATTATTTATTGTATTTATATTCACAGATTGTTATCAACTTTCTATGGGTAATTTTGTTGGGTATTCTTTTCTTTCTAGGAATTGAAACCTCATTACAATAGAGCTGTTTTAATTCATTTTATGAATGACATCAAGATGTCTTTGTGATTCAGTTACTGTTAATGTAAGATAAGCAAAGTGATTTATGTATAATATTTCTTTATCGATATATTTTTATGAATTCGAGAACTCTATTCGAAACTATTTTTGAATAGCGTAGACTCGATATAAGACTTTTAAATTGTTCAAGAATCTTAATACAAAACACACTAAGAATTACACATTAACTAACGTATTTTAACTATACCAAAATCACGTTATCCATTATGATACTCTGAGAAGAATTAATTGAATTTAAAGTTTTTAAAAAATCAACCATTCATTACATCTAAAAAATCATGAAAAAATCAATCTTAAACTTAGGTAAAACTCTAAGTAATTCTGAACAAAAAACAATAAAAGGAAGCTATGATGCTAGCGCTTATCCAAATTGCGGCACACACCATTGTGATGAGCAAAAAGGCTTTTTCTGTGAACATGGAATTTGTCAGTTTTATGGAGATTATGATTAAGATCAGGCTCTTTTTTAATCATAAAACACAACATGTTTAACAACATATTTTTCGCGAAGATAGACACATACCTTGAGTGTCTTTAAATGTTCAATTTTTAAATCTAAAATTATGAAAAAATCAATCTTAAACTTAGGTAAAGCTTTAGATAAAGCAAGTCAGAAAAATGTAAATGGTGGAGAAAGCAGTAATGGTCAATTAGGTAACCCCTGTGATAATTTCTACAGAGGCTGCAAAGATGTTGGCGCAGTATGTCAAAACGGTGTGTGCATACATATTTTAGTTTAAATCAGCAGTATTATTATTGACATTAAAAAATTTTAAAATTATAAAAAATCAATTGTAAACTTAAGCAAAGCTTTAGATAAAGCGAGTCAAAAAAATAACTTCTGGTTCTTTAGCTAGCTGCTTATTACAATGTTCAAAAATATATTCAACTGTAAAAGACATTATTGATTGTGAGTATGACTGTTCTATTGCTGCAGGTGGTATGTTTAAAAAATTAATTTATAATAAAAAGTCAATTATAAATTTTGGAACTATCTTTTTTAAAATAATATTCAGTATAATCTTATGATTATTCCTAAAAGAATAAAGCACATAAGTAATAAAACCTTATTAAGTGCTCGTTTCAAAATTAGAATTTAGTTACAGTATTAGTGTAAGAGGATTTTGAAATATTGAAAGCAATTCAATACTGACAAATTCAGAATGACAATAAGATGTAATGAAATTCTAATACGGATATTCTAAATATTTATTACTCTGCACTTTTTTCGGTGCAGAGTTTTTATTTTCTGAATTTTATTTACTGTGAGAATGAAATCGCACTAAAGCTCATCTAAAATCTTTTTAGCCGCTTCAGCTCTGTATAAGTTTTCCGCAACTATTTTCTGAAATACCTTTTTAGCTTCTTTTATATGATCCGATTTTAAGTGCAAGAGACCAGTATACCAATATCCTTTTTCAGCATCTATCAAATCACTGTTAATTAATGTTTTTAAAGTAGTTTTTGCTTCATCTAGTTTATTCAACTCTATTTCACTAATAGCCTTGTATATATACACAGCACTGTTGTTTTGCTCTTCTAATGAAATCGTAAAAATAGTTAACGCATCCTCATATCGTTGCGCTTTAAATAGCTTTTCAGCATCAATAAGTGCATTATTGTTAGTATCACTTCTTGTAACAAAAGAAGGAATATCTTTTATATTGAAATTATCAGCATATAATTGCTTTGTATTTACATCATTCTTTAAGAAAACATTTAATACTAAAATTAAAGCCACTGCAGCAGCAAATCCAGAAATTGCAGCTATAACTTTACTTTTTTTGTTCTTTTTTACTTTAGAAGCTTGCTGTATTGCCTCTTTAATCGTACTTATCTCTGAACTTTTATATAAAGCTTCGTATTCGTTTAACTCTTCTGTACTGATATTTTCAGCAAAACTCCAACTTTCCTCATTTAGCGATTCAAATAACTGTTTCTCTAGAAGATATGCTTCTTTAAAAACAGTATCCTCTTCTAGCCTAACCACGAAACTATTATTTTCTTCTTCAGAAAGTTCATTTCTTAAGTAGCGTTCTATTAATATGTCGTCTTCTAAATTCATAATTCTTGCAAGGAAATATATCTTTTATCTCCTTTAATTAGGTCGGTTAATCTCTTTTTACATTTAAACACGCGTTGTCTCACAACCGTTTCAGAGTTATATTCTGTACTCGCTACAATTTCAGCATAGGGTATTTTTGCAAAGAATAACGATAGTATTTTTTTACAGTTATCCGAAACTAAGTTTAATTTTTCTAAAAACAATTCATGTCTTTTTTGTTCTACTAAAGCATTTGCGCTTTCTTTAGCTTCACTTACTAGTTCAATAACTTCTTGATTTGTTACCCTATTTTTTTTACTATTTAATTCTCGACGCCATAAATTTTTACAAACTGTGAATAAATAAGCGTCAAAATTACTATTGATGTGTATACCTTCTTTCTTGTGACGAACTGCTATTTGTAATAAAGCTTTTTGAAAAACATCCTCAGCATCTTCTATTCCTCCTTTATTCTGAAGTATGAATCTTTTGACTTGCGTGAAGTTTTTATCATAAATTTTTGAGATGATTCTAGAATTTCCTTCTACTAATGCATTTAAATATATACTACTCTCCATTTTTACAATCTGAAACACAAAAATAAAATTTTATATTTTTGGGCGGGTAACATTTTAAAGTTTTATAAACAAGGGAGCAACGAATATATATAAAAAACAAAATATTATGAAATTATTACAATTAGTAAATCGTACAATTTTAGGTTTGGTAATCTTGGTTTGTTTGAGTTTTAGTACAAAAAAAAAGAACGATAACGGTTTTTCAAATATTAAGTACATAATTATTAAGTACACAGACACCGATTCAACTCATAGAACCTTAGATTCCATAAAGGAAAGTTGCTTGGGTCATCGTTTCATTTTTTTACATGAAATAATCAATCACCATTTAGTGTTATCAAATGGCGAACAAATATGGCAGGTAATTGAAAAAGACAATACAAATACTATTGGGCTAGGTCTCAATGAAAATCCGACAAGACCAAATCCTATTCCTTGTAAAAATTTATCATTTAGATATATCTCAAACCCTACTCCCACTATACATATTTTACCATCTCATCCTAATGCCACTTTTCAAAACTAAATAAAATATTTTTTAAACAAATAGCACTGATTGTTATAAATAATAATCAGTGCTTTAAACATAAGAAATGATCAAAATTAAAAACTGTGCTTTTTTCATTAATTTTATAATTTTATTATCAAGTTTAAATATTTTTCCCCAATTCGATACTTCTAAGGATATAGCTAAATTTAACAAAAAAAAAGAACTAACAAAAAACACTATTGATAGTATTTCTACATCTATCTCTGATGTAAATAAAAAAGGATTATTTTTTAATAGCCTTTCTAGTTTTTTCTTTTCTAATGGTAATTTGAATCTAGCTTTAAATTATACAAAAAAGGAACTAGATCTATATAAGAGAAATAATTTGACAAATACAGCAGATTATCACAACGCTGTTTATGTACTTGGATATTACTATAGAGTTAATCAACAATATGAAAAAGCTATGGAAAATTACAAAATAACGACCAGTTTGAATTTTTTTCCAAAAAAAAGAGCCCAAGCATTATGTGAAATTGGTTACATCTTAAGATTAAGAGGGCAGTACAAAGAATCATTAAATTATTACATTAAAGGTATCGAGCTAATAAAAAAATATGGAAATCAAAATAATTTCATTGTTCATTCAGTTAATCTTGCATTAACATGTAACTATTTAAACAACAGAAAAGATATCGAATATGGAATCAAATACTTAACAAAAGCAGAAAACATAATAAAAACAGAACCTGAATTAAATAACTCTTCATATAACTATGCGATATATACTTCTTTAGCAAATTTAAATCTTAAACGCGAAATTAATAATTTAAATAAAGCTTCAACTTATTATAAATATTTGATTCATTTTTCAAAAAAAGAAAAAAACAATCTTTTCCTTGCTTTATCTTATAATAATTTTGGTGAATTTTTATTAAACCAAAAAAACGATAGTTCTCTTTATTTTTTAAACGAGAGTACAAAATATAATTTTTCTCCAAAACTGTATCAAAAATTAGTAAAGTCTGAAAGCAATAGAAATAAAGCTGTTTACTACATACAGAAAGATGATTTTCATAAAGCTTTGTTTTGCATCAAAACATCCTTAAAAACAAGCTTTAATATTGACGATAAAAACACTAAACCTAACAAATCGCAATTGTTAGAAACTACAGATCGCTTAAATATTATAAAAGCTTTAAATACAAAAATCAAAATTTTAAATCAACTTTATTCAAAAGAAGAAAATTACACGTATTTAGAAGAACTTATTGAAACCATAAATATTAGTGATCAATTAGTAGAAGTAATTTTAGAGAACAGTGTAGAACCTGAAACACAGTTTTCTTGGAGAAATGAAGTATCAAAAATATATAATTACGGTATTTATGCTGCTAGAATTTTAGGTGATCATAATTTACAATTTCAATATTTAGAAAAAAATAAAGCGTTCTTATTAACACAAAGTATTACTGATAATAACTACTCTCTAAACCTCCCTAATCACATCGTTAACAAGGAACTTGAATATAAAAAACAAATTTTAACATTAGAAGATCAAGTTTCAAACTTAGAAACTAAACAATTAAAAGATTCTTTATTTGATATAAAATTTAATTATCAAAACTTTAAAGATTCTATCAAATTAGTTTATCCAGAACATTTTGAAAGCAAACAAAAAGCAGTAGTAACCTCTTTAGATAAGGTAAAACAAAAATTAGATAATAATACAGTTATCATTTCGTATTCATTACAAGATGAAGAAACAAATGCTATTAATATTTCTTCTGGTTTATTAATTTCAAAAAACAAAATAATACCTTTTACTATCTCTAATATTGATTCGTTACAAAAGAACTTAAATCTTTATCGTCAACTTATTGCAAAACCTTTACATACCAAAACTGAAATTGAGAAGTTCAATTCAGTATCGAATTTTTTATATCAACATTTATTTCCTACCAAAGAGATACAAGAAGTTATAAAAGGGAAACAATTGGTTATTATACCTGACAATCAATTACAGAACATTCCTTTTGAGGCCTTTATTACTGATGTAAATTCTAATAAATATTTAATTGAAGAAAACGATGTTAGTTATGCCTATTCAATGTCTTTTTCTGATATAAATAATAATATAGAAAGAACGCAACGAAAAGAATTTGCAGGTTTTGCTCCTATTAATTTTCAAAATCAAAAATTAACTTCTCTTGAGTATTCTGAAAAAGAAATGAATACTATCAGTGATAACTTAAACGGAGTAAGTCTAACAGGTAATAATGTAACCAAAGATAGTTTCTTTAAAAATGCAACAGATGCTAAAATAATTCACTTAGCAACACATGCCGATATTTCTAGAAAACCAGTTATCCATTTTAGTAGTGACTCTTTAAATCTACACGAGTTATATACGTACAAAAACAATGCTGATTTAGTTGTGCTAAGCGCCTGTGAAACTAATCTTGGTGAAATTAAAAAAGGAGAAGGTATTTTAAATTTAGCGCGTGGCTTCTTTTATTCAGGGTCTAAGTCTGTAGTATCTTCTTTATGGAAAGTAAATGACGTGGCAACCACTTCATTAATGACAGATTTTTACACCAACTTAAAAGAGCATCAATCTAAATCTAAAGCTTTAAATAATGCGAAACGAAACTATTTAAAAACACATTCACTTTCAGAAAAATCACCATATTACTGGGCTTCTTTTATCTTAATTGGGGATACTGCTCCTACTTTTGAAAGTGATTACATAGTATATTATTTCATAGGCTTTTTTATAATATCATTACTTTTTTTATTTTTTTTCAAAAAAAGAGGGTAACAATTCCTCCCCTAATGAACATAAGGGTGTAAATAACAAATTTCAAAAGTTATTTCTCAACTTATATACGTTTATTTGATTTTTAAGAATTGCTAGAAAAAGAGAATAAATTGTTATGAAACGTTAAACGGGGGGAATTGCAAAAGGAAAAGTTTATGAAAAAGAAAACGTAAAAAAGTTAGTCATGAAAAAGAAATCTTTTTTACAAAACAAAAAGGAGAGGATTATGCCTCTCCTTTGTTTGTTTACAACAATTATAACAAATCATTTTTGCAAAGTAGTAAAGCATTATCTTTATATAATACGATTACAACTAAAAACTTCGTATAAGACATATTTCAAAATATTATCTCTGATTAAACATATATGAAATGGAGCTACTTGAACACTGTATTAAAAATCATATTAGCATAACCAACCAAACATTAGACAAGATTACAAATGAGTTTGAACCTATTTTACTAAAAAAAGGAACTTACTTTTTAAAATCTGGAGTTATATGTAAGAAAATGGCTTTCATTACATCTGGTTATATCAGAATGTTTAGCATCGCTAATGGTAAAGAAATTACATTTTGGATTGGCAGTACTGGAAAATTTATTACTTCGGTTGCTAGTTTTGTTTTTCAAACTAGTAATTTTTGGAACATACAAGCTATTACAGATTGTAAACTTCAAACAATATCTAGAGAAAATCACTTTATGTTATGTAAACAAGAAACAAAGTGGTTAGAATTTGATAATCTTTTACTAGCACACTCTTTTGCTTTGTTAGAAAAAAACATGTTTTCTCATTTACATACAACAGCGCAAGAACGTTATAACTTACTAATAAAAGAAGAACCTAATTTATTTAAAGAGGTTCCGCTGCAATATATCGCTTCTATGATTGGGGTTACTCCAGAATCTTTAAGCAGACTTCGAAAAAATGTGGGTTAATCTTTTTTCTTACCATTTGTCAAGAGAGAAATGAAATAAATGAACAAATTTTGTGTAAATCTAAATCTAATATTATGAATTGCATTCAAAAATCTCTTCTAATAAATGCTGTTTTCTCTGGTATTTCAGGGCTTACTTTAATTTTATTTCATAATTCTACAGCGAAAATATTTCAATTAAAAAACAATAGTATTTTTTGGATTATCGGTATCGTACTACTTTACTTTATGACAACTATTTTTTATGAAATAAAAACACAAAGAAAAATTGCTATTCAATGGATTATATTTCAAGATTTTCTCTGGGTAATTGCTAGTCTTGTAATTCTAATTACAAATCCTTTTCAAATTTCTTACACAGGAAATGTTATTATAGGTATAATCGCACTTATTGTGCTTTTCATGGGATTGAATCAATTCTTGGCTTTAAAAACAAGTAGTAATAAAGTTTAATGTTTGAAAATTTAAAAACATATAAATAGAACGCAACCTTTTTATTTTTTTACATCTATAGGGTATAAACTTTATAAGAACATGAAAAAACAAATTAAAACTATCATACCAATTATTTTATTTACTTTTTTATTTGGGTTTACAAGCTGTTCAGAAAATGAAGGCAACAACATTATTCCAAAAGATATAGAAGGGAGTTGGAAGGTTGCTTATTATATCCAAAATGGAAACAAAATTACTAAAACCGAAAAACCAACTTGGCCAGATCTTAATAATGGTGAAATTACCTTAGTATTAGCCACTGAAAATGAAGAAGAAAAAAGAATTGTTTCTGGAAAAACGGTTACCAATAATTTTTCTGGAGAATATACTATAGGTACGGACAAAGAAATCTCATTTTCAGTAATTACAACTTTTATAGCCGAACCAGAGTGGACTCAACTATTCGCATTGAATAAAGTAAATCGTTTTGATATTATTGATGACAATTTAGTGCTGTATTATGACAATGTATCAATCGTATTGGAAAGAAATTAATATAAAACAAGAAAAGCGTTATATATAAATTTGGTGGTTTTCTTGTTTTATATCAGTTGTATTCCTTAATATTCCCAGTGTTCAATTTCAATTTCGTATTTATCTAATCTTGCTCCCCAAGCGTTTAATTTCTTTTTTTGTTGCACTAATGCTTTACTTGCCTTTCCTCCAGGAATTAAAAGCATAAATTGTTCCATTTTAGGTAATGAAAACAAAGACTCAGGAAGTAGTCCAAAAGTATCCATATTCATCATTTGTATACTCTTTAACGCTTTTAATTTTCCTAAATCTGGAGGAAAAGCTTTCAACCCACATCCATAGCATCCGAAATATTCTAATTTTTTGAGATTAAAAAACGATTTAGGTAAATATCCTAACCCACCTTTTACATAACCGAAACTAATTGATCTTAAATCCGATAATTTCCCTATAGATTTTGGAATTTTGTTAATTGGTGTGGCCCCACAACCTCCTCCATCAAACTTTAACTTTCTTAATTTTTTTAAGGCTATTATTTCTTCAGGAATTTCATTAAAAGCTGCACAAGAAAGATTTAAAACCTTCAAGTTTTTCAATGTTAAGATAGCCTTAGGAAAGGCTTTTAATTTCGTTCTGTATAACTCTAATAGCTCTAGGTTTTGAAGATTTGCAATTTCTGTAGAAACTTCCCCTGCTATTTTTGATTCAAATACGAGTCCTTTCAATTTTTTAAGTTTGAAAATTACTTCTGGAATATTAGAGATTGGTCCTTCTGAAAAGCCAAACCAAGAATATCTAAAGTAAGTTAACTCTTGATATGCTGAAATTTCTTTTGGTATAGATGTATATTTACATCCGTCAATAATTAAAGCTACTATATTTTCTTTTGGAATTTTAAAAAAGTCTTTAGGAAACTCGGTAGATTGATCGTCTAATAATGAAAGTGAAACTTTTTTGCCTTTTTCAATTTCAAGTATAGCTTCAGGAATTGATCTTACTGCAATTGGTTTTTGAGCTTGAATTGTTAAACCAACAAATAACAATAGTAAATAAAAATAATTAGTTTTCATTATTCCACATTTTTCATATCTCGAAAAATACAATTTTAAATAGGAATAAATAATAACTTCTTTATTAAACTAAAACAAAAAAGAGGTCTAAAAAGATTATTTTTTGTCAAACTGAACTTGTTTCAGTTTCTCATCATAACTGATAATCAGAATAATGGGATTCTGAAATAAATTCAGAATGACGTTTTTCAGATGCTTTTTAGCCTCTTTTTATTTGTCTATTGAACCCAAAACTCGTTTCATAAAGTTATTTAAAGCTTCTTTTTTAGGAGTTCCTTCTTTTATCATCTTATCAACTTCAATTGCTCCATACATATTAGAGATTAACTCTCCAATAACATCTAATTCTTCATCTTTTAATGATGGAACTTCAGTTAAAGCTTCTAAAGTTTCAATTGTTTCAATAACATAATCCTGATCATTTTCTTCGATAAACGAAGTCAAATGTTTAATTACTGGTAACTTCATAATTATATTACTTCTTCTACTAATTCTTTCAACACCTCAAACTTATTTGTTTGAACTTGATTTACGAATTTACCGTCAACAAAAGTTGCAAATGTAGGTAAGTTATCAACTGTAGCTAATTGTCTACTTTCAGGAAATTTCTCAGCATCAGCAATAACAAAAGAAACATTTTCATTCTCATTTGCTAATTTTTTGAACTTTGGTTTCATAATTCTACAGTTACCACACCAAGTTGCAGAATATTGTACTACTACAGTTTTATTTTCTGAAACGATATTCGTTAAATTATCGCTATTTAATTCTTGTACCATTTTTGTATTCTTTAAAAAAAGAGAGTTCAGGAAACCTGAAACTCTCCTTTGATATATTATTATAAATATTAGTTTACAGCTAAGTATTCAGCAGTAGCTTTTGCATTTGGTTGCATAGCCGCTTTTCCTTCTTCCCAGTTAGCTGGACAAACCTCACCTTTTTCTTGTACATGAGTGTAAGCATCGATTAAACGTAAATATTCGTTTACATTTCTACCGATTGGCATGTGGTTTACACCTTCATGTACAACAGTTCCTTCTTCATCGATAATATATGTAGCTCTATAAGTTACGTTATCTCCTTCTACTTGTACTGTTCCTGTAGCTTCGTCATATACTTCGTTAGTAATATCTAAAATTCCTAATATAGAAGATAAGTTACGATTGCTATCTGCTAATAATGGGTAAGTAACACCTTCAATTCCTCCGTTATCTTTAGATTGGTTTAACCAAGCGAAGTGTACTTCAGGAGTATCACAAGAAGCTCCAATTACGATAGTATTTCTTTTCTCAAACTCTGGTAAAGCAGCTTGGAAAGCGTGTAATTCAGTAGGACATACAAAAGTAAAGTCTTTTGGGTACCAAAATAATACTACTTTCTTCTTGTTGTTTACTGCTTCTTCTAAAACGTTTAATTTGAACGTGTCTCCCATTTCGTTCATTGCATCTACGTTTAAGTTTGGGAACTTTTTTCCAACTAATGTTGCCATTCTATTATTTTTAAAATTGAATTATTATTTACATTGTTTTTCAAAAACAGGTGCAAAATTACATTCTTATTAGCCCGAAACAAATCAAATTCTAAATGAAAATCTTATTCAATCATAAGAAAATTCAATACTAACCAAATCGCTTTTATTGTATATTTATAAAACACTATAAAACAAACAAATAAACACTATAATAACTAATATTTATTTTAATATAAAATTTATAGATAAAAATAATACTTACTTTTATTGTAGTTTTGAACTCGAATTAACTTAAAAAAGTCTTATCATAATGAACGATAGTAACAAACACTCTGGAGACATCTCAAAATGCCCATTCCATAGCGCTCAAAAAAAGCCTGCTGGTGGAGGAACAACCAATAGAGATTGGTGGCCAAATGAATTAAAATTAAACATATTACGTCAAAATGCTACTAAGTCTAATCCTATGGGAGAAGATTTTGATTATGCTGAAGCGTTTAATAGTCTAGATTATGCTGCATTAAAACAAGATGTTATTGATTTAATGACAGATTCTCAAGATTGGTGGCCTGCAGATTATGGACATTATGGAGGATTTATGATTCGCATGGCGTGGCATAGTGCTGGTACTTATCGTGTTGGTGATGGAAGAGGTGGTGCGGGAACTGGTACACATCGTTTTGCGCCATTAAATAGCTGGCCAGATAATGGAAATTTAGATAAAGCTCGTTTATTGCTTTGGCCTGTAAAAAAGAAATACGGTAATAAAATTTCTTGGGCAGATTTAATGATTTTAGCTGGAAACTGTGCTTTAGAATCTATGGGATTCAAAACCTTTGGATTCGCAGGAGGAAGAGAGGATGTTTGGGAACCAGAACAAGATATTTATTGGGGAAGCGAAAACCAATGGTTAGGTAATGACGAACGTTACGATACTAGCGATGGTGAACTAGAAGGACACTTAGGTGCAGTACATATGGGATTAATTTATGTAAATCCTGAAGGACCAAATGGTGAGCCAGACCCTTTAAAATCTGCTCACGATATTAGAATCACTTTTGGTCGTATGGCAATGAATGATGAAGAAACGGTTGCTTTAGTTGCTGGAGGTCACACTTTTGGAAAAGCGCACGGTGCAGCAGACCCTGATAAATACGTTGGAGCAGAACCACACGGAGCTTCAATCGATCAAATGAGTACAGGTTGGAAAAATTCTTATGGAACTGGAGTATTAGATGATACAATTACAAGTGGTTTAGAAGGAGCCTGGACTCCTAACCCAATTCAGTGGGATCATGATTATTTTGATGTTCTATTAAATTACGAATGGGAATTAACTAAGAGTCCGGCTGGAGCTCATCAATGGACACCAACAGTTGCTTCTAATGCTAGAATGGCACCAAAAGCTGGAAATCCAAATGAGAAACAAGCTTTAATGATGTCTACTGCAGATATGGCTTTAAAAATGGATCCTGTGTATAGAGAAATATCAGAACGTTTTCATAAAGATCATGCTGCTTTTGAAGATGCATTTGCTCGTGCATGGTTTAAATTGACACACCGTGATATGGGACCAATCGATCGTTATTTAGGCCCCGAAGTTCCTTCTGAAGAATTAATTTGGCAAGATCCAATCCCTAAAGTTGATTATACATTAACTGGAGAAGATATCGCTGCTCTTAAGAAAATAATTTTAGCTTCAGGATTATCAATTTCTGAATTAGTAAAAACAGCTTGGGCTTCTGCTTCAACATATAGAGGTTCAGATAAGCGTGGTGGTGCTAACGGAGCAAGAATTCGTCTAGAGCCTCAAAGAAATTGGGAAGTAAACAATCCTGAAGAATTAAATAAAGTGTTATCAGTTTTAGAAGGAATTCAAAAAGAATTTAATGGAACTATTTCAATTGCTGATTTAATTGTTTTAGCTGGTAATACAGGTGTTGAGGAAGCTGCTAAGAATGCAGGATATGAAATTAGTGTTCCTTTTTCTCAAGGAAGAGGTGACGCTACCCAAGAACAAACAGATTTAGAATCTTTCAGCCATTTAGAACCTTTAGCAGACGGATTTAGAAATTATATCAATCCAAAACTAAAGAATGTTGCAGATGAAGATTTACTTGTAGATCGTGCTAATTTATTAACGCTTTCTATTCCTGAAATGACAGTTTTAATTGGAGGTTTACGTGTGTTAGGAGCTAATTACGATAACTCTAAACATGGAGTATTTACTGATACTATAGGAAGTCTAACTAACAATTTCTTTACTAATATTTTAGATTTTGCTTTAACTTGGAAAGCTATCTCAACTGATGATAAAGAATTTATTGGTAGTGATCGTAGAACTGGTGCTACTAAATTCACCGGAACTAGAGCTGATTTAATTTTTGGTTCTAATACAGAGTTAAGAGCCGTTTGTGAAGTTTATGGCGCTAACGACGGTCAAGAAAAATTCGTTAGCGATTTTGTAAAAGCCTGGACTAAAGTAATGGACTTAGACAGATTTGATTTATAATTTTTTTAATATCTATTACCCAAAAAGGCCAGATTTGATTCTGGTCTTTTTTTATGCCAAGCTTTTAACATTCATAATTCTTAAGAATAATTTGAATTTATATTATATTTGCAACTTTGATGCAATAAACCCTTAAATTGAAAAAACTCCCAAGCATAACAAGTTTCTTGATGTCTTGTGTTATCATGATAACACATTTTGTTGTTCTTTTTCATACTATTGAACATCAACATCACGATGAAAGTGATCAAGAAGTAGAAATAAATTCTTCTATCTCTACATTCTTTCAAAACTTGGATGTAGAAGAAAATTGCTCTATTTGTGATATTTACTTAGCTGTTAACTTAGTAAAAAATCACACTTTGCAAATAGAGTTTTCTTATGCTAACTTTATTAATAATAAAATTTTTCAAAAGGAAAACTCTCTTACTCCTTTTACATTTTATTCCAAACAATCTAGATCACCGCCTTTATTTATAATCTAGTACTTATAATTACAAAACATAAAATACTTTTTTATGTTAAACAGTACTATTTTTCAGAGCAGTAAGCAAACTGCAACATATCAAAATCTTACTACGTAAGATCTTATCTATTATTTTTTTAATACTACAGTTATGTTAGAAGCAAAAAAGCTTAACATGCGCTACAACGATAAAATAGCGCTTAAAGATTTAAGTTTTTCAGTAGCTCCAGGAGAAATCTTTTGTCTGTTAGGACAAAATGGAGCTGGTAAAACCACGACAATCAATATTTTTCTTGGTTTACTTGAACCCACATCAGGAGAAGCTTTAATTAATAATTCTTCTGTAGCAACAAATTCTTCAATAAAAAGTTCCATTGCATATATTCCTGAAATTGTTCAACTGTATAGCAATTTATCAGGATTAGAAAACTTAGACTTTTTTAGTCGTTTAGCAGGGTTTAGGTATAATGAAGAAGAACTTTCTCAATATTTAATTAAAGCTAATTTACAACCAGAAGCTTTTAAGCAAAAGTTAAGTACCTATTCAAAAGGTATGCGCCAAAAAGTAGGAATTGCAATAGCGCTAGCTAAAAATGCAACTTATATTTTGATGGATGAACCAACTTCTGGTTTAGATCCTAAAGCTTCTGTTGAATTTGCGAATACTTGTAAAGAATTATCTGCCAATGGAGTTGGGGTTCTAATGGCAACGCACGATATTTTTAATGCTGTAAATATTTGTGCTCGAATAGGAATAATGAAAGAAGGAACATTAGTCCACATTGCCGAGACAGAAAATATTTCTGCACAAGAATTACAAGAACTATATATCAAAACAATTTAATCAATACATATATAAATATTTAACAATGAAGTTTAGAAAGTTGGTACTGGGAATCTTTGTATTTCTTGTACATGTAAGTTTTTCACAATCTAGAATCACGGGGAAGGTTTTAGATACAGACAATACTCCTATTGTAGGAGCGAACATAATTTTAATCAGTGAAACTCAACAAAAAAAGGGTACAGCTACTGATTTAGATGGTAACTTTATTATTAGTGCGAGCAAAAATGGAAACTATACTGTTCGTATTACTTTTGTGGGGTTTGAAACTATTAATAAATCAATTACAGTGTCAGGAGATGAAAATCTAAATTTAGGGACTATTGTCTTAACAGATTCAGCTGAAATGCTACAATCAGTAGAAGTAATTGGTAGAAAACGTAATGATTATAATAGTGTTTATTCTTTTTCAGCTACAAAGACTGCCATAAAAAACAAAGAATTACCACAAGCAGTTTCTACAGTAACAAAAGAACTTATCTCAGATCGTCAGGCTTTTCAATTACCAGAAGCAGTTAAAACGGTAAGTAACGTAGCCTTAACAGGATTATATAATCACTATAATATTAGAGGAATAACACAAGCTGATGACGGACAAGTAATTAATGGAATGCGTACACGACAATACTATTTTTTACAACCTATCACTTCGCATTTAGAACGTGTAGAAGTAATAAAAGGACCTTCTTCAGTTACTTTTTCTAGTGCAGATCCTGGGGGAACTGTAAATATGGTAACTAAAAAGCCTTTAACAGAAAAAAGAAGTGAAGTTTCTATTGCTGCTGGTAGTTTCGGAACATTAAGAACTACAGCTGATTTTACTGGACCTTTAAATGAAGAAAAAACATTATTGTATCGTTTTAATGCAGCGTATCAAGAAGCAGATTCTTTTAGAGACATTGTAAATAACAATGCTATTTTAGTAGCGCCTTCTTTTAGTTATATTCCTAATGAATCTACAGCACTTAATGTAGAAATAGTTTATAATGATGCAGAAGGAAATTTAGATAGAGGTCAGCCTATTTTTGATGCAGTTGATGACAATTATGATCCAAACAGTACACCAATTACCTTAAATCCTGGTGCTACAAACGACTTTTATAAAACTAAAGAAATTATGTTTATGACAAGCTTTAGTAAAAAGTTTACAGAAAATTTTGGATTCAATGCGCAATACATGAAGCAAACTTGGGATGAGGATTTACAAGAACATAGAGCCGATGCATTTCGTGGAGCTTATGATGCAAGTGGAAATATAATTCCTAACCTTTCTGCAATGCGTTATGCGGAAAGACAACAATCTTGGAATACGGATAATTTTAGTGCTTACTTCAATTACGACATCAAAACAGAAAAAATTACGAATAAAATCTTAGTAGGTTACGATGGTACGCGTTGGGAAAGAAAAACAGGAGGTGCGAATAGTTCAAGAAACTATTTATTAAACGATGGTTCTACAGGAAGGTTTAGACCTGGAAGAAGTGATCCTAATGATTTTCAACAAACTGCTGACGGATTATTAATACCTGCTGTACCGCATTTAGATTTAACAAATCCTTTTAACGGAATTAGAAATACCAATGATTATGTACTTTCATTTTTTGAGATTCCAGCAAATCTAACGTCTTCTAACGGAATTTACCTACAGAATCAATTTAAAATAGGTAAGTTTTCTGCATTATTCAATTTAAGATATGAGTGGTTTTCAGACATCTTTGATTATAATGGAAATAATGAGCAAGAATATAAAACTAATGCATTTGTTCCTAGACTTGGTTTAACATATGAAATTACCGACGACATCAGTACTTACGCTACATACCTTGAAGGTTTTCAACCACATACCAATACAGTATCTTTATCACCAATAGCAGATGCGTTCTTTTGGATAGCTTCTCCTAGTAGATTTGATCCTTTAGAAAGTAGTTTAACAGAGATTGGAGCTAAAGGAGAGTTTTTAAATGGTAAGATATTAGCAAATTTTGCTGTGTTTGATATTACTCAAAAAAACTTATTAATTGGAGATGTATTTGATCCAGCTACTTTAACAGCAAGAGGAGAGCAAAGAAGTAGAGGTTTTGAAATGGATATTTCTGGTTATGTAACTCCTAACTTCCAACTAATGGCATCTTACGGTTTTAACGATGCTGAGATTATTGAAGATTCTATTGATGAATTTGTTGGAGAACGTATTGGAGGAGCTCCAAAACATAATGCAAACTTTTGGGGACGTTACGATTTTATGAGTAAAACGTTAAAAGGTATTGGAATTGGTTTAGGCGCTCAGTATGTAGACGAGAGATACACATGGTATAATCCAAGTTACGATTCTAATAGAGTCTTATTACCTTCATATACTACATTTGATGCTGCTTTGTATTACAAACCAAATAACACGGGAATTCAATTAACGCTTAAGGTGAATAACCTATTTGATAATACATATTGGTTAGGAGGATTAAGTCCTGCAAGATTAGGACCAGGAGCTCCAAGAAACTTCTTGCTTAATGCTACTTATAAATTTTAATAGATGAAGAAGCAAGTTGTTATTTTAATAGCAAAACAATTCTTTAAAAAGGCCTTTATTTCTAAAGGTCTTTTGGCTCTATTAACTATTTTCTTAGTTATTCTTGTTTATATTACTGTTGATGGTTGGAATGCTTTTGAAGCCAATCATCATACTATTGAACATCATCAAGGTAAAGCTAGAAAAAGTTGGGAAGATAATCCAGATAAGCATCCGCATCGTATGGCACATTTCGGAACTTTTGCCTTTCGAATACAACATCCGTTACGAATCTTTGATTCTGGAATTGAAAGTTATACCGGGAATTCTATTTTTCTTGAAGCGCACAGACAAAACACGGCTAACTTTTCTGAAGCAAGTCTATCAACAGGTTTAGTTCGTTTTGGAGATTTAAATATAGCCATGTTGCTACAATTAATTTTACCATTAATTATCTTCTTCGTTGGTTATGCTGCTATTACTTCAGAAAAAGAAAGCGGAACATTAAAAATCTATTACACTCAAGGTGTAACCATGAAAGAAGTACTGTTTGGAAAATCATTAGGTTTATTTTTAATCGCTGCATTATTCTTTATCCCAGCTTTAATTGCACTTTGGAGCATTAGCTTTGTAAATGATTTTATCGTTGAAAATAGCGCAATATTAACGCGGATTGTATTGATAACCATGTGTTATATTTTGTTCTATGGAATTTTGAGTTGTATCACAGTCCTTATATCTGGAAAAAGTACAAACTCTAATAAGTCTTTATTGAGTTTATTGGGCGGATGGTTATTATTCTTTATCATCATTCCTAAAACCTCTCAGGTAATTGGTAATTCAATGTATCCGAACCCATCAAAGATTGAATTTAGAGCTACTGTTGAAGAAGAAGTTTCAAAGAAAGGTGATAGTCATGATCCTAATGATCCTCATTTTAATAAACTTCGTGACTCAATTTTAAAAGTCCATAATGTTAAGGATGTTAAAGATTTACCTTTTAATTACAGTGGCTTCCTTATGAGTAAAGGTGAAGAACAAACCGCTTTAATTTATAACCAAGAGCAAAACAAATTAATTCAATCGTATAAAGATCAAAACAGTATTACGAATAGTTTAGTCATCTTTAATCCTTATCTAGCGATTAAAAACTTATCCATGAGTTTATCTGGAACAGACTTTACAACTTATGTCGGTTTTTTAAATCAGACTGAAAAATATAGATACAAACAATCGCAGTTCATGAACGAATTACAAATGAAGTTTATTAGTAACAAAGCTACAAGTAGCGAAGGTAAAGTTCATGTTATTGGAAAAGAATACTGGAAATCTGCTCCTAAATTTGAATACAAATTTTTATCAGTAAGCAAAACAATTCAAAATCAAATTTTGGCATTAGTCAGCCTTTTTGTTTGGTTAATTGTTTCTTTTGTTATTATGATAAAATTTTCTAACCGTTTTAAAATTATCTAAAGTGTACACATTATTAATAAAACAGTTTTTTAGATCGAAAACCGTACTACTTGCCTTTGGAATTTTAATGCTTTTAGGAATTCTTGGTATTAGTACAGGACGACAGTTTCTTAATCAGAAACAAACTACAATTGAAAAAACTACTGAACAACAAAAAAAGCATATCGAAAATCAGGTACACCTACACAAAGCTGATATCGGATTGTTGTTATACTATTTGAAGTTTTCGTTCATTAATGATTTACAACCTACTGCTGGTTTAGCTATAGGACAAAGTGATGTGAATTCTCATATTCAAAATGTGAAAATTTTAAATCTTGAGGGACAAAAATATGATACTGATTTAGTAAACCCAATGCGTTTGCAAGTGGGAAACTTAGATCTTAGTTTTCTTATTATTTTCTTATTTCCTTTAGTAATTATTGCTTTAAACTTTAATATTCTATCAGAAGAAGAAGAAAATGGAACTTGGAAAATGGTGATGATTCAAGGTAAATCTACTTTCCAATATTTAATTATGAAATTATCGATCAGATTATTATTTGTTTCGATTGTTTTAGCAGTTTTATTTTTATTAGCAAAAGTAATTCTAGAGATTCCTTTTTCTGGTGATTTTCTTAACATGATTATCATCAGTTATAGTTATATTCTTTTCTGGTTTGTACTTTGTTTCTTCGTTATTACATTGAGAAAATCATCAAACACAAATGCAATTACGTTATTAACTAGCTGGTTGGTATTAGTTGTTTTTTTACCAGTATTGGTCAACAATTATATTACTAATAAATTTCCAGTTGGTGAAGCATTAAGTATGACGATAAAGCAACGTGATGAATACCATAAAAGGTGGGATACTAATAAGCAAGAAACCATGAAAAAGTTTTATGCGCATTATCCTCAATTTTCAAAATACACCGTTGAAGACAAAGGTTTTTCTTGGATTTGGTATTATGCAATGCAACAAATGGGAGATGACCAATCTAAGCTAGAACGCACGCAGATGTATGATAAAATTAAAAAAAGAGCTGAATTGAGTAAAAAAATTGCTCAGTTTTTTCCGCCTTTGCAAGTGCAATTATCTATGAATACAATTGCAAACACAAGTTTAGCACAACATGTACAATTTTTGAACGCTACTTCTGATTTTCATGAAAGAAAACGTTTAGACTTCTATCCTAGAATTTTTGAAAATAAAAGTGTAAATTCTGTAGATTGGGAAAACTATACACCAGAGTTTTTTAAAACAGAAAACAACTTTAGCTTAATACAAACGATTATTCCAATTCTTTTATTAACCTTAATTTTGTTAGGTTCAAGTCTTTTTATACACTTCAGAAAATAAATTAAAATGAAATATTTAATTGGTATACTATGTTTTTTATGCGCTAACGCATTGTTTAGTCAGTTTTCTTTTCAAGGAGAAACTATCGCGACTGGAACTAAGAAACATTTTAAAATTCCTATTTCAGATAAAAATCATAATACTTTTATTCCTATAACTGTTTTCTGTGGTATTGAAAAAGGATCTACTTTAGGAATAACTGCCGGTGTTCATGGCTATGAATATCCACCAATTATAGCAGGACAACGATTGATTAAAAGTATTGATCCTAAAACTTTAAAAGGAGTCGTAATTTTAGTCCAAATTGCTAATGTTGGTAGTTTTTCAAATAGATCTCCGTTTGTAAACGCTCTAGATAAAAAGAACTTAAATAGAACTTTCCCTGGAGATGCAAATGGTACTGTTACTGAAAAGATTGCTGATTTTATCACCAAGAATGTAATTGCAAAATCAGACTTTTTTCTTGATGTTCATGCTGGAGATGCTTCAGAAGATTTAATGCCTTATTCGGCTTATTACTCAAATAAATCAATGAATTCAGCATCTTCCACTGGAAGAAAAATGGCTGAAGCATTACTTTTTGATCATATCGTTGTTTTTAAAACAGATGGAAAAGATTATGTAAAAAAAGACAAACCAAGCTTATACTGCTCTGCTGAAGCTTTTAAAAGAAATATTCCTTCAGTAGACATTGAATGTGGACGATTAGGAATGGTTGAAAACGAAGCTGTATTTAAAATAGAAAATGGTATACTGAATATGCTATTGCATTTAAACATGAAAGTTAGTGTAGAAAAGTCAATTCAAAAAAAATCATATTTATTTATTGAAGATCGTACTTATCAGAGTAGTTCTTATGATGGAATCTTTTATCCTGTAAAGAAATCTGGAGATTATATTACCAAAGGAATGACCATTGGAAAAGTAACCGATTATTTTGGTAAAACACTTGAAACGATTTACGCTAAAGCTGATGGTATAATTCTGCTAACTATAGGAACTCCACCGGTAAATAAAGGAGAAACATTGTTAGTAATTGGAAATGTAAAATAAAAAGAGGCTTTCTAAAAAGTATCTGAAAACGTCATTCTGAATTTATTTCAGAATCCCATTTTTCTGATCATCAGCTGTGATGAGAAACTGAAACAAGTTTGATGAAGAATAATCTTTTTAGAAAGCCTCTTTTTATTTTGCTCCATCTGGTGGAATTCCAGAGACATCACAAATATCATGAAAATTATCTCTACACGCTTCGAGTTTATCGTCACCTCCTCGAAGAGTAATTAAACATGATTTGTTTAATCTGAATTTTTCAAATTTTTTCAGCATATCATATCATTTATTTACTTGCAAATAAATTAATATCATTTGCCGATACTGTTTTCTCTCCTAAAATAATTAAACGTTCAACTACATTTCGTAACTCACGAATATTACCTGTCCAATCATACTCCTGCAAAAGTTTAATCGCTTCTTTAGAAAACTCCTTTTTAGGAGTTCCCTGTTCATTTGCTATTTTGTTTGCAAAAAATTCAACCAATGCAGGAATATCTTCCCTCCTATCATTTAATGCTGGAACTTTAATTAAAATCACAGCTAGTCTGTGATATAAATCTTCACGAAAACGTCCTTCAGCAATCTCCTTTTTTAAATCTTTATTTGTTGCTGCTAAAACACGAACATTCACTTTAATATCTTTATCAGATCCTACTCTTGATATTCTATTTTCTTGAAGTGCACGTAACACCTTAGCCTGAGCAGATAAACTCATATCTCCAATCTCATCTAAGAAAATAGTCCCTCCATTAGCCGCTTCAAACTTCCCAGCTCTATCTTTATTTGCTCCGGTAAAACTTCCTTTTACATGACCAAACAATTCACTTTCTATTAATTCAGAAGGAATAGCTGCACAATTTACTTCAATCATTGGTGCTTTTGCCCTATCTGATTTTTCATGTAACCAATGCGCTACCAATTCTTTTCCTGTTCCATTCGGACCAGTAATTAAGACACGAGCATCTGTTGCGGCTACCTTTTCAATAATATCTTTAATATGAGTAATAGCATCACTCTCTCCTATCATCTCATAATTCTTGCTTACCTTCTTTTTTAAACGTTTGTTTTCTACAACAAGCTCTTTTCTATCTAGTGCATTACGAACTGTATTTAATAAACGATTTAAATCTGGTGGCTTAGAAATATAATCAAAAGCTCCTAAACGCATTGTATTTACGGCAGTATCTAAATCACCATGACCAGAAATCATAACCATAGGAATTTCTGGTTTTATTTTTCTTGCTTTTTCTAACACCTCAACACCGTCCATTTTAGGCATTTTTATATCGCAAAGCACAAGATCATAATCGTTATTTTTTATCAATTCAATTCCTGCTAAACCATCTTCAGCTTCTTCAACTTGGTAACTATCACTTTCTTCTGATATAATTTTTTTGAGTACACGACGAATTGCAGCTTCGTCTTCTATAATTAATATTTTAGACATATGGTATGTTTTTATTCAGTATGCTTAAAACCTCTTTTTTGTTTTCTTGAAAGTACGGCTCTTTATACTTAACAAAAAGAAATTTATCGTTTTTCTTTGTAAACCTAATCAAAGACTGTTCCTCAATTACTTTGAAGCCTTTGAAATCTTTCCAGAGATACTCTTCGAAATAGTCTCCATGAGTTATTATCCCCTGCTGAGTTAGATAAAAAATACGATTATCATCGATTAGAGACCTTATAAAAAATGATAATACTATAATGAAATTTGTTGTAGAATTCTTAGTACTACTCCAAAAGTAAGCATTAAACTCATTAGCCTCATACTCTAACAAATAAGAATATTTTATACTTAAATATATGAAGATTATCGATATAAGAGCAGCTAGAATACCCCAAATTTTCGATGTAAACAATTCTTTCTCTCCTAGTTTTATTAGCTTCTTTTTAACATTGTAAAACATTACAATCTCAAAAATTCTAATTCCAACAAGTAAATAAATTAGAAATAGAACAATACTAATTGATACGTTAACATCAATTAAACTAAAAATAGCGAATAAAAAAATGGTCAACAAGACCATTATTCTTAAAATTTTTCTCTTTTTCATTACGCTTCACTTTACTCCTTAATAATATGCACATCTCGTTGAGGAAATGGAATACTAATATGATGTTCTCTAAACAACTCATCTATACGGAAACGTAAATCGCTTTGAATAACTGCTAAATGGAAGCTATTATGAATGGTGAAAAATAATTCAAAATCTAGCGAGCTGTCACCAAAATCTATGAAAAGGACTAAAGGTTCTGGATCTTTTAAAATATGTTTGTGCTCACTAGCAGCCTGTAATAGTAACTTTTTAACCAACTGAACATCTGAACCATAAGCTACACCAACCTTAATTGAGTTTTTTGTCTTACTTCCATTCTGAGTCCAATTGTATAAACTGTTTTTTAAGTACATATGATTTGGAATCACAAGCACTTTATTCTCTATAGTTACAGCTCTAGTCGTTCTTAATTTAATTTCTTCAACTCTACCAACTTTTCCATCTATTTCAATATAATCTCCCACATGAACACTTTGATCCATAATAATGAAAATACCAGAAATAATATCTTGAAAGAAGGTCTGAAGTGCCAAACCAACACCAATTAATAATGCAGTTGATGCAGCGAAAATTGCTGTGATCTGCACTCCAGAACTTTGTAATGTAATTAGGAAAATAATAATATACAACAACCATTTTCCAAAAGAAAAAACAGTATCAAACTTGTTCTTATCTTCATCTTGTAGTTTTGCTTCTATATATCTTTTAAACAATTTTAAAAGAAAAGATGCTAACAGAATTATGGTTATTAATATTAGTAATGATTTTACACTAATACTAATGTGATCGTTGTAATGAAATGTATAATTTAAAATTTTATTAATTTCCTTCATTTATTTTATATTAAGAACTATAACGTATCCATTTCCATAAATCTTTATAAGTAGGTTTCTTTCCATACATTAAAATACCCACTCTGTAAATTTTAGCTGCAAACCATATTACAAATAAGAAAGTAAGAATTAATAACGTCATAGAAATTAAAATTTCCCACCAAGCTACACCAAAAGGTATACGCATTAACATTATTATAGGCGATGTTAAAGGAAAATGAGAAAAGAATACAGCTACTGGCCCATGAGCATCATTTACTACGGTAAACATACCAACATAAAACCCTAACATTAAAGGCATCATCACTGGCGTCATAAATTGCTGACTATCTGCTTCATTATCTACTGCTGCTCCAATCGCAGCAAAAAGCGAACTATATAACATAAATCCACCTATGAAATAAAATATAAATAGTAAAAATAATTTTAACAATGGTAACTTATATATTTCATGAAGGATGTTCTGTAATTTATCTACCCCCATAGCTTTAGCAGCTTCTAATTGTTCAGTTGTAACATTTGCACTTTGAACTGCTCCCATATCTATGCCAAAAAATGAAGAAGCTATAAGACTAAAAACAAACAGTAATACTGCCCACATAATAAGCTGAAGAATTCCCGCAGAACCATTCCCTATAATTTTTCCCATCATTAATTTAAATGGTTTTACAGAAGAAACAATTATTTCAACAATTCTACTGGTTTTTTCTTCTATAATACTTCGCATTACAGAAGTACCATGAAACATAACAAACATGAACAATAAGACACCTGTTAACATACCTAAACCTCCCTTTAATCCATTTACTAATTTGGATGTCTTTTCTCCTGAAAAATTCAAGAAATTTATATCCGAGCTTATCTTAGATGCCTTTATTTTTTGTTCATCCATTCCCAGCTCTTTCATTTTTAAATTTCTTAGCTTATGATTGATTTTACTTTCCAAACCATTCATAAGACTCAACCCTGGAGTTTCTTTAGAGAAAAACTCTACAGATTTTGCTAATAATTCTAAATTATCTACTTTGGGTAAATAAATCACTCCAAAATGTTTTCCGCCTTTTACTATCGTTTTAGCTTCTTCTAATCCTAATTTTGTATAATCAATATATTTAACAGTTTTAGTATCCTTAAAATCTTCTTTAGAATACAATCCTGAACTATCTACATAAGCTATTTCTTTAACCTTGCTCTCATTCTTTTTCGTTAAAAAAACGATTAAAGCCCCCATTCCTATCATTAATAAGGGACTTAAAAATGTCATTATAATAAATGTTTTATTTTTAACCCTAGCAATAAACTCACGTTGTATAATCAATTTTAACTTGTTCATCTTAATTTGTTTTATTTATTGTTTGTATAAAAATATCGTTAGCGCTAGGAACTAATTCTACAAAATGGTTGACTTCTCCATTTGAGGTTAAAAAAGATAATAAATCGTTAGCTGAATTATTATTCGTTAATTTAATATTCAACTTCAATCCTTCATGCAATGTTTTAAAATTCGCTGGACTTATTTCAAAATTTTGTTTTAATTTTTGTTTTACTTCTGTTAGATTATCTGTTTTTAAACCTACCTCAAAAACATTTGTTCTGTACTCTCTCTTTATATCATCTAATTTTCCATCTAATACTTTATTAGATTTATGTATTAATGCTATATAATCACACATCTCTTCTACACTTTCCATTCTGTGTGTTGAGAAAATAATCGTTGCACCTTCGTCTCTTAATTGTAAAATTTCTTTTGCTATTAATTGGGCATTGATTGGATCGAAACCAGAAAAAGGTTCGTCAAAAATTAATAATTTTGGTTGGTGTAAAACAGTAACAATAAATTGTACTTTTTGAGCCATCCCTTTTGATAATTCTTCTATTTTTTTATTCCACCAATCTTTAATATCAAATTTTTCAAACCAATATTTTAGCCTTTTTTTAGCCTCAGACTTACTCAGTCCTTTTAATTGTGCTAAATACAAAGCTTGATCACCAACTTTCATTGATTTATACAAACCTCTTTCTTCTGGTAAGTACCCAATCTGTTCAATGTGGTGTGGAGCTAATTTTTCACCATCTAAAATAACTTCTCCACTATCTGGCATTGTAATCTGATTAATAATTCTAATCAATGAAGTTTTACCTGCTCCATTAGGCCCTAAAAGTCCAAAAACACTTCCTTTAGGAATATGCATAGACACATTATTTAATGCAGTATAATCACCATAGTTCTTCACTACATTATTTATTTCTAATAAATTACTCATTAATTTTTGGTTATTTGATTATAGCTTTTAAAGTATATATCACAAACTTACATACTTTTGATAGTATTAGTAATAAAATATCAAGATATGTTACAATTTTTATTACAAAACAGTAGTAAACTATCAAAAATATATTCTTTCTCTTTTTATTGAGGTATTTCTCTATTGCCTAATCAACCTAACTCTTGATTGTAATGTTAGCAGTAATACTACCTCTATTCAGCAAAAAGAAATAAGTGATCGAAACATTATATAGATTATATCCTAACCTTTGAGGTTGCTTATTACAAAACTCCTTTCTTATCAATAAAAATTGATAATCTCTTAAAAATATTGGGGTTATAATCTCATAATCTCAATTTCTTATATTAATTAATCGTTAAAATTTATTATGCATGCATAATTTTTTACCAATTTACTATGCATGCATAATAAATTTTTATATCTTTGAAAATATTATATGGATAAAAGCAAATCAATAGATCATCAATTAAGAGCTACATGGCAAGCTGTAGCAAAGATGTATAATGAACAAGCATCAAAACATGATAGTACTATGGCAATGGCATTTGTACTATTAAATATTGATTTCGAGAACGGAACTCCTTCTACCTCATTAGGCCCTTTAATGGGTATGGAACCTACAAGTCTTTCTAGAATTTTAAAATCTATGGAAGACAAAGGATTAATTTTAAGAGAAAAAAATCCTGAAGATGGTAGAAGTGTCATTATTAAACTTACTGAATTTGGTAAGGAAAAACGTGAAATTTCTAAAGGACATGTTTATCAATTTAATAATAAAGTCCGTGAACGTTTAACAGATAAAGACATTCAAAGTTTTTTTAAAGTAACTGAAATTATAAACAAGCTTATAGCTGAAAAAAAGATATATGGTGATATATCTTCTCAGGCTGTATAAAAATTCAAACCTATATAAGTAATGAGCAAAAGAAGAATTAAAAAGGTAGCGATTATTGGATCAGGTATCATGGGATCTGGTATCGCTTGTCACTTTGCTAACATTGGTGTTGATGTATTACTTTTGGATATTGTTCCAAGAGAATTAACAGACAAAGAGAAAGCAAAAGGATTAACTCTAGAAGATAAAGTTGTTCGTAATCGTTTAGTAAACGATGCTTTAACGGCTTCTCTAAAATCTAAACCGTCCCCTATCTACAACAAAAAGTTTGCTGATAGAATTACTACTGGTAATATTGATGACGATTTACACTTAATCAAAGATGTTGATTGGGTAATGGAAGTTGTTGTTGAACGTTTAGATATTAAACAAAGTGTATTCGAAAAAGTAGAAAAATATCGTACCCCTGGCACTATTATTTCTTCAAACACTTCTGGTATTCCTATCAAATTCATGAATGAAGGAAGAAGCGAAGATTTCAGAAAACACTTTGCGGTAACTCACTTCTTTAACCCACCTCGTTACTTAAAATTATTCGAAGTTGTTCCTGGACCAGATTGTAAGCAAGAAGTTACTGACTTCTTAATGGAGTATGGAGATAAGTTCTTAGGGAAAACTTCTGTATTAGCTAAGGATACTCCTGCTTTTATCGGAAACCGTATTGGAATTTTCGGAATCCAATCGTTATTCCACCAAGTAAAAGAATTAGGTTTAACAGTAGAAGAAGTTGATAAATTAACAGGGCCAGTAATCGGTCGTCCAAAATCAGCTACTTTCCGTACCGTAGATGTTGTAGGTTTAGATACATTAGTACACGTTGCTAATGGAATTTATGATAATTGTCCAGACGACGAAGCTCACGACTTATTTAAATTACCAGATTTCATCAACACAATGATGGAAAATAAATGGTTAGGTAGTAAAACAAAACAAGGTTTCTACAAGAAGTCGGTAAATGCTGAAGGGAAGAAAGAAATCTTAACGTTAGATTTAGATACGATGGAATATCGTTCTAAAAAGCGTGCTAAATTTGCTACTCTTGAATTAACTAAAACTATAGATAAGCCAATTGATCGTTTTAAAGTATTAGTTGGTGGTAAAGATAAAGCTGGAGAATTCTACCGTAAGAACTTTGCTGCAATGTTTGCTTATGTTCAAAATAGAATTCCAGAAATTTCTGACGAATTATATAGAATTGACGATGCCATGAAAGCTGGTTTCGGTTGGGAAAATGGACCATTCGAAATTTGGGATGCTGTTGGAGTTGAGAAAGGTATCGAATTAATGAAAGCTGAAGGGAAAGAGCCTGCTGCTTGGGTTACTGAAATGGTAGCAAAAGGAGAAACTGCTTTCTACACTGTAAAAGACGGAGCTACATATTATTATGATGTAAATGAAAAAGCTCAGGTTAAAAAACCTGGTCAAGATGCATTTATCATTTTAGATAACATTAGAAAATCTAAAGAAGTATTCAAAAACTCTGGTGTTGTAATTGAAGATTTAGGAGACGGTATCTTAAACTGTGAGTTCCAATCTAAAATGAACACAATCGGTGGAGATGTTTTAGCTGGATTAAACAAAGCTGTTGATTTAGCTGAAAAAGACTTCGAAGGATTAGTTGTTGGTAACCAAGGAGCAAACTTCTCTGTAGGTGCAAACATCGGAATGATCTTTATGATGGCTGTTGAGCAAGAGTATGATGAGTTAAACATGGCTATTAAGTATTTCCAAGATACTATGATGCGTATGCGTTATTCATCTATTCCTGTTATTGCTGCTCCTCACGGAATGGCTTTAGGTGGAGGATGTGAATTATCGTTACATGCTGACAAAGTTGTAGCTGCTGCTGAAACATATATGGGATTAGTAGAATTTGGTGTTGGAGTTATCCCTGGTGGAGGTGGTTCTAAGGAAATGGCTTTAAGAGCTTCTGATACTTTCCGTAAAGGAGATGTTCAGTTAAATGTTCTTCAAGAGTATTTCTTAACTATCGGTATGGCTAAAGTATCTACTTCTGCTTACGAAGCATTTGATTTAGGTTTATTACAACAAGGAAAAGATGTTGTGGTTGTAAACAGAGATCGTCAAATCGCTGAAGCAAAGAAGCATGCATTATTATTAGCTGATGCAGGATATACTCAACCTGTTGATCGTAAAGACGTATTAGTTCTTGGTAAACAAGCATTAGGTGCATTTATGGTAGCTACTGATTCTATGCAAGCAAGTAGATTCATTTCAGAACACGATCAAAAGATTGCAAACAAACTAGCTTATGTAATGGCTGGTGGAGATTTATCAGAACCAACAAAAGTTTCTGAACAGTATTTATTAGACATCGAGCGTGAAGCGTTCTTAAGTCTAACTACAGAACGTAAAACATTAGAGCGTATTCAGCACATGTTAAAAACTGGTAAACCTCTTCGTAACTAAAGTTACGATTAGTATTGAGATATTAGTATTAAGTAGTTAGAAATGCATAAAGTAGAAAATTTAAAAATATGGCAAAAGTCAATAGAATTAACAAAAGCTATATATCTACTTGTTTCAGAATTACCAATTGATGAAAAATTCGGACTAACATCTCAGATAAAAAGATGTGCTATTTCTATACCTTCTAACATAGCAGAAGGCGCTGGTAGAAATTCACAAAATGAGTTTAAACATTTTTTAAGTATTGCTAATGGTTCTAGTTATGAATTACAAACGCAATTGATATTAATAATTGAATTAAACTTAATTAATAAAGACAAAGTACAACCTATTATTGAGTTGTGTATTGAAATACAAAAAATGAATTATGCTTTTCAGCAGAAACTATAAGCTCAATACTAAAAACTCAATACTCAATACTAAAAGAATATGAAAACAGCATATATAGTAAAAGGATATAGAACTGCCGTAGGAAAGTCAAAAAGAGGTGGTTTTAGATTTAAGAGAGCAGATGAATTAGCTGCTGAGACAATTCAACACCTAATGAAAAACCTTCCTGAGTTTGACGTTAAGCGTATTGATGATGTAATTGTAGGAAATGCTATGCCAGAAGGATCTCAAGGATTAAATATGGCACGTATTATTTCTTTAATAGGATTAAATTCTGTTGATGTACCTGGTGTTACTGTAAACCGTTTTTGTTCTTCAGGATTAGAAACTATTGGTATGGCTGTAGCAAAAATCCAATCAGGAATGGCTGAGTGTATTATTGCTGGTGGTGCTGAAAGTATGACTTCTGTACCGATGACTGGTTTTAAACCTGAATTAAATTATAATATCGTGAACGCTGGTCACGAAGATTATTACTGGGGAATGGGAAATACTGCTGAGGCTGTAGCTCAAGAGTATAAAATTTCTCGTGAAGATCAAGATGAGTTTGCTTTAAATTCTCACTTAAAAGCATTAAAAGCACAATCTGAAGATCGTTTTCAAGATCAGATCGTTCCTATCGAAGTAGAAGAAACATACATCGATGGTAAAGGAAAAAAAGCAACACGTAAGTTTACTGTAACTAAAGATGAAGGTCCTCGTAAAGGTTCAACTATCGAAGGTTTACAAAGATTACGTCCAGTATTTGCTGCTAACGGATCTGTTACTGCTGGTAACTCTTCTCAAACAAGTGATGGAGCTGCTTTCGTAATGGTAATGAGTGAAGATATGGTGAAAGAATTAAACCTTGAACCAATTGCTCGTATGGTAAGTTATGCTGCTGCTGGTGTTCCTCCTAGAATTATGGGAATCGGACCTGTTGCTGCTATTCCAAAGGCATTAAAGCAAGCTGGATTACAACAAAACGATATAGACTTAATTGAGTTAAACGAAGCTTTTGCTTCTCAATCATTAGCTGTAATTAGAGAATTAGGCTTAAATCCAGATATAATCAACGTAAATGGTGGAGCTATTGCTTTAGGTCATCCATTAGGATGTACAGGAGCGAAGTTATCTGTTCAATTATTCGACGAAATGCGTAAGCGTGACATGAAAAACAAATACGGAATGGTAACTATGTGTGTAGGTACTGGACAGGGTGCTGCTGGTATTTTTGAATTCTTAAATTAAGATATATAGACTTATAAGAAACAAGAGACAAGATAAACAATGCACAATTTCAAAAAGCTAAAAATTTGGAACGAGGGTATAAGTTTGGTTTCTGATTCTTATAAACTGACAAAAACATTTCCTGATTTAGAAAAATTCGGATTAGTAAGTCAGATGAATAGATGTGCTATCTCTATCCCTTCTAATATAGCTGAAGGTTCAAGTAAAAGCACTAATAAACATTTTAGCAAATATCTAGAAGATAGTTTAGGTTCGGCTTTTGAATGGGAAACTCAATTGATTATAGCATTCAACGAAAATTATTTATCTGAAGATCAATTTGAAGAATTAGAATATAAAATAAAACAATTACAAAAAATGATTTCAAGTTTTCAGACAAGTCTCCGATAATCATGACTCTTGAATCTTGTATCATAAAAAACTAACAAAAAGATGGCTGAAACATTAAATAAAGACATTTTACGAGGAGGACAGTTCTTAGTAAAAGAAACTCAATGTGAAGATATATTTACTCCTGAAGATTTTACTGAGGAGCAAACAATGATGAGAGATGCGGTTATCGAATTTAACGACCGTGAAATTATTCCTCATAAGACTCGTTTCGAGGCTAAAGATTATGCATTAACTGAAGAAACTATGCGTAAAGCAGGTGAATTAGGTTTCTTAGGTGTTGCTGTTCCTGAAGCTTATGGAGGATTAGGAATGGGATTTGTTTCTACTATGTTAACATGTGATTACATTTCTAGTGGAACCGGATCTTTTAGTACTGCTTTTGGTGCTCACACTGGTATTGGTACTATGCCAATTACTTTATATGGTACTGAAGAGCAAAAGAAAAAATATGTACCTGCTTTAGCTATGGGTGAGCGTTTTGGTGCTTACTGTTTAACTGAGCCAGGTGCAGGATCTGATGCTAACTCTGGTAAAACTACTGCTGAGTTAACTGAAGACGGAAAGCATTATAAGATTAACGGACAAAAAATGTGGATTTCTAATGCAGGTTTTGCTGAGATTTTCATCGTTTTTGCTCGTATCGAAGATGATAAAAACATTACTGGATTTATCTTAGAATATGATAAAGACAATCCTAACGGAGTAACTTTAGGTGAAGAAGAGCACAAATTAGGTATTAGAGCTTCTTCTACACGTCAGGTATTCTTTAACGATACTTTAATTCCAGCTGAGAACATGTTATCTGAGCGTGGTGGTGGATTTAAAATTGCGATGAACGCATTAAACGTTGGTCGTATTAAATTAGCGGCTGCTTGTTTAGACTCTCAAAGAAGAGTTGTTACTGATGCTGTAAAATATGCTAATGAGCGTAAGCAATTTAAAACTCCAATTGCTGAGTTTGGAGCTATCAAATCTAAGTTAGCAGAAATGGCTACTAGCGCTTACGTTGGTGAGTCTGCTTCTTATAGAGCTGCTAAAAACATTGAAGATAGAATCGCTATCCGTGAATCTGAAGGAAACACGCATCAAGAAGCTGAATTAAAAGGTGTTGAAGAGTATGCAATCGAATGTTCTATCTTAAAAGTGGCAGTTTCTGAAGATATCCAAAACTGTGCTGATGAAGGAATCCAAATCTTTGGTGGTATGGGATTCTCTGAGGAAACTCCAATGGAAGCTGCATGGAGAGATGCTCGTATTGCTCGCATCTATGAAGGTACTAACGAAATTAACAGATTACTTTCTGTTGGAATGTTAGTTAAGAAAGCAATGAAAGGTCACGTTGATTTATTAGGACCAGCAACTGCTGTTGGGAATGAATTAATGGGTATTCCTTCTTTCGATGTTCCAGATTTTTCTGAGTTATTCTCTGAAGAAAAAGATCTTATCGGAAGATTAAAGAAAGTTTTCTTAATGGTAGCTGGAGCTGCATTACAAAAGTTCGGTCCAGATTTAGAAAAGCATCAACAGTTATTAACTGCTGCTTCTAACATCTTAATAGAGATTTACATGGCAGAATCAGGAATTTTAAGAACTGAGAAAAACGTTAAGCGTTTTGGTGAAGATGCACAAAAAGAGCAAATCGCTATGGCTAAATTATATTTATATAATGCTGTAGAAATTATTACTCAAAGTGCTAGAGAAGGAATCGTTTCTTTCGCTGAAGGTGATGAGCAACGTATGATGTTAATGGGACTTAAGCGTTTCACTAAATATACGAACTACCCTAACGTAGTTGAATTACGCAATACTATTGCAGAAAAATTAAAAGCAGAAAACAAATACTGCTTCTAACAATATTAGCCTTCGGGCTTAACAATTTCTTCAACTTTTATAGGTTTTAGAATTTAGTTGTTTGTTTAAGATCACTGATTAATTTCAGTGATCTTTTTTTGTTTTTATATGTAAACAACTTCTTTGAAAAACTATATTTGCTTTAATTTTAGTTAAAACAACCAAATTGCAAGACTTCTTCCTATTTATAATTTATTCAGGAATTACATTAAATCTTTTATTGATTTTACTTGTTATTAACAGGTTTAAAAAACAATTTTCTAATCAGTTATTAGTATTCATATTAGTATGCTTACTCGTTTTGTTTTTAACTTATGCTTCTTCATATATTAAAAGTGATCGCATTAGTGCTATAGTACTTCCTCTAGCAACTATTATATACATGGCTTTAGGTCCATTACTATTAAATTATGTGCAGGCTATTTATAGTAAAATCACTATTCAAAAAGTAATTAAAGATTTAATTCCTTTCTTTATTGGGTTTCTAACGTTTACGCTGCCTAGTTATATTCTTAAAATTCCAACAAATGAGCAAGGTTTTAATTATAGTACACTAGTCTACATTATTCCATTTTTAGGTTCTTTTTACTTTATTTACTGTTTGTACAATTGCTACAGAACTTTAAAAAAATATAGAACTACGCTTAAAAAAGATTACTCTTTTACTAAAAACATCGATTTGAAATGGTTTTCTATATGGGTAAATGGATTGATCGTTTTATTAATAATTGATTTGATTTGCGGTGGAATATTATTCACTTATCCTTCTCTACAACTAGTACTTTTTATTAATCTTTTATACTTAACTGGATTAATATGGTATATGGGATATTATGGATTAAATCAATCTCAAGTTTTTATAATAACTCAAAAAATAGAGAAAACAGAAACTAGAATAAACAACTCTCCTCCTACTCTAATTCAATCTGATGAGTTTTTAGATTTAAAGAAAAAAATAAAGCAACTATTTGAAGAGGATCATATGTTTAAACAGCAGAATTTAACACTGCGTGAAACAGCAGATGCTCTTGAGGTTTCAGATAAAAAACTTTCTAATTTTATTAACCAGCATTTGAAAACAAACTTTTACGATTATGTAAATTCATATAGAATTCAACATTTCAAAGAAAGAATTCGTAAAGGCGATTCCAATCAATTAACCTTATTAGCCATTGCATACGATTCTGGTTTTAATTCGAAAGCTACTTTTAATAGAGTTTTTAAAAATAGTGAAGGAATTACACCTCTTCAATATAAAAAAAGCATAGAAAAAGGTATCACTGCTTCCAATGAGTCGATTTGATTCTTGTTTATCAGTTGATTTGCTCAAAATTTAAAATGAGTCTCAACATTATGAACACTACAATTCAATCAAAAACAAAACAGAAATCAGATCTGAAAAAGTCTTTAAATTACATTTTTTTAGTTCTTATTATTTCATGGACGGTAGGTTTTACTACGTATAATTTATTAGATAGTTCATCTGGTATTATTATTAGAGCTATAGCAGAATTATCAATTGCTATTATGCCTGCTTTATTGGCCATAATTATTAATAAACGAGAAGGTGGAAATTGGAAATCGCTGAACTTTTTCAAACCCTCAGTTAAAGGAATATTTTTAGCAATCTTAATTCCTTTAGGTTATGTAAGTATTGATTTCTTTATTCAAATTTCATTAGGGTTTCGAACTAGTCCTGATTGGTCTATTTTAGGAACTTTCCCTAAAAACGCTGCTATTTTATTATTTGGTTACTTAGCTATGACAATATTAGTAATGGGGGAAGAAATTGGCTGGAGAGGTTATTTGCAAGACAAACTTTTTAATTCTTACGGAAAATTTAAAGGTGTTTTTATACTCGGATCTGTATGGGGAATTTGGCATTTACCAGCAGCTTTACAAGGATACAACTTTCAACATTATCCTTATATAGAGGCTTTTATTACATATCCTCTTATTTGTATCGCTTCTTCTATAATTATTGCCTATGTCGGATTTAACAAACATTCGATATTTATCGCTGCTTTATTTCATGCAGCAAACAATCATTTTAAAGTAACTGTATTATCTACCACTAAAGTAATTGACAATTTCAATTTCATGTTGATTAGTAACTTTATTTGTATCGATTTAATTTTAATCTTCGGTTTCTTATACTGGAGAAGAATCAAGAAACAAAAGCAATTAGAAAAATAGCGCTATAAAAAAGCTCAATGAAGATCTCATTGAGCTTTTTATTAACATCTTATCTTATTTACCTAATCACTAAAGACTTAGTTTTTACAATTCCGTTTTTACTTATAAACTGAATTACATACAATCCTTTTGATAAATCTGAGACAGGCACCTCAGCATTAGAATTTTCTACAACTACTCTTTTCTTCACTATTCCTAAAACATCAATAATAGCAACTTCTCCAGCTATGATGTTATTAATATTTATAGTATTCACTGCTGGATTTGGCCAAACTTTAAATACATTTTCTATCTCTTTAGTTTTTTCATTTTCCATAACATTAGCTCTTCTAGATATATTATTTTCTTTTGTTCTTAAACTTATGGCATCTAAATAACCATCATTCGATGTTCCTCTATTTCTTTCACTTAATAAAATAACTCTAATGTTTCGTGTTCCAACTGGAGCAATTCTTTCATTAGTTACCTCTTCCCAACTAGAACTTCTATTTTTCCAACCACTATCAAAACTTGCTAATACATTAGCATTAGAACTTCTATATTCTAATTTAATTCTAGCTCTGTCATTACCACGATACGACCTAATAAATCCTTCTAAATAAAAAGACTGCAATCCGTTATCAATAGCATTTGCATACGATTGTACATTTACATCTTGATACACTTCTCCTGAAGTAGAATTTCCAAACCAAAAAATATAATTTCCTTGTTTAGCAGTTGGATAACCATTACGTCCACCACGAACTCTAATGCTGCTACCAGAAACTTGAGTCCAACTACTTAAATTACTTTCTTCTGCACTATATTGATTTAATAAATTATCTCCATAACTTGAATCACCTCCATTATCTCCTCCTCCATTTTGCTCAGGAATATTATAAGTTACCATCATAGCACGATGATCACTTGTGTAATTACTTAACTTCACCTCAGCTTCATCATTTGTTGGTCCATATCGAACAGCATTTTTAGCAACAACATTTGTTCCTCTATGATAGATAATATCAATTCTATCATACACTTCATTTGAAGATCTTCTTGGAGTCCAAGTATCACCAGGATTTAATATTTCATTCGGATACACTTCTCGCCAAGAATCTTTCAACCCAACATTAGTTGCTTTTCTACTAGCTGGCCAAGCCACTTTTAACGCATGAACGTTTGCATTAGCCGCTCTTGTAGTCCAATCAAGATGACTCGGCTCATTAAAATCTCCAGTAAAAAACACAGGAGCTCCAGCAGGAACCCAGCTTTGTATTGTATTTACAATGCTAGTCATTTCGCTACCTCTAGTTCTGTTTGCTGAATTAATCGCAGCAGACTCTGATCTTATATTTCTATCACGAATTTCATAAGGTTCATAAGGATATGAAGTTAGATGAGCATTAAACACATAAATTTTTAATCCGTCTGGCAATGTAATTTCAACTCCAGAAGAATTTGTTGAAGTAATAGGATAACGAGAAATAACAGCGACACTACTACTAACAGAATGGTAATAAAACCCTAGTGAATTTGCAATACTACGAGCTGCTCCATAAGATTCTTGAAGACCAACAACATCTGCTTCTGAAGCTCTTACTACATTTAATGCAGAATTACTACTAGTTGAATACAACTTATTAAAAGTCATTACTTTTAAACTGTTTTGAGAATTAACTACACCCAAGAAGCATAGGAACATCACGATACATAAAAAGAAAGTTTGTTTCATTTTAAATGAATTTAAATTTAGAAGGTTATAATTGTTTTAATTAAAAGATGTCCGAAATTAATTCACTAAAATTTTGAGAATACTAAGCTTGAATTAACTTTTTGTTAAGTTCTTTTTATTAGAATTTATACTGTAACAAACCATAATTTTTATTGTTTATAAGTAATACACTCTAATTAACTTGTTTATTTTAGAGGGAGAAAATTTAACACAATAGTATCTTTAATATTAAGATTTATATATGCAAATACAATTATCTTTTTTTGATTTATCTGTATTAATTGGAATTACCACAGGAATAATTTGTAGTAGTATTCTACTAAAAAAATCATCAATTAAAAAGTCGAATAAATTTCTGGCATTGGGAATTTTAGCTTTTGTATGGTTAAACACAAAAATGCTACTATTATCGCTAAATTTATGGAAAATTCATGGTTTTGGTTATTTCCCCAACAGTGTAGAAATAGCAATTCCTCCTCTATTCTACTTCTATTTTAAATCTATTAAGAATACCGAGTTTAAATTTAGGAAGAAAGATTGGCTACATTTCACTCCTTTTATTATATCACAAACGTATGCTATAATACTATATGTCGCTGCGATGCAAACCAGAATATATTCAGAAAAAAGAGTAATAACAGACGCCTTATTTTTTGATGAAGCAAAAAATTTAGATGAATATATTCTAATGATTATGAGTTGTTGTTATTTATATTTTGGGGGATTAGAACTTAAAAGTTTTATCAAGGGTCTTTCTAAAACGAATACAAAACAAAATTCTGAAATCAAATTTTTAAATATTTTATTCGTTTTATTATGTTCACTTTCTGCACTTCATATCATAAACACCTATTTAAATTCAGTTTTAGACTACACTTATAATTGGCGATGGGCTTTACATCATTCGTTAATCGCAACTATAGTTTATTACATGGCTATTGTCGGTTTTAAAAATGCTGAAATTATTTTATCTCAAAAAAATAATAAAAGAGAAGGTGATGTTGATATTGCTATTGTTGAAAAATTAAACAGAGCTATTATTGCTGACAAAGTTTTTTTAGACCCTAAATTAACTTTAAAGTTGTTGGCTAAGAAATTAGATGTTAATGATACTCTATTATCTAGTACTATCAATGCTCACTTTCAAAAAAACTTCAGATCACTAATTAATCAAGCTCGAGTCGAAGAAGTCAAAAAACGCTTATTGAATGGAGAACTTGATAATTTATCTCTTTTAGGAATTGCAAAAGAATGTGGTTTTAACTCAGAAGCTAGTTTTTACAGAATTTTCAAATCGGAAACTCAAATTACTCCTAAAAAATTTATTCGTACTAATTTAACCCAAATTATGCATTAGAAAATCTATTCCATCTGTGATCTACTGCAAATATTAATGCATAATTTGGATTTAAACTTATCTAATTCTATCTAAAAAGTATTCAATAATGAACTATTAACTCTCAAAACCCAAAACTGAGAGTCAATCAAGCTAAAAACGAGTTACATAACACTTTTCATTTTAGTCCTTTGTACAAATACAAAATTATTTAAAATGAAAAAAAAACTATACCGAATCGGATGCATTGTCTTATTACTGGTTACTACAACACTATTCACTTTTTGTTCAAGTCCACAAGATTGGTTTTACAGCAAACCTTCTTTTAAAGGTAAAGCTTTAGATAAAAAGCTAATTTCAAAAAAAACAGATACGAAATTAAATGAATTTAACGAATATGTAAAAGATCATCATACAACTAGCATGATGGTATTACAAGACGGAAAAGTGATTTATGAATATGGAAATACTTCAAAAATTAACTATCTGGCGTCGTGTAGGAAAAGTATCTTAAGTATGCTTTATGGAAAACATGTAGAAAATGGAACTATTGACTTAGATGAAACCATTGGAGAAATTGGAATAGATGAAGATGACGGATTATTACCTATCGAGAAAAAAGCCACGGTTTACGACATTATAAATGCTAGATCTGGAGTTTTTCATATCCCTGCTAATGGAGGTTATGATACCAATAATGTAAAAAAAAGAGGAAGCGTACAACCCGGAGAATACTTTTTATATAACAATTGGGACTATAATGTTGGTGGGTATATTTTCGAACAGAAAACTGGTAATACTATATACCAAGAGCTTGAACAACAATTGGCTATTCCTTTAGGTTTTGAAGATTGGAATATTAAGAATCAAAAGAAATATTACAAAAAAGAAAGATCTAGGTACCCAGCTTTTCATATGTATCTTTCTACTAGAGATATGGCTAAAATAGGACAGTTAATGTTAAACGAAGGAAAATGGAATGGAAAACAAATTATTTCAAAAAACTGGATTAAAAAAACTACGACTCCTGTTACTCCTGTTGAGACGGTAAATAAACGATATGGCAGAACCCAAAAATCACATGTACAATTATCGTATTCACATATGTGGTGGATTTTTGAAGAATTTTATAATAATCCAGATTTTGAAGGTGCTTTTTGTGCTACGGGTTGGGGAGGTCAATTTATTGTAGTTATTCCTAAACTAAATATGGTAATTGCTCATAAAACTCGTGTAGATGTGTTAAGTTTAATAGGGTGGGCTAATCACAATGTTTCTAATCCTGCGTTTTATAAATTGGTTCAAAAGTTTATTGAATCACGCCAATAAAAAACGAGACTGTCTAAAAAGATAATTTTTCGTCAAACTGAACTTGTTTCAGTTTCTCATCACTACTGATAATTAGACAAATGAGATTCTGAAATAAATTCAGAATGACGTTTTCAAATACTTTTTAGACAGCCTTATTTACTTAGAACGAATAATTACATCGCCATTATAATTTTTAAATAGAATTTCAGAGCCTCCTCCATTTATAGATCCTTCAATCCATTTTTCAACTTTTACTTTATAGCCCTGATCTGTTTTTTCACTTTTTGAAATTTTGCTTTTCGTTGGCTCAGATTTTAAATCAAAATCGGTAAAAATATCTCCTCGTTCCGATTTTATTCTTACATCAGCTTTAAAACTTTTAGGGAAAGTAATATCAATATCTCCGTTCAAACTACTAAAAGCCATTGGTGCATTCGGTTTTACTTTAATAAAATTAACTGTAATGTCTTTATTTAAAGCATCTGCGCTTACTGCGCCACTAATGTCTTTCAACGTAATTTTTCCATTAGCATTACTTACATCCATAATACCATTCACATTTTCTACATAAATTTCACCACTATTATAAGTTGACAATCGTAATGAAAAATCTTTTGGAACTTCTATTTCAAAGTCAGTTATACCGTTTCTATCAGCATCCACATCTATGGAGTTATCGTACTCTTTAACACTAAAATCTAAGGCATTATTAGCGATTTGTTTTAATCCTTCCACATTTTTCCTAGAAGTTTTTCTACCGCTATAATAACGTTCTTTTTCTCTTACAGATGCTTTTATAATTACTTCTTTAGTATTTGTCCCTTTTACTTTAATAGAACCATTAAGAATTTTAACTTTTAAAAACCCTGGCTTAGAAGCGTCTGTCAAAGGTATCTTGACTGTTTCTTGTGCTGTTAGTTGAACTATAGCTAAGAAAAAAACGCAGATTATTATTTTAATGAATTTCATATTTCTTTTATTTTTTGACGATCGCATCCCCATTTAACTGATCGAAATGAAAAAGTATGTTCCCTTTTCCTATTGTAAAGTTCTTTCTTTTGTTAAGTTTATATTTTACCCCTTTCTTTAATTCTTTTCTAGTCTTAGAAACTTTAGGCACTGTTTTTTCTACAGTGAAATTAGTATAAAAACTTCCGTTCATTGTTTTATAACTAATTTCTGCATCTAAGTCCTCTTTAAATAAGACATTTATATCTCCATTTAATGAATTGAACCAGCTTTCTTTAGTCGGGTTTTTAGCATAAGTAATATTAATGTCTTTATTTAATGCATTTACATCGGTCTGACCTGCAACATTTGTCATATCAATTGCTCCGTTCACATTATGCACAATTAATAATTTCCCTTGAACATTATCTACTGTAATATTTCCTTTATTGATTGCTTTTATATCGATACTAACATTCTTAGGAACTTTTACTTTAAAATCTAATCGATATTTATAAGTTCTTTTTTTTCGATGCTTGTAATTTCTTCTGCTTCCGAAATTAAATTCACTGTGCTCAAAAATTCCTGTTTTTAAATCAAATTTAGAATATGGTGAATCTAGATAAATGTATACTGCGTCTCCTTTTCTAGCAGACTTCACACCTATTTCTTGCATGCCTTCTGCAACGTCTTGCTTTGTATCTGCTGCAACTTTTTTTACAACTTCTATTTGTATTGTCTTTCCATTATACCCTTCTACATCGATTGATCCGTAGACATTATCGATTACAACAATATTATCAGGTGATTGTTCTAAAAATTCATATTCTTCTGTTATCGTTTCAACTTTATTGTATTTTTTTTCTTCTATTTTATATTGTGCATTTATAAATAAAATATTGAAAAATAGTAATAGTAAACTTATTTTAATTGTTTTCATGTTTTGTTATTTTGATGAATGACTTTGTTTATCTCTGTAAAAAGCGACCTAGGACTTGCCATTTACATCAAATTTTTTCTAATATATGTTCGATATACTTTCCTCTATTTTTTGTTTTGCGCTAGAGTTGATATCTTCTTGATCTATTAATTCTCTAAATGGTTTAACAGCTTCTTTTTCTTGTAATAACACCATTACATCGGCTAACTCTATTTGTACTAATGGTGATTTCTGATGTACTATTGAAGCAACTAATCCTTCCCTAACAATAGGCATATGTGTGTAGTTCTTTAACGATTCTATCGCAGATAAACGAACATTTACATTCTCATCATTATTTAATGTTGCAAATAATGCTTTAATAATAGTTTCAGTTACTTTATTCAATTTACTCACCTCGTTTACGGCTTGTAATCTTTGATTTGCAGAAGGTTGATCTAACAATGTTAAGACTAATTGCGATCGTACTTGTTCTGTTTCTTGCTGAGCAACTCGTACTTCTTCAGGAATTTCTATCCCTTTTCCGATATTCATTTCGCTACCTAAAAAGAAACCAATGGTTAAAATACCAAATGCATAAAAGACTTTTCTAAATGGTAATACTTCTATTCTTTTTGCAAATCTAACTAATGGTGATTCTTTTTCTTCTTTCTTCTTTTCTTCATTTAACATCGTGTAAAAATTCCTATCCATTTCCATACTAGGCTCAGGGATTTCTTCACTATCTGCTTCCCAAAAAAAACTCATTTCTAAAAACTCCTCTTTTAATATTGGATTTTTTTCTAATTGAACCTCAAAGTCTCTTTTCTCTATTTCTGAAAGATTATCAGATAAATAATCTATCACTTTAGCTTTAACATCTAAATTTCCCATACTATCTTTCATCTAATGTTAAATAAATCTTTTTTAAATCGTGTAACGCTCTATGCACTTTAATTCTGGCATTCCCTTCAGAACATCCTATAATATCTCCTAATTCTTTATACTTCAATTCTTTCATTTTACTAAGAATTATTAATTCTTTTTTTTCTTCTGGTAATTGATTAATCGCTTTCTTTAAAAGTAGTATTCTTTCTGTCTGCTCAATTGTATTTTCTGCATTCTCAAAAGAATAAACATCATACTGCTCTTCTATATCATAGGTTTTATTTTTATTTTTCCCTTTGAAATAATCGTAATATACATTTCTAGCAATTTTAAAAATCCATGACACGAAATTACTTTCCTCTGTATACGTATACTTGTATTTAATTACTCGGATAAAAACGTTTTGCACTAAATCTTCACATAAATTGGCATCTTTACTCATTTGAAAGAAAAAACCAAATAACCGTTTTTTATACCGCTCATAAAGAAGCCCCAATGTGTGACTTTCTCCTGATTTTACTTTTAGCATTAATGCATTATCTGATAATGAATCCAAACTTTTAAATAATGTTAGTTAGTTGTTTGATAGGAAGAACTGCTATTTTTTAAAAACGTTACAACTATTTTTAATTTTTATTTAAAAAAGTTTCTATTTTTTGGAAAGTATCAATAATATTAGGCTCTCCCCAACCATGCCCTTCATTTGGATAGATGTATAATTCATGCTGTACATTAAGTTGATCTAAAGCCTGATGTAATATTTCACCTTGTTGTTCTGGAACTAAAGAATCATTTCCTCCATAAAAAGAGATCGTAGGTGGAGAATTTGAAGAAATATGGAAAATTGGACTAATCGATTCGTAAAAACTTGGATTTCCTTGAACTGTTTCGTTATGTAAAACTTGAACATTATTTAATAATTCTGCTGTTTCACTATCAGTAGTTTCTGTATAAGAAGTATGTAAAAAATTCGTAGGTCCTACAACGTTAATTACACCTTTAACATCTTTATTTATATCAAATTTATATCCATACATCATAGATAAATGAGCTCCTGCACTCGAACCGAACAAGAAAAACTCAGTTCCTATATTGTATGCTTCTTGGCTCTCCTTAATATGCAAAATAAATTTCTGTATATCATTTGTTTGCAATGGAATTGGCTTTGTATTTAAATCAGCTAATGTGTAATTTAAATTCACTATTGCAAATTCTTCACCAAGCTTTTTAAAATACTCATATATGAAAGTCAATTCACTTTTGTCACCAGACGTCCAGCCACCACCATGAATAATTACCAAAAGCTTTGTTTTACCCTTACTCCTATTCTTTGGCAAAAAGATATCATACTTTTGTAAATTACCTGAACCATATGACTGATCTAACAATTCTTCTGCTTCTAAAGGCAAAATTTCTTGTTCACTTGTAGAACAAGATAAGTACACTAAAAGCCATAAACTTAAAATAACATTTTTCATAAAACCTCTATTTAATTACTAATTTACAAAAACATCCAACTACACAAAAAAACAATTAACCACAACTAATCAACACTTTAACTTCACATAAGTAGAAAAACAACGCTTTTTTTTGTAAATTATGGTTGAACTTCAAACATCATATTTATGAAAAGAATTTTAGTCCCCGTAGATTTTTCTATCCAATCTGAAAATGCATTAAAGACAGCTGCATATTATGGTAAAACTTATAATTATGAAATTGTAGCTGTTCATATGTTGGAACTATCTACTGCAATGGTAAACAACTCAAATACAACAAAAGAAACTGTATTGTATTTAAAATTAGCCGAAAAAAGATTTAACGAATTTTTAGATCAAGACTTTTTAAAAGACGTTAAAGTTACTCCTATTTTAAAGCATTATAAAGTTTTTACAGAACTCAACACATTATACAAAGAAGAAAAAATCGATCTTGTAATGATGGGGTCTAAAGGAGCTACAGGATTCAAAGAATTTTTAATTGGTTCTAACGCTCAAAAAGTAATTAGGCATTCTAATATCCCTGTTTTAGTCATTAAAGACAAAGCTCTGGATCAAGGATTTAAAAAGGCTATTTTTGCTTGTGATTTTACTGAAGACTCTATCGGTCCTTATAAAAGAATAAAAGAATTTTGTGATTTTATCAATTTAGATGTAAAAATGTTGTACGTAAACACTCCAGGAAAATCTTTTTTAAGTTCCCAAGAAATGAGAACCACTGTAAAAGGTTTCTTTGATCAAGCTAAAAACAATTCTCACCATATAGATGATGTTTGCTATGTTTCAGATTATAGCATAGAAGCTGGAATTACAAATTACGCAAAAAGTTATGATGCAGATATTATTATAATGACTACTCATGGTAGAAGTGGGTTCTCTCAAATATTCGATCATAGTGTAACTGAGGATGTTGTGAACCATGTTAACATACCTGTAATTTCATTTAAAATACTTCCAAAATCAGAACGGAAATAAAAAAAAACAAAAAAATTTGTCAGTATAAAAAAACATTATATATTTGCCACGCTTTTTAAGGCAATAGCCGATATAGCTCAGCTGGCTAGAGCAGCTGATTTGTAATCAGCAGGTCGTGGGTTCGAGTCCCTCTATCGGCTCAAAATTAAAAAAGACATCTTAAAAAAGATGTCTTTTTTTGTGTCCTATTTTTTCTAAATTTGCTTATCTTTTTGACTATACAATGAAAAATATTTTTATCATAGGAATTGCGGGGGGAACTGGAAGTGGAAAGACTACAGTAGTCAACCAAATTATTAATGAATTACCAGCCGATGAAGTTTGTGTTATTTCACAAGATTCTTATTATAATGCTACAGATGAATTAACGTACGACCAACGTTCAAAAATAAATTTCGATCATCCAAGAGCCATTGATTTTAATTTACTAGTTGAACATTTAAAAAAGTTAAAAGAAAATAAAATTATAGAACAACCTGTATATTCATTTGTTAGTCACAATCGAACAAAAGATACCATAAAAACACACCCAAGAAAAGTAATTATTGTAGAAGGAATTCTTATTTTCAACAATAAAGAACTTAGAGATCTGTGTGATATTAAGATTTTTGTTCATGCTGATGCTGATGAACGTCTAATACGAAGGGTTCGAAGAGACATTACTGATAGAGGAAGAGATATTAATGAAGTTTTATCTCGTTATCAAGACACTTTAAAACCTATGCATCAAGAATTTATTGAACCTACAAAAAATTATGCTGATATTATAATTCCTAATGATCGATATAATACAGTAGCTATAGATATTGTAAGAACAGTCATTAGTGAACGTTTGTAATAAATGAAATTTAATAAAAAAATAAAAGTTCTCGGAATTACAATTGGTATATCTTACGTATTAATTTTAACGGTGTATGTAATTTGGATGTTGTTTTTCGACGGAAATTCTTATATAAGACATAAAGAATTTAATAATGATATCCGTGAATTAGAAACTTGGATAAAATATCATGAAAAAAAAATTGCTAAAGACAAAGAAACTATAGAAAAACTAAAAGATTCTTTAGAACTGGAACGATTTGCTAGAGAAAAATATTTGATGAAGAAGAAAAATGAAGATATATATATAATTGAATTTGATACTATAAAAAAGTAATGAGTACGTTTTTATTTGATGAATTTGAAGGAGTTTCTGAAAAAGCTTGGAAACAAAAAATACAAGTTGATTTAAAAGGACTTGACTATAATGAAACTTTGCTTTGGCATACTAACGAAGGGATTACAGTCAAACCTTTTTATTCCACAGAAGACCAAACACACTTCAACATTCAACTTTCAGAAGAAGATTTTCTTATTTGCGAAACTATTTTTGTTGATGATGTTAATATTGCAAATAAATTAGCGCTAGACGCACTTAAAAGAGGTGCAAATGCTATTGAGTTTATTGTTGATGCTGCTTTTGAAGTTGATAAGCTTTTAGACGCTATCGATCTCTCATCTGCAATAAAAATTTATTTTAAGTTTAATTTCTTAGACGCTGATTTTATCCTGCAACTTTCTTCTTCATTCACCAATTCCGAAAACGTTTTCTTACATAATGATAGTATTGGAAATTTAGCAAAAACAGGAAATTGGTTTACAAATCTTCAATCAGATTACAATGCACTTGAAAAAATAAGCCATTTACATAATTGCATTGCCGTAAATGCATCAATATACCAAAACGCTGGCGCAAGCTGCACACAACAATTAGCCTATGCTTTAGCACATGCAAATGAATATTTAAATCACTTCAATGGGGCTATTGCGAATAAAATTCATTTCAACTTTTCGGTAGGTAGTAATTATTTTTTTGAGATAGCAAAACTTAGAGCCTTTAGAATTCTTTGGAACGCTTTAGTAAAAGAATATGGTATAGAAAACAAAGAAGCAATACATATTTTCACACAGCCATCACTACGCAACAAAACATTATACGATTATAATGTAAATATGCTACGTACAACATCCGAAAGTATGAGTGCTGTTTTAGGAGGAGCAAATACAGTTTCAAATGTTTCCTATGATGAAATATTTCACAAATCAAATGAGTTTGGAGAACGTATTTCTAGAAATCAATTGTTAGTTTTAAAAGAAGAAAGTGGCTTTGAAAACGCACAACACTTTGCTAATGGAAGTTATTACATCGAGTCAATCACGCAACAGTTAGCAGAAAATGCTTTAGAAATTTTCAAACAGATTGAACAAGGTGGTGGATTTTTAAAACAACTCAAAGAAGGTATTATCCAACGAAAAATTGAAGAGTCTGCTCAAAAAGAACAAGAATTATTCGATAAAGGAGAACTTGTTTTATTAGGAACGAATAAAATTCAGAATGCTAAAGATCAAATGAAAAATGATTTAGAATTATTCCCATTTGTAAAAAAACGTTCAGAAAAAACTCTAATCCAGCCGATCATTCAAAAAAGATTAGCAGAAAAACTAGAACAACAACGATTGGAAGATGAGTAAATTTTTAAATCTATTTTTTCTAATTATTTTTTGCTCGATTACGTACTCGCAATCTTTAAAATCTGATACTAATTTTTTTGATTCAAAAAAAGATTATGATGTCGATGCTATGGTTGAACATTTTGAAGATTTGATTTGTAAAAAATACGCGATAGAAAAAAACGATGCGCATTTAGCTTTTAAAAAATATATTCAGGCATTAAATGAAAATTTTCGTTTGATAGGTGAAATTGTCATCAAAAAAAATGATTTTGAAAAAATCGAATTACAAATCAATGATACAACTTTGGTCAAAAAAGAATCTTTACAACTACTTTTAACCTCTCATATAAAGCTTAAACAGTATATATGGATTAAAGAAAAACAAAACAGAAAAAGGAAAACTTCGTATAGGTTTTCGAATTATGAATCAGCAAGAATAAAAAACACTAACGATATATTAGTCGTCAATTATTTTGATTTGTTTTCTGAAAAACTAATGCTAGATGCCAATAACGAAGATATCAACGACTTAATAGTGACATTCAGAGAGGTACCTAGTCATTATCCAGAAACAACTGCTACAGGTTTATACAATTTAAAAGAAGAAGATTACAAAAATCAAGCGATTAAAACCTTTATCGCTTTTGAATTATATTATGCTCACCTAAACTCACTTATTACTTATGAGTAGAAAAGATATTTCCAATATAAAAATAGAGAATAATTCGACTGCTAAAAACAAAAGTTTCGAACACGAAAAGTTTGTAGCCGGTATTGCTCCCAATTTACGAGGGCCTTATTCTACCATGTATGTTAGAAGACCTTGGACAATTCGTCAATATGCAGGTTTTTCAACTGCTGAAGAAAGTAATGCTTTTTACAGAAGAAATTTAGCTGCTGGGCAAAAAGGTTTATCTGTTGCCTTTGATTTAGCAACACACAGAGGTTATGATTCTGATCATGAAAGAGTACAAGGTGATGTAGGAAAAGCTGGTGTTGCCATAGATTCTGTAGAAGACATGAAGGTATTATTTAATCAAATACCATTGGATAAAATGTCGGTTTCTATGACAATGAACGGAGCCGTATTACCTATTCTTGCTTTTTATATTATTGCTGCTGAAGAACAAGGGGTAAAACCAGAACAATTAGCAGGAACTATTCAAAATGATATTTTAAAGGAGTTTATGGTTAGGAATACTTACATCTACCCTCCTACTCCTTCAATGAAAATTATTGCTGATATTTTCGAATATACTAGTAATAATATGCCGAAATTTAATTCAATTTCTATCTCTGGTTATCATATGCAAGAAGCTGGAGCAACTCCAGAAATTGAATTAGCATATACATTAGCCGATGGATTGGAATATATTAAGACTGGTTTAGCTGCCGGAATGGATATTGACGCTTTTGCTCCAAGATTATCTTTTTTCTGGGCCATTGGAATGAATCATTTTACTGAAATTGCAAAAATGCGTGCTGGTAGAATGTTGTGGGCAAAATTGGTAAAACAATTCAACCCAAAGAATCCAAAATCTTTAGCACTAAGAACACACTGCCAAACAAGTGGTTGGAGTTTAACAGAGCAAGATCCTTTTAATAATGTAGCAAGAACTGCAATTGAAGCAATGGCTGCTGCTTTTGGAGGAACACAAAGTTTACACACCAATGCTTTAGATGAAGCAATTGCTTTACCTACAGATTTCTCTGCTCGTATTGCAAGAAATACTCAAATTTATTTACAACAGGAAACTCACATTACGAAAACTGTTGATCCTTGGGCAGGAAGTTATCACTTAGAGCAACTTACTGAAGAAATCACAAACAAAGCTTGGAAATTAATTCAAGAAGTCGATGAATTAGGAGGAATGACAAAAGCTATCGAAAAAGGAATTCCTAAAATGAGAATTGAAGAAGCTGCTGCAATTAAGCAAGCTCGAATCGATAGTGGTCAGGATGTAATTGTTGGTGTAAATAAATATCAATTAGAACAAGAAGACCCTTTACATATTTTAGAGGTAGACAACGAGGCTGTTCGTAAATCTCAAATTGATCGTTTAGATGATTTAAAAGCCAAAAGAAATCAAGCTGAAGTTAATCAATGTCTTGCTGACTTAACAAAATGTGCAGAAACTGGTAACGGAAATTTATTAGACTTAGCAGTTAAAGCGGCAAGAAAAAGAGCTACATTAGGCGAAATTTCAGATGCTTTAGAATCTATTTTTGGTAGACATAAAGCAGTACATAAAACCATATCTGGCGTGTATAGTAAAGAAATTAAAGACGATTCATTATTTAAAAAAGCAAGCGAACTAGCTGATAGTTTTGCTGAACTCGAAGGTAGAAGACCTAGAATAATGATTGCTAAATTGGGACAAGATGGTCATGACCGTGGTGCAAAAGTTGTTGCCACTGGTTATGCTGACTTAGGATTTGATGTAGATGTTGGTCCACTTTTTCAAACACCAAAAGAAGCTGCGAAACAAGCCATTGAAAATGATGTTCATATTTTAGGAATTTCATCATTAGCTGCAGGACATAAAACGTTAGTTCCTCAAGTAATAGGTGAATTAAAAAGTTATGGACGTGAAGACATTATGGTGATTGTTGGCGGTGTAATACCAGCCCAAGATTATCAATTTTTATTTGATGCAGGCGCCGTTGGTGTATTTGGACCTGGAACAAAAATAGCTCAAGCCGCTATTGATATGTTAGAAATCTTAATAGATAGTGTAGAAGAAGAGTAAAACACTTTGCGAAATCGTGAAAAAGATTGCCAAACCAATAAAGAGAAGTAACCTAAGATTATATCTTGGGAAAGAATTTTATATACTTAAACGAAAACTGAAATGGTTTACGAATTCTGGTTGGGCTAAACCAATAAAAAACACGCGATTTGATAATGTTATTTTTGAACACAAATCACTAATTTTAAGACCGCTAAAAGATGTAGAAATGCATCTACAGGAAAATAAAAGAACAAATTTAATTATAGCTACTAAAAAAATTCATCAAGTAGTCATTCAACCTGGTGAAACATTTTCACTATGGAAGCTAGTAGGTAGACCCACAAAAAGAAAAGGATATCTTGAAGGATTAGTTCTAAAAAGCGGAAAAATAGATAAAGATATAGGAGGAGGATTATGCCAATTAGGAAATTTATTATTTTGGATTTTTGCACATAGTCCATTAACCATTACTGAACGATATAGGCATAGTTATGATGTTTTCCCTGATGTAAAAAGAAAAGTACCTTTTGGGGCAGGAGCTACTTTGTCTTATAACTATATTGATTTACAAGTAAAAAACGAAACTGACAATAGTTTTCAAATCAATTTATGGTTAGATGCCACTCATTTACATGGAAATTTATCTTCATTACACCCTTCGCTTTATCAATATGAAATCGAAGAACGTGATCATAAAATCGAATTACAATTTTGGGGAGGCTATACAAGACACAACAAAATATTTCAACTAAAAAAGAAAGCTAAAAAACAAGTAAGTGAAAAAATTTTAGTAGAAAACAATGCCATTATGATGTATAATCCTATATTACAGAACAGCAATAACTAAGGTATGCAAATAAAATTCATCAATAGAAAAACTGGTAAAACAGAAATCGAAACTCCTCCTGGAGAAGGTTTTTTAAAACTTTTATATAACAATCCGTTTGGAAAAATGTTATTTCTGCCTTTAGTGAAACGAAAATTTTTATCAGAATGGTATGGAAGAAAAATGAACAAATCTTCCTCAACAAAAAAAATAGAAAGCTTTGTTTCCGATTTAAAAATTGATATGTCTGAAGCTAAAAAATCTATTACTGAATTCACCTCTTTTAACGACTTTTTTTACAGAGAATTAAAACCAGAAGCCAGACCTATAGAAAATGGATTTATATCACCTGGTGATGGAAAATTACTAGCTTTCGAAAATATTGAAGATGTGCATCACTTTTTTGTAAAGGGTAGAAAATTCACATTGCGTGAATTTTTAAATGATAAGGAGTTAGCTTTACATTATAAAAACGCTTCTTTATTAATTTTACGATTAGCTCCAAACGATTACCATAGATATCATTTTCCATACAGAGGTATTCCATCTTCTTCAACAAAAATAAAAGGAGATTATCTTTCCGTATCCCCTTATGCCTTAGCTTCAAATTTCACTACTGTTTTCTGTGAAAACAAACGTGAGTACTGTATTTTAAAAACTGAAGACAAAGGTGATATCTTATTAGCTCCTGTTGGGGCAACCATGGTAGGAAGTATTTTAGAAACCTACACAGCAAATACTCCTGTTAATAAAGGAGATGAAATGGGCTATTTTGCTTTCGGAGGATCTACTATTGTAGTTTTAGTTGATAAAAATAAAATTCAAATTGATCGTGATATTTTAGAAAACACTAAAAATCAGATTGAAACCTTTGTGAAAATGGGAGAAAAAATAGGAAATTAAAAACCTCCAATTTTAACTAATTCTAAACATTAAAAATCACCAATAGTTAGAAGTTAATTCCTATAACTTTCCGTAACTTTGCGCAGTTTTATCTACGCAAGTTACAATGAAAAAAATATTAAATATTTTATATTCTACTCGATTAATGGCTGTGCTATTTTTAGTTTTTTCTATAGCCATGGGAATCGCTACATTTATTGAAAATGATTTTGGTACACAAACAGCAAAAAAACTAGTATACAATACATGGTGGTTTGAATTAATCTTGATCTTTTTTGTTATCAATTTTTTCGGAAATATTTTCAGATATAAATTATTAAGAAAAGAAAAGTGGACTGTTTTAATGTTTCATCTTGCATTTCTTTTTATAATCATAGGTGCAGGAATAACAAGATATATCGGTTATGAAGGAATGATGATTATTGATGAAGGGGAATCGACAAATACTTTTCTTTCTGAAACCAATTATTTAAATGCAATCATAGACAATAACATATCTCAGAAAACATACGAAGAAAGACTGTTGTTTTCCGCACTAGGAAAAAATGCTAAAGAATTTTCTTTTAGTTTTCAACCTAAAAGAGATAAACCAGCAAATGAAGTCAACTTTAAACTTGTAGACTATATCCCTTGGTCAGAGAAGAAATTAGTGTTAGATGAAAATGGTGTAGAGCATCTATTTTTTGTTGAAAACTCAAGTGGTTCACGCCATGAACATTATATAAAAAGAGGTAGTATTCAAAACATTCACAATATTTTAGTTGGTTTTGACGCTCCCAATAAAAATGCTAACATCAATTTCTTTTACGAAGGTGAGAATTTAAAAATGACTTCAAAAGCTGATGGAAATTGGCTACGTATGCAAGATCAAAAAAGAGGTCCTATAGTAAAAGATAGTATTCAAAATTTTCAATTCTTAACATTACACACTATAGAAGGCTTACAATTTGTAATTCCTCGCCCTGCTGAAAAAGGTGAGATGAAAATTGTAAGAGGAAAAAAAGATAAAACAAAATTTGACAGTGTTATTTTCGATATTACTTGTAATGGAGAAACTAAACAAGTGGAGTTTATCGGAGGACAATTTAATACTAGTAATAAAAAAGATTTGACTATAGGTGGGTTGAACATAAGGGCTTGGTATGGTGCTAAACTATTACAAACTCCTTTTAATGTTAAACTTAACGATTTTCAATTAGAAAAGTATCCAGGATCTGAAAGTGCTTCTTCCTTTGCTAGTGAAATAAGTGTTATTGACAGTAACGATACTTTTTATTATAGAATTTTCATGAATCACATTTTAGATTACAGAGGTTATAAGTTTTTCCAAGCTAGTTACAAAAACGAAGGTCAAGCTATTGAACAAACCCATTTATCTGTTAATCATGATTTTTGGGGAACTTTTATTACATATTTGGGGTACTCACTTTTATATATAGGTTTAATTTCTATGCTTTTTGCTAAAAATACACGCTTTGATAGTTTAAAAAAACAGCTAAAGAAAATTCAAGATAAAAAAGCCTTAATTTTCCTTCCTTTTTTATTTTCTTATGGATTAAGTTTCGGACAACATGAAACCCACAAAAACCTTCTTTCTGAAGAGAAGATAGACAGTATTTTACAAGCTAATCTAGTAGATAAAAAACATGCTGAAGAGTTTAGTAGACTGGTAATACAGGATGCAGGTGGTAGAATGAAACCCGCTCACACTTTTGCTTCAGAATTAGTACGAAAAATTTCACATACTAACAGTTTCAAAGGAATGACTCCTAGCCAAGTATTGCTTTCTATGACTGAATTCCCTAGACTTTGGTATCAAGTTCCCTTCATACATCTAGAAAAAGGTAATTATAAAATCCGAGAAGCCTTAGGGTTACCAAAAGATGCAACTCATGCTCGTTTCATCGATTTTTATGACACTGAAAGTAATTCAAAAATTGATAAAATACTTATTAAAGCTCAAAAAACAAAGATTCAGAATAAGTTTGAACAAGATGTTATTAAAATTGAAAAACGTTTATGGTTATTAAATCAGGCTATTGGTGGCGGAGTATTAAAAATCTATCCTATCCCAAATGATGAAAACAATAAATGGGTATCACAACCAGAAACCTTTAAAGCACCTTTTAAAGGGACAGATTCTGTTTTTGTTAAACAATCGTTACCTGTTTATTTACAATTACTACAAGAAGCAAAAAGGACGGAAGGATATAAGGAAGCTAATAAAGTTTTAAATGGTATTAAAAATTTTCAAAAGAAATATGGTAGCAATGTAATACCTTCAGAGAATAAAATTGACGTAGAAATAACTTACAATAAGATAAATATATCAAAAAAGCTATTTCTTTATTATGGGTTATTTGGTTTTTTGTTAGTTGCCATAGTAATTTTTCAAATTTTCTATAATTACAAATTCATTAATTATCTAATAAAAGGACTTATTAGTATTATCATTTTACTGTTTTTGGCACATACTGCCGATTTAATAGCCCGTTGGTATATTGCTGGTCATGCCCCCTGGAGTAATGCTCATGAAGGTATTGTTTTTGTTTCTTGGGCTGCTATGATATTCGGATTATTCTTAGGACGAAAATCACCATTAACAATTGGTGCCGCTACTTTTGTTGCTTGCGTTATTTTAATGTTTGCTTTAGGAAACTGGACAGATCCAGAAATAGCAAATTTAGTTCCTGTACTTAACTCTTGGTGGGTAGTTGTACATGTGCCAATTATTGTAGCTAGTTATGGTCCTTTTTCTTTAAGTATGATTTTAGGAGTTATATCATTATTCTTAATCATTTTTACCAATAAAAAAAATAAAAAGAAAATAGAAACACACCTTAAAGAACTTACAATTGTTAACGAAATGTCTGCTGTAATAGGAGTTGTTATGCTTACTGTTGGTAACTTCTTAGGAGGCATGTGGGCTAATGAAAGTTGGGGTCGTTATTGGGGCTGGGATCCTAAAGAAACCTGGGCGTTAATTTCAATTATGATCTATGCTTTTGTCTTACACATGCGTTTAATACCAGGGTTAAGAGGTAAATACACCTTTAATTTATGGACAATCATAGCTTATTTTTCTATACTAATGACCTTCTTTGGTGTAAATTTCTATTTATCTGGCTTACACTCTTATGCTAGTGGTGACAAAGTTATCACGCCTAATTCTGTAATATACTCTGCTGCTTTTGTATTTATATTAGGAGCTTTAGCTTGGTTTAAAAACAGAAAGTTTTATAAGAAGTAATACTTATTTGTTTTAGGAAAAATGTACATTTGTCGCAAAATTAGAAAGAAATAACATGTTTCATAAAAATATAAAATTAGCTTTAGCATTTCTAACCTTTATTTGGGCTGTTTACGAATTTAGTCAAGGCCATATAGGAAATGGAATTGCCATCTTACTTCTAACAGGAATTTTTATTTTATTTTATTTTAAAAATGAATTTATTCTTTTAGCTTTTCTAAAATTAAGAACACAAGACTTTGAAGGAGCTAAGAAATGGTTAAGCTATATTAAAAATCCTGAAGCTGCTTTGACTCTAAAACAACAGGGGTATTATAACTATTTACATGGAACGATGCTTTCTCAGACCAACCTTACACAAGCAGAAAAGTTTCTGAAGAAAGCTGTAAAATTGGGACTATCTATGGATCATGATATGGCTATGGCTAAATTACAACTAGCAAGTATAGCTATGTCTAAACGAAGAAAAAGAGAGGCAACAACATTAATGAATGAAGCTAAGAAATTAGACAAGCATGGAATGTTAAAGGATCAGATTCAAATGCTGAAACAGCAAATGAAGAAGATTTAAGTTTTTTATTCCTATAATTAAAATAACTTATTGAAATTTTACTAGATTTGCACGAAAGATTTAAAATATTACCTGTTGAATATCTTTAAAAAAGATTTTACAAATGGTCATATTTTTAAAAAGTTTCTATGCATTATGATTACAGAAAGTTCAATCTTATTTTTTTTGGGGGCATTTTTTCTTACATATATTATTGTGCCTAAAATAATCAACATAGTAAAATTCAAAAAACTATTAGATAAGCCAAATACAAGAAGTTCACACTCTAAAATGACTCCTACTTTAGGAGGGGTAGCTTTTTTCATTACATTAATCTTCTTGCTATTTTTTTTAAAAAAATGGGATAATGATAACGTGATCAATCACATTACTCCTAGTTTGACCGTTCTTTTTATAATTGGGTTGAAAGATGATTTAATTTCAATATCTCCTTTAACAAAAATTATATCACAAATAATAGCTATTTATTTTGTATTGTCAAACAATTCTTTAGTATTTACTTCTTTTAATGGTTTCTTAGATATCGGAGAAATAAACTATTTTTCATCACTTCTAATGTCTTCTTTTTTTATGATTTTTATAATCAATTCGTATAATTTGATAGATGGCATTGATGGCTTGGCTTCATTAATAGGAATTACTATTGTTTCATTCTTAGGAATTATGTTTTATTGCTCTGAATTATATTTTTACTTTTTCTTATGCTTGATAACAGCTGGAACACTCTTTTCTTTTCTATTTTTCAATTTTTCTGATAAAAAGAAAATTTTCATGGGAGATACAGGTTCAATGATTATAGGTTTTATAATTGGATTACTTATTCTTAAATTAATTTCTACCAAGAATACACCACTCTTAACATCTATAAAAATTAATTCTGAAAACCTTATAGCAATATTGATATCAATTATTAGTATCCCCCTGTTTGACACAATTAGAGTATTTTTGATAAGAATTTTTAGTGGTAAAAGTTTCTTCGTAGCTGATAACAATCATATTCATCATATATTCCTTAGCATGAAAATGTCACATAAAAAGACAACATTTATAATAACAATAATTAATATTACTTTTATCTCGTTTACATATGTACTAAACTTATGGTTTAAAAGTTATGTTTTAATAGTATTTCAAATAACATTTTTATCATCACTCGCTTTAATGTTATTTTTTATGAAAAACAAAAAAAAGTACATTCGAAATAATGAAATCTCTTATAAGAAAAATAAACTTCACAAGTACTTCTACAAAAGTTAGATTTTTAATGTTTTATCACAAAACATTTACAATAGTTAATAAAGTTTATTTTTTCTAATTAAATTTTACTAGTTTCGCCAAAAATTTGAACAATGCAAAAAGTTTTAAAAGTTGTTTTATTTATACTAATTTTAAGTATAAGTTTGACGTCTTGTGTTTCTAAAAAAAACATTACGTATTTCCAAAATGATCAAATAGATCGTAAAAATGTATCCAATTCGTACAAAACGATATTTAAACCCGATGATTTATTACAAATTACCGTTTCCGCATTAGATTTTGAATCTGTAAAATCTTTTAACTTACCTGCTGTTAGTTTTGCTACTACAACTGACAGACCGGTTGGTAATCCACAACAACTAACATATCTTATCGATAATAATGGACATATTGATTTTCCCATTATAGGTAAATTAAAAATCGGAGGATTAACACGTAATGAAGCCATAGCGCTTCTAAAAAATAAATTAGATCCTGATTATGTTAAAAATCCAACCATAAACATTAGAATAGCGAATTATTCTATTACTGTTTTGGGTGATGTAAGAAAGCCTGGCACCTATACCATACCAAACGAAAGAATTACTATACTGGAGGCTATAGGGCTTGCTGGCGATTTGAATATTACAGGACAAAGAAATACCATAAAAGTCATTAGAGAAATTAATGGCGATAAAATTCAATTTGATATTGATTTAAGATCTAATAAGGTATTTACTTCCCCAGTTTATTATTTACAACAAAATGATATGGTATATGTAGATCAAAATAAGTCTTCTTCACAAAATGCAGCTTTTAATAACAACACTGGACTTTTTATCTCTATAGGTTCTATAATTGTTACTTTAATTTCTGTATTAACTCGATAAAATAAAAAATGGATAACCAAAAAATATATAGTCAGCAAATTAATGATAATGATACCATTAATATTCGTGCTGAAATAGAAAAGTATTTGATTCATTGGAAATGGTTTCTCGTTGGTGCGGTTATTAGTATTATTTTAGCTTTTGTATATTTAAGATATACTGCTCCTAAGTATACTGCTAGTGCAACCATAATGATCAAAGACAATAAAAAATCTGGTATTTCTACTGAATTGGCTGCTTTTGAAGATTTAGGTATTATTGGTGGGGGCTCTAGTAATAACATTGACAATGAAATAGAAATTTTAAAGTCTAGAAAAGTCCTAGGTGATGTTACTGACAAATTAAAATTAACTACTCAATATGTATCTGAAGGGAGGGTCAAAAATACTGAAATTTATACTTCTTCTCCTATAGCATTCATACCTAATGATTCTTTATTTTTTGAAAAAATTGACAAATCAAAATTATTTTACATAAAGTTAACATCTCAAAACAATTTTCAAATTTCAGATCAAGAAGATAAAATTTTATATAAAAACTTGAATTTTGGGACTTCTTTTGAGGTTGAAAACATCGGAAATGTAAACATTGTAAAGACCAATGCATTTGAAAAGAAAGCTATTGGAAATAAAATTATAATAGCTCTTTATCCTAAGGATAAAATTATAGACCAATTAATTAAAAATGTATCTATTTCTCCTATAAATAAAAACTCTAGTGTACTTAGATTATCTTTACAGTCTACAGTTTTAGAAAAAGCTGAAAACATTTTAGATGCTATCGTTACTCAATATAATCTAGACGCTATTAAAGATAAAAGCGAAGTTTCTAGTAAAACGGTGGAATTTATAAACGAACGATTGAAAGAAGTAGGGCAAGAATTAGCTATTGTAGAAGATAAAGTAAAAGATTTTAAGAAAAAAAACAATGTTACGGATATCGCTTCTGAAGCTAAGTTAGCTTTGGAGACAAGTACTGTCAATAGACAAAAAATCATAGAGGCTAATACACAACTCAATCTGATTCAATTCTTACAAAAGGAACTTGAAAAACCAGAAGGGACTCTTCCCCCAAATTTAGGTCTTCAAGATGTAAATATAGCTAAAATTATTAATGAATACAACCAATTATTACTTAAGAAAAACAGGTTACTAAAGAGTGCAGGTAAGAAAAACCAGGCAGTTATTGAAATTCAAAGTAATATTGATAATTTAAGACAAGCAATTACGGTTGGGCTTGGCAATCAACAAAAGGCTATTCAATTTAATTTAGATAATTTAAATAGAGAAGCTGGAATTATGGGAGCAAAAATTTCTTCAATTCCTACTAAAGAACGTGAGTTTTTGGATATCGCTAGGCAACAAGAAATTATTGCTACCTTGTATTCTTATTTATTAAGAAAAAGAGAAGAAACTGCCATATCTCTAGCAGTAACTGTAAATAATGCAAAAATTATCGATAAGGCTTATGGATCTGATATTCCTGTTTCTCCGAAAAAGAAAATTATTTTCTTAGCTGCTTTATTGTTAGGTCTTATCATACCTTTTGTTATCATTTACTTAAGAGACTTATTAGACACGAAAGTCCATACGAAAAGAGATATTCAAGAGTTAACTTCTGTACCATTTATTGGTGATGTTCCTCATAACGAAACTAGCCAAAAGATTGTTGTTAATTCTGATGCGAGGTCTAGTACAGCGGAAGCTTTCAGATTGATACGTACTAACCTTGATTTCATGCTTTCGAATACTAAATCGGAAAATGGTAAAACAATCTTCATTACTTCTACAACAAGTGGAGAAGGAAAATCTTTTATTTCTATTAATTTAGCAGCTACACTTGCACTTTCGGGTAAAAAAGTAGTATTAGTAGGTATGGATTTGCGAGCACCTAAAGTTACTGAATACTTAGGTATTCCTGACAGAAAAGGAATAACGAACTATATTTCTAACGATAATTTAACTTTAGATGAATTAAAATTTAGAGTACCTGAATTAAAAGATTTAGATATTATAGCGTCTGGAGTTATTCCTCCTAACCCTGCTGAATTATTAATGTCTAGTAGAGTTCCTAAATTATTTGAAGAGCTTCAAAACGAATATGACTACGTTTTAGTTGATACTGCTCCAGTAAACTTAGTAACCGACACTTTATTAATCGCTAAGTATGCTAATGTTTTCTTATATATCACTAGAGCAAATTATCTAGATAAGAGAATGTTGACTGTTCCTGATACTTTATACAAAGAAGAAAAATTACCAAATATGGCTATTGTATTGAATGACACAGATATGTCTAGAGGTTATGGGTACGGATATGGATATGGTTACGGATATGGATATGGAAATGTTGAGGACACTAAAAAAACTTGGTTTCAAAAAATTTTCAATAGATAGGTTTTAAACTTTAATTGTTTTTAAAATAGCAGAGCATTAGTAAATTAGAGTATTAAAATACTTTAAAAATCTAATGCTCTGTTATTTTTTAATTTAGATTAAGATTATTTCTATTATTTTAAGTCATTCTTAAACAACAATCAATAGATTGATTTGTAAGAACCTTTTTCTATAACCATTTGAAAATTTATTCAAAAAACTATACCCTTTTAATAACTCTTTGAAGGGTAAATTATCCATTCAAAAAATATTTTATTTTTTTTAAAAAAGAGGGTAACAATTATCCATCTCATGAACATAAGGGTGTAAATAACAAATTTCAAAGGTTATTTCTCAATACATATAAATTTATTTGGTTTAAAAAATTGCTAGAAAAAGAGAATAAATTGTTATGAAACTTTGAATGGGGAAATTGCTGAAAGAAAGTTTATGAAAAAGGAAATGTAAAAAGGTTAGTCATGAAAAAGAAATCTTTTTTACAAAACAAAAGGAGAAACTAATGTTTCTCCTTTATTTATTTATTACACTTTTAAATCTAAAAAAAAGCACTAAATTAGCTAGTTCTTTAAAAATTGAGATAATGACAAACGATGATAGAAAAATCCGTGAAAAACTACAACAAAAAACATGGAATGAAATAAAAACTAACGATTCTTGGGCTATTTTTAAAATTATGGCCGAATTTGTTGATGGATATGAAAGATTAAGTAAAATAGGCCCTTGTGTTTCTATTTTTGGATCTGCAAGAACAAAACCAGATCATAAATATTATAAACTAGCAGAAGAAGTTGCATACCAACTTACACAAAGTGGTTTTGGTGTAATTACTGGAGGTGGACCGGGAATTATGGAAGCTGGTAATAAAGGAGCCAATAGAGGAAAAGGAACTTCTGTAGGTTTAAATATCGATTTGCCTTTTGAACAACATGACAATCCTTGGATAGACCCTGGCAAAAGTTTAGATTTTGATTATTTCTTTGTTAGAAAAGTAATGTTTGTAAAATACTCTCAAGGATTTGTTGTAATGCCTGGTGGTTTTGGAACTATGGATGAACTTTTTGAAGCAATTACTTTAATTCAAACTCATAAAATTGGTCGTTTCCCTATTGTTTTGGTTGGAAAAAAGTTTTGGAGTGGTTTACTAGATTGGATAGAAAATACACTTTTAGAAGAAGGAAATATTAGCCCTGGAGATCTAAAATTATTTAGAGTTGTAGATACTGCTGAAGAAGCTGTTGAACACTTCAATAAATTCTACGCTAAATATCAATTAAAACCTAATTTTTAGGTTGTGAAATAATCGTGTTCTCGATATTTATATATTTAAAAGAGTTAAATCTTTATTGATTTCGCTTCGAATTAAAAATAAACTTTATCTTCAACTCGTTGTTCTAGAACAACGAGTTTTTTATTTCAGTGTAAGTTGACCAAAAAATTATTTCATATTACCCTTCTATTAATGTCTTTTCTTGTAATGTCTCAGGAAAACTCTCATCATATTACTGTTGATTTAGACATAGAAAATCATATACTTAATATTCAACAAAAAATCACTTATGTAAATACTTCTGTTGAGCCTTTAACTGAACTATACCTTCATAATTGGGGGAATAGTTTTAAAAACAATAATACGCCACTAGGAAAACGATTAGTGAAAGACTATAAGAAAGACTTTTATTTTGCAAAAAAAGAAGAACGTGGATATTCAAAAATACATAGTATAACATCAGAAGAACATGAAGAGTTCGATTTTCAAGAAATTCGAAAAAAAGATGATATTATACAAATTCAATTGAACCAATCATTGAAACCTAAAGATAGTATTGTAATACTTGCTAAATATGACTTAAAAATACCTAAAGCTAGATACACTGGTTATGGAAGAACAAATGATGGTTATCATTTACGATTTTGGTATTTAACACCAGCTGTTTACTCAAAAAAATGGGAGTTGATGAGTAATTTAAATATGGATGACTTGTATGAAGATGTTGCTAATTATAATCTGGAAATTAATATTCCTAAAAACTTATACTTAGAAAGTAATTTATATCAATACAAAACTGAAAAAAAAGATGTAAATCATCATTATCTTGTTGGTCGCAAAAAAAAAGATATTATTTTGAGTATTAGTAATCGAAAGAAATTTAGAGTATTCAAAACCAAAAACACTCAAATAAAAACTGACATTTTTGACAAACGGATTGATCTTATTCAAGCCAACAAAATAGTTAACAAACAAATCAGCTTCATTGAAAAGTTTATAGGTAATCATCCACATACTGAAATTTTAGTTGACGGTAATACTGTAAATAAAAATTCTTTACGAGACCTTTATGGTATTCCGAATTGGCTACGCCCCTACCCTGAAAATTTCAAATGGGAAATTCGTTTTTTTAAAGCATTAACTAGTAAATACATAGAAGATGTACTCTTGTTAAATAATCGAAAAGATTATTGGCTACCTGATGGTATAGAAACGTTTTTACTGATGGAGTACATTAATAAATATTATCCAGATGTTACAGTTTTCGGTCGGTTTTCAAAAATATGGGGGTTCAAAAAATATAACTTAGCTAAACTAAAGCAAAATGATAAACAAGCCTTTTTTTATCAATTTAGCGCAAGACGGTTTTTCGATCAACCTTTAACAACTAGAGCCGATTCTCTCTCAAACTTTAATAGGAAATTGGTAAGTCCGTTTAAAGCAGGATTAGGGTTTAAATATTTACAAGATTTTCTTGGTAAAGATATTCTCAAAAAATCTTTTCAAGAATTCTATAAAAATAAGGCTTTACAATTGACCCATTCGCAAGAATTCGAAAAAATACTTAAAAGGAATACTACTAAAAATTTAAACTGGTTTTTTGGTGATTACATAAAAACAAGTAAGAAAATTGATTATAAAATTAAGAAAGTTAAGCAGATCGAATCAGAAGATTCTTTAGCTGTTACTATAAAAAACAAACGTAATATCACCGCTCCTGTTTCATTGTATGCAATTAAAAACGACTCAATACAATATAAAACTTGGGTTACCAATGTTGATAGTACAAAAACCGTAAAAATTAAAGCTGGAAATTTTGATAAGCTTGCTTTAAATTACGAACAAATTTACCCCGAATATAACTTCTTAAATAATTACAAGAAAACAAATAACTCAATTATAGGTAAACCAATACAGTTTCGTTTCTTAAAAGACATAGAAGACCCAAACTATAATCAGATTTTTTTTAATCCTGATCTTAGGTTTAATTTATATGATGGAATGATTTTAGGAGTAAATTTTAATAACAAAGCCATTATTCGTCATAATTTTGATTTTAGCATTACCCCAAATTATGCATTTAGAAGCAAAAATCTGACTGGTTCTTTTTCTGTAGGATACGATCATTTTCTTGAAGATTCAAAAGTCTATAAAATACGTTATGGAATTAGTGGAAGTAATTTTCATTATGCTCCAGAATTAAGCTATAATACTTTTGTGCCATTTGTAAATATTCAATTTAGGCGAAATACATTAAGAGATGTAGGTGTAAAATTTTTATTATCTAGAATTATTTTTGTTGATCGAGAAATAAACCCAACAGATACCGAAATTGAAAGTGACAAATATCAAATTGTAAATTTCAGGTATATTTACAGTAAGCCAGATGTTATCAAAAGATTTCAATATGCCATTAATGCTGAATTTGCAAATAACTTCACTAAATTTTCTACTGATATTCGCTACCTAAAATTTTTCTCAGAAAAACAAAGCTTTAATCTGCGATTCTTTGGTGGTTTTTTCTTGTATAATAATTCCGAAGGTGATTTTTTTAGTTTTGGATTGAATAGAAGTTCAGATTATTTATTTGAACAAAATTTATTTGGAAGATCTGAACGATCTGGATTATTTAGCCAACAATTCGTAGTATCTGATGGTGGATTCAAATCTATTTATAATGAACATTCTTTTGCTAATCAGATGATTCTTTCTGCTAACACAAGTTTTAGTGTATGGAGATGGGCAGAAATATATAACGATTTTGCTATGTTGAAAAGTAAAAATACCAATGCAAGATTCTTTTACGAAAATGGTATTCGTTTAAACTTTGTCCCAAATATCCTTGAATTATACTTTCCTGTTTATACGAATGAAGGTTTAGAAGTAAATCAAAAAGGTTATCCAAGTAAAATTCGTTTTGTTGTTACAACAAGTTTAGATCGAATTTATAATTTTTTACGTCGTGGCTTATTATAAATAATTCAACAAAACACTTCTTTTTTTGCTTTTTTTACGATTTATCTAAACTCCATGCCTAATTTTTAAATTTCATTTAAAAAAACTATCTTTGCAGCAATAGCCAAAATTTAAACTTTTTATTTATGACTGTGAAAGTAGCTGTACCCAACTCGCAACAAATATCATTTGAAGATTTTAAAAAAGAAGTATTAAACGATTATAGAATCGCTAAAATGAGTCGAGAATGCAGTTTACTAGGTCGACGAGAAGTATTAACTGGAAAGGCTAAGTTTGGAATTTTTGGTGATGGAAAAGAAGTACCTCAACTGGCTTTAGCTAAAGCTTTTAAAAATGGTGATTTTAGATCAGGGTACTACAGAGATCAAACATTTATGATGGCAATAGGTGCATTAACTCCTCAGCAATTTTTTGCTGGTTTGTACGCACATACCGATATTGCTCAAGAACCTATGTCAGCTGGTCGTCAAATGGGAGGTCACTTTGCTACACACTCAATAGACAAAAATGGAAATTGGAAGAATTTAACGCAACAAAAAAATTCTTCTTCTGATATCTCCCCTACTGCGGGACAAATGCCTAGGTTATTAGGTTTAGCACAAGCTTCTAAAATTTATAGAAATGTAAAAGGACTTGAAGGATTCACTAATTTTTCAAATGAAGGAAACGAAGTAGCTTGGGGAACAATAGGTAATGCCAGTACTAGTGAAGGTTTATTCTTTGAAACCATTAATGCCGCAGGTGTTTTACAAGTTCCAATGGTAATGAGTGTTTGGGATGATGAATACGGTATTTCTGTTCATGCAAAACATCAAACAACTAAAGAAAGTATTTCTGAAATCTTAAAAGGATTCCAAAGAGAAAATGAAAGTAACGGCTATGAAATTTTTGTAGTGAATGGTTGGGATTATGTAAAGTTGGTAGATGTTTATAATAAAGCTGCTGAAATTGCTAGAGAGAAACATATTCCTGTTTTAATTCATGTTAAAGAATTAACACAACCACAAGGGCATTCTACTTCAGGTTCTCATGAAAGATATAAATCTAAAGAGCGTTTGCAGTGGGAACAAGAATTTGATTGTATTGCTAAAATGAGAGCGTGGATCTTAGATTTTGAGTTAAATGATGAGTCTGGGAATATACTTCGTTTTGTCGATAATGAAGAAGAATTAAAAGTTTTAGATAAAGAAATAAAAAAGGAAGTTAGTGTTGCCAAAAGAAATGCTTGGAGTGCATTCTTAAATGAAATAAAATCTGAGTTAAACAATGCTTCTCAAATTTTAGGCCGTGTAGCAGCAAAAAGTAAGAACGGCTCTTTTATTACCAAATACAAGAACGACTTAAATGACATAGTAGAGCCTATTAGAAAAGATATTTTAGTAGCTTGTAGAAAAACATTACAGTTAATAGTTGATGAAAGTTTTCCTGAAAAAGTAGAACTACAAAACTTTATTAAAGAAAGAATCAACGATGCTGCTGATAAATATTCTACACATTTATATAGTGAAACTGAAAAATCTACAGTTAAAGTTCATGAAGTAAAACCAACATACGATACTGAGAAAAAAATAGTAGATGCACGTATTATAATGCGTGATAATTTTGAAGCTATTTTTAATAAGTACCCTGAAACTTTAGTTTTCGGTGAAGACTCAGGATATATTGGCGATGTAAACCAAGGTTTAGAAGGTTTACAAGAAAAATTTGGAGAATTCAGAGTATCTGATACTGGAATTAGAGAAGCTACAATTTTAGGTCAAGGAATTGGAATGGCAATGCGTGGATTACGTCCGATTGCGGAAATTCAATATCTTGATTATTTATTATATGCTTTACAAATCATGAGTGATGACTTAGCTACACTTCGTTACAGAACTTATGGAAAACAAAAAGCTCCTTTAATTATAAGAACACGTGGCCACCGTTTAGAAGGAATTTGGCATGCGGGATCTCCAATGGGAGGAATTATTAATAATGTACGTGGAATTCACGTTTTAGTTCCTAGAAATATGACTAAAGCTGCTGGATTTTACAACACGGCTTTGGAAGGTGATGATCCTACATTAATTATTGAATGTTTAAATGGATATCGCCTTAAAGAGGCTTTACCAAATAATCTAGGAGAATTTAAAACTCCTATTGGTGTGGTAGAAACAATTAAAGAAGGAACAGATATGACTGTAATTTCTTATGGTTCTACTTTAAGATTGGTTGAAGAAGCCGCTAAGGATTTAGCTCAAGTTGGCATTAGTATTGAAATTATTGATGCACAAAGTTTACTTCCTTTTGATATTAATCATGATACAGTAAAATCAGTTGCTAAGACAAATCGTTTATTGGTTGTAGATGAAGATGTACCTGGCGGTGCTTCTGCATATTTATTACAAGAGATTGTAGAAAACCAAAATGGATATGTACATTTAGATAGTAAACCTCAAACGTTAACTGCTAAAGCACATCGACCTGCTTATGGTACTGATGGTGATTATTTTTCTAAACCTTCTGTTGAAGATATATTTGAAAAGGTTTACGAAATTATGCATGAAGCAAACCCAACTAAATATAAAAGTTTATACTAATATTTAATGAACTACCTCGATGCAAGCATACGAAGTATCTAATTGAAAATTTTACAACTTTAGACACAAGTTATCAGGGAGTCAAACTTGACTATCGCCCTGAGATTAAAATATTCTCAAAACCGGTGAAATTTCATCGGTTTTTTTGTTTTACATCTATTTTAACTGAACCACTACTGTTGTTGTCAGTTGTTTTTAATAATTTAGTTCTCTTATCAACTTAATTATTTAAAAAACCATGCAACGAGTACTACTCCTTTTACTTGTAATTTGTTTAGGTATTCCTAACTCATTAGAAGCACAAAGAAGAAAATCAAAAAAAGGCAATACAAAAGAAATTACTAAAAAAAACTCCAAGAAGAAAAAACCTAAGTACACTGATTTTGTAACTAAAAAAACAAAAACTGATGATGGTTTATTTAAAGTTCATGAAACAAACGGAAAATATTATTATGAAATCCCTAAAGCATTATTAGGAAAAGAAATGCTATTGGTAAGTAGAATTAAAGCCTTACCATCTGGCTTTGGAGGAGGTTATATGAATGCTGGCTCTAAGACCAATGAACAAGTAGTAATTTGGGAACATTATAAAAAGAAGGTTTTATTAAAAATAAAATCTTATCAAGCTATAGCAAACGATTCACTTCCTATATACAAGTCTGTAAAATCAAATAATTTAGAACCTATAGTACATGCTTTTGATATTAAAGTTCAAAATAATGACTCTACAGCTGTTCTTATTGATGTTTCTAAGTTTTTTACTTCAGACGTAAAAGCAATTAGTGGTATTAGTGCAAGAGCTAGAAAACAATACAAAGTAAGAAGACTAGACACTAAAAGAAGCTTTATTAACGCTATTAAGAGTTATCCAAAAAACATAGAAGTTGTTCAAGATTTCACATATGATGCTGCTGCCCCCCCATCTCAAAGAGCTGCTGGAAGTATTAGTATTAGAATGAATCAATCTATGATTTTACTTCCAGAAAAACCAATGATGCCTCGTATTTTTGATAAACGCGTAGGTTACTTTTCTATTGGAACAGTTGATTATGGTTCTGAAGCATTAAAAGCAGATTATAAAACATATATAAGAAGATGGAGATTAGAACCGAAAGATAAAGCTGCGTATAATAGAGGTGAATTAGTAGAACCTATTAAACCTATTGTATATTATTTAGATCCTGCTACTCCAAAAAAACTGAGAAAATACATTAAACAAGGTGTTGAAGATTGGCAAAAAGCTTTTGAAACCGCTGGATTTAAAAATGCAATTTTTGCTAAAGATCCTCCTACTAAAGAAGAAGATCCTGAATTTAGCATGGAAGATATTCGTTATTCTTCTATACGCTATGTAGCTAGTACTACTAGAAATGCTATGGGACCTAGTGTATCTGACCCTCGTTCTGGTGAAATCATTGAAAGTGATATTGTTTGGTATCACAACCATTTACGTTCTTATAGAAACAGATATTTATTAGAAACTGGAGCTGCTAACCCTTCTGCTAGAACACTAAACACTCCTGATGAAGAAATTGGTGAGATGATGCGTATGGTAATTGCTCATGAAATAGGTCATGCGCTAGGTTTGCCTCATAATATGGCGGCTAGTTATGCTTACCCTGTAGATTCTTTACGCTCAGGAAAATTCACTCAAAAATACGGTATTGCCGCAACTATAATGGATTATGCTCGATATAATTATGTTGCTCAACCTGGTGATAAAAATATACGTTTCATTAGAAAAATCGGTCCTTACGATCATTACTCAATTAACTGGGGGTATCGCTACTTGCCTTTTGCTGGTAAACCTGAAGATGAAGTCCAAACTTTGGATAAATGGATTAAAGAAAAAGCTAAAGATCCAATCTACAAATTCGGAATTCAACGTTTTAATAGTTTTGATCCTGCTTCTCAAACGGAAGGGATCGGAAACGATCAAGTAAAAGCAAGTTCTTACGGAGTTAAAAACTTAAAAATTGTTGCTAAAAACTTACAAAAATGGACTTCTGATCAAACAAATAATTATGATGATTTAAGCGAATTATACAATGAATTGTTAAGGGTTTGGAATAGATATGCAGGTCATGTTGTAGGGAATATTGGTGGTGTTTTTGAAGATAACAAAAAACCAGAGCAGTTAGGTAATATTTACACTGTTCTTTCAAAAGCAAAACAAAAAGAATCTTTAAACTGGTTATTAGCAAATGTATTTACTACCCAAAACTGGTTATTAGATAAAGATATATTAACCAAAATTAGCCCTACCGAATATACCAACTTAATGCTTACTTTACAGAATAGACAACTTTCTGGTTTATTAAATACAAGTAGATTAGAACGTATGATTAATACAGAAGTAATTAGTTCTGATTTTTATAGTGCTTCAGAATTTATAAAAGATTTAAGAAAAGGAATATTCTCTGAAACTAATACATTAAAAAATGTAAATGTTTACCGTAGAAACTTACAGAAAAGTTTTATTGGTAGCATGGAAAGATTGTTAAATAATAAGAAAATAACGAATACCGATATTCCATCTATAGTTAGAGGAGAACTAACTGCTTTAAAATATAAAGTGAATTTAGCCAGTAAAAGAGCTACAAATAGTATTACAAAATATCATTACAAAGATTGTTTAGAAAGAGTCAGTTCTATTTTAAATCCTAAAAAATAAAAAAATCCCGATGAGTTTCTCTCATCGGGATTTTTTTTATCATGTTTTACAAAGATTATTCGTCTACTTTTACATCTTGAACATCAATAGGAACATTTTTAGATTGATAGTCTCTAATTTTATCTTTAATTAAATCTATAAACATAGATTCAGATAAATCAGTATGACTGGCTACCTCTTGTAAAGCTTTAATTCTATCTGTCATGGTTGGTTTTCCCATTGCTATTCCAGCATATTTAGCTGTAGCAATATCAACTCTTTTATCAGAAACATTGTTAGACTTTATCCAAACTTCTTCAATATACTTACCCGTTGCTCTTTTTCCTTTTACCTGAATCCAATCATCTTGTTTTGCAATTACTGCTACAATATCCATAGGACTAAATTCATTTTCAGTTTTTGTTAATAAATCTGGTCTTTTGTAAACACTTGCATTTTTAGTAACTACCCCTACTTCACCATTTACTGCTAAAAAAGGAGCTCTTGCCCAACCTTCTTTTCCGTCAATCAACTTAACTTTAAAATAATCTTTTTTAGTAATAGAATCTACATGCTCCTCTCCCGTAAAGTATACTTTTTCACCTAAACTCATAGAAGTAATCCACTTACCTTTAGCAGAAGGCTTCTCTCGAACAGACAATTTATCTAATAAACAAATTGCATCTCCAGAACCATCTTTACTAGTTGATGACGCATCATCATTTTTAGTATTATTAGTAGTTTCAGTGGCATCATTTTTAGATGTTCCTCCTTCAGTTTTACACCCAATCATTACTAAAGAAATAGTAACAACAGCAATAAATATTTTTTTCATTGTATTTGATTTTAATTACAAATATATAATTATAAGTAACATTATTATTTTTAAGTTATTATAAAATGCAATTCAATTAATTTTCGTAGGCTTTTAAGCTATTTTAGTTTTCAAGAAAAAATGAGTTCATAATACTATTATTCTTAAACTAACTGTAAATCTCATATTCATTATTTTCTCAAAATGCTATTTCCAAAATTACAGGACAAACATTTTTTCTCATTACAATACTTAGTTTTTAGTTGTAGTAAAGCCTGGCTTTCTAAAGCGTTTTCTGAATTAACTTTTAATGATGCAAACTTTTGAATAATCGTATTTTTTTCAGGTTTGATACTTTCTAATAATTTAAAAAAAGTCACTTCATCAAATTCTCCTCGATATTGTAAATACACAAATTTTAATGGAAGTATGGTATTAATTAACAACAAATCTATAAATGATTTCGTTAACTTTTTTTTACTTCTTTTTGATGTCTTTGTGAATGTATAATGACATTCCCAAAACTCATTAACACCAGTTGAAAGAATTTCATAGAAATCATAGATAGTATCCAAAAGCATTAATTTAGAAAATAAATTATGATGCTTCGAGTATAATGTTGCTATTTGTGCCAATCGTATTGTTGGAAAATTATTAGGTCGCATCCTAAAAAACTGAAATTCGTTTTTATGTAAAGGTTTTAATTGATATTTATGTTTTAAATATTCATATTCACTTTTAAGTTTATTTTGATATTCGCTCTCTTCTATTTCAGTTAAGAAGCCTGCTTGACCAAAAAGTAAAGCTGACAACTCAAACTCTCTTGTCCATGTTTTCCGTACTAAAGAAAAATCGAATGATGTTGTTAATTCAAAAAAAGATAGTCCGTTTACTTTTAATCCAAAATTTTTGACTATTAATTGAAATAATACAGCTTCAAAATCATATTTTGTTTTTTCTAAAAGCTCTATAATAAATTCCGATTTACGTTCTAATCGTTCCAAATACAAACATTCTAAAAAATTCTTTCTTGTAAAATTACCAATTCTATGAAGCTCTCGTTCACAGGGAATCCAATTTATATTTTGTTGAAATATTGATGTATATTTTTCTAGAATCGATGTATCTATAAAATTCTTTACAATTAACGTTGGAATTTGTTTATTACCCTTCATATAAATATCTACATCATATTCATAAACAACATGTAAAACTACTGCATTATAATTATCATCTTCTTCGTGTTGATGCTGATACCAATCTGAAGAATTTACATGGATTTCCACATGACCAAACCACAGCATTTCATCAATAGCGATCTTTGCATTAAGGAAATCTGGCCCAGAATTTTCATTGGATACACCTGAATTAAATATTTGAAGTTTTTCTCCAGATGAAAGTGTTAATTGTGTTCTATTAAATAACTTGTACTGCCATACATAATGAAGGAAATTTTCTTTCATAGCTTGTAATTTCTTTTTCTTTTTACGACAATAAATTTATGAAAAATCTTCTTAAATCAATTTTTATAAGTGCATTACCTATTTTTGCCCTTATTATCTCCATAAAAAACCTTATTCAATTCGATAGTATTCTTATGAATATTGGTGTTTTACTTAGTGCTTTCCCTATTATTATTTTTTTTAGTGCTTTATTTATAAAACCGGTAGCTAGAACTAGTACTACACTAACTTCATTTACAATTCCTATTGTTATTGGTACTGCTGTAACTTTATTTTCATTCAACTTAAATACCATCATAATTAGCCTTGTATTAGCTATAGGTTGGTTTTTATATTTAACATGGTATTCTAAATTTGAAAAAAGAGATCAAAATACAATTCAAGTAGGAAGAAAATTACCTCACATCACTTTCGAAAATATTGAAAAACAGAAAGTAAGTCTTACAACGTTTAATAGTGATTATAAAGTGTTGCTTTTTTTTAGAGGGAATTGGTGTCCGTTATGTATGGCTCAAATAAAAGAAATCGCAAATGAATATCAAGAACTAGCAACTAGAAATGCTGAAGTATTTTTAATTAGTTCTCAACCTCATGAATTTACTGAAAGCTTAGCTAAAAAATATGATGTTCCTTTTAACTATTTAATTGATGTTAATAATGAAAATGCAAAAAAGTTAAATATTCTTCATGAAAATGGTTTACCTATGGGGTTTCAAGTTTTTGGATATACATCTGATGTTGTTATGCCAACAGTGATTATAACAAATAAAGCTAATGATGTTATTTTTGCTGATCTTACAGATAACTATAGAGTCAGACCAGAACCCGCTACTTTCCTGAAAATCATTGATGAAAATTCACTATAAAATTCTCCATGTTCACTATAGTTTTTTTCAATATTCATTTTTATTTTCAAGTAAAAGTTAATCGTAATTTTGTATTGTATTTATAAAACAAAGCAATGAGTAAAACTATTGAAAGTTTACAATGGCGCTATGCTGTAAAGAAATTTGATGAGAACAAATACTTATCTGACCAACAGATACAGACAATAAAAGAAGCTTTTAATTTAACTGCAACTTCTTACGGATTACAACCTGTGAGTTTAGTAGTTATTAAAAATAAAGAACTACAAAAACAGTTAGTTGAACACTCATGGAATCAACAACAAATAGCTCAAGCTTCACATGTTTTAGTTTTATGTGTACCCAAAGAACAAACTGCTAAAGATGTAGAGAATTATTTCAAACTGGTAAAAGAAATAAGAAATACACCTGATGAGATTTTAAATCCTTTTAAAGATTTTTTAATAGATTCTTTTTCTAAAAAATCTCAAGAAGAATTATTAGCATGGAATAAAAACCAAGCATACATAGCTCTTGGTAACTTACTAACTGTTTGCGCTTTAGAAAACATAGACTCATGTCCTATGGAAGGTTTTATTCCAGAAAAATATGATGAAGTTCTTCAGCTTCATGAAAAAAACTTACAATCGGTATTAGTTTTACCGTTAGGTTTTCGAGCAAAAGACGACTATATGAAAGATTTAAAGAAAGTCCGCAAAAAAATTAACCAAGTTACCTTGGATATAAACTAACTAGAAAGATTTTAATTGGGGATTTTTTTAAAAGTGCTGGCAGTTTTATAATTGTCGGCACTTTTTATTTATTGCTATCTTCGTCTTTAAATAATTTTAAAGTAATGCAACCTACACATATTATACTTTTAATTGTATCCTATTTTAGTGTACTTATACTAATTGCTTATTTAACAGGTAAATCCGCTAATAATCTAACATTTTTTAAAGCCAATAATTCTTCTCCTTGGTATTTAGTTGCATTCGGAATGATTGGAGCTTCTTTATCTGGAGTCACTTTCATTTCCGTTCCTGGTTGGGTAGAAAACCAGCAAATGGGCTATATGCAAATGGTATTAGGATATATTTTAGGATATACTATAATTGGACTCATCTTATTACCGTTATATTATAAATTAAATTTAACATCGATTTATTCGTATTTAGAAGAACGCTTTGGTAAATCGAGTTACAAAACAGGAGCATCATTTTTTTTAATCTCAAGAACTATTGGTGCCGCATTTCGTTTATTTTTAGTAGCGAATGTCTTACAGTTAATCTTATTTGATGCATATGGTATACCTTTTTGGGTAACAGTAACAATTACCATTTTGTTAATTTGGCTGTACACCTTCAAAGGAGGAATTAAAACTATTGTTTGGACAGACACATTACAAACATTATTTATGCTTATTGCTGTAGGTGTATGTATAATTGCAATAAAAGATGCTTTACAAATTGAAAGTTTATTCGATTATATCTCGGAAAGTAAACTATCTAAAATCTTTTTCTTTGAAGATGTGAATGCGGGAAATTATTTTTGGAAACAGTTTTTATCAGGTGCTTTTATCGCTGTTGTAATGACTGGTTTAGATCAAGACATGATGCAAAAGAATTTAACTTGTAGAAGCTTGAAAGACGCACAAAAAAACATGTTTTGGTTTACATTAGTTCTTGTAATTGTAAATTTTTTCTTCTTAGCATTGGGAATTTTATTAACCGATTTTGCCGTTCAAAACGGTATAGACGCACATAAAGACCAGTTATTTCCTACAATTGCAATGAGTGGCGAATTAGGAATTACTGCTTCTCTGTTCTTCTTATTAGGTTTAATTGCTGCTGCTTATTCTAGTGCTGATAGCGCTTTAACTTCTTTAACAACATCATTTAGTATTGATATTTTAGAAATTGACAAAAAAGAAAATGAAGCCGAAAAAGAAAAAATCAGAAAAAAAATTCATGTAGTATTCTCTTTTGTTCTAATAATAACAATTCTAATTTTTAAATATTTTATTGCTGATGAAAGTGTAATTGCAAAAATATTTCAGTTCGCTGGTTATACTTACGGTCCTCTTTTAGGATTGTATGCTTTTGGGTTATTCACTAAATTTAATGTAAAAGACAAATTGGTTCCAGTAATTTGTATTATTGCACCTATACTTACATTTTTAATTTCTGTTTCTCCAATTATTTATACATACATCTATAAAGCAGATAGTATAAACTGTCTTGTTAGTACTGGGGAAGCTGCTGGCGTTACTTGGGAATGTCTTAAGAAATACTCTGAAGAAAACTATTATAAATTCGGTTTTGAAATATTAATAATTAATGGTTTAATTACTTTTTTAGGATTACTAACTATTAAAAAATCAAAAAATGGCTAAAAAAGGAAAAGCTAAAAATACCGTTAACAAAGCCAAACATAGTCGGTTAATGAAGCAAAAAGAAAATAAGCTTCGGTTAGAAAAACAAAAAACAAAAGAGCGTTTAAAAGCAATTATTAAAAAAGCAAACGAAGCTAAAGCAGAAGAAAATAATGACAGCTAAACAGATAATTAACAAATTTAATCTTACACAACATCCAGAAGGTGGATACTTTAAAGAAACCTACAGAAGCAAAGGAATTATTGAAAACAAAAGTTTAGGAAGTAATTTTATAGGTGATAGAAATTATAGTACTAGTATTTACTTTTTACTAACATCCGAAAACTTTTCTGCCTTTCACAAAATTAATCAAGATGAAACTTGGCATTTTTATTTAGGAACAACCTTAAAATTACATATGATTTCTCCTGAAGGTGATTATTCTTTTGTTTTAATTGGTAATGATGTTATTCAAAATGAAGTTCCTCAATTTGTAGTTCCTGCCCAATATTGGTTTGCTGCGGAAATTATACAACAAAATAGTTTTGCCTTCACGGGTTGTACTGTAGCTCCTGGATTTGATTTTAACGATTTTGTTTTACCTAAACGAAAAGCATTAATCGAATTGTTTCCTCAACATAGAGAAATTATTTCTAGATTGACACATCATTAATCATGAAAAAAGTCATCCTTCTTCTATTAAACATTTTCGTTGTATTAAATTGTTCTAGACATATTAAAAAAGATATCCTAATTGAAAACAACATAGAGATACGATTAGAAAGAGGTGCTTTTCATTACGATACTTTTGTTTTAAAGGATACTGTTATACAATTTTTCCCAGAGAAATCAAATCATAATAGTTTTGATAAAACACATAAAATTTCGAAATACGATCAAAAATCAAAACAATCTATTTCAAAAAAACAACTTTTAAACTTTATTACAAAAATTGATAATGATAGTCTATGGAATTTAAAGGAAAAGTATAACTGCAACACTTCTTGTTCTAGTATTTTAAAAATTTATATAAAATTAGATGATAAAGTAAAAACGATTTCTTGTGAAGACTATCAATGTGGATGCCCTAAAATACTACAGGATATAGAAAACGAAATCATTAAACTGCATCAAAAAAATTTAAACCGTATTAACCTCCCTGGTTAGAACACTCAAATTCAAATCAATTTAAATTTGATGCATTTGGTATATTTTTTGATCCTAAAAAAGTTTTAAATCTAACTTTTTAAAAACTTATTACTATGATAAAGAAATTTACAATAATAGTTATTTTATGTTTTGTTTGTAACTTCTCTCATGCACAAAAAGTAAAGTTATGGGACGGTAAAGTATATTTAAATAAGAAAGCCATATTAAAATATGAAAGAAGAACTCTTAATTCAGAACTCAAATTGTATGCATTAGCATCAAATGAAGAAATTTGCGATTTTGTAACATACAATAGTAAAAGATATATCAACGGAGGGTTTAAAAAACTTTTTTTTACTAAAGAAAATTTTAAAATTGAATCCACAAGACTTAAAGCTAGGGGCTGGAAACATACTATTAAAGTGCTTTTAGAAGAAAAAGTAATTAATAGTGAAGGAAAAATAGTTCAAGAAAACTTAAAACGTTTTGCCAATAAATATCATGAAAATTTAAACGATATGATAGATCAACCTTCCAACTCTGAAGATTGTGATCAATAACTTTTCAATTAAGTTACAACACTTATTTAAATTCTAGTTAATTAATATCAATATCAGAATAAGAATTGTTGATTATTCTTAATCAATCCTTCTATTTTCTTAAGATTTTTCTTTGTACCTATCTTTTGTAATAGTCGTAAATGATTCTCATGATGAGTATCTGTTCCAACAAAATTATATAAATTTTCTTTGAGTAATTTCTCTGCGGTACCTTGAACACTTTTACCATATTGCTGAGTTAAAGACAATAAATTTAACTGAAATAAACATCCAGCTTTTTTTAGTTTATAAAAATTCTGAAAATCATTATGATAAAAAACATAACGCTCAGGATGAGCCAATACTGGTTTATAGCCTTTTAATTGTATTTCAAACAAAATGTCATACAAATTAAACGGAGCATTGAAATAAGACATTTCAACAAGAATAAAATTATCTTTTAAAGTAAGAATATCACCCACTTTTAATAGCTCAGAAAATTTTTCATCCATCATATACTCTGCAGCCGCATGAATTTTTATATCACTAAAATTCTTTTCTTGTAATGCTAATTTTACTTCAGCTAACTTTTCTTTTATTATAGTAGATGTATTAGGATAAACATCTCCTAAGACATGTGGAGTTGTGATAAAATTCTTTATTCCATAAGAACTCATTCTCTCTATCAACAATAACGTGTTTTCAATAGATTTTGATCCATCATCAATACCTGGTAACAGGTGTGAATGAATATCAACAAAATCTTTATTAAAAAACGTAGTTAGCGGTATACTCTTTTCTTTAAAAAAAAACATATTTATGAAATAATAACAAAAATCAAAATTAAAGTATTTTATCAAATTTTCAACTTTTATTTCGACGAAAACGTTTGAAATTTATTCACCTATTGCGTATACAGTTAGGAACATATATATTTGATTAAAACATCAACTAAAATAATGATTTTAATAGCAGACGGAGGATCGACTAAAGCTGATTGGATTGCTTTAGATAATAATAAAAATGAAGTGTTTAGAGTACGTACATTAGGATTAAATCCTGCTGTAATTCGAGAAGAAGAGTTAAAGAATCGTATTATAAATATGTTTCAATTAATTAATATCAAAGATGAAGTTACAGAAGTACATTTTTATGGTGCAGGATGTGGAACACCTAAACCTGTACAAATTCTAAACAAAGTAATGCAAGAAATTTTCAGCAATGCAGAAATACATATTGCTGAAGACATGTTGGCTGCTGTTTATGCTGCTTCAGGAAAAGAACCTGCTATAGTTTGTATTTTAGGTACTGGCTCTAATAGTTGCTATTACAATGGTACTGATATGGAGATGGTAGCTGCTTCGTTAGGTTATATCATTATGGATGAAGCTAGTGGTAATTATTTTGGGAAAAAGTTAATTAGAGATTACTACTATAGTAAAATGCCAAAAAATATAGCTGCAAAATTCTCTAAAGAATACGATTTAGAAGCTGATCATATAAAATTCAACTTATACAAACAGCCAAACCCGAACATGTACCTTGCTACATTTGCTAAATTCATGTTTGAGTTTAAAGAAGAAAAATACATTAAAAAAATTATCAAAAAAGGTTTTGAAGAGTTCTTTAAGTATAGAGTACTTCCGTATAAAAAAGATGCTTCTACTCCAATATATTTTATAGGCTCTATAGCGCATTACTTTGGTGATATACTAGAAAGAGTAGCTAAAAAATACGATTTAAATATATCTGGTGTTATTCAAAGACCTATCGATAATTTATTAGACTATCATAAGGCAAATATTAATTAATATAATCTAATGATCTTTCTAATGCCATACCACGAGAGCCTTTTATTAAAAGGCTTTTGTTTTTTAAATCGTTTTCTTCGAGATAAATTCTAAGATCATCAAATTCTTTGAACTTAAGATGATTCCCTTTAGAAACGACAGCTGAAAAATGATTTCCTACTAATAGTATTTCCTGAAAACTTAAGGTATCACATAAGTCAGCTATTTCTTGATGTTCTGCTTGAGAGGTATCTCCTAATTCAAACATGTCTCCCAGAATAACAATTTTTGATTTATCGCTCTTCGTCTGACTAAAGTTTTCAAGAGCAGCACGCATACTTGTTGGATTTGCATTGTATGCGTCAAGGATAATTTCATTATTTCCTTTGATAATAATTTGAGATCTATTATTATCTGACACATAACTTTCTATCGCTTCTTTTATCTTAATTGCCTCTATATCAAAATAGCTTCCTATAGTTACTGCACAAGCTATATTATTGTAATTGTAACGTCCTATTAAATTACTATGGACTTCAAGGTTTTTAAACTTAAATTTTACAGTTGGATTCGCACTAATGAATGCTAAAGTCTCCTCAATATAAATTGTATCCGAATTTTGAGTTTTTTGTAACTGAATAGGATCATTTTGATTGACAAAAATCTTTTTATTATTTGCTATCAAAAACTCATACAATTCTGATTTAGCTTCTATAACTCCTTCTACAGACCCAAAACCTTCTATATGTGCTTTTCCAAAATTAGTGATATATCCATAATCAGGTTCAGCTATATTCGATAAAAAAGCAATCTCTTTATGATGATTTGCTCCCATTTCTACAATACCTATCTCAGTTTTAGGTGTCATAGACAATAATGTTAACGGAACTCCTATATGATTATTCAAATTTCCTTTAGTTGCATTCGTCTTGAACTTCTGTTTCAATACTACATCTATAAGTTCCTTTGTAGTAGTTTTACCATTACTCCCTGTTAACCCTATAATAGGTATATTAAGCTTATTTCTATGATAATTAGCTAACGCTTGCAGAGTTTCAAGTACATTATCTACTACAATAATATTATCTTGTGTTTTATATTCTGCTTCATCTACTACGGCATAAATTGCACCTTTACTTAAAGCTTCTTCTGCAAAACTATTTCCATTAAAGTTAGCTCCTTTTAAAGCAAAAAAAATAGTGTTCTTACGTATATTCCTTGTATCTGTGTCTACCAAATAATGCTGACAGTACAGCTCATAAATATCTTCCAATCTCATATTGTAAAAATAAAAAAACCTCATTAAAAAATGAGGTTTTGTACTATGTTAGAAATATTAAATTTTATTTTCTAGAAAAATTGTATCTAGGTGTTGCAGTTCTTTTTTGATCTCTCACCATAGGTCCTACTTTATCAGTAGCACATCTAAAACCAATAAAGTTAGTAGAGATATATTCTGGAAAATATCTTCTCTGTGCAGGATCTAACCAATATTCTCTATCAGCCCAAGATCCTCCTTTATAAACTCTAGTTTTGTTACTTATAAGTGTTCTTCTTGTCTTTTTATCGTATTCTAAATTAGAAATCACATTTCCTAATGAATCTTTTTCACTTTCTGGTCTTATAGGAGAGTTATACATCCTTGGGACAATTTGATCCTCTTCAGCCTGAAAATCTTTAGTAGATTTTTTATCACCATCATTTAAATCAGAATTATCAGCAAAAGAATAATTTCTTCTCATGTAGGTATCATCTTTTGTGATTGGTATATATTTAATAGTACCTGGTAATCCTTTAGTAGTTATCTTTCCGTTTACTAACGTATCGATTTCTACTTCACTATCATCGATAATTACTACTTTACCATTTTCATCAATTAATTTTTTAGTATAAATATTACCTCTAAAATAATTGAAATCATTAGCTTCAGCATCTACAATTGGTCTATAAACATCAGAAACCCACTCTGCTACATTACCAGACATATCGTATAACCCAAATGCATTAGGTGGATAACTCTTTACAACATTAGGAATATCTGCAAAATCACTACTCCATCCAGAAATACCACTATAATTACCTTTACCTTGCTTAAAGTTAGCTAACTGATCTCCTCTTCTAGAACGAGATGTATTTCTTGTATACTTACCATTCCAAGCATATTTCTTTCTTCCACGAACATTATTATATTCTCTATTTTCGAAAATAGCTTTAGCAGCATATTCCCACTCAGTTTCTGTAGGTAATCTAAATTTTTGAGAAAGAATACCATCTGAAGATGTAACTTGTCTTCCAGTAAATGCTCCTTTTTCTGGTTTTGGCTCACCTTTTTTTCTTGGAACTGGAATACCTTTCTTATATATTGTAGAATCTCCATCAAACAAAACATAAGGATCAGTTAAGTATACATCTGTATCAAAGTTATTTCTACCTCTAAACTCTAAAGAATCTTCTTTAAAAATATTGGTAATAACTCCTTTGTCCATTAATATTTTAAGGTTAACAGCATTTGTTCTCCATTTACAATATTGATTTGCTTGAATCCAAGTAACCCCAACTACTGGATAATCTGAATATGCAGGATGTCTTAAATAACTTTCAGAAAGTAAGTTTGTATTTCCTAAACCTTTTCTCCATACCAAAGTATCTGGTAAAACAGAAGGATATATGTGTTTAAATTGTGGATCCGATGGAGGAAATACATCTTTAGTGTATTGCATGAATAAACTATATTCCGAATTAGTAACCTCTGCTTCATCCATATAAAAAGAACGAACATGCATTTGTTTTGGAGTAGTATTCCAATCAAACATCACATCATCCTGTACCAATCCCATAGTAAAAGTTCCACCTTCAATATGAACCATACCAGGAGGAGTTGTTCCATCTTTGAAATCTCCTTTTACATAATTACCATAGTTAGGATCATTAAAATTCCATCCTGTTAGAGAAGATTTACCTGAACTTCTTCTTGAACTATTACAAGAAAAAATCATTGTGGAGATAACAAGTAAACCTAATAGTTTTAACGTACTTTTCATGTATTAACTTCTTTTTTTAGGGTCTGCCAATTTACAATATTTAAAATTCATAACAATTATATAAATATAATAATTTTGAATTATTAATGAATACTAAATCTTAACGATTGTTTTTTCACTTTATTATATTAATCTTGTAAAATGAATACTAACCGACAAAAGGTCTCGTTATATTAGAACATTTCATGAGAAAAAAGTCACTTTTTATCCTAATATTTTGCATTACTTATGCATTTAGTCAAACCAGAAACTCTGTACTTGCCAATGGTGAATGGTATAAATTTTCTGTTGATACAACAGGTATATTCAAAATTGACGCTAATTTTTTATCCAATTTAGGAATTAATATAAACTCTGTAAATCCCAAAAATATTAAAATATATGGAAATGGGGGAAAAATATTACCTGAATTAGCTTCTGACTTTAGAAATGAAGATCTTGTAGAGAATGCTATTTATATTGAAGGTGAAGATGACAATAGGTTTAACACAGATGATTTTATTTTATTTTATGGAGTTGGACCTCATAGTTGGAATGTAGATATTGCTAATGAAACGGCTAGTCATATTCAAAATATATATGCAGACAAAGCTTATTATTTTCTAACAATTTCTGATACTCCTGGAAAAAGAATTACTAATGCTGCTACCGTAAACATTCCGCCTACACTTACAATTTCAAATTTTGATGATTTTATTTTCTATGAGCAGGAAAATATTAATTTATTAGCAGTAGGTAGGTTATGGTTCGGGGAAAACTTTAGTGCAAATAATAATCAAAGTTTTAGTATTCCTTTTAATAATGCATTGGTTGGATCAAACACTTTGGTGAAAGTAACAGCTGTAGCGCAATCATCAACCGTTTCAAATATGAGTATTACTGCTAATGGTACAAATACTCCTATTATAAACTTCCCTCCTGTTTCTACTTCTACATCTTCTGGATTGGCTAGGTATGGTATTAGTAACGGTACAATAAATGCCTCAAATGATATAAACATTATTATTGACTATAACAACAATGGAAATCCTTCAGCAAATGCTTTTTTAGACTATATAGAAGTGATTGGTAAAAAACAATTAATTGCAACTAATACACAATTCTCTTTTAGAAGTTTTGAGCAAGCGAAACATACTGGTTCTATTACTTATGAAATTCAAAATGCTGCTAACATAAAAGATATATGGGATGTTACTAATCCTTTAGATCCTAAAAAAATTAATAACGAAAATGTAGCTGCTAACAATTATACTTTTACCGCATTAGGAGGAGATTTAAACGAATACATTGTACTTAACAGTACAGATTATTTTTCTCCTGAACGAACACGTAATACTGCAATACAAAATCAAAACCTTCATGGGTTATCTAATATTGAATATTTAATTGTAACCAATGAAGAATTAATGCCTCAAGCACAGCGATTAGCAACATATCATCAACAAAATTCTAATTTAAATACTAGTGTTGTTAATGTTTCGCAAATTTTTAATGAATTCGCCTCTGGATCGCCTGACATAACAGCTATACGTGATTTCATCAAATATCTTTATGATACTAGCTCTGGAGGATTAAAATATGTTTGCTTTTTTGGAGATTCTTCTTACGATTTTAAGGATAGAATAACAGGCAATAATAATATTGTTCCTACTTTCCATGCTGTCAATAGTTTTGATTTAGTGGCATCTTACGTTACGGATGATTTTTTTGTAATGATAGAAAATACAGATGGTAGAATGCTACCTTCAGACAGTATTGATATTCCTTCTGGAAGGATTCCTGTAACTACAATACAAGAGGCTACAGCTGTTGTAGACAAAATTTTAAGTTATTATGAAACCGACGCTTTCGGAGATTGGAGAAACAATATTACATTAATTGCAGATGACATAGACACCAATACGGATCAAACTTTGCAATCTGGACTTGAAGAAGTTGCTGATGATATTAAAAACAACAAGCCTATTTTTAATATCAATAAAATTTATGCTGATGCTTTTAAACAAGAAAATTCTTCAGGAGGTGAACGTTACCCAGATGTAAAAAATGCAATTACCAATAACATGGAAAAAGGAAACCTTGTGTTTAACTACTTTGGGCATGGTGGAGAAGATGGACTTGCAGAAGAACGGATTCTAGAAGTATCGCAAATACAAAACTTTAACAATTCTAATACTTTACCTCTTTTTATTACGGTTACTTGTGAGTTTTCAAGATTCGATAACCCACTAAGAGATACCGCTGGAGAACAATTATTTTTAAATCCTAATGGTGGTGCTGTTAGTATGATTACCACTACTAGAGATGTTTTTATTTTTGTTGGTGAAGCTTTTAATAAGGAATTGGCTAAATATGTTTTTGATTTTGATAATGCTGATGATAGTATCGCTGCAAACCTAGTAAAAGCTAAGAATGAAACCACTAGTAACCAACGTTTTTTTATTTATTTTTTTGGTGACCCTGCAATGAAACTTGCAATTCCTAAACCAGATGTTAGGATTACTAAAGTTAATGATGTAGACATTTCGCAACCTATTGATACATTCAAAGCCCTTTCAAAAATAAAACTAGAGGGAATTGTAAGTGACTCTGGTGGTAATGTACTTACTGATTTTAATGGAACTGTTTTTACAACTGTTTTTGACAAACCTATTGATAAAACCACTTTAGATAACGACGGGTTTGGAATTGTGAATACGTTCGATTCTCAAGAAAGTAAAATTTTTCGTGGTAAATCTTCGGTTGAAAATGGTCGGTTTGAGTTTGAATTTATTGTCCCAAAAGACATCAAAATCACTGAAGGCAAAGGAAAAATAAGTTTATATGCACAAAATGAAAATGAAGATAAAGCAGGAGTAAACTTCGACATCACTGTTGGTGGAATAAATGAAAATGCTCCTGAAGACACTACTGGGCCTGAATTAAGAGCTTTTATGAATGATGAATCCTTCATAGACGGTGGCACTACAAATGCTTCTCCTAATTTAATCATCAAACTTTCTGATAGTAGTGGGATAAATACTTCCATTACTGCAGTAGATCATGATATTGTTGCCATATTAGACGATAACCAAGCAGAACCTATAGTACTAAATGACTTTTATGAAACTGAACTTAATGACTTTACTAAAGGAGAAGTAAACTTTAAATTTAGAGATTTATCAGTAGGAACTCATACCTTAAAAATAAAAGCTTGGGACACTTATAATAATTCTTCAGAAACTACGTTAAGTTTTGAAGTTATTAGTGATACAAAACTAACTTTAGAAAATGTATTAAATTACCCCAATCCATTCACTAATTACACTGAGTTCTGGTTTAATCACAACAAACCCAATGAACCTTTAGAAGTTCAAGTACAGGTTTTTACCATCTCAGGAAAATTAGTTAAAACTATTAACCAAACTATTCAAACAAATGGTAGTTTATCAAGATCAATCACATGGAACGGTTTAGACGATTTTGGAAACAAAATTGGTAAAGGGGTTTATGTATATAAAATTAAAGTTACCTCCTCTGTTAGTAATTTAACAACAGAGAAATATGAGAAATTAGTTATCCTCTAATAAAGTTATATATTTGTCAAAATAATGTTAAAATCAAAATGAAAAAAATACTATTACTAATTTTAGCTGTTTCAACCACAGGTATTAAGATGAGTGCTCAGACAGAATCTAAAGCCATTACAACTTCTTTACCTTTCTTATTAATCACTTCTGATGCGAGAGCTGGAGGTATGGGAGATATTGGTGTGGCTACCTCTCCGGATGCATTTTCTTTATTTCACAACCCTGCTAAAATCGCTTTCAATAGCAATAAGCTAAGTATTGGTGGTAATTATGTGCCTTGGTTAAGAAATTTAACTGATGATATCTTTGCTGGAAACCTTTCTGTTGTAAACAGATTTAATGAAAATAGTGCTTGGGGTGCAGATTTAAAATTCTTCTCTTTAGGTAGAATTGATTTAACTGATGAGATTGGATTACCAACAGGTTTTAAAAATCCAACAGAATTTGCTATTTCTGGATATTATGCTTTAAAATTAAGTGAAAAATTCTCTATGGCAGTTGGATTAAAATATGTAAACTCTAATCTTGATGTTGATGATTCTTTAGAAGCGGTAAATTCTTTTGCTGTTGACATAGGAGCTTATTATCAGTCGGATGAAGAAAACTATGGAACTTTTAACGGACGATACAGAATTGGTTTAAATGTTGCTAATATTGGTCCGAAAGTAGAATATACACCAGGTGAAGAAAACTTTATTCCTACAATTGCAAAATTGGGTGGTGGTTTTGATTTTATTTTTGATGATTTTAACACATTAGGTGTTAATCTAGAATTTAGAAAACTATTAGTACCGTCTAGTGGAACCTTATCTGATAGAGGTTGGTTTGAAGGAATGTTTACATCGCTATTAGATCGTAGTTTTAGTGAAGAATTACAAGAAGTAAACTGGTCTTTAGGAGCTGAGTATTTATACAACAATGCTTTTGCTTTAAGAGCTGGTTATTTTAACGAAAGTGAAGTTAAAGGTAATCGAAAGTTTTTCACTTTAGGAGCAGGGTTTACAGCTAATGCTTTTAATGTTGATTTATCATATTTAATTAACGTTTCAGATGTAAACAACCCTTTGGAAAACACATTACGTTTTTCTATATCATTTGATTTAGGAGAAATTTACGAAGATTATTAGTATCTTTAAACTATATATAAAATCAAAAAAAGCAGTCTATCGACTGCTTTTTTTGGCTAGAATTGTAATTCATCATGAAAAAAATAAACTTCTCTTCCCAAGCTATAATTTATGACGACATCTCAGAACTGAGTATTGAAGATCAAAATTTAATGGAAGAAGCTAACGTTGCTAAAAATTCGTCATACGCGCCCTATTCAAAATTTAATGTTGGTGCAGCTATCTTACTAGAAGATGGTACTATAGTACATGGTAGTAACCAAGAAAATGCCGCCTACCCTTCTGGTATGTGCGCAGAGCGAGTTGCCATATGGAAAGTAGGCTCTGAATATCCTAATGCAATAATCAAAAAAATTGCCATAATTGCTACATCATCACTTAAAACTGTAGACAAACCTGTTGGCCCATGTGGAGCTTGTAGACAAACATTACTAGAATACGAATTAAATCAAAAAACTCCTTTTGAAGTATTGTTTATGGGAGAAGTAGGAAAGATTGTAAAAACAACCTCTCTTGTTTCACTATTACCATTTTCTTTTGATAGCTCATATTTATAATTTAATCATTAACATAGGTTAATTTTTAAGATTTTAGCAATAAAACCAATCAAAAAAAATTAAAAACATAAAAAAGGACTATAAAAATCTAAATTACCTTTTTATAGAATCTCTATTTTTAATATGTTAAAATTATATAAATCTCTAAAAAAAGGACTATAAAATACGAATTTCATAAAAGTGAAATTTCGTCTTCAATATAACTAGGTTTACTTGAACAAAACCCGTTAATTTGTTACTTCCCTAAGTAAAATTTTAGCAAATGAAGGTAGTAATAACAGGAACAGGAAGCTATATTCCAACAATAAAAAAGGAGAACAATCAATTTACTTCAAGTCAGTTTTTAAATGCTGATGGTACTCCTTTTAACTCTTGTAATACTGAAATCATTGAAAAGTTTAAATCTATTACAGGTATTGTAGAAAGAAGATATGCTGAAAACCAACATAATGCTTCAGATTTAGGGTATTTCGCCGCAAAAAATGCAATTGAAAACGCAAATATCGATCCAGAAACTTTAGACTATATTATTCTAGCGCATAATTTTGGAGATGTTAACTCGTCGGGGATACAAAGTGATATTATACCTAGTCTTGCGACTAGAGTAAAACATTTACTTCAAATTGAGAATCCAAATTGTATCGCATATGATATTCTATTTGGTTGTCCTGGTTGGGTGGAAGGTGTCATTCAAGGGCAAGCATTTATAAAAGCAGGAATTGCAAAAAAAGTGTTAGTTATTGGAGCTGAAACATTATCCAGAGTAGTAGACAAACACGATAGAGATTCTATGATATATAGTGATGGTGCTGGTGCTTGTATTATTGAAGCTTCTAAAGATGGTTCAGAAAGCGGAATTTTAGGCCATGCTTCGCAAACGTTTTCTAAAGACGAAGCTTATCATTTGTTTTTTGGGAGTTCATATAATAAAAATGAGGATAAAAATGTGCGTTATATAAAAATGCATGGAAGAAAAATTTATGAGTTTGCACTTACTCATGTACCAAAAGCTATGCAAGCTGCATTGGAAAAAAGTAATGTAGAAATTGATGATGTTCGTAAAGTATTTATTCATCAAGCCAATGAAAAAATGGATGAAGCCATCATGAAACGTTTTTACCGCTTATATAAGAAGCCTGTTCCAAAAGATATTATGCCTATGAGTATACACGAATTAGGTAATAGTTCTGTTGCAACCGTACCTACTTTACTAGACTTGGTTTTAAAAAGAGAAATTGAAGATCATGAATTACAAAAAGGAGATATTTTTATGTTAGCTTCTGTAGGTGCTGGTATGAATATCAACGCAATAGTTTATCGATATTAATTTCTAAAAAATATAGGCAAAAATAAATTCAAACTATTATTTTTGCGGATGCAACAACACAACGTACTAATATTAGATTTTGGTTCGCAATACACTCAGTTAATTGCGCGTAGAGTAAGAGAGTTGAATATTTACTGTGAAATTCATCCTTACAATAAGATTCCACAAAACTTAAACGAATTTAAAGCTGTAATTTTATCAGGTAGTCCTTCATCTGTTCGTTCAGAAGAAGCTCCACATCCAGATCTTTCTGAAATAAGAGGTAAAAAACCCCTTTTAGCAGTTTGTTATGGTGCTCAATATTTAGCTCATTTTTCTGGAGGTTTAGTGGCGCCATCTAATACAAGAGAATATGGAAGAGCAAATTTATCTTTCATTAAAGGAGGAGAACAATTCTTAAATGGTATTTCTGAAGGAAGTCAGGTATGGATGAGTCATTCAGATACCATTAAAGAACTACCTACAAATGGAGAACTTTTAGCAAGTACCAAAGATGTAGAAAATGCTGCTTATAAAATTGAAGGTGAAACAACTTACGCTATACAATTTCATCCTGAAGTTTATCATTCTACAGATGGAACTCAATTATTAAAGAACTTTTTAGTTGATATTGCTGAAGTAGCACAAAACTGGACACCAAACTCTTTTGTTGAATCTACTGTTTCTACATTAAAAGAAAAAATAGGTGATGATAAGGTAATTTTAGGTTTATCTGGAGGTGTAGACTCTACAGTCGCTGGTGTCTTATTACACAAAGCTATTGGCGATAATTTACACTGTATCTTCGTAAATAACGGATTATTACGTAAAGATGAGTACAAAAGTGTACTTCAACAATACGAAGGCATGGGATTAAACGTTAAAGGTGTAGATGCTTCTGATCGTTTTTTAAATGCTTTAGAAGGAATTAGTGATCCTGAAACAAAAAGAAAAACCATTGGTAGAGTATTTATCGAAGTTTTTGATGACGAAGCGTCTAAAGTTGAAAATGCAAAATGGTTAGCACAAGGAACGATTTATCCAGATGTAATTGAGTCTGTTTCTGTTAATGGAGGACCTTCGGCAACAATAAAAAGTCATCATAATGTTGGTGGATTACCTGACTTTATGAAATTAGAAGTTGTCGAACCATTACGTATGATTTTTAAAGACGAGGTAAGACGTGTTGGGGATTCCATGGGGATTGATGCAGCATTATTAGGAAGACATCCTTTCCCAGGACCTGGCTTAGCAATTCGAATATTAGGCGATATTACTTCAGAAAAAGTTCGTATTTTGCAAGAAGTAGATGCCATATTTATAAATGGTTTAAAAGAATCTGGTTTATACGACAAGGTTTGGCAAGCTGGGGCTATTTTATTACCTGTTAACTCCGTAGGTGTTATGGGAGATGAAAGAACTTACGAAAAAGTAGTTGCTTTAAGAGCAGTAGAAAGCACAGATGGGATGACAGCAGATTGGGTTAATTTACCTTATGAGTTTTTACAAAACATATCTAATAAAATAATTAATAATGTTAAAGGTGTAAATAGAGTTGTTTACGATATTAGCTCTAAACCACCAGCAACAATAGAATGGGAATAATCATACTTAAATAGTACTTGAATTATATGAATAAGATTAAATTTTGGGGAATTACTTTAGCTTTGGCTACATTACTATCTTGTAGTCAACAAAAAAGATACATTTCTTATACAGTAAAGGATGGTGAAACAATGCGAGATATCGCTAAACGAATAGATGTTAAAACTGAAGACTTAGTTCGTTTAAATCCAGATGTTGGAGAATCACCTTCAACAAATAGTGTGATTATTATACCCAATCCAGAATATAAAAAATCTATTCCTTTAATTCAAGATGATGAAAAAGATAAAACATCTGATCTAGGTACTAAGGAAAATACTGAACAATCTTCAGAAAATGAAAACACTGTTGAAGAAGAAAATAGCAGTATTAAAAAAGTAGATTCTACTCAAGTAGTTAGGACAGTCATGACCTTTAAAAAACATACTGTTCAAGCTGGTGAAACGGTTTATCGAATTACCAAGCAATATAACATCTCTAAAGATGAGTTAATTAATCTTAATCCGCAATTTCCTAGGTTAAAAGACAATTATTTAGATGTAGGGCAAGAATTGAAAGTAAAAGTAGCTGAAAAAAAAGTAATTTATATATCAAGGGAAGAAGATTTAAAAAATCATGTAACACATACTGTAAAATCTAAAGAAACTGTTTATGGTTTGACACGATTTTATAACATTACTAAAGATGATTTGATAAATCTTAACCCAGAGTATCCAGAAATAGCAGATAATCAATTGCAAATAGGTCAGGTGTTACGAATTCGTAGCTTAGAAGATAACCTAGATACTTTTTCTTCTGAATTATTTATTGATAGCATTGCTGAAGTTGATGAAAGTATTAAACTAGCTTTACTTTTACCTTTTAGAGCTAAAGAGTATGATAGTATTTCTTTTGAAAATATTTTTGATCCTACAAAAAGAAAAAGAGCAAATGCTAACCTAGCTAATTTAGTTACTGATTTTTATATGGGTAGTGAAATGGCTATCGATTCTATTAAAAAACTAGGTATAAATGTTGATGTTTCTGTTTTTGATACTGGGAACAGAGGTAATATGATTGAAAAAATACTTGAAAAAGGTGTTTTAGATGATGCAAATGCTATTATTGGACCATTTTATTCTAACAAAGTGAAAGATGTTGCTAAAAACACTAAAGCACCAGTAATTTTCCCTCATTTCTCTAGAAATCAGGATCAATTTTCTTCATCAAGTATAGTAAAATCTGCGCCAGATAAAATTACAAGAAGTAGAATACTTGGTAAGTATTTAAATAAAACTTATAATGGTGAAAATATTTTTATAGTTTCTGATGGTGATAAAGTTTCAGATGCTCAAGCCAAAGAAATAACACAGATACTGAAAAGTAATGATTCTATAGAAAATGTTTACATTTTAAAACCAGAAAAAAATTACATCAGCAAGGAACGCTTTACTGATAAAATGAAACCTAATTCTCATAATTGGGTAATTATAGCTGCAACAGAAAGAGCTATAATAGCTAATGCGGTTAATAGTATGGTTGTATTACCTGAAGGAATTACTGCTCAAGTTTTCTCTATAGAAAAGACAGACAAAACCTATGAAAACATTGACAATAATACATTAGCTAGAATTGGTTTTACATATGTTACGGATAATTTTTCGAAATATGATGATGATAACATGAATGAATTCATCAGAAAGTATAAGAAAAAAAACAATGACATTCCATCTGAATATGCTATTCGAGGTTTCGATATTACATATGATGTTTTAATGCGTTTAGCGTCTGGAGAACAGCTCCTAGAAACTTATAAAAAAGGAACTTCTATTCGTTTAAAAAACAAATTTGAGTTTAACAAGAAACTTTTTGGAAGTGTATCTAATCAGGGACTATTTATTGTAAAATATAATCCTGACTTAACTTTAGAAAGGATTAAATAAATAGGCGTATTCAGAAAACAAGTTAACTTGAGTCATTATATGGTTTAAGAATCGAAGATTTGTTTTTAAAGAGATCTTCGATTTTACTTTTTAGATGCTTTTCAGTTTTAAAAAAGTTTTTCATTGATTTTAGGGTATAGGTATCCCATATTTTTTTTAATCATAAAATTCTATGCTAATTTTTGAAGTTGACTTTGTTATTTGCTTCTTCGAATTACTAGGGCATTAGCTATGTGTAAGCCAAAGAAAATCCAAAGCTTTTTAGTCTTAGCTCTGATTTTTTTGGATGATACTTTTTCTTTCCCAAAACTTCCTTACAATCGAGTAGCTCTTTCTTTAGTAATTAAAGTTCTGATTTTTTTACTGTTCTTTATATTATTTGGAACGCTTTCGTTTTGGTTAAAAATAGGTTTTGATTTTATATTTTGTCATAAAGTTTCTATTGGAGTTAGTAGCTTATATAGCATCTGCTTCCAGTATCTTTGTTTTAGTTTTTGTAAGTCTTTTAGGCTTTGAAAACAGTACTTTTAAGTCTAGCTCCTTTATTAAAAGCATTGAAAATCAAATGCTCTATAAAGTTAACCCTATCAATTTGAACTTTATTTCCTTTTGCTCCAAACTCTACTTTTTTAATTTCTTTTCCTACTTACTATTGGACGAAGATAATCTTTACCAATACTAACAATTCTATGCTTAGGACTTTCACTTGTTTTAAAGTAAGCTAACTATTGTGTATAGACTTTCCTAATCGTAGTACGGATCAATCCCAAAAGTTGTGGGTGAATTAATAAAGATTGTCGATTTTTGTTTAAAAAACAGATTACTTGGAATTAT
>CANMWK010000015.1 GCA_947501615.1 uncultured Tenacibaculum sp. | reverse complement strand
ACCATCAACCATCAACCATCAACCATCAACCATCAACCATCAACCATCAACCATCAACCATCAACCATCAACTAAAACAATCGTCTATCAGGAGGTTGTCTTTTATCCCATTTTAAATCACTTAACATTGATGATTTTACACCAATAAAGAAACTGTATGACGTGAAGTTACCAAAAGGTACCCAATTAAAGTTAAATCGCCAACTATCTAAGTCTCTAGAAAAATTAAGTGTGGTATAAGAAAAAGCACCATTTAATATATCATAAGAGGATCTGAAGTTAACTTTCCATTTAGGAGTTAAATCAACACTACCACTAAAGCCCAAGGTATGACTTTGGATTCCTGCATTGCTAAAACCGTTGTTAGAGTAATTGGCAGAGTATACAAAGCTTAAATTCCAAGGTATTTTTGAACGATACAAATCAGCTTTTTTCTCTTTAACCTCACCAGGTCTAGAAGGTTGTTGTGTGGCAAATCCATTAATTGCTTGATTGTCATTTATACCAAAAACATCTGGAGGGTTATTTGGATTATTATTCTTATTTTTATCTTTCTTTTTATCTTTATCAAAATCACTACTAGAAAAACTATAATTAGCGGTTAGTGAAGCATTACTCAACCTAAAAAGAGAAGGGTTGAACTTATTTATTCGAACACCTTCAGAAGTTACTTGATAAGGATCTAGACTTCCAGATAAATTTACAGACATTTTATTTTTAAGGAGCTGTGTACCCGCAGAAAAACTTACATTACTCCAACGTAAACTATCTGCAGCCATATTATATGATGTGTTAAAGTTTAAATTGTTAAGAATAGTAATCTTTTTATCTTCTTCACTATCATCATCTTCACTAGGTTTTACTTTTGCTTCAATTACGTTATTCAAAGCAAAACTTAATAAGTTTGAAACACCACTACTTGGAGCTCCAAAAAGTCCAATACCGTTATCAAAAGGAGTGTAGGTTATAATTCCTGAGCGATCTCTAACACGTTCTTGAAATTGCGCAGCAAAATTAGGAGCATAACTCCAAGAAACACTAGGTCTTATAGTGTGTCTAATAGCTTTAATTCGTCCTTTAAATTTAAAATCTCCATAAACATTTGTAGTTAAACCTACTCCAAAATTATATCTGTTAAAACGTTTAAAACCGTTTATAGTATCATTAACAGCAGCACCAACAGTAGGGTCAAATCTCTTTTTAATAGTAGCAAAATTCCAAACATCTGTATAGTTAAAATTCGGTGATAATGTAAAGTATTTGAATGCTTTTATATTGGTGTTTGCTCTTACTTCGTGTTGCGCACCAGCTTTTGCATCTTTAAACATTCTTGAGGTGAAAAAATTATCTTCATTCGTATTTATATTATAACGTCCTTGTAACGTATAGGTAACACCTATTTTTTGAAGCGCATTTTTCTTGATACCTTTTTTAGAAAATGGATAAATTCTATCCATATTTACTTGTAAACTAGGTAGTGTAGCAGCTACAATATTGTTATTTGAATTCTGACTATGCGTAAGTGTCACATTCATATTAAAAGGAGTACCTACAAATTTTTTGTAATAACTGATAGAAGAATCGAATGAGTTTCTTAAGTTTTGATTTTGATCAATTTGATTTAAAGACTGCCTAAAAAACTGACTACTACTACTAACATTAACACGTGCTCTTAAATTAGAATTTGGATTCGATTTAGGATCTTGTTGATGTGTCCAAGTAATATTAAAGTTTGAAGATTTAGAAAAATCACTAAACCCTCGGAAACTATTGGTTAAGTTTTGAAAACGAATTCTTAATCCACCAGAAAACTTGTAACGTAAATTGTAATTCGTATTTGCATTAATAGCCCAACTACCGTTAGAATACAAGTCACTAGTTAATTCTAAATCATAATAATCGTTGATAGCAAAGTAATAACCACCATTTTGCAAGAAGAAACCTTGTTGATTATTTTCTCCCCAAGAAGGAATGATAAAACCAGAAGCTCTTTTTTCTGAAAGAGGAAAATATGCAAAAGGTAAATATAAAGGTGTCGGAACATCGGCGATGACTAAGTTACTTCCACCTACAATAATTTTTTTACCAGGTACTAATTTTGCTTTGTTTGTGGCAATATGATAGTCTGGTCTATCTTTTTTAGAAGTGGTAAATCGTAAACGACTCATGTATATAGTTGAATCATTAACCCTTTTTGTTTTTTCACCATAGGTGATCATTTCACCTTGTACTGTTTTTACACCATAAACCAGTGCTTTCTTTGTTTTGATATTAAAAAGTATAGAATCTTGTTCAGATTCTTGTCCACCTTGTTTGAATATAGGGCGTTGTGTATAACCAGTACTATCTTTAATTCCTGTGGCATATACAGTGTTTTTCTTATAATCAATAATTATTTTTCCAGCTTTTAAATCAATATCTCCATATAGTAATACAGCATTGTTATATAGTGTGACAGTTTTATCCTTAGCATTTTGAATAGTGTAATCTTCAGCATTATGAGTAACAATAAAATCAATAACCTCCTTAGGCTTTATGATCGAATCTTTTATAATAGAGTCTGACTTTATCTTAGGAATGCTATCTATTTTGAGACTACGTTTTGGCTTTTTTGCTAAGACTTTAGCGGAATCTTTTTTTATAATAGATTGCCTGGGAATATTCTTTTTTCCTATCTCTTGAGCTAAACTTATGCTAAAACAAAAAAAAGATAAAATTAAAAGTATGTACAGTGAATTTGCTTTCAATTCGATAAATGCTATTTTTGTGTTTAATAAAAGTATGGCTCAATATTTGAAGCGCCAAATAACAGAAGCCAAAAATAGTTAAATTTTATTGATGCAATTCTTAAAATTCACCAAATATAATATTAATATAACTATCGTGTTGTTTTTATTCCTTTTTGGCATTGGAAAAAACATGATGTATTCGCAAAAAAAGTATACCGTTGTTTTAGATGCTGGACATGGAGGTAAAGATCCTGGAAATTTGGGTAATGGTTATAAAGAATCGAAAATAGCTTTAAAAGTTGTGTTGTTGGTTGGTAAAGCTCTTGAAAAAAAGAATAAAGATATTAATGTAATTTATACAAGAAATAAAGATGTCTTTATAGAACTTCACAACAGAGCTAAAATAGCAAATGATAGCAAAGCAGATTTGTTTGTGTCTATTCATTGTGATTCATATAGGAGTGCAAAAGCATTTGGTGCAGGAACATTTGTTTTAGGATTAAGTGGAAATAAACAAAATTTAGAGATTGCGAAGCGAGAAAATGCAGTAATTAAATTGGAAGATAATTATAAGCAAAATTATGATTACAATCCAGATTCTCCTGAGGCTGTGATAAACTTATCCATTCAGCAAGAAAAAAATTTAGATGAAAGTTTAACCTTTGCACAATTAGTTCAGAATAATTTTTCTAATGCGAAACGGTTTGATCGAAGTGTAAAACAAAATAACTTTTTAGTATTAAGAGAAACTGTGATGCCTAGTGTGCTTATTGAGTTAGGTTTTCTAACGAATAAAGCTGAAGGTAAATTTTTAAATTCTTCTGTAGGGCAAGCAAGAATGGCAAATTCGATAACAGATGCTATTGAAGGATATATACGACAACTTAAATTAAATAGAGTAGGAGAAGAATTGCAGGAAGGTACTCAAATAGAGACTCAGAAAAAAAAGGTAGTACAGCAAGGCTCTACATCTAAAAATACTAAAAAGACAAAAACGGTTTCAAAAACAAAAAAAATACCAGTAAAAGATAATCCAAATGCTTCAAAAAAGAAATTACCAGTAGTTGAGGTAGTAAAACCTAAAAAGAAAATAACAACACCAAAAATAACATCCAATACTTCTAAAAATAATACCAAGGAAACATCTGCGGTAAAAGTTGTGCCTCCAAAGAAAGAAGAAAGTTCTAAGGAGGTAATTCCATCTTATATAGAGTTTAAAGTTCAAATTGCAGCTTCTAAAGAATACTTAACCGATGAAAATTTTAATTTTAGAGGGCTAGAAGATGTAGAGGTGTTAGTTATCGATGAATACTATAAATATTATTTTGGTAGTACAGAAAGTTTTAAGCAAGTAAAGAAAAATTTTGCAATAGCTAGAAAAGCAGGTCATAAAGACTGTTTTATTGTTGCTTTTGAAAACGGGAAAAAGATTTCTGTGAAAGAAGCAATAAGAAAACAGTAATTTAGAAAAAATCTATTCTATTCTACCAAAAATAATTAGTAATTTCGTGGCTAGTAATTTTTGCTTATGTCAAAAGAACTTAAAACAGGTTTAGTAGCTCTATTAATTATCGCCACAGGAGTTTGGGGTTATAATTATTTAAAGGGACAAAATATTTTTAGTGGTAGTACGCGTCACTTTTTTGCAGAATACAATAACATTAATGGGTTGAGTGAAGCAAGTGTCGTCACTATTAATGGCTTACAAGTAGGTAAGGTTGATCAAATTACGTTCAATCCTGATCCAGAAAAAAGAGGTACCTTATTAGTACAATTTTCACTTCAAAATAGTTTTAATTTTTCTAAAAATAGTATTGCCAAAATATATCCTGCCGGATTAATGGGAGGACAAAACTTAGCTATAATCCCCGATTATAATGGAGAAACAGCAAAGTCTGGAGATTTTTTGAAAGGAGAAATAAAATCTGATTTGTTTTCTTCTGTAGGTGAAAAATTGAATCCAATTCAAACTAAATTAGAAAATGTTCTTGTTCATGTAGATTCTTTAGTAATGGGTATTAACAAGACTTTAAATAAAGAAGCACAGCAAAGTTTGAATAGAAGCATCATAGGTTTTGAAGGTATTGTATACAGCTTAAACAAAACAATGCGTTCTGCTAATAGACTTTTAGACGATAACAAAGTAAAAATAGATGTTACAATAGATAACACTAAGAAAATTACCGAAGACGTTTCTAAAATTACTGAGGATTTAGCTAAAGCTGAATTAGGGAATACGGTGAAAAAACTTGAAAGTACCGTTGACAATGTAAATGGAATACTTGTCGGTATTAAAAATGGGAAAGGAACATTAGGGAAATTAGTGTCTGACGATAAATTATATACTAATTTAACTAATGCAACAAAAGAAATGGAAGAGTTGCTAAGGGAGATGAAATTAAACCCAAAACGTTTTGTTCACTTTTCATTATTTGGTAAAAAGGCAAAGCCATATAATGAAGAAAACAATAAGAAAAACGTAAGTAACAATAAATGATAGATGAGTTGGATTTATAATATTCCTTTTGATGAAGCTAAAGGGAAATTAAAACGTTTATATGAACGTGTTTCTGGCCCAAATAACAACGTAGACAATATAATGTTAGTGCATAGCTTACGCCCTAATACAATGGAAGGGCATATGGCTATCTATAAAAATGTATTGCATCATAGCGAAAATACATTTCCCAAGTGGTATTTAGAAACTATTGGTGTTTATGTAAGTATGTTAAATGCATGTGAGTATTGTGTAGCTCATCATTTTGCTGGATTACAAAGATTATTACAGGATAATACTAAAGCAAATGAGATACAACAAGGTCTGGTAAATAAAACTTTTAAAGGACTAACACCAATTTACGTTGAAGGATTAAAATATGCTGAAAAGCTGACATTATATCCTTCTACGCTTGAAAAAAAGGATATAGAAAAACTTAAAGAATATAAGATTTCTGATGGAGAAATTTTAGAAATAAATCAAGTAGTAAGCTATTTTAATTATGCCAATAGAACGGTTTTAGGATTAGGCGTAACTACTGAAGGAGACATTTTAGGATTATCACCTAATAGTTCTCAAGAAGATAATTGGAAACATCAATAATTAACAAATAAGGAAATGGAGAAATACGTACCAAACATTTTTTTTGCATTTATTTTAATCGCAGGTATAGGGTATTTTGTGATGAATGTTCGAAAGTTAATTCGTAACATCAAATTAGGAAAAGATATAGATAGAACAGATAGAAAGCCTGAACGTTGGAAAAATATGGCGAAGATAGCCTTAGGACAATACAAAATGGTTAGAAGACCATTATCAGGAATTCTTCATATTGTGGTTTATTTAGGATTTATACTTATTAATATAGAGGTACTCGAAATCGTTATAGATGGGCTTTTTGGAACACATCGTGTATTTCAACCTTTATTAGGTAATGGAATTTATGGATTCTTAATTGGAACTTTTGAAATACTATCTGTACTTGTATTAGTAGCGGTAATTATTTTTTGGTTTAGAAGAAATATTGAAAGAATCAAACGTTTTTGGAACAAAGAAATGGAAGGTTGGCCAAAAAATGATGGTAATATTATTCTGTATTTTGAAATCGTGTTAATGTCTTTATTTTTAATAATGAATGCTACGGATACACCTTTTCAAGAAGCTGGAGCTGGTAATATTATTTCTCAATTTATAGCGCCATGGTTCCATAATTTTTCACATGAAACTTTACATACTATTGAGAAAACTGCATGGTGGTTACACATCGTAGGTATTTTAATTTTCTTAAATTATTTATACTACTCTAAGCACTTACATATTTTATTAGCATTCCCTAACACATTCTTTGCGAATCTAAAACCTAAAGGAGAGTTTACAAATTTAGAATCTGTAACAAACGAAGTAAAAATGATGATGGATCCAAGTGCAGATCCTTATGCAATGCCAGAAGATGGTGCAGAAGAGGAAATGCCAGAAAAATTTGGAGCATCAGATGTTACCGATTTAAATTGGGTGCAGTTAATGAATGCATATACATGTACTGAGTGTGGTCGATGTACATCATCTTGTCCGGCAAATTTAACTGGTAAACAATTATCACCTCGTAAAATCATGATGGACACTCGTGATCGTTTGGAAGAAGTCGGGAAAAATATTGACGCTAATGGAGGTGAATTTAAACCTGATGGGAAACAATTACTAGACGATTATATTACAAGAGAAGAACTTTGGGCATGTACAAGTTGTAATGCATGTGTACAAGAGTGTCCTGTAAATATCGATCCTTTATCTATTATTATGGATATGAGAAGATATTTAGTAATGGAAGAATCTGCTGCTCCTCAAGAGTTAAATATGATGATGACAAACATTGAGAATAATGGAGCGCCATGGCAGTATAGTCAAATGGATAGATTAAACTGGAAAGACGAGTAAAATCAATGTAAAAATTACTTAACTTGAAGATGTAACAATTTTCAATTGAGGTAATTTTCTAAAAAATAAAAATGGTGTAAAAGCCATAAGAAAGATTATCAATTAATTATGAATTGAATATATATCAAGTGTAATTCCTTGATTCGCAATTCAAAAAAATAAAATTTATTATGAACGTACCAACAATGGCAGATATGATGGCTCAAGGAAAGCAACCAGAAGTGTTGTTTTGGGTTGGAGCCGCTGGAAGTTATGATGATAGAGCTAAAAAAATCACAAGGTCTTTTGTGAAGATTTTACACCAAGCTAATGTTGATTTCGCAGTATTAGGTACTGAAGAAAGTTCTACAGGTGATGCTGCAAAAAGAGCTGGGAATGAGTTTTTATTTCAAATGCAGGCGATGACAAATATTGAAATTTTAAATGCCTATGAAGTAAAAACAATTGTTACTTGCGATCCTCACTCTTTTAATACATTAAAAAATGAATATCCTAGTTTAGGAGGAAAATACGAAGTATACCATCATACACAATTTATTAACAAGTTAGTAGCAGATGGTCGATTAACTATTCAAGGAGAAAATTTAAAAAATAAGCGCTTAACCTATCATGATCCTTGTTATTTAGGACGTGCTAATGATGTATATGAAACACCTCGTGATTTAATCCGTCAGTTAGGCGTGAAATCAACAGAAATGAAGCGTCATAAATCTACAGCTTTATGTTGTGGAGCTGGTGGAGCACAAATGTTCAAAGAGCCAGAAAAAGGAGATATGGATATTAATATCCTTAGAACTAAAGACGCTTTAGAAACTAATCCAGAAATTATAGCAACTGGTTGTCCTTATTGTAATACAATGATGACTGATGGTGTGAAGTTCCACTTAAAAGAAGATCAGATAGTTGTTAAAGATATAGCAGAACTTATTGCGGAATCTAACAATTTATAAAATATCTAAATAATAGTTATGAAAAAGAAAATAGTATTGTTAGGGTTTTTGATAATCACATATTTTAGTAATGCTCAAGAAACTACCTTAGATAAAATTTCAAAAGAAACTTGTGAGTATTTATCATCTATAGATTTAAAAAAACTGTCTAGTGGAGACCGAAATGCTGAGTTAGGTTTTTATATTATTAAATTATATAATAAGTATGAATCTGCATTGAAAAAAGAAGGAATTGTCATGGATCTTTCTAAAGGAAAACAAGGAGGTGCTGCATTTGGTGAGAAGGTAGGAATGAATATGATTAAGTTTTGTCCTGATGTTTTAATTGCTCTAGCTAGTGAAGAAGGCATACAAGATTATAAAGAAGAAGCGCCTGAGAAATCATTAGCTGTTGAAGGAAAAATAAAAAAAGTATCGGGTAATGAGCTTTATGTAATAGAAGTGAAAGAGACTTCTGGGATGACTCAAAAACTGCTTTGGTTGAGTAATTTTGAAGGTTCAGATCAATTATTAGCATTAGGAAAAAAAAGAAGAGGGAAATCAGTGAGAATTTTCTACGAGAATATCGAGTATTTTTCACCTAAACTACAAGAATATATTATCAGAAAAAAAGTATTAAAAGTAGAGTTTTTATAAAACTTTAATATCATGCAAGATGCATTTCAAAATAATGAAGTAACAAACTTTCCTCATATTTCAAGTATAACATTTACTAGAATAGAAAAATCATATCTTAAAGTAGCTATTTTAAGTGTTTTTTCATATGTTATTGTTATTGGTGCTTTATTAGTATTATTTATTGAAACAGTACTAAAGAAGAAGAATCCTGAAACACCATTATACCTCTATCTATTAATGGCAATAATCGCTTTTTTTATTTTGTTGAATCTAATTTTAGGTTTTCCAAAGCGTAAATATGCAGTTAGAGATAAGGATGTTACTTACAAAAGAGGTTTTCTTACTAGAAAAATGGTTACAGTTCCTTTTTCAAGAATTCAACATGTACAGATAAATGAAGGTGTATTTTCAAGGTTTTTTAAATTGGCTTCATTAAAAGTATACACCGCAGGTGATAGTAGTGACGATTTAGAAATAAAAGGATTAACGAAAGAAAGAGCAATAGAAATTAAAGAGTTTATTAGTAGCAAGATTAATGAGTAACGAAATAAACTTTGTAGAATTTAATAGGCAATCCTTAAAAGGAGTTTTAATTATTTATGGTAAATCTTTATTCAGAATAGTAAAAGCAACATGGGTTTTGTTATTTATTTTTATTACAAAATCATCTAAGATTACTTCCTTAGGTAAAAACTATATTTACGCAATTATTATAAGTTTTTTCATCTTAATTTTAATACGTTCTTATCTTGTATATAGAAATTTTAAGTTTAAAATAGATGGAGATTATTTTATATTGAAAAAAGGAATTTTTTCTAAAAAAAATGTAGCTGTAGCCTTTGATAGAATTCAAAATGTAAACTTTTCTCAAAACTTAATTCATCAGTTAATTAACGTATATCAGGTAGATATCGAAACAGCAGGGACTAATTTAACTGAGATATCAATAAAAGCATTATCACTGGCTGAGGCAAAAGCACTTCGAGAAAAAATTACTTTAGCTAAACATGTAGGGGGTACAGAAGATATTCCAATAGCATTAAAAGAAGAAAAACCACTTTTATCTATAGGTATAAAAAGTTTATTAAAAGTAAGTATTTCAGAAAATCATTTTCAAAGTTTATTACTATTAATAGCTTTTCTATTTGGGTTTTATCAGCAAGTACAAGACGTATTTAAAAACTTTTTGAGTGAAGAATTATTAGATACTTATGTGAATAAAGGAAAAGATATAATTTCTGGAAGTTTTTTACTGTTGTTTTTGTTGCTAATTATTTTAACAATAGTGGCAATCATAACATCTTTTATTCGTGTGTTTTTGCGTCATTTTGATCTCAAGTTTTCAATCAAAAATTCTGCATTTGAGATTAAACAAGGCTTGATTAACAAGAAGGCGGTAATTTTAAAAAGAGAAAAAGTACAGTTTATAAAAATTGTCACAAATCCTCTAAAAAGAAAATTAGGAATATCATATGTGGTTTTTAAGCAAGCTATAAGCGGAAAAACCAAAAAAGTAGATAAACTAATAAAAATAGTAGGTTGTAAAGAAGAACATTTACATAAAATTAAAGATACTTTATTTTCTACACTAGACTTTAGTGGTATTACCAAAGAAAAACCTCATTGGTATTTTGTATACAGAATTATAGTAAGATCAATACTAACAATAACTATCTTAAACGCCTGTTATTACTGGATTTTTAATGCTGACAAACAAGTATGGTTTAATGTGTTTTTAATTTTATTAATTGCTAGTTTTATATATGCAAGAGTTAAAAAGTTATATTTTAAAGTATCTAATGATATACTTATTGTAGGAGGAGGGAGTATAGAAACAACAACTACGTATTTAGAGTTGTTTAAGGTACAAAATGTAAAAATGAAACAAACTTTTTTCCAAAAGAGAAGAAAAGTAGCGGATATAATTTTACAGACTGCTTCCGGAAAAATAAACATACCAAGTATAACCATGGAGAGAGCAAATGAATTGTATGATTATATTTTATATAAGGTAGAAACAAGTACAAAAAAATGGATGTAAAGAGTTTTATAAAGGCTGCACGATTACGAACATTACCACTTTCTGTTTCAGGAATTATAGTTGGGGCATTTTTAGGAAATTTCAAATATATAGTAATAAAAACTTTTCAGAACTGTTCAGATTGTCATACACTAAATACAGCACTAGTATTTTGGTTAGCTATTTTTACGACAATTGGTTTTCAAGTACTGTCAAACTTTGCAAATGATTATGGTGATGGAGTAAAAGGAACAGATAATAATAGAGAAGGAGAAGCACGAATGGTGGCTTCGGGAGCAATTACACCTTCGCAAATGAAAAGAGCAATGCTAATAACAGCATTCATAACATTAGTACTAGCAATATCATTGATATATGTAGCCTTTGGAAAAGATAATTTTTGGTATTCTTTACTGTTTTTAAGTTTAGGTATAGTATCTATAATTGCTGCAATTAAATATACAGTAGGAAAATCAGCTTATGGTTATAGCGGATTTGGAGATATATTCGTGTTTCTTTTCTTCGGATTATTAGCAGTAGTTGGTACTTATTTTTTATATACTAAAGAAATTAATTTTAGTATTTTTCTTCCTGCTTTTTCTGTAGGTTTATTAAGTACAGCAGTATTAAACTTAAATAATATGAGAGATAGGGTAAATGATGCATTGTCTGGAAAAAATACGATTGTTGTAAAAATAGGAGCAACATATGCCAAGTATTATCAATTTTTCTTGATTTTTTATTCTTGTCTTTTTGCTGTAATTTTTGTTCTTATAAATTACAAAAGTTTATTACAATTTTTATTCTTACTAGCGTATATACCATTAATAAAACATTTAAGATTCATTTTTACAAATGAAGATGAACAGTTGTTAGATGGAGAGTTGAAAAAAGTAGCATTGAGTACTTTTTTATTCGCGATACTTTTTGGTCTAGGTTACGTTTTATTGTAATTTTACGAAATTACATTTTCTATTTGTTAAGGATAGAATTACCGTTGCTACAAATAAACAAACAATTCATAAAATCATGAAAATTACATTTTACGGTCATGCTTGTTTCGGTATAGAAATTAGTGGTACTCATATCATAGTTGATCCATTTATTACTGGGAATCCTTTGGCTTCACACATTGATGTTAATACGATTAAGGCCGATTATATATTAGTAACGCATGCGCATCAAGATCATGTTTTAGATGTAGAGAAGTTAGCAGAAAAAACTGGAGCTACTATTGTTTCTAATTATGAAATCGTAATGTACTATGGAGCAAAAAACTTGAAAGGACATCCTGTGAATCATGGAGGTACTTTTACAACTGAAAATTTTTCAGCTAAATACGTAAATGCAATCCATACCTCATCTTTTGCTGATGGAAGTTATGGCGGGCAGCCTGGAGGTTTTGTGATTACTGCTGAAGATAAATCTTTATACATTGCTGGAGATACAGCTGTAACTATGGATATGAAATTAATTCCTATGAGTACGAAATTAACAGCTGCTATTCTTCCTATTGGAGATAACTTTACCATGGGAGTTACTGATGCAATTATAGCAAGTGATTTGGTGGAATGCAATACCATTATAGGTTGTCATTTCAACACTTTTCCGCCTATTGAGATAGATGTTGACCAAGCAAAACAAGAATTTTTAAATTCAAATAAGGAATTAAAAATATTAGAAATAGGAGGATCTCTTACATTATAGCATGAAAACAATTAAAATTATTTTAGGAGTAATCATAGCATTAACTATTGTGTTTTTTGCAACTGGACTCTTTTTTAAAGAAATAGTATATACTACAGAAGTAGCAATAGAAAAACCTATTCAAGAGGTATTTACATTGTTTAATGATTCTTCAAAAATAAAAAACTGGATTCCAGAATTGCAATCCATTGAACCCATTGATGAAAAATCAGAAAAGACAGGAAGTACCTATAAAATGGTCATAAAAAATAAAAATGGAGAAGAGATTACTTTACAAGAAAAAGTAATAGCTTTTGTTCCTAATGAAAAAGTTACATTACGATTTAATTCTCCTACTATGTTGAAATTTGACGATTATATCTTTAGTTTTTCAGACGGAAAAACAACAATTAAGAATAACTCTAAATGTGTTGGAGGTTCATATATTTTAAGTTGTTTATTTCCATATTTTAAAGGAAAACTTAAAAGTATAGATCAAGAGTATTTAAATAATTTTAAAACTTTTATAGAAAAAACTTAGGAAATTGATTCAAGCTACATTTCAGAAATATAAGTTAGAGTTTAAACGTCCAAGTGGTACATCAAGAGGTGTTTTACGAGTAAAAGAAACCTATTTTCTTCTTTTAAATGAAAGTGATAAAAAAGGAGTAGGAGAGTGTGGTGTTTTTAAAGGTTTGAGTGCTGATGATAGACCAGATTATGAAGAGAAATTAGCTTGGACTTGTGCCAATATCAATTTAGGTTTAACTAAGTTATTAGAAGAGTTGCTAGAGTTTCCTTCTATCCAAATAGGTTTAGAACAGGCTTTTTTATCGCTTTATGCAGATGACAGTTTTGAATTGTTTCCATCGGATTTTACTAAAAATCAAGAACCTATTTCAATCAATGGTTTAATTTGGATGGGTGATGCTAGTTTTATGAAATCACAAATTCAAGATAAACTTACCGCAGGTTTTTCTTGTATTAAAATGAAGATTGGGGCAATTAACTTTGAAGAAGAATTAACCTTACTTAAAAGTATAAGAAAAGAATTTTCTTCTGATGATATTGAGCTAAGAGTAGACGCTAATGGAGCCTTTAGACCCCAAGAAGCCTTAGAAAAATTAAAGCGGTTATCGGAGTTAGATTTACATTCCATAGAACAACCAATACGTCAAGGACAATATGAAGAAATGGCAAAACTATGTGAGCTAACGCCATTACCAATAGCCTTAGATGAAGAATTGATAGGTGTTTTTCATCAAAAAGAAAAGGAAAAAATAATTAAAAGTGTTAATCCACAATACATTATATTGAAACCAACTTTAGTCGGTGGTTTTAAAGGTAGCCAAGAATGGATTACTATAGCAACAGAAAATAACATCAATTGGTGGATTACTTCTGCATTAGAAAGCAATGTAGGACTAAATGCTATAGCACAATGGACATACACCTTACGTAATACAATGCCTCAAGGTTTAGGAACTGGAAGTTTATTTACCAATAATTTCGAGAGTCCCTTAGAGGTTGTCAATGGAAAATTACAGTACAATACTAACGTGGATTGGAATTTTAATTTGAAATAACCTGTAATTACTAAAAATAATAACAAATGAATTACATTCAGCAAGCATTTAAAGGGAAAAATGAGTGGTATTTATATTTAGTCACTGTTTTTTTGGTGCTATTTGGTTGGCAAATTATAGGAGGAATTCCATTACTTATAGTCGCTGTACTTTTTTCTGGAGACATGGCAACTTTTACAAAAGCTGCTGAAAATAATTTTTTAGGAATAGGTATTGATAATAATTTATACCTTTTTTTAATGATTTTGATGTTCATTTTTGGCTTATTATCTCTAATTCTAGGTGTTAAATATATACATAAAAGAAAGTTTACCACTTTAATAACTTCAAGAACTAAGATAGATTGGAAACGTTTTTGGATGGGATTTGTAACTTGGGCTATAGTAGCAATTGTTATTACAGTAATAGGAGTTTTAGCTTCGCCAGAAGATTATACTTGGAACTTTAAACCCATTCCTTTTTTTACATTATTACTAGTAGTGCTTCTTTTTTTACCTTTTCAAACTAGTTTTGAAGAGTTATTATTTAGAGGGTATTTACTTCAAGGTTTTGGGGTTCTTTTTAAAAATAGATGGTTGCCATTAATCATAACTTCTGTGGTATTCGGGTTATTACATGGAGCAAATCCAGAGGTAGAAAAATTAGGATACATAAGTATGGTTTTCTATATCGGTACAGGTTTGTTTTATGGATTACTAACATTGTTGGATGAAGGAACAGAATTAGCATTAGGTTTTCATGCTGCAAATAATATAATAGCAGCAGTGTTAGTTACGGCAAATTGGACTGTTTTTCAAACGGATGCTTTGTATGTAGATCATTCAGAACCTTCTGTTGGGATAGAAATGTTTTTACCTGTTTTTGTTTTATATCCAGCTTTAATCTTATTCTTTTCAAAAAAATATGGTTGGAAGAATATAAAAGATAAAATCTTTGGTAAAATTAAAGATCCAAGAGACTCGAATGGTATTACAGGTATAAAAGGTATAGAAGAAAATGCATTCTAGTTTCAAGTTGAACGGAATATCATTCCCGTCAGAAAAGGAATTGATTAATTTTTCTGAAACAAACAATAAAAGTTTATATTCTTTTTTGACAGCTTGGTTTGATGAAAAAGACTATTTGGTTGTACACACTTCTGGTTCTACAGGAAAACCAAAACCAATTAAATTGCAGAAAGCATACATGATAAACTCTGCTATGGCAACCGGAGCTTTTTTTGATGTAAAAGAGCATACTAAAGCATTACTCTGTTTGTCTATTGATTATATAGCAGGCAAAATGATGTTGGTTAGAGCTTTAACTTTAGGATGGGATATAGATGTCGTTGCACCAGTTTCTAATCCACTTGCTCAACTAACAAAAGAATATGATTTTTCAGCAATGGTCCCTATGCAATTACAAAATTCCTTACAAGAATTAGACATGGTAAAAAAGTTAATTGTTGGTGGAGGTGTAGTTTCTAATACTATACTACATAAATTGAGAGCTATAAAAACTCAAGTTTTTGCTACTTACGGTATGACAGAAACGATAACACATATTGCCGTAAAAAGATTAAATAATTTTAATCAAAAGCCATCGTTTTATCAGACTTTACCGGATGTTAAAATTGGTATAGATCAAAGAAATTGTTTGGTTATTCAAGCACCTAAAGTATCTGATGGTTTACTTGTTACTAATGATATCGTCCAATTGGTTGCTGAGACAAGTTTTCAATGGCTCGGCAGATTTGATAATATTATTAATTCAGGTGGTGTTAAATTGAATCCAGAAAAGATAGAAGAAAAATTAGCTAGAATTATAGATCGTCGTTTCTTTGTTATTGGTATTCCTGATGAAGTTTTAGGAGAAAAATTGATAGTAATTGTTGAAGGTGATTCCTATGATATAAAATTAGATAGGGTAAAAAGTTTATCAACATATGAGCTGCCAAAAGCCGTATATTTTATTCCCAATTTTATAGAAACTGCAACAAAAAAAATTCAACGGAAGGAAACATTAGCTATAATTTTAGAAAAAAATCAAAAATAACTTCAAACTTCCTCAAAATATATTTTTACTAATCAAAAATAGGTTGTAACTCATTTATCATCTCAAACTATTATAAATTCACATACATTTATGAAAAATTAAATGATATGAAATTCATAGTAACCTTTTTTCTGGTATTAGTTTTTGGAGTTATTTCAATTCATAGTCAGGATGTTCCAATTATTAAAGTAGATGAAGAAGAAGTTTTAGTTAAAAAACTAAACATAGAAACCTCTATCATAGGAGATATCGCCTTTACAACTTATGATATGTCTTTTTATAATCCGAATAATCGAATTCTAGAAGGTGAATTATTGTTTCCATTAGGAGAAAATCAATCTGTAATTCGTTACGCATTAGATGTTAATGGCAATTTAAGAGAAGCCGTAATTGTAGAAAAAGAAAAGGCCAGAGTAGCTTTTGAAAGTACAGTGCGACAAAAGATAGATCCTGCATTATTGGAGAAAACGAAAGGAAATAATTATAAAAGTAGAATTTATCCTATTCCTGCCGAAGGTTATAAAAGAATTGTGATTGGGATTCAACAGCAGTTGACTTTAAATAATGATGCATATTTCTATGAACTTCCATTTCAGTTTAAACATAAAATGGAGGAATACACTTTAGATATCAAGATATTAAACCAGAAAAATAAGCCAAAAGTTAAAAAAGGTTTATTGTCTAATTTTAAATATGATGCAAAAAGAGATCAGTTTCAAAGTAAATTTCAAGGAAAAAAAATAGTGATACAAGAACCTATTTTAATTAAAATTCCATTGAATGCTTCGAAAGAAAAAGTAATAGCAACAAATGAATATTTTTATTGCACGAAGTTGGTAAAAGATAGCTCAATAACCAACTCTTTAGAAAATAGCATTACTGTTTTTTGGGATACATCTTTATCACAAACAAATAAAAAGCTAGACGTAGAATTAGATTTATTAGAAACCTATTTTCAAAAAGTAAAAAATGCAGCTGTAAAATTGGTAAAATTCAATTTAAGAAACTATTCAACATCAGAATTTTCAATTTCAAATGGAGTTTGGAAATCATTAAAAGAAGAATTAAAGAAAACAGTTTTTGATGGAGGAACATCTTTTGAATTTTTGAAATCATACCAAGACACTAATAAGTTACACATCTTTTTTACCAATGGATTGAACACTCTAGATGCGAGCGAGGTAAATTTTAAGAAAAAAACATTTGTGGTGAACAGTTTGAGAAGTGCAGCGCATAATAGCTTAAAATATAATGCGGTAAAATCTGGAGGAGATTATATCAATCTTAAAAAGGAGTCTATAAAAACAGCATTTCAAAAATTTCAGCAAAACAAATTGCAGTTTTTAGGTACAGATATAAAAGAGAATGTAGAAATCTACCCTAAAATAGGAACTAGAGTAGATGCTAATTTTACACTTTTAGGTAAAGGAATTGTAGAAAAAAATAATATAAAAATATACTTAGGTAATGGAAACGATACTTTAAAAACAATAGATTTTAAATTGAAAAAAGTGCAAGCAAATAATCACATTCCTAAAATATGGGCGCAAAAAAAGTTAGATTATTTAAGTATAATAAAAGATGAAAATAGAAATGCTATTGTAAAGTTAAGTAAGGAATATCAAATTATAAGTTCGTTTACTTCATTATTAGTATTAGATAGAATAGAAGATTATGTGACACATGAAATTACCCCACCTAAAGAACTAATAGAAGAATATAATAGACTGTTAAGTGAAAAAGTAAATGATAAAAAAGCTCAATTAGCTCGATTACAAAATGATTTATTTAATGATTATGATGAGCTATTAGAGTGGTATAGTAAGGATTATAAAGAAATAAAAAGAAACGATGTAGCTCCGAAAGTATTTGAACAAACTGACGCAACAGTTAACGCTACTGTGGTAAGGGTAGCAACAAATGATTCAGTGGCTACAGAAGGAGAAGAGTTTGTAGTATCTGGTACTGTACAAGATGAAACTGGTCCAATGCCAGGAGTACAGGTGCTTATAAAAGGCACTAGTACTGGAACAGAAACTGATTTTGATGGAAAGTTTTCTATTACCGTTAAAAAAGGAGATGTATTGGTTTACAGCTTTATTGGTATGAAAACAGTAGAAAAAGAAATTACAGGCGTTAACGCTCTTAATGTAACATTTGAAAGTGATAACAGGCAGTTAGATGAAGTAGTAGTAGTTGGATATGGTTCAGAAGCAAAAAGAGAAGTTACTGGAGCAGTAAGTGCAGAGTACATTGAAAGTGAAGAGGAAGTTGAAGAGGTTTTAGAAGAAACCCCAGGTGTTAGTGTGGTATCAAAAATCCAAGTTAGAGGGGTAAGCTCTATTTCAACAACTACTGAGCCTTTATATGTTATTGATGGAGTACCTATGGATAAGAACCCTAATCTTAATCCAGAAGAAATCAACTCTCTATATATGTTAAAAGATGAAGAAGGCTCGAAAGTTTACGGATCAAGGGGAAGTAACGGAGTAGTGGTCATAACAACAAAAAGTGCGGGGAGTGAAAAAATAAAAAAGATAGAGGAGTTTGAAGCAATGGTGGAACAAAAAATAGAACTCAAAGGGTGGAATCCTGATACACCATACTTAAAAGAATTGAAAAAGATAAAATATGATAATGAAGCTTTCAATACTTATATAACATTGCGTAATAAGTATAGTAATTCTCCATCTTTTTATATCGATGTTGCAGATTTTTTTAAAGAGCGAAATCAAAAAGAAAAGGCGATTCAAGTATTATCTAATGTTGCTGAAATAGAGTTAGATAATTATGAGTTGTTACGTTCATTGGCATATAAATTTGAAGAATATAAAATGTACCATGCCGCTATTCATATGTATAAACAAATCGTAGAATTACGTCCAGAAGATATTCAATCGTATCGTGATTTAGCGCTGGCATATGAAGATGCGGGAGCATATCAAAAGGCTTTAGATTTACTATATAAAATTGTAAATGGGGAGTTAGTAGAAAAAGATGAGTCTAGACGATATGAAGGTATAGAATCTATTGCGTTATTTGAATTCAATAAGATTTTAAGTAAATACAAAGATAAATTACAGTTAGCGCATATAGATAAACGTTTTATAAAAGCAGTATCCTTAGATTTAAAAGTGGTTATCGATTGGAACCATAATGATACAGATATTGATTTGTGGGTTATCGACCCGAATGATGAAAAATGTTTCTATAAACATAAAAAAACCAAAATAGGGGGATTAATAACTGAAGATATGACAGAAGGTTTTGGACCAGAGGCTTTTTTACTAAAAAAAGCGATACTAGGAAAGTATACTATAAAGGTGAAGTATTATGCAAGTTCACAACAAAAAATATCTGGACCTACAGCTTTAAAATTAACAATTTATAAAAACTACGGAAAATCGAATGAAAGTAAAGAAGTAAAGGTAATTCGATTAGAAAACGTAGATGAAGTTATTGAAATTGGAAACGTAATTTTCTAATTTTAGTGTTTAACAGACGAAAAGGCCAATAAACATAGCTATTGGTCTTTTTTATTTTTTAATAGTTAATCGTATTACAGGTTACCTATACATAAAAAATAATTCACTCACTCAAATAGATGTTTCACTAATTCATTGTTTTAAAAACAGATAACTATAGGTAGTTTTGAGTATATAACACATAAAGTTTACTATTTGAAAGCTCAAAGCAAGAAAGTTTTGTTGTAGTAAGCATGATTTTAATTTGAGTCATTTAAAAATATCTTAGTTATGAAAAAAATAATACAAATACTAATTTTAATCCTGTACATTCCTAGTGTATTCGGACAAGAAAAAACAATTACAGGGGTAGTCTCTGATGTACAAAATGTACTTCCTTATGTGAATGTGTATGTGAAGAATACGACTAAAGGTACCACAACAGATAACAATGGGAAGTATACAATCAAAGCAAAAAAAGGAGATATACTTGTTTTTACATATATAGGGTATACAACAGAAGAACGGAAAGTAGGAACATCTTCTATTATTTATGTAACTATGAAACCAGCTCCAGCTCAATTAGATGAAATTGTAGTTGTAGAAGAGGATGAGATTATAGAGGTACAAGAGTATATTGCGGTACCAGAACCAATTGCAATTGAAAGCCCTAAAAAACTTGAAGTAGCTCCCGCTAAAGATTATGTGTCAAGAAAAAGAAAGGTGTTGTCAAATCAAAATTATAGAGCATTACAACAAAATAAATCTATTTTAATTATTGATGAAGAGGAAAATGATGATGCATATGCAACCATAAAGGAAAACGAGTTTAAAAGTGTACAACTGTCTCCTTTGTCTACGTTTTCTATTGATGTAGATAAAGCTTCTTACAGTAATATAAGGCGAATGATTAATAGTGGGGAAAAGATTCCTAAAGATGCAGTTAAAATAGAAGAAATGGTTAATTATTTCGATTATAAATATCCGCAACCTAAAGGAGTACATCCGTTTTCTATTACAACAGAAGTAACTAAAACCCCTTGGAATGCACAAAGTAAATTGGTACGGATAGGTGTGCAAGGAAAAAAATATGCGCAAGAAAATTTACCCGCTTCCAATCTTACTTTTTTAATTGATGTTTCGGGGTCTATGCGTGCCTCAAATAAGTTACCATTATTAAAAAAAGCATTCAAATTATTAGTAAATCAATTAAGAAAAAAGGATAACGTTGCTATCGTGGTTTATGCTGGAGCAGCAGGAGTAGTTTTAAAGCCAACTTCAGGAGATAAGAAAGAGGTGATCTTAAAAGCATTAGATGCATTAAGTGCAGGTGGATCTACAGCAGGTGGGGAAGGGATTGAATTGGCATATAAATTAGCCGAGAAAAATTTCAAAAGGAAAGGAAATAATAGGGTGATTCTCGCAACAGATGGTGATTTTAATGTAGGTGCGTCATCAGACAAAGCAATGGAAAAATTGATAGAGGAAAAAAGAAAAACAGGAGTGTTTTTATCTGTGCTTGGTTTTGGTATTGGAAATTATAAAGATAGTAAGTTAGAAACTCTAGCAGATAAAGGGAATGGGAATCATGCTTATGTTGATACCATGCAAGAAGCACAAAAAGTATTTGGTAAAGAGTTTGGTGGTACTTTACATACGATTGCAAAAGATGTTAAAATTCAAGTTGAATTTAATCCTAAGAAAGTACAAGCATATCGTTTAATTGGTTATGAAAATAGGATGTTAAATGATAAAGATTTTATTGATGATACCAAAGATGCTGGTGAATTAGGAAGTAATCATAATGTAACAGCTTTATACGAGGTGATACCTGTAGGAGTTAAAAGTGAATATTTGAATACAATTCCGGATTTAAAATACACTAAAACTGTTGTAAACGATTACAAAGATGAATTATTACTGATAAAATTTAGATATAAGAAACCAAGAGAAGAAAAGAGTATTGAGATAGTTAAGGTTGTAAAAGATGCGCTGACAAATGCAACGGCAGACATGAATTTTGCCTCAGCAGTAGCTTTGTTTGGAATGCATTTAAGAGATTCAAAGTATACAAACTCCTCAAAAATGGAAGATATTATATCTTTGGCTAAAAAAGGAAAAGGAACAGATGAAGAAGGATATAGAGGAGAGTTCGTAAGATTGGTAAAAGCTCATATGCATATCAATTAAATAAAAGAGGTCTAAAAAGATTGTTTTTCGAACTGGTTTTAGCTTCTCATTATAATTGATAATCAAAAAAAAGGGATTCTGAAATACTGAAATAAATTCAGCACATGTAAATTTAGAATGACTTTATCAAATACTTTTTAAATAGAAAACACCGCTTATGCGGTGTTTTTGTGTTTTTATATAGCTGTTGAAATTACATTTCCATAGAATGGTAAACTTGATTCACATCATCATCTTCTTCTAAACGTTCTAGAAGCTTTTCTACGTCTGCTTGTTGTTCTTCGTTTAATTTAGAGGTAGTTGTAGGAATTCGTTCGAATTCTGAAGAAATAATTTCAATCTTATTTTCCTCTAAATATCCTTGAATAGCACCAAATTGACCAAATGGAGCATATAACATCACACTGTTGTCTTCATCATCAGAAAATACTTCTTCAACTTCAAAGTCAATCATTTCCATTTCAAATTCTTCTAAATCCATACCAAGAGATTCTTCCTTTACTTTAAAATTTACCACATGATCAAACATGAACACCACAGAACCAGAAGTTCCTAAATTACCATTACATTTATTAAATGCAGCTCTTACGTTGGCTACTGTTCTATTGTTGTTGTTCGTTGCAGTTTCAACTACGATAGCAATTCCATGAGGTGCATATCCTTCAAATAAAACTTCTTTATAGTTTGCTGTATCTTTATCTGAAGCTTTTTTAATAGCACGTGCTACATTATCTTTAGGCATATTAGCAGCCTTTGCATTCTGAATAACAACACGTAAACGAGAATTGGTTTCAGGATTTGGTCCACCTTCTTTAACAGCCATTACGATATCCTTACCAATTCTGGTAAAAGTTTTCGCCATTGCTGACCAACGTTTCATTTTTCGTGCTTTTCTAAATTCAAATGCTCTTCCCATTTCTTACTGTAATTAATTTAATGTTAGCAAATGTAAAAAAATCATAGTATTTATAAAAAAAGAAACACTAGTTATAAAGTACATAGTGTTTCTTTTGATTTGTTTTTTATTATGAAGGTTATTTTTTTATAAACTCGACTCTTCTATTATTTGCTTTTTCTTCAGTTGTGTTATTTGCGTGTAAGGGTTCACTTTCACCTTTACCAATTGTAGTTAAACGTTGTGCATCAATACCTAATTTTATAAGAATATTTTTTACAGATTCAGCTCTTTCAGAAGATAATTTTAAATTTTTAGCTTCGTCTCCATCGGTATCGGTATGACCAATAATTTCAAATTTCCAATCTGGTTTTTCATTCATTATTGTAACAAATTTATTAATAACTCCCATAGATTGTGGTTGAATGGTAGCTTTACCAGAGTCAAACAAAATGCCGTTTGTAACATATTTCCCACTGCTCATAATACGCTTATACATTTGTCCACCACCATGTGCAATACGTATGTTTTTTATAGCAGTTTTTAAACTATTTCTTCCTAAAAACTTAGCTGCATCATTATAATCATGAGGTTTTTGTAATTGAATAGCAAAACCATTCATTCTTTTTTTATAATTGGGAAGATTTAGAATACGTTTTTGATTAAAATAAATTTTTAATTTCTTTTTGTAATACGATATAGAAACATGATTCCAGTTATTTAAATGAAGGTTTTTCGTTGTTATTTCTTCTAATCTAAATGCATCATAAGACGAAGTAATGTCTTTATAAATAATACCATTAAGGCCGCGATTACCTTTAACTTCAAATTTTACATCTGGATTTGAATATCCTCCCATACTACCTCTGGCTTCTTTAAACTCTTTATCATCAGCATCAAAATAGAGTCCAAATTTTTGCTCATCATCATCGTCATTTAAATTATCTATGAAAATATCAAACTCAATGGTAAACTCATCACCAAGGTAATTTTGATTTTCAAATAAAGGATGTATAACATTAATATCTTCTGTTGTAGGTATAATAACTTTTTCTTTATTTAAAATAGCAATCTCTGAGCCTCCTTCTAACAAATCCCATTTAGAAGGAAACTCCCCAGTTTCTTCAAATTTTAAATTATCGTAAAAAATTACTTTTTCACCAGGTATAAATTTGAAGTTTCTATATAATTCAGAAGTCTGCTTAGAGGTATTTTTACTCTTGCTATTTACTGCTTTCTTATCAGACTGATTTTTTTTGTTGACATCAGTTTTTTTGTTTTTTTGCTTCTTTTTGTTAAGCGCACTGTTAACTTCTTTGTCTACTTTATTGACAACAGCATCTTCTGCTTTTTGTTTAATTTTTTTCCAGAGTTGTGCTTTAATACTAGTAGAAAATAATAAAAAAGAAATGGTAAGTAAAAGTAGTTTTCTTGTTCTTGTCATGTTTTTATTTTTTATTTGGTATTCCATTATTTCGAGAACATAAAATTATAGTAGAATCCAGATGAATATGATTGAAGTCTGGTTATCAGAATAAATTTGTGTTAGTTAAAAATTCTTTATTATTCAACTAAAGGTTGTATACCACAGGCCAAGGAAATCTCTGCCATTCTGGGGAAGTTCTCTGTGTTTTCTGTTTCACAAACAGTAAATTCTTTTGCAGTATTTTCTACGGAACAAGTACAATCTTCTACAGTGTTATTAGTTTCAACACAAGCTTCTACAGCGCGATCAATAATTTCTTGAGTCCATTTTGTTGAACAATTTTCGTTTTTAAAATCATCTAAAGAAGTTTGAGGATTATCATTACTCGAATCTGAGCATGAAATGCCTATTGCAAGAATTGCTACTGGTAATCTTTTTAATAACTTCATAGTGTTTACTTTTATTTGATTGAATAATTATAAAATGATAAGCACTAATTTAAAGGGGAATATTGTTAAGTATTTATGAATAGTTGAATTCGAAGAGGGTATGTTTGAATTTGGTATTGTTTTTTTTGAGAACGATTAAATTCAAGTCTTTTTTACTTAATATTTGAAAATTTTCGAATATATCTATTTGTTTTTTATTCTTCTTATAGAAGCTTCTTCTTCAAATCTCAAGTTTGTTTGTTGTTCAAATCAATTGTTTCAATAATTATCGACTGTTCTTTTATTGATATTCATGAATTTTAACCTTGCTATGCTATTATTGGTTTAAGTCTTTATTTATTTCCAGAATTAATCTTTGAAGAGGTTTTTATTTGTGTTTTCTTTTCCTTTAAGTGTATTTAGGGTTTCTAAAAGCCAATCTTGATTAACTTTTTTTGTTTCTTGATTTTCTATTATTTTCTTTTCTAAAATCGGAATGAAACTTTTATCTTTTAAATAGACTATAGATTCTAAAATTAGTGAACAGTATTCATCAAGGTTATCAAGTTCCTTTTTTAAAACGTCTTTTATTCTACTGTCTTTTCTTTGTGCTAAACCAGAAATTGCTTCAAATTTTGCTCCTTCATCTTTGTCTGAAATTCTATTCCACAAAGCTGTTCTTATTTTTTCATTATCAGTGTCAATTTGGCTTCCGATTGCAAAAGTAGACCAATCTCTAATATCAGAATCTCTGTCGTTTGATAATTTTATTAATGTATCTATCGCAATATCATTTTCTATCGTACAGAGCGCAAATACTAAACTGTGTCTGATATAAACACTTTTATGATTTCTAAACGAACAAAGTAACTCAATTTGTTTAAGTGTTAATTTTTCATTGTTATGTCCAATTCCATAAAGAATTGATTTTAGTACTCTTTTATCGATTTCTGATTGTAATAACTCAAAAAATAAGGTAAGAATTTCTTTTTTATATCGTCTTGGAAAACCAAATTGAGATAATATGTCTATTCCTATTATTTTTTCTTTAACTGATTTCGATTTTGTTAGCAAGACACTTTCTTCAAAAATTTCATCAGTTTTTCGTTTTCTTAATTCATGAATATATTTCCAATAGTTTTCCTTTGATTTATTGGTTAAAAGTCGTTCAAAAATTTTTTCATTTTTATAGTTGATTAATTTGTTCATAGGTGTTTTTTAAACTTTTTAATAAAGAGCATATTGAAACTAAACATAAACTTTTTGTGATAAGATTTATTTAGTGTCATTTTCATAGAGTTATGAATTTGAGGAACGGATACTATTTTTGTGTTTCGTTATTTTCTTTACTAGTTTCTCGTAGCTATATATTCTTTTCTTTCTTCTTTTTTTTCCTTTTATGTAGCCTTTTACTTCGTTAGTTTCAGGTAGGTATTCTAACCATTTTTCAGAGCATCCATCAATCGCATAATCATTTTCATCTTCATTAGGTTGGCTGTACTTAGTTTTGTTCGTTTTATAAATTCCGAAAATATAGATTTTGTCAATTTTAAATAAGTGTATGCTTTCTCGACAATCAACACCATCACTACCATAAACTTCAAAAGTTTTTCGTGCTTCTTTTCCTTTGATTAAATCAATTACTTCGACTTTTATTGATCGAAAATATTCTTTGTTGGTTTTAATTAAATAATCGCCAAAATTTTCCTTGCTACTTAATGTTTTTCCATCTCCAAAATGCCATAATATTTCAGTAACTTTAGCTTTAATTATTACTTCAGAGTATTTAGAAGATTTAATAAAGTTTCCGCCCCACTTACAACTACAAGCAAATGTTAAAGAGGAAATCAAAAGTAAAATTATTGTCAAAATTTGTTTTTTCATAATGTAACATAGCGTTTGGTATAACCGAAGTTATGGTTTAAGTTTGTTTAAATTATTGGTTTATAGTTGTTTTTATTGATTCTTATAGGGTTCGAATGTAGTTGAATTCGCCTTACTTACTAATGTATATTGTTGGGTGTAGTATTTTATTCATTTTTCCAATTAATTTCTTTTGAAATTTCTTCGAAGGTATAGTTACCGAGCTTTAAGATTTCTCCTTTATCATTTATAAGTCCATGTTCAGAACATTTAATCGAATAATGATTACAACCATTTTCGTGTTTTTCTTTATCCCAATATTCTTTTTTGCATTTTTTTCCAAATATTGCTCTATTATTTTGAAATGAAGTAATTATTTCAAATTGAGGTTTTATTATAATCTCACCTTTTTCATTAGCAAAACCGATTTTATTATTTTTATCAATTATTCTGATTTTGTTTTCGATTAAATTGTCAGGTGAAGGTTCTCCATTCACTGAATTGTAAACTTTAAAAAGAATTTTCTCATTCGAGTCAATTGCTGACCAACCAGGCTCTCCTTTTATTCCAAAAACAGCAAAGTGTTTCAAAGAATTCTCAGCTAAAAAAATAGAATACTTTGATGTGTCTAGTTCACGGAAAACATTTCCCTTTTCGTTGATAAGATAATATTGATTTACTGCCTTGTATCTTTCTTTAATCTTGACTCTAAATTTTTCCTGACCAAAACTGTTGATTGAAAAGAAAGATATAATAAAAAGTAAAATTGTTGTTTTCAAATGTTTCAATTGCGTTTAGTTTTAAATTGTTCACAGCTTTCTTATAAGAATATAAAATACATTTTATAGCACCAAATTATACTAAAATGTGAAATACATAAAAAGAATTCTTGAATTTGTTTACTAGTAATGTTTAGTATTCCGAAGAATCTGTATACTTAAATTAAAAAATAAAAACTACAAAGTCTTAATAAAGTTCAATAAAACTTCCTTTTTACTTTTAGCAACAGGTAATGAAATCGTATTTTGTAATACAATTTCATCACTTTTTTTATGATAACGTTTAATATATTTTAGGTTGATTAAGAACTTTTGATGTACCCTTAGAAATAGGTGAGGGGTTAATTTCTCTTCAAATGATTTTAGTGATTTAGAAACCAATATTTTTTCATTATCGTTTGTGAAAAAAGTAGTATAACTATTATCAGAAGTTGCATATACAATACTTTCTATAGGGATAATATGAATGTCGTCTGAGTTTGATAAAATAATTTTTTTATCACTTGAAATATGGTTGTGATATAAAGTAGTTAATTTTTCTAAATAGTTTGCTTTGTTTTGTGCTGCAATAACTTTATGAATTGCATTTACAATTTCTGTAGGAGAAAAAGGTTTTAAAACAAAATCAAGTGCACTAAACTTAAAAGCTTCTACTGCATATGTACTATATGATGTAATAAAAATGATTTTGAAATTTGGATTAGGAAATGATTGTAAAATTTCAAATCCGTCACCGTCATCAAGGTTAACATCTAAAAAAATAAAATCAGGATTTTCCTTGTGTAATAAAGCGACACCATCTTTAATAGAAGAAGCATTTCCTGTAATTTTAATGTTTTTAAAATGATCGTTTACAATAGTTTTTAAAACTGCTGCTGTATTTTTATCATCTTCAATAATAATACAATTCATTAGATGGTTTCTTTTTTAGGGAAAGTGAGCTTTATTTTTGTTCCACTGTTATGGGTTGATGTAACGTTAACCGTAATTGTATAATTGTAGGTTTTCTTTAAGTTTTGGATACGTTGTTCAGTAACTTGTAAGCTCGATTTTCTTTCTAGTAATTGGTTGTTGTTTTTACTTTCAAAGCCCTTTCCATTATCAAAAATAGTAACTTCTATAGTAGAAGGTTTATTGTAGTAATGGATAGAAATTTTTCCATCTTCTATATGTTGTATTCCATGTTGAATTGCATTTTCAATATAAGGTTGTATGAACATAGGAGGAATCAAACAAGTATGTATTTCTTCATCTACATCAATAGAAAGTTGAACATTGTTTTTGAAATTTACTTGTTGTAGTGCTAAGTAGGCTCTCATGGCAGTAACATCTTCTTCAATGGTAATAAAGTCAGCAGAAGAATTATCGAAAATAGAGCGCATTAATTTACTATAGTTGCTAATGTAATTTAGAGAATCTTCTTTTTTGTTTAAATAAATGAAAGATTGAATGCTATTTAATGAATGGAATAAAAAATGAGGATTTAATTGTGTTTGAAATAGCTTATGTTTCAGTGATGCCTCTTGTAATGATTGTTTGTTTTTTTGATTTCTAAACCATAAAAGTGCAAAAGCGATGAATATCAATACAGCTAAAATTCCTCCAATAAGAAAACTTCGTTGATTTTTAATTTTACTCTCTTTAAGTTGATTTTCTGAGTTTAATAATTGAATCTCTTGTTCTTTTTTCTCAGATTCGTATTTCTCGGTAATTACAGTTACTTTTTCTTTTTGTGCTACACTGTTTAGTGAATCTTTAATTTGATCTTTAAGTTCAGCAAAAAACATAGCTTTTTTATAATCACCTAAACCTAAGTAAGCATCTTTTAAGTTATTTAGGATGTAGCTTTTAAGTAATCCTTTAGCAGTAGGTAATGCACTATCTAAGTAAGAAATTGCATTTTTATATTGTTTGTTTTGTAAATAAGTGTAGCCTAGATTGTTATATGGGTAAGTTAAATTAGCGCTATGATCTAATTCTTTTTTGATAGCTATTGATTTTTTTCCATAAAAAATAGCCTTGTTGATATGTGTTGTATTGCTATTATAGTAGTCGGATAGGTTATTGTAAACAATTGCTAATATTCTTTTGGAATTGTACTTAAGAGCTAATGCTTCAGTCTTAAAACTACTTTCTTCAAATTTGGAATATAATTTTTGGTTTTTATATACTCCTAAAAGATTAACTAAAACCTGAAGTTGTAAAGGTGTATTATTCTGAATTAACCCCAAGGCTTTTTCTAAATATTTTTGAGCATTATTAAAGTTTTGTAATCGTGCATTAATCACTCCTATATTGGTGTATGTATTTACCAATAATTTTTTATTTTTTGATTTTTCTGTTGTTTTTGCTGCTTCAATATAGAGCGCCAAAGCTTTTTCAAATTCTTGTTTCTTATATTGAATGGTCCCTAAATTGTGTAATGTTTGTCCTTTTATGTGCAAAGGCAAGTTTTCTTTTAAATTTAGATGAAGCAAGGAATCAGCTTTTTTGAATCTATTCGTAAGAAGATATAAACTACTGTTTTGTAATAAAGATTTTGCTAAAAGTGTATCATCTTGTATTTCTATAGATAGTTTAGTGGCTTTATTGATGTACAAAAAAGAGCTATCAATTGCTTTTTGTGATAGCTCTTTTGATTTTTTTATGTACGATTCAATTGTTTGTCTATTTGTTGTTTGCGCTTTTACTTGTAGTGTAAAAGAAAAACAAGCACATAAAAAAAAGAATAGATTTCGCATATTCCTTATACTTGTATTACACCTAAGTTAAAAGGTTTTTCAATAGGAGCATGATCTGCCGCTTCAATTCCCATAGAAATCCATTTTCTAGTATCTAAAGGATTGATAACAGCATCAGTCCAAATTCTTGCCGCTGCATAATATGGAGAGATTTGTTCGTCGTATCTAGATTTTATTTTATTAAATAATTCTTCTTCTTTTTCTTTGGTAATCTCTTCACCTTTTTTCTTTAAAGCAGCAGTTTCTATTTGTAATAAAACTTTTGCAGCTGAAGCTCCACTCATCACAGCTAACTCTGCACTTGGCCAAGCAGCGATTAACCTTGGGTCGTATGCTTTTCCACACATGGCATAGTTTCCAGCACCATAAGAATTTCCAATAACAATAGTAAATTTAGGAACAACAGAGTTGCTTACAGCATTTACCATTTTTGCTCCGTCTTTAATAATTCCTCCATGTTCAGATTTACTTCCTACCATAAACCCAGTTACATCTTGTAAGAATACTAAAGGGATTTTCTTTTGATTACAATTGGCGATAAAACGTGTAGCTTTATCAGCAGAATCAGAGTAGATTACGCCTCCAAATTGCATTTCGCTAGGTTTGGTTTTAGCTCCTTTTGATTTTACAATCTTTCGTTGATTCGCTACAATTCCAACAGCCCAACCATCAATTCTTGCGTAACCCGTAATTATCGTTTGTCCGTAACCAGCTTTATATTCATCAAATTCAGAATCATCAACCAAACGTTCAATGATTTCCATCATATCGTATTGTTCATGACGAGCTTTTGGTAAAATCCCGAAGATTTCATTTTCATCTTTTGCAGGTGCTTTGCTTTCAGCTCTGTTGTATCCAGCTTTATCAAAGTCACCAATTTTATCCATCACATTTTTGATTCTATCTAGAGCGTCTTTATCATCTTTTGCTTTGTAATCAGTAACACCAGAAATTTCACAGTGTGTAGTAGCTCCACCTAAAGTTTCATTGTCAATAGATTCACCAATTGCAGCTTTAACTAAATAGCTTCCTGCCAAGAAAATACTTCCTGTTTTGTCAACAATTAAAGCTTCGTCACTCATAATTGGTAAATAAGCACCACCGGCAACACAACTTCCCATAACAGCAGCGATTTGCGTAATTCCCATGCTACTCATTACAGCATTATTTCTAAAAATTCTTCCGAAATGTTCTTTGTCAGGAAAAATTTCATCTTGCATTGGTAAATACACACCAGCGGAATCCACTAAGTAAATAATTGGTAATCTATTTTCTATTGCGATTTCTTGAGCTCTTAAATTTTTCTTTCCGGTAATAGGAAACCAAGCTCCTGCTTTTACGGTTGCATCATTAGCTACCACTATGCATTGTTTACCTTTTACATATCCAATTTTAATAACTACACCTCCAGATGGGCATCCACCATGTTCGGCATACATACCGTCTCCGGCAAAAGCACCGATTTCTATACTATTTGTATCGTCATCTAATAAATATTCAATGCGTTCACGAGCAGTTAACTTTCCTTTTTCGTGGTGTTTTTGAATTCTTTTTTCACCTCCACCTAATTTAACTTTAGTAAGTCGTTGTCTTAAATCAGATGCTAAAAGTTTATTATGATCTTCGTTTTTATTGAAGTTAATATCCATAAGGTAGTTTGTTTGTTTTGTTGTCGCTAAAATAAGAAAATCAATACAGATTTTTAAACTTTAATCGCGGGGTAATAGCCAAGGGTTTAATTCCCCGATACTTGTATTGAAAGTTGTAAAATTTTCAATCAGCATACATCGTATGCTTGCATTGAGATAGTTCATTAATAAGTAGATTAATGTTGCTTTTATTTTATAAAATTACGAATAACGGTTTGTGGTTTTGCGAAATTTAGTTGAAGGCAAGCGAATAATTATTGGTGCAGTGAGTGTTTGTTGTATTATATTACTTTCGCTACAAAAATAGATACATGAGATACTTAAAATTATTACTTCTTCTTATTATAGTAGGGTGTGGAAGTACCAAAGAATTGAAGGGAATGTTTGTGAATTTGGAAAAATCTGAAACTCCAAAAAATTCAGCATTTAAAGTTGCATTAAAAGGAAATAAAACAGTAGTAGTACCTAATGAAAAAGGTGATTTTAAAATAAAATATCCAAATACTGGAGAAAGTGTGGTTGTAAGCACAGATAAAGGATATACGATTATTGAAGAAGTAGTTCCAGTAGATACTAAAGAAGTTATTGTTCTGATTGATGATGTTAGAGAAATGGTGGCTTTTGTAAAAGCAGATCAGGATTTTGATGAAGAATATAGTAAAGCTAAAAAAATGTTTTTGAAATTACCTCCAAAAATAGATCAATTTTCAGTCTTCCCAGGTTGCGAAATTGTAGGTGTAGAACAATATAAAAGGTGTTTTCAAAAGAAAATCAATAAGCATATTCGAAGGCATTTTGATTCAGAAATCGCAAATGAGATTGGTATGGCTTCAGGTAGAAAACGAATATTTACAGTATTTGAAATTGATAAGCAAGGTAAAGCTAAGATTATTTCAGTTAAAGCTCCACATCCAAGACTAAAGAAAGAAGGAGAGCGGATTATTAAAAAATTACCTTTGATGAAACCTGCGATTAACAGAAATAAACCTGTGAACATTAAATATGCATTACCAATTACATTTAATGTTCAGTAAAACAAAGTGCTACTATCTAACATCATTATACTTTTTATTTATATCAGTTAGTGTCTATGATGTGTTTAATTTAATTTTAAAATTGTAGATATTTCTTTGAAAAAGTATTGAATAATATTTTTTGTAATTTTAAATTATTCGAAAGCTTTTTTTAGTTACAAACAATTGCAGATATGAGATTTATAAAATTGTTATTACCCCTAGTTGCTATTAATATGAAAAAAAATGATAAGTTAAGAACAAAATATAAAAATTAGGTTTTGGGTTAATCCGAAAAATATAGTGTCTTTATATACGCTACGTTTACACTATTAGATCAATCAAGATGAAAAACAAATTAATCAATCAATTACAACGTGTTCTTCCAAAACAAATGATAGTTCCGAAGGGGTTGAAACTTTTATATCAATGGATTGAAGATAATAATCTATTTGTTGATAATGAAAATGGAGATAGAATAGGTTTTCTCTATCCAGAAAAAGAGTTAAAAGAAAGTTGGACAGAAACTGAACGTAATGGAGGAACTCAAATTGAGTTTGCTGCAGGAGGAACAGAAAACTTAAAGTATTGGTTTGGAGGAGAAGATAACGAAGAATTAAAATCAAGGTTATGTGTTTTTGCACAGAGTGGCGCAGAAGGCTCTCAATGTGCTTTGTGGTTAAATGATAATAATGAATTAAAAGTTGTCCATATGGGATCGGGCTCTGGTTCAGTTTTAGCTTGCGTTTTAGCAGATAACATGACTGATTTTTTTCGTCTTTTAGCAATCGGATATGACGAAATATGTTGGGATGAAAATTTTCCTTATCCACCTAATGAAAATGATGATGAATTTATTGTTAAACCAAACATAGAGTTTCAAGAATGGGTTAAGAAGACTTTTAAAGTAAAAATACCTGATATCGGATTAGAAGTTGTAAAATATCCAGCCACAATGGATGATGAAAATTCAGAAGATGAATTTTTTAATTGGTATCAGAAATACTTGAAATAAAATGAACACACAACAAAGTATACTATAAAATATAGTTAATAAGCAAAAGGTTTATACGTATTTAAAAACGCTACTAAATTTTTAATTTATCCAGGTTGCGAAATTGTAGGTGTGGAACAGTATAAAAGGTGTTTTCAAAAGAAAATCAATAAGCATATTCGAAGGTATTTTGATGCAGAAATCGCAAATGAGATTGGCATGGCTTCAGGTAGAAAACGAATATTTACAGTATTTGAAATTGATAAGCAAGGTAAAGCCAAGATTATTTCAGTTAAAGCTCCACATCCAAGATTAAAGAAAGAAGGAGAGTGGATTATTAAAAAATTACCTTTGATGAAACCTGCGGTTAACAGAAATAAATCTTTGAACATTAAATATGCATTACGAATTACATTTAATGTTCAGTAATAAAATTATTTCGTGTTAATTACCCTTTGTGAAATTCTTATTTACTAAGGCAAAACAAGTAAAGGCGATGTTAATATTTTTCATCTTTATAAAAAGTGTTTAATATTTCAAATATCTCTTTTCTTGTAGTTTTAGGAGAAATTTCAATTTTAATAGGTAAGCAGTCAAAGAATAACTGATAATCGGAAATTAGATTTTGAAAATCTATAGAGCTTAGCTTGTTTAAATCTTCAAGAGTATCAGGAAATGCTCTAGAGCAAGTTTTATCAAACAAGTCTTCATCAGGGAAATCTTTCATTTGCCAATCATCACCTGTGCTTTCCCAAATAGATATGACTCCAAGTAATCGTAATGGATCAGCCCCTATAAATTGTTTGTTTTTACGAATCACCCAGAAATTACCTAAATAATCTTCTCTTGAATCTGGAAATATAAAAATCTTATATCCTTTGGCTTTAATAATGCTTAATGCGGTATTGTATGTATTTGCAGCATCTGCAATTCGACACAAGTTTTCTTTTTCCATTTCTGAAGTAAATTAATTGTAAGAATCAATAATATTTTTCACAGAATTCTCTATTTCTTTATAACGAGCTCTACGGTCTAAAATTAAAGGTTCAGCAACACGATCAGTGCAATCTTTCACAGCACATGATTCACAAGTAACACCAACCAATTGTTTTTCAAAAGTGTCTTCCTTTAAAAAGTTTACTTTTCTTTTTAAATGTGGAGATAGAAGCATACCGATACTGATACTTCTATAGATGTCTTTTTTGAAAGGGTCTTTGTTAGCGGCAGATAAAACTAAATATTCATTTTCGTCATCTTGATATGAAGAAATTTGAATTCCTGATGCTGATTTCTGTTCATCGGAAGCAATAAATTTTTGAATCGTTTTTAACGAAACCCATCTTCTGCAGTAATGCTCTTGATTTCTATTGGCATGTGGCGATTGCTGCTGTGTTATGTGTAATTCTTTACTTAAACGATATTTTGGAGCATCTTTTTTATAAGTAAATCGTAAAAAGAATAAGTTTTTAATACTAAAAGCTTTAGGTAATATGTTGGTTAAACGCTGATAAAAAGTTTCATCAGAACAATTATAGCTTTTAATGATTTTATGTAAACGTAACGGATTCCAATCTTCTTTGTCGAATAATTCTTTTAATTGTTGAATTAGTTTTTTCTTTGGAATAATCAAAGCACCAGCAAAATAAGAAGCAATAAAATTATGTAATACCTGATCGAAACTTTCAAATTTTATCCAAGGGAAGGTATACAAACGATCTTCTATTTTTAAAAAGTTGTAAGCAATTTCTTTGGCAAGTATAAAAGTTCGTTGTGCTTCAGAAATTTCACTAGTCAATAGCAATGTGTTCTTTTTAGGAATGTATATGTTTCGTAAATCAGTTAAGTTTTTGTGCTTAGATAATTCTTCAGTATCTATTTTGTAATTGAACTCTTCTTTTAGTATTTCCTCTAAATCTGCTGAAGTAATTTCTTTAGTTAAATCGATATGATATGACTTTGCAAATTTCTCAACATTATCTTCAATATCTTCAAAATAATTATTGTGTGCTTCTTGGTAAGAACGTAAAGATGCTAAAAAGAAACTTTCTCGAGTTAGATTATAATTCTGAGATATTTTGATAATTGTACTAATAAAAGCATTCACTTTAGCAGGAGCATTAGCTACAATATCTATTAAGTTGTTTTCTTTAATTCCGAATAAATCTAATGGAATTTCCTTTAGAATTTTAGATTGTAAGATTTCTCCAATAGGAGCCAGGTTTTTATCTAGCTTTAAAGAAACCAAATGATCATAAGGAACTTCTAAGCAATCTGAAAGAATTGCAATTTTATCTGTCTTAGGATATTTTTTTCCTTTTTCTATTTCATTTAAATACGATTTAGATAAACCTGTAAGTTTAGCTAAGCCAAATAAAGAAAGGTTTTTCTCAGTACGTATTTGTTTCAGTTTAAGCCCAAAAATTAGGCGAATATATTCGTCTTCTATGATCATAAAATCAAAAATAAAGAATTAAGCGAACGTATAAAAATTATATTTTTTTAAAATTTAGCGAACGTTCGCTTGTGGAGACCGAAAATATTTTATATTATTGCAGAGTAGTTTTTTAAAAAGAAGAAAAATGGAAACAAAAGCAATGTTAAATGAGATTCAATTCAAAGGGTTTGAAGAACAATCTTATCAATCAATTTTAACTCCAGAAGCTAAAGTTTTTTTAGTTGAGTTACACAATAGGTTTAATGCTAAAAGATTGGAGTTGCTAAAGGAAAGAGTCAAGATGCAGGCGTTTTTTGATGAAGGAAACTTTCCTTCGTTTCCAGAAGAAACAGCTTCAATACGAAATTCAGATTGGGTTTGTAAGCCTTTACCGCAAGACTTATTAGATAGGAGAGTAGAGATTACAGGTCCGGTTGATAGAAAAATGGTGATTAACGCTTTAAACTCTGGTGCTAAAACTTTTATGGCAGATTTTGAAGATAGTAGTTCTCCTACTATTGAAAATATGTTAAGTGGTCAGCAAAATTTGTTTGATGCGAATACGAAAACGATTTCGTTCTACAACGAGGCGAAAAATAAAAGCTATTCTTTAAATAACGAAACAGCTATTTTATTAGTAAGGCCAAGAGGGTTGCATTTAAATGAAAGACATTTTGTGATTGATGGAGAAGAAATGTCGGGTTCTTTAGTAGATTTCGGATTGTATTTCTTTCATAATATAAAAGTATTACAAGAGCAAGGTTCGGCAACCTATTTTTATTTACCAAAATTAGAGCATTATTTAGAAGCGCGTTGGTGGAATGAGGTGTTTGTTTTTGCACAAGATTATTTAGGTATTGCTCAAGATACTATCAAAGCTACAGTTCTTGTTGAAACAATTACAGCAAGTTTTCAATTAGATGAAATTATATACGAATTAAAAGATCATATGGCGGGCCTTAATTGTGGCCGATGGGATTATATCTTCTCTTATATAAAGAAGTTCAGAAATCATGAAGGGTTTTTGGTTCCAGAACGTGCTCAAGTAACAATGAGCTCGCCATTTATGAAAGCATATTCTCAACGCGTAGTGCAACGTTGTCACGTAAGAAGAGTTCATGCAATGGGAGGAATGGCAGCACAAATTCCTGTTAAAAATAATGAGGAAGCAAACAATGCTGCTTATGCAAAAGTAGAACGAGACAAACTTCAGGAAGTGAAAAATGGTCACGACGGAACTTGGGTTGCGCATCCAGCTTTAGTAAAAGTAGCTATGGATGTTTTTAATGAGCACATGCCAACTCTAAATCAAATTGATAACAAGCGTGAAGATTTAGTAGTTACAGAAGAAGAGTTAGTGGAATTACCAACGGGAACTGTAACTGAAAAAGGAATTCGAGAGAATATTAATGTGGGTATTTTGTATATCGAAAGTTGGTTGTCAGGAAATGGAGCAGCAGCATTATATAATTTAATGGAAGATGCAGCAACGGCAGAGATTTCAAGAACACAAATCTGGCAATGGTTACACAAAGGAGTTCGATTAGAAGATGAAAGAGCTTTCGATATAGAAATGTACAATGAGTTTAAAGCTCAAGAAATAGAAAAAATTAAAGAATTAGTTGGTGAAGCGGCTTTTACTTCTAGAAGATTTGAATTAGCGATTCAATTGTTTGATGACCTAGTGTTATCTGAAGACTTTGAAGAGTTTTTAACCTTACCAGCGTACCAGTACATATAATTAAAAATAAAAAAAAAGCCCTAAAAATGCGGCAACATTTAAAGGGCGAGTCATTAATAAATTAAATAACTCAATAGCGAAATACAATATTATGAAAAATTTAGCACAAGGAAGTTATAGTTCAGCTTTAGAAACTGTAAGAACTTTAAAGGAAAAATTCGGGAATTCATGGAGTGCTATTAGTCCTGAAAATGCAGCAAGAATGGCAACTCAAAATCGTTTTAAAACTGGTTTAGATATTGCCAAGTATACCGCTTCTATCATGAGAGAAGATATGGGTGCTTATGATGCTGATCCTGCTAATTACACACAATCATTAGGATGCTGGCATGGATTTGTAGCTCAGCAAAAAATGATCTCAGTAAAGAAACATTACAAAACTACTAGTAAAAGATATTTATACTTATCTGGTTGGATGGTAGCTGCGTTACGTTCTGAATTCGGACCGTTACCTGATCAATCAATGCATGAAAAAACAGCTGTGCCTGGATTAATCGAAGAGATTTATGATTTCTTACGTCAGGCAGATGCTATAGAATTAAATGATTTATTCAGAAGGTTAGAAGCTGGAGAAGATGTACAAGATCAAATCGATAATTTTGAAACTCATGTAGTGCCAATTATTGCTGATATTGATGCAGGTTTCGGAAACGAAGAAGCTACTTATTTATTAGCTAAGAAAATGATTCAAGCTGGAGCATGTGCTATTCAAATTGAAAATCAGGTTTCTGATGCAAAACAATGTGGTCACCAAGATGGAAAAGTAACTGTACCACACGAAGATTTCGTAGCAAAATTAAATGCTGTTCGTTATGCGTTTTTAGAATTAGGAGTTGATGATGGAGTTATTGTAGCGAGAACAGATTCTGAAGGAGCTGGTTTAACTCAAAAATTACCAGTAAGTCAAGAGCCAGGAGATTTAGCTTCTCAATATTTAGATTTTGTTGAGTGTGAAGAAGTTTCTATCGATGAGGTTTCTAACAACGAAGTATTATTAAAAAGAGATGGGAAATTAGTGCGTCCAGTGCGTTTAGCAAACGGATTGTATAAGTTCAGAGAAGGAACAAATATTGATAGAGTTGTTTTAGATTGTGTTACAAGTTTACAAAATGGAGCAGATTTATTATGGATTGAAACTCCAACGCCACACGTAGGTCAAATTGCTGCAATGGTAAATAGAGTGAGAGAAGTAATTCCAAATGCAAAATTAGTGTATAACAATTCACCTTCATTCAACTGGACATTAAACTTCCGTACGCAAGTTTACGATGCTATGGTTGAAGCTGGAGAAGATGTATCTGCATATAATAGGGCAAACCTAATGGATGTTGCTTATGATGGAACTGAGTTATCTAATCGTGCAGATGAGAAAATTAGAACTTTCCAACAAGATGGTGCTAGAGAAGCAGGAATTTTCCACCACTTAATTACATTGCCAACATATCATACCACTGCTTTACATATGAATGATTTAACTGAAGGTTACTTTGGTGAAGAAGGAATGTTAGCATATGTAAGAGGTGTACAACGACAAGAAATTAGAAAAGGAGTTTCTTGTGTGAAACACCAAAGAATGGCAGGTTCTGATTTAGGTGACGATCATAAAACATTCTTCTCTGGGGATAATGCATTAAAGGCAGGAGGAGAGAAGAATACCTCAAATCAATTTGAAGCGAAAAGTACTGAAGCGGTTTTAGAAGAAACTTCAGTAAATGTTTAAAATATGCTGAAACTAATGTAGGTTTTAGCTAGTTGTTTGTTTACATAAATTTCTAGTTTGAAGTGAAAAGTTACCTGATTTTTTAGGTAGCTTTTCTTTTTTTATAGAGTTGTTGTAACATTTTAAGTAAAAACGATACTTATAATTGTTGAATAATTATTTCTTGAAATAATTTTTTTTAACGAAATTGCTAACTTTAAAAATTGTACAACTAAAAAACTTACACGAAATGTCTGATGATTTTGATTTACTAGAAACGAATTCTAATGAGAAAACTGAAAAAGTAGATGTGAACTGGGGTAAAGCTATAGATACCATGAAATCTAAGCTAGCTCAAGAGGAGGATCCACAAAGTAGACAAAAAATACTGAACGCAACATTAGATGATGTTGTAAATATGGCCGAAAAAGATAGAACTACTTTACTTGATGCAATCAAAGATTTAACAGATTATCAGGATGAAGTAGGTATTATTTTTGAAAAATTTTCTTCGTTGAATGCAGATGAGCAAAAAATCATTGATGATGCTCAGAAAGCTTTAGAACGCGCAAAAATAGAATTAGAAGACGCGCAAAACAAACCAGACACTTGGTGGAATAACCTTTGGGGAAGAAAAGGTAAAATAAAAAAGGCTGAACAAGAATTAAAAGAAGCTGAGAAAGTTCGTAGTAGCGCAGATAATAAAGCAAAAGCAATGTTTCAAGAACGTATTGAAAGTGCGGATGTACAAACGTTATTAAGTGAATTATCATACAAATCTCAAGCTGCAGTTACACGTTTAAAAAATCGTGAAATAGAAATTAAAGAAGTTGAAGAGAAATTACAAACAGCTATTGTAGAAGCTTCAAAGAATCATACCAAAGCATTAGAGAAAAAGCAAGAGGTAGAGGCGCAGCTAGAAGAGCAATATGCATTGTTAAAGCAAGCCAGACAAGAATTGGAAGAGATTGCAGATAAGCAATCTACAGAGTATTCTGAAGCTATAGGTAAAGTAACTACGTTAGAGCAAAAAGTTGAGGAATTAGAAGGTTTAAAAAGTGCTTATACTACTTTAGCAGCTAGTAAAGATAGTTTTGTGCATAAGCATAATTTAACAATTAAAGTATTAACATCGTTACGTAGTAATTTACAAACGCATAGAGCAAAATTAAAGTCAGATACTGAAGAGCGTTTGAAATACTATGATGGTTATATTGTAGCTTTAAAAGCTAGAACTGATCAAGAATTTGCCGCTATTTTAGAGCATTTAGGTGTGAAAACAGATGAGCATATTGGAGAAACTTTAGCTGCTATGCATACAGCTAGTGCTAGGGCTCGTCAGGAAATGATGGATAATATTCCAGTTCATGAGAAAGTTATGCAAGGTGTATACAGTTCATATGCCGAAGCATTACAAGAAATTAGAGAGAAAGATTCTGAGATCCAAAAGAATTTTGCTGATCGTTACGGAATTGATATGAAAGAAATATTTGAAGATTATTATAAGGCAGACGGATCTGCTCCTACAGGAGAAGGAAATGAACCCTCAAATGATCCAAGTCCAGAACCATCAGGTGACGACGATTTATTATCTTAAAACTTTAGTGTGCAGTGAGCAGTTTTCAGTAAACAGTTTTCTGAGAACTGCCAACTGTAATACTGTAAACTGAGAACTAAAAAATATGATTGTAACCCCATTAGATTCTGCAGTATTAGATTCGAAAGAACAGTACGTATTTTATCATAAAATGTTAGATTTTGTGTTGAAAGAGTTACTAGTAAATATTCAAAAGCAGAATTTATGTAGTCAACAAGAGCTAACAATTTTCAAACAATACTCAGATTTATTTTTATATTCTATTGAAGCTATACGTATAAAATATATGTATGATGATGAAGAAAATATGAAAATAGATCTTACCGATTCTGGTTTCCCAAATTACTTAGAATTTAGATATTTACTTAACGATTTAGATTTAAGAAATGAATATTTGAATAAGTTAGAAGATGTTGAAGATATTAAAAAAGAATTTTTAGATACGTTATTACGAAAGAAAGAACCTGTGAAAAAAAGGAGGTTATTTCAGGCAACTTCAACAGTCTATTATAATTCTGTAAATCCAAAATATATATATAAAAAGTTTGTTCAAGGTAAAGTAATCAATGCGCCAGAAAATAGTCCAGCAAAATATATTACAAGTTGGAGTTTTTATGATGTATCTGATAATAGACCATACGTTTGTTTTATGTATTTTGATTATGAAGGAAGAAAATCTAACGACTTTAAAGAGCCATTATACAAGGTTTTAAAAGAAACTGCAGATCGAAAAATGGCGTTGGATATGATGGCGCATAATATCGATAGAAAACTTTCAGATATTCATCCGAAATATATTAAAAGATTAGATTTAGGTCCATTACACAATGTGTTTGCAAAAGACGAGAATAAAATTACTCATGCGATTTTAGAAGGAATTGCTAAGAAGCAAGTCCCATTAGAATCATATGCTTTATCATTTAAAACAGATGAGGTGTTCTCTGGAAGTACATTTACAGAGGGCGGTTTTTTCTCAAAACAAACCTATCAAAAATGGAATGATGTAGATCGAAGAAAATACGTTTTTGCACCACATAGAATCATTCAATTATTACATAGTAAAACCCCAGAAGTACTGAATAAACTAGCAAAAGAACCAATTCAAACTTCTGACCTTAAAATCAGTATTTAGTGCAGAAGTATTCAGTAGGTAGTTTTTTTTGCAGCTAAAAAAAACTATGAAATTAAAAATTAAAGAAAAGGAAAATGAGTTTTAAAACTTTATTAGCTTATCAAAAAGGATTTGATCTAGCTATGGAGATATTTCTGATTTCGAAAAGATTTCCGAAATCAGAGAAGTTTAGTTTAACTTCTCAAATAATAAGATCAAGTAGAGCTGTCTGTTCAGTAATAGCTGAAGGATATAGAAAGCGACAATATGAAAAACACTTTAAAAGTAAAATGTCTGATGCAGATAGTGAGAATTCAGAAACACAACTTTGGTTGGAATTTGCATTAGCTTGTGAATATATTTCAAATGAAGAGAAAAGAAAATTAGAAAACAAAAGTGAAGAAATAGGGAAACTGATTAACTATATGATGTTTAATCCTGAAAAATTTGGAGTAAAGAAATAATAAAAAAAATCAGAAAGTGGTACAATACTGTCCACTGCTTAACTGAAAACTGCGAACTAAAAATATGGAACACAACTCAACTTTCCCAATAAAGAAAAATGAATTAGATGTACTTCGTGATGAAGCAAGTGGATATTTAAAAAGTATTCAATGGGAACAAAGTCAACGAGCGAAGAATAAAGACAAAAATGCTAAAGATGAATCAATTTTATTGTTTTTATCTAAGGCAAAAGGAGGAAGTGGAGGAACAGAAATTACATCTGTTTCTAAAACAATATTAGCATTAAAGAAAAGGTTGTTACCAGATTCTATAGCAATTCCAGTGTTTTTAAATCAAACATTATTTGCTGTACAAGAAGGATTAACTTTAGGAATTTGGATTAAAGATAGTTTTACAGATGCATCGGGTTTATCGAGTTTATCTGAAAGAAAATCTGCATTAGATGCTAATGGAAGACGAGAATTTGAAAGTAAAATGCAAACCGCAACAGCTTTTCAGTTGTTTGCAACTTCATATAAAATACTACACGATTTAAAACCTCATGCTTCAGATGATTTATCTGTAATGAAGCAGAAGTTTGCAGGAATTCCTGAAGTATCGTTTTTAACACCTTTAAAAGGGATTTCTTGTTGTTTATTCTATTATGAAAAATATTTATCACATCCAGATATCATCAAATCCGATAAAGATGTTATTGATTTTACGGTAGTGTATTTCGAAGCATTGATTGATGAAATTAACCTAAGAAAAAGTAGCTTAGAGTATACGGAAACGATTATAGATAGAACTTACAAGTTAGAGAACTCTGATTTTGCAGTTTCAGGATGGGAAAATACGTTCAGTGGAACAGCAAAGAGTGTAGAGTTTAATAAAATTCAGTTCGAACAAATCGTAGGAAATAAAGATGCTAAACACTTTGCTCGTCGTTTAACAGAACGTATGTTAAGTTACGATTTCGAAGCTCAGAAAAATCCATTCCAAGAGTTAGGCGGATTTATGCCTGTATTTATGGGATATGGAATTCCAGGTACAGGGAAAAGTATGTTAATCGCTGCGATTGCAACGCGATTAAAAGAACATTCGGATAACTTAGATATTCCGTTCTTATTTCACCCAATGCCAGATACGCTAATTTCTACTTTTCAAGGAGGATCGGCAGAAAAAATGGTAGAGTGGATGAAACCAATGCAAGATCCTACAAAATTAATTTTTGCACCAATTGATGATGCAGAAAATAATCTACAAGAAAGAACAGCACAAGGTGTTTCTGCAGGTGTAAAAGAAGTTATTGGTGTATTCTTACGTTATACAGAAGGAGCGTATGCTGTAAATTATGGAAACAGTTCTATCGGATTGTTTACCAATTTACCAGAAATGCTAGATAAAGCTGTTATTTCTCGTGTACAAGGAAGGTTTAAAATAGATGGAGCAAGAACTGAAAATGATTTCTTAGATCAAGATCATATCTGGTGGAGAAAGTTTGAAAAAACAATGCCAGAATTTGTAAATATGGCTGGACCATCTGGTTATAATTATTTAGCAGATCAAGGATTTGTGAAAACTATGGGCGATGTATTAAATAGTATTGAAAAGCCTACAGAAGCTCGTGTGCATGAAGTGTATGATCGTGTAGCAGAACAACACAAAACGAGTGAGCATATGTTCTTTGCTAGTCTATATAAAGAAATGCAGAAAGCATTTCCGTTTTTCTCTTCAAGAGATGTTAGAAATATACAATCAGCAATTTCATTACGTTTAACTGATTTTGATTTAGAACAAGATTGGTTTGATAACCCTGAAGTTTATTTTAAGAAAGATTATGAAACGAAATTCAATATGCTTAAAGAGCTGATGAAGGAGAATATGAAAGGATTAGATTTCTCTGAAATTAGAAGGCAAGAAGTAGTTCGTTATTTAGATAATGTAGCAACAATAGCAGATACAGACTTTAAACGTAAAGTAGACGCTAGAGTGAATCAAATGAATATTGAGTTAGAAGCTAGAAAACAATTTGAGAAATAATAAAACCTAAATGATTGTATTCTTAGAGTTTATTTTTGGCTTTATTAGGTTTTTTTTTATTGAAATTCTTTTAGAATTAATTTTTTACGGAATATTAAAAATAGTAGTTGCTATTTTTCAATATAGCAAGAATCAAATACGTAGTTTATATTTTTTATTTGTGAAAAAAGAAAATGGAAATCAAGAACAGACTTAAAAATATTACACGTTCTATTTTATCGAAAGAATGGGGAACACTATATAAAATTGATTACAATTTCTTGTTTAGAGACGGAAGTTGGAAACGTTTATCTAGAGAAAGTTATGATAGAGGTGAAGGAACTTGTATTCTATTATACAATACGCAAAAGAATACTGTAATTTTAACGCAACAGTTTCGGATGGCTATTTATGACGAAGCATATCCTTCAGAGAGTATGTCAATTGAGGTTTGTGCGGGAGCTATAGATGCTAATGAAAAACCTGAAGATAGTGTGAGAAGAGAAGTAGAAGAAGAAGTTGGTTACAAAATTAAAGAGATTCAACAAGTTTTTGAATCCTATATCTCTCCTGGAGCTACTACAGAAAAATCATTTATGTATGTTGCAGCATATACAGCGAGCATGAAAGTGAGTTCTGGAGGTGGATTAGAAGAAGAAGGAGAAGAAATAAGAGTGTTAGAACTTCCATTTGAAAAAGTAATCAAAATGGTTGAAAATAAAGAAATAAAAGATGCAAGAACAATTATGTTATTGCAATATGTGCAAATTCATAAGTTGTTAAAGTTTTAAATAATATAGATAAAATTATAAACCAAATTATATAATGAGAAACATTATAATCTTAATAAGTACTCTCTTTTTTTCTTTTTATGCTTACTCACAAGATAAAATAAAAGAAATAGAAGATGGCTACACTGGTTTTTTTCAAAAAGTAAAGATTGATAACAAACGTTATAAAAAGATCAAACTAAGAGGTGAAGCAAAAGTTACGACGTTTACAGACTTAGGAGGAGTTCATGCCTTTTTTTTAATGCAAGGATTAGATAGTGATGAGAAATTAATTAAGACCTCTAAAGTAACTAGAGATCAGTTAGTGACTGAAAATAAATGGGTAACTCGTTCTGTAGAAATAGAAGTAGATAATAAAATAAATATTCTTTCTGTAGGAGGATTGGTAGAAGGTGATGGTGAATTTTATTTTGATGGGTTTTATTTAGAAGGATTGGATAAGCAAGGGAAATGGGAGGAAATTGAATTGACAAATGGTTCTTTTGAATCTGATATTGAATGGGATAATGACCAATCATGGGTAGAGGGCTTTAATCTAGTAAAACACAGGTCGAAATATTATTCATTTAAAAAAGCAAATAACTTCAAAGAAAAAGGAGGGAATTTTGTTTTGAAAATTATAGGTAAAACTCCAGAAATAAAACTAGTAAGTGATTTAAAAATAGAGAGCACGAAACTAAACAAAAATAAAGAAGCTATATTAATTAAAAACATTCAACTAATTGATGTCGTAAAAGGAACATTAAAGACACAGGATGTGTTAATAGAAAATGAAAAAATAAAATTAATAAGAAAAAAGATAAAAGAAAAAAAAGATTATGTAGTTATAAATGGGAAAGGAAAATGGCTGTTACCAGGTATGATTGATAGTCATATTCACTTATTTCAATCTGGAGGATTGTATACAAGACCAGACGCATTAAACTTAACCAAGTATAGAAGTTATGAAGAAGAAAGAGAGTGGTTGAAAAGATATGCGCCAGATTTTTTAAAAAGATATTTGCGATGTGGAATTACTACTGTTATTGATGTTGGAGGTCCAATGTATAATTTTGATTTAAGAGATAAATATTCAGATATTACCGAATACCCTAATATATTACTAACAGGCCCTTTAGTTTCTACCTATCAACCCAAGGCATTCGAAATAGAAAATGCTCCGATAATAAAAGCAAAAACACCAAAGGAAGCTAGAAGTTTAGTAAAAGAACAAATAGCTTTTAAACCAGATTTTATAAAAATTTGGTATATCGTAAGATCTTCTAAGGACGAGGAGAAGAATTATAACATTGTAAAGGCAACTATAGAAGAAGCTCATAAAAACAATTTAAAAGTAGCTGTACATGCAACGCAGTTAAAAACAGCAAAAAAAGCAATTAAAGCAGGGGCAGATTTCTTGGTACATAGTGTAGAAGATGAAGAGTTAGATGATGAATTTATCAAAATGGTAAAGGAAGGTAATGTTTCTTATATCCCTACTTTAATTGTAGGAGATAATTATAGAAGAGCATATACATCCGATTTAACACCAAGTAAAAATGATTTTTCCATTTCCAACCCTACCGCATTGGGGAGTCTTTATGATACAAGAAAATTTGAAATGAAGTCTTTACCAATTTGGAAAAGGTATAAAACTTTTTTCGATAGTAATAAAGAAGAAAGAAGAGCTGAAGAGAAGCGAATGGCAAATAATCTAAAGAAAGCAGTTGAAAGTGGATTTAATGTTGCCACTGGTACAGATGCTGGTAATATTGGGACACTTCATGCTACATCATATTCTGATGAATTGAAAGCGATGAAAAAAGCAGGATTAACGAATTTACAAATATTGAAAGCCTCTACAATTAATGGTGCAAAAATTTTAGGGAAAGAAAATATTTTGGGTTCTATTGATGAGGGTAAAATGGCCGATCTAATTATTTTAACTGCGAATCCTTTAGAAGATATACAAGCAGTTGAAAAAATAGCTTATGTCATAAAAGGAGGGAGTGCTTTTCCAATAAACAAAATTATAGAAGATTCTCCAGAACAGTTAGTCCAACGTCAAGTAAATGGTTATAATGCAAGAGATATTGAAGCTTTTTTAGAACCTTACAGTGAAAACTTTGAGATTTATGATTTTCCTAATGAGTTAAGAAAAAAAGGGAAAAAAAATATACGAGATGGATATGTAGAATTATTTAAGAAATACACTAAATTACATTGTGAAGTAGTAAAAAGGATTGTGTTAAAAAATAAGGTGATAGATCATGAAAGAATAACAGGTATTTCTAAAAAACCAATCGAGGCTATCGCCATTTATGAAATTAAAAATGGAAAAATAAATAAAGTAACTTTTGTAAACTAATGCAAAAATTAGAAGAAGCAGATTTATATAAAGGAGAATTAATACCTATTAGTGGTAAACTCGTAGAGCGTTATAATAAATGTTTGGTAAAATTAGGTTTTACAGAAACAAAATTAGCATCCTTTTTTATTGACGGAATAGGATGGAGCCCTGAAGTAGCGGAAGAGAAAAATGAAATTCATTATTTAAATAATGGAGAAGCAAATCCACATTGTATTATTATAACTCCACTTCAAAAAGGATTACCTGTATACAATCCATTTCACTCTTTTGATAGAGAATTAATGAAACAGGTATTTAAAACGCATCAAAGTAATATTGAAAATATAACTAGAGATTCAGCAATTTGTGTTGATTTTGATCAGCGAATAGATGTGTTTTATGAACCACTAGATGTTTTAAAATATAAAGATATTACAGTTCGTTTTCGTTTGGTGGATAATTTAGATAAGGCTCAGAAAGAACAATTAGCACTCATAGAATTATTCAAAAAAGATAATAATTTTGTGGATGAAAATATTCATAAACAACTATTAGAATCTGCGAATACGTATGGTGATTTAAGAGAGCGAATTATTGATATAAAAGATATCAAATTTAATGTAGATTCTTTTTTTACTGAAGCTTTCGGCGGAATCTTTGTCATTAAAAGCTTTTTATCGCCCATTTTAGTGTTTCAAGATATAGATGCCTATAAAGAAGCAATTCAAGATACAAGTCATGATGTACTCATGTATCACATACAACATGCTGAACTTATAGATAAATTACGTTCTCATTTAATTATAGAGTTCGATTTAAATTCAGAAATTACGCGTCAAAGACACGAGCGTGTTAAGAAGTATCTACTTTCAGAACATTTAGAAAATGCAAATCATGAAATAGTTGATATTCTTGAAGATCCAGTTTTATTTAAAAGTTACTTAAATAAAATGGATGTGGATATACGCAAGAAAGTAATGGGAGTAGATCGCTATTTGGAAAAAAAGAAGATGGGGAATGTGAAAATAGAAGATATTGTAGATAAGGAAGTTCATGTAGCATTACATAGTCCGCACTCTTCATTAAAACCAAGTGAACAAGATTTAATATGGAAGTTGTTAGTGAGTATTTCTCCTAAAGATATATTATTCATGTATTGGTATGATAAAGAAGAGTTTTATAAACAATATAAGAAATGGAATGATGCTATGAAAGATTGGGTAATTCAAACAATTAAGAAGAATATTTAATTCAAGAAAAGAAAAAGCAAAATTTGTATGGGATTATTTGATTTTTTAAGCAATAAAAAAAACGATTCATCGAAAAAAGAATCAAAAGAAAATAACGTTGAGAAAAGTGATTTTTTTCTTTCAATGCAAAAGTATAGCGAGTACATAAAGTTATTTATGAATATGCAACTTCAAGGAAACTATGCGCCCATATCTGCTTATGAAAATAATGATGGAGAAATTATAGGTTTTTTATACATTGTTGGAGATGATAACTCTTATGTATTATCTGCTGATATGGCAATACTAAAGATGGAAGAACGTTTTGAACAGTTGTTAGAACAAAACAAAATAGTTTCGTATACCATTTTTTATCATTCTCAATTTAATAACAATAAGAATCATACAATAGCAAATACAGACGAAGAGTTAAAAGCAATTTCTATCACATACAACTTTAGTAATCATCAAAAAGGGAAAATTGGCTTACCTTATGTTTTTGATGGTGATAACATTAATTATGGAGAATTTGCTGAGTTTACAACAAATGAGAATAATGATATTTTAAAAGCGAGTCTACTTGAAGACAAAGATTATTTTCAAGATAGAATAGAGATTTCAGCGCCAAGCTTTGAAAATGAATCAGCAATAATTGTTAAAAAAGCAAATACATTAAGTTTAAGCAATACTTGGGGAGGAGTTTTTGGTTTTGAAACGTATAGAACAGAAGAAGGAAGTAAAATATTACATGAATATTTCGCTTTTGCATTAACCAAAGAGCCTAAATTAAAAAGAGATAATTTATCAATATCTGAAGTAGAATTTGATGATGTTAATTTTAAAGCAATAACCCATCAAGGTGAACCTAAAACGATTTTACCAGTAGTAAAAACAGAGTATCAATTAGATTTTGAAACAAAAGAAATTGTTGAATGGGAAAATATAGATAATCTTGAAGCTATTGTTTCAGGAAGAGGTAGAGATACTTTTGGACTATGGTATTTCGCTACAGATTATGCAGAAAACAGAGAAACATATTTAACTCAAAAAAAGATCAACATTAATTTAAGTGGAATTGTATTCGTCTTAGATATTCATAATAATAATAATACTTCAAACAGTGAAGTAAAATATAGCAAAGACTTTACAATGTATATGCCTAGCAATGATCTACCAAACTATGGTTGTTTCGATTTTATAGGAGAATTAGAGAGTTTTAAAGAGAGTCATCTCTTAAATGATAAAAGTAGTAAAGGCTATTTATTGAATATTAGATTAATTACAAATCAAGATGTGAAAGACTTTTTTACTATTGATATGTACGTGGCAAAAGAAAATATGCGATTCTCAGAATTACATGTAGGAATGAAATTAACCGGAATGTTTCAATTACAAGGAAGCATTGCATCATAAGAACAAATAATTAACTAAGTTTGATGATAAGAGTTTTTTTTAATAATAACTTACTTCAAACGCTAAACTTGCAACAGCATATGTTAACACTAGAAATTATACTTTTTGTAGCAGCAATTTTGTTCGGAATTGTATGGTATTGGAAAGAATCTAAGGGAAATGGAATTTATCGATTTTTTAATAAGTTGATGAATTCTAAAGAATTACAAATGAAAGAAACAGAAACTAAGGGTTTTGTTTACGGACAACCTTTTTTATTACGTTTAGTATTTGTTGCTGTACTTTTTTTAATAGGTATTTTAGTGGTTCGATTTTTAATTCCTATAGATATTGCAACAATTTCTGCTTTTGCTTCTATGATTGTAGGTACTTTAATAGGAACGTATATTGCAGGCGGAATTTTTAAATCTGCTGCTGTTATTGATGAACATTCAGATTCGTTGGAAGATTTAGTACAGAATACCATAGAAAAAGGTAAGGATTTGATTGAAGATTTAAGGTCTGATAACAAAGAAGAGGTAAAGAAAGCAGAAGAGAAAGAGCCTGAAGCACCTAAAAAAAGTGCAAGAGATCGTTTAAAAGATAAAGGGTATTTGTAGTTTTAAAGTTTTAAAGTTTTAAAGGTCTAAAGTTGAAGGTTGAAGATTGAAGATTGAAGATTGAAGGTTGAAGGTTGAAGGTTGAAATTAAAAATTATAATAAATAAAACAATGTCAGTTCGAGTGATTTTACGAAGTGAAGCATAGTAAAATAGTATCGAGAACTCATAAAAATCAAATAGAAATGATAAAAAGATATTGGAAAAAAGGAGGAAAACAAAAATTTATAGTTGTTTTAATTACTATAATTCTTTTGTTAGCAATATTTATATTAAGAGATGATTTTCAACCTGTTTTACTCTTTATAAGAAAATATATTTTTATACTATTATTATCATTTATAGTATTGTTTTTGGGTATACGAAAGTTTAGAAAAACAGCTGGGACTGGAGGTAGAATAGCGACTTTATTTGGGTTGATTGTGTTTTTTGGACTACTATATTTTGTGGGCTGGAAATATAAAATGTACGATTATGTGAAAACTTATAATGTATTTAATAATCTGAATAAAATAGAGATTAGCGAATTACCATTAACACAAAATGAACGTATCCAGCCATTGATGAATATTTTTTCTATGGCAAATGAATCTGTTGGAGAAACAAAAGATGTTTCATTACCTCATTTAGTTCGTATAGATTCTGTAAATAAGTGGACAATGGCGATTCAACCTACAGAAAAATATGCATGGCAAGGTATGACCGATAATACAGAAGAAGTTTTTGCGGTTTCTAGTACTACGCCTTTTCCAAGATTTTCTAGTGAGAATAGAATTCCAGTTACATTTTCAATTGGGGAATCTTTAAAATTCAGTAGAAACACATACAATGCTGTAGTACAACGTTTCAATATCTTCCAGTTATGTACCATGGAACCAAGCGATACTTATTACATGAAAAATGATAAAGGGGCTTGGGTACAAGTAGTAAGTCTAATTAAATGGAAAGGTTTTTTCTTTCCTTACCCAACATTTGGTGGAGTGATGGTGATTGAGAATGGAGCACACGATTTTAACGATTATGTTGAACGTATTTTCTTTGGTAAAGGAACATTTATTGCTCCAGAAGACATGAAAAATTATCCGTATTTAACACGTCAGAATACTTTGGCAGAGAAAGTATCACGTTTACAAGCAGAATCATTAAAATTTTTAGGAGGTTTTAGTGATCCATTACCATGGAATATGAAAACTGCAGTTAAAATTCCAGATTTAGCAGATGACCAAAATCAACAACCTTTTGTAACAGACTTTAACTTTTCAGATACTAGTTTAGATGCATACAGTGGTTTATACCATTGGTTTGGCTTAGAGCCTGTAGGTGATGAACGCACAAGTTTAACCTTTAGTGTTTTTATACCAGCAGATGGAACGGATAAGTTATATTATTACGATCATGCTTCAAAAAAACAAGGATATGCAGGAGTATCTGCAATGCCATTAAAAGTAATTGAATCTAGAAAAGAGTTTGATTGGTCGGTGAATAAACCTGTAGAATTTAGACCTTATATAAAGAATGTTGCTGGAAGAAAACGAATGTTTTTTTTAGGGACTATTTCGGCAATTAGAGATGAATCAAGTAATTTTGACGGTTCAGCAACTCCAGATTTGGCATTAATCGATAGTGAGTATAGAGATGTCGTTTGGATTGACGCTAAACATCCTAGCAAGTGGGATGAAAATGTTTTTGATCAATTAGGAGAGGCATGGAAAGAAAGTGAGACCTCTAATGATTATTTTAAAAACAATCCGATTCCATTAGAAAAAGAAAAATCGGTAGTATTAGATTCAATGAACACAAAACTTAATCAACTTCAAAGTAAATTACAAATAGAAAAGTTGCAACAACAAATTGATTCGATTAAGGCGTTAGGTAAAGAACTAAAAACAGAATGATAGTATATATTAAAATTACGAACAATAACAAGGTTTCGCTAACTTTATAAGTTATCTTCATACCAACTATTTTTTAATTCGATAGTACTTGACCTGATATCAAAAAATATTTTTTTAAGATTTTGTCATGCACTAAAATGAAGTTTATCTGTTATTTAAAATGAAATATTGTTTTAAAACGTTTTTGTTACTGATATTTTCTCTATTGACAATTGTAGGATGTAAAAATCAAATTTTAGAGTTAGACAATTCAAAACGTATTTCTATTGTAAACCAATCAATTCAAGTACCAAACTATTATGATTTATATGATAGGAAAAAATTCGAAAAAGAAAGAGGTATCAAATATTTTGGTTCCTTTACATTTAATGTAAACGATGTATTCTTAAAAGATAAAAATAATTTAAACTTTATACGGATCATAGCAAGAAAGTTTACTTCTATTGAAAAAGAGAATTTTGAAAAAGAAAGATTATTCAATACCAAATGTAAATTAATTGAAAGTGAACAGGGAAATAATTTAATTTGGCTCAATAAATTTTTTGAAGAAAATAATTCATACGATAATTTTGTCTATGAGTACAATTACGCAGAAAGTTATTATGCTCATTTGGTGCAATATGTTTTTAAAAATCATATAGTAGTTTTAAGTTTTTTTAGTGAAGATAGAAATGAACAAAAAGCGAATGATTTTAAAAGAATGGTAAGAATAATTGAAAAAAATAAAGTGCTTCAAAATCTTAATGAAGATAATTTATCTAGTCATTATTTACGTGATTTTTTTGATATGTAGTTTTCATAGTTACTTATCTAAGGAATAATATTTGCTCAAAAAAACCACGCTATCAATAAAAATAGCGTGGTTATTTTTTACATCAAATGATTGTTATTTGATGTATAGGTTTTTGAATTGGTTAAAAACCTCCATTCCCTCCTGAAAGTTTAATGCATAGTTGGCTACAATATTGTCCACCTTGGCTGGTGTAAGTATCTAATCCAGATATGCACTCATCAAGACAATGGATCATACAAAATTCTCCTCCACTAATAGCAGTTTGCTCTTGTCTGTTTAGTTTTTTACCTAAAGTTGAAATGTTTTTTAACATAGAATTATTTATTAAGGTTAATATTTGTTTAAAAATAGTGTTTTAAAGCTGTCATTTTGTTAAAGAAAGCATAATTTTACTGTATTTTCAATAGTTGGAGAGTTGAGTTTTCGTGTCCTTTTTTTGGGGAATGTTTTTGTTGAAGGACTGTAATAAAAACAATTGATATGAAAAAGAGAAAAATTGATGGACTAGAATGGAACTTTAATTCGAATACAAAATGAGTAATACACCAATCATAATTCCTGCTAGTGGCAACAGTTTTTTACGTTTATTCTTTTCTTTAAATACAATTCCTCCTATAACAACCGCTATAATCAGTTGACTTCTTTTTATAGCAGACAAAAGCATAATCATAGCTTCAGGATCTTGCAAAGCTTTAAAATAAAAGTAATCGGCAGTTTGTAATAAAACACCAACAGCTGGTATCGACCAACGCCATTGAAAAGCTTTACGTTTTTCAAGTTTTGGAAACCAAATAATACTTAAAATAAGTAAAAGAATAAGTATACAATAAAAGCAGAACCAGAATTGTAAAGTTTGCGGATTTAAATCTATTTTTTGAATCAAAAACTTATCATATAAACCACTTGAAGCACCTAAAAAAGTAGCGCCAATAATAGCATAAATCCACTTGTTCTTTTTAAAAATAATACCTTCTTTTTTTCCTACTTGTGAATATAAATAGACCGAAAATATAATCAAGAAAAAACCAATCCATTGATATAAACTAGGACGTTCTTGATAAATAAAAAGTGCTCCCAAAAAAGTAAAGAAAGGACCACCAGAACGAATAGGAGCTACAATGGTTAAGGGTAAATGTTTTAAGGCTTGGTATGCTAAAATCCAAGACGAACACATAATCATAGATTTAATAAAAATATATCCGTGTTTTTCTAAAGCAATGTCTTGAATTAAAAACCCAGCTTTTAAAGTTTGTTCTGGAAAAAAATGTGTACCAAAATAAAAAGGTAATAGTAGTAACAATCCACTAACTAATGTACCTAATAATACTGGATATACTTCATTATCACGAACAGCATGTTTCTTACATAAGTTATGTAGTCCTAAAAACAAAGCAGCTAAAAGCCCTAAATACATCCACATTAGCGATCTAATTTTAAAAATTAAAAGCGCAAAACTATTGAATATCCATATTAAATCATAATTATGCTCTAGTGTTATCAAACAATTTATAAGTTTCAGGGATACCTAATAATATTTATTGAGCGTAATTTGTAATTAGTATTTTTAGAATCAAGAATCAAGAATCAAGACTGACTTTCAGTCATAACAAAAACTATGGTAACTTTTAATCCATAGCAGTTTATGTATTCAATATTTAAGAGTTTTTATATGGGTTGGTATTGCCAAACATTCATGTAGATTATAAATATAAACTTCATTATTTAGAAGAAGTTATTAGTTCTAAAGCTTTTCTAAATGAATTAACTGCTATCGTTATATCATTTTCAGTAGTAGCCCACGAACAAAAACTTACACGCATTACTTTTTTACCAAACCATACTGAACCACCTAGCCAACAATCTCTTAATTCTTGAATTTTATGTAATACTTTTTCTGTTAACTCATCAGTAGCACAGCGAACTATAACCTGATTGAAAACGACATCATTTTCAACATTAAAACCATCTACAGTACGAATGGTATCCGCAAAAAGTTTAGCTCTTTCATATAGGGTATGTACAAGTTCGTCTACACCTGATTTACCAAGATATTTTAAAGTAGCCCATAGTTCAATTATTCTAGCTCTTCTTGACATTTCTGGAGTATACAACATCCCATCTCTTTGATCACTTTGAACAATATAACTGCCAGACATATGCAATGCGGAAATTAAAGCTTCTCTATTGGCGCATAAAACAATACCATTATCATAAGGAGTATTTAAAGTTTTATGTGCATCTACAGCCCAAGAATCAGCAAGTTCCATTCCTAGCGTTAAATGCTTTAATCTTTCTACGGTCTGTGCCCATAAACCAAAAGCACCATCTATATGAACCCATGCATCTACTGCTTTCGCTTTTTTACAAAGTTCCTTAAAATTATCAAAAGCTCCGCTGTTTACATTTCCAGCTTGTAGTATTAAAATTGTATTTTGATCTAATTCTGGAACAGATTCGGTAAGAATTCTTCCCTGCTGGTCAACATCTACCCATTCAATAGCATCACTTCCTAATCCTAAAATACCTATAGCTTTAGTTACTGTTGCATGTGCTTGTTTACCAGTTACGATTCTAATTTTTGGAGAATTTCTCAACCCCTTTTTAGAAACATCCCAGTTATTCTTTTTCAGGATATGATATCTAGCAGCAGCCAAACCACATAGATTAGCTGTAGAAGTACCACTAACAAACCCTGCACAAGAATCTTTTGGTAAATTAAAAAGATTAACAAGCCATTGTTCTACTACGGCTTCTAATTTACATCCTATTGGAGATAAGACATGCATAGCAGGAGCCTGATCCCAAAATGTAGCTAAGTTTTTAGCCGCAATCCCAATGGGAGTTACACTACTAGCAACAAAGCCAAAATATCGCCCACCCATAGTTGCTGTTGTAGCAGGGCTACCATATTGATGTAACTGTGTTAGTACTTGTTTAGCATCTGTTGAATGTTCTGGGAGCTCTTCATCAAAGTTTTTCAGACCTTGTAATGCCTCTTCAGAGGGATACACATTTCTATCAAAAATCGTATTCAAATAGTCTAAACCATTATCTAATGCTTGTTTAAAAATTTCTTTACCTTCAAATTCTTTATAAATTCTTTCTTGCAGGTTATCCATAACGTTTTATTTAATTAGTTCCCTTTATAGATCATTTTTATATCACTGCGCTTATACGGTGAGTTTTCTTCCAAAGGAACCTCAACAAAACCATATTTTCTATATATATAAATAGCGTTTTCTAATCGGGTATTAGAGTAGAGTAGTAGCGTGCTAAATTGTTCTTGCTTAGCAAAATCAATACATTTAGTTATAAGCTGTTGTCCTATTTTATGTCCTCTATGTGTAGGAGAAACCGCCATTTTAGTCAATTCAAAAGTACCTTTATTGTCAAGAGGCATTAAAGCTACTGTACCTACGATTTCATTGTTTAATTTTGCAAAAAATATATGTCCACCTTTATCTATAATGTATTGTTTAGGTTTGCCTAAAACTTCTTCATCAAAAGGTTCTACATAAAAAAATGTTTGTAACCATTCAATATTTAAGTCGTAAAAAGAACTAGCAAATTCTTCTGAAAAACTTATAATTTCTAGTTGTTTTTTGTTGTTAGCAATGTAATGTTCCATAATAGCTTCACCGAATTTTTTTTGAATAAATTTTTGTTCTAATTTGTTAATATGTTCTATTAAAGAGTCTGATGTAATTCTTGTATATTCCTTAATGATATGTTCTATGCTTTTCCACAAAGGTTGAATTTCATTAGCTAATTTTTTTCCTTTTTCTGAAAGCGTAATTAACTTTTTTCTTTTGTCACTAGGATGTTTTTTTAGAATAATTAACCCTTTTTTGTCAAGTTTATTGATGACTTGAGTTGTTGCTGGTTGTGATGTTTTTAAACTCTGATTAATCTCAGTATTCGTCACCTCTTCTTTATGAAGTATAATTTTGAAAGTAGGGAATAGGTACGGATCGAAATCAAATCCAAAATGATTATAAACCAACTGAGTATCTTTCATCATATACTCACTCAATCTTTTCAATCGTGAACCAATACCTATTTCTCCTATTCCTTGTAAAGCATCCATAATAATATATTTAAATATATAAGTACTTATGCAAATATATTTAAATTAATTTTATTCTTTAAATAAATAATTTGAAACATATTTACTTTCCATGGAAACTATTTTGTATTTTTGTAGTATAATTTTTAAAAATGAAAACAAATCAAATTATTTTTTATGTAGCTACAGGGTTGTTAACATTGCTAATGTTATTTTCTGCAGGGATGTATTTCTTTAACCATGAGCATATAGTCAAAGCTTTCGAAGGAATGGGGTATCCTACATATATAATTTATCCATTAGCAATTGCGAAACTTTTAGGTTTAGTTACTATTTGGTTTATTAATAATAGATCATTAAAAGAATGGGCCTATGCAGGTTTCTTTTTTAATACCGTTCTTGCATTCTTTGCACATGTAATGATTAAAGATGGTCAACAAATGTTGGCAGCTATAGGTTTCGTATTCGTATTAATTTCATATAATTTCAACAAAAAAAGATGGGTAAAGTAGTAGCTTTTGCAGGTAGTAATAGTAAAAATTCAATCAATAAAAAATTAGCAACATTTGCAGCTAGTTTGTTAGAAAACAATGAGTTTGAAGTTTTAGATCTAAATGATTTCGAATTACCTTTGTATAGTGTTGATGTTGAGGGAAAAAATGAGTTTCCTCAAGCAGCAATTCGATTTAATGATGAATTGGTAAGTAGCGATGCTATTATTATTTCTTTAGCAGAACATAATGGTAGTTATACAGCAGCATTTAAAAACCTATTAGATTGGGTGTCTAGAAAAGATAAAACTGTATTTAAGAATAAACCAGTATTAGTTTTAGCAACTTCACCTGGAGGTAGAGGAGGGGCTACAGTTTTAAACACTGCCTTAAATAGTTTTCCTCATTTTGGAGCAGCTATAAAAGGTAGTTTTAGTTTACCTTCTTTTAATGATAATTTCAAAGAAGATAAAATTGTAAATCCAGAGCTACTTAAACAATTATCTGAAGCGGTTAAAAGTTTAGAATCAGTATTGTAATAAATGGGAGATATTAGCAAGGATATTCATTCAACCTTTGATAATCATCGTTTTAAAGCTTTTATCAATATAAAATTTACAGCAAATTGGATAAATAGTAAAGAAGTAGAGTTTTTTAAAGTGTATGGTATTTCACCTCAGCAATACAATATTCTTAGAATTTTAAGAGGAGCTGCAGAGAAAATCAAAGTCAAGGTAGTAAAAGACCGAATGGTAGAGCGTGCACCTAATGCAACTCGTTTGATGGATAAATTAGTTGAGAAAAATTTAATTTATAGGTCTAAAGGCGAGGTGGATAGAAGAGAAATTTATGTTGCTATTTCTGATGAAGGTTTATTGTTGTTAACAGAAATTGATAAAGAAATAGATACATTGAATCCTTTAGATCGACTAACTGAAAAGGAAGCTCAATTATTAAGTGATTTATTAGATAAAATAAGATAAATAGCTATGCAGATAGAGAAATTTTCAGCAGATACACGTGGTTTTGCAAATCATGGTTGGTTACAAGCAAATTACTCTTTTAGTTTTGCTAATTTTTACAATCCTGAACGAGTGCACTTTGGGGCGTTACGTGTTTTGAATGATGATTTAATTGCACCGAGTATGGGATTTAGCACGCATCCACATCAAAATATGGAGATTATTACAATTCCGTTGAGTGGTGTATTAAAGCACAAGGACAATACTTCGAATGAATGGTTATATGTAAATCCAAATGAGGTTCAAGTTATGTCAGCAGGTAGAGGAATTTATCATTCTGAAATGAATGGAACTGCTGATACGTATTTAAGTTTATTTCAAATTTGGATTATACCTAATGAAGAAGGTGTAAAACCAAGATATAATCAAAAAACGTTTCAACCTGAAGACAGAAAAAACAAACTTCAAGTTCTGGTAAGTTCTATAGATGATGATAATTTTGATGGTTTAAAAGTGCATCAAAAAGCACAACTTTCAAGAATTGATTTAGATGAAGGTGAAACATTTACATATGAGTTGAAATCAGAAGAAAGTGGGGTGTATTTAATGAATATATCTGGAGAAGTTATTGTAAATGATCAGTTAATTTCAGATAGAGATGCTTTAGGGATTACTAAAACATCCTCATTTCAATTAAATGCAAACACTACTTCAGAATTATTGTTTATTGAAGTGCCAATGATAATCTAAATGAATACAACAGTTTAGGAGCAAAAAACAAAAAGTCAATCATACTATGATTGACTTTTTTGTTTAAATTAGGGTCATGTTAAGTTTATAAATTAATATTCTTTTTCAACAAGGTTTGTATAATAAAAGCAATAAGAATATAATTAACGAACAGGTGTGTAATATTTACGTTTTTATAAAATCTAGGATAAAAAAATATTGATTTAAGGAAAATTAAGGTATAAGATTTCGAAAAATAAAAGTATCTTGCAAATGTTATGCATGCATAATAAAATTAAAATCAGACTAAATGACTAAGTATAAGAATATTTTTGAACCATTAGATTTAGGTTTTACTACACTTAAGAATAGAATCCTGATGGGATCTATGCATACTGGTTTAGAAGAAGAGAAAAATGGGTATGAAAAGATAGCAAGATTTTATGCAGAAAGAGCAAAAGGAGGAGTAGGCTTAATTGTTACAGGAGGAATTGCTCCAAATGTTCAGGGCTGGACAGGACCATTTTCTGCAAGAATGAGTACAAAAAAACATGCGGATAAACATAAAGTAATAACTGAAGCAGTGCATGCTGAAGGAGGTAAAATTTGTATGCAAATTTTACATGCAGGAAGGTATGGTTATCATCCTTTAAATGTAGCGCCATCTGCTATTAAATCGCCAATAACACCATTCAAACCCTTTAAACTTAGGGAATCTGGTATTAAGAGAACAATTAAAGATTTTGTGAAGTCAGCATCACTAGCTAAAGAAGCAGGTTATGATGGAATTGAAATCATGGGGTCTGAAGGTTATTTAATTAATCAATTTATAGCTAAAAGAACCAATAAAAGAAATGATGATTGGGGTGGTAGTTACGAAAATCGCATGAGGTTACCCATAGAGTTGGTAAAACAAACCAGAGAGAAAGTTGGTGAGAATTTTATCATTATTTATAGACTTTCAATGTTAGATTTAGTCGAAAATGGAAGCTCTTGGGATGAAATTGTACAATTAGGAAAAGAAATAGAAAAAGCAGGAGCAACCATTATTAATACTGGAATTGGTTGGCATGAAGCTAGAATTCCAACAATTGCTACTTCGGTTCCTAGAGCAGCATTTACTTGGGTTACTAAAAAAATGAAAAGCGAAGTTTCTATTCCTTTAGTAACTTCCAACAGAATAAATATGCCGGAGACGGCCGAAAAAGTGTTATCTGAAGGACATGCTGATATGATTTCTATGGCGCGTCCATTTCTTGCAGACCCAGAATGGGTGAATAAAGCAGCACAAGAAAAAGATGAAGAAATTAATACTTGTATAGCTTGTAATCAGGCTTGCTTAGATCATGTTTTTGAGCAAAAAGTAGCGAGTTGTTTGGTGAATCCTAGAGCGTGTCATGAAACTGAATTGAATTATGAACAAACAACTCAAAAGAAAAAAGTAGCTGTAGTGGGTGCTGGTCCAGCAGGATTAGCGGCATCAACTGTTGCAGCTCAAAGAGGACACGAAGTTACATTGTTTGATAGTGAAAGTGAAATTGGAGGTCAATTCAACATAGCAAAACAAATTCCAGGTAAAGAAGAGTTTTATGAAACGATACGATATTTTGGTAAACAAATTGAACTTCATAATGTAAACTTAAAACTAAATACAAGAGTTAATGCTGAAGATTTAGCTCAAGGTGATTTTGATGAAATTATTTTGGCTACAGGAATTACACCAAGAACACCAAGAATTACTGGTGTTGATCATGATAAAGTGCTCAATTATATAGATGTACTTAAGCATAAGAAAGAAGTAGGAAAGCGAGTTGCTGTTATTGGTGCTGGAGGAATAGGTTTCGATTTATCGGAGTATTTATCGCATGAAGGAGAAAGTACTTCCCAAAATATTGATGCTTGGTTAAACGAATGGGGAATCGATAAAAATTTAGAAGCCAGAAGCGGAATTGAAGGTGTAGCAAAACATGTGCATCCTTCCCCGAGAGAAATCTTTATGTTCAAACGTAGTAAAGGTAAATTCGGAGGTAACTTAGGGAAAACTACAGGTTGGATACATAGAGCAAATTTGAAGAAAAAGAATGTACAATTTATCAACGAAGTACAGTATGATAAAATAGATGATCAAGGGTTACACTACACGCAAAATGAAGAACAAAAAGTGTTAGAAGTAGACAATGTTATTATTTGTGCAGGACAGTTACCATTCAAAGAATTATTACAGCCATTACAAGCGAAAGGCGTTAAAGTTCACGTAATAGGAGGTGCAGATGTTGCCGCAGAGTTAGATGCTAAAAGAGCAATTGACCAAGGTAGTAGATTAGCTTCTGCACTGTAGAAAAAATAGATATACCATTAAGAAACCTACTTTTGTAGGTTTTTTTATTGAGTTTTAAACTAAAATTAAATAACAACAGAATATTCATTAAGGTTTTCCTTATGAAGTTGAATTACAATACATACAAACTTAAATTATACTAAATGAAAGTATTTACCGTAAACGAAATTGCAAAATTATTAGAGGGCGAATTGGTGGGGAATTGTGATTGTAAAATTAATGCGCCAGAGCAAATAGAAAAGGCAAAAAGTAGTCATATTACCTTTATTGGAAATCAAAAATATGCACGTTTATGGGGAACATCTGAAGCTAGTGTAGCTGTTATAGATGAAAAAATAGTACTAGAACCAGGCGAAGGAAAAGCACTTATAAAAGTTAAAAATGCCGATTTAGCAATGGCAATAATTTTAGAACTTTTTACACCAGAGCCACCACATTTCAGTGAAAATATTCATCCTAAAGCTATAATCTCTTCAACAGCTAAAATAGGTGAAGGGTGCAAAATAGGAGCAAATTCTTATATTGGTGAAAATGTAGTATTAGGAGATAATGTTGTGATATATCCTAATGTATCTGTTTTTGATGATACTTCTATCGGAAATAATACTGTGGTTTGGTCTGGTACTGTAATCAGAGAGCGTAGTGAAATAGGAAATAATTGTATTTTTCATGCTAATGTAAGTATTGGAGCTGATGGTTTTGGTTATAGACCGAGTGAACAAGGATTAACTAAAATTCCTCATATCGGAAACGTGATTATAGGTAATAATGTTGAAATAGGGGCAAATTCATGTGTGGATAGAGGTAAGTTTAGTGCCACAATATTAGGAGATGGATGTAAAATTGATAATTTAGTTCAAATAGGTCATAATTCTGTGTTAGGTAAGTTTTGTATTATGGCAGGAAACAGTGGTTTAGCTGGTTCTGTAACTTTAGGTGATGGCGTAGTTATAGGTGGTAGTGCATCTATTAAAGATCATACAACAATTCATTCCGGAGCTACAGTAGGTGCTGGTTCTGGTGTAATTGCTGATGTCCCTGCTGGGCAAACTGTAGTGGGATATCCAGCATGTGAAGCCAAAGAAAAATTGAGGCAATGGGTTGCTTTAAGAAAGTTAGCAAGAAAGTAAAATTTTATATATACCGCTTAGAAACAATATTTTATAATACTTTTTAAATACTAAAAGAAGCCTAATCGCCAAAAAAGTCATATCAATAAGTTTATTTACTAAAGATAAGATCTCTGTTTTATTAGTATACCATTGGTAAAACATAAGAAAGAGTAGAAATAGTTCTAATTTTTCAATAATTCTATTCTTTTGTATCATGCATTGTATAATAATTCAAATATTTCTCGATATTTGTAATTCACTTTAGGAAGAAGGAAAATGAATCAAAATTCATTTTTAACAACTTAATAAGCTTATTATCAGTTAAAATCTGGTATCATATAAAAATATAGAATATGGCAATGAACAAAAATACGGTGTTAACTTATGCAACACTTTTAATGATTTTTATTGGATTTTTATTAATAGGATTAGGAGCATATAGATACGAAGATATAGGTTGGGGATTTGCGGCAATTGGATTAGGATTCTTTGCTATAGCATGGGTGTTTAATGCTTTAAAGGGTCGCGTATAAAACAACTTTACTTTTTTGAAAAAGTACATTTTTACATAACAAACCAAATTAATCACTATACATGTCAGACGATAAGAAAGTCATTTTTTCCATGAATAGGGTTTCTAAAACCTATCAATCTACTGGAAAACAAGTTTTAAAAGATATATACCTGAGTTTTTTTTACGGAGCTAAAATTGGAATTTTAGGTTTAAACGGATCAGGTAAGTCAACTTTACTTAAAATTATAGCTGGAGTTGAGAAGAATTATCAGGGAGATGTTGTTTTTTCTCCAGGATATAAAGTAGGATACCTAGAACAAGAACCTCAATTAGATGAAGACAAAACAGTTCTTGAAATTGTAAAAGAAGGAGTAGCTGAAGTTGTAGAAGTATTAGACGAATACAATAAAATCAACGACATGTTTGGTTTAGAAGAAGTGTATTCTGATGCTGATAAGATGCAAAAGCTAATGGATCGTCAAGCAGAATTGCAAGATAAAATTGATGCAACTAACGCTTGGGAATTAGATACCAAATTAGAAATTGCAATGGATGCGCTTCGTACTCCAGATCCTTATAAAAAGATTGGTGTATTATCTGGAGGGGAAAGAAGAAGAGTTGCATTATGTAGATTATTATTACAAGAGCCAGAAATTTTATTATTAGATGAGCCTACCAACCACTTAGATGCAGAATCTGTACACTGGTTAGAACATCATTTAGCACAATATAAAGGTACTGTAATTGCAGTAACTCACGACCGTTATTTCTTAGATAATGTAGCAGGTTGGATTTTAGAGTTGGATAGAGGAGAAGGTATTCCTTGGAAAGGAAATTATTCTTCTTGGTTAGATCAAAAGGCTAAACGTTTAGAACAAGAAAGTAAAACAGCTTCTAAACGTCAGAAAACTTTAGAACGAGAATTAGAGTGGGTTCGTATGGCTCCTAAAGGACGTCAAGCAAAATCTAAAGCTCGTCTGAAGAATTATGATAAATTAATGAATCAAGATCAGAAGCAAACAGAGGAGAAGCTAGAAATTTACATTCCGAATGGTCCACGTTTAGGAACAAATGTAATAGAAGCTGCTGGTGTTTCTAAAGCTTTTGGTGAGAAGTTATTGTATGAAGATTTAGCATTTAATTTACCTCAAGCAGGAATTGTAGGGATTATTGGGCCAAACGGTGCTGGTAAGACCACAATCTTTAGAATGATAATGGGAGAAGAGAATCCAGATGCAGGAACGTTTTCTGTTGGTGAAACAGCTAAGATTGCGTATGTAGATCAGAATCACGCTAACATTGATCCGAATAAATCAATTTGGGAAAACTTTTCAGACGGACAAGATTTGGTGATGATGGGAGGAAAGCAAGTAAATTCAAGAGCTTACTTAAGTAGATTTAATTTTTCTGGTAGTGAGCAGAATAAGAAAGTAAATACATTATCTGGTGGTGAGCGTAACCGTTTACATCTAGCCATGACACTTAAAGAAGAAGGAAATGTATTACTGTTAGATGAGCCTACCAACGATTTAGATGTAAATACACTTCGAGCGTTAGAAGAAGGATTAGAAAACTTTGCAGGATGTGCAGTGGTAATTTCGCACGACCGTTGGTTCTTAGATAGAATATGTACACATATTCTTGCTTTTGAAGGAGATTCCCAAGTATATTTCTTTGAAGGTTCCTTTTCCGAATATGAAGAGAATAAAAAGAAACGATTAGGTGGAGATATCATGCCAAAACGAATTAAGTATAAAAAATTAATTCGATAGTTAATGATTAAAGCTCACCAGAAAGGTGAGCTTTTTTAATTTTAAAAGACCATGAGTTATCTGTTGTATTTTTATAAAACTTGTGTTGTTAGGAAATAGTAATTATACAACACAAAATTTACTGTTATTAACAGATGCTATATTTTAGTTTTAAATAAATCATATGAGGTCAACTAAAAAGATATCTGATGAATTTTATGTTATTCTCAATTTAAGTTGTTTTTTTTATGAGTTTTATAAAAATAAAGTATTTTATAAAAGAATAGTTTTTTCTATACTAAATAGATTGTAATTTTCAATTTTTTAAATGGATAATTAAATGCCATGAGTAAATATTATATTTTCGATTTCGACAGCACGCTCACAAAAGTAGAAGCGTTAGATGTTTTAGCTGAAATAACTTTAGCTAATAATCCCAAAAAAGAAGCGGTAATTAATGAAATTATCAAAATCACTAATCTTGGAATTGATGGTGAGATATCCTTTACCCAGTCGTTAGAACGTAGAATAAAATTACTGAATGCAAAACGATCCGATTTAGACTTGTTAATTCAAGAATTAAAAAAAAGAGTCTCCAGTTCTATAGAAAGAAATAAAGAGTTTTTCGAATCTTATTCAGAGAATATCTATGTGATTTCTGCTGGATTTAAAGAATTCATTATTCCTATAGTTGGGGAATATAATATTCCACCAGAACGAGTTTTTGCGAATACTTTTGAGTTTAGCGAAGATGGAGAAATTATAGGATTCGATAGAGATAATGTCCTGTCTGTTCATAATGGTAAAATAGCCTGTTTACAAAATTTACAATTAGATGGAGAAATCCAAGTAATAGGAGATGGTTATAGCGATTATATTACGAGAGAAGCAGGAGTTGCAGATAAGTTTTTTGCTTATACAGAAAATGTTCAGCGTGAAAAAACAATTAAAAACGCTGACTATATTACACCGAATTTAGACGAATTTTTATTTATAAACGATTTGCCAAGAAATATATCATATCCAAAAAATCGTATCAAAATGTTATTATTAGAAAACATACATGCTGATGCGTACGAAAAATTTACCAATGATGGTTTTACAGTAGAAACAGTAGGTAGAAGCCTATCAGAAGAAGAATTGATTGAAAAATTACAAGATGTTCATGTAATTGGAATCCGTTCGAAAACACAAATCACAAAAAAGGTAATTGAAAATGCTCCAAGATTATTGGCTGTGGGAGCGTTTTGTATAGGAACAAAACAAATTGATTTAGATGCATGTAAAGAAAACGGGATTGTTGTTTTCAATGCACCTTATAGTAACACAAGGTCTGTAGTAGAATTAGCAATAGGAGAAATTATTATGTTAATGCGTAGTGTTTTTCAAAGAAGTACAGAAATACATAATGGTGAGTGGAACAAAACGGCACAAGGATCTAAAGAAGTAAGAGGTAAAAAACTAGGTATTGTTGGTTATGGTAATATTGGAAAACAATTATCTGTTTTAGCGGAAGCTTTAGGAATGGATGTGTATTATTATGATGTTGAAGATAAGTTAGCTTTAGGTAATGCGACTAAAATGAATTCATTAGCTGATTTATTAGCAATTTCAGATGTGGTAACATTACATGTAGACGATAACTCTTTAAATAGAAATTATATAGGAGCTAAAGAAATTTCTCAAATGAAAGATGGAGCTCATTTAGTAAATCTATCAAGAGGTTTTGTTGTAGATATCCCTGCTTTAACAGCAGCTTTAAAATCAGGTAAAATAGCAGGAGCGGCTGTTGATGTTTATCCAGAAGAACCTAGAAAAAATGGAGAGTTTTATACAGATCTAAAAGGTTTGCCTAATGTAATTTTAACCCCTCATGTTGGTGGAAGTACAGAAGAAGCACAGCGTGATATAGCTGATTTTGTGCCAAGTAAAATCATGGGATACATCAATTCAGGAAATACAGTAGATGCTGTTAATTTCCCAAATATTAGATTACCTAAGCAACAAAATTCGCATCGTTTCTTGCACATGCATAAGAATGTATCGGGTGTAATGGCGAATATTAATAAAGTAGTTGCAGAATATGGATTAAATATTGTCGGACAATACCTGTCTACGGATTCTAAAGTAGGATATGTAATTACAGATGTAGATAAAGATTACAATCAAGATGTAATTAAAGAATTAAAGAATGTAGAAGGTACAATTCGATTTAGAGTATTGTATTAAGAAATAATTCAAATAGATTAGATATAAAGTAAAAGCCTTGTTTTTTAAAACAAGGCTTTTGAGTAGTTAGTAATATAAAGCTTGGTTAGTGTTTCTTTATTAAATATTTCTTACTCTTTTAAGAAAAATTATTTCATTTTTTTTACAATGCTAAGCACTTCATTTAAGTGTTTTTGTTTTGTCTCTTTTCTAGTGTGTCCTTTTTCACGACTTACAGCACCATTAAATATATGACTTACATTTAAAGGAGAACCACTTGTACCATTACTACTGTGACAAGAAAAACAATTTCCCATTGTAGCAACCGATTGTTCGTGTATAGATTTTGGTGGGTTAAATCCTAATTGCTCATAAGTTTCCATAGTAATATTATAAGCAGCAACCGATCCACGAGTTAATTTACCTGGAGCAGAATTACTTAAATTACCACCTAAAGTATTTAATAGTTTAGCTTGCTCTGTAGGATATGTATAACCTTCAGTATCAATCCAAATAGAACCGTTGTAAAAATAATTTACCCAGATATCTTTTAATTGTGACTTTACACTTTTATTAATTTTATCAATATTGTCATAGTTTGTTTTTCCATCTTGACTTGTAGCTAAAAAAGCATTTTGAGCTTGACGAGGAACTCCATATTTGTTTACTGCAAATACGTTTGGATTATCTTTCGAAGGATCGTTATAATGACTTGCAAGATTATCAATTGTACCAGTAGCATTTTTATCGAAGAACAATTTATTTTTTGAAGAAGTTACAGGAACATCAGCATTTGTTGTTGCTTTCCAATCGTAGTAAGGAACTAAATCGTCGTGTTCAAAAGTAGCCCAGATAAATTCAGGATGATTGTATACCACTCCAACTACGTGCATTCCTAATAAAGCTATTTGAGTATCTTCTCCATTAATCACAGCATCTGTTACAAAATACGAACTTGTATCACTAATCGCTTTCGCATCTACCCATGCAACTTTTAATTCTAAAGAACCTACAGGAAAAGTAGTGTCGGTATATTTAATAGCTTCCATTTTAGCATATTTTTCAATGTTGTTATATAATGTATCATTCACATGAATAGAATAGTAAACATCATAACTTTTATTGTCTTTACTAAAAGTTTTATTCGATTTTAAAATATCTCCTGTTGCTTGAACATTGTCATGAGAAGTTAAAATGATTTTATATTGGCCACTAGGCTGTGTAACGGGAACGTTTTGGTTCGTAACTTGAGTTAGTTCTTTTATAAATAATGGTTTACCATCAATATTGTTAGTTAACCACAAAAATTTCTGCCAAGACCATTGGTGAAAATCACAATTTGAAACGGTTTTATTATTACCAAAAACACTCGATTTATCTTCAGCAGGAGGTGGAGTTTTACGTTTTCCTGTATTAGAGTCAATAGTAAACCAAGAAGATTCCGCTTTACACCACAATTCATTAATTTCACTTTTGGCATAAGCTTCAACTTCTTTTTCAACTTTCTTTATTTCTTTTTTTTCTGTTTTACAAGATGTAATAAAAACTACACCTAATAGTAAGAGAAAAGTAAATCTTAGGAATTTCATAATTTTAAGTATTTGTTAGTTTTTTGATAATCTAAAACTATAGAAAAGAGATATAAATACTATGTTTTTATCCTTAAGAACATAAAAGAGAGGTATAAAAGATGGTTTTTACGTTATGGGATTTTTCGAGATGTTTTTTCTAAAATTTTGAAGATTATTGTTGTCGTTAATTAACAAAATAAAGCAAGATTCATCTCTTTTTTACCCTTTATAAAACTCCTTAGGTTTTACTATCTTTGATAAAAATCATTCTTTTGATGAACTACGAAAACTCTTTGGATTATGCTAAACAACTAGACAAAGATGATCCATTAGCTTATTTACGAAATCAATTTCACATTCCTAAAGATGATAAAGGAAATGATTGGTTGTATTTTACAGGAAACTCATTAGGATTACAACCAAAACAAACACAAAAATACATTCAGCAAGAATTAGATGATTGGGCAAAATATGGAGTAGAAGGACATTTCGAAGGAGAAACGCCTTGGTTGCCATATCACGAATTTCTTACAGAAAAAATGGCGAAAATAGTTGGAGCCAAACCATTAGAAGTTGTAGTTATGAATACGTTAACTACAAACTTACACTTGTTAATGGTTTCGTTTTATCAACCAACAAAGGAGAAGTATAAAATTGTCATTGAAAGTGATGCTTTTCCTTCGGATAGATATGCGGTACAATCACAATTAAAGTTTCATGGTTTCGATGTTGAAGATGGATTGGTAGAATGGAAACCAAGAGCTGGTGAAGAACTACTGAGGATAGAGGATTTAGAAACTATTATTGAAGAACAAGGAGATGAAATTGCACTACTATTAATCGGCGGCGTAAATTATTATACAGGTCAATATTTAGATATTAAACATATTGCAGAAATTGGCCATGCTAAGAAATGTATTGTTGGAATCGATTTGGCTCACGGAGCAGGAAATATTCAGCCAAATTTACATGACAGCGGAGTAGATTTTGCAGCGTGGTGTACTTATAAATATTTAAATTCTGGACCAGGAAGTTTATCTGGATTATTTGTACATGAAAAACATGCGCATAATAGAGATTTACCAAGATTTGCAGGTTGGTGGAATCATAATAAAGATACACGTTTCAATATGCGTCAACCTTTTGATGTAATGTCTGGTGCAGAAGGATGGCAATTATCAAATCCACCAATTTTATCGATGGCAGCAATTCGTTCGTCTTTAGATCTATTTGATACTGTTGGAATGGATGCGTTACGGGAAAAATCTGAAAAGCTTACTGGATATTTTGAGTATTTGATTAACCAAATTGATACGGATAGAATTAAAATCATTACACCTTCTAATCCAAAAGAAAGAGGTTGTCAGTTATCAATTCAAGTACAGCATGCAGATAAAAGTTTACATCAAAAGTTAACAGATCATCATATCATTACCGATTGGAGAGAGCCAGATGTGATTCGTTGCGCGCCAGTGCCAATGTATAACGGTTTTGAAGATGTATATAGAATGGTGGAGATTTTAAAAACTTTACTATAACTAGAAAATGTCAACGAATTAGTTAACCTTTACAACCTCGAGCGGAGTCGAGAGGTTTTGAGTTTAATTAGAAATAAAATAGGTCTCGACTGCGCTCGACCTGACAGATGAAAAATGAGTAAACAAGATAAAATATTAATTGTTGGAGCTGGTTTATGCGGAAGTTTATTAGCATTACGTTTAGCCCAACGAGGATATAAAATAGAATTATACGAAAGCAGACCAGATTTACGAAAAGTAGATATTTCTGCCGGTCGATCAATTAACTTAGCTTTATCAGATAGAGGATTAAAATCACTACGATTAGCCGGTGTTGAAGAGCAAGCGAAAGCATTATGTATACCAATGTATGGTCGTTTAATTCATGATATTGAAGGAAATACTTTTGCCTCGAATTATTCAGGAAGAGAAGGTGAATATATAAACTCAGTATCGCGTCAAGATTTAAATGCTTTACTACTTGATGAAGCTGAAAAACATGAAAATGTAAACATACATTTCAATGCTAAGTGTACAGGAATAGATATTGAAAATACTGTAGCTCATTTCAAAAGTTATGAAACAGATGAAGAGTTTTCTGTAAATCCAGATATCATTTTCGGAGCAGATGGAGCAGGATCAATACTTCGAAAAAGTTATTATTTAGAACGTAAATTTCTATTCAGTTATAGTCAAGATTATCTAACGCATGGATATAAAGAGTTAGAAATTCCAGCAGATAAATTAGGGAATCATCAAATCAGTAAAGATCATTTACATATTTGGCCAAGAGGTGAATATATGTTAATTGCGTTACCAAATTTAGATGGAAGTTTTACAGTAACTTTGTTTTTAAGTTATGAAGAAGGAAAGTTTAATTTCGAAAACTTAACTACAGAAGAAGAAGTTACACATTTCTTTGAAACTCAATTCCCAGATGCATTGGCATTAATTCCAAACATTAAAGACGAATTCTTCAATAATCCAACAGGATCTTTAGGAACAGTAAAGTGTTCACCTTGGATGTATAAGAACAAAACATTATTAATCGGTGATGCTGCTCATGCAATTGTACCGTTTTACGGACAAGGAATGAATGCTTCTTTTGAAGATGTAGCTGTTTTTGATAGTGTTTTAGAACGATTCGAAGGTGATTGGGAGCAAATATTTAAAACGTATCAACAAGAACGTAAAAAAGATACCGACGCTATTGCAGATTTGGCTGTCGACAATTATTACGAAATGAGAGATCATGTTGCAAATCCATTATTCAAACAAAAGCGAAAGTTAGAGATGGATTTAGAAGAAAAGTTCCCAGAGTCGTATTATTCAAAATATTCTATGGTAACTTTTAATGAAGATATTGGTTACAACGAAGCAATGAAAAAAGGACGAGCACAAGATAAAGCGTTACTGAATTTAATTGCTGATGCTGAGGTTTCAACTTCAGAAAATATGTCTACACAAGAATTAGAAATCGTATTGAATAAAGTAAATCGCGAAACAAAAGAAATTCTTACTGAAGATAAAATTGCTGGATTGAAATAGATAGAAAGACCTCACAGGTTTTCAAAACCTGTGAGGTCTAACGAAAATAGTACTATTAGATAAACATAGTGTTTAAAAAAAGAAAATGAAATACGAAAAAATAGAAAAAGAAGCTTATTATCACATCTACAATAAAGGAAATAACGGGGAGGATATATTTATAAACGAAATTAACTATTCGTATTTTTTAAGTTTAATGAAAAAGTACATAGTCCCTGTGGCAGAAATTTATTCATATTGTCTTCTTAAAAATCATTTTCATTTTTTAGTTAAAACGAAAAATGTTAAAGATGAAAAAATAATTTCAAAATCTTTTTCTAACTTTTTTAATTCTTATTCGAAATCGATTAACAAAAAATACAATAGAACGGGAAGTCTATTTACAGATAGATTTAAACGTATAAAAGTTACTGATGAAGAATATTTAAGAAAGCTTATTGTCTATATTAATCTAAATCCAATATATCATAAGTTTGTTAATGAACTTAGAGAATATAAACACTCTTCGTTTTTAGCTTTAATTTCAGATAAGAAAACATTATTAGAAAGAGAAAAAGTATTGATTTTGTTTAATGACAAAGAAAACTTTATATTTCATTTATTTAAAAAGAAGTTAGATTTTGATGAAAAATTGAAAGAATTAATATTTGAATAGTATTGAAAAGACCTCACAGGTTTTTAAAACCTGTGAGGTCTGAAAAGTGTTTTATATAAAATGAAAATATACATAGTCATACTCAGAGGAATAAACGTTTCAGGAAAAAATAAACTTCCCATGCAAGAATTACGAGTTATGCTTGAAGGTCTAGAATTTTCTGAAGTAAAAACGTATATCCAAAGCGGAAATATTGTTTTAAAATCTTCGAAGGAAACTTTAGAAGTCGAAAAGAAAATCAAAGAAGGAATAGCAGAAATATTCGGTTACGATGTTCCAGTATTAGCTAGAACAGTTACTCAATGGGAAAAAGCAATAGCTAATAATCCGTATTCAGCAGTAGAAGAAAAACAGCAATATTTTACGTTCTTATCGTCAGTTCCTGAAATTAAAAGCTTTGATATTGATGCAAAAGAAGATACTTATCAAATAATTGATGATGTTGTATACGTAAATGCAGTTGGAGGTTATGGAAAAACAAAATTGACGAACAATTTGTTTGAAAAGAAACTGAATGTAATAGCAACCACAAGAAATTTAAAAACAACATTAAAACTATTAAATTTAGTAAACTAAAGTTATAAAATGAACGAAGAAAGTATAAAAAAAGCAATTAACATTTTGTCCATTTTGGGAATAATTTCAGGAGGTTTTGGAATGATTTTCTGTTTTCCGTTTTTATGGTCAGCTAATATTGCAGATTTAGTAGGAGCAGGATTCCCTTTTGTAGGAGGTTCTATTCTTTTTGGAGCAGGTTTAATTACTTTAGGAATTTTCAATAAAAAGTAAGTTTAAAAATGGAAAAAAAAGTAACGCCAAGAGGTGCATATCCACATGTAAAAGTAGTAGGAGATTTTATATTTGTTTCAGGAACAAGTTCTAGAAGACCAGACAATACAATCGCTGGAGTTGAACTTATTGATGAAATGAATACTAAAAAATTAGATGTTGAAGTTCAAACTAGAGAAGTTCTAAAAAACATTGATAGAAACTTACAAACGGTTGGAGCAAGTTTAAAAGATGTTGTAGATGTTACTACTTTTTTAGTAAACATGAACGATTTTGCAGGTTATAATAAAGCTTATGGAGAATTTTTCGATAAGCAAACCGGACCGACAAGAACTACAGTTGCTGTTCATCAATTACCACATCCAGATTTAGTAGTAGAAATTAAAGTAACTGCTTACAAAAAACAATAATTGATCGGAATATATTCACATAAAACAACATTAGAAACAGAAGGTTTTACTATTTCTAAAAGTCTTTTCTCAAATGAGGAGCTAAAAGAAATGTGTGGTTTAATTGATCAATCTGATCGCAATTTTGCTATTCGTCAGTTGATATTGAAAGTTCCTAAACTTCAAGAGTTAATTTTCAATAATGATAATTTTAAAAACTTATATAAAAGTATTTGTGATGAAAGGTATTTCTTATCAAAAGCGATCTTTTTTAATAAACCTAAAATGTCGAACTGGTTTGTGAGTTATCATCAAGATTTAAGTATAAGCGTAAAGAATAAAAAAGAAACACATGGATATTCTAATTGGACGAATAAAAACGGACAATTAGGTGTTATTCCGCCAAGACAAATTCTAGAAAGTACAGTTTCATTCCGAATTCATTTAGATGATACAAATGAAACTAACGGAGCCTTGCATGTAATTCCAAAAAGTCATAACAAAGGAATTATTAGAGTTGATGAAACTTTCAATAAAAATAAATTAGAAAAAGAAGTATTATGTAATGTTGATAGAGGAGGAGTGATGGTAATGAAACCATTATTGTTGCATGCATCGCAAAGATCTATATCGGCATTTAATCGAAGAGTCATTCATTTAGAATTTTGTAATCAAGAAGTTCCTATGCAATGGTTAGAGCAGAAAATTTTAATTAATTAAATGTCTCCTCGAGCATTATTGAGTTTAAAATAATTTTAAACAAAGATAGCTTACGAAGTAAGTCGAGAGGGTATTATGAGAAAGTAGTATGTTTATATGTTAAAATGTTCTGATGATTTATTGTATGTAGGAATTACTAATAATATAGGAAGAAGAATCGAAGAACACGAAAAAGGAATTAATAAAAATTGTTTTGCATTCAAAAGAAGACCTGTTGAATTAATTTTTAATCAGGAATTTAATGATGTAAAGCAAGCGATTTTGTTTGAAAAGAAAATAAAGAAATGGAGTTCAAAGAAAAAAATAGTATTAGCTAATGGCGATTTTGATATGTTAGAAATATTATCAGAATGCAGAAATGCTACTCACTCAAAATATAAATCAAGTTAGATAGGTCTCGACTGCGCTCGACCAGACAAAAAATGAATATAAAAAACTACATAAACGGAGAATTTATAAATCCAGTTGATGGAAATTATATTGATAATTTTAATCCTTCCGTTGGAGAAGTATACGGACAAATACCAAATTCTTCTAAAGAAGATGTTGAATTAGCTTATAAGGCAGCTAAAGAAGCTTTTCCTGTTTGGTCTAAAACTACTTTAGAAGAAAGAAGTCGTATATTACTTAAAGTTGCAGATTTAATAACTAGAAAGCTTGATTTTTTAGCAGAAGCAGAAGCTAAAGATAATGGGAAGCCATTAAGTTTAGCAAAAGCTATTGATATTCCAAGAGCATTTTCTAATTTTCGTTTTTTTGCTAACGCGATCACACAGTTTCCTTCTGAAGCTCATGAAAGTGTTGGTTTAAACGCAATGAATTTTACGTTACGTCATCCGATTGGAGTTGTTGGTTGTATTTCTCCATGGAATTTACCTTTGTACTTATTTACTTGGAAAATTGCTCCTGCAATTGCAGCAGGAAATTGTGTGGTTGCAAAACCAAGTGAAGTTACACCAATGACTGCTTATTTATTAGGTGAAATTTGTAACGAAGCAGGTTTGCCAAATGGAGTGTTAAACATTGTACATGGTTTAGGACAAACTACTGGTCAGGCTATTGTTGAACATCAAAATATTAAAGCAATTTCTTTTACTGGTGGAACTGCTACAGGAACTCATATTGCAAGAACAGCAGCACCAATGTTTAAGAAGCTTTCATTAGAATTAGGAGGGAAAAATCCAAATATTATTTTTGCAGATGCTGATTATGATGAAATGTTAGCGACGACAGTAAAGTCATCTTTTGCTAATCAAGGCCAGATTTGTTTATGTGGAAGTAGAATTTTTGTTGAAGAAAGTATCTATGAAAAGTTTAAAAAGGATTTTATCGATAAAGTTTCAAAACTTAAAGTTGGTAATCCGTTTGATGCTGATACAAACCTTGGAGCTTTAGTTTCTAAACCACATTTAGAAAAAGTAAAATCGTATATAAATATAGCTGAAGAAGAAGGCGGGAAAATTTTATTTGGAGGAGAAACAGTAACTGTAAAAGGCAGTGAGAATGGATATTATTTACAACCAACTGTAATTGAAATTCAGGATAACTCATGTAAATTAAATCAAGAAGAAATATTTGGTCCCGTAGTTACAATTATGTCTTTTAAAACAGAAGAAGAAGTATTAGGGTATGCCAATGATGTAAGTTATGGTTTATCTGCTACATTATGGACGAATAATTTAAATAGAACGATGCGAATGACTCAAGAATTGCAAGCAGGAATTGTTTGGGTAAATACTTGGTTGCTTCGTGATTTAAGAACTCCATTTGGAGGAGTAAAAGCCAGTGGAGTAGGAAGAGAAGGAGGTTTTGAAGCATTACGTTTCTTTACCGAAGCTAAAAATGTGTGTATTAAATATGAATAAAGAAATAAAAGAAAAGATTATTAAAGTTTGTAACGATAAAATAGCTAAAAAAGGAGAGAATGTAGGATTGTCATTCTATGCTTTTTTTAAGAATAAAAATGACAATCCAAAACTATTAATGGAGGTTGCAAAATGGTGGATTGAAAAACATCAGTTAGATCATTTTGAAAAAGCCGTTAAGATTAAAAAAATGATTCAAAAAAGTAAGTAAATATGAACCTGGGATTACAAAATAAAAACGCCTTAGTTTGTGGCAGTACTCAAGGAATTGGAAAAGCATCTGCGGTTGCTTTAGCTGAAGAAGGAGTTAGTGTAACTTTAGTGGCACGTAATGAAGAAAAGTTAAAAGCAGTACTTAAAGAAATTAATGAAAAATGTCAGTTCGAGCGCAGTCGAGAACATAATTATATCGTAGCTGATTTTTCTAATCCACAGGAGTTAAAAGAGAAAATAGAAGCTTCACCGTTAAATTTCCATATCCTAATCAATAATACAGGTGGACCAGCTGGCGGACCAGTTTTTAATGCGCAGATCGATGAATTTGAACGTGCATTTACAATGCATTTAAAGTGTAATCATGTGTTGGTTCAAGCTATAGTGCCTTTTATGAAAGAAGAAGGCTACGGAAGAGTTATTAATGTAATTTCTACTTCGGTTAAACAACCTTTAGATGGCTTAGGTGTTTCTAATACTATTCGTGGCGCTGTAGCAAATTGGTCGAAAACTATGGCTAATGAATTAGGTCAGTTTGGAATCACAGTAAACAATGTGTTGCCTGGAGCAACTGCAACAGAACGATTAAATGAAATTATAAATAATAAAGCGAAGAAAACTGGTAAATCTGTAGATGAGGTTATAGAAACTATGAAGAATGCAGCACCAGCTAAGCGTTTTGCAGCGCCTGAAGAGGTCGCTAATGCAATCGTTTTTTTAGCTAGTGGTCGTGCCAGTTATATTAATGGGATTAATGTTCCCGTAGACGGCGGACGAACAAAATCATTATAAAAAAAGAGCTTCATTTTTGAAGCTCTTTTTGTTTTTATAAAAACGATTCGTAATTATTATTCTAAAATAAGCTCGTATTTAGTGTGCTCTTCTATTTTTTCTTTTGAAAACCAATACGGAATCCATTCTTTGGTATTCCATTTTTCAAGTTGAGATTTATAGTAAGGATGAAAAACTCTTGCAGAACTTCCTCCGGCAATAATTCCCATGATTTTTTCATTATCGTTCATATCTGCAATCATGCGGAAAGCACTAAACCAAGAGGTGTCAAAAGTGTGGTTTTTATTTTTAGAAAAACCACCTCTATTTAATGTTTGATTAGATCCTGCTTTTGGCAATATTTCTCCACCTAGTAACTCACTTCCAAAACCATTTTGTTTAATCGGACTCGCAAATTTCACAGTATGTAATTTACCCCAAGTCCAGTTTTTAGTATCGTTACCGAATCGTTCAGTTAATATTTTTTGAGTTGTAATTCCAGCTTCTATAATTAACTGAGCTAAATTTTCTTTTTCAGGAGTATTTACATTGTCAATAAAACGATGATTGGTAAGTATCATTTCATCTATTCTTTGATTCCAGTAGTATAAGTTTTCCCAATACATATCTTCTACTTCGTCAGGTAATTCATCATTTAAAATAAGATAAACCAATTCATTGTATAACAACGTATAAACAGCTGCACCAACTTTATCAATCTCTTCAGTTAAATCCCAAGATTTTAAAATTTCAGCTAGTGCTTTAGTATTTTCATTTTCTTGTAATGCTTTTATGAATATTGGATTAAGCTTTTGCGCTTGCACATTTTTCACATCAAACAATAATTCCCAAGATTCATCAGCATTATATTTTTTATCTGTAGCAAAAAGTTCTTGTATTCTTTCATATCTATAATATGGAGAAAAATGATTTGAATAGTAATATGGATAATCATCTGGACGTGTATCATGATTAGCAGTTCCTAACCAGCCTTTTTCAGGATTTATAAGATGAGGTAATTCATTCTTAGGTATAAATCCATTCCAATTATCTAAAGAGTCAATAGCCTGTGGGAAATCTCCACTAGCATTTCTTCTCACCGGAATTAATCCAGTTGCCTGATGTGCAATATTTCCATGTACATCAGCAAAAACATAATTGTAAAACATATTGTCCATGTTTCCTAATACCTTTCTGAAAGAAGTAATATCCTTCGTTTCAAGTAAAGCAATTTGTCCAATGCCTTTACTTTGAGTTTCGGCTAAAGTCCAACGTAAACTAATAGCATCTTTTGTTAGTACATTAAAAATTGGAAAGTCTGAGATAATCGGGCCTCTTTTTGTTGATCTCACTGTAAATTCGATAGTACTACTGTCTTTAACTTTTATGATTTCCTTTCTAGTTTCTAAAGGAATCTTTTTATTGTTTTCTACATAAAAATCTCCATTTACGTTTTCAATAAATAAATCTTGACTATCACCATAAGCATTAGTTACACCAAAAGAAACAAATTCATTTCGACCAGATAGTAACCCAGGAATTCCAGGCGTAGAAATACCAACAGCTTTAAATTCTGGACAAACCAACCCTATAGGATGAAATAGCCCTGGTAAAATTCTAGAATCTACATGCGGATCGTTAGCTAATATAGGCTTGCCAGATTGTGTTTTCTTTCCAGAAAGCACCCAATTATTAGAACCTAATTTAGGATATGGAATTAAAGGAGATGGTAATTTGGTATAGGCAAGTTTATTGGCTGAAGCATCATTTTTTAAAGTAGCATCGAATTTTAAAGGTTTAGTTCTATCTATATTAATAGAAAGTGGTAATAGTTCAGAAGCATTTTTAAACCGTGCACCTAAATTAAGACTAATAATTTCATCGTCCATATTTTGCCCTTGGAATAATCCTACAAAGTGAACTACAGACATAATATCTTCTGGTAAAAGTTGAGTAGGAGTAATGTTCAATAAACTTAATTCAACAGGGTACTCATCTTTAGCAACTCGAAGGTATTCATTATATCCTTCACAATACCATTGTAAAATATTTTTAGTTTCCTGATTCAGATAGGCATAACTTCTTTTTGCATTTCCATAAATGTCAAGAACTCTTATTTTAATATCAGAATCTAGCATTGATGTTCCTACTAATTCTGAAGCTTTACCTTTAATTAAAGCCCTATAAAATTCCATTTGAAATAATCGGTCTTGAGCGGTTACAAAAGCTTGCCCTCTAAAAAGATCAGCTTTATTTTCTGCAATTACATAAGCAATACCATTTTCATCACGAGTAATTTTGATTGGTTTTTCATTAATGCTTATTTCAAATTTTCCTTCTCGTTTAAAGTTGTTACTGTTTTTTATCCAGATAACTGCAGTAATAGCTATAATTAAAAGGATAGATAATGCAATTATTATTTTTTTTTTCATTTTTAATGAATGCTAATTATAGTAAGTTCTTGTTTAACTTAGCAATGGCTAAATATACAAGTTAAATAATTATTTAGTTTCATTAAAAAACAGATTTATCAAGATTTAGTGATTTTCACACTAAATTTATCAGAATAAGAGAGTCTTAATACTGTTTTTTTACTATGATTAAACCATAAATAAAGCAAGGCAGTGTTAATAAAGTACCGATAATTGCACTTTCTAGTGATGTAGTTTCACTGATTTTTTCAATAATTGGAACTCCTACGGTATCTAAATCCATAAAAAAATCAAAGACAGTATGAATTATGATTAAAGGATAAATTCTTTTAGTAACAAACAATAATGCACCAAACATGAAACCGATAAAAGTTGCATAACAGACCTGAGATAATTCTCCATAGATACCACTTTCAAAATTGATAAAATGTATACATCCAAAGAACAAGGAAGAGACTAAAATAGCATTAAATATTGCTTTTTTAGAATTACCAAAATATTGGATAAGGTGTGATTGTAAAAAACCTCGAATACTAAATTCTTCAGCAAAACCAATAGATAAAGAGTATAGTAAGTAAATAAGTAAATCTGTGCTGGATAAATCCATAGAAATATCATCCATAAAAATTAAACTTAGTAAGCCTAAGTATATTGATGGGAAGATTAGTAAATGCCATTTTTGAAGTTTAGCATCTTTAATTCCTGCTAATTTGAATAACTTATTTCTTCTGATTAAAATCCATGAAATTAGAATTAAAATGAAGTTAGCAATTGTACTTGCAATAGTGTGAATTTTATATGATGTTATATTATTTTCGATCATCCAAAAAGAAATAAACTCTCGGGAAAAAAGGATGCAAAAAAGAGCACTTATAAAGATAATAATCTGATTCATAAATGTTTTTTTAGTCATTATAGGTTGAGTTTTAAAGTAGTTTTACTGTACAGACGACACTCCTAAAAAAATGTTACTCGTATTATTTAACTTTAACGTATTATTTTCTTTTCACTTTTAATTAAATTTATAATCTAAATTTAACAGAATTATGGGCTTAGTACAACCTTTAAACTTTAAAAAATGGATAGATGAACATCGCCATTTATTGAAACCTCCTGTGGGAAACAAACAGGTTTGGGATAATGGAGAATATATTGTAATGGTTGTTGGCGGACCAAATAATAGAAAAGATTATCATTATAACGAAACACCAGAATTTTTCTATCAAGTAGAAGGAGATATGGTATTGAAAATTATTGATGAAAAAGGGGAGATGATTGATGTTGAAATAAATGAAGGAGATATTTATTTATTACCAGCAAAAGTCCCGCATTCTCCTCAACGTAAAGAAAATACAGTTGGTTTAGTTATCGAGTATCCAAGATCTGAAGGCATGTTAGATGCTTTGGAGTGGTATTGTGAAAATTGTGGTACACCTTTGTATCGAGAAGAGTTTGCATTAGATAATATAGAAACAGATATGCCAATTATCTTTGATAAATATTATTCAGATCAAGAAAAATGTACTTGTTCAAATTGTGGAACAATAATGGAAGCTCCAAAGAAATAATTTATACTACATACTAATTCAATTAGTATTAATTGTAATTTGAAAAACTAAAAACTTTAAAACGACTTCATGCAAGCTAAACGAAAACTAAGAATTAATGGGCATTCGCATTTGCTTCCTTATCCTGAAGAAATTCCTCAGTTTATGAAAGACAAAGGAATTTTTTGGGTGGATAAGGATAAAAAATTCATGTTACAAAAAAACTGGAAAAGACCAGTAACAGATTCAAGTTTCTTTTTAAATGAGAAGTTAGCTTGGATGGATCATTTCAAAATAGATCATGCTGTAGTTTTAAATCTTTCTCAGTTATATGGGAATGGATTACGTCTTGAAGAAATGAAGCAGGCTTTACGTTTTCAAAATGATTTTAATGCACGTATTCAGCAAGATCACCCAAGTAAATTTACTTGTGGTTTTGTAGTACATCCTGGTTTTGTAAGAGGTGCTTGTTGGGAAATTGAACGATGTGTAGAACAACTAGGTATGAATTTATTGTGTTTGCCTACGCATTACATGGATACAATTGGAACTTGGCGTTGTATTTTTGATGAAGAGAATGAGCCTATTTTTGAGTTGGCTGATAAATATAATTTAGCTGTTGAAGTACATCCTTATGATGGTGAAAAGTTTATCAAATTAGAAAACACGAGTTGGCGTTTTCATTTGATATGGATGTTAGCTCAGTGTGCTGATGCATATCATTTTTTAACACTTAATGGTTATTATGAAAAGTACCCAAACATGAGAATATGTTTTGCTCATGGAGGACAATTGGCGCAAATGAATTTAGGAAGAAGAATACAAGGTTTTGATGGAAGACCCGATTTATTTGAAGGAAAGGAACACCCGAGAAAAGCAGTAGGGCATAAAAACATCTTCTTTGATACTTTAGTCCACGATACAGGTTCTTTAGAATTATTAATAAAAAATCAAGGTGTAAATCAAGTATTAATTGGCTTAGATGATCCTTATCCATTAGGTGAAATGGAGAGTGACAAACAATCGTCTTATCCAGGGAAAATTTTAGATTTGGCTATAGATAGAGAAATTATTTCACAAGAGCATAGAGATCAAATGTGGCAATGTAATGTTTTACAATGGCTGTTTGGAGATAATGAAGAAAAGAAAAAAGAATTGGTCAATAAAATATTAAGTTAAATAAAAAAGCCTCAGAACAACTGAGGCTTTACGTATTGGTTAAATTTTTTTAGAAAGTAGATGTTACACTAATAGTAACTTCACTCCATGTTTTAGAAACACCATCTGCACCTTTATGTAAATCTTTACAAGCAACATTTAATGAATCTACAGCGCTTTTAGCATTCCATTTATTGATATCCATAATTGTATTCATCGAAAATACTTTACCCTTAATATCATACTTAAAAGGTAGTTTTTCAGTAACACTATTCATCGTGAATTCAGCAGTACCTAAACTATCATTTTCAATAGTGATTTTTCCTGTTAAGTCAATTGTATTCGCCATTATACCAAAGAAAAACTTTCTAATTTTTAAGTTTCTCCCATTATCTTTAGTCTCTATAGTGCTTACAGGGATTTTAAATTCAGCACCATTCATTGCTTCTTTAATAGAGTTACCTTCTCCACCACTTGTAATTTCTATTTTTTTAAAAATTCCTTTTACAGGTACTTTATCCGTAGTTTTATACGCTGTGAAATTAATACTGTTAGTTGCATTTTTTATTGCAAAAGGAGCTGTTTTTTCAATAGGTGTTTCAACTTCTTTTTTTTCTTCCTTTTTAGCTTCTGATTTGCATGAAGTAAATTGTAAAGATAATGCTACAATACTTACAATAGTTAGAAATTTGTTCATCTTGAATCTTATTTTAGATTATTGGTTAAATTAATACTAATTACTTTATTATTTATTTTACGTTATTCCGAATTTATCTATATTAAACTTGTTTGAGTACTTCGGAATCTCATAACTCTAGCAAACTATAATTTAATTTATAATGAGAATCTTAAATGAGTTCAGGTTCTCATCAATGTATTATCTATTTTAAAATTGAATTCACTAATTCAATATAATTTTCCTTAGCTTCATTTTCATCCATACCCTTTAATTGAATCCAAGCATTAAATTTAAACGCATTTTTTAAATTATCGTCATCATTATTAAATGAGAAATTATCTCCTTTTGTAGCTTGTTTGTAATATGCATATAGGCGTAACTGTATATCTGGAGCAAATTTCTTTTTAGTACTATTTGCCCTAGAAAAAGCATCAGAAAAAAGCGTATCTAAGTCGGAGCCCATATTTATATACAAAAGTGTATATACAAATATACGAAGGGCGCAAGGAAAAACAAGCTATCTAATCGATCTAACAGTCCACCATGTCCTGGCATTATTGTTCCGCTATCTTTAACATTAGCTAAACGTTTGAATTTACTCTCTACTAAATCACCATAGGTGCCAAAAACAGAAACAATTAAGGCTATTATAATCCAATTACTTAAATGTAATATATTAGTATACATACCGATAAAGAGTCCCATAAGTAAGGAAAAGAAAAGACCACCGATAAAACCTTCAATAGTTTTTTTAGGTGATATTCGTTCAAATAACTTTCGTTTTCCAAAATTCTTCCCAACTAAATACGCAAAGCTATCATTTGTCCATATAATACATATAATGAATACTATTAATTGAGGCGTATAATCATTATTCGTAAAAGGGATAAATGCTAAAAAAACAAACGGAATGATAATATAGCTAAGTGTTAAAAATAATCGATTTGTCAGTGTTCTTGGAGTTATCTTTTGATTGTATAAGTTGATAATTAAGTATAACAAGCAGAGTATTGAAATACTCAAAATTGCAACATCAGTATGTACAGGAAGTTTTCCAATATATTTTAGATATACTGTTCCAAAGAGTAGAGGAACAAACAGTAAAACTTCTCTAGTGTTTATTATTTTAGAAAACTCCCAGAGAGAAATGCATCCAAAAATTGAAATTAATATAATATAACTTTCTTTTGAATACATAATGCAGAAGATAAAAAGTGCAGCATATACAAATGCCGAAATAATTCTTGTTAAAAAATTACTCATAACTATAAATCTTCAAATAATATTAAATATAAGTTTTTAGAATTTCCATTAAATTCTAAAATATTATCATCAGTATAAGAAAGATCATAGTTCTTTACTGAACTTATATTTGTTGGTAAATTACCTCTAAAATTCATTTTGATTCCTGTTAAACCCTCTCCTGTATTTTTAACCAATTGACTGGTTGTAGCGTATACAATAAAATTAGTAGAAAGTTCAGCTAATTTTTGACTCCCCAATTGGTTAGAAGAAAATAAAATTTCACCTGTATTTGCAATTAAATGTTCACAACCTGCAAATATAGGCATGTTTTGATTAAACTTTTCATTTATAATTACAGGAATATCTGTAGTTAACTTTAATAAATCGATATCATTACAACAGATGTCAATCCATTCATTTTCTGCAACAATATAGTTTAAGTTATGTACAACTTCTTCTATTCTTGTACAGTACAAAAATTTACCTCCTTTATTTATAAAATGATGAACAAAAGAATCGTCCAAAGATAAATTGACAGGTTGTTTTTTGATCAATTTATCGTTAGACGATTCTTTATCGATATTAAATAACTTTCTTAAAAAATTCATTTAAAAGTTATTGGATTATATTATTCTTCTGATGCACTTAATTCATCTGATATCTTTTCATCTTTTTCAAAAGGTCTTTTACCAAAAATTTCTAATAAATCATCTTTAAAAATGACCTCTTTTTCAAGAAGCTTTTGAGCTAAAATATCTAATTTATCTTTATGTTGATCTAAAATTTCAATAGCTCTTTGGTATTGTCCTTCAATAATTTTAGATATTTCTTTATCTATGGTTTTAGCTGTTTCTTCACTGTAAGGCTTCACAAAAGAATCATTACCAGAAGAATCATAATAGGTAACATTTCCAACTTCTTCATTTAAACCATAAACTGTTACCATAGCACGTGCTTGTTTAGTTACTTTTTCTAAGTCACTCAATGCTCCAGTAGAAATTTTATCAAAAATTAATTTTTCAGCAGCTCTACCACCCATAGTTGCACACATTTCGTCCAGCATTTGCTCTGTTTGTACAATTTTACGTTCTTCAGGTAAATACCAAGCAGCACCTAAAGATTGTCCTCTTGGAACGATAGTTACTTTTACTAATGGAGCGGCATATTCTAGCATCCAACTTACTGTTGCATGTCCAGCTTCATGATAAGCAATTACTTTCTTTTCTCTAGGAGTTATTACTTTGTTTTTCTTTTCTAAACCACCAACTATTCTATCTACAGCATCCATAAAGTCTTGATGGTGAATAGCCGTTTTATTATTTCTTGCTGCTATTAATGCTGCTTCATTACATAAGTTAGCAATATCTGCTCCAGAAAACCCTGGAGTTTGTTGTGCTAAGAAATCTAATTTAACATCATTAGATAGTTTTAATGGTTTAATATGTACGTCAAAAATTTCTTTACGCTCATGTAAGTCAGGTAAATCAACATAAATTTGACGATCAAAACGACCAGCACGCATTAAGGCTTTATCTAGTATTTCTGCACGGTTTGTAGCCGCTAAAACAATAACATTAGATTCTGTGCCAAAACCATCCATTTCAGTTAATAACTGGTTTAATGTATTTTCTCGTTCATCATTACTACCTGTCATACTATTTTTTCCACGAGCTCTACCAATTGCATCAATTTCATCAATAAAAATAATAGAAGGAGACTTTTGTTTTGCTTGTTTGAATAAATCACGTACACGAGAAGCTCCAACACCAACAAACATCTCTACGAAATCTGAACCAGAAAGAGAGAAGAAAGGTACACCAGCTTCTCCAGCTACAGCTTTTGCTAATAAAGTTTTACCCGTTCCAGGAGGCCCTACTAATAAAGCTCCTTTAGGTATTTTACCTCCTAGTTTAGTGTATTTTTCAGGGTTTTTTAAGAAATCAACAATCTCTTGTACTTCTTCTTTAGCCCCTTCTAAACCAGCTACATTTTTAAAGGTAGTTTTTACTTTAGTGTTTTCATCAAAAAGCTTAGCTCTAGATTTTCCAATGTTGAAAATCTGTCCGCCACCACCAGCTCCACTTCCACCACCAGACATTCTTTTCATAAAGAATAACCATATGGCAATTAGTAAAATAAAAGGTAAGAAACCAATAATTGTATCTAAAATACTAATAGGCTCTTTATAGGCATAATTAAAAGACAAACCGTGTTTAGCTTTAGCAGCATCAAGTTTGTTTTCAAAATTTTGTAAATCTCCAAAGTTATATTCATATAAAGCACTTCCTTTTCTATAAAATGGATTTTTTGCTTTTTTAGAATATTCTTCATTGCCTTCTATACTTTTCTCTTTGATGTAGATCTCAGCTCTTGTATTATTTAGAATGACAATTTCTTTAATATCATCTTTATTTAATATCTCTGTAAAGGTTGAAGAGTTTAAATCTTTACCTTCTGTAAATCCGCTAGATCTACCGAAAAAAGTCATTCCTATTAGAAATAGTATCAGGACGATATAAATCCAGTTTGAACCTAGATTAAAATTTGAAGTGTTTTTTTTCTTTTCGCTCATGAGTGTTGGTGAAAAATTATAGAATTATGCTGGGTTAATTGCGGTAATTTTAGCGTCGCCCCAAAGACTTTCAATGTCATAGTAATCTCTAACATGTTTTTGAAAAATATGAACCACTACATTTACATAGTCCATTAAAACCCATTCAGAGTTTCCTTGGCCTTCTACATTAAATGGTTTGTCTTTTAGTTCTTTGCTTACTACTTTCTGTACCGAACCAGATATAGCATTAACTTGTGTATTAGAATTTCCTGTGCAAATTACAAAATAATCACATACTGTATTTTCGATTTCTCTTAAGTCTAGTAATTGAATATCTTCTCCCTTAACATCGTCTATCCCTTTAATTATCGTTGCGATTAATTCGTCTGTACTTGCTTGAGTTTTGATCATTAAATATGTTTAATTTTTTTTAGCAAAGTTATTGTTTTTTTGTGACTAATTTACGTATAATTGAAACGAGTTCGTTATTATAAATAGTGTATGAATATAATCAAACTTAATGCCACCGAATCTACCAACTCTTTTTTGAAAGATTTGTCAGTTAATTCTGATATTTCTAACTACACAGTTGTTGTTACTGACAAACAAACTTCTGGTAGAGGTCAAATGAATACGAAATGGATTTCTGAAGATAAAAAAAACCTGTTATGTAGTATCTACGTTAGATTTCACAATCTTAAAATTCATAATCAAGTATATTTAAATTTTGCTATTGCCATAGCGATAAGAGAGGCTTTGGTTACTTTTAATCTGCCAAATTTGACTATTAAATGGCCGAACGACATTCTGTCAGGCAAAAAGAAAGTTTGTGGGATACTCATTGAAAATATTTTAAAAGGAAATACTATTGATGCTTCAATTATAGGGATAGGAATTAATGTAAATCAAGAAGTTTTTCCTGATGATATACCCAATGCTTCTTCAATAAAAAATACAACAGGCAGCGAATACCAAATTGAAGAGGTTTTGTCTGAGGTTGTTAAAAAAATAGAGGAAAAAGTGTTTTTACTATCAACTGAAGAATTTAAAACTTTAGAAGAAGAGTACCATAAAGTACTATATAAAAAAAACATCCCTAGTATGTTTAAAGATACTGAAGATGTTGTTTTTATGGGTAAAATATTAAAAGTAAATACCTCTAATGGTCAACTTTTAATTGAACTTCCAGACGAAACAGTGAAATCTTTCCACCTTAAGGAAGTTACCTTTATCTCATCTTAAATCAATTATAATTTTGCTAAATTTTCAGTAAGTGTTGTAATAAATTTAGTTAATGGTTTTTTTACCATCATCGCCATCATTGGATTAAAACTACTTTCAAATTTTAACTGAACGTTGCTTTCGTTTTTAGAAACTTCTACAATATTTGCAGCTAACGTAAAAGGTAATTTACTGCTTGCAGCACCTAAAGTAACATTTGAATATTCCGTTTTTTCTTTCATCACTAATCTAATTTCTGGCATTCCTTTTAAACCAAAAACAAAAGATTCACCATCTACTTCAAACTTTTCAGTATTTTCAGGCATTAATACTTTAAAGTTTTCTAATTGAATTAAAAACTCATATAAATCTTTTTGAGATTTATTTACACTAACGTTATTTCCTTCAATATTCATTACGATACTAGATTTTTAATTTTTAATATATTATTGTTTCCATTCACTTGGATTTAACCTCCAACTTTCAAGGGTTTGTAATTCCTTTTTTGTAATATAATTACTGTCTAATGCTTGTTCTAACAAATTTTCGTAATTACTCAATGTAGAGAAATCTAGATGATATTCATTGAACCTTTCTTCCGCTATAGAAAATCCATATGAAAAAATAGCAACCATTCCTTTTACAGTAGCATCTGCTTCTTTTAAAGCTTTAATTGCATTTAAACTACTCTTTCCAGTACTAATAAGATCTTCTACAACCACAACATTTTGTCCGCTTTCTAAAAAACCTTCGATTTGGTTTTTACGGCCGTGTTTTTTAGGTTCTGGTCTTACATAAACGAATGGAACACCTAATTCTTGTGCTACAAGTACACCAATAGCTATTGCTCCAGTTGCTACTCCGGCTATTACGTCAGGTTTTCCATACTTTTCTTCGACAAGTTTAGCTATTTTTTCTTTTAAAAAATTTCGAACTGAAGGATAAGATAAGGTTACTCTGTTATCGCAGTATATTGGAGATTTCCAACCTGATGCCCAAGTAAAAGGTTCATTAGGGCTTAATTTGATGGCTTTAATCTGCAAAAGAAGCTCGGCTGTTTTTTTTGCAGTATCTTTGTTTAAAATCATAGCGCAAATGTATAAAGTTTTTGTGAATGATCGACCTATAATATTTACTTCTTCATTAAAAAATGAAGAAAATTTTTCTTTGTTTAAAATCAAAGATATTATAATACACACTATCGTAAAACAGGTAAAAACTGGTAAATTAAAAGGTGTATACTTATTTTCTGAAAATTTAGACAGTGATTGGGAAACTTTTTGTATAGAGTACAAAATGATTAAAGCAGGTGGAGGTTTAGTGTCTAACAATAAAGGAGAACTCTTGTTTATTTACAGAGCAAGAAAATGGGATTTACCAAAAGGTAGAATTCATGGTAATGAAAATATTGAAACAACAGCCATAAGAGAAGTAGAAGAAGAATGTGGTATAGCTAATGTAACAATTCAAAAATTCTTGTTAAATACATATCATTTTTATTATCACGAAAGGAAATTAAGATTAAAAAAGATTTATTGGTTTTTAATGTATTCTGAGTATTCAGGTAAATTAACTCCTTTATTTACTGAAGGAATCAAAAAAGTACACTTTAAAAATTCAGAAGAAGTAGCATTGGCTCTAACAAACACATATGCCAATGTTAGAACCGTATTGCAAAAGTATCATGAATTAAATGCATAAATACTGTCACACTGTCATTAAAAAATCAGTATTACTGTCAAAACAAAAAAAAATATCTAATGGCATAACCTTTGACCTTTTCAACTCGTAAAATTTAGATTAAAAACAAAATCGATTATAAAGTTATGAGTAAAATTATAGGAATAGATTTAGGGACTACCAACTCATGCGTTTCTGTAATGGAAGGAAATGAGCCAGTAGTAATTCCTAATTCAGAAGGAAAAAGAACTACACCTTCTGTTGTAGCATTTGTAGAAGGAGGAGAACGTAAAGTTGGAGATCCAGCGAAACGTCAGGCAGTAACTAACCCAACAAAAACGGTATATTCAATTAAGCGTTTTATGGGGAATGCATATTCTGAAAGTTTACGAGAAGTAGAAAGAGTTCCTTATGAAGTAGTAAAAGGAGATAACGATACTCCTCGTGTAAAAATTGATGATCGTTTGTATACACCGCAAGAAATTTCTGCAATGGTATTACAAAAGATGAAAAAAACTGCTGAAGATTATTTAGGACAAGATGTTGCTGAGGCAGTTATTACAGTACCAGCATATTTTAACGATGCACAACGTCAAGCTACTAAAGAAGCTGGAGAGATTGCAGGATTAAAAGTTCGTCGTATTATTAACGAACCAACTGCTGCTGCATTAGCTTACGGATTAGATAAGGCTGATTCTGATAAGAAAATCGTAGTATTTGACTTTGGTGGAGGTACACATGATGTTTCTATCTTAGAATTAGGAGATGGAGTATTTGAAGTATTAGCTACTGATGGAGATACACACTTAGGAGGAGATGATGTAGATGAAAAAATCATCAAATGGTTAGCGGATGAGTTTAACGCAGAAGAGAATATGGATTTACGTAAAGATCCTATGGCGTTACAACGTTTAAAAGAGGCTGCTGAAAAAGCTAAGATTGAATTATCTAGTACTACATCTACAGAGATTAATTTACCATATATCACGGCTACTGCTAGTGGACCAAAACACTTAGTTCGTACATTAAGTAGAGCTAAATTTGAGCAATTAATCGACGATTTAGTAAAAAGAACTATTGAGCCATGTCAAACAGCATTAAAAAACGCTGATTTAAGTACTTCTGATATTGATGAAGTAATTTTAGTTGGAGGTTCAACTCGTATTCCTGCTATTCAAGAAGCTGTTGAGAAGTTCTTTGGAAAAGCGCCAAGTAAAGGTGTGAATCCAGATGAGGTAGTTTCTTTAGGAGCTGCGATTCAAGGAGGAGTTTTAACTGGTGATGTAAAAGATGTATTATTATTAGATGTTACACCTTTATCATTAGGAATTGAAACTATGGGTAATGTATTCACTAAATTAATAGAAGCGAATACAACAATACCAACTAAGAAGTCACAAGTATTCTCTACAGCAGCAGATAACCAACCATCTGTTGAAATCCATGTATTACAAGGAGAGAGAGCAATGGCTGCAGATAATAAAACTATTGGTCGTTTCCACTTAGATGGTATTCCACCAGCACAAAGAGGAGTTCCTCAAATCGAGGTGACTTTCGATATCGATGCGAATGGTATTATTAATGTTTCTGCAAAAGATAAAGGAACTAATAAAGAGCAAAATATTCGTATTGAGGCTTCTTCAGGATTAACTGATGAAGAAATCCAAAAGATGAAAGCTGATGCTGAAGCTAATGCTGAAGCAGATGCAAAAGCTAAAGAAAGTATTGATAAGATTAATGGAGCTGATTCTATGATTTTCCAAACTGAAAAGCAGTTAAAGGAATTTGGAGATAAATTATCTGCTGATAAGAAAGCACCAATCGAATCTGCTTTAGAAGAGTTGAAAAAAGCGCACGAAAGCAAAGATTTAGCTCAAATTGATGCTGCAATGGAGAGAATTAATGAAGCATGGAAAGTAGCTTCTGAAGAAATGTATGCTGCACAGCAACAAGCTGGAGGGCCTGCAGGTGGACCACAACCAGGTGCAGACGCAGGAGCTAACGCTCAAGCTGACAGCAATGATAATGTAGAGGATGTAGATTTTGAAGAAGTGAAGTAATATTTATTACGCAAAATAAAAATAGAAACGCAATCATTAATTATGATTGCGTTTTTTATTTTTACTGAAATAAAATAGTGAACAAGATGAGAAAGACGAGTTTAATAAAAGTGATCATACTAGTATTTTTTATAACTATTAAAATATACCCTCAAAAAGAGGCAATATATGCTAAGCAAAAAATAATTAGAATTAGCACTTATGATCCTGTGTGGAATAGTAATACGAGAGATTTCAGCAAAACTGATGAAAAAAAAGAATATTATGCAAGCGGAAAAATTAGATTTTTATATTCAATCAAATACAATTCTGTAAATGGAAAAGTGATTGAATATTATGAAAATGGAAATCTAAAATTAGAAGGAAAATATTTGAAAGGAGTTAAAGAAGGAGTTCATAAAACATATTATGATAATAAAAACATTGAAAGTATTTCAGAATATAAACAAGGCGATCTATTAGAGGCAACTATATATTACAAGAGTGGAAAGGTTAAAGAGAAAACTACACTGAAGATAGATGAAAGTGGAAATAAAATTAGGAGAATATTAAAATATTTTTTTTCTGAGAAAAATAAAGTAAAAGTTCTTTCATTCGATCCAGGTCGAGGTAAAAGTAAGACTTCGAATTCTACTCAACCTGAAAAATATTTTTTAGTCAGTGAGTATAATTATAAAAATGAAAAGTTATTTGGCAAACAAAAAGAATACCATAGTAATGGTAAAATTAAATACCAAAAGATAATAGACGGTTCCAAACAACGCAAAGAAACCTTTTTTTCTAGAGAAGGTATAAAATCAATAGAAAAAATGTATAAAGGAGAAAACTTTTCAAGAGATTGGAAGTTTTATTATCCTAATGGTTCATTGAAAAGTAGATATTGTGAAGATTATGAAGATAAGTCTATAGATAGTATTTTTTATAAAACTGGTAAGTTAAATAAAGTGATAAAGATTAATGAAAAGAACGGAAGAATAGTAGCGAAAAAAGAATTCTATGAAAACGAAAATTTGAAATTGATTTACGAATTAGACGAAAAAGGAGAAAAGATTATTACGAATAATACTTTCTATGAAAATGGGAATATTAATTGTTTCCAAGAAATGAAAAAAGATATGATTAAAATCACTTGTTACTTTGAGAATGGAAAAGTAAGGAGTTTAAATAATTATTTTTTAGAAGAATTAGAAGGAGAACAAAAATATTATCATGAAAATGGAAACATAGCTAGGATAGAGTTCTTTAATAAAGGTAATAAAAATGGGGTAGAAGAAATCTATTATGATAATAAACAGGTTTATCAAATTAAATATTGGGAAGACGGGAAGTTAATGAATGTGAAAAAATGCTATACGAAACAAGGTAAGAAGTTAGATGTAGGAACTTTAAAAAATGGAAATGGAACTCTTAATGTGTATTTTGAAGATGGAGAGTTAAAGCAGACAAAAGTATATGAAGAAGGGGAATACAAGGATAGTTACTAGAACAAACTTTTTTAAACATACTTACTGCCAGTTTGAATTCAAAAATTTTGATGTTTTAAAAGAGGAGAATATCCATTTTAAAAGTAAGTCAGGAAGTACTTATGTATATACAGAAGAAGGTGTATATCGATATTCAAACCATTGGGGTAGAGTGGCGAATTGTCGTTGGAAATTGAATGGTGTGGCAAGGTATCAGAATCAAAGTTATTATGTTGGATATGCAAAATGGACTGATTTTTATAGTTTAACTTCAAATGAAAAGTTATTTCATTTAAAAGTAGATTTTACTACTCAAAAAGTTGTTGTATACCAGCCTGCAGATGGACAAACTAAAAAATTATTTAATGTATCAACTGTATTCAAAAAGAAAAAAGAAGTAGAAGAGGTATTTAAAAACACCAAATGGATGCAGTATTATGATGATGAAATAGCAACTATTCAACAAAAAATTATAGTAGAATTGTTGAATTCTGATAGATCGTTACGAGAGATTAAATTAGATTTATAAACTACTAATTGCAAAAATCAATATTACGATGAAGATTAAATTTCAGCAAATAGAAATTACGGATCAAGAAATTGTATTAGAGTTATTTAAAAAGGCAGCAATACGAATTGATAAACTTAACATAGATCACTGGCAGTACTGGAAAAATCCACCTAAAGAAAAGATCGATTGGGTTGTAGATGGAATTAGAAATAATGAGTTCTTTTTTATTAATGATTCATTGGGTAAAAGTATTGGTATGGTGCGAGTACTAGATGAAGATGAATTGTATTGGGGAGAACAAAAAGAAAAGGCAAAGTATGTCCATTCTTTAGTCGTTAGAGAAGGGTACAATGGAAAAGGAATAGGGGCTATGGTACTAGAGGAAATCGAAGAGTTAGCAAGAAAAGAAAGTTGTGTTTTTTTGAGGTTAGATGCAGTTGCTCAAAACATAAAACTTTGTGCTTATTATGAAAATTTGAATTTCAAAAAAGTAGGAGAGAAGAAAATGCCATTATCGATAAATAATTTGTATGAAAGAGAAATACAAAAGCAATAACGATATTAGTTTAGTATGAAATTTTACCAAAAAGAAATTAGTTTACCTGCATTTGAAAGAGGTTATCATTTAATTACAGATTTAGTTATTAATGAAATCCCAGAATTAAGAAAAATAACTGTAGGACAATTACAGGTGTTTATAAAGCATACATCGGCGAGTTTAACCATAAATGAAAATGCCGATCCAACAGTTCGTATGGATTTTGAAACGCATATCAATAAAATGATTCCTGAGAATATGCCATATTATAAACACGATTACGAAGGAGCAGATGATATGCCAGCACACATAAAGAGTTCGATGTTGGGGTGTCAGGTTCAAATTCCTATTACAAATGGACAACTGAACCTAGGAACTTGGCAAGGAATTTATTTGGGTGAACATCGAAATTATGGTGGACAAAGAAAACTAGTGTTGACTTTTTTTGGAGACTAGAAAAAATAACATTTTGATGCTCTAATTTTCCTTTTTAAGATGTTTCTCTAAAAAAGTAAAAATTCTTTTCCAAGAATCTATTGAAGCTAATGCATTTCCTTGAAAATTACCCCCTGATTTCCAGGTTCGGAAATTTGAAAAATCTATTTGAGGAAGAAAAGGTAGTTCATCAAATTGATGCCCAGCATTTTTATATGGGTAATGATTTATATCATATTTAAAATTATATTTCTCAGCTCTTACTTTAATTTGATTACTCATCATCGTAGAAGGCCATTGTAGATCATTTTCTCCGGAAATTAATAATATTGGACAACTTATAGTTTCAATTGTAATGGAGCTTTCTTTTATTCTTTTAGTATTGTTAAAAGCACTTAGCATATAAGGAAGTTGATTCTGAGCTTTACCGTTACTACTTTTTAAGTATTTAATAGCTTCAAGTAATCCACCCTTAGCTCTTGGAAGACTTTTTCCTTTGTATTTCCAAGAAGATTTGAAATAACGTTTAGAACTCCAAGTAACACTGGAACCAACTTCAGAAATAACTGCGTTAATATCGTTATATTTTGAAGCGTATATTAAAGCGTATTCTGCTCCTTTAGATCTACCCATTAAAGCAATTTTTGAAGAAGTTATAACTGATTGAGTCTTTAACCAATTAATTGCCTTGTGAAGATATTCTAAAGGAATATTTTCAAGAGTTGTTGGCAATCCTTTTGTGCCAAAATATTTTAAATCCATAACATTATACCCTTTCGCGGCTATATATTTGGCTTTAGAATGTTGAAAATTGCCACCAGATCCTGAAAGTAAAACAATTGTAGGTCTTAGCTTATATGTTTTGTCGTGATAAAAATTAGCAACTAGGTCATTTCGGATTTTTACTTTTTTGATGTTAAAATCTACTATGTTTGAATACGTTTTTCTAATAATAGTATCCGTTAATTTTTGATTGTTAGAAGTATAAAAGCTAAGTTTATAAACTAAGTCAGTGTCAAAATTAAAAACATTTAGTTTTTCTGGTTTTAAAGACCAGAAAAGTCCCATAGAATGAATTCCATTATAGGAACTATTTTCTAATGGAGCTTGATTTTTTGGGTTAATTTCTCCATTTTCATTCGCTTTGAAACAAGCAGTCGATTCCCAAACTATTTTTTTTGAATCTGTTACGGATAATTTTAAAGTACCTATTTCAAATGGTTTTAAACCGTTGATTTGAATGGCTATTTCTTCATCTGTATATGAAATATTCGGAGTTATTTTTAGAATTGCAGTTTTATTTGTGTCGCTATTTTTGCTGGTACAAGTTTTATTATTTGAATTAAGGAGTTGATTATCGACTTTAGAGGAAGGGTAGGGAGTAATAAATATATAAATTAGACTTACTGTAATTAGTATTAATATTATACTGATAAAAAATAGTTTTAATATGTTGCTAATTACGTTTATTGACTTCATTTGTTGTGTTTATAATATGAGATAAATCAAATCAAAAATGATTAAAATCTTTACAATTAGTAAAATTATATGGTTTTTCTTTCTTATAATTAAAAATAGCAGAATACTTAATAAAGGTAAAATTAAACCAGAAAAAAGCCTTAGAGAAAAAAATTCTTTTTTTTCATTTTTTAAGTGATAGGAATTGACCTCATTAAAAAGTAACGATGTGTCATAAGTAACCTGGTCACCTATTTTTACTTTAGAAGCGAATGTTCCAGATATATAAAAAGAGTGAGTTTTCGTATTTAGTTTGTATGTGTTATGACTATTTCTTGCAGCGTTATAATATTGTTGTTTTTGCTGAGCTATTGATATAATTTCATTATTATATTGCTTACTAAAAGAAAAGTAATCTAATAAAATTACTAAGGAGATTATGATGAATATCTTGTTTAGTAAACTATATGTAAAGTGTTTTTTCATTTTATGTTAACTAGTTTCTCTCCCAATAGAGTCTACTTTTTTTAAAATATTCGGAATCCTATAAACACCATTCATATTTTTAATTTTATCGGCAGCAATATCTAAATCAATCCCTTTGGAAGTAATGTATAAAGGTTTTATACTTTCACCTCTTAAAACTACTTTTTTAAGCTTTTCAATTTTAGAGAAGTCATTTTTTGCGACTCCAATAATTGGAATTTTTGAGTTTAGCGCTTCGTATAAATAACCACCAAGTCCTAGTTTATCTTCATCATCTAACACTACAAAACCATCAATAACAATAGCTTCACAAGTTGTTAGGTCTATTTGTTTTAGCAAGCTTAAAATACATGGTAATTCCCGTTTATAAAATTCACCAGAAATATATTCATTGATACCAGAAAGAGTTTCATCGAATATTTTCGTTTCTTCTTTATCTTGCCAATCTTCAAACTGTAAAGCAATTGTACGTGCTTTATCTTCAAAATAGTATGTGTCGAATGCTAGTATCAATAGTAATTGTTTTAAAACAGTTTTTCATTAATTAGTACGAGTAAAAGAAATTCAATACAAATGACAAAATTCGTAATTTTAAATTCAAAAATTACTTCTCCAATCCTTTCTGCAACGCCTCTTTAATACCTTCTAAATTCTCAGAGAACGCCATCATCTGACTTAAAATTTGAGCCATTTCATTCTTATCTCCAAAACCTTTCAGCTTATTGTTTTTCAAGAAAATTTCTTTAATGCTAGTCCATCTTGTTAATTCTTCATCAGAAAGTTTATCGATTAACTCTTTGTACTTTAAAAGGTTTCCTTCCGCTGCAGAGGTTAAGGTTTGTGATTCACTTTCGTAATGCGATAATAATAATCTTTGTAATTCGCTATCGTTCATAATAGGAACCACTTTTGCAACCAGCTTGTTCATATCACGATACGAACCTTGTAGTTTAAAAGAAGGTTCAGTTCTATACTGGTCTTCCATGGCAGCCGATTGAATATATGCTTGATTCACCTTTAAAACAGTATCTCTAACCGTAATTACTTTTTCTAAAACAGAAGTGTAATCCTGAATTTCTTGTTTGGTATGATTTCCTTTTAAATCAACATCAGCGGTATTATTTTCCACTTTATCAATTAAAGCGTATACATCTTCAAAATATTTACTGCTCAATTGGTGTAAAACAGGATTCGATGTTAATGAGTTTTCTATTAAACTTAACTTGAATAAATGTGCTGTATCACCAATAATATCACCTAAATTATAGATATCAGCACGGTTAGCTAACATATCTGGAATTTGAAAACGATCTCCGCTTTCTGTATATGGGTTACCAGCCATAATTACACAGAATTTCTTTCCACGTAAATCATAGGTTTTTGATTTTCCGTTGAAAACTCCTTCAATCTTACGAGTTCCATCGGAAAGTGAAATAAACTTCTGTAAAAACTCTGGGTTACAGTGTTGGATATCATCTAAATATAACATCACATTGTCACCCATTTCAAAAGCTAAATTCAGCTTTTTTAATTCTTCTCTAGATGCAGAATTGTTTGCTGACATTGGATCAACAGAAGTCACTTCATGACCAATTGCCGGACCATTAATTTTCATAAATACCAAACCTAAACGATTCGATATGTATTCCATCAACGTAGTTTTACCGTAACCAGGAGGAGAAATTAATAATAACATGCCCATTCTGTCGGTACGTTTATTATCGCCAACTGTTCCTAATTGTTTGGCTAAATTGTCTCCGATTAATGGGAAATATACCTGATCTATTAACTTATTTCTTACAAAAGATGATAAAACTCTTGGTTTAAATTCTTCTAGTTTTAAATCTTCTTTTAATTGTTCAGTTACTTCTTGCTTCGCTTCTTTGTATCTGATGAAATTCGGAACTTCTACAGTAACGAATTGTTCTAAATTCGAAATGAAATCATGATAGTTGAAGACAAAAGTTCCTTCAGTAATTGTACTGTGATCTCCTCTTAAATCTTTTATTTCTTCTACCGGATGAACCGCTTTAACTTCAGAAGTTGATTCATGTTCAAACAATAAAATAGCAACAATTTCATTGATATAATTTCGTTTCGAATTTTCTGCTGAAGACAAGAATGAACTTACCCATTGTTTTGTTAAATGAATTTTATCGGTGTATTCATTTGATTTATCAACTCCGTTTCTAAATTTATGATAAGCATCTTGTTTCTTTAAAGTTTTAACAAACTCATCTTTTAAACCAAACGCATCTGTACTAATTTGGAATGAATTGTTTTGTTTCAATTCTTCAAAAAGATAATTTGCAATCTGCTCACTTTCTGATTCAGAAAACAATTTACTTTGCTGAGCGAATTCAGTGATTTTAGTACTTAAATTTTCAATAATAAAAGCAAAGGAATCACTATTTGGAAAAACACTTAATACTTCACCAGAAGCTTTAATATTGGTGTTTAATAAAGTCTGAGCTTCTTCCGAAAGAGAATTCCAAAAGTATTGTGCGTAAGCTCTGGTATTAGGTGAATAGGTGAGTAGTCCTAATTCATGATGTTTATGAACTAAAGTGTGTAAAATTTTACTAGCATCTGTATCATGAACTCCTTTTACATAACCTTCAGAATATAAATTACTACTTTCTTGCTGAACAACAGTTAATAATTCTTCTTGTGTTTTATTGATTAATTCAGTTTCTGGAATATTTTTGAAAATCTTATACGCCAAATAAGCAGCACGATATATTTCGTTATTTTCAGAAACTAATTCTTGATTCCAATATTTTTTAGATTGTAATAAAATATCATTTTCGATAGTATCGTAAAAATCGGTACCCGTTAAATGGTAATATAATTCTTCATTTTTATATACAATCGTTAAATCTAAAACTTGTTTATTAACTCCGAATTTATGTTTACCAAATTTGATGATATTTTCACCGTCTTCATAAAGCTCTTGTTTGTCTTTAAGTTTACGAAGTGCATCTTCTTTAGCAACTTTTAATTTCGTTTCTATAGCTTCCGCTTTTCCAGCGTCGTCTAATTCACGTAACTGATTAATAATATCTCTAACTTTATTAATCATTAAATCCGCAGCGAAATATCCATTGATATCTTCAATGGTATCGAAACTTTGCGCTTTTTTCTCAACTCCTTTTAAAATACGTTCAGAAGCAGTTTGTAATGCCACTGCTTTCTTGTTACGTCTTTCAATAAGGTTGTTTTTACGCGTATCGAAAGCGGCATGAATTTCTTCACGTTTTTCTATAATCTGCGTAATAAACTCTTCAAAATCGGCAAATTTACCTTCTAATTCTTCAAGCTGAATGGCAGTTTTTGTTAAAAACTCATCGCACTTTTCTGGCGTAGTAGCCATGTCAATATAATTGATAATACTTTGATCAATTAATTTTAACTGTGCAACAAAATCTGCTTTAGCTTCGGAACTTCCTAAGCTTTTTATACTGTTTTTAATCCCTGCTTTTAACTGGTTTAGTGTCGCAAAAATTAAAGAGATGTTATCTATAATTTTCGTTGATTGCGAAGTGTCTTCTATTTCAAGATTAGAAACAATATCAATCAGCATTTCTAAATCAGCAGTAATTTGGTTGACTTCTTTTTCTAAAGCCTTTGCTTCAACTACTTTCTTTATTTCTGGTAACGAAGCTTCTTTTTCAGCTACACGTTTATGATACGGAGCTAATGCTTTATCGTTCAATAAAAACTGTACACAACGTTTAGAAATTAAGGTGTTTTGCTCAGCTACTTGCTCTTCTAAAGCATCTAAATGCTCTTTTTGAATGTAGCGAACATCATGTAAGCTAATTACTTCACCACGTAAGGTTCTTAGTTGACTTAGTAATCCAACAAAATCATCAATAGATTTAAATGAAGTACTTTTTATTTTGCTAAAAAGCTCATCCGATTTCTTATTGATTTCTTTGGTTTCTTTTGAAGCTTGCTTTTTTAACTGAACTACTTTTTCAAATTCTTCAATCGCGGCATTTGCCGCTTCATTAATTTGAAGAACAGGTTCATTTAACTGATGTGTATCTGCTTCTGGTAACCAATAATACGTATCGTTAATATCTTTCGATATTTTGGCGATATCATTATATAACCCCGTATAATTATCTTCTTTATTTAAAAGATTGATTAATTCATGACACTCTGCCATGGCACGAACAATATCTTTATTTCCAATTTTGAACAGTAAACTATCTGTATGTTGCGAAGGCATAAAATCTCCTTTTAAATATGGAGTTTGCCAAATTTGAACCACATGATGTTTGGTTTGTTCATTCTCGGTTTTAAAGTAACATAACTCACCGTTTTCCAATAAGGTAAAACCGTTACAAATAATTGGAGTTTTTACTTCTTGCTCAATAATATTGTACGACATTAATACATATAATCCACGAATTGTTGCGTAAAATATATATAAGAAATCTTCACCGTTTGGTGAGCTTACTTTTTTCTGAAATTTTACCTCCTTAACATCACTTTCGAATATTTTATATTCTCCAGTTTGTAAATAATATCCGTTAGGAAAAATAATACCGTGTCCGTCTGGTAATTGAACAGCTGTATCTTTAATACTTTCGATACGTTGTACTTCTTGTAGTTTATGATTGTACACGAAGTAACGAGGATCTTCCTGGAAAGGTTTTATTTCTAAAGTGATCAAGTTTCCTAAATCACCATAACGAAACTGACCATCATCTAAGGTTTGGTCTATATGTTCAACAGGCTCAGAAAGTATTCCTTTTCCGTCGTCTGTGTTGTCTTCAATTTTTATAGTCAAATCACCTCCAATAGTTTCCACAAAAACTTTGTCAAGAACAGAAATGTGAGAATGCGTTCCATAGCGATGCATATCACGAGTTACTTCTTGCCATTTGAATTCATGTTGCGTAGGAAATTTGTATTCGTGTTCACTACGGTTGTCTATATACTGAAGTTGATTATCGTTAATTAACCATTTAAAGGTTTTAATATCCTTTGTGTTTTCGCTTAATTGGAAAACCATGTGTAAATAGTTTCCAATGATGGCGAATTTTGAGAAAATGGTATTTCTATAGTATTTATATAAGTTGGTAAAATCACTGATGAAAGTTTCATCATGAATCATGTCTAAAGACTGTAAATGAAAATGGTTTTCTTTAAACTCGTAAATACTAAATACATCTGAAAGTTTAATATCTGTACGTAATCCAAAATGTACATTATAACCAAAGATTGAGATGTTTCCAAAAGAAACAATATCTCTGGCAATACAGTTGTTTTCAGTGTTTATTCTATCGTTAGCAATTAATTTGGTTTCTATATTACCAAAAACATGTTTTCTTGCATCATTTAGCTTATGTAATCGATCTTGTAGTTCTTGCTTTTGTTTTTGCAATCTACCTTGAATGATTTCATATGTTCCTCCGTCTAATTGTTGATTGTTTTGTTTTTCCATGTATTTTTTTGTGTCAATTCGAGTGGAATTATAAGAGAACTCACTAAAAGAGAGTATTTTTTTGAAATAAAATCGTCATTGCGATTGAAACGCAGTGTAAAGAAGCAATCTGTTTGTGGATTGGCAGATTCCTTCACTCGTACCTCGATCGGAATGACGATTTATTTTAAATTTAGATGTGAAAATCTAAAAAGAAAAAGTCTAGCGTCTTATATCTAGACTCTTGTGTCTAATTTATTAAGACAACTTCTTATCAGACAATCCTAATCCTTTTGCAAGGTTGAAAAGATTACTGAATAAACCTTCTTCATCAGAAGTGTTAGCTCTGTCTTTTAAGTCCATTAAAAGATTAGCTACCGTTAAGTTTTTGATGTCTTCAGAAGAGATTCCGTATTTATTAGCGAAATCTTTTACTTTTTCTAATAAGTTTCCTTTAACATCATCGCTACCTAAAATAGCATCTTTAATGTCTTGAACGTTATCACTATGTTGAACTAATCTATCGATTCCTTTAGCCTTAGTAATTTGTCCGATAATTTGATCGAAGAACATAGTTTCTCCACCAACGATATCAATATTAGCAGCTCTTAATGCATCACCAATAACTAGTGCTTGAGCGTCTGCAATATCTTTTTGAACATTGATTTGAGCTAAGTCTACTTGTAATTCTTTCTCTAAACGTAACTTGAACTCTTCGTGCTCTTTACCAACACCGTCTAATTTCTTCATTGCTTCAGCTTTCTCTTCAATACCAGCAGCGTCTGCAATTGCTTTCTCTTTAATAACTTGAGCTTCTGCTAATCCTTCCTGTTTTATAGCTTCCGCTTTTGCCAAAATTCCAGCAGCTTCTGCTTTCGCTTTTTTCTCAATAATAGTCGCTTCTACTAATCCTTGACGCTCATTTGCATCTGCTTTCGCATGCATTACCTGTGCTTCAGACATACCAATTGTAGCTTCTTCTTTAGCTGTTGCTTCTGCTAATGTTTTACGAGCTTCTGCTTCTTTTTCACTAGCTTCTTTTTGAGCTTGCGCTTCGATATTAATCTCTTCAGCTTTTTGTTTTGCAGCTTCTTTTTGTGCTTCTGCTTCTTTAATAGTTCTAATTAAAGCTTCTTCTGCATTAGCCTCTGCGATAGTAATTTTAACTTGTTTCTCACGATCTGCAGTTTTGAAAGCTTCGATATCTTTCATGTTCTCTTGCTCTTCAACCACACCTTTCTCTAACATTACACGATCACGAATTACATCTTGAATGTTTTTCTTTTCTACTTCAACAACTTTCTCTTTTTCTATTTGTGCTAAGGTTACAATACGCTCTCTTTCTGTAGCCTCTAACATTCTGTCTTTTTCAACTCTTTCAGCTTCTACAGCATCGGTACGTAACTTATTCTTTTCGGCAACTATAACTTGACGTTGTTTGTTTTCTTCAGCTACTTGTAATTTCTCTTCCGTAGCAATTCTTGCACTTTCAGATTTTAAACGCTCTTCTTCAGCAACTTTTAACATTTCAGCTCCTTCACGAGCTTTAATATTTGCGATTTCACGCTTTTGCTGCTCTTCTTTTTCAGCTAATTGTTTGTCTAATTCTAAGATTGCTTCACGAGCTTCCACATCTTGTTTACGAATAACTTTTTCTTCATCTCTCTTTATTAAGTTAGCTTGAATATTCTGTGCAGCAGTTAATTCAGTAATCTTTTTAATACCTTGCGCGTCTAATATGTTATCCGCTTTTAAGTAACTAACAGGAGTTTGTTCTAAATAATCAATTGCACAATCTTCTAAAGTATATCCATTTAAATCTGTACCAATAATATCAACAATTTCATCTCTAAACTCACGTCTAGCTTCATATAGTTCAGTAAAATCAAACTTTTTACCAACAGTTTTTAAGGCTTCAGAGAATTTAGCTTCAAATAATTCCTCTAAAGTCTCTATATCAGAGGCTCTTTCGCAACCTATAGTTTGTGCTACCATCTTTATAAATTCTACTTCATTGTTAACACGAACGAAGAAAGCTACTTTTATATCGGCACGCATATTGTCTTTACATACTAGTCCGTCATCTCCGATACGTTCAATTTGAATTTTCTTTACAGAAATATCCATAATTTCCACACGATGAAATACAGGAACAACATACATTCCTCTATCTGTGGCAACTTTGGTTCCTTTAAATCCAGTACGAACTAAGGCTTCACCTTGAGGTACTTTTTTGTAGAACATTGCTACAATAGCAAAATAAACTACAATTATAAATAATGCAACTCCGAGGGCGATACTTAAAATTTGGATAATTAAATCTGTCATAGTAATTAATTAGTTTTAGTGATTTTTATTTGTTGTAAATTTAATTTTTTAAAAGTTTATATCTATGCTGTTTGTTTTATATTCTTGTGCATAGTAGAATAATTTATCATTGCTTTGTTTGATAATTAATATTTGAGAATTATAATTTATTTGTTTTCCATCTAAAGATTTTATATTGATATTAAGTGTATTTCCATCAGCTTTAACTTCAGCTCTTCCAAGTTTATTATCTGATATTTTTGATAAACTTATTCCTTTTCTACCAATAATTTCTGTAGGTTTATCTCCATCTTGATTTAAGTTTTTGAAAAAAGCTTTAAATGGAGTTGTGAAAATTTTAGTAACAAATAATGAAGGGAAAAAACCTCCTAACATTATTAGGTAACCTAAAGTACTATTATAACTATGTGTTATTGTGGTACCTAAAGTTGTTATAAGCCACCAAAGAAAAATCCATGAAGTAAAGGTGAACATGAATGGTAAACCAACAAAATTGAAATATATAAGTAAAACTTGCCACCATTTTAAAGGTTTCTTTCTCTTACCAACAATATCTTCTTGATTAACTTCTGTATTTGCTACATCATGAAAGTCAATATTGCTTCCTTCAATACCAGTTCCTATATTAGAATCTACGTCTACATCAATATCTGCATCTACATCGACATCGATATCTACGTCTACATCAACATCTAAATCGAAGTCTACACCTGAGATCATGGTGATAAGCCAATAAGTCAAAAGTAGAATTAAAAGGATGGTTAATGTGATATTTACATTAGAAAATATAACGTCGGTTAATGTCATAGCTAGTTAGTAATATGTGTTAGTTTTTTTAATCTATAGAGATTTTAGTTTTTGTTGTCAAACTCCTCTAATTTTTGAAATGATTTTTTAAACCTATTGGTCATTTTATCTAAGTCAGAAGTTTTTCCTGATAATTTCATTTCAAAATTATCAATTTTAGTCGTGTTTTCATAGACGAAAGCAATTGTAATCTCTTGATCATCTTCATTTTCTTTAAACATTTCTTTTAATGTATTCCAATTAAAAGTAGTTAACTTTTCTATGCTCGATGTCTTTAATTCGAAGTTTGTAGTTGCAGATGTTGAACTTGTTGTTTTGTTATTCTGAGCAATTGATGTAAAAGTGATTAAAGAAAAAATAGCAATTAATAATAGTTTTGTTTTCATATGTTTATTTAATTTTTTTATCATAAATTTTCAAATCCTAGTTGTTTTTTTAGTTGTGTCAAATTATCCTCAGCGGTTTTATTTTTTGTATCTGTAATCTCGTTTAATTTTTGATCTACAGTTTTTGATGATTTAGATAAATCACCATAAGCTTCAGCTAAAGCTTCTTCCTGTTGTACTTTTTCTTTCATACGTTCTAACATTGCAACAGTGCCAGAACTATCCATTTCAGCCATTTGTTTATTCAAATTTTTTGTAGCTTTAGAAACTTTAACACGAGCTTTAAGCGTTTTTAATTCATTTTCCCATTTACTTATAGTTCCTTTAATTTCATGAACATTTCCTTCTAATTGAACAACAGAAGTATCGAAACTAGTAGCTTCATTCTTTGCATGTTCTATTTGCAAATGTATCTCTTCTTTTTTAAGTAATGCTTGTTTCGCTAACTCATCAGCTTCATTAAATTCTAACTCACCGTTTTTCGCTTTAGTAAGTACCAACATTGCTTTTTGTTCATAATCGTTAGCTTTGGCTGTAAACTCTTCAATGTCGTTTTTAGCTCGTATAGCAAGTGCTTTTACTTGTGCTAATGATTCTAATGATTTTTCAAGATCTATACGTAAATCACGTATGCCTTGTTCTGTCATTTTTATAGGGTCTTCCATAGAATCTATGGCAGCATTTGCTTCAGCTTGGCCTATTTTAAAAAGTCGTTTAAAAAAATTCATAATTTCTAATATTTTGAGAAATTAATGATTTGTTCAGAGTATTCACTAAGTAATAAACTTAAGGAATTTAAGCTGGCTTCTAATTCATTAATATCTAAGTTTTCTAATTGTAAAGTGTCTCTAAAAATGACACGTTCACCTGTTTCATCGAGTACAAAAGCTCCATGAATGATATCTCTATTTTTTTGAAGTAATGCTTTAAACATAGCTTCGTTAGGTTGTGTTGCTTTAAAAATAAATTGCTCCATAATTAAAATAGGATACGCAACACCGATGATTAAGTTTTTAATTCCAAAATTTTCTTTTTCAATAACAAAAATCCCATCAGTTTCGATCTCTTTACTTATGGTAAAGTTTAATTCTAATAAAAAATTTTTTGTCTTATTAAAATGAATGTTCATTAGCAATTGGTTATAGTTAGTTGCGTAATTGATTTTAGGTTAACATTGTATAAGTCAACAATACAACACAGTGTAAAGTTAATAGAATCATAATAAAAATAGTTAATAGTTTTAGTAATGTTTTTCTAGAAAAATTAGCAATATTCGTTTTTATTAGCTAATATTGTTAGTGTAAATATACGAATAATTTTAATATTTGCAAATAAAATTAGCAAAACATGTCTTTTTTCGGTAGAAATATTAAAAAAATTAGAGGAGTTAAGGGGTTAAGTCAAAAATCTTTTGCTGAATTGTTTGATTTGAAACGTGCAACCCTTGGTGCATACGAAGAAGGTAGGAGTGAACCTAAAATAGATACGATAATAAAAATTGCTAATTATTTTAGCATTTCTATAGATAGTTTGCTAACTTCTGATTTAACTGTGAATGAATTGTTACGGTTTAAAGAAGATTTAATCTTAACTGTAGATGATCTTGAAAAAGAGTTTTTAGCAGTAATACCTTATGTTTCTGAACAAAAAATAATAAGCTATGGTAAATATTTTGATAATATGAAGTTTATAGATGATTTACCAAAGCTTAACTTACCTGTTGAAGATGGAAAAAAATTAAGAGCTTTTACTGTTACAAATTTAGAAATGACAGATCATGATAAAGGTTTGTATCCAAAAGATGTAATTATAGGTGAATATATTCCTTTAGATGAAACAGAAGCCTATGGAAATGGAGAAGTAGTTATTGCTATTGTGAATGATGAGGTTATTGTCCGAAAAATCTATTGTATTGCGGATCAAATTGTTTTAAAAGCTGAACACAAAAATATAGAAGAAAAAATATTCTCAAGATCTGCACTTAAAGAACTCTGGTTGGCAAAATACTCTTTTATTAGAAGATTACCAGAGTTAGGAGATGAGGTTGAAAATAAGTTGCTTTTTTTGGAAAAAGAATTGTTAAAACTAAAAAATAGAAGTTAAGCTTTGTAATCGTTATTTATACCAATACTGAAACCAAATCTGGTTTCATGTTCACTCCCTAGTCTAAGAATAGCGATGCTTCCTAGTCCTATTTTACTAAATTCATTAAAAGTAATATCATCATCTTCAAAAAATAATGTTCCCGTATATGGTTTTTTAGGAACATATTCGCTAACGTTATTAGTTTGATATACATTTATAGCTAGGATTTCATTCTCATCGCGATCTCTTAAGCTACAAGCAAAACCATAATCATCCCAAATAATATATTCTTTAGTTGTACTAATTCTACGTGAAGGTTCTCCTAAAACTTCAACAAGTTTGTTAAGGTTTGTTGGGAAACTTAATGCTGTTCCATTAATTAAAACACTGTCTGTATTACAATTAATAATGAAATATTTTTGTTTCTTCTTCTTAAAAATAGAGAACATAAAGTAATATTATTGTTTCTTGATTTCCGCAAAACTATAAAAATATTGGATGAAAATCTCAATAAAAAACCTGTTTTTTATCCAAGAAAAATAACATAGTTATTTTAAAAATAGTACTGTTTTTGTAATGAGTGATTTAAATTATTTAAACAAAAAATTATTCAAGAAATATGATTTTTTCAATGATCAAATGGTTATTTTTTTATGAATTTAATAGTTTTTTGATTCTGACTAGAATGTACTCTGATAAAATAAATTCCATTAGCTAACTCCGAAATATTGAAGTCGTAATCAAGTATTCTATTATTGAACGTGGAAGTTTTAATTTCTTTACCGCTGATCGTATAAAAAATGACTTTTTGGATAGGTGTCTTACTGTTAATATGGACATTGTATTGACCAGGGTTAGGATACAGCGAAAAATTCGTTAATTCATATGCTTCATTTGACAAGGTGCTAAGGTCACCTAAGTTTTCAAACCAAGAAATTTTTGATTGGTAATATGAACTCACCACGATATCCTTATCTCCATCACCATCTATATCTTCCATTCGTATATGGTTTGGGTGACTTAGTGTATTAGATATGATTTTTTTTGTTGCAAATGTTCCTGTTCCATCTATGTTTTCATACCATCCAAAATGACCGTCTCTTACTGCTTGTTTACCAGAAATGATATCTAAATCATTATCACCGTCAACATCAGAAAGGTATAGAACGCTTTCACTTTCATTAGATATTCTTTGAGGTAGGTCGAAATTCCCTAAACCGTCTGAATTTTTAACAAAATAAGGATGAATTCCTTTTGTGTAGATAATGTCCAAATCATTGTCACCGTCGATATCTCCAATAGCGATATTTTGAATTAATCCACGGTCAGAAATAGTTATGATTCTTTCTGCTTCAAAAGTTTTAAAACCATTACTGTTTTTCAGCCAAACTATTCTTATATTTTCTTTGTTTTCATCTCCTCCAGTGTAAGCTAAAACTAAGTCTAATTTTCCATCATTATTAATATCTTCTGCAAAAGTCTTTATAGGAGTAGGGAAATATTGTCTTTTTTCTGTAGCGTAAATTTCATCAGTAGTGGTGAAATTACCAGTGCCGTCATTTACATGCCAATAGAATACTCTAGCATGATCGTTGAAAGCTCTTTCCTTAGATACTAATACATCTAAATCGCCATCATCATCTAGATCTTTTAAGTCATGAATTTCTTCTAAGATACCAGATATATTATGTTTAATAAATGAAGTTCCAGTAGTGTTCTCATACCAAAATGTTCCCTTATTAGATTCTCTAAAAAGAAAATCAGTATCTCCGTCATTATCAATATCACCAACTTTAGCAATACAGCCAATTAAATTGGTGTCTATCGTAATTTGATTACCAAAATCACCCAAACCATCAAGATTTCTGAATAAAACAATTTTTTGCTCTGATTGACTTGCTGAATTACCAATAATATCTAAATATCCGTCCCCATCTGCATCTAAAACAAAAGTATTTGAGATTCCTTCAGGAAAATCTGATATATTTATTCTAGGGTTAAAATTATTCTGTTCATGGTTTTTAGAGTAAATATAAATTGATGTATGAATTCCTTCCTTTTCATTAGTAACTAAATCAATATGTCCGTCTTTATCCATATCGGCCATATGGACTTTAAAGTGATTTGTAACTGTTGAAATTGTATGTTCTGTATTGAAATTACCCATTTCGTCTGAGTTTTCATTCCATACTGTTTTAGTATCTCCAGCATACCCATAAACAACATCTAAATCATTATCATTATCCATATCAGCAAGATTTAAGTGGTGAGAGAGTTTTGGAGAAGAACTAATTGTGATAGCAGGATTAAAACTTTCAAAATTATTGATATTTTTGTACCAAACAATATTTTCTTCTCGAATAGAGTGTCCTACTACATCTATTTTTCCGTCAGCATCGAGATCTCCTAGTTTAATTTCTGATGATTGGGAGTTTATGTTTGTGTTTACCGTGTCGAAACTACCATCACTATTATTTCTATACCATTTAAATATGCCATGACTGTTATAAATTAAAATATCAAGATCTTGGTCATTATCTAAATCAGCAGCTTCTTCATATAATTGAAAAGCTGTATCAGAACGATCTATAAAATGAGTTACCGTAAGATCACTATTTCCTTTGTTTTCTAGCCAAGTTATGGTGTAGTATTTATCAGGTGCATTTCCAGAAGTATATGTAAGAACAATGTCTAAATCGTTATCATTATCTATGTCTGCAGTAATAAAATTTTCTAGAGATGTAAAGTTTAGGGTGTCTAAATTTTTTCTAGAACTAAAGTTACTTTTATCGCCAGTATTTTCATACCAAATTATTCTTTTCTCGGTACGATATCCATTACCGCCTATGTGAAATCTGTCTTCTATAATGGCAACAATATCAGCATCTCCATCTCCATCAAAATCCACAACATCTATATCAAGAACATCATTAGGAGTAGCGATAAAATGTAATTTGAACATTAAAGAGTCGTCTATATTTTCATAAAGTCTAATAGTACCATTAAAAAAGCCATCTTGTCCAAAACCTCCGATAGAACTGGTAATAACATCCATGTCTCCGTCGTTATCTATGTCTAAAGTAAAAATTTCATCCGCTTTATTTTCAAAAGATTCATCGGTAACTAAATGTTCTTTAAATTCTAGTTGGGCGTAACTTTTTATAAAAATGAGGCTAAAAAATAGTACGAATAGGTAATTGAAATTTTTCACAGTTTTTCATTTAAAAGCGGCAAAATTATGAATTAAAATTTTAGCGACATAGTTTTTTGCTGAAAGATAAATAGTTAGCTTTTAAAACAGATAATCAAGATAAAATCTGATAAAAATCAGTAAATTCGTAATTATACTTTTACAATTTTAAAAATACACTAGATGAACATACCTCAAACCAGCTTTCCACGAGTTGTGATTATTGGTGGAGGCTTTGCAGGATTAGCTGTAGCAAGAGGTTTAGAAGATAAAGAACTACAGGTGGTTCTTTTAGATAAACATAATTACCATACATTTCAACCCTTATTATACCAAGTAGCAACTGGAGGTTTAGAGCCAGACAGTATTGCTTTTCCACTAAGAAAAAGATTTAACGATATTGAAAATTTTTATTTTCGTTTAGCTGAAGTAAATCAAATTAATGCTGAAGAAAAAGAAGTTGTAACTTCAATTGGAAGCTTATCTTATGATTATTTGGTTATAGCAACAGGTTCTACAACAAATTTTTTTGGCAATACGAATATTCAACGTCATACTATGGAAATGAAATCCATTCCACAGTCGTTAAATATTAGAAGTTTAATACTTGAGAATTTTGAGGAAGCACTATTAACTTCGGATTTAGAGGAGCGAAAAAAGTTAATGAATTTTGTGATTGTTGGTGGAGGACCAACAGGAGTTGAGTTGGCAGGAGCCTTAGCGGAAATGAAGAAAGAGGTATTGCCTAAAGATTACCCAGATTTAGATATTCGTTTAATGAAAATCAACTTAATTCAGGGAGCGAATTGTTTGTTGAAAGGAATGAGTGATCAGGCTTCTGAAAAAGCAGAAGATTTTCTTATTAAATTAGGTGTGGATGTGTGGAAAAGCCTTAGAGTTGTTAACTATGACGGAGATACCATAACTACAAATGGAGAAGATCATTTTAGAGCAAGTACTGTAATTTGGGCAGCAGGAGTTAAAGGAGCTTACATTGGTGGCTTAGAAAATGAGTGTGTGATTGAAAGGGCAGAACGTTATAAGGTAGATCAGTTTAATAGAGTAACAAATCATGATACGGTTTTTGCTATTGGAGATGTAGCAAGCATGCATTCTGAAAAATATCCATATGGACATCCAATGATGGCTCAGCCAGCAATTCAACAAGGAAAATTATTAGCAAAGAATATTGTGTTGCACTTGAAAGGAAAAGAAATGAAACCTTTTGTATATAATGATAAGGGTTCTATGGCTACAATTGGAAGAAATAAAGCTGTTGTTGATTTACCTAAGTGGAAATTCCAAGGAGTTTTTGCTTGGTTTGTGTGGATGGTAGTTCATTTATTCTCTTTAATAGGATTTAGAAATAAAGCTGTAGTATTCTTAAATTGGATGTATAATTATGTTCGTTTTGATAGGGAAACAAGATTGATTATTCGACCATACAAAGAAAAAAATGAATATTCATTTAAAAGTGATACATAAAAAAATCCCGATAGTTTCTATCGGGATTTTTTTGTAGTCTTTATACTCAGTGATTTTGTTCTTATTCTACTCCAGATCCAATGGTTATAATTGAATTATCATCATTAACAATAATTTCATATTCAGAACAAAAGTCCATTTCAACAGTTTCTATTACTTCTTGATTATCTTCAAGTACAATAGTAAAAGTTATAGTTCCTGTTTCGTAACTTCTAAATTCTGAAGATTTTCCTGGTTCTATGTTATTGATGTTTTCTGTATTTCCATCGGTAGTTTTTATTTGAACACTAACTTCTTCTGTGCCTGTATTAGTGACTCTCGCTCTAGGATTTTCATTGTTGCACTCTGCACATGAAGTTAAATGAATTGAAAAAAGACAAATCAAAAAAAAGGAGAAAAATCTTTTTAATAATTTCATTGATGTAATATTTAGGGGTTGCCGCCGCGAAGATACTACTTTTATGTTTGATACAATTTTCAACTAAAAACTTCCTAGGAATTAATTATGAAGATATAAATTAGGTGCTAAATAAAAAAAGGTTGTCTAAAAAGACTATTTATTTTTTGTCAAACTGAATTTGTTTCAGTTTCTCATTATTTCTGATAATCAGATAAATGGGGTTCTGAAATACTGAAACAAGTTCAGCACATGTAAATTCAGAATAACGTTTTTATAGATACTTTTTAGACAGCCTCGTAAATTACTGTATTAATTTATTCTGATGCCTCTTGTTCTTCCTCTTCACCATTTGAAAATAGATATAATGCACCACCTACAACGACTAATGCTATTTTAATAATCCATGCTGTAGTTTCTCCCCAATTATAAATCCACATTAAAAGCTTCGGAACTCTATTTAAGAAACCAAGAACGATTGCTAAAATTCCAAAAATAGCCATTGCGCTTCCTATATTTTTCATGTTAAAGTTTTTATAGTTATCATATAAAAGTACCTAAGAAGCAATAATATGAGAAACAATAAAGGTCATTAATGGGGTGTCAATATATATTTGATAGTATTTTTCAAATATTTGAAATTGGATACAAAAATTTAGCAACAACCAGAGTTAGGATCACAGCTCATACCTTGACTTTGAATATCTGAAAGGTTTAATTTAGTTTTTTGTTCAGAAGGGATACCACATTGATCTTCCGCTAAACAAGCAGTAGCTGTATTTATTAATAAGAAATTTTTCCCATCAAAATCTAAATCATATTTACCAATAGTTGTTCCTTGGTATTCCACTTCAATGGCTACATCTTTAAGATTCAATGTCTTTTCTGATAACTCAATAATATTAATCAGTTTTTCAGGATGTAATCTGTGATTATAGTCATTTGCGTTCCACAACTGAAAATTTATCTTCTCTTCTTTACGAAGCACTCCACCACAATCGATAAAATGTTTCGTAACTTTTCCTACTTCTGTTACATGAAAATGTTCAGGAACCAAACTCCCGTCAGGCAATTGAAAAGCGATAGTTTTTAACTCTTTTAAGTGTTCTTTTATTTCAGTAAGTTTCATAATTGTTTAATTTAATTGTGATAAAACAAAGTACATTTCTGAAGCAATTTGATTGCTCCTTTCTAAATAAGTCTGTGTCTGTTTATCAGTGTTATCAGAAATTTTAGGATCTTCATAAGTAATAGCAATTCTTTTATCAGTACCAGCAACAAAAGGACATCCTTCGTCAGCTTGTGAGCATGTCATCACTGCTGCAAAATTAGCGTTCGGATTAAATGAATCGTCATAACGTTTAGAAAAGCCAATAATGGGATGGGAAATTGCATCATATTTAATAGCATAAATTGGATTTTCATTTTCGCCAATGATGTTCACCTCAAAACCTTGATTTTTTAATGTATCTGCAATTGGTAATGCTAAAGCAGTTGCTTCTGTACCGCCGGAATATGTTTTTAAATTATCAATCTGAAAATGATTAGCTAACGTTTGCATCCATATTTGTCCTAAATGACTTCTTCTTGAGTTGTGCGTACAAATAAAGTTAATGCGTATCTCTTCTTTTGTTGTTCTTTTCTCTTTAATATATGAGATAAGTGGTTGTAACCTTTCCTTTCTTTCATTACTAATTTCTAAAGAAGAAATTGTTGCTATTGTTTTAATTAAATTCGTGTTCATTGTGATATTACGATTGAAGTATTCAAATTTTTTAGCAGCAATTACTACTAGTATTTGAGAATATGTTTAAAAATTGATGTAAAACTATCTTTATTTCTTCCCATTTTTCATTATTCAAGCAATAACAAATACTTGTACCTTCTATATTTCCTTTTAAAATTCCAATATTTTTTAACTCTTTCAAATGTTGAGAGATTGTTGGTTGTGCTAAACCAATTTCATTGACTAAATCTCCACAAATACAAGTTTTAACTTTGGCTATATGTTCTAAAATAGCAATTCTTGCAGGATGTCCTAATACCTTAGCAATTTGTGCTATATCGTTTTGACTTTGTGAAAATATTTCAGATTTAGTTACTCCCATGTGTAATTTGTATATTGCAATATTACGATAAAAGAATTAAAATAAACGTTAACTCTTATAATATATTTTTAAACTTTTGTATTTGCTGAATAGCTTCATGATGAATATTACTTTCGTCTTCTGAAAACCATACATGGATATCGCCAAGATAATGCATGCCTAAATATTTTGCGCTTTCGATAAAAGGCATTTCAAAACCTTGTCTTCGGTCATTTTCACCAGAGTTACTTATCATTGCCATGTTTTTCCCTCTAAGTTGTTTTCCTAGTTCTTTTTGATAATGTAAAAGATCAGATAAACGATCAAAAAATACCTTTAAAATTCCGCTCATGGTATACCAATATACGGGTGTTGCAAAAATAATAGTATCGTACTTTTCTATTATTTTATGTAATAAAGGAATAAAATCATCATCTGCATTTTTAAAATCATAATCAAAATGTCCAATAGTATAATCAAGTAAGTCTATTACATCAAAATTAAATTCATTATTTAACTGATCTATTACTTTTTGAGTATTTCCGTTTTTATTAGAACTTGCTTTAATAATTACTGTAGTATTCATCTATATAATTTTTTGATGAATGTACTCAGAATACAACGACTTACTTTTTAAAAGTGATTGGTAATTGTTATTATACTCAAGAAAAAAACAATTGAAAAATTAAGAAACTAATCTGTTTTTTACTAAAGATGTACTTGAGTTCCAGAAGTAACCAATAACTCTTTGTCTTTTGTTATAGCAACTAATCTAAGTGTGTCTTCAGGTTTTACGATGTCAGGGATTGCTAGTGAAATACTGCCTTCTTTTTGTTGTAAAGAAACTATTTCTTCTAGAACTACAATATTAGTGTTTACCAAGGTTCTATTTCTGTTTTCTCCTCTTTTTACAGGAGTTATTCGTTTGTTAATAACCAAAAGGAAATGAATAGTACGTTTTTTAGTTTTTCCTTCGACTTTGTATGTGAAATCTACTTTATCGGTGGTTGCATTAGCGTTGGAAATCGTAATAATATTTGAATTAGAACCTCTATGTAAAATTTGTTTAATTCTTCTTTCAATTCTTACTTTATCAGAACCAACAAAATGTTCATCGCCATTAATAACCAATTGAGGAGTGTACACAGAACGGCTTAAAAATTTATCGGCATAATTCTTTTGTTTATCCGTATACACTTTAGCAGCAAAAGGATCTTTCCATCCGATATAATCCCAATAATCTACATGGTACGCAATAGGAATCACTCGTTTATCGTCCGAGTTACGTTTAATTTCTTCCAGTAATCGATCAGCAGGCGGACAACTAGAACAGCCTTGTGAAGTGAATAACTCTAAAACAACAACTGGTTTTTCTTGAGCATTTACATTCAGTAATGAAATAAGAATGAAAAAAATGGTAACGTAACGCATAACAAATAAATTAATTTTAAAATTAGTAGTTTTTTTATGAAAAGACTTACAATATCATTTTAAGACCTACTATATTTTTTTATATTTATAACATCAATAACAGGATGAAGATGGATTTAGAGAAATATAAAGTTAAAGAAGAAGTAACCTTAGCAAAGAAAAAAACTTTAGAATATATAGAAGATGCTGAAAAAAAACTTAAAAAAGTACGTAAAAAAATAGCCGAATTGCAGAATACCATGTATGCTGAAGGTAAATATAGTGCCTTAATTTGTTTACAAGGTATGGATACAGCGGGTAAAGACAGTTTGATTCGAGAAGTTTTTAAGCAGTTTAACGTAAGAGGAGTTGAAGTTCATAGTTTTAAAGTACCTACAGAATTAGAGTTAAAACACGATTTTCTTTGGAGACACTACATCGCTTTACCAGCAAAAGGAAAAGTAGGAGTGTTTAATAGAACACATTATGAAAATGTCTTAGTAACTCGTGTACATCCAGAATATGTATTTTCAGAAAACATACCTACAGTTAAAAGTTTGGAAGACTTAGATGATGGTTTTTATCATGATAGGATGGAACGTATCAATCAATTTGAAAAACATATTGCTGCAAACGGAACAATTATTTTAAAGTTCTTTTTGCATCTGTCTAAAGAAGAACAGAAAAATAGATTATTACGACGCTTAAATATTCCTGAAAAAAACTGGAAATTCTCAGCAGGAGATTTAAAAGAACGTAAATTATGGGATAGATATCAGTTTTGTTATGAAGATGCGATAAACAAAACATCTACAGCTCATGCACCTTGGTATATAATTCCTGCAGATAATAAACCTACAGCTCGTTTTATTGTAGCGAGTACTATTTTAGAGGCATTTAAAAAATATGATTTTAAAGAACCTACGCTCGATAAAAAACTTTTAGATAAAATTAACGAGTTTAAAGAAGGATTGAATAACGAATAATACTGTTATTATTGCATCTTTGTATAGTGACAATAATTTAAAATACTACCATTAAAATTTTAGCATACTCATATGGAGTTAAACTTGAAAAAACCTATCGTTTTTTTCGATTTAGAAACAACTGGAATAAATATAGCAACAGATAGAATAGTTGAAATCTCTATTCTTAAAATATTTCCTAACGGAACACAGGAAAGCAAAACTTGGTTGGTAAATCCTGAAATAGAGATTCCACAACAAGCAATAGATGTTCATGGAATTACAAATGAGAAAGTCGTTACTGAACCAACATTTAAAGAATTGGCATCTAAAGTAAATGAAATGATTTTTGATGCAGATCTTGCTGGATTTAATTCAAATAGATTTGATATTCCGCTTTTAGCTGAAGAATTACTAAGAGCAGGAATTGATTTTGATATGGAAGAAAGAAAAGCGATCGATGTACAAGTAATTTTTCATAAAAAAGAACAGCGAACATTAAGTGCTGGATATAAATTTTACTGCGGAAAAGATTTAGAAGATGCCCACTCTGCTGAAGCAGATACCTTGGCAACCTATGAAATTTTAAAAGCTCAACTAGATAGGTATGATGATGTAGAAAATTCAGTGGAAGCATTGAGCGAATTTTCTTCACATACCAAGCGCGCTGATTTTGCTGGGTTCATATTATTTGATGAAGATCAAGAAGAGATCTTTTCTTTTGGAAAATATAAAGGAAGAAAAGTAGAAGATGTTTTAAAAGAAAACCCAGGATATAATTCATGGATTCAACAAGCAGACTTTCCATTATATACTAAAAAAGTATTACGCCAAATAAAAGAACGAATGAGTTCGCCTAAAACGCCTGAAATGACAGATGAAGAAAAGTTAAAAGCGTTACAACAAAAATTTAATTTAAGATAACAATGTACATACCTTACAACGAATTACCCAGCTCGGCAAGAGTTTGGGTATATCAATCGGATAGAACATTTACTCAAGAAGAGATAGAAGTAATTTCAGCTAGAGCATTACTGTTTATAGATCAATGGACAAGACATGGTGAGGATTTGAAAGGATCTTTTGCGATTAAATACAATCAGTTTATCGTATTGGCAATAGATGAAAATTTCAACTCGGCTTCAGGTTGTTCTATCGATGCTTCGGTACGTTTTGTTAAATCAATTGAAGAGGAATTCAATGTAGATTTAATGGATAAAATGAATATTTCATTTAAAGACAACGAGCATATAAATGTGGTAAAACTTTCAGATTTTCAAGAATATGCCAAACAGCAAAAAATAACTGCAGCTACAGTTGTTTTTAATAACATGGTAAATACAAAAGAAGATTTTGAAACCAAATGGGAAGTAACAGCAGATAAAAGCTGGCATAGTCGATTTTTGGTATAAGAATTGTTAAAGTAAAGTAATCCCCGATGTTTTTAAATAAGAGCATTTAAAAACAAATTAAATTAATGTGTGAACGATTTATATGAAGAAAAAGATACTATTATTAGCTATACTATTTACAGGTATTATTACTGCGCAACAGTTAGATCCGTTACGAGCAAAACAATATATTTTACAACAAGAATGGGTAGATAATGTTATCGATTCCATGTCTATTGAAGAAAAAATAGGACAGTTGTTTATGGTTCAAGCGTATTCTAATAAAGACGCGAAACATGAAAAGTTTATTTCTGACTTGATAACAAAACATCATGTTGGTAATTTAATTTTTATGAAAGGTACTCCAGAAAAGCAAGTAGCGCTTACGAATACGTATCAAAACTTAGCAAAAAAAGTTCCGTTATTAATTGGTTTTGATGGAGAGTGGGGGTTGGATATGCGTTTAAAAAACACCTATCGTTTTCCTTGGAATATGACCTTAGGAGCAATTAGAGATACCAAATTAATTGAAAAACTTGGAAAAAGAATAGGAGAGCAATGTAAAAGAGTTGGAATTCATATGAATTTTGCTCCAGTTGTAGATATTAATACAAATCCGAATAATCCAATTATAGGAAATCGTTCTTTTGGAGAAAAGAAAGAGAATGTAGCAGAAAAATCAGTAGCTTTTACTAAAGGAATGCAGAGTGTTGGTGTCTTAGCGAATGCAAAACATTTTCCAGGTCATGGAGATACCGCTTCAGATTCACACTTAACACTACCATCTATAAATTTTACAGTACAACGATTAGATTCTATTGAATTATATCCATTTAAAAAACAGTTTGAAGCTGGTGTAGCTAGTGTAATGACAGCGCATTTAAGTATTCCTTCTTTAGAATCGAATACGAATTTACCTTCTTCTTTATCAAAGAATGTAGTTACAGATTTATTACAAGATAAACTAGGTTTTCAAGGTTTGGTATTAACAGACGGATTAAATATGAAAGGAGCCGCAAATTATGCCACGGCTGCTGAAATTAATCTGGCTACTTTTTTGGCAGGGAATGATATTTTATTGATTCCCCAAGATATTCCTAGTACAGTTACAGCTTTTAAAAAAGCATTAGAAAATGGAGAATTAGATGAGGAAAGAATCAATACGTCGGTAAGAAAAATTTTAAAAGCAAAGTATCTAGTTGGTCTAGAAACATATACTCCTATAAGAACAGATAGTTTACGCGTAGATTTAAATACGACTTATGATGAACTATTGCATAGAGATTTGATTAAAAAATCATTAACTGTTTTAAAAAATACAAGAGAAACATTACCGATTAAAAAATTGGAGTTAAAAAAAATAGCTTATGTGTCTTTAGGAGATGATGATGGAAGTCATTTTGTACAAATGCTTCAAAATTATACTAAAGTAGATGTGGTTTCTGATAAGCATTTAGATAAACTGACAAAAAAGCTAGAAGACTACAATTTGGTAATTGTAGGTTTTCATAAATCAAATAAAAACCCATGGAAATCCTATAAGTTTTCTAATCAAGATTTAGTTTGGTTACAGGAAATTTCAAGAAATAAACGGGTAATATTAGATGTTTTCGCTAACCCATATAGTTTACTTCAGGTAAAAACATTTACAAATATTGATAATATAATTATTTCTTATCAGAACAGTAAATTGGCACAAGAACTTTCTGCTCAAGCTATTTTTGGAGCTTTTGAAATTTCTGGTCAGTTACCAGTCAGTATTCAAGATGATTTCAAAGTAGGGCATGGAATGATTATATCACCTCTTAATAGATTTGAATATACAATTCCCGAAGCTGTAAATTTATCAAGAGACACTTTAAAATATGTAGATCGTTATATTGATACTATTTTAAAGCAAAAGATGGCTCCTGGTGGGCAAGTTTTAATTGCACGACACGGTAAAGTAGTGTATCATAAAACATTTGGTTATCAAACAGATTCGAAAAGAAGAAAAGTAAAGAAATCAGATGTTTATGATTTAGCCTCATTAACTAAAATTTTATCAACCTTACCAGCAGTAATGAAATTAGAGGAAGATAGAAAACTATCGCTTCATTCAGATCTAGTAGATTTATTACCATCGTATAAAGAAAGTAACAAAGAAAATTTAAATATCAAGCAAATTTTATCGCATTACGCGCGATTAAAGTCATGGATTCCATTTTACACAAGAACAATAGATTCTGTTACGGGCAAAGTATCTCAGGAATATTACAGGACAAAAAAGTCTAAAGAGTTTCCTATAAAAGTGGCTAAAAATTTGTATCTGAGTAAAGTTTATACAGACTCTATTCATACTAGAATTAAAGAGTCTGATTTAAGAGATAGAGCAGGTTACAAATACAGTGATTTAGGGTATTATATATTAAAAGATGTTGTGGAGAGAAAGTATAAAAAACGTTTGGATGAGGTTGTTGAAGATGAATTTTATGCATCATTAGGTTTAAATAGAACTTCGTATTTACCACTTCAAAAATTTAATTGGAAGGAGATTGTACCTACAGAAAAAGACGATTATTATAGAGAGCAATTATTACGTGGATATGTACATGACATGGGAGCTGCTATGCAAGGTGGAGTAGGAGGTCATGCAGGTTTATTTGCAAATGCAAATGACGTAGCAAAAATTATGCAAATGTATTTACAAGGAGGAACTTATGGAGGTGTAAAGTATTTTAGACCTGAAACTATAGAGAAATTTAATACAAGATACTATCCTCAGGTTCGTAATAGAAGAGGTTTAGGTTTTGATAAACCTCAAATTAATCCTAGAGAAAAACCAACTTGTGGTTGTGTTTCAGAAAATAGTTTTGGACATAGCGGTTTTACCGGAACATATACTTGGGCTGATCCTGATACAGGAATTGTATATGTGTTTTTATCGAATAGAGTATATCCTACAATGAGTAATAGAAAATTGGTTAAAAGTAATATAAGAACCAAGATTCAAAAAGTAATTCAAGATGCTATTGTAAATTAGTTAGGTAATTTAAGCAATGAAAAATGAAATCAAATTTACACCATTAATCATTCTTTTAGCCTTTTTAGGGTGTAATAATGAATCGAAAATTGAAGGTTATTGGCATATTAAGCGGTCAGAATCTGATAGAGATTATTTTACAATCAATATTCAAAATGAAAAAGATTCAATTGCTTATTGTGAAAAATACACATTTAATCCATATAGTATTAGGCACAATTTGAAAAATAAAAACCTTATAACAGGTGATTGCGGTGGTTTCTTTGAATATAGTTTCAATATAGATGGTAAAAAAATATTTTTAAAGAATGTGCAAGATTATGGGGATTTCGTTGGAAATAAATACGAGTTAACAAATTCGCAAGTTCTAAAAGATTATGAAAAAGATTTATTTATCAATATAAGTTATCCACGAAACGAAAATTTAAAAATAGAGTCAATCACATTTAAACAAGAATTATTAATAGAAAGTATTATAATAGGAAAACCTAAATATTCTAAAGACATTTTTTTTAAAGATAAGATTAGGATTCAAGTTAGAGACAAGTTTCTAGAGCTTGAAGATGTTAATGATTTTATCGAAGATGTAGAAAGTAGATATACTGATGAAGAATTAAAAATACTCAAGTTTAGGTTTGTCTGCGATAAAAATGTTACTGTAAAGTTTATTAATCAGGTTTTAGAGAAATTGAAAGAGAAAGGTTTTGAAAAGAATTATTTAACCTGTTTAAAGGAAAAGCCTAAGAAAATAGGAGATATTTTTAATTACATTCATCTTAATGATCTCGATTTGTCAACTGACACAAAAATTAGTGATTTATTAAAATAATTAGTAGTGAAAAATTACAGTTCATTAGTTTTGAATTTTTCTAGCAGATAAACTTCACAAAATCAAAAGTTAAATACCTCTTATTTAATTTTACAAAAAATGCAAAAAGTAATACACTATTAATTTTATAATAGAACGTATGGATAGCTTTAGAATAGTTATATCATAACGTATTAACGTACGTAAATAGCTGAATTAAAACAATTTTAGATCCAATAGTTTTTGATCATAATAAGTATATGAAGAATATAAAATTTGAACAAACTATCAAAATTAATTGTATTCCTGAAATAGTTTTTGATTTTACTCAGGATTACAGTCAACGATTGCATTGGGATACTTTTCTTAAGAAAGCAGACTTAATTGAAGGTGCAATAAAAGCGGACAAAGGAGTGAAAGCGTATTGTGTTGCAAAAAATGGACTTGGAATGGTACTGAATACATAACTTATAATAGACCAAAAACCACAGCAATTAAAATGACTAAAGGGCCATTTATGTTTAAGTCATTTCTAGGATCTTGGAGATTTAAGGAAATCAAAGCGGACTTGACAGAAGTTACTTTTTTGTATTCATTTCAATTGCGTTTTCCATTTAGTCTTTTTAATGGTATGATAAAGAGAAATCTAAATTCAAATGTGAAACAAAGATTGATGGATCTTAAGTTGAAGGTTGAATCAAATGAAATAAATAATAAAAATAGAATTTAATCAATTAAAAAACGGAATTATAAGAATAGATAAAACATATGATACCGTTTTTATAAAATCAACATAATTCCTTTACATCTATTTACAAAAATGATTGAAAACTTTGAAGCTGAATTTATCCAAATTATAGAAAATGATTTTGAGATGATTAATGTCTTGGAGATTGTCAGAAATTTAAATCTAAATGATTGTTGGGTTGGAGCAGGTTTTGTTAGAAATAAAATTTGGGATACACTACACGGAAAAGATAAAACAGAACTCAATGATATTGATGTAATATATTTTGATAAATTAAAGATAAATAAAGTATATGATAGAGAAATTGAAAATAAATTAAAGGCTATTGACTCTAGTAGAAACTGGTCTGTTAAAAATCAAGCAAGAATGCATTTAAGAAATGGACATAAACAATACACTAATTGTTATGAAGCTATTTCTTTTTGGCCTGAAACAGCAACATCTATAGCAATAAAATTAAGTGCTAAGAATCAAATAGCGTATATAGCTCCATACGGAATTTCAGATTTATTTAACCTGATTGTAATGCCCACTCCTCAAGTTGATTTTGATGTATATAATATTAGAATCGATAAAAAAAGATGGAAAGAGAAATGGTCTCAACTAAACATAATAGTGAGCTATGAAAAATAAGTAAGTGCTGCGATAGTAAAAAGGTTTGACCTGATGCTAGAAAAATTATTTAAAGATTTTTGTCAAATACTAAGGTAAGTACTATTAAAATTCATAGTTTTTAGTAGATCTTCTACATTTTTATTGAAAAGATATAATTATTTTATATCTTTTATCTGCTTAAATAAAAACAAAGCTTTATCATTTTTTACTAAGAACCTTATATATAAAGTTATGTGTAAGTTTTAAAAACTAATACTATGGAAACTAAAATTAATGCTATTTGGATTGATCTTAATGAAGAGCTTTATAAGTTCATTTTAGGAAGAGTAAAAGATGAACAGACATCAAAGGACATTCATCAAGATGTATTCTTAAAAATACAAACTAAAATCAATCAATTACATCATACTTCCAAACTTACATCTTGGATTTATCAAATTACTAGAAATACGATTATTGATTATTACCGTAAGATAAAAAAAGAAAACATCTCAATTAATGATGTTGATATTCCTGAAACTGAAGAGCAAAGTTTTCATTATTCTAAACTTACAAATTGTATAAATCAAAAAATTGAAAACCTTTCTTTTAATCATAAAGAGGCTATTATTTTAACCTCTTTCAAAAATTATACGCAAAAAGAATTAGCAAAGCATTTAAATATATCATACTCTGGTACAAAGTCTAGAGTTCAAAAAGCTAGAGAAATTTTGAAAGATAATATTTTAAATTGCCCTAATGTCACTTCCGATATTACAGGGAAATTATTAGATTTTGAAAAATAATTCCAAATAATAACGTCTTTTTATAGTTAATTACGTCTATCTGATATAACCTAAAAATATCAAAGATGGACAATTCGAAATATGTAACAGTTCAAATTCTAAATGCATTTGCTGTAAATGGAAAGGGGGGAAACCCAGCAGGTGTTGTATTAAATGCAGACAATTTATCTAATCTAGAAAAATTAGAGATCTCAAAAAAAGTAGGTTTATCTGAAACTGCTTTTGTGTCTGAATCTAAAAAAGAGGATTTTAAACTAGATTTTTTTACACCTACAAAACAAATTGCACATTGCGGACATGCTACAGTGGCTACATTTTCATACTTAAAGCAAATAGGTGCTTTAAAAAATGAAAATTCCTCTAAGGAAACTATAGATGGAAAACGAAAAATAAAAATAGTAGGTGATTTAGCGTTTATGGAACAATTAGCACCAAAATATGTTGATGTGAACGAAAAAGAAAATATGATTTTAAAATCTCTTGGATTAACAAAAAACGAGTTGATGTCTAATGCTCCAATTAAATTAGTTAATACAGGAAATTCATTTATTCTTATTCCAGTTAAGAGTGAAGAAGTTTTAAAAGCCATAACACCTAATTTTGATTTAATATCTGAAATTAGTGAAATGTTCGACTTAATTGGTTTCTATGTTTTTTCAAAAGAAACAAAAGAAAGTAATTATGATGCTACTTCTAGAATGTTTGGACCACGATATGGAATACTAGAAGAAGCAGGAACAGGTATGGCAGCTGGTCCTCTTAGTTGTTATTTATTCGATATACTTAAAATAGAGAAAGATAGTTTTAAAATTCAGCAAGGAAAATTTATGAATGAACCATCTCCTTCTTTAATTGTTGTCAACTTACGAGTCGAAAATGGAAAAATAATAAACTTAATGGCTGGAGGAAAAGGAATTTTGGGTAGAAAGTTAGAGATTAAATTAAGTAATGTGCCCCATGTTTAGGTTTAAACTTATAAAGTATCATTTTAATACAGATTACAGATGAAAATTTCGTGAAACAAGGTCATTTAATACCTAGAGCTTTTATGAGAGAAAAAGTACTACTAATTCTTAAAAGCATATTCAATAATGTTAGCTCCCATTTTTAGAGCTTTCATTCTTGTTTCTTTAGGATTGTTGTGTATTACTTCATCTTCCCAACCATCACTTAAATCACTTTCGTAATCATAAAAAACAATTAATCGGCCTTCATAAAATAAACCAAAACCTTGTGGCGCTTTTTTATCATGTTCATGAATTTTTGGAAGTCCTTTTGGGAAATTAAATGTCTGATGATAAATAGGGTGAGAATTAGGAATTTCTTGAAAATCAAGTTTAGGGAAAACTTTTTTCATTTCTCGCCTTATGTATTTATCTAATCCATAATTGTCAGAAATATGTAGAAAGCCACCTGAAACAAGATATTTTCTTAGGTTTTCTACAGCACTATCATCAAAATAAACATTTCCATGACCTGTTAAAAAAACTATAGGTAAACTAAATAAGTCTTCACTATCAGGTGTTACTGTAGCTATTGTGCTATCAATAGAAGCTTTAGTACTACTATTACTAAACTTGACTAAGTTAGGTAAGGATGTTGGATTTGAATACCAATCGCCGCCGCCGCCATACTTTAAAACACCTATTTGTTGCGCATTACTAGTTAGATAAGAACTAACAATTAAAAGGATATATAAAAATCTCATATCATATTAAAACAAGTAACTAAGATATAAAAAAAACACCGTTCCCTTCAAACGGTGTTTTTTTTGTGAAGAAAGTAGTAAATATTAATCCCTAAATATATTTACTGGTTTATGTAAGTTTTCGTTTGTAAATATATGTAACTTATTTGTTTACAGACTCCTAAAACATGGTTTCTGGATGTTTTAGGACAACTTTATATAAAAAAAACACTGTTTATAAAAACAGTGTTTTGGCTTTTCCCTCTTCATAGAGAGTAAAAACTCTCTATATACGGTATTAAATATGCAACATAGCATATATAAAAGTATGATTATGTTGAATATCTATACATCAAATATACTCTTGAGTAGGTAAATAATAGTCCTAAAACATATAATCTGGATGAATCTGGACTAATTTAAGTAGTTATATCTTAAAGATTTGCGTTTTTAAAGGCCAAAGGTGTACAACCTGAATGTTTTTTAAAAACATCATAAAAAGCAGATTTAGAATTAAAACCAGATTCTAATCCTATGGAAGCAATTGTATATCCTTCATATTTAGGGTTAAGTAAAAATTTTTTAGCCTGTTCAACCCGCATTTCATTAATATAATCTACAAAACTCTTTTTTGCATTATTATTAATTATGGCAGACAAAGTACTTGTTCCTATGTTTACATCTTTAGAAAGATTATGAAGTGTGTATTTAGGTTGTAGGTATTTTTTATTGCTTTTAACAAAAGAATCTACATGCAAAAAGTGTTCTTCATATTTAGAAAGCGTATCTTTTTCAGAATTATCATCCTTTATTGTATTTTCACTTTCTTCTATTTCCTCTCTAATATGTTTTCTTTCTTTTAGGATTCTTAAATATTTTAATCCCTGATAACCTAGAATAAAAATAATTATTGTAGTAGAAACACGTAATGGATAATAAGAGTAGATAAAACCAGAAAAATTTAAACTAAACTTAATAAATAAGGCAAAAACCCATAAGAAGTATACAAAGCCAGTTAGTTTAAAAAAGTTGTAGATCCATTTTAGATTATCAAAAGAAAGTATTTTTTCAAATAGACGTTCTTTTTTTCTTAATATATAATATGAATACACAAAAATACTTATCGAACTAATAAAACTAATGAGTTCTTCAATTGATGTATACCTTTCATATGTGTAATTTAGTTCTTCTACAGTACCGCTGTCTCCATAATAGATAACAAAACTTATTTGTGCAATACACATTACAGAGAAAACTAAAATAAAATACTTCAAGAGTTCCTTTTGCTGATCTGCTATATCTAAATAATGTACCAGGAAAGCGTAAAAAAAGGGTCCACTTAAAAAATGCCAAGGAATTTGAATATAACCTAGCATAAATTTATGTTGAAAGAGATTTAAAGCTAAAGCCCAAGATTGAAAATTGTTTAAGGCAATAGTTAAAATCATTAAATTTAGAAATAGTAAACTTTTATTTTTTCCATATTTAGAAAAGAACATTAATAAACTTAAGCAAAAGCCTATTAGAGCACTTCCAAGTAAAAAAACATTAAAAATATCTGTTATGTTAAATGCTAGTAGCATAAATTGATCTTTGGTTGGGGTTAGGGGATCATAAATTTAATAAAATAAATCGTTTAATAAAATTTATAGATAAGGTACTTTTCCCCAAAATTTAGAACACCTGTTTTTTGTTTTGATTTGATAACCAAAGATTTAGTGTTTTTGGAATTATGTATGGGTAAATTTAAAAATGCAAAAAATTAATTTGTTGTACTGCAGTTAATGCTGCAGTTTCTGTTCTTAATCTACTATTTCCTAGAGTTATAGGTTTAAAACCAGCATCTAGAGCCAATGTAACTTCTTCTTGAGAAAAATCTCCTTCAGGTCCAATTAAGATTACAATATTATCTGATGAAATAGAGCTGTTTTTAAGACTTATTTTTTCTGAAGGAATGCAATGAGCAATAAAGATATCCTCTTTTTTATTAACTTCTATGAAATCTTTAAGTTTAATTATAGGATTTATTTTTACTGCATTAAACTTTAACGATTGCTTCATGGCAGCAATCATAATTTTATGTAACCTTTCAGGTTTTACAATTTTCCTTTCTGAATTTTGACATAAAATTGGGGTGATTTCATCAATACCAATTTCAGTAGCTTTTTCAATAAACCATTCTAAACGATCAATATTTTTAGTAGGTGCAATAGCAATATGAAGGTTATATGTCCAATTTTTAGGTTTTTCTTCATATTTTGTAATCTTAGCTATACATTTTTTGTCACTAGGAACTACAATAGCAGCTGTAAAAACGAAACCATTTCCATTGGTTATAGTTAATAAATCATCTGTCGTTTTTCGAAGTACTTTTATGATATGACGACTCTCTTCTTTATTGAAAAGAATTTCTTTAGTATCTAATGTAATTGTAGGATTATAAAAAAGTTGCATTATAAATTTAATCGATATGTTCTTCTTCTTTTGTGGGTAACTGGATTAAAAATTTTCCAAAGTTGATTGATTGCGGTATTTTCTTCTAATTCTGGAGTTCTAATACAATGTTTCACTCCTTTTTCAATAAACATTCTAATGTTTTCTCTAAAGACAAGTGCAGTTACACCTTTGTTTTGATAATCAGGATGTACACCAATAAGATAAAAAATAACACTTTCAGCGTTCTTTTTTGCTTTCAATAAATGAAATATACCAAAAGGGAATAACCTCCCTTTTGCTTTTTGTAATGCTTTAGCAAATGAAGGCATAATTATAGAAAAAGCAACCATTTTACCTTCACTATCAAATACAAATTTGATATATTCAGGATTGATAAATGATATGTATTTCTTTTTAAAGAATGCTATTTGTTCATCAGATATAGGTACGTATGAAGAAAGTTTTGAATACGTTTTACTAAATAACTCAAACATTTCGTCTACATAAGGCATAATAGCTGCTGTGGAAGTAAAATTTACTTCTTTTAAATTATACCTTTTTTGAATTAGATTACCAGCACGTTCATATTTCTCTGCTTGCTCATTTTTAAACTCAAATTTATTTTCTAAGTACTCTTTTTCTTTTACAAAGCCTAATTGTTCAAAATGATCTTTATAATAAGGCAAGCTATACCAGGTAATCATCGTTCCTATATGATCAAACCCTTCTGTTAGAACTCCCGTTTTGTCTAAATTATTAAAACCAACGGGTCCTTCTACAAAAGATAGGTTGTTTTCTTTTCCAATGGCTTTAGCTTTATCAAGTAAAACTCTAGTAACTTCAATATCATCAATTACTTCAAACCAACCAAAACGTAACTTTTTTATGCCTTGTTGCTGTACTTCATAATTGTTAATAATAATAGCAATACGCCCAACTATTTTTTTATTTCTGATAGCAACAAAAAGTCTAGCATCAGCATGTTCAAAAACAGGATTTACAGTACTGTCAAAAATGTTTATTTCATCCTTAACAATAGGAGGGACCCAATATTTATTTCCTTTGTATAGAGAAAAAGGAAATAAAACAAACTGTTTTATTTCCTTTTTTGTTTTTATTTCCTTTAGTTGAATCATAAAACAAAAATATGATTTCTATTGGTCTTCTTTTTCCTCTTTTTCTTTTTTCTTGTCTTTTTCTTGTTTCTTTTTTTCTTTTTCCTCCTCTTTTTTGAGTTCTTCTTCTAACTTTTTTATTTCTTTTTCTAATTTTTCTTGTTCTTTCTTTTTTCGTTTCTCTTCCTTTTCTTTTTCTCTTTGCGCTTTCCTTTTTGCTTTTTCTTCAGCTTTTTGCTTTTTTCTACTAGCTTTCTTTTTATCTTTTGTAGTTTTCTTCTTAGCTTTTTCGTCTTTTTTAGTTAAATCATCTAAGATAGATTTTTGTCGAGTTCTACCTTTAGGTTTTTCACTAATATCTTCAATTGTTTTACCATCTTCCAGTTGCGGAGTTGTTTTGTCTTTTTTCTTGAAGATACCTTTTACTTTGTCAAACATTCTTCCAAAGAAACCTTTGTTGTATGTTTGTTTTTCGTCATCTTCTATTTTATTACCAAACTCATCTAGTTCGTCAAATTTATCAACATGTCTATCTAATCTGTAAGATACACCTACACCACCATAAAAACCTACATTTTCTTCTTGAAATGTAGCTCTAACAGAAGAGTTTATTTGTAAATTTCTGTTGAATAAATAAGCAGCTCCAATTCCTAAATTACTTTGGTTTTCTTGTTTGTTGAATAGTGCTTGATGTTCAGCAAATCCAGACCATCTTTCATTGAAATTATAAGTTCCCGTAACTACATAAGATAGTTCAGGTAAATAACCAAAAATATAGTTGTAGTGAATATTTGTTACTACATTAAGTTTGTGAGAAAATTCATTTTGAAGTAATACACCTATTTTTGGAGTAATACCACCTCTGGAGTGAAAATCACTTAAAAATGATCCAAAATTTACACCAGTATATACAGCTACATGAGGAATCCACCTTTTCCAATCAAACGAATGTCTCTTTTTCCAACTGCGAATTTCTTTACCTTTATCTTGGTATTTAGGTTTATACACTAAATACTTTGCACCAATAGTGAATTGACCTAAGCCGAATTGAGATCTTTCAGATTGAAATACATTAGTAAAAGCAAATACATTACTTTGAATGGCAGTTGTTAAACTAAATTCTAACTTTTCATCAAAAGCTCCCATTCTAAAATGTAAATCTAAACCAGTAGCGCGCGGATTACTAAAAATAGGTCGTTGTGCTTCAAATTGTCTATGAAAAATACTAGTCTCTAATTGATATACACCAATACCAACACTATATGGACTCTCAGAAAAACCAGGTCTGTTGGAGTTTATCACATCAGTGTATTGCGCAAAAAAAGGAAATGCTACAAACAAAGCAAGTATATAAAAAAATCTTTTCATCATATTCAACACATACAATTTACAACAATTACAAACATACAGTAAAAATATCAATCCATTAAGTTTACCAAACTATTAACGTAAGGTTTTGGTTCAAATTGTTATTTTTGAATGATTTTTAGAAAAACTATTAATAAAATATTGCAATATAAATTATATGGGTTTAATAAGAACACTTCTCATAATTGGTATAATTTACTATTCATTTAAATTTTTAGCAAAGTTATTTGCTCCTTATTTAATGAAAAAGGCTATGAGTAAGATGGAGGAGAAGATGAGACATCAAAATCGTCAAAATCATAACACTAATGATGTTAAGATTGGAGAAACTGTCATAGATAAAAAACCAAATTCAACCAAACAAAGCGATAAATCAGTAGGTGAGTATATTGATTTTGAGGAAATAGACTAATCATGAAACTTACGAAATACCTACCTTATTTAGGAGCAATTGTTTTTTTTATAATTGCTTCTTTACTCTATTTTAGTCCAGTTTTGACTGGTAAACAAATCAAACAAAGCGATATCTCTCAGTATATTGGTATGGCTAAAGAGATGAATGATTTTAGAGCAGAAAATGATGAAGAACCCTATTGGATAGGAAATGCTTTTAGCGGTATGCCTTCGTACCAAGTAGGTGCTAAATTTCCAAATGATTTTATTAAGCAATTTGATTATCTATTGCGTTTTTTACCTAGGCCAGCCGATTATTTATTCTTGTACTTTTTAGGCTTCTTCTTATTGCTTAATGCTTTTAAAGTAGAATGGAAACTTGCTATTTTAGGAAGTTTGAGTTTTGGCTTTTCTACATATTTGATTATAATTTTTGGAGCAGGACATAATGCAAAAGCACATGCAATAGCATATATGCCAGCTGTTATAGCAGGAATGGTATATGTATTTCAAAAACGTTATTTGTTAGGTTTTGTAGTAACAGCTTTAGCAATGGCACTTGAAATTGTAGCAAATCATATTCAAATGACCTATTACTTAGGTTTCTGCTTACTTATCTTAGGGATTGTTGAAGCGGTAGATGCATATAAAAAGCAACAATTACCAACTTTTTTAAAACAAGCTGTAGTAATATTAGTTGCCTGTTTTATTGGTATAGGTATGAATTCAACTCGATTGTTATCAACCAAAGAATATGCAAATTACAGTACACGAGGTACATCTGAATTAACAATAACCCCAGATGGATCATCAAAAGAAAAAGTAAACGGATTAGATAAAGATTATATTACAGAATATAGTTATGGAATATTAGAAACGTTTAATCTTATCATACCTCGCTACATGGGTGGTGGAACTGTTGAAAAATTAGGAGAAGATTCTAATTTTTATCAAATTATAGAACAAAACGCAGGAAAAGCAGTTGCCAAAGATTATTCTGAACAAGTATTAACATATTGGGGAAAGCAACCTATTGTAGAAGCTCCTGCTTACATTGGAGCTGTAATATGGTTTTTGTTTTTTATAGGTGTATTTTTTGTACGCGGTAAAATTAAATATTGGTTAGTAAGTGCAACTATCTTCTCTTTACTATTAAGTTTGGGTAAAAACTTTTCAATATTAACAAACATCTTTATAGATTATGTACCACTATATAATAAGTTTAGAGCAGTTTCATCAATACAAGTTATAGCAGAATTATGTGTTCCATTGTTAGGAATATTAGGTTTGAAAGCGTTTTTTACTTCAGAAATATCGAAAGAAGAAAAGATACAGTTGCTAATAAAAGCGGTTTTAGTTACTGCAGGGGTAATTATTACTGGTTTCGCCTTAGCTCATATGTCATCAACCTTTGAAGGAATAAGAGACGATCAATATACACGATTTAAATTACCAGGACTTGTAGAAGCTTTAATAGCAGATAGAAAATCGATGTTATTTTCTGATAGTTTACGTTCACTTGTTTTAGTGTTACTTTCTGGTGGAATGTTATGGTTATTTATTAAAGAAAAAGTAAAGTTAACTGCCGTTGTAATAGCAACAAGTGTTTTATTGCTTTTTGATTTATTAAGTACAGATTTGAGGTATGTAAATAAAGAAGATTTTACTACGGCTAGAAACGTTCAGAAACCATTTGTGGTAAATGAAGCGGATAAGCAAATTTTAAAAGATAAATCACGATTTAGAGTTGCAAACTTTACAGCAAACTTAATGAACGAAGGTAGAACATCTTATTTTCATAACTCTATTGGAGGATATCATGCTGCAAAGATGATGCGTTATCAAGAGTTGTTTGAGTACAATGTGAATAGAGAATTATCTGCGTTCATAAATATTCTTAACAGTAGAGATTCTGTAGCTGAAAAATTAGAGAAAGTAGATTTTGGTGTACTTAATATGTTAAACACCAAATATTTTATTTTAGGTGAAGATGGTATCTTAGAGAACGATAAAGCCAATAAAAACGCTTGGTTTATTTCAAAGTTAGCTACAGTGAATACAGCTAATGATGAAATAAAAGTATTACGTAGGTTGAACACTAAAGAGGAAGCTGTTATTAGAAAAGATGCATATGCTGGTTCAGTTACTTTTAATAAAGATAGTTTGGCTTCAATTCGTTTGGATAAATATTTGCCTAACCACTTAACTTATAAAACGAATTCAGATACAAATCAATTTGCTGTTTTTTCAGAAATTTTTTATAAGAATGGTTGGAATTCATATGTTGATGGAGTTAAGACGCCTCACTACCAAGTAAATTATGTGTTAAGAGGAATGAATGTTCCCAAAGGAAATCATACAATAGAATTCAAATTTGAACCTAAAGTGATTACAACAGGAACTACCATCTCATTAATTTTTTACCTTTTGTTATTCGTTATTCCTACTGTTTGGCTTTTTTTAGAAAGAAAAAAGAAAATTAATTCGATTCCAAACTCTTAACATATGCTGAAGGTGTAACATTCATATGCTTTTTAAATACTCTGGTAAAGGCAGAAGCATTTGAATATCCTACTTCTTCAGCAAGAGCTTGTACTGAATAGTTTCTATATAGTTTATTCTTTTTTAGCATATCAACTATATATTCTATTTTCTTTCTACTATAATATTGTTTGAATGTTTCTTTTTTGTTTTTATTGAAAACAAATGAAATATATGTAGAATTTGTTTGTAGCTTTTTACTAATAGAATTAATAGTAAAGTTTTGATCCAAGAAACTTAAATCTGTATCAATCTTATTTATTTCCTGAATAATTTTTTGCTCTAATTCATCATCTATATTATAAGCAACCTTTTGGTTTGTATTGTCTTCTTTATTTTTAAGAATGAGCTCATTTTTAGAAGTAACAATAGTTTCAATCTCCTTTTTATAATTTTTTCTTTTGAATAAAAAGAATAAAGAAATTAAAATAACCACTGAAACTGCAAGGAGAATAATCCCTATATTTTTTTTCTTTTCTTTTTGAATAATAGATCTATTAAGTTCCTTGATTTTTTCAATATCATTATCATACAATAGTTGATATGTAATTTGTTTTTGTTCTTTTGCCTCGTTGAATTCTTTAAGCGTAAGTTTAGAATATTTGTAGGCACTATCTAATTGATTTTTATTTACATATTGATTTGAAAGTATATCGTAGGCTGTAATTAAATTCGTTTTCTTTAATTCTGGAGTTCTAAGAAGACGATTAGCATAGAAAATAGCAGAATCTGTAGTATTTAAATTATGAAAACAAATAGCTTTATTTAAATACTCGGGCCTTTTAGAATAATTTTTTTTATGACTAATTCTTTTGTACGTATCAGTAAGCGCTATTGCTTCGTTAAATTTCTTCTTAGAAATTAAGATTTCGGTTTTCTTTAGCGCATACATAAACTCAGAATCTGGATTCGGAGGTGAAAATTCTTTTGCTAATTTGTATGCTTTGTCAAAATAGTAACTAGCAGAATCAATAAACTTAGTCGTGTTTGTTTTTTTTCCTAAAGATAAATTTGTTTCTCCTAATAAATTATAAATATTAGCCTCTTTAGTCTTAGGTTTTATATAGGGATACTGTTTACTTAATTCATATAATCCTGGAAGAAGCTTAATTACTTGTGTTAGGATTTTTTTAGATTCCTCTTCTAAACCTAACTTATACTTAATGTAAGCCTTTGAAATCTCTACATTAACTTTTTTTGTTAGCGCAGGTTTTAAATTATAAGTTGTGTTTATTTCAGAAATTTTGATGAGTTGTTTGTAAGCTGATTCATACTCTTCTTGATTTTTGAGTGTCCAAAAAAGCCGATGTAATGCATTTGCTTTTTCAGTAATTAAACAAGAATAATTAGGGTGTTTTTCAATAAGCTCATTAATCTTAGTAATTGTGTGTTTAAGACTTTTTTTAGCATTCACATAATCTCTTTTTCTATATAAAAAATAAGCTTCATTTATCATTCCAACCATTTGATCGCACTTACTTGTAGATGCTTTCATTTTGTTAGCATAAAAAAGTAAACTATCATTATGAGAGTCTTTATACTGTCTTAATTTATTGAAAAACTCATGTTCTTTATACTCTATTTCTTGACTAAAAGAGCTAAAAGCAAATAAAATGGTAAATATTAAAAAGGATATAATTTTTTTCAAAATTAAATAATCGATTAATTCTCTGTTTTTTGTGATTATACAAGGGCTAAAAAGCTATGCATTTTATAAAAAGTGCAATATAAAACTTTTTAAACATAGTCGATACACTTAAATTTGCCTGTATAAAAGTTAAAGGGTCGTACACAGGGAAAATAGCAATTGAAAATTATCAAAGGAGTTTTTTGACTCCTTTTTTTATTTCCTTCTTTTTGATAAAATTCTATTTATAATCGATAGATTTGTTACGTATTAAATTTCTCATTTTTGCCAAAGCAATTTTATTATGAAAATAGGAATGATACTTGATAATGTCTATCCTCCAGATCCGAGAGTAGAAAATGAAGCGATTGAACTTGTTAAAGGTGGACATGAAGTATATTTATTCTGCTTAACTTATGGTAAGCAACTTTTAAATGAAGAGGTAAAAGGAATACAGGTAAGAAGATATATGAGTTCTAAATTAGAATATAAACTATCTGCTTTAGCGTATACTGTTCCTTTTTATACGATGATGATGAGAAAGAAGATTAAAGACTTTGTCATAAAAAACAGTATAGAAGCTTTGCATTGTCATGATATTAGAGTTGCAGAAGCAGTTTTTTCAGCAAATAAACATTTTAATTTACCAGTTGTTTTAGATGTTCATGATAATCTTCCAGAGAATATGAAGTTTTATCCGCATCTTCAAAAGTTTCCAGGTAAATACATTATTTCTCCAAAAAAATGGAAAAAAAAGGAAGATGTATTTTTAGAGGAAGCAACTAAAGTATTAACAGTTTCCCAAGAGTTTGTTGATCAATTAAAGGAGCGTGTAACTTCACCAGAAAAAGTGTTACTCGTACCCAACACAATTAATAAGTCGTTTTACGAAGAAGCAAATATATCTTCAGAAATTATACAACGTTATACGAACAATTTCGTTATTCTATATTTAGGAGACACAAATATTAGAAGAGGGTTATTAACGGCGATTAATGCTGTGCCTAATTTAATTCAAGAAATTCCAAATCTTAAATTGGTTATCGTAGGTTCAAATACTACGGATACAGTTTTAAAACAAAGCGTAAAAGAATTAGGTGTTGAAGCTTATGTCGATTTTGAAGGATGGCAAAACTTAGAATTGTTTCCGTCGTATATAGAAGTTAGTGATGTTTGTATTTCTCCGTTGCGAAGAAGTATTCAGCATGATGTGGCCTATGCAAATAAAATTTTTCAATACATGGGATTTGGAAAACCAATCGTAGTTAGTGATGCCATAGCACAAAAAAGATTAGTTGAAAAATACGATTCTGGGTTAGTACATGAAGAACGTAATAGTGAAGATTTTGCAACTCAAGTTAAAGTATTGTATAGAAGTGAAGAACTACGAGAACGATATGGAAATAACGGAAAAGACTTTGTGAGAAATCATTTTGTTTGGGAAATAACTGCAAAAGCATTAACAGATTTATATTATAATTTAAATTGAAAGTTTTAATTGTAACATATTATTGGCCACCTGCGGGTGGACCAGGGGTTCAACGTTGGTTGAAGTTTGTAAAGTATTTAAGAAACTATGGTATAGAACCTGTTGTTTTTACTGCAGAGAATCCTTTTTATCCAATAATTGATGAAACTTTAGCTGCTGATATTCCTAAAGGAATAGAAGTTATTAAATGTCCGATTTTTGAACCCAATACTATTGTAGCTAAGTTTAAAAAGAAAGAAACAGAAAAGAGTGCTGGTTTTTTAGATCCAAATCCTTCATTTCTTTCTAGAGTTTTATTGTACATAAGAGCAAATTATTTTATACCAGATGCTCGTAAATACTGGGTAAAACCTTCAGTAAAAATGTTAGAAAATTATTTGTCTAACAACACTGTTGATGCAATTATTACTACAGGTCCGCCCCACAGTTTACATCTTATTGGAAAACGATTAAAAGAAAAAATAGGAGTGAAGTGGATTGCAGATTTTAGAGATCCATGGACGAGTATAGATTATTTCCATTTATTACCACTAACAAAATCAGCACGAAAAAAACACTTCAAACTAGAAGAAGAAGTCGTTAGAGCAGCAGATCAGGTGATTATGGTAAGTAATCACGCGAAAAAAAAGTACGAAGACTTTAATAAAGCGATAGATGTAATTACTAATGGTTTCGATACAGAAGAAAGTTTAGAAACTGTTGACCATACATTAGATAAAAAATTTAGTATTACACATATCGGTTCTATGAATTCGGAAAGAAATCCGAAGGCATTATGGGAAGCATTATCTGAATTATGTGAAGAGAATAAAGAATTTGCAGAAGATTTAGAGTTGAAATTTATAGGTAAATTAGATGATTCTATTTGGGATAATGAGATTGCTGTAAGAAATTTTAAAGATGTAAAGCGTATTAGTTATGTTCCGCATATAGAAGCAAAATTGAATCAACGAAAATCACAAGTACTTTTAATTGTTGTTAACGATTATCCAAGTGCTAAAGAAATGATTCCTGGTAAAACGTTTGAATATTTACAAGCTAATAGACCAATTATTGGTTTTGCTCCTGAAGATGGTGATTTAGCTGAAATTTTAGCAAATACGAAATCTGGAATAGCCATTGATTTTTCAAATACGCAGTTGGCTAAACAAGCAATTTCAGATTTATATGTGAAATATAAAAGCGGAAATTTAGAACTTGCATCAGAAGGAGTTGAAAGTTTTCATAGAAAAAAATTAACCGAGAAATTATCAAACATAATTAAAGCCGTAATCAAAGAATAAATTGGGAATAATTTTTAAACAATCTTTCAGGAATACAATAGTTATTTACCTAGGTTTTGCTATTGGAGCTATTAACGCTATTATTTTTTATCCTAATATTCTTCAAGACGAATATCACGGACTTATAACTTTCCTTTTATCTGCGTCTAATTTATTTATGCCATTAATAGCTTTTGGAATTCATAATACGATTATAAAGTTCTTCTCGTCATATGAAACAAAAGAGGAAAAAGACAAGTTTTTGTCATCTGTCATAGTATTACCACTATTAATTGCATTACCTATAGGTTTCTTTTGGGATGGTTTTCATGATTTTATTATAGCACGATTAAATGCTAAAAACGATAACAAAGTAGAAGACTATACGCTTGTAATTTATATCATTGCGGTTTGCTGTGCGTATTTTGAAGTTTTTTATTCTTGGGCTAAAGTACATTTAAAGACAATTTTAGGAAATGTACTGAAAGAGTTTTACAATAGAGCTGCTGTTTTTGTTTTATTAATAGCTGTTTTTTGCGGTTTTATAACGAAATCTGAGTTTATTTATGGATTGACTATACTTTATATAATTAGGACATTAATTATGATGTTTTATGCATTTAAAGTGTATTTGCCAAAATTTGCACTTCGTTTACCAATAAATACAAGAGAAATTTTAAAATATTCTGCCTATATATTTTTAGCAGGAAGTGCAGGAGCAATTATTATAGATATAGATAAGTTAATGATTCCTGGAAAAGAAGAAATTAAAGCAGCAAGTTATTATGCTGTTGCGGTATATATAGGTTCTTTTATTGAAGCGCCAGGTAGAGCATTAAGTCAAATTTTACAACCTTTAACTTCAAAGTCTTTAAACGAGAATGATGAAAAAGAAGTGTATAATTTGTACCAAAAAAGTTCATTAAATTTAATAGTAATAAGTGGGTTATTCTTTTTACTAGTTAATTGTAGCATTACACAATTGTTTAAAATTATGCCTGAAGGATATTCAGGAGGAGAAAAGGTAGTGTTAATGATTTCTTTGGCGAAAATGTTTACCATGTCTTTAGGAAACAATAGAGATATTATAAACAATTCAAAGTTTTATAAAATTACCCTTCCAATTGGATTGGGAATGGCAATCTCTGTGTATTTATTAAATAAGTTATTTTATTTTGACTTAAATTTTGGTACTGAAGGTTTAGCGTTGTCTACGTTACTGTCAATTTTAGTTTTTAACAGTATAAAGTTATGGTTTGTAAAGGCCAAACTAAAAATGACACCTTATACAAGACAGTCTATTACAATTACTATAGTTATAATGATGTTTTTTGGATTGTTTTATTTTTGGGATTTTTCTATTCCTGAATTCTTTTTAGGAAGGATACCTGTTCATATTATCTTAAATATTATAATCAAAAGTATTATTATTACTGTATTGTATTTGCTTGTTGTACTAAAGTTGAAAGTATCTAATCAAATAAATTCTTTGGCAATAAGGTTTAAGAAGAAGTTGTTCTAGTAAGAAAGACTTGCGATCAATGTTTTGGGGAAAGCAAGCCTTTTCTGGTAACTAATTATAGGGAATTATTTCAATTACAAATTTACACTAAAAATGCATTTAATTGATAAACATAGGTTTATGAATTAATTAGAGTACATTTTTTTTCTGATTCTGCTTAATTGAACTGGTGTAATATTTAAATAACTCGCTATTTGATATTGTGGAATTAAATTATCTATATTAGGAATTCTTTCTTTTACTATTTTATACCTATCAGTAGCGTCTAGTAAAGAAAGCCTGTCTAGTCTGTTTTGTAAATAATAAATAGAAACTTGATTGAGTTTAACAATAAACAAGAAAAGCTCGTAATTATGTTGAGCCAGAGTTAATAACTCATCTAAATTACCCACTAAAAAAGTAGTTTTTGTTAAACATTTGAAATAATCTGTAGATATACGTTCTACAATATTTAAATCAGATACGCTTAAAAATATATGTTTCTCGAATAGTATTGCTCTTATATATTCTTTATTGGCCTTTTTATCATTAGAAAAATTAGCAACAATGCCGTTAATTACAATATAGAACTTCTTAGGTGCTATATTTTCAATATCTTTTAAATTTTCGTTGCTATTGTACTCTTCTTTATGAAGTATACTTCCAAATTGCTGTATTGACTTGTCAGACATATTGGGCATATGCATCTTACAAAAGTCATAGATAAAGTTATCATTCATTTTATTGCGAGTACATTTTTTTTCTAATTCTACTTAACTGAACTGGTGTAACACTTAGATAGCTTGCTATTTGGTATTGAGCAATTAAATTTTCTATATTAGGAATATTTTTTTTGAGAGCAACATACCGTTGTGTAGCATCCATAAAAGAAAGTTCATCAATCCTTCTTTGAGATCTTAAGAGTGCGTCTTCTAATATCCTGTTATAGAGTATGGATAGTTCATGATTAAGATGTGTTTGCTTTATAAAATTTTCATAATCTCCTTCATATACTACGCAGTTACTTAGGCATTTATAGTAATTAAGACTTTTGTCATTATTCTCATCTAATGAAGATATATTTGTAAATATTGTCCTATCGTTATGCATAGCACGTATGTATTCTTTTTCACTTACTTGATCTTGAGCAAAACTACCTACTATTCCAGATTTTATAATATAAAATTTCTTGGTTTTAGTGTTGTTTTTGATAATTATATGATCTTTTGTGAATTCCTTTAATGAGATAAAACTGGAAAATAATGATATGGTTTCTTTAGTCATACCTTTTACGTACGATCTTAGCAAAGATGCAATTAAATCAATCTCCATTCGTGTTAAATTGAATTAGTACTGGGGTTAATAGTTATATTTTCGTATCTTCTAAATACGTTAATGCATTCGGTCCTTCCATAAATAGAAGATCCAAAATAGACAAATTAGGAATAAACCCATGCTTGTGATCAAACATTTGGGTGTATTCTTTTGTCGTTATAAAAACACCATTCTTTGCTATCGATAATTCCCTATAATCTTTTAACAATGGAGATGTTTCGTATACTTTTGTCTTAAGATAATCTTGTGAAATTTGTAGAGCATCCGTAACAAATAAGTATGTGTCAATATTTAAATCTATTAAATATACGTATTTTTTGTTAAAAATGTGGGAAATGTCGTCTTCAAAAAACTCGAAGTAAGGGGAGGTTTGATAAGCGGTTTTTATCGATTTGAAATGTTGGCTTTGCCAAGGGAAGTCATTTTCTATTAAAGTATCTTTTGTTTTTTTTCTTCCAGAAACATTTTTTAAATGCTTTACAGGGATATTTAATGATAGTTTACCATTAGCACCATAAATGTAACATCTGTTTCTATAGGTCTGTTTTTGAAAGTTATCTTGCAATTCAAAAGTAACTTCTTTATCAGATTGAAATATAGCAGCGTATTGTGCTATTGGTGAAAAATATGTAGGTATAAAAAGGCTCAAATTAATTTGCTTTTTTCTTTTTAGGCATAAAAACAAAAAGTAAAATTCCTATAGCTGCGATTACACCAAACCAAAAATAAGATTTTGTTTCACCATTGGTAACAGTAGTAAACATTCGATCCCAACGGATTTTGCCTGTATCTTTATCATAACTAAACCAAACCATAACAGGAGTACCAATAACATGGTCGAAAGGTACATAACCCCAAGCTCTAGCATCTAAAGAGTTTTGGCGATTATCTCCCATCATCCAATAATAATCTTGCTTAAAGGTATATGAATTAGCTTTTTTACCATTAATATAAACATCATCACCAAAATATGTTAATTCATTTTTTTCATATTCTTGGATAATTCTTTTATAAAAAGGGATACTTTCAGCATTTAGCGCAACAGTAGCTCCTTTTTTAGGAATATATATAGGACCGAAATTATCTACAGACCAAGGGTATTTTGGGTTATGTGGAAAAATATCTTTATTGTATTGTCCCTTAGGGATATTCATTTTTTCTACTTTCTCAACACTAGGATTTTTTCGTAGAGCAGCAGCTTCATCGTCTGTCATGGTTAAAAAAAGACAGTCATTTCCATTCTGATCACTTATTCTTTGGCCTTCTCTAACATTATATCTTTTCTTAACTACTCCTAAAGAAAGGTTTTGTCCTTTTTTAGCATACATAATGTGGTTCCACTGAGGTTTAGCACTCTTAGGAAGTTTTGTGCGCTCACCATTGATGTAAATATAACCATCTTTAATTTCTAAACTATCTCCAGCCACACCAACACATCGTTTTACTAAATTAGTTTTCTTATCGATAGGCTTATAATAATTCCTGTCTGAAGTTAGAATGTTCATGTTTCTAAGTGTATCAGCAGGTTGTCCAAAAACTACAATATCATTTCTTTTTATTTTTTTTAAGCCTGGTAACCTCATGTAAGGTAGTTGTAGCTTGTTAATGAATGATGTTTTCCTGTTTTTGTAATCGTCGCTAAATACATAAGATTTTGTGCCTAGTCCAGGAATACTATCATGAATCATAGGTAAAGAAACTGTAGTCATTGGTACTCTAGATCCATAGTGAAATTTACTTACAAAAAGGTAATCTCCTACCAAAAGTGTTTTTTCTAAAGAAGAAGAAGGTATTACATAAGGTCTTATAAAATAGTTGTGCACAATAGTTGCTGCAACAATAGCAAAAGCTATAGAACTAACCCATTCACCAGCTCTAGATGGAGCTTTTAGCTTTCTTTTTTCATCGTATTGAGGGGTATTAAAATAAGAAATATAGAAAATGTAAAACCCTAAAGTTACAATGGCAAGTATAGAGTCTTTTGTAGATTTAAACCCAAAACTACGACAAGTTTCAATCCATAAAACAGGGAACATAATAAGGTTTACTGTAGGAACAAATAATAGAATAACCCACCATTTAGGTCGCTTAACAATGCCTAATAAAACAATAGCATTATAAATTGGTACAGCCGCTTCCCAAGCTTTTCTACCTGCTTTAACATATAATTTCCAAGTTCCTAAAAAATGGATAAGTTGGATAATTAAAAATAAAATAAACCACCCTGTAAACGACATAATTTCTTTAGTTTAATTTTTTGTCAATATGAAGACGCAATCTACATTTTTTCATTAAAACATTGGTGGTATTTTAACCAATGTTTAACACATCTTTCATTGTGAATATTCCTTCTTTATTGTGTAACCATTCAGCAGCTACAACAGCACCTAAAGCAAAGCCTTGTCTGTTATGAGCAGTATGTTTAATTTCAATAGTATCTACATCCGAGTTGTAATGAATAGTATGAGTGCCAGGAACATCTGGTGTTCTAACAGCAGTAATAGGAATTGTATCCTCTGAACTATTAGCATCTAATTCCCAAGACTTTTTATTAGAGTTCTTAATAATTCCTTCTGCTAAGGTTATCGCTGTACCACTTGGTGCATCTAATTTTTTTGTATGATGAATTTCTTCTATAGTTACTTTATATTGATTTAAAGCACTCATCATCTTTGCTAGCTGATTATTCAATTCAAAGAAAATATTTACGCCTAAACTAAAGTTAGAAGCATAAATAAACGCCGATTTATTTGCTTTACAAATTTCTAATGCTTCCTCATATTTGTCTAACCAACCAGTAGTTCCAGATACTACTGGAACATTATTTTTAAAGCAATTTGAAATATTGTTAAATGCAGCAGAAGGTATACTAAAATCAATAGCTACATCAGCTGTTTTTATATCATAATCTTTTTCACCATTATCTCGTATTACAATTTCATGACCACGCTGAAGGGCAATTTTTTCAATCTCTTTACCCATTCTTCCGTAACCTAATAAGGCTATTTTCATTTTAAAAAGTATATTTTAAGGTTAAACCCATTTTTGGGAAGGCATCATAAGCGTCTCTACTTGGTATAGCAGCAGGACTTAAAGTTAAGTCATCACTATCATCAAACTGAATTAAATGTGCTGTAACACTAGCTTCTACAACTTGAAGTACATAAATTAAAACAGTAGTTAACAAAGATAAATCTCTGTTTTGACTTAATTGACGTTGCGCACTTTCTAAACCTGCATCAGAAATAATCTGTGTACCATTCACAGTAAATTCATCAGGTAATCCAGCCTTTCTTCTTCTGAATGCAGTTCTAAATCGATCAAATTCATTACTATTTTCAATAAAGAAATAAATACTAGTAGCCATACCTCCATATATTAACGGAAGTTGCCACCAATATCGGTTGTTATAAATTTGTCCTGCACCGGGTAAGATAGCAGAGTAAAAAGCTGCTTTAGAAGGTGATAAAGGATTGTATTGTACACGAGGCCCTGCTAGTTGTAACTGAGAAGTTTTTTTAACTTTAGTAGAGTCCTTTTGTGAATATACTGTGGTGCACACCAAAAAAAATAGTATGTAAAAAAGCTTTTTCAATTTTATTTTAGCAAATCTTTTATTCTATTAAAATCGTCTAATGAGTTGAAAGGGATAGAAATTTTACCTTTACCATTATTCCCTACAGTGACATTTATTTTAGCATCAAAAAATTGATTAAAATCTTGCATACTATTTGTTATGGCAGAGGGTAATGATTTTTTCTTACTAGCCTTTGTGATATTTCCAGATTTAAAAGCCCTCACTAAATCTTCAGTTTGTCTAACTGATAATTTGTCTCGTAAGATTTTTTCATAAATCTTTAGTTGGTCTGACGGATTCTCAATATTAATTAAAGCTCTACCATGTCCCATAGATATAAAAGCATCTCTCATACCTGTTTGAATTATTGGGTCTAGTTTTAGTAGACGTAAATAATTGGTAACTGTAGATCTTTTTTTACCAACTCTAATACTTAATTGTTCTTGAGTTAACTTTATTTCATCAATTAATCTTTGATATGATAAAGCAACTTCAATAGGATCAAGATTTTTTCGTTGAATATTTTCAACTAAAGCCATTTCTAGCATTTCTTGATCATTGGCAATTCTAATATAGGCAGGAACTGTTTTATTTCCGATTAATTTTGAGGCTCTAAAACGTCTTTCACCCGAAACCAATTGAAATTTATCTTCCGCTAATTTACGAACAGTTATGGGTTGAATTACCCCCAATTCTCTAATTGAATTTGCTAATTCTTGCAGTGCATCTTCATCAAAATAAGTTCTTGGTTGAAAAGGATTTACTTCAATTAGTTTTAAATCAATTTCAATAATACTACCAACAACTTTATCGGCATTTTCATCTGATGCAGAAGTTACTTCTGCGGTTTCTTTTAACAAAGCTGATAATCCTCTTCCTAATGCTTGCTTCTTTGTTGCTTTTGCCATGTTATGAGTTCTTATTTATAATTTCATTTGCTAAGTTAATATAATTTACAGCACCTTTACTGGTGGCATCGTATGAAATTATACTTTCTCCGTAACTAGGAGCTTCACTTAAACGTATATTTCTATGTACTATTGTGTCAAAAACCATAGAATTGAAATGTTTTCTAACTTCATCTACTACTTGGTTAGATAATCGTAACCTCGCATCATACATGGTTAATAATAAACCTTCAATTTCAAGTTCTTTATTGTGTATTTTTTGTACACTTTTTATCGTATTTAATAATTTCCCTAGTCCCTCTAAAGCAAAATATTCACATTGAATAGGAATAATAACAGAGTTTGAAGCTACTAAGGAGTTTAGTGTAATTAATCCTAATGAAGGTGCACAATCAATTAAAATATAATCATAATCATTTTCTAATGCTTTTAAAGATTTTTTCAGCATATATTCACGCTCCATTTTATCTACAAGTTCAATCTCAATAGCTACTAAATCGATATGAGCAGGTACCAAATCTACATTAGGAGATTCAGTTTTCACGATAGCTTCTTGTACTGTAGCAGTATGTTCTAATACTTGATATGTACCAATATCTACACTATCAACATCTATACCTAACCCAGAAGTAGCATTTGCTTGTGGGTCTGCATCTATTAGTAAAACTTTTTTTTCTAATACGCCTAAAGCTGCGGCTAAATTTACAGAAGTTGTAGTTTTTCCAACCCCTCCCTTTTGATTTGCTATTGCAATGATTTTACTCATATGTTTCATGGATTTACCGAACGTAAAAATACAATTATTTATGACTTAATAAATACTAAAATATTAACAAAAAAAATAAAGTAAGTTAAAGGATTTCTTTCCCGTTTTTTTGAGGGTGTTTTCACTTTTTTTAATAGTGTTTCTCATTGAGAATACCGTGGATTTCGAATTTATGTTTGCAGTGTTGTTTTATCAATCAACAAGATAGCAATTGCTGTATATAGAACTGATCATTCTTTAATCGCGGAAACCGAAAAGCGTAAGAGTAGGTAAAAAACTAATTAAAACTAAATTATAATGAAAAAAATGTTTTTTTTAATCATGATCGCAATCATGGTTATAGGATGTAAAGACGAAGAAATTATTGTACAAACCGACGAATTAGATGCAACGAATTCTACACTAAGTAAAACAAGAGAAGTTGGAATGTTAAAATTTAATTCAGCTAAAGAACTTCAATCATTTGTAGCTGAACGTGTATCATCTAAACTAGATTTACTTGAAGAGGCTAGAACTTTTTCTGAAAGAGGAGTTTATAACCCTTTATTGTTTGTATATAATTTGGAAGCTGAAGAAGCAAAAGAATATGGAATTAAAGAGAAGGCAGTTCCTACAGTAGCTTCAGATGATGATATGTTATTGTTGTTGTTAAATGAAAATGGTGAAATACAAATAGAGGATAAAATTTTTAGAATTGATGGTGATTTTGTATATTCTTACCAAGAAGGAAGCGGTGATGATATTGATGCTTTTACAGAAAAATATAATGCTGGTGGAATACAAATGAAAAGAGGAGAATCTATAGAGTTTAGTAAAGCACTAACAGTTTATAAGCATGATAATGTGGTGAAAGAAGAAAGAGAAAATTTTGTAGAAAGAAACCAAACAGCTTTTAATTTCTTTGATGGAAATCACAGAATGAAGTCAAGACAGTTTCATGGATACTGGGTTTTTTATAGTTCTATTGGAGCTAAAACTTTGGTTGAGAGACGTAAAAGATTTCTTTGGGTAACATGGTGGAAAAATATTAGAGTAAATAATAGATTGCAGTTTGAATTAACGTACCGTGTTACATCTACATTCGGATTCCCAACATTATTTTTAAATGCTTCAGGGAACAGTGGCTGTACAAATTGTAATTAACATCGAAGAATTTACAATTGGTCTGTTGGTTTTCCTTCGGCACCAGATATTTATTTGCCTTTAGATGGAATGACACGACATGAAGCAACTAGAAATGGAGTAACAAGAGTTAGAACGTTATTTTATTAATCTGTTGTAATAGTTGAGTTAAAAATAAAGTCCTGATGAAATTTTCATCAGGACTTTATTATGTATTATAAAAAATAATAATCAATTATTTTAGATTAACCATTAAGCATAACAGGCATTACTAACATAGTAACATGTTCACCTTCTTCAGTTCCATCTATTGGAGTTAAAATTCCAGCCCTGTTAGGTAAGCTCATTTCTAGCTGTACATCATTAGCATTTAAGTTGTTTAACATTTCGCTTAAAAAACGAGAGTTAAATCCAATTTGCATATCATCACCCTGATAATCACAATTTAATCTTTCGTCTGCTTTGTTGGCATAATCTAAATCTTCAGCTGAAATATTTAATTCTGTACCTGCCATTTTTAAACGAATTTGGTGTGTCGTTTTACTAGAGAAAATAGAAACACGTTTTACAGAGTTTAAAAAAGAAGCTCTATCTACCGTTAGTTTATTTGGGTTTTCTTTAGGAATAACAGCTTCGTAGTTAGGATATTTTCCATCAATTAAACGACAAACTAAAACTACATTATCAAAAATAAATTTTGCATTTGTGTCATTATATTCTATGCTAACATCTTCTTCAGATCCACCTAAAATTCCTTTTAAAATATTTAGAGGTTTTTTGGGCATAATAAACTCTGCTGATTTATCTGCGGAAACGTCTGTTCGTGTATATTTAACTAATTTGTGTGCATCTGTAGCAACAAATGTTAATTCTTTAGAGTTAAATTGGAAAAATACACCACTCATTACCGGTCTTAAATCATCATTCCCAGCTGCGAAAATAGTCTTCGAAATAGCTGTTGATAAAATATAAGAAGGAATATTCGTTTTACTTGGTGAAGGAAGTTCTATGGCCTTAGGGAATTCTTCGCCATCATAATATGCCATATCGTATTTCCCTTGTTCAGAACTTATTTCTATTGTGTTTTCTCCTTCAGTTTTAAACGTTAAAGGTTGATCAGGAAATGTTTTTAAAGTATCTAGTAATAAACGTGCGTTAATTGCTATAGCACCTGTATCTGTACTTTCAACGTTAATAGTAGCGCTCATTGTTGTTTCAAGGTCTGAAGCAGAGGCTTTTAATTGGTTTTCTGAAAGTTCAAATAAAAAATTATCTAAAATAGGTAATGTGTTGTTACTATTAATAACACCACCTAAAATTTGTAGTTGTTTAAGTAAATGTGAACTAGATACAATAAATTTCATTGTTTTTTTCTAAAGAATTTGATATACAAAGATATTCTATTCAGTTTATTTTAAAAATTAATTTATCAACACTTTTAAGGCTTTTGTTGATTAGTTGAATTGGTAATTAATTGCAATGCTTCCATAAAAATTATTGTTAGGAACATTGGTGCTCCTTAATTTCTTGGTATGATGAATAATAGCATATTTGAAATTGAATCTACCTGAAGTAAATTTGAAACCTAATTCTGTGGTTAAAACAATAGGCTTAAGTTCATAAGTTACAATGTTATTTGTGTTTAGAAAACTTCCTTGTATTGTTGCGTCATAAATAGCATATCGTAACATCGGATTAACATAAAAAAGAACTTCAATTTCATTATTAAATTTGCTTAATGTATTGTTTAGGTTACTGTTGAAAGCAATACTATTTGCCATATCTTGAAGTGGTTTTATTCCTATTCTAGACATAAAACCTGTGGATAAATCTGTGAAAATTGTACCTAAATTACCATTGTTTACCCAGTTGAAATCAAAATATTCAGAGTTACTTATTCTTTTAATATAAGTAGCATTTAAATTTAAAGCAAATGCATTTTGAATCTGATATTTCCATCCAGTGGCTGGTTCAAAACCGTAAATATCATGTACAAAATTCATGGATTCTTCACCAAACGCAGAAGGCCCTATAACACCAATTTCACTATTGATTTTAATGATTTCATTTTTTTTCGAGAAGAAACTCATGCCGAATCCAGCGAATAAATAACCAGCAAAAGGTCTGTCATGTTCGCTTAAAGACCTAACATTGGCTTTAGAGGGGGAATATAGTTTTTGACCAATTTGAAAAGTATAAATTTTCTTATGGTATTTTTTAGATTCTTTGTTGCTTGCATATGAGTAATTTAGTAAAGCTCCATTTGTATAATATCTATCTTGATAGAATGATATATATAAATCATTATCATTTTCAAAACTAAATTGTTTTGAAAATTTTCTTTGACTAAAGCAATTAATTACAATGAAGAAGAATAAAAATGTTTTTTTCACTAAGCTAAAATAACAAAAAAGATATAGTAGTCTACACTATAATTTATAATTTAGTAGTAGATTTATCACATATGGGTAAAAAGAGAAACATAACAAGTGAGGAGTTTTTAGCTTTTAAAAGTAATAGTGAACTTCGAGACTTTATCAAAGAACATGATATTCCTTTTAAGTCAGTAGAAAAAGAGTTAGATTATGAAAGAGAATTAAAAAATCTCCAAATAGAATTGGTAAAGTTACAGCAGTGGATAGCAAAAAATGATAAGAGAGTTGCTGTGATTTTTGAAGGTAGAGATGCAGCTGGTAAAGGAGGGAATATAAGAAGGTTTATGGAACATTTAAATCCTAGATCTTCTAGATTGGTAGCGTTGAATAAACCGACTGAAGTTGAAACTGGTCAATGGTATTTTCAGCGATACATTAAAGAGTTGCCAAACCCAGGGGAAATTGTTTTTTTTGATAGAAGTTGGTATAATAGAGCTGTTGTAGAGCCTGTTATGGGGTTTTGTACGGAGGCTCAGTACAGAAAGTTTTTGGTTCAGGTTCCAGAGTTTGAACATATGTTGTATGAAGATGGTATTGTAGTAATAAAGTTTTGGTTATCAATCACAAAAAAAGAACAGTTAAAACGATTTGAAGCTAGAATGGATAATCCTTTGAAGCATTGGAAGTTTAGTCCAGTAGATAAAAAAGGGCAAGAACTATGGGATAAGTATAGTTATTATAAAGGAGAGATGTTTTCTAATACACATACTACTTATTGTCCTTGGACAATTATTAAGACAAATAGTAAAAAAACAGCTAGGTTAGAAGCTATGCGACATGTTTTATCTAAGTTTGATTATGAAGGTAAAGAAGATGCGTTAACTTATTTAAATCCAGATCCGAATGTTGTAATGAGATATTATAGATCTGTAATACAAAATGATTAAAAGTCGTTATGGAAGAAAATAAAAAAAATAATACTATAAAATTATCTGAAGAAGCTACAGAAAAGTTAAATACTAAAGAAGGGCTTTTTGCGATATTATCAAGAGAACCTTATAATTTAGATAGAGCTTTACGATATGTTAATTATTTAGAGAGGCTAGAGGAGTTGCAGGTGGAGTTGATTAGGTTGCAGACTTGGGCTATTGAAAATAATGAAAGGATAATAATTTTATTTGAAGGAAGGGATGCAGCTGGTAAAGGAGGGGCGATTCGAAGAATTACAGAGAGAATTAACCCAAGACATATGCGTATAGTTGCACTGCCAAAGCCTACTGAAGAGCAAAAATCGCAATGGTATTTTCAGCGATATGTAGAGCAGTTTCCTATAGCCGGTGAAATTGTTTTGTTTGATAGGAGTTGGTATAACAGAGCAGTTGTTGAACCTGTGAATGGGTTTTGTTCAGAAGAGGAATATAAAGTTTTTATGAAACAGGTTAATGGTTTTGAAAAAATGATTTTACAATCTGGAATACGTTTGGTAAAAATATATATGTCTATTTCTAAAAGAGAGCAACAAAAACGTTTTGATGAAATAAAAAACGATCCGTTAAAACAATGGAAAATGACCAAAGTAGATGAAAAAGCGCAAGAACTTTGGGATGATTACACTGTGTATAAAAAGAAAATGTTTAAAAAAACAAATACAACTTTGTCTTCATGGAAAATTATAAAGGCAAATAGAAAAACAGAAGCAAGAATTGCGTGTATGGAATATATTTTAGATAGTATTCCCTATGATAAAAACACTAAAATTTGAAATATTTAGTGATGGTTTCAAGGAAGTAATTTTTTTACTTCTTCAAAGATTAAAAATAATTCACCTGCGATTTTTTTACTAGTTTCAAGGTATTTTTCGTTTTGTTGTTCAGTGTTGTCTGCTATTTTAGGGTCTGTGTAGGGTAGATGAAATCTATCTATAGCATCTGGTATAAACGGACAATTTTCATCAGCATGATCACATGTAGTAATAGCGATATAGGGATAGTCATTTGATTCATGATCAAATGTTTTAGAGAATCCTTGAATGTTTTTTTGAGTTCCTTTAAAAGAAATTAAGTATTTAGGATTTTGGTGTGAAAAATCCTTAACATTAAATTCAAAATTTGTTTTTTGTAAACACTTCACTGTATTTCTATGGAAAGCAGTAGTTTCTGTTCCTCCAGAATAAGCAAAAATATTTTCTAGTTTAAAATATTCAGCAGCAAAAAAAGACCACACTTGGGCTATTTGACTCCTGCGTGAATTGTGAGTACATATAAAATTAAGATTTATTTTGTCTCTTTCCTCTAATTCTTTAACAATTTTATCGGCAATACTATACAGTAAGTTTTTTCTTTCTTCTGAGATAATTAGATTTTTTTTTGCGTCTTCAAAAAAAAATGGAGTCTCAAAATTAGTAGTTTTTATCATTGGTAAAATAGTGTTTTAAGGAGATTTTAAATGTATTTTTGCATTATATAATCTAATACAAAAGTAAGAAAGAGCGTGTTTTTTTGTTTTTAACTTAAAGTTAATTATGTGTTTAGAAATTGGTAACAAAGTAGCTGTTATAGATGATGTTATAAAAGGGGTGGTGGTAGAACTAAATAATGATCAGGCTTTAGTTGAAACTGAAGACGGTATGCGTATATTGTTTTCGATATTTGATATAATAAAGATAGGAGAGGAGCAGTATGAAATCTCTAAAAAAGTACGTGTAGATTATAATTTGTTGCGAAAAAAAGAAATTGATAAACCTAGTGATAAGAGAAAAAAAACTTTTGTTAAAAGTAAAAATGAAATTGTAATGGAGGTTGATTTGCATATCGAAAAATTGGTAAAGTCAAAAAAAGGAATGGATAATTATGATATTTTGTCAATGCAATTAGATACAGCAAAAAGGAAATTAGAGTATTGTATACAAAAAAAGATTTCAAAAATTATTTTTATTCATGGTGTTGGAGAAGGAGTTTTGAAATCAGAGTTGCAATACTTGTTTAATAGATATGCTGTGAAATATTATGATGCATCATATAAAAAATATGGTTTGGGGGCTACAGAAGTGTATGTGTATCAAAATAGTTAAAATTATTTTAAAATATTCTAGGTATGAAAAAAGTATATTTTGATAATGCAGCGACAACTTCTATGTTGGATGAGGTTGTGGAGGTAATGGTGAGTTCGATGAGAGATAATTATGGGAATCCATCTTCAACTCATCAGTTGGGAAGAAAAGCAAAAGTTCAATTAGAGACTTCGAGAAAAAGTATTGCCAAAAAACTCAATGTTTCATCTAGTGAAATATTCTTTACATCAGGAGGAACTGAAGGTAATAATTTGGTGTTAAGAAATGCTGTTGAAAATTTAGGAGTAAAAAAAATTATAACCTCAAAAATTGAGCATCATGCTGTTTTAGATGTCGTTATAGCTTTACAGGAAACTAATGATTTTAAATTAGAGTATGTGAATTTAGATGAGTTAGGGCGAGTAGATTTGTTAGATTTAGAGTATAAACTCGCTAATGCAAAAGTGAAATCTCTTGTGAGTTTAATGTGGGTGAACAATGAAATAGGAAATGTTTTAGAAATAAAAAAGGTTGGAGAAATTTGTAGGAAAAACAATACTTTGTTCCATACTGATGCGGTGCAAGCTGTAGGGCATTTTCCTATTGATATGGAGAAACTGTCGATTGATTTTCTAGTTGCAAGTGCTCATAAATTCCATGGACCTAAAGGAGTTGGTTTTTTGTATGCGAATACAGCACATACTTTGTTGCCAATGTTTTATGGTGGAGGACAAGAGAAGGGGAAAAGGTCTGGTACTGAAAATGTTGTTTCAGTATTAGGAATGGAGAAGGCTTTAGATATTGCTGTTAAAAATCTAGAGGATGATAAAAAACAGATGATGAGAGTAAAGTCTTATTTTATAAATAAATTGAAAGAAAATTTTAATGGTGTTAGTTTTAATGGTTGTTCGGGAATAGCCACTGAATCTTCTTGTGCTATTTTGAATGTTAGATTTCCAGTTGATAATAAATTAATGCTTTTTAATTTAGATTTGAATGGGGTCTTTGCTTCTGCGGGAAGCGCATGTCAAAGTGGAGCGTCAAAAAAATCGCATGTATTGCAGGGCATTTTAAATGAAGAAAATATGTCAAAGACTTCAATTCGTTTTTCTTTTAGCAAGTTTTCTACTTTTGAAGAAGTGGATTTTGTTGTTGAAAAATTGAAAAAGGTTATTTAGGTGTTTCCTTAGGTTTTTATTTTTCTTAGATGAAATACTATGTCTTTTTTTTAAAAGTTTCTTAAATCTTCTTATTTAAGCTCTTTAAAATAGTATTTAGTTATTAATTAGCTTTTAAGTATAGGTTTTTGTTATTCAAAATATAAAAGTTAAATCATTTTTGATTTGAGTGATTATATCGTGTTCTGTACAGAGGTTTTGTTGTCGAAAAATCTAAATATGAATAAAACTTATTGATCTCAAGAATAGTTAAAACTTCGTGCTTTGGTGTATTTTTCTTTTTAGTTTCTAAAAGTAGTTGTCAAAAGTTATTTAATAATAAACCTTTTAACTATTAGCTTTTTTAATTATTGCTGATACCCAAGAGTTAAAGGCTGAATACAAAAAATTATAACAAAAAGATGATTTTCAGTTATGGTAAAAACTATAGTATTTTCAGTTTATGATGTTTTTTTAAATTATTTTTTTCGTTGCATGGTGTTTTTTATATGTATTCTTCATGATTTTCATGTTTATTAAACGTGTTGATTTTTAGTTAGATATTTATTTTTTTGTTTAAATGTGACTTTTTTGTTAAAAAAGTTTCTTATAAATAGCATTAGTGTGTTAAAATAATATATATTTGCGCACGAAATATGTTCCCCCCAGCTATCAAATTTTAAAAATTTGTGTATAGGGTCTTAGTTTATGAGATTTTTATTGTTGGAGGGAAACATAATTACTTTCTCTACATACTTTCATTAATACATAAGATTATACTGTTTTTATTTTGATAGCTGATTAAGAATATAGTTTAGTAAGTTTTCAAAATACAAATTATTATAATGTATCGTTATTTAGTCTTCCTTTTAGTGACGTTCGCTATTGTTTTAAATTTAGAAAGTCAAACAATAGCATCAAGCGAATCTACATCTAATTGTTCTATATGTGTTCCAAATTCTAATTGGACAATAGTTAATGGAACGCCAGATGTTTCAAATAGTAATATTGCTGCTACAAATGGAACAACAAATGGAGGTTCTCCTTGGTTAGCTTCTCCTTTACCTAGTCCTCCTACAGGACATAATTTTTGGATTACACTCAGAGATGTTGGTACATTAGGAGTTGAAGAAATCATAAGCACAGATATAAATGGTTTAATAATAGGAGATACGTACGAGTTGTTTTTTTATACAATTACAGCTCAAAGTAACTATTCTCCAGTATTTAATGATTCCTTTTTTTATAAAATAGGAAGTTTACCACGACAAGAAGTAACATCATTATCTCAGAATACTTGGAGACTTGAAAGAATTAGGTTTGTAGCAAATGCGACAAGTATGACGTTAGAGTTATCTCCAGGTATTAGTTCAAGTTCTAGTGCTGCAAATTTTCAGTCTGTAATGTTTTCTATTGGAGAAAATTCAATTATAAGGTTAGATGATACAGATGCTGACGGTATAGTTGATGTCGATGATTTAGATGACGATAATGATGGTATTTTAGATATAGATGAAAGTAATTGTACAGGTTCAATTAGTTATGAGTTTTACGATAGTGTACCCTCAGGCTTTACTGTAGATAATATACCAACCTCAGGAGCTATAGCTACAGGAACTGTGTCTAATTTTAATGTTGCAGCACTTCAGGGTTTAGTTGACCCAGGAGATGAAGTCACCTACAGTATACGTTATAAGGCCTTTTTAACTATTACAACAGCTGGTTTATATACATTTTATACCAATTCAGATGATGGTTCTAAATTATTGATTAATGGTATAGAAGTTGTTAATAATGATGGTTTACAACCTCCCACAGAGGATAGTGGCCAAATAAATTTAGTTCCCGGACATTACAATTTAGAAGTTTTATTCTTTGAAAATACAGGAGGAGAAATTCTAGAAGTTCAATATGAAGGTCCCTCAATACCAAAGCAAGACTTGCCTTTTGCACAATTGGCATGTTTACTAGATTCTGATGGAGATGATATTCCAAATTATCTTGATTTAGATTCAGATGGTGATGGTTGTTTTGATGCACTAGAAGGAGCCGAAGGAATCACAATTGCTCAAATAAATAGTGAAGGAAGAATTACAGGAGGGCAAGATATAAATGGAGTTCCAAATTTAGCAACTGCAGGTCAAGCAGTAGGTACTTCTATGGATTTTGATCTTAGAGATCCACAATGTGATGACGATGGAGATGGTGTAGTTAATGCTTCAGACATATGTAATGGATTTGATGATTCTGCAGATATAGATTCTGATGGAGTGCCTGATAACTGTGATTTAGATAATGATAATGATGGTATATTAGATACTGATGAAGGAGTAAATTGTGGTTCAAATATTAGTGTTGGATCACCAGTAGGTGATTATACATCTGATGCATTTATAAATGATATTTACACTCATGACGGAGTAAATGTTGATTTAACTACAAGAGTTACAAATGCAATTTTAAGACAATTGCAAGTTCAAAATGGGACAACAATAAGAGTTCAAGGGGATGATGCTGATGATGGTTTTAATGAGTCTGTAACTTATATATTCACATTTAGTGAAGCAGTAACTAATGTTCAATTTAGATGGTCTGGGATAGATCAGGGTGATAAGGTTACAGTAAATTCAACAGGTCCTTCTGGTGCAAACAATATTCTACTTAATAATTTTTCAGATCCTGTAGCAAACATTAATGATTCTTATAATGGAATGAATCCAGGTGATCCAAATCCTAATGGTGTTTTATTTAATTTGGATAATAATGGTTCTACATCACCTACTATAACATCATTTATAACAGGGGGTAATCCGAATCGAAGTTATACTGATGTATCTATTAATGGAATTGTAACTTCATTTGAAGTAACTACTAGAAAAGCAAGGCAAGACGATAATGCGTCAAATAATGGTTTCCTAACATTTACATTTACAAACTTTGGGTATTGTACTATAGATGATACAGATTCCGATAATAACCCAAATCATTTAGATTTAGATTCAGATGGAGATAATTGTTTTGATGCAATTGAGGGTGATGAAAATGTAACATTAACACAATTATCAGGTGGGCAAATATCTGGAAATGTTGATTCAGCTGGTGTTCCTTTATTAGTAAATAATGGCGGTTCAGCTGATGTTGGAAACGATCAGGCTCAAGGGACGTCAGTAAATGTCATAACGCCAAATGCACCAGATGCAGGAACATTAAGTGGAAGTACTAATGTTTCTACAGTAAGTCCAGTTACAATTGTTAGCAATGGAGATACGGGAGGTGTTTGGAGTAGTTCAGATACATCAATTGCAACTGTAAATTCCTCAGGAGTAGTAACAGGAATTTCATCAGGATCTGTTACTATTACATATACAGTAACTTCTCCTGGAGGTTGTGAGGATAATGCTACAATTATACTTAATGTTTTAGCACCTCCAGTAGCGGAGAATGATGAAAGTTTAACCAATACAGTAGGAAACAATGCTACGGTAAATGTACTGACTAACGATACCTTAAGTGATGGTACAGCAATTACCAATCCATCTACTCAAGTAACTATTGATTTAGATCCAAGTACTACAGGTGTTCA
>CANMWK010000014.1 GCA_947501615.1 uncultured Tenacibaculum sp. | reverse complement strand
CAATGTCATAATAGACGTAGTCAATCAATTCTTTGTTTGTCAATTTTTCTTGGGTTTTCATCAAATGTGTTACAACGCTTGGTATAACTGTAGTTATCGGGCTAAAATAGCGAAAAGATTTGATTTAAACACTAGCCTTAGCAATTTCGAGTGGATTCGGACGTAGTCGAATCCGCCGTAATTGCGGTTATACATTGTTGTAAATAGTGTTTTTCATATTTTTTTTTAAATCCGATATCCGATCAGTCTTCCGTATTATTTGTCCCTTTTTTTACAAAGATTCCGTTGTGCTTAGTCAAATCCGTTTTTAGATTTTTGATTGTCAAATCCCTGTCAATCGATCCGTTTTACATTCTGATTTTCTGTCTTTTTATGTTTTCAAAGTTTGGAAAGCAATAATGATTTTACTTTTTGTTAAAATAAATTTTCCGAAGTGTGCATTATTTACAACGCTTGGTATAACCGTAGTTATCGGACTAAAATAGCGAAAAGATTTGATTTAAAAACTAGCCTTAGCAATTTCGAGTGGATTCGGACGTAGTCGAATCCGCCGTAATTGCGGTTATACATTGTTGTAAATAGTGCTTTTCATATTTTTTTAAAATCCGATTATCCGATTAGTTTTCCGTATTCTTTGTCCGTCTTTTCACAAAGATTCCGCTGCGCTTAGTCAAATCCGTTTTTAGATTTTTGATTCTCAAATCCTTGTCAACTCATCCGTTTTACATTCTGATTTTCTGTCTTTTTATGTTTTCAAAGTTTGGAAAGCAATAATGATTTTACTTTTTGTTAAAGTAAATTTTCCGAAGTGTGCATTATTTACAACGCTTGGTATAACCGTAGTTATCGGACTAAAATAGCGAAAAGATTTGATTTAAACACTAGCCTTAGCAATTTCGAGTGGATTCGGACGTAGTCGAATCCGCCGTAATTGCGGTTATACATTGTTGTAAATAGTGCTTTTCATATTTTTTTTAAATCCGATTACCCGATCAGTTTTCCGTATTCTTTGTCCGTTTTTCACAAAGATTCCGTTGTACTTAGTCAAATCCGTTTTTATGCGATCAAACTCCGAGTGCTTATTCAATCCACTTTTAGATTTCTGATTGTCAAATCCCTGTCAACCGATCTGTTTCACATTCTGATTTTCTGTCTTTTTATGTTTTCAAAGTTTGAAAAACAATAATGATTTTACTTTTTGTTAAAGTAAATTTTCCGAAGTGTGCATTATTTACAACGTTCAGTATAAGAAACGTAGGGCAGGTGATAAGCACTATCGTTTCGATTTTATTACTTAGCTAAATATAAATATTTTGCTTTTATCTTTTCTACTATAAACGTCAAATTTTATATTTAGCGGACTTTGTTAATATTCACAGACCTTTCGGTTTAACACAAACGTCCTATGTTTTTTATACCTTGTTAGCTGTAGTGCTTTATTCGTTTTTAAATTCTTTTTTCGATTTTTCTACTCCATTTTCATCATAAGATTTCGTTAGTCCGTGTTCTTTTCCATTAATCATTTCTTGATAAAGTGAAAGTTTTCCATTTGTATAAGTATGCTGTTTACCGTGTCTTTTATAATCTTTATATTCCTGCTCATTGTGGTCTAAATGTCCTTCCCATCCACTATAATCGTAAACGTAAAGTCCAGTTCCATTTTTAAGAGTTTGTTCTCCTTTTTCATTCCAACAATTGTGTATTAGAAAATCACCATTTTTAAATTCTGCTTCAAGTTTTTTAGTTCCGTCTTTGTGGTATTCTAGCCATTCTCCGTCACGCTCATATGCTGATATATAATTACCGGTTTCGGAAAGTTGTCCGTTTTCGTGCCATTCTTTATATTCTCCAATTCTTTCATCTTTATCTAATTGTTTATGCTCTAATTTTTTAGAATTACCATTTTCATAATACCATAAATGCTCAAATTGATTTTTTGATAAGTCTTTAGTTATGGTATATTTTTTATTTCCATTTTCATAATATTCAATTCTTTCTCCAGTTTGCTCGCCTTTAGAATAATAAATTTCTTCGCTTAATTTCCCATTTTCAAAATGGCTTTTAAATGTTCCTGAAACCACTCCTTTTTCGAGAGGTATTAGTTCTTTAATTTTTTTGTTCGAATGGTATGTTTTAAGTTCTCCTGAAAAGTTTAGGTCAAATTCATTGCCTTCTTCATCCAAACATATTTCGTTAGGATTCTTACGAATGTAATTCTCAATATTTTTCATCGTTTGATTATTGAGATTATAGTATTCATCATCTAAATCGTCAAAATCTTTGATTTCTTTGTATAGGTTACTGAATTCTTCCCAACCTCCAAGCCGTGCATCTTTAATTTTTCTGTTTTCTTTTAAATATAATTCATAAGAACGGTTCACAAGTTCAGCCATTTTATCGTCTCCGATATGTTTTAAAGCCTTAATGATTGTTGGTGTATATTTTCCATAACCATTATAATAATATTGAGTAAATCCACCATTATTTACTTGCCCATCAACATACCACCAATAGTACAATGCTTTTTGACCATAAGATAGATTTTTGCCTTTTTTGAGTTCTCCTTTTTCATCTTGGATATATTCTGAAATTGGTTCAAGAACAAACCAGCCGAAATCAAAATCTGTTAATTTGAAAAAGTCACCTCTTTCTAAATTTGGTTTAAAATGTTCAGATTCATTGAATTCCCAGTAAGGGTCATTTTTCGGTTTGTTTTGTCCGAAAAGGTTAAATATATTCATTGTTAATATTGTTATAAGTAGTTTGTTCAATCTCTGTTTTCGCATTACAGCTAACGGTTTGGCTAAACTGCGTTTTAATGCTGTTTAGGTTTTGTTGGCAATAGTTAATTATTTTCGCCCCAAAATCTTACGGGGTAAGTCCATTCATTCGAATAAAAATGGTCCGATAAGATATTTCTATGTTCAGGAATGAAAATGTTAGAAACATCAATTTTTTTTACTTTTAAATCTCCAGAATATGCCAATGATTGCAAAACTTCCTGTTTAAAGTACTTATCTCCTTTAATTATTCCCTGACAACTTTTAACTAGGTCTTTTAAAGTAGCTGAATCAGATAGATTTCTTACTTCTTTCAGTAAATCCTCAATCCATTCTTCGGTTTGACTCTGTCTAGTTTTGATATAGGGAAGGTCAATACATAAATCACAATAGCAGTAAAGTAAATTGTAGCGTTCAATAGCCCCACCTCTGAACAATTTTTTGAATAGCATTTTTATAAATTCTAATTCATTGTATGACTCCTTATGATCCAACAATTCCAGTTGTTCTAAATTCAGATTGTTAAGGTAGTGATATGTTGCAAATTCAGATAAATAGCAATAATTTTTTTCTATCCCAGCAATGAGTAATTTCTCTTTAAGCTCTGTTCGGTTTTTTTTCTTGTAGGCCTTTAATATTTGCTCAACAAGGTATTCTTTATTTAAGGTTAAATTGTCTTCAATTCCCAAGTGTCTGTATACAATACCAACGTCTTTTGAGAGCTGTTTAAAGTCAATTTGCTCTTCTTGAACCCAGCCGATTGATTCTTTACCAATAGGGTCGTAATCCCATGAATAATTCGCCAATAGAGTCACAAATTCAAGGTCTAGATTCGAAGATTTTGCCAGAGATTTCAATTTTCTTGCTGCTGTTTCACTTTGATTTATTTCTTGAAATGATTTCCGATTCATTATCTCAAATTATTGCCAACGGTTAGTGTATGAGTAGTAGCGGATTTCTACTCACTTACCTTTCGGTTTTGCACTGACCTTTGTTTTATGTTATACTTTCGTTTTATTACTTAAACCGCTATTACTTATACACCGTGTTATGCCACGTTATTATTTTGTTAATTCCAATATCTTTAAACTCGTTTCCCTCATAAAAACTGTTATAAAAACCGGTTCTGTCTTTTAGATAATCAATTTCATAGTTGGGCGGCACTCCTGTAATTTCATAAATATTTCCTTTGGGGCCGCTATAAACTTCATTAGATAAGCTAAACTCCCAGCCATTCGGTAAGTTTTTCCATAAAATTTCAGAGAAAATTCCATTTGTTGAGGAACCAAAACGTTTTATTTCAGGTTAAGCCATTGTACCAAGGGCAAAAATTTCGGCAGTCAACAATTCCACCTGGATTTAAAATAAGTTTATCATTTTTGAAATCTACGATTCTAAATCTATCTGTTAATTTACCATTTGAAATCAATGGCAAGCAAGAATTTTTAGTTGTGTTAAAATATGTATAAGTGGAATCTTTAATCGATATGATTCTACCATAACCTTCTTGAATCCAAGTTCTATCAATGTTTTTATTTTTCAATGGTCTTTGACAAGAAACCAGAATTATAAAAAGGGAAACTGATAATTTTAATTGAGTTCTGATATTCATTGATTAGTGTTTCAATAAGGACATTAAGTTTTTTAATTTGTTACAGTCCTAAATGTGGTATAACGGTCTTGTGTATGAAACGTAGCGTGCAAAAAGACACTAATTTTTCGGATTAACACAGAGCCGAATTTTTATATTTTGTTTTTAATTTTCTCTTTTTAAAAGCCAAATTAAAAATTTGGCGGACTTTCTAAATATACACAAGCCTTTCGGTTAAGCACTTATTAGCTATGTTTTATACACCGTGTTAGCAAACGTTATTTATCTACAAATAATTTCACAATTTGGTAAAGCTATCTTAAAATTTTCAAGGTCATTTTTGCTAAATGAACTATTCCAAAAAGGAACTTCTATTTTTTTTAGTTTAGTTAAATTATGGATTGCCTTTATATTTTTGAGATTAAAACTCCAAAGAGTTATTTTTTCAATGTTAAATCCATTTTCTAAATTTTTCAAATCGAAATTGCCTATACTATGATTCTCATAAATAGAAAATTCTTTTAACTTATCAATTGAGCTGAATTTGATTAGTTCTAAATCACATTTATTAGTTGTTATTTTCAAAACCTCAAGTGAATTAAGCAGAATTGATTGATTTAGAGTAATAACGTTTTCATTATTAAGCCAAACGGATGCATTTTTTAATTTTTTAAAGAATTCAAATTCTTTAAGGTTGATATAATTTTGATTAGTATCTATTTGAATTATATCTATAAGTGGTTTCAATGGTTCTATTGAGTTAATACCATTACATAAGATTTCAATTTCTTGTAGTTTTAAAATTTCATCTATTTGTTCATTAGTTGGTTCATATTCTTTAGCTAAAGATTCGAAATTTTTAGGTGTTCTATTAAAGTTATAGCTATTCCAAAATTCTTTTGGAAGATTATCAATGTGATAATTCAAAATCTTTTTCCATTTATCGTCTAACTTATTCCACCAATCAAAGGGTTTGTCAACGGGTTTTTGAACTATTTTTTTTGAAATGTTTGTTTTCTGTTCGTTAAAATTTTTGTTCTTTTCAGGACGATAATAGATGTAAAGTAATAAAAGTCCGTTTGTTATTATTGGAAAACCAATAGCCCAAAAACCTGCCATTACTTTTTCTGCACCGTTTGATTTAGAATACCAACCGTGAATTGTATTTCCGTGTGTTGAAGCTCGTCTAACTTCATCGTAGAAATGAGTAATTCCAATGATGTAAACAATTAAGGAAATTGTACACCAAAATAATATTTGTAGACCACCTTTATTTCTGTCTCTATATCCAGAATATATTCCAATAAGGTATAGCACAGAAAAAATGAATACAAAAATATCTGGTCCTTTCATTCAGGTTTGGTTGGTTCTAATGTTTGCTAACGTTCAGGCTAAAGAACGTTGCGTAAAATTAAAGAAAGCATTATAAAGAGCCAAACATTAATTTGTGTTCGTGATTTTCCCAAGGGGAAAATCCGCCAGCAATGTTTTTTTAGCCCTTGTTACCATTTGTAGCGACCCATTTGAGTGAGTTTTTTTCATAAAGCTGAGCAATACCACGAACAGCCTTCGTTTAATTTTTAGAGTATGTAAAACTTTTTATCCGACCAAATTCTTCATAGTTAGTCAAAATCCGTCCGCTTTAATCCGTCATTTTTATTAGCAGTGTGAAGTCAGTCTGTTTTCAAAGTTTTGTGAAATCCGTCCGAGTCAGTTTTAGTCGAGTTTTTTTAATCCGTCTGAGTTCAGTTTTGCATATTGATTTTCAATCCATCTATTATGAATCATATTTCTTTTAACAACTATTGCGACAAGATTTTAAAGTTTTTTTGAGCTATAAATGGTAACGTTCCGGCTAAAGAACGTTGCGTTAAAATTAGTGAAAGCATTATAAAGAGCCAAGCATTAATTTACCTTCGTGATTTTCCCAAGGGGAAAATCCGCCCGCAATGTTTTTTAGCCCTTGTTACCATTTGTAGCGACGCATTTGAGTAAGTTTTTTCATAAAGTATAGCAATACCACGAACAGTTTCCGTTTAGTTTTTACAACAAGCAAAACTTTTTTATCCGACTAAATTCCTCACAGTTTGTCAAAATCAGTCAGCTTTAATCCGTCATTTTTATCAGTAGAGTGAAGTCAATCTGTTTTCAAAGTTTTGAAAAATCCGTCCGAGTTGGTTTTAGTCAAGTTTTTTAATCCGTCTGAGTTTAGTTTACATATTGATTTTTCAGTCCATCTCTTATGAATCAGATTTTATTTAACAACTATTGCGACAAGATTTGAAGTTTTTTCGAGCTATAAATGGTAACGGTCTCAGCTAAGAAATCGTTGCGTTGGTTTTAGCGTAAACTTAAAAAAAATATGACGAACATTTGTTCGTCAGCGTGATTTTCTCAAGTGGGAAAATCCGCAAGCAATGTTTTTTAGCTAATGTTAGCGTATTTGGCGATACATTTGAGTGAGCAGATTTCGTTCGTTTTATATTCTGTCAGAGTTAAATCTCCAGGTGTTGATTTCGTAACAAATTCAATTTTACACTTTATTAGATTGTTTCTTTTTTTAATGATTTTATTAATCTCCAAGAGTAAATTAAGAAAGGAATTCCACTACCAAGGGTAATTAAAATAATTAAGTAATCATATTTCAAAATTCCAATTACGATAGATATAAAAGCAATTAACATTAAAGTCAGTCCGAAATAAATAAACTTTTTACGCTTAAGTATTGCTTTCGAAAATAAATTTAGAGTCAGAATAATTTTCCCGATTAAAGAAAGAAGTATTATAAGTAGAAGGTTACTTTCGAAAGGATGTTCACTTTTTATTTTAATTTCATTTTCTATAACTAGAGGAATGCATAAAGTCTCCAACATTATCATAAGTCCTCCACCATGACCTGATGGAATTACAATCATAATTATGGAATTCAGTATTAAAGTTGTGATTAGAGTTTTTCTTGTCAATTTTTATTTTTCAATTTTACTGAGCCATTTACGCTAACGTTGCGTATAAGGTTAGTTGCGTTGTTTTAACGATTAATTTAATAAAATTGGACTAGCCTACGTTAAATTCCGAAGGAATTTCACAGGTAGGCGAACACTAGCAATTAATTTTATACTTTGTTACCATACGTTTTCATTCCGTTTTTGTTTTTATAGTGGAAAATTACAATACTCAATATTGTTCCAGTTAAAAAACCAATGAATAAATAACGTTCAAAATTCAGATTATCAAAATTCACATTAGTTTGAATCCCGTTCCCAATCTCAAATTCTGATAGTATACTTAATCGTGTTTTCAGCTGTAATATTCTTAATTGCCAGAGTAAAATTCCGCTGATAATTATTATTCCACAAGAGGTTAAACCTTGATTTATAAAATTCAATTTTGTTATTTTTTTAATAATCAGATAGAGTAAAGGAATAATTCCAATTGATAAAGCAAATAAGATATGTGTGTAAAATTGTCTACTTGCACTTCCGCTCACAATTTGAATTTTTTCATTCGCTATTTGCGAAAGAGAAAATTCAAGAAAGTTTTCTCTAATTAAAAAACTGACAATTGATAATATTAAAATTATTCCTAAATATTTTAATGTATTCGTCATTTTTTAAATGTATGGTAACGGCTTCGGCTATGATTAGTGCGGGAATAGGGAAGCAGAGGCTTTCCGATTTAGCACTAAGGTGAAGCATTTTGTTTGCTTTTATTTTTTCTTTTAAAAAGTCAAATCAAAATGATTTGACGACATTATAAAAATACACTATACTTTTGATTAAAGATTAAATCCCGTATTAATTATAGCCATTGTTGTGCTTTGTTTATTTTATAATTTCTAAATCCTTTAAAATATCTTTTCTGTTTATTCTTATTCCTGAATTATAAGTTTCAAGTAAGTATTGATAAGCTAATTCCTTTTGTCCAGTCAAAAAATAGCTTATTCCTAAATTAGATTTTATTTGTTTATAAAGTTTAGGGTTCGTTTCATTATATAATTCCAATGCTTTTTCTCCGTATGGAATCGATTCCTTCAAATTATAGTTTTTACTTTTAGAATTACTTAATAAGCTATATGCACCAATCCATCCCTCTACTTTTTTCGGATAATATTTAGTTACTGATAAATATTTTTTTAAAGATTGATCATGTTTTCCATCTCTTCTATCATTTAAAGCTGAGTTTATTAATGAACCATAATTATCGGGTTCAATTTCTAGTATTTTACTATAATAAATATTTTCTTTTTTAAAGTTATTTAGTTTTCTGTAACTCCTAGCTAATAAAAATAAAGATTCTATATCATTTGTCTTTTTTTGGATGTGTTTTTCTAACAAAACTATTGCTTTTGAATAGTTTTTAGACTCAAACTCTGTTTTACCTTTTGTAAAGCTTGACTGATAAGAAGCACAAGAATTAATAATTAGAATAAAGATGAGTAATAATTTTTTCATTTTTTTTAATAAAGCACAACGGTTAGTGTATGATTTCGTTGCGTGTTTAAGTAACTAATTTAGCAAATAATCACCAAATAGAAAATCCGCGAGGATTTTCGTAAGTAGGCGAGTATTAGCAATGAATTATACACATTGTTCTACGCAGTTTTTATTCAGTTTCTAATTCCATTTCTTTTATTTCATGGTCTCTTAAATCATCCATTTCGGCTATTTCAATTCCGTAAATATTATTCTTATTCTCTGGATGTATCTTTTTCATTGTTTCAAAGTACTCAGCCATAAACATATTTAAATCAACTAAACCTTTGGTGAAATAATGAATTTTTATTCCATTGTGAGAAACTTGTAAAGTTCCATATTCCTTTTCTTCTAATTTTTGTCGGGTTTTATTCCGCTTGAAGAATTCCTCCATTTTCCATATCGTATCTGTAATTGGAATTTGTTTTTCGTAAATAGTTTTCCATTCAGGACTTTGGTCAAATGTATCGTCTTTAAATTCAGTTCGGATATTTATCAAATCAGATTTTCTTGTTATTTCAACCCGTTCATAACCTTGATATGTACAAACAGAATGATTAAACCAAAATTTAATTGTATCCAATTCAGTCATTTTTTTCTTAAAATCAGTTATGTCTGTTTTGATATTAAATTCAGATGTTTTCAATTCCGCTTTCTTTTCAGTTTCCTTTTTACAAGAAGCTAAAATCAAAGTTAGAATTAATATTTTGAGTAAGTTTTTCAAATTGTGTAGAACGGTGAGTATAAACGGTCGTTTTAATGCCGTTTATACAATGTTACCTGCTTTTTTTATTCTTTTTTATCCGCTTCAATTACCCAAAGTCTTTTATCTAATTTGTATTTCGAGAGTATAGACTCATTTGGAATAGTCCATTCGAAATCAGTTTTGTTTTCATCAGAAACAGTAATGGTATAGGTTTTTCCAATTTCAAAAAAACCATCCCCATATGCTTCGGGACAAGTAAACACCACAGCTATTGAGTCTTGCTTGTAATTTGAATCAGAGAATTCGATTATTTCAAATTCAATTACTGCCCCATAGGCAAAAAATCCGCAATGAGGAGTAAGAGAAATTCTATTAATTATTTTTCCTTTTAGTTCAAACTGATTTCCACGGATTGAGTCAGCTTGTCCAAATCCAGTAGAAGACACACATATCAAAGTTAGTATGATAATTATTCTCTTCATTCTTATTGCAGGTAACGGTCTCGGCTATGAACAGTTGGGGATTTTATATCCTGACTTTTCGGTTTAGCACCGACCTTTGTTTTATATTTATAATTTTGTTTTATCACTGTCGCCCCAATTGTTTATAGCCATTGTTGTGCGTTCGTTTTTTTATCAATTCCATAATTTCAGTATGTATTTTAAATGTCTGTTTGAAGTCATCTAAATTATTTGCAGTATTTTCCAAAATCACAAGATTCAAATTTTCCTGTGGATAATAATAGCAAGCAGATACAAATCCAGGCGCATAGCCCAGTGCACCAACTTGAACATTTTGTTCTCCGTCTTTAAAAAGTAGTCCATATCCATATTCAACTGTTTCAAAAATAGGATGGATTCGAGTTGCGTATTTGGTTGTCATTAATTTCAGAGTTTCTTTCGTAACCAACTTTCCCGAATATAAATTTTCGTTCCATTTTTTAAGGTCGTGTGCATTTGATATGAAACTTCCTGCTGGAACATAATTGTCTAAACTATTTTCAGCAAAAACCAAAACCCCATTTTCGTTTTCTTCATAGCCTTTTACTAGGTGTCCGTATTTTTTGTTTTTTGGATGAAACGTATTTTTGAGTCCATAGTTTTCAAAAAGTTCAGTCGATAATTGTTCAAAAGATTTCTCTGTAACCTTTTCAAGGATTTGAGCGAGTAGTTCAAATCCCAATTGAGAATAATTGAATTGCGAACCTTGTTCAAATTCTAAAGGTTCGTTCAAATCAACAATTCCGTGTGTGTGAGTCAGTAGGTGATGAATGGTTACTTCTTTTGTCCAAGGCTGATTTATTTGGGTAAGGTATTTCCCAATTGAATCGTCTAGTTCAAAATTTCCCTTTTCATATTCTCTCAAGACCAATACTGCTGTAATCTGTTTGCTTATAGAACCTATTACAAATTGGTCGTTTACGTCAAGTTTAGTTTTGTTTTCCAAATCAGAAAAACCAATTGCTTTAGAATAAATGTCAATTGAGTCAGTGGAAACCAAAATCACCCCATGGAATTTTTGTTCGCTAATAATCGAGTCAATTTTTAACGATAAGTCAGAATCGTCATCTTGTTTTTTCTGTCCGTTGGTTTGACAGGAAATTAGAAAGTAAAAAGTTATGATGATTAAACTATATTTCATTAGATATTCTTCTGTTTTTCAAAATGACGCACAATGTTAAATATAAGAAATCGTAGGGCAGCGTAAATGAACTGACGTAAGATAAATTATATAAGCCAAATATAAATATTTTGCTTTTATCATTCGTTGTAAATGCCAAATTTTATATTTGGTGACTTTGCGGCATAAAACTACCTTTCTAGATAAAAATCAATTGCCCTATGTTTTTTATATAGTGTTAGGTATAGGCTTTATCTATATCGTAATTTTTATAAGCCCTTTTTTAGATTCACCTTGGATTATTTTTTTTTAGTGTCAAAATTGTTTTAATACATACTTTCCAATTTCTATACTGTAAATTATTCTTCCGTTAGAACAGTCAAATATGATTAAGTCTGATGTTGACTCTGTATTTAAATCTTTTCTAACTCTCTGAAATACAATGTGATTATTATTAATCTTGTGTTTAAATTCTGTTAAGCATTCATTATCCAAATCAGTCTTAATTCCATTGTTTTTAACCATAAATATTTGCTGATCAGTTGTCGCTTTGTTAAAGTTTAAAATCAATTTGTGTTCTTTAGATTTTTCATCAACAGTTCTTTTAGTTAAGTGGAATTTAGTAACATTTATTATGTCAATGATTTTAGAATCTTCGTACTGATTATTTTTTTTGGTAATTATTGATTTAACGAAATCATAGGTCATAAATATCAAAAAATATAAGAAAAGTGGAATTCCCAATATTCGAGTCAATAATTCTTCTTTCAATAAGCAGATAAAATTTTTATTTGTTTTGGATACTTTAAAATCGTAGTTAATTGAGTTCATTTTTTGGCTTATACCTAACGTATTTGTATAACTGTTGTTACGGGATTAAAATTACATATTTTGTTTAAAAACTAGCGTTAGTAATTACCGAGTGGATTCGGACGAAGTCGAATCCGCCGTAATTGCGGTTATACATTGTTGTACGCAGTATTTTATTTATTAACAGTATAAATCAGAGTTTTTCTCGTGTTTAATTTCATCTCCGTAAAATATATTCCAGTCAACAATTCTATCAGATATTCGGTCAAAAATATCATTCCAAGTATAGGGTTGGTCCTCAATCGAAAGTCTGTCTAAATCATCGTTGATTTGTTCGATAGTTTTTTTGTCAAAAACTTTTTGATCGGATAGTTTTTCTCTTAAAAATCCGATTAAAATTCCGTGACATTTTTGGTCAAAGTTTATATTTCCATTTCTACGAGCTTCTTCTCTTAATTTTTCGATAGCTCTTAGTAGTTCACCTTGAACGAATTCTGATTGTCCAGATTTCGGTACGTAATTCTGCCAAATGAATTTTGCTTTTTCAAAGTATTGTTTTTCGGTCATTTTTTTCGTTTGACTTGTACAATTAGTGAAAAAAAGTGATAAAATTATATTTAGGAAAAATGCTTTTTTCATATTGCGTACAACGGTTAGTATATGAAAAGTAGGCGATAAGAAGCACTAAACTTGCGGTTAAGCTCAAAATTTGACACGAGTCACAAGCCTTGATTATATTACTATTCCGCCTATTTTTTATATACATTGTTGGCAGTTCGTTATTTTATTTCATTCTGTAATATTTCCCAAATTGTAGTTTTAAACTTGTCTTTAAACACTCCAAAATGTCCAATTTTCTTAACTCCGAAATTAGAAGGAATAAAATGACTTGATTTGACATTTGAGTTCCGATACTGACTGGTCATCCATTCTACAGCTTCTTTAGGTGCAAAATCATCATCCTCAATACTAAATGCACTAATGTCGAGTTCAATTTTATCATAGTATTTCAAGACTATTGATTTATCACTTTGTATATAATCAGGCTTTTTACCCCAATTTCGCCATTGGTTAGCTACATTTTTTGGTAGGTTTTCCATTCCGCTCAGTTTTTTTGAGTTCAGATACCCAAAAAAATTCAATAGAGTAGGAAATAGAATATACCAATTAAACCACATTTTTAATCTGCCTATTCCTTTCCAAAATTTCCAATATCCAGATTGAGCAGCTACAAGAATTATCTTGTCAAACTTGGTGGACGATTTAGCCAATCCAATAAGTTGACCACCTATGCTATGTCCAAGAATTACTTTTTTAGAGTTCGGAAAATGTGTTAATACATATTGTAAAACAGATTCCAAATCATTTTTTCCCCAATCAGCTGCATTATTATCTAGCTCTTTAATCGGTTTTGTTAATGAACGACCAATACCAAAATAATCGAATGTGATAACCGAAACTCCATTGTCCGATAAATACTTAGAAAATTTATGATAATACTCTTGTCTTACACCTGTTGCAGAGGCGATAATAAGAACAGTATCGCTCTTATCAGATTCAAATAGAGTAGCAGAGATTGTTTCGGAATTGGATGATATTTTAATTTGTTTCATTCGTTCGTTCTAATGACTGCCAACGGTTAGTGTATAAAAAGTAGGCGATTTCGAAGCATTAAATTTTCGATTAAACACAAAGTTTGATACAAGTCAAAACCCTTAATTTTATTGCTATTTCGCCTATTTTTTATATACATTGTTACCTGTAGACTCTTTTAGTTTGTTTATGATATTATTTAGGTTAGTTTCCAAAATTTGAATTTTCCTCAATAATATTAAAAGAATTTATTTTCTCTAATCTTGATCTTGAATTACAACCCTGAAATTTAATATTTTTTCCATCTTTTATGTAATTAGGATAATTATTACTTGAATTTAATTCAACATCTTTAAATGTAACTTCAATATTAGAGTTTGTACTTTCCTGGTTAAGTCCATGTAAGTCAATTGGTCTGTTTGTTACATCTACAAGACCTCCTTCAATTATAACATTTTGAACTAAAGTTTTTCTTGTTCTATATCCATAACTAGGTATTGATATATTACTTGTGATTGTATTCCCTTTAATGAGAGTATTAGATAATTTCCCAAAAGTAATACCACTAACACAATTTGTAAATGTATTATTTAATATTTGATGGTTATCTGCACTAAGACTTATTCCAACTGAATAATCACTTATTTTATTATCAGATACAATAAAATCGTGAACTAACTCTTCTCCTCGTTTAACATTTGATTTTATACTAATAGCAAAAATACTTTCACTTATAGGGAAACGACTTTTAAATGTATTTCCTCTTATAGTTACATTATTAGATGAACCTCCAGCAACCCATTTATCAAAAAAATTATCTTCTACTAATAGTTTAATACAAAAATGACTTAAAACATCACCAAATTCATTTCCTTTAAAAGTACTTCCGATAATTTTAATATTCTCTACTCTTTGATATTCGATTAAAGTTCCATTATCTATTACTCTTTCAGGCTCTAAATCAATTCCATATTTTGGTAACACACCTGAACTGTTATATACTTTATTACCTCCTGTATCAAATGCTTGTTCTCCTTTTCCTGTATCTGAAATTTGGCAATTCTCAATGGTTATACCATTAGCGTCTGTAACAGAGATACCATTACGCCTCGCTTCTTTTATAATACAGTTTTTAATTAGAACTCTTTCACTTGTTCTATTTCCGTTAGTTAATGTTCCGTCAGGATTTCTTAATATCTTATGACTTATAATAATTCCATCTCCAGTCGGATTACTAAATTTAACACCATCTATAATTGCATCGTGTGCTCCTATAATTCCTAATAGCAAACCAAATTCATGTGTATTCCTTTCAACTCCTTGAACATCTATAATCGGAGAATAATCGTGCTCATAACGATCACCTATAAGATTCCCTCCACTTATTTTAGTGTTATCAGTTAAATATGTCGATAATAAATAATAAGCCGCAAAGTGAGTAGGTTGTACTCTTAGAAATGTATCATCACTCATTTTAAAATGAAAATCTGAAGGTATTCGAATAGCTCTATCATTCATATAAGATCGTTCTACCTTATTCGCTTCTACATTAAAATAAGCATCCATTTTACCTAATTCAAATACATCTCCTCCTAAATTTTCAACTAGTTCTATAACTTTGTTTATCTTTTGTCTGTTTGCTAGTGCTGTTTCATTAGATACTTTCCCTTCAGTTATATCCCATCTATCTGTTTTAAATTTAAATTCTTTACTTGTAAGTTTTACAGAGCCTTTTATTGTAAGTTTAGAGTTTAACAACTCTCCATCTATTGTGCCTCCATCAAATATAAGTGTACCATTAATAATGTCTCCTCCATTAAAATTGAATTTAATATTTTCGGGAAGTGTAATTTCTTTGTTACTAAGGTTTAATAAACAATTTATGTTTATTGTAGAATTAGGAGAAATATCTAAAATATCAAAATTGCAGGGGTCAGTAATTTTGATTTCAGGTGGTTCTGGTTCTATTTGAATATTCGAATCATCTTTACTACAAGAAGTAATTATTAAAATAGCTAATAGGCTTAAAAATGTTTTTTTCATGGGTAAATGTTTTTTTGTTTACAGGTAACGGTCTTGTATATGAAAAGTAGCGGATTTTATGCACTAACTTTTCGGATTATAACTGACCTTTAATTTATTCATTTTCTTTTGATTTAGCGACTAAACCGCTATTTTTTATATACGTTGTTGTGTTTTCGTACTTTGTTTTCCGTTCTGTTTGTAGCGTTGGCAAAGACATACTCTTTTGCAATTTTGGGGTTGTGTGATGGCTGAAGCGAATTGCAAATGTGTATGGCTTTAGCGTTGGCTTTGTTCAATTTCTATTTTGTCTATTTCTTTCATTATTCTATCTGTTTCAGTTAGAGCAACTATAATTTTCTGATAATGTAAAATATCCTCAAAATTTAGTTCTCTTTCCTTTCTGTCTTTCAGCCATTTCTGTGCTGGTTGATAACCACCAATATAAAATTCCCAAGCTGTTAAAGGAACGTTGTCAAAATATTTGCTTTCGTTAATCCAAATTCTACCAAGTTGTTTTTCGGTGTCGGTTATTTCCCAATCTTTCTTTACAATTTTTGTCGTTATTACGTTATGGTCGTTTTCAGCATCTTCTGCCATTTCATAACTTGTAATGTAATCTTCAACTTTGTTGCTTTCTAACAAATGAATTTCACGTAATTCTTTCCCTAATTTAATTAAATTCCAAAACGTTTTTTCGTCTTTTGGATATGGAACTCTTGGAAAATCTATCTTTAAAAACTCCTTGTATTTTTCTCTGTAAGCATGCGAGTGCAATACAGCATAGATGTAATCTAATAAATCTATAGGTGCAAAGGTGTTTTTAGTTTGTTCTTTTTCGTTAGTAAAAGTTAAACCTAATTTTTCAGCAATTTGCTCAATTGTTTCTTGATTTAGATTTGGTTTACGTTTTTCCTCTGTAAAGATTCCATCTTGTTCATTTGGATAAAGATATAACGGAAAAAGATAAGTTTGGAAACCATAAAAATTCTTGTCGATTGAATTTTTAGAAACAAAATACGTGTTAGGGATTTCTGTATCTACTTGCGTTCTCATTGTAACAAAACCAATGTTTTCAGAATTGACAATATGTCTCATGGTATCAAACCTTGGACGTCCCATTATACCATTGGTTTGTCCTGTGTAAATTGCTTGTTTTTGCGAGAATAATTTATATTCTAATGGAATTACTTTTGCCTCATTTGAATTTATATCATCAATTGCTTTTTTAATTTTTACCCTTTTGGTATCATTATAATTGTATTTGTTTGATAATTCTGCAATATTTAAGTTCTTTAAGTCATTTAGTTTTTCAATTGCTTTATTCTTATCGTTATGAAGACTTAAATCATCAAATTCTGTTTGAATACCAGATGCCAATACTTGGAAAACTTCTGATACACCAAATCCATTTTGATATATTTCATAAACTTTGTAATCGAAAGGTTTAAAGAAATAAAAAGGTTCTTTATTTTTTAATAAAGTCCACTTTATGGATGAAATATTATTTTTTATTAGAAATGGATATTTTACATCTCTTATGCCATATAGTTCTGAATGATAAACTTTACCTAATTGATTTGCTTTTTTTTCTCCTGTTTTTACAAAGATATTTATAGAAACTCCTTGCATAATATCAAATACATTTTGGTCTGGCGAACCATCAGGACAAACTTCTTTCTTTTTAGCGTTTCCGTGTAAATCTAAAATGTAAACTTTGTCAAATGTTTCTAACAAGTTTTTTCGCATTTGTCTATGCGTTATTCCATCTATAAAACTGTTGTTAGAAATATAAGCAAGAATACCTTCTCCATTTTTCTGAACATAATGTTGACCATATCTAATAAATTTAACATAATCGTCAGATAGTGAATTATATGATTTCTCTTTTAAATCTTTTTTATAATCACTTATTAGACTTTCTATCCATTTACTCTTGTTTGTGCTACTAACGGCATAAGGTGGATTTCCAATAACACACATTACAGGTGTATCACGTTTTATATGGTTGGCTTCATTGGCTTCACTACTTAACCAATTAGAAAATAATGTTCCTGTATCTTTATGATGCTCTTCTAAAGAGTTGGTTAAATAAACATTTAAACGTTCATTTTTAGTTGATTTATAACCAGTTTCGGTTAGTAACATATCTAATTTAAGATGTGCCATAGAGTAAGAAGCCATTAACAACTCAAATCCATTTAATCTTGGTATTAAATGTTCTTCTACGTAACCACTCCAAGCACCTTTCATTGCTTTAAAATTTTTATTGTAAATAAACTTTACAACTTCGGCTAAAAATGTTCCTGTTCCTGTTGCTGGGTCAAGTATTTGTACTTTGTGTACTTCTTTTTCTATTTGCTTGTAACCTGTTGCCGAACGTTTGTCAGGTGTTTGTGTATCTAATTTAATTTTAGTCTTGCTTGTATCTGCTAAACCTTGTGGCAAATTAAATTCCGTTTTTAAAATATCATCTACTGCACGAACTATAAAATTCACGACTGGTTCTGGTGTGTACCAAACACCTCTTGCTTTACGTAATTTTGGGTCGTATTCTGCCAAAAAAGTTTCATAGAAATGAATTATTGGGTCGTGCATTTGAGTTGCTTTACCAAAATTCTTTAAAAGTTGCTCAACGTTTGTAGCTCTAAAAACTTCTGCAAGGTTATCAACGACCGTTACAATTCTTTCGTCAATATCTGGTCCAGCGATATAGCCAAAAAGTTTACGTAAAAAAGGATTTGATTTCGGTATTAATTCTGCTGCTTCTTGTCGGCTAAAATCATCTAAAGTCGGGTCGTGCAAACGAGCTGCGAACATTCCGTAAGCCAAAGTTTGAGCGTAAATGTCCGCAAAATCTTTAGGTTTTAAATCGTGAATTAGTATCTGTTTGAAAGTGTCATATTGACCTTTTAAAGACGTATTTTCTTGCGTTTCTTCATCAGATGTAATTGCTCGTTCTAAAATATCTTGTAATAAACGCGCTTTACCAGCCATCATTTCAGCCAACTTTTTTGACGATTTGATAGTTTGTCCAATGTGAGTAGAAAAGTCTTTTATTAAGTTTTCAAACTTTGAAAAGTTTTCGGGAATTGGTTTGACTGAATTGTTTTCAATTTCTCCAATTTTGATTTCGTGAACTAACTCTCCGTTTTGAAAGAACTGAAACCAGATGTAATCTGTAATTATTAAATTGTCAAGTGCTTTTTTATAACGTCCAAATTGTTCTTTGTACGATTTACTGTTTAGGTCTTTTCCAATGTCTTTTGCCTCAATATAACCAACAGGAATTTTGCCTTTTGTAATTACATAATCTGGGTTTCCACAATCCGTTACGTTTGCAGGTTCGTTTGTTATTTCAATTCCTTTTACTAATTCTCGGATTAGTGCTTCTAAATCTCCTCTATATGAATGTTCTCTTGATATTCCAGATTGAAGTCTTTTACTTACTATTTCTACGTATTCTTTTATTGTCATTTTCTATTTTCAATCTTTTGGTCAGCGTTGGCTAAAAATAGCTCTTTTGTTTTTTATTGCGTTGGCTTTTGCGAGGAAAAAAACAAATGTGCTATTTGTGCGGCTGGCTTTTTTCGGTATGAAACACAACGTTAAATATAAGAAATCGTAGGGCAGCGTAAATAAACTGACGTAGGATAAATTATATAAGCCAAATATAAAGATTTTGTATTTATCATTTGTTGTAAATGCCAAATTTTATATTTGGCGACTTTGCGGCATAAAACAACCTTTTTAGATAAACACCAATTGCCCTATGTTTTTTATATAGTGTTACCTAGCGTTTTAAACTTCTTTTCGTAATACTTTTAGATTTCTCTTATTCAACTTTTTAAGACACTGTTTTAGTAATTTTTTAATTTTATACAAGATTTATACTTTACTGTTTAAACAACTTAAATCACGTTATTTTTATCCGAAACCGCGCAACAGTTACGTTCGAGTAAAGTCCGAAATATTCACAACAGTTTCGCCCGAGTTGAGTCCGAAAACATAAGAAGCTCACGCTTTGATTTTTTTACTTTATAAACGCCAAATAGGGGAGTAGAATCCGAAACCACACAACAGTTGCGTTTGAGTAAAGTCCGAAATATTTACAACAGTTTCGCCTGAGTTGGGTCCGAAAACATAAGCAGCTCACGTTTTGGCTTTTTTCTTTTAATAATCTATTTAACAGGCTAACTTTTTTACTTTAAACAACTTTATAAAGTATTGATTTTGAACGCAAAGGCAATGCTAGGTAACGTTAAATATAAGAAATCGTAGGGCAGCAGAAATAAACTGACGTAGGATAAATTATATAAGCCAAATATAAAGATTTTGTATTTATCATTCGTTGTAAATGCCAAATTTTATATTTGGCGGCTTTGCAGCATAAAACGACCTTTTTAGATAAACACCAATTGCCCTATGTTTTTTATATATTGTTACCTAGCGTTTTAAACTTCTTTTCACAATACTTTTATATTTCTTCTATCCAACTTTTTAAGACACAGGTTAAGTATTTTTTAATTTTACACAACATTGCCAAATTTTACTTTTAAACAACTTAAATCACGTTATTTTAATCCGAAACCACGTAACAGTTACGTTCAAATAAAGTCCGGAATATTCACAACAGTTGCGTTCGAGTTGAGTCCGAAAACATAAGAAGCTTAAGCATTTATTTTTTACTTTAAAAATCTAAGCTTACATAAATACCAAATAGGCGAGTAGAATCCGAAACCACGCAACAGTTTCGTTTGAGTAAAGTCCGAAATATTCACAACAGTTTCGCCCGAGTTGGGTCCGAAAACATAAGTAGCTCACGCTCTGGCTTTTTTCTTTTAAGCAACAGTGATAATTTATTTTATATAATCTATTTAACAGGTTAATTTTTTACTTTAAACAACTTGACAAAGTACTGATTTTGAACGCGAATGCAATGCTAGGTAACGTTAAATATAAGGAATCGTAGGGCAGCGTAAATAAACTGTCGTAGGATAAATTATATAAGCCAAATATAAATATTTTGCTTTTATCATTCGTTGTAAATGCCAAATTTTATATTTGGCGGCTTTGCGGCATAAAACTACCTTTTTAGGCAAACACCAATTGCCCTATGTTTTTTATATATTGTTACCTAGCGTTTTTAATTTCTTTTCACAATACTTTTAGATTTCCCTTATTCAACTTTTTAAGGCTCTGGTTAAGTAATTTTTAATTTTACACAAGATTGCTAAACTTTACTTTTAAGCAACTTAAATCATGTTATTTTTATCCGAAACTACGCAACAGTTACGTTAGAGTAAAGTCAGAAATACTCACAACAGTTGCGTCCGAGTTTAGTCCGAAAATGCAAGAAGTTCACGTTTTTACTTTTTTAATTTATAAACCCAAAATAGGGAGTAGAATCCGAAACCACACAACAGTTACACTAGAGTAAAGTCCGAAATATTCACAACAGTTGCGTTCGAGTTGAGTCCGAAAACATAAGTAGCTAACGCTCTGGCTTTTTTCTTTTAAGAATCTATTTAATAGGCTAACTTTTTTACTTTAAACAACTTGATAAGGTATTGATTTTTAACGCAAAGGCAATGCTAGGTAACGTGTTTGTGTATGCTTTGTTGCGTTGGTTTAGCGTAAAGTTAGCAAATAATTACTGAATAGAAAATCCGCGAGGATTTTCGTAAGTTGGCTAAAAGAAAGCAATAAAATATACACGGTGTTGGGCGTTCGTTATTTTTTCAGTTTTATAAAATCTTTTTCAATAATTTCTACCTTAAAAACATCTTTTTTGTTGAAATTCTTTTGAACCCATCTTTTATATTCTCCACTTTGGTCTTTAATTCTCGTTTGACCAGAGTCTGAAAATTTATAAATTTTTCCGATAATAATTTCGTTTTTATTTTCCTCAATCTGAATTTTTATCGGGTCAAGATTATTTTTTGGTAACAATTCAGAATATTTGCTACCTATATTAAAAAAGCCTTGATTATAATAAGCTTCTCCAATTGTTACTATAATATCTTCATTATATTTTTTTTCCATAACGTTTTCCTTTGTTTTCAATTTTATAGCTGTTTTCTTGTTAGTTGATTTTCTGTTTTTTCCTAAAGTATTCCATTCAGGTAAATGTTCCGCAATTAGATTGTCTTCTAAACCAGCTGATAAATTGATTTTCTTTCCTTTGTAGCTTAATTCAGCATTATCTTCGAATAAATATATTTCAACTTCTTTTCCTTTTCTTAATTTTTCAATAATTAGATTATTCAACCTGAAGTTTGTACGTTGGGAAATATTTGGTCTTCTGTAACCATTTAGTCTTTGTGTAATTGTTTTAACACTTTTCCCTATATATTTTATTTCATTTTCAATTACAAAAGAGTATAATATGTTTTTTGAGGTATAATTTTCGTTTAATTCATACTGAAATAAATTATTCTCAAAACTCCATTTTCCTACTTTTTTAAATCCTATTTCAGTAAGTTTTTTCATTTTTCGGAATTTGAGTGGTAATGACGCCCAACGTGTTTGTGTAAGATTAGTTGCGTGTTTTAAACACTAAAGTTAGTAAATAAAACACAAATAGAAAGTCCACGAGGACTTTCGTAAATTGGCAAAAACCAGCAATTAATTTTACACGGTGTTGGCAATAGTTTATTTTTTACAGTTTCCTTCGATTATATTTTCCTTTGTAGGATTAAAATTATTTTCTTTAACAGAATAATTCCCTTTTATTTCAAAGTTTTCAAGAAATGACTTTAACGAACATAAATCAGTTAAATTTTCATTATTTTCAATTATTAGGTCACGACCAATAGATTCTAAATTATCTAAACCTTTCAAATTTTCTAATTTACTATTGTTATAAATTATTAGATGACCACCAATAGATTTTATGTTTTGTAAATCATTAATATTTTCTAAAGAAGAGTTTCCACCTTTCATATCTAAACCTTGACCAATAAATAAGCTACCATCAATTGTCTCTACATTACCCAAACCATTAAGATTTTTTAATTGACTATTATTATTTATTACAAGTTGTCCAATTTGAATTATGTTATTTAGTGATGATAAATTACTGATATTAGTTGGATTTGGAATTGTTCCAGAAAGTGGTATGAAATCTCCAATTGTTAATGTTCCTGGAATTATGGTATACTTATGATTACTCAAAAGTTCTACTTCTTCTTGTGTTCTAATAGTTACATTATTCCCAGTTGTAAAACTCCAAATAGGAGAATTAGCTAAAATATTTCCATTATTGCTAATAGTTTCAACTCTCCAATAATATTTTTGATTTATTTTAAGATTATTATATTTCTTTTCTGTTGTCTCTAAATTAAATAAAGTACTTGGGTTTTCAGATGTGTCAAAATACATTCTATAACTTGCATCTTTTGGAGTGTTTTCTCCAGCTATAAATTCAATAGTTCCATTCATAACAGGAATTCCTCCAGCTACAGAAACATTAATTTTCTCAACAGGTAAGACCTCTAACTCTATTTCTCCTTCATTTTCACTACAAGAGACAATAAAAATTAGAAGTATAAATATACTCATTTCAAATATTTTTTTCATTTCTGATTTTTTTAGTTGTTAATATTAAATAGAGAATTGTAAATTTCAAGTAAAGTATTTTTAAGTTCCTCATCTTTGATATTTTCACTCAAAACGAGTTTTGGAGCTTTTCCGTTTATTAATATAATAGGAATACAACTATCTAATTCTTTTTCATATTCAGGATATTTTGTGATTAATTTTGTAATCTCATTTTCAAATTTTTCATTATTTGTGAAATCTAAATGTTCCATCATAGCTTCGTTTTCGTGGTTTTGAGTGGGTAATTATTGCCAACGTTTTGGTGTATAAAAAGTTGCGACTTTTACGTGGACGGCTATTTTCCGCAGGAAAATTGCAGTACGCAAAAAAGCAACAAATTTTTACTAGCTAAAAATAGCAATTGTTTATACACTGTGTTAGCTTTTCGTTGTTTTTTTTCACAATTTTGTTCAGTTTGTTTCAATTTTAGTAAAATAGAATTTAGTTCACTCGTTTTTAGATTTTTTTCTTGCCTTTTTTTTAAATTCAACGTTTGATTATTTCAATTCCAAGTCTGAGAAAACTCCACATTTAGCTAAATTCTACAGTTTTGATTTTTTAGTTTGAGTAAAATTCCCACGTATAATTATTCACGCTTCTTAGAAAATTCGACGTTCACGAGAGTTTGTTCAGCAATTCAATCATTCACATTTTTTCAGTTTTAAGTTGTAGGAAAAAAAATACAAATTTTATGAATTTCAACAAATTTGAATCCCGCAATTTTGGTTTCCCACAAAGATTGGTGACAATGAAAGCTAACGGTTTCGGCTACGAGTAGTTGCGTGGTTTAGTACTTAACTTTGCAAGTACATACCAAACTGAAAATCCTCGCGGATTTTCAGAAATAGGCGAGAACAAGCAATTACTTATAGCCATTGTTGTGTGTAGTTATTATTTCTCAAAGTCAAACAAATATCCATATTCACTTTCTCCTATTTCGTTTATAAATTTAAAATATAGCTCATCTGATTTTTTTTCAACTTTAGATATGTTAATAATGTTGGATGTGGAATCATAAAACAAACTTAAACTTACAAAGCTATCTTTATACTTATCAAGTAAGAATTTTTTAATTTCTTTTAAAATAATTCCATCTTTAGTTTTAATAGTAAAGTTATTTTCATTGGTTGGAAGTAAGTCAGACTCAATTTTTATATTTTCCATTTAAAGACTTTTAATTATGGTGTTATTTGAATTATTTACTAAGGATATATTCCTTGAATAAAAAAGAAATGAAAATACCTTTTCAGATTGGAATGCAGAATTGTGAAATCCTATTCTGCTAAAAATTTTAAAATAAATAGAAGATATTAATGTAACGCTTAATGTTGTTAAAATAGCTCCAATTAAAGTATTTTCATTAAACATTAGATATAGTCCAAAAATGAAAATACCAACTATAATAATGAGATTTTTAAAAAATGCGGAAATATATTGACCGATAAAAACTAATGGTAACAATATTAAGCCAAAATAAATTTCATTAATTAAACAGAAAACAGTTAATGTAATAGCAGTTATAAAGGGTAAGTACTTAAAAAAAGTAACTACTTTTTTATCAACACTCGTTGCTACATATTTAAAATTATCATAAAGCAAATGGTCAGGTGTTAAGAAGCCATATTTTTTATTCTTAATTTGTGATTTTAGGTCTTCGAAATCTCGAAATTCAGAAAGTTCATTGAATTCGGATAGTTTTTTAGGTACTTCTTTACCACCTATAGTTAATGTCTCAATTTTTTCTTCAATTCGTATTATTTCTTGATTCATTTTGAGGTTTTTGTTTAATTACACACAACGGTCTTGTGTATGGCTTGTTGCGGGAAATCCGCGAGGATTTTCCGCCGTAGACCAAAGATAGCGAATAAGAATGAATTTCCGATAGGAAATTCAGCCGCAATGAGCTATACACGTTGTTGTGTGTAGTAATTTTTCACCAAATTTTTTCTGTTCTTTCATTAAATTTCGATAATGTTTTTGATAAAATTTTAATGAAACTCATTGAACTTTGCATTCTTTCTAATTTTCCAAAGTTCATAAGATTTTCGGAATATAAATCAATTTCTTTTTCCATTGGTTTTTCAATGATTAATGTGAATAAATTACTGTACGATTCAGATTCATTTTCTCTCGGATTTATAAAATAGTTTAAAATACTTGGATAAATTTTAGTTCTATCGATGACTAAATTTTCAAAATTCCCAAAATTATCTTTTGAAAATATTTGCTGACCATAAGAGTCAAAGGATTTCTGTATAATGTAAAATAAACATTCTATCACATTTTCATTCACTCCTTTTTTTCGAAGCATATTTATCAAGAACATCCATTCAATTATGTTTAATTCTGCATAACTTTTGAATAATTTTGTTGGTTCATTCTGTGCAATAGCAAAAGCATATGAATCAGTCTTCCAAAAATTGAATAAAGGAATTAAACTTTCTTGATATACCTCAATAGTTTTTGATATTTTACTTTTATCATTTTCATTAATATTTTCGACATATGAAACAGCTTCCTTGCTAAAATGTTCTGGGTTTTTTGAATTTAAAAATTCTACCCAATCATAATCGAAGAATGTTTTTGTTCTTTTTTTTCTAAATAGTTTTCTTAGGAACATTTTTTATAATTTTATTTCAGATGTGGTTTTGTTTTTATTACACACAACGTAGTAATAAACACAATTGTGTTTATTACTCTTATATAGTAGACTAAAGTACTATAAATTTTATAAATCTAAAGGATTTTTAATACTGTTGAAGTTGTTAGTAGCTACGTGAGTATATATTTCAGTTGTTTTAGTTGAGTTATGCCCCAGTAATACTTGTATATATCTTAAATCTGTTCCGTTTTCAAGTAGATGAGTAGCAAAACTATGTCGTAAAGTATGTGGTGTAATCTTTTTGTTTATTTTGGCTTTTTTAGAAGCATTGGTAATAATGTTAGCAATACTAGAAGAACTGTATTTACCTCCTTTGTGTCCTTCAAATAAATATATTTTAGGAGTATATATTCTGTAATATGCTCTTAAATCATCTAAGATAGAATTTGCTAATAGTGTATACCTGTCCTTATTACCTTTGGTATCGTTTACTTTAATAACCATTCTTTTACTATCAATATCCTGAATTTTTAAATTTATAAGTTCACTCCGACGAAGTCCCGAAGAATATAATAAAGCTATAATACATTTATGCTTTCTATTTTTAGTAACTAAAATAAGCTGCTTTACTTCTTGTTTAGATAAAACAATAGGGAGTTTTTTTTCTTTTCTAGGGCGTTCAATAGTGTAAAATCTATTAGGTAACCCTAAAACTATTTCATAATAAAATTTAATAGCATTAATACTTTGATTTATATAAGAGTTTGAAGATTTATTTTGAACTAAATATATTAAGTAGTCTCTAACATCATTTTCATTTAAATGATCAATCTCTTTACTATAAAAATAATTAATAAATTTTTCAAAACAAGTAACGTATGTTTTAACAGTATTATTCGCATATTTTTTAACTTCTAATTTAGTTAAATAGCTTTCTGGACAATATTTATACTTTTTTACTTTCGCTCTTTTTTTAAACCAAGAAATATCAAATTCTTCATTTAGTTGTTTAGCATTAGATTTTTCAAAAAAATAATTTGTATTAATCCATGCAACTCCTCTAAATAAATTAAATATAGCGTTTAAATTTTCTTTATTGTTTAAAATACAATACATATGAAATTCTTCAGACCATTTAATAGAAGGAAGTTCTTTAATTAAGTTATTCAGAATTTTATCTGATTGGAATTTAAGACCTATATATTTTATGTTATTTATGAATATGTGTTTTAATATAATATGTCTACTTGTGCTCATACGATCAAAAATAGAAGACTACTTTTTAGTAGTTAAATATTATACGTATATTATTCGAATAATATACTGCTATGGAAAATCAAAAAAGATATTGTTTATCTTGTAACAAAGAATTGGAAGGAAGATCCGATAAAAAGTTTTGTGACGCACATTGTAAAAGTTCCTATCAATATCAACAATCAAAATTAAATCCTTCTAATTTTTATACTAAAGTAAATAACCAGCTAAAGCTAAATAGGAAATTACTTAAGTATTATAATACATCTGGAAAATCAACAATAAGATCTTCTATGTTATTAGAAAAAGGATTTAATCCTAACTTTTTCACACATTACTGGAAAAACAAAAAAGGAGAAGTGTATCTGTTTGTATACGAATTCGGATTCATAAAAAGAAAGGAAAGAAATATTGAAAAATATGTGTTAATCAAATGGCAAGCTTATATGGAGAAATAGAATCCGTTAAAAAAGGTATTCCTTTCTTAACGGATTTGATATCATGATAAAAAAATAATAATTCCTAATTGGCAATTCGTAATCCGTAATTCAAAATTAATTACATATTTCGTCTGTACTGCCCACCAACTTCAAATAATGCTGAAGTAATCTGACCTAAAGAACAAACTTTAGCAGCTTCCATTAAACATTCAAAAATGTTTTCGTTTTGAATTGCAGCTTGTTGTACAATCTTTAATTGATCTTGTACCTCTTGCTTATTGGCTTCATTTAAGTTTTCCTTTGTTTTGATTTGGAATAATTTTTCTTCTTCAGTTGCACGAATAACTTCTTGTGGAGTAACTGTTGGAGAACCTTTAGAACTCAAGAATGTATTTACACCAATAATTGGAAATTCTCCTGTGTGTTTTAAAGTTTCGTAATATAAGCTCTCTTCTTGAATTTTAGAACGTTGATACATGGTTTCCATCGCACCTAAAACTCCTCCACGTTCTGTAATTCTATCAAATTCAGTTAATACAGCTTCTTCAACTAAATCAGTTAATTCTTCAATAATAAATGAACCTTGAATCGGATTTTCATTTTTAGCTAATCCTAATTCTTTGTTGATAATTAATTGAATTGCCATGGCTCTACGTACACTTTCTTCTGTAGGTGTAGTAATCGCTTCATCATAAGCATTTGTGTGTAAAGAGTTACAGTTGTCGTAAATCGCATATAATGCTTGTAACGTAGTTCTAATATCGTTGAAGTCAATTTCCTGCGCGTGTAAAGAACGTCCAGAAGTTTGAATATGGTACTTCAACATTTGTGCACGTGGATTTGCTCCGTATTTATATTTTAATGCTTTAGCCCAAATCTTACGAGCAACACGTCCGATTACAGCATATTCTGGATCGATACCATTTGAGAAGAAGAACGATAAGTTTGGTCCAAACTTATTAATATCCATTCCTCTAGATAAATAATACTCTACATACGTAAATCCGTTAGCTAAAGTTAAAGCTAACTGTGTAATTGGATTTGCACCAGCTTCAGCAATATGATATCCAGAAATAGAAACAGAGTAGAAGTTACGTACGTTTTTCTCAATAAAATATTCTTGAACATCTCCCATTAAACGTAATGCAAATTCCGTAGAGAAAATACAAGTATTTTGAGCCTGATCTTCTTTTAAAATATCTGCTTGAACTGTACCACGAACTTGTGCTAATGTATTCGCTTTGATTTCTGCATATACGTCTGCAGGTAAAACTTGATCTCCAGTAACACCTAAAAGTAATAAACCTAAACCATCATTTCCTTCTGGTAAATCACCGTTGTATTTTGGTCTATCGATACCTTTATTGTCATATAACTCTTTTAATTTTGTTGCTACTTTCGATTCTAAACCGTGTTCTTTAATATATTTCTCACAGTTTTGATCAATTGCTGCATTCATGAAGAATCCTAATAACATTGGAGCCGGACCATTAATAGTCATCGATACAGAAGTCATAGCATGACTTAAATCAAATCCAGAGTATAGTTTCTTAGCGTCATCTAAACAACAAATAGATACTCCAGCGTTTCCAATTTTTCCGTAAATATCAGGTCTATGTCCAGGATCATTTCCGTATAAGGTTACCGAGTCAAAAGCAGTAGATAAACGTTTTGCTGGCATTCCTAAACTTACGTAGTGGAAACGTCTGTTTGTACGTTCTGGTCCACCTTCTCCAGCAAACATTCGTGTTGGATCTTCACCAGTTCTTTTGAAAGGATACAATCCAGACGCATATGGGAATTCTCCTGGAACATTTTCTTGTAAATTCCAACGTAATAAATCACCCCAAGCTTGATATTTAGGTAAAGCTACCTTTGGAATATCAGAATGAGAAAGTGATTTTGTGTGCGTTTCAATTTTTATTTCTTTATCACGTACTTTAAACGTGTAAATTGGATCTTTATATTTTTGAACTTTAGTAGTCCAGTTTAAAATGACTTCCCAATTATATGGATCAAGATTTAATTTTACTTTATCAAATTGATCAAAAAGTAATTTTAAAAAACCTTCGTCATCTCGAGCGAAGTCGAGAGACAGAATCTCATCCTGATCTAATCCATTTTTAGTTAAAAAAGCATTTTGGTTGCTGAGCTTAGTCTTATGGTTGCTGAGCTTAGTCGAAGCAACGGATAAAATAGTTTGATAAATTCCATACAATTGCTGAGCAACCTTTTCTTGGTCATCCACTTTCTTATCGTAAGCTCTATTACTTTCTGCAATTTCAGATAAGTAACGTGTTCTAGCTGGTGGAATTACAAATATCTTTTCAGACATTTCTTTAGTAATTTCAAAAGTAGATTTTAAATCAGCTCCTGTTTTTTCAACAACTTTATCCATAATCGCTTTGTATAGCGAGTTCATTCCAGGATCGTTGAATTGAGAAGCAATAGTTCCATACACAGGCATATCATCCATGTGTACATCCCAAAGATTATTATTACGCATGTATTGTTTCTTAACATCGCGTAATGCATCTAATGCACCTCTTTTATCAAATTTGTTAATCGCAACTAAATCGGCAAAATCAAGCATATCAATTTTCTCTAACTGAGTTGCAGCTCCAAATTCAGGAGTCATAACATATAAAGAAGCATCAGAATGTTCTATAATTTCAGTATCAGATTGTCCGATACCAGAAGTTTCCAAAATAATTAAATCAAATTCAGCAGCTTTTAAAACTTCAACTGCTTCATTTACATATTTAGATAACGCTAAATTAGACTGGCGTGTTGCTAAAGAACGCATATACACACGTTCGTTATTAATAGCGTTCATACGAATACGGTCACCTAATAAAGCTCCACCAGTTTTTCTTTTAGATGGATCAACAGAAATTAAACCGATAGTTTTCTCAGGAAAATCAATTAAGAAACGACGAACTAATTCATCTACTAAACTCGATTTTCCAGCCCCACCAGTTCCTGTGATACCTAATACTGGAGCCTCCCCCGACCCCTCCGAAGGAGGGGAGAAATAATTTGTAAATAGTTCATCAAAAGCTTGATGATTGTTTTCTGCAAGAGAAATAAGTCTTGCAATGGTATTAACATTTTTATTTTTTAAATTTTCAAAAACTTTTTTAGTACCTAATTTCATTAATTCTGAAGCATCTTCATTACAAACTTTAAAAGTTTTAGTTCCCTTCCCTTCGGGAAGGGCTAGGGATGGGCTTTCAGATTGTTGCACAAGATCGTTAATCATACCTTGTAATCCCATTTCACGACCATCGTCAGGAGAATAAATACGCGTAATTCCGTAATCCATTAATTCCTTAATTTCTTCAGGAAGAATTACTCCACCACCACCACCAAAAATTTTGATATGACCTGCTCCTTTTTCTTTAAGCAAGTCATACATGTATTTAAAATATTCGTTATGACCACCTTGGTAAGAAGTCATAGCAATTGCATTAGCATCTTCTTGAATGGCACAATTTACCACCTCTTCAACACTTCTGTCATGACCTAAGTGAATGACCTCTACGCCGGTTGATTGGATAATTCTACGCATTATATTTATAGCAGCATCATGACCGTCAAATAATGAAGCAGCGGTTACAATTCTTACTTTATGTTGGGGTTTATAAGGAGCTATTTGTTCCATTCGTAAATTTAGTTCTTGTTTTGAGTTGCAATTTACGAAAATCTCAAAAAAATCAAGTAATGTTTAAGAAAAGCTTAGGGTTTATGATTTAATATTTTTGGGTTAATTCCATTTACATAATTGCTAATCATGTCAATGTCTTTTGCAAATTTTGAACCTTGAAATCCTGTAATATCTTGATGTGTAATGTTTTGGTTGTAGAATTCTAAGTAAATTGAAGATAATGGAGCATAAGACCAGTGCCATTTTTCTTCGTTATATCCAGTTCTTCCATTATCTTTTGACGTATAAACTAAGTAGAAACCAAAACTGTTTGCGTGTTTCATTAACCATTCATATTCTTTTTTACCTTTTCCTTGTAAAAAATAGTCATCTTCTAAATCATTAATATCAACATCAGTTCCCCAGTGATGTCTTGAAGTTCCTGGCATAGAACTGTATTCTAAAATTTTTAAAGCGCGTTTGTCTTCAGGATATTTTTTGTACTTATCAGTCCATTTATAATCCCAAATTCTTTTTTGGTGTGGAAAATTTCGAGTTGCCGAAACCGCTTTTAATTTAATACCTTCTTCTTTTGCGGCATTTACCATATTAAGAAATTGTTCTAATACTTCTTTTCGTAAATACATTTCGCTAGAAGATAAATCCTTCGGGATTTTACCAAAGTCAGGATGTTTCTTATAATCAAATTTTCCTAAGACGTATTCTTTTGTTAAATACTCAGGGTATTTTGGTGTAGTATCTTTTTTAATGATAGCTACTTCAGCTATTTCGATAACTTCTTCTTTTTGTATTTTCTTTTCAGTTTTACAGTTAAAGAAAATGCTTAAAAATAATATTGATAAAAATTTTATAGATGTTTTATAAATGCCCAAAACTTCCTGTTTTTTAAATAATTGATGTCTGTTTCAAATGTGTAAGCTTCTCGCTCAAAGCTTAAATTTCGATAAGCAAGATAACTATTTTTATATTTTAAAAATTTAAAAAACCATTCAAATCCATAGAAAATATAGAAGGGAATAATGAGCATTTCTATTTGTTGACGTAAATGAATTCTCTCATGATTAATGGTGATGTTATCATTTTTAATCGAAGAGTTTTTAAGAAAAATAAACGGATATAAAGTAATACCCGTGAAACCTTTAGGAACGATGTATTTAGAGATTATAATCAAATCAGTTTTCTAAATTTACAATATTGGGTAAGCTACCGAATAATCTCCATTCGACTTATAAATAATTAATTCTTTATTATTTTCTTTTTTAGGGAATTTAATTAGTAATGGTTTTTCTTTCAATAATAAAGTTCTTTTTCCTACAGGGATAAGCTTAAAGCGTTCATTATTTATGTTTATAAATGCAGAATTATTTTCTTTTGATAGTAAAACATAATTATTTTCCCAATTATATTGCCTGAAGTATTTAGTGAAATTGTTCAGATTAACAGAGGATTTGATATAGGATTTTGATTTCAAATAAGCCCAATCGTACGCGTCTGGCACGGCTCTTTGTATATAATCTTGAAGTTTTTGAGCATTATCAGAATTTGTCATTAAAACAACAGCTTGTTGTTTTTTTATTGAACCAAGCATAAAGCAATTGAATCCGATATTGCTTCCTGTATGTCTAAATATAATATCTTCATCTCCATTCCAGAGCGTAAACCCTAATTTATCCATTTTTCCTCCCTGATTGAATATTTGATTAGTCATTTTTTGAGACAGTAAAATTTGTTTACCTTTTACATGGTCGTTGAACAAGGTAATTAAAAATAAACCTAAATCATCAGGGGTAGTCCATATACCTCCAGCGCCTTTAAATGGGTATATTTGATATGGGTATGGCATTTTATTTTTTGAGTATCCAGTAGCTTTTTGTTTTATTAAGTTTTTAGGAATAGGTTGCGAAAAAGTACTGTTTTTCATGCCGCAAGGTTTAAAAATTAAAGAGTCAACGACTTTTTCAAAAGGAATTCCAGTAGCATCTTCAATTAATAGTTCAATGACTTGGTAGCCAGGGTTTGAGTATTTATAAGAAGTATTTGGAATATTTATCATTTTTGTCCTTGGTTGTTTAGGATCTTTTTGATTTAAAATTTCGGCATTTGTATAAAGCTTTTCATTTGGGGAGTAACTCATCCAAAACGAACGATTTAATCCAGATCTATGGCCAATTAAACTTCTAAGTGTAACTTTGTTATTCTTTGTGAAATTATTTTCAGGAATTTTCCAGCGCTTCAAAATCTTATTGATATCATCATCTAAACTTAAAATTCCTTTTTCAACTAACATTAAAGCTGTTACTGTAGTAATTGGTTTACTCAAAGAAGCACCACTGAATAGAGTGTTATTGCTAACTTTTATCATATCTTTTATGTTAGCATGACCGTAATTTTCACTCCAACTAATTTTACTGCTATCAACAAAAATAATTCTTGCACCAGTAATATTGTTTTTTTCCATTACTTCTTCTACAGTGGTAATTGGAGTTTGATCTTCTAAATAATAGTATGGAGTTAAATTATTGGTGATTTTTTCTTTTGGAGTTAGGTTACCTACGTTGTTTTTTATTTGTTTTTTAGATTCTATTTTAGAATTACAAGAAAGTAATATATTCAAGCATAATAAAAGATAGAAAAGGTAGTAGTTTCGGAATTCAAATGATGTATTCATACTATAAAAATTTGAGCAAAAATAGAATAATAAAGTTTTTTTAAAATTGTAAAAAAACGAACTATTCTATGTGTGATAAGATGTAATTGTCTGGATTAAATTTGCTTGGAGCTATTTTAGAATATTGTTTAAAGTTTTTAATAAAATGGGATTGATCGTTGTATCCAGATAAATAACTAATAGATGTTAAAGAGTTCTGTAAATTGTTGAAAGTTATGTTGTTTATAGAGTTTCTAAATTGAATTATTTTGCAGAGTTTTTTAATTGTTAATCCTGTAGTTTTTTTAAATTTAGCTTGGATCCAACGTTTTGAACAATCATAATTATTTAAAACCTGAGAAACTTTAAGTTCACCAGAATTTAAAATAATAGTATTACATATTTCTTCAATCATATTCTGCTTAGGGTTGTCTTTTTCAAGTTTTAAAGAATGTTTTTCTACGGTTTGAATTACTTCTTGCAAAATATTAGAAGATTTAAGATTGATGTTATTATTAAATATTCGATCGTTTGTATGGCTTTCAGAAATAAGATCAATAAAATTATTAAAATTTATATTTTGATAATAGGAAAAATACCAAGGATGTAGTTGAATTAAAATTATTTTTGAGTTTTCTAAAAGTGTAAGATTTATAACTTCTGTAAGTTGCGAACAAAGATATATTCCTTCATTAAAATTAAAAATATTTTTTTTAAAATAGGCTGTAGCTCCTTTACCTATGAGTAAAGCAAAATTAAAACAGCCATTAGGTAAAATATTAAGATTCTCAATTGCTTTTTTTTCGGAATAGTTATCTAAAACCCATATTTTATTGACAAATCTAGATTTATGATTTAATTGATGTTCAGAATAAAAGTTTAAAGTTTTCATGTAATTTTTATTCGTTATTAATAAATGACTCTACTGCTATTTCGTTTATTAATAAATGTAATATCGGATTTCTATTTTTTTTATTCCAAACAATTGATAAGGTTGTGCGTTGAGATATTTCTGTTAATTCAATAAATTTCACATTAGAATCGTAACCTTGTTGCAATGATTTAGGAACAATAGATAAACCAAATCCGTTTTCAACTAATTTATAGATGGAAGCTGCATGAATTGTATTGTGTGATACGATGGGGGTAAAACCACTTTCATCAAATATTTGTAAAACTTTTTCGTAATAAGAAGGACTGTAAGATGGATCAAATAGAATAAAAGATTCATCTTTTAGTTGTGATAAATTTTTATAATTAGATTCATGTATAGCATGTTCTTTTGGTAATACTAAACAAAAGGGTTCTTTTAAAATTGGCGTAATTGCAATATCTCTAGGAACACGATCCAATCGTACAAAACCAATATCTATTTCCTGAGAAAGCAAATGTTCAATTTGCTTCTGATTGTCCATTTCTTTAAAACCAAATTTCACATCAGAAAGTATTTCTTTAAATCGAACTAAAATATCAGGAATAATACGTTGCATAGCAGAACCTACATAACCAAATCTTAATTCACCTAATTTACCATCTTGTAATAGTTTTGCATATTTTAAACTATTATCGATGTTTGTTAGGTGTTGTGTAAATTCTCGTTGTAAATAAATTCCTACTGAAGTTAGCGTTACTTTTCTATTATTACGAACAAACAATTGAATTCCTAAATCATCTTCCATTTGCTTGATTTGTCTGCTTAACCCAGGTTGAGAAATAAACAAGCGTTCTGCAGCTTTTCTAAAGTGAAGATCTTCAGCAACTGCCAAAAAATATTTGATATGTCTAAATTCTAATTGATAACTCATGGTTATTAATTGTTGATTTAAATGATGTTGTTGGTTATCAAAAGTAAAAATAACTTTGTAAATAGAAAACGATTAGGATGTTTAAATACGGTATAGATAATTTAACAGTGGCTACAGTAATTTCAATAGCAAAGGGCGAATTGAAAGCTGTAATTAACGATGAAGCTCAAGCTAAAATACAGTCTTGTAGAGCTAAGGTAGAAAAAATGGCAAATTCTGATGTCGCTGTTTATGGAATAAATACAGGATTCGGACCTTTGTGTGATGTGCAAATCACACCTGAAGAAACTAGTAAACTTCAAGAGAATTTATTAATAACTCATGCTGTTGGAGTAGGAGAGCCAATAAATGGATTTTTATCTAAAATCATGATGATTTGTAAAGTTCATGCTTTATGTCAGGGTTTTTCGGGTGTTCGACTAGAATTAATTGAAAGAATTATTTATTTTATTGAGAATGATTTATTACCTGTAGTTCCAAAGCAAGGTTCTGTAGGAGCTTCAGGAGATTTAGCACCACTTTCTCACTTATTTTTACCATTATTAGGTGAAGGAGAATTTTGGATTAATACTAAAATTAAATCTTCAAAAGAAGTTTTAAAAGCGCATAATTTAAGTCCGCTACAGTTACAGGCTAAAGAAGGTCTAGGATTAATAAACGGAACGCAATTCATTTTAGCACATGCCATTTTAGGTTTACAAAAAATGGAATATGTGTTAGATCTGGCTGATTTAGCTGGAGCAATGAGTTTAGAAGGTTTTCAAGGAAGCGCTTCGCCATTTAAAGAGGAATTGCATAAAATTAGACCTTTTAAAGGAAATTTGAAAGTTGCAGAACGTATACGAATGTTTTTAAAAGATTCGCAAAATGTAGAGAACCATTTCGAGTGTGAACGTGTTCAAGATCCGTATTCGATACGTTGTATTCCTCAAGTGCATGGAGCTTCTAGAAATGCATATCAGCATTTAAAAGAATTAGCAGAAATAGAAATGAATTCAGTAACAGATAATCCAATTGTTTTAAGCGAAACTGAAGCAATTTCTGGTGGTAATTTTCACGGACAACCATTAGCTATGGCTTTAGATTATGCTTCAATTGCAACTTCAGAGTTAGGGAATATTTCAGATCGTCGTAGTTATTTATTGTTAGAAGGAAAGTATGGATTACCAAGATTATTAACTGAAGCAGGGGGTTTAAATTCTGGATTTATGATTCCACAGTATACAACAGCTGCTTTAGTAACCGAAAATAAATCATTGTGTTTTCCTCCGTCAGCAGATAGTGTTCCAACGTCTTTAGGTCAAGAAGATCATGTATCCATGGGAAGTATTTCAGGAAGAAAATTCAATCAGATTTTAGGAAACGTAGATAAAATTTTAGCTATCGAATTAATGTATGCTGCACAAGCAATGGAATTTAGAAGACCAAATACATTTTCAGAAATAGTTGAAGAAAACTTTAAGCTAATTAGAGAGAAAGTTGCTAAATTAGAAGAAGATCGTGTATTAAAGGATGATATTAATACCTTGGTAAATATGGTGAAAGCACAACAATTTATAGTGAATTAAAAATAGGAAGATGACATTTAAAGAGCAAATAAAACAAGGTATTCCTTCAGTTTTACCTTCAAAAAAAGAATACAATTTAACTATAAATCACGCTCCAAAACGTAAAGAAATTTTATCTGAAGAAGAGCGAAAATTAGCTTTACAAAACGCGTTACGTTATTTTAAAAAAGAACATCATGCAGAATTACTTCCTGAATTCAAGGAAGAGTTAGAAAAATATGGACGAATATATATGTATCGTTTTCGTCCAGATTATAAGATGTATGCTCGTCCTATTGAAGAATATCCAGGAGAATCTACTCAAGCGAAGTCTATTATGTTGATGATTCAGAATAATTTAGATTATGCTGTAGCTCAACATCCTCACGAGTTAATTACTTACGGTGGAAATGGAGGAGTTTTTCAAAACTGGGCGCAGTATGTATTAACGATGCAGTATTTATCTGAAATGAATGATGAGCAAACATTGGTAATGTATTCTGGTCATCCCATGGGATTATTTCCATCGAATAAAAATGCACCAAGAGTTGTGGTAACTAATGGAATGATGATACCGAATTATTCGAAACCAGATGATTGGGAAAAGTTTAATGCGCTTGGAGTTACGCAATACGGACAAATGACTGCTGGAAGTTATATGTATATTGGTCCGCAAGGTATTGTTCACGGAACTACCATCACGGTTTTAAACGGATTTAGAAAATTAGGAAAATCACCAAAAGGAAATTTATTTGTTACAGCTGGTTTAGGAGGAATGAGTGGAGCACAACCTAAAGCTGGTAATATTGCAGGCTGTATCACAGTTTGTGCAGAAGTAAATGAAAAAGCTGTGTACACGCGTCATTCTCAAGGTTGGGTAGATGAAGTCTTTTCTAACTTAGATGAACTTGTAGAAAGAGTTCAAAAAGCAAAAGAAAACAAAGAAGTAGTTTCTATCGCCTATTTAGGAAATGTTGTTGAGGTTTGGGAAAAATTTGATGAAGCAAATATTCATGTAGATTTAGGATCAGATCAAACATCGTTACATAATCCTTGGGCTGGAGGCTATTATCCAACAGGATTGACTTTTGAAGAAGCAAACCAAATGATGTCAAATCAGCCTGAAGAATTCAAAGCGAAAGTACAAGAATCTTTGCGAAGACATGTAGCAGCTGTAAATAAACATACGGCTAAAGGAACGTATTTCTTTGATTACGGAAATGCATTTTTATTAGAATCGAGTAGGGCAGGAGCTTTTGTTCATAAAAACAAGGATGAAGAGTTTTGTGCTGCAGATAGTTGTAAAAAGGGAGGCGAAGCTTTCGCCTATCCGAGTTATGTACAAGATATTATGGGACCAATGTGTTTTGATTACGGATTTGGGCCGTTCCGTTGGGTATGTACTTCAGGAAAGTCTGAAGATTTAAAGAAAACAGATGAAATCGCTTGTAAAGTATTACAAGAAATTATGGAAAGTTCTCCTATAGAAATTCAACAACAAATGGCTGATAATATCCAATGGATTAAAGGAGCGCAAGAAAATAAATTAGTTGTAGGTTCTCAAGCAAGAATTCTATATGCAGATGCTGAAGGAAGAATTAAAATAGCTAAAGCTTTCAATAAAGCCATTAAAAAAGGAAAAATAGGGCCAGTTGTTTTAGGAAGAGATCACCATGATGTATCTGGAACAGATTCTCCATATAGAGAAACTTCTAATATTTACGACGGATCAAGATTTACCGCAGATATGGCGATTCATAACGTAATTGGAGATAGTTTTAGAGGAGCTACTTGGGTTTCCATTCACAATGGTGGAGGAGTCGGATGGGGAGAAGTGATTAATGGTGGATTTGGCATGCTTCTTGATGGAAGTAAGGCAGCGTCAAAGCGTTTGAAGTCAATGCTTTTCTGGGATGTGAATAACGGAATTGCAAGAAGAAGTTGGGCAAGAAATAAAGAAGCTATATTTGCAATTAATAGAGCTATGGATGTAGAGAAGAATCTTAAGATTACTTTACCTAACTTTGTAGACGATGCTTTGTTTAATTAATATTTAAAACTTATACTTATGAAGTTAACTAGACTGTTTTTACCATTTTTATTTGTGCTAATTACTTCTTGTAGTTCTGTAAGAGTGGCTACAGATTATGATACTAAAATTGACTTTAATACTTATAAAACATTTGCGTTTTACAAACCAGGTATTGATAAAGCTGATGTTTCAGATTTAGATAAAAAAAGAATAATGAGAGCTATTGAAGTTGAACTGTTAGCGAAAGGCATGCAAAAATCTTCAACACCAGATATATTAATCAGTTTATTTACTAAATCTAGAGAACGTGTAAATGTAAATAATAATGTAGGTTGGGGCTTTGGTTACGGCTGGGGATGGAACCCATGGATGTGGGGCGGAGCAGGACAGTTGAATGTAAATCAATATACAGAAGGAACATTGTTTATTGATATCATTGATGCAGGTAAGAAAGAATTAGTTTGGCAAGGTATTGGTTCAGGAGCATTATCTATGAGTAGTGCAGAAAAAAGAGAAGAACGAATCAACAAATTTGTAAAAGATATTCTAGCTAAATATCCTCCAGGAAGCGAGAAAAAATAATGTTAAATAAACTTGTTAGGGTTTAAACGTCAAATTAATATTTTTTAATTTGACGTTTTTTTTTGTAACAAATTTTGTTTTCATTCTACTTATAATAAAATTTATAACAATGAAACTAGCCATAAAAAATTTGACAAAAACATATAAGAATGGTGTAAAAGCCATCGATAATTTAAACTTAGAAATCGGGAAAGGTATGTTTGGTTTATTAGGGCCAAATGGAGCGGGGAAATCTTCTTTAATGAGAACGATAGCTACATTACAAAGTCCTGATAGCGGATCTATTACTTTTGATGGAATCAATGTTTTAGAAGATAAGATAGCACTTCGAAAAGTGTTAGGGTATTTACCGCAATCGTTTGGTGTCTATCCTAAAATGTCTGCAGAAGATTTATTAGATTATTTTGCAACGCTAAAAGGTGTTGCTTCTAAATCTGATCGCGAAAAGTTAGTAAGAGAAGTTTTAGAGATAACAAATTTATATGAGGTTAGGAGGAAATATGTTGCAGGATATTCTGGAGGAATGAAACAGCGTTTCGGAATTGCGCAATTACTATTAAACAATCCAAAATTAATTATTGTAGATGAGCCAACTGCTGGTTTAGATCCTGCTGAAAGACGTCGTTTTTTAAATGTATTAAGAGAAGTAGGAACCAATAGTACAGTAATCTTTTCAACTCATATCGTAGAAGATGTTAAAGAATTATGTAACGAGTTGGCAATTTTGAATGGAGGAAAAATTTTAACACATTCTACTCCTGAAAAAGCAACTAAGGAAATTGAAGGGCTTATCTGGACAAAAAAAGTAGATCGAGATGATTTAGAGCAGCATGAGAAAGATTATAATGTGTTGTCTTCAAACTTCAATCAAGATAATACGCTTAACATTCGTGTTTATTCTGAAGAAAAACCATCAGAAGATTTTGAACCAGCAAAAGCACAGTTAGATGATGTATACTTTATCGCGTTAAAAGAAGATGAACCTAAAGTTACTTTAGCTTAATATTTAGAATTATGTTTTATACGATATTTAAGCATGAAGTAAAGTACTGGTTTAAGAAACCAGCCTTTTATATTTATTTAGCGATACTTTTTATAGTATCAATTTTATTTGCAGCTTCAAGTGCAGGTGTTTTTGATAACTTTACAGTTAGTACAGGGGGGCATGAAATTGTAAATTCTCCTAAAGGGCTTAATGACTTATTTAATGGAATGAGTCAGCTTATTTACTTTTTATTACCTTCTATAATCGGAGTAACTATTTTTAGAGATTATAAGAGTGAAATGCACTCGATTTTATATTCATATCCATTTACAAAAACCAATTATTTATTTGCTAAATTTTTAAGTGGTTTAACTATTGTTACTTTAATAGTTTTAGGAATAGGTTTGGCGTTATTCATTGGCTTTAGATTGCCAGGAACTAATCCAGATATAGTTGGTGGTTTTAGTTTTGTAGCATACCTACATTCCTATTTTGTATATGTTATACCTAATTTGTTGTTGTTTGGTGCTATTGTTTTTGCTGTAGTAACATTTAGTAGAAATATTGCAGCTGGTTTTATTAGTGTATTGGTAGTTATGTTGATTCAAGGCTTGTTAGTAAGTATGGTTGCGCAACAAGAAAACAGGTTGTTAACTGCATTACTAGACCCGTATGGTTTTGGTGCTTTAGACTATTATACACGTTATTGGACTGTAGCAGAGCAAAATGAATCACCATTACCACTAGGAAGCATTGTTATATATAACAGATTAATTTGGTTGGGGGTTTCTGCCTTAATTTTTGGATTTGTATTTAAGAAATTTTCTTTCAATCAAAGCGGAGTTACTTTTAACTGGTTTAAAAAAGAAAAAGAAATTCGTGCAATAAAGAAAAATTTTGGAGGAATTACTAGAATTAAACTACCTAAGGTAGCATATGATTATTCTTTCTTACATCATTTAAAGAGTGTTTGGAAATTATCTAAAGTAGATTTTAAATATGTAATTAAGTCATTACCATTTATTGCGATTGCTTTAGTAGGAGTTATTATAACAGTATTAGCTTTTTCACAATCAGGGTTAGTTTTTGGAACAGAAACCTTACCTGTAACATGGAAAATGTTACAAACAGGTATGGGAGGGTTTAATCTTTCGATGATTGTTATTACATTTTTATATGCAGGTTTGTTGGTACACAGAGGGCGAATGGTAAATGCAAATCATATTTTAGATGTAACACCAACACCAAACTGGGTATTATGGTTATCTAAGTTAACAGCACTTTTAAAAGTACAATTAGTTGTTCTGTTCTTGGTAATGTTATCAGGTCTTATCTATCAAACCTATAATGGTTTTTATAATTATGAATTCGGACATTACTTTTTTGAGTTGTTTGTATTACGATTTATAAACTTCGCAATATGGGCTGTCATGGCTTTGTTTATTCAAACATTATTCAAGAACCCTTATGTTGGACTAGTAGTTTTATTCGTAATCTTCATTGGTATTCCACTTTTAGGCAGTGTTGGAATTGAACAATCTATCTTTATGTTTAATAGAGGAGGAGGGTTTAATTATTCAGATATTAATGGTTATGGTTCTTCATTGCGAGGTTTCTTTACCTATAAAACCTATTGGGGATTATTCTCTATTGTTTTATTAGTATTAACGAGTCTATTTTGGGTTCGTGGAATTCCGCATTCATTTAAAGAACGCTTATCTATATTTAAACAACGTTTTAGTTTAAAGAGTGGATTAGTTTTAGCGGTTTCTTTAGTAGCTTTTATAGGTATAGGTGGAAGAATTTATTATGAAAATAATATAAAAAACGAACGTACTTCTAGTAAAGAAAGAGAAAAATTACGAGTAAAGTGGGAAAAAGATTACAAACAATATCAAGGAAAAGCTCAACCGAGAATTGTTGCTGTTAATGTACACATGGATTTATACCCAAGTACTTATGATTTTAAATCTTCAGGAACGTATAAGATGATTAATAAAACTGATGAGGTAATTGATAGTCTGTTTTTAGATCACAATAATTATCCAAGTACTTTTAAATTTAACCGCGATACAGATTTAGTTCATGAAGATACTATTCAGAATTTTGACATTTATAAGTTAAAAACTCCTTTACAGCCCGGAGATAGTTTAGAATTAAATTTTACTGTACAAAACAAGCCCAATACATTTTGGAGAAAAAATTCTCCAGTGCGCGAGAATGGTACATTTATGAATAGTACTATTTTCCCATCATTTGGTTATTCTGATGGAGGGGAATTAAGAGATGATAAAACTCGTGAAAAGTATGGTTTACCAAAGAATGATTTAAAGCCACATCCTTCAGATAGCACTGCTTTAGGTGATACTTATATTTCAAAAGATAGCGATTGGATTGATTTTGAGGCTACGGTTTCTACTGCTGAAGATCAAATAGCAATTGCTCCTGGATATTTACAAAAGGAATGGGTAAAGGATGGTCGCCGTTACTTTCATTACAAAATGGATAGCAAAATTTTAAATTTCTATGCATTTAATTCAGGGAGATATGAAATCAAAAAAGATAAATGGAAAGATGTAAACCTAGAAATTTATTATCATAAAGGGCATGAGTTCAATTTAGATCGTATGTTTGAAGGAATAAAAGCTTCTTTAGATTATAATTCTAAAAACTTTAGTCCATATCAACATAAGCAAGTTAGAATTATAGAGTTTCCTAAAACAGGAGGAACTTTTGCACAATCGTTTCCAAATACAATCCCTTTTTCAGAAGCTATTGGCTTTATTGCAGATGTAGATACAGAAGATGAAGGAGTAGATTATCCTTTCTCAGTAACGGTGCACGAGTTAGCACACCAATGGTGGGCACATCAAGTTATTGGAGCAGATGTATTAGGAGCGACAATGCTTTCAGAAAGTTTATCAGAATACGTTTCTTTAAAAGTATTGGAGCATAAATCAGGGAAAACTGAAATGCGTAAGTTTTTAAAAGATGCTTTAGATGGGTATTTAACACGAAGAACTTTTGAAAGAAAACGAGAAAATCCATTAATGTATAACGATGGACAAGGTTATATTCATTATCAAAAAGGGTCTTTAGTGTTATACGCGATGAGTGATTATATTGGAGAAGAAAATTTGAATAATGCTTTGCAAAAATATGTTGAGAAAGTAAAATTTCAAGAACCACCTTATACAACTTCTATAGAAATGGTAGATTATATTCGAGAGAAAACTCCTGATAGTTTACAATATGTAATAAAGGATATGTTTGAGACCATCACTTTATATAGAAACAAAGTAGTAGAAGTTTCATCAAAAGAACTAGACAATGGTAAGTATCAAGTCGATATAGAGTTTAACGTAAGTAAGTATCGTAATAATGATTTAGGAAAACGTTATTATGGAGAAAAAGTAGGAGATACAATTTCGTATAAATCTGAAAAAATGAAAAAGCCTATTTTATCTGTTCCTCTAGCGGATTATATAGATATTGGAGTTTTTGGAGAAGAAGAAGTTGATGGAAAGAAGAAAAATATTGAATTGTATCTGAAAAAACATAAAATTACGCAGATCAATAATACAATTTCTATCGTTGTAGATAAAAAGCCGAAAGAAGTTGGTGTCGATCCATATAATAAATTAATTGATACTCAATCTGAAGATAATAGAAGAAAGTTATAACACTTTTAGATAGTCTTTTTAGATAAGTTTAAAAATCCGTTTCTTGTAAACGGATTTTTTTATTTGTTTTAAAAGGTAATAAATTATCTTTGTTACAATGAAGAAAATTTTAAAGCCAGAACCTCATGAGTATTATACAAATGAGCAAGGATATCGAGTTTTTAAAGAAGCATATCACTTAAGAAGAGGGTATTGCTGTAAAAGTGGTTGCAAGCATTGTCCGTATGGTTATGACAAGAAAACAGATCGCTTTAAATAGTTGTGACCTTACAAGAATTAATGTATCTTAATTAATGAATAAATTACAGAGTATAATGATAAAAAGAATTTTAATAGTTTTTATAGCATTACAGTTTGCAGGATGTGATGAGTTGCAAAAAATAGCTAATCAATTACCACAAACAGGTGGTTTAACTCAAGCTCAGATAGGAGCGGGACTTAGACAAGCATTAGACAATGGAATACAACATCAGGTTTCGAAGTTAACTGCTAAAAATGGTTTTTATGGTAATTCTTTAGTTAGAATATTGTTACCAAAAGAATTAAAAGCTGTAGACGATGGTTTACGAAAAATTGGATTAAGTAAATTAGCAGACGAAGGTATAAAAGCATTGAATAGAGCAGCAGAAGATGCAGTGAAAACAGCTACACCTATTTTTGTTTCCGCAGTGAAAGATATTACATTCAATGATGCTAAAAATATTTTATTAGGAAATGATAATGCGGCGACAAGCTATTTACAAGGAAAAACAAATAGTGTATTATATACTAAGTTTAATCCAGTTATAAAGAGGTCTTTTGGTAAAGTTGGTGCAGATAAAATATGGACGAACTTAATTTCTAGGTATAATTCAATTCCTTTCGTAAACAAAGTAAACCCTGATTTAACAGATTATGTAACCAATCAAGCATTGAAAGGTGTATTCACTATGATCGGAGTAGAAGAAAAAGGAATTAGAAATAAAATCGGTTTACGAAATACCGATTTGTTAAAGAAAGTATTTGCTTTACAAGATAGGAAGTAAGAAAGTTATTTTATATAATAAATGAAAAGAACTTTTAAAGGCGTTTTGCCTATAAAAGTTCTTTTTTTATGTAAAAAAATACACGACTAATATAAAACAGATTCTTTATATAAACTCATAGTTTCATACAACGAAAACTCATAAACATATAAAATAGGTCTTTATGTAGTGAAAAATGTAGTTGGTGTAATTTTTTAAAAAATAAGGTGGTTTACAAGTAATCTTGTTGTCAAATTTAAATAATACAAGATGAAAAAATATACACTAATTTTTTATTTTATTGTTTTTACACTTTGTGGACAAGAAAAAGAAATTGATAAAGATTATGTAAAAAGTAAACTTCTCAACTTTAAAGTTAGAAACAATAAAATTGAAGGAGAAGGAAAAAAAATGATTGCAAAAATGATTAAAGAATCTCAGTTTATTGTTTTTGGAGAAAATCATAATTCTAAACAAACTTCAATATTAACCAAAGCTTTAATTCCTTTACTAGCAAAATCTTCTTACACCGAATTTGTTGCTGAAATAGGTCCAAATTCAGCAATTAAATTAGACGAACTATCAAAAAATGAAGCTGAAACTGTTGATAAACTTAGAGAGTTCAATACAAAATATAAAAAAGTAGAACTAGGAGAGAATGCTGATCCTATACCTTTTTTTGCTGGAATTGAAGATGCTGAATTTCTTTCAGCAATAAAAAAACATAAAATGAAAATTCATGGAATAGATCAAGAATATTATTATTCAGTATTGTTTTTTTTAGATGAATTACTTGCTGAAGCAAAAAATAAAACGAACTATCCTGAAATTATAACATTAAAAGAAAAAGCAGAAACGAAAATATATAATTACTTTAAAGCAAGGAAAGAAAACAAAATTAAAAATGCTTTAGGAGAAGTAATAAAAGATAATGATGTGCTTACCTTTTTTAATCAATTTGATAAAACTGATAAAAAAGCAATAAAAATAATTAACGATTTAAAATTAAGTTGGGATATTTATATTAGGTGGAGAAATGATTCTCATGTAGATAGAATTAGTTATATGAGAAATAACCTATCAACTATTTTAGAAAAAAATAGAACCTCTAAAATTTTTATAAAAACAGGTAGTTTTCATGCATCAAAAATTATATCTAATGGAGCTTATGATATAGGTAATTTTACAGAAGAATTGGCAATTAAAAACAAAACTATAAGTAGTAGCATTAATTCATGGAGAGCGTATGTTAAAAATGGAGATTCTATAGATAATAATTTAAAAAAATATAAGAAATATTACGGAAGACTATCTCTATTTACTCAATTTGCTAAAAAGAATGAGTGGTGTATTATTAATCTAAAAGAAATTAGAGAAGATTTAAAATTAGGCAAAATAAAATTACCAACAAATGGAGACTTCCATGCATTAAAGAAAGTAATTGAAGGATATGATTATCAGTTAATATTACCAATAGATGAATCTATCACACATAATTTTATTAAAAAAACAAATAAATAGATTGTTTGATTAATATGTGTTTTGTTTTTAAATTATTGAATTTCAGTTTTTTATTTGTTATATTTAACTGAAATTCAATAATTATGTCTCGATTACAACAACTTATTAAGTATAGAAGACATCTTGAAGATCGATATGAAAAACTAGTTGAACGTTCTAATGATTATAAATATGTTGATGAGGTTAAAAGTGATCTTGCTTCTTATAAGGCAATGAAACTTCTAGAGAAAATCAGCAAAATAAAATATTTAGATAATTCTTTGATGTAGTTTTTTAAAATAATCGAATGATTTTAAGAGTCTACTTCCATACCAAGAAAACATTTCCCCATCAACAAAAACAGTTTTAGCATGGTGAGTATGTCTTCCAACTTCGAAAGCATGTTCTTCTTTGAATGGGTAAGGCTCTGAAGATAGTAAAACCAAGTCAGGATCACCTTCAAGACGTATTTTTTTTAACTCTATCTCAGGATATCGCTCTTTGTTTTTATAGATGTTCTCAAATTTATTTAACTCTATGAGATGGTTGATAAAGGTATTATTAGCTGCAGTCATCCATGGATTTCTCCAAATAAAATAAGCTACTTTTTTGGGTTCTATATCTTTAGTGTATGCTTTAAAATCAGAAATTTTAAATTGTAGTTTTTGAATAATTTTTTGAGACTCTAATCTACAAGAGAACAGTTTGCCATATTGTTCTATTAATTCAATAGCATCATTTAATGTGAAAATATCGGAAACATGAACAGGGCAGATTTCAGTACAAGCGTTCACTATTTCTTTAGTGTTCTCTTCTTTGTTACATAATATAATATCAGGATGTAATGCCTTTATTTTTTCTATTTTGACATTTTTAGTACCACCTACTATTGTTTTTGTTTGTTTTAAATAGAATGGATGAACACAAAACTTAGTGATACCAACAATGTTATCTTCTAAACCTAAATCGCATAAGAGTTCTGTTTGACTAGGGACTAAAGAAATGATTCGCTTAGGTACTTTATCTAAAGTGATTAATCGATTAAGCTGATCTTTAACGTTTATGTTCATCCTTTCGAAATTAGTATGATACTATTGGGTTATTTGATTCCCATTAATTCCTGGAATTCTTTTTTGTACCCCTTACTTACTCTAAATGTCGCTTTTACATCTTCAATTTTAACATCAGTTTCACTATAATTTGATACGATGATCTCTTCTATGAATTCTGAGTTAATTATCGTAGATCTATGTATTCTCATAAACTTAGGAGAATTAAGTCGACGCATTAAACTTGATAAAGATTCTCGTAACAAGTGCATTTTATTATCAGTAGTAAAGATTTCAACATAATACCCTGAAGCCGAAATATGTTTAATAGTATCTATTTCAATAAATTGTATTTTGTTACCAGTTTTAATACTAATTTTTTTACGATCTGTAGTTTCTTTTTGCTGAATTATAGATAGTATATCGGCAATGTTTGATTGTATGTTTAACAAATCATCTTTTTTCTTGTGCGTAATAATATTATTTACACATTGATAAAACCTATTCGTACTAAATGGTTTTAAAAGATAATCAAAAGCAAGGTAATCAAAAGCTTTATGCGCAAATTCATCATTTTTAGTAATGAAAATGTATAGAGGGTTGATATCCTTAGAAATACTATCGATAAGTTCAAAACCTGTAATGTCTTCTAGTGCTATTTCTAGGAATACCACATCGGGTTTTAAATAATTGATATGTTCTATGGCTTCTTTACCATTTGACAAACTACCTAAATTTTGAAAAGAATTGAAATTATCAAGCAATTTTTCTACTCTAGTTCTGGCAATTTTTTGATTATCAACTATAATATACGTAATGTTCATGTTGATTTTATATTTATTGAGTTGATTACTTAACGAAAGTATTAAATTATTAGCTTTTTTTAATAAAATGGTATATTCTTTAACAACAAAATAACTAGATTTTAACATTCTGTTCGTAATTCGAAAATGTTTTTTAATATGTTAAAAAAAGATCACTCACATCAAAAATAAGACTGTTTACATCAAAACCCCTTAGACGAAGTAGCATAGGAGATAAATTTACATACTTAATCAATTAAATTAAATAATTTTATGAAATTTCGTTTTAAAATTGCAATGTATTTGTTGTTGTTTTTGAGCGCAATATTCGAAATGAATGCGCAAGAAGTGACAGTAAAGGGAGTTGTATCAGATGATATTGGTCCTTTACCGGGGGTCAATGTAATTGTAAAAAATACTTCTAGAGGTACAGAAACTGATGCCGAAGGAAAGTATACTATCAAAGTTAAACAAGGTGATGTACTGGTGTTTAGTTTTGTAGGTATGAAAACAGTTGAAAAAATAGTAGGAATTTCTAATACTATTGATTTAACTATGGAAAGTGATAGTGTTCTTGATGAAGTGGTGGTGGTAGCTTATGGTACTACGACAAAAGAAGCTCTTACAGGTTCTGTTAACATTGTAGGTGCAGAAGATCTTGAATTAAGAAATGTTACTTCTCCATTAGCGGCAGTTGAAGGTAGGGTAACTGGTGTACAGTTTACATCTACTAATGGTCAACCTGGTTCTACACCAAATCTTGTAATTAGAGGTGTTGGAACTTTAAATGGTAGTACTACTCCTTTATTTATTGTTGATGGAGTTCAATATGAAGGTTCTATAGCTGCTATAAATCAGGATGATATAAAATCTTTTACAGTTTTAAAGGATGCAGCTTCAACGTCGTTATATGGAGCAAGAGCTGCAAATGGGGTAGTAATTATTACTACTAAGAGTGGTACCAAGGGAGAGATTAAAGTTAGTGCATCTGTACAAAGTGGTGTTGTGTCTAGAGCCAATCCATTATATGATCAAGTATCGCCAGAACAATACTATGAAACAATGTGGGAAGCATTAAAAAATTCTTCAGCAGGTGGAGGAGACCCAGCATTTGCAAGTGCAAACATATACAATCAATTAGGTTATAATCCTTTTAACGTACCAAATGATCAGATTGTAGGAACTGATGGTAAAATTAATCCTAATGCACGAGTAATCTATAACTCATTAGATTGGGTTGATTTTATGGAAAGAGTTGGGTTTAGACAAAACTATAGTATGAATGTATCTGGTGGAGGTGAAAACCATCAAGTATTTTTTTCAGCTTCATATTTAGATGAGGAAGGTTATGTGTTGAAAACAAAGTTTGATAGATTAACTGCTCGTTTAAATGGTAGTTTTGATGTTAGTAAAAGAATTAAAATAGGAGGGTCGGCTAACCTTGCAATAACTGAAGCTGTTGGGCCTAGTTCAGCTGGAGCAAACAGTATTGTGAATCCTTTTGCTTTTGCTAATAGAATCGGTTCGATTTACCCTGTATTTGTAAATGATAGAAAAGGGAATTTAGTTTTAGATAATGAAGGTAATCCTGTATTTGATTCTGGAGAAGGTTTTCCACAGTATAATATTGGATCTAGACCTCGTAACCAAGGACGTCATGCATTACAAGAGTTATTATTAAATGATGAGAGGAATAAGGATAATACTTATGGTTTTAGAGTATTTACAGATTATGAGGTGATTGATGGTCTTAATTTAAGGTTAACTTATGGTAGCGATGTTACTGAAGATTTACAAAAGCAATACGAAAATAATATTATTGGAGATGCACAACCTGATGGTCGTTATAGTGAAGAAAGATTAAGAAGGAATACTCAAACTTTTAATCAGATTTTAACATATAAGAAAAGTTTTGCAGACCATAATTTTGAAGTTACTTTAGGACATGAAAGTTTTAAAGATAATTATTCTGAGAATAGTGGTACTGCTACAGTACAAACTACAGCAGGTATTTTTGAGTTTGCTAATTTTTCTAATATAGTATCACTTGGAGGTTTTACTGCACAGAAAACGATTGAAGGTTATTTTTCAAGATTGAATTATAATTTTGATAACAAATATTTTTTGAGCGGTTCATATAGAAGAGATGCTTCTTCGGTATTTTCTTCAGAATCAAGATGGGGTAACTTTTATTCTGTAGGTGCTTCATGGAATATTCATAAAGAAAACTTTATGAAAAATTTATCGTTTTTAGATGTACTAAAACTAAGGTCTTCGTGGGGGGAAGTTGGAAATGATGCTTTAGGCGATGGAGGAGATCCAAGAATAAATGATTGGTTTATATATCAAGCTCGATTTGGAATCATTCCTAATGCAGGTGACGGAGGATTTGTTTTGTCTAACTTAGGGAATAGAGATTTGAAATGGGAAACTATAGAAAATTTTGATGTTGCTTTAGAGTTTGCATTATTCAATAATACAATTGAAGGTTCTTTTGAATACTACAAACGTAATTCAACAGATTTATTATTTGAACTTCCAATTGCTCCTAGTATTGGTATTAATGTTCGTCCAGAGAATATAGCTGATATGGTTAATTCAGGTTTAGAGATGTCATTAACAGGTCATATTTTTAAGAATAGAAATTTCAATTGGGACATTACTTTACAGGCTTCTACCAATAGAAATGAGATCACATCTATACCGGATCCATTTATAAATGTGACAAAACGTTGGGCAGAAGGAAGGTCAAGATTTGATTTTTATTTGTTTAAAACTGCAGGAGTAGACCCCGCAAATGGAGATCAATTATTCTATAAATACGAATTAGATGCTAACGGAGAAAGTGTACCTGTATTGGATGCAAATGGAAATATTGAAACAACTAACGATTGGACAGATACAGAAAGAGTGTATACGGGAGATACTTCTGTTCCTGATTTAGTAGGGTCTGTTGCTAATACTTTTTCGTATAAAGGTATATCATTAGGTTTCTTAATCAATTATGGTGTTGGAGGTACTGCTTTGGATGGAGGATATGCAACTTTAATGCATAGTGGGGCTTATGGTGACGCATTTCATCCAGATATACTTAATGCGTGGAAACAGCCTGGAGACATTACTAATGTACCAAGGTTAGAAAATGGAAATCCAAATTTAGTACCACCTAATACAGATAGATTTTTAACCGATGCTTCTTTTTGGGCATTAAGAAACGTAAATATTAGTTATACATTCGATAGAGAATTATTAAAGAAATACAGTATTGACGCACTTAGATTATCTCTAACAGGAGAGAATTTATACTTGAATAGCAAAAGAAGAGGTTTTAATCCTCAGTTTAATTTTGCAGGTACACCTCAAGGAAATGATTTTGCAACAGCAAAAACAATTTCATTAGGTCTAAATGTTTCATTTTAATTAAATAACAAGATTATGTTTAAAAAAACAAAAATATTGTTGCAGGTTGTGGTTTTGTCTCTAATTGTAATATCATGTGATGATGATTTTTTAGAAACTACACCTACTGATGCTGTAACACCAACAATAGCTTTATCTTCAGTAGAAGATATGCAGAAAGTTTTAAATGGAGTACACAGAAGTTTATTTTCGCAATTAGTTAATATATTTCCTGGGTCAGGTACACAAAGAGCAGGAAACCATTATTGGATACCTTTAGGAGATAATTTAGCAGGGCACTTAATTCATTCTGCAAATGCAAATAACTTAGGGTGGAGAGACGAAATGCAGTGGAATTCTCATACGATTCCAACTTCTTTGACGAATAGAATTTTATGGAATCATAGATATAATACAATTCTACATGCGAATTCTATCATTGAGAAAATTAATGAAGGTACTATAGTTAATTCACCTGATTTAAAAGCTATAGAAGGACAAGCCTATACGTATAGAGCATACTCATACTTATCTTTGATACAGCATTATGCTAAAGGATATTTAATAGGTAATCCTGCATCAGATAAAGGTGTACCTTTAATATTGATTCCACAAACCACAGGACCAAGAGCTACTGTTGAAGAAATTTATAACCAAATAGGTAATGATTTAGATGCGGCAATAGCTGCTTTTGGCAGCGCTACACCAAGACCTTCAGGTAATGCAAAAGATAAGTCGCAGTTAAATGTTAATGTAGCTCATGGGTTAAAGGCTCGTTGGGCATTATCTAAAGGAGATTGGGCAACTGCGGCTTCAGAAGCAGTATTAGCTAGACAAGGGTTCCCTATAATGAATGAAGCAGATTGGAAGTCTGGATTTAACTCTAATAATTTATCAGAAGTAATTTGGGGTAGTAATGTTATTGCAACAGAGACTACTTTCTTCCGCTCGTATTTTTATTTAATGAGTAACACATTTAATGGATCACAAATTAGAAATAATCCAAAGATTGCAGATAGAAGATTGGTAGATGCTATTCCTGCTACAGACTACAGAAAGGATGTGTTTATTATAGATGCACCAAATACCAACAGCTCTGCGGCAAATGGTGAAGGAGGCTTTGGTAATGATCCTAATTATACTAGTCAGGCAGCATTTGATGCTAAAAGGGCAGAAATTAATACTACTTATGGGATTACAAATGCTTTTAATCAGCATCCTTATATGCATTTTAAGATGAAAAATAAGAATCCGGGAAGTATTGATCCAGATGATGTAATTTATATGAGATCTTCTGAAATGTATTTAATAGAGGCAGAAGCTAAAGCAATGTTAAACGACATCGCTGGAGCACAAACAGCTTTAAGACCTTTAGGGGAAGAGAGAGATAGTGCTTATGATGTTACTGTATACAATAGTCAGGCAAGTTTAATGGATCATATTAAATTTCAAAGACGTTTAGAGCTTTGGGGTGAAGGATTTGGATATACAGATAAAATACGTTGGGACGAAGGAATAGATCATGCTGCAAATGGTGGTTCTGGAGCTTCTCAAGTATTATATCAAAATGCTTATCAAATTGATAGACCGTCAATTAATAACGCTTGGATATTTAAAATTCCTCAGGCTGAAATTGATGCAAATCCAGATATAACACCTGCAGATCAGAACTAAAACTACAATTTTATAATTGTAATTATGACGAGAAGTTTTACTTAGTAAAACTTCTCGTTTTTTTATGATAGATAGATTTCATTATGTTTACTTCAAAAATTAAGTAACCCACATCAAAATTGAACTAAGATACTTTTATATGTATATTTTTGAGGAAACAACTAGTTTAAAGTATAGTTGTTTGAATTAATCAATCAAATAAATGAGTCAAGGCTTTGTTAACCTTGACTTTTTTTTGTTAAAGATTCGTGATGATTTTTTCCATTTGTTGTTGAAGTTCTAGAGCCTTAAGAGTTGCCGCTTCAGCAAAGTTCTCATCTTTTCCAGCATAGATAATTCCTCTTGAGGAGTTTATTAAAAGGCCAATAGAATCGTTCATTCCATATTTACAAACTTCTTGAAGATTTCCTCCTTGTGCTCCTACACCAGGGACTAGTAAAAAGCTATTAGGAATAATTTTTCTAATATCTTTCAGATACTCTGCCTTTGTAGCTCCAACAACATACATCAAATTATGAGCATTTTGCCATGTTTTTGAAGTTTCCAAAACATGCTTATAAACTTCTTTAGTGTCAATCTTTTGAGTCTGAAAGTCAAAAGCACCCATATTGGAAGTTAATGCCAATACAATAGTGTGTTTATCTTCAAATGCTAAAAAAGGTTCAACAGAATCTTTTCCCATGTAAGGAGCAACAGTAACAGAATCAAAAGATAGATCTTCAAAAAAAGCTTTAGCATACATGCTAGAAGTATTACCAATATCACCTCTTTTAGCGTCTGCTATAGTGAAGATATTGGGGTGCTTTTCATTTAAGTAATTGATAGTCTTTTCTAATGATTTCCATCCTTTAATACCATAAGCTTCATAAAAAGCAGTGTTAGGTTTATATGCAACGCAAAGATGATGAGTAGCATCAATAATTGCTTTGTTAAATTCGAAAATAGGATCTTCGGTAGTTAATAGATGTTTAGGAACTTTTGATAAATCTACATCTAAACCAATGCATAAAAACGATTTTTTTGCTTGTATTTCAGCGACTAATTGTTTTGTGGTCATTTTTTGGTCTTAAAAAGTTACGCAAAAGTAACTATTTTAAAGTTTCTGTTATCTTTGTTTTGAAATGTTTCAGTATATAACAACTAAAATATTATATGGTTTTACGACACTTTTTGGTGTTATAACTGTAGTCTTTTTCCTTTTTAATGTATTACCTGGGGATCCAGCAAGAATGTTGATGGGACAAAGAGAAGATAGTGAGCAGTTAGAAGTGATTAGGAAAAAATATGGATTCAATGAATCTGTTACTACGCAGTATTTGTATTATTTAAATGATTTATCTCCATTATCTTTTCACAGTAAAAATGATACGAATTATACAAGTTTACTTTCTGGGAAATATAATGCAACACTCTTATTTTCTGTATTTAATTATGAAATAGCTATAAAGTATCCATATTTAAGAGAGTCTTTTCAGAAGAATGGAAAACAAGTATCTAATGTTATTCGAGAAACACTTCCGAATACTATTGTATTAGCTGTTTTTGCAATTGTTTTGGCTATAATTTTGGGGATTATTCTTGGAGTTTTCTCTGCTATTTTCAAAAATAAGTTAATTGACAAATTGATTGCGGTAATAAGTACGTTGGGGATGAGTTTACCGTCATTCTTTTCTGCTATTTTGGTCGCCTGGCTTTTTGGCTTTGTACTTCATGAGTATACAGGGTTAGAAATGACAGGAAGTTTATATAAAGTAGATGATTTTGGAGAAGGAGTTTACATACAATGGAAAAATTTACTGTTACCCGCAGTGGTTTTAGGAATAAGGCCTTTAGCAGTAGTTACGCAATTAATGAGAAATTCGTTACTAGAAACTTTAAATCAAGATTATATAAGAACAGCTAGAGCTAAAGGATTGTCTACATATAAGGTAATAAAAAAACATGCATTAAAAAACTCATTAAACCCTGTAGTGACTGCTATTTCAGGATGGTTTGCCTCTATGTTAACTGGCGCTGTATTTATAGAGTATATTTTTAATTGGAATGGTTTAGGTAAAGAAATTGTTAATGCTTTAGATACTTTAGATTTACCCGTAATTATGGGAAGTGTATTGATAATTTCAAGTATCTTTATTGTTATTAATATTATTGTTGATGTAATTTATGTTTGGTTAGACCCAAGAGTAAAATTGAATTAAAATGAAGTTTTTTTACATAATTCTAATTGTAGCACTGTCAAGTTGTGCATCACCAAAATTATTCACTGAGGCTGCTTTGAATGAAAACCTATTAACATTGGATAGAGATTCTATAACATTAAAACAAGTGTTAGAGAAAAACAAAGGGAAAAAGATTTTTGCTCAAATTTTTGCTAGTTATTGTCCAGTAAGTCAAGATAGTTTTGACGATGTCTTGCAGTTTCAAAAGGAAAATCCTGAATTTAGTTTTTTGTTTTTATCAGTAGATCATTCTTATTATGATTGGAAAAGGGGATTAGAATATATTAAACCTAAAGGTCAGTTCTATTATATTCCTGAAAAAGGAGAAGGTAGTTTAGGTAAGTTTTTAAAATTAAAAGGCATTCCTAGATTTATGAAAATTGATGAAAATGGGAACATTGAAGTATTTAAAACATCCAAGGTTTCCGATCAATTAAAATGATGTTTATTATTCTCCGCTAATATTTTAAATGCTATTTCTAATTTAGTTATTGATTTTTTAAGTTAACAGGCAATGATAAAATCTAATAGTAAAAAGACGACTTTTAAAAATAGAAAGAATTATTGTACTACAAACTCATGGCTGTTTATTAAAATTGATATAGAATTTCAGTAAAAAGACAGATAACATACACATTATTAGTATTAAAATATATATTACGATTTCGTAAAAAAATAAAGTAATAACTTTTAAACTTAGTCATTAAAAAAGTAATTTTGTGAGGATTCTATTAATAGTATTAATGAATCATGAAATCAATAAAATAAGTGTAACCTAACTTCCTTGATGAAGTATTTTAGAATAAAACAATGAGACAAAAAGTTGTAGCAGGTAATTGGAAAATGAATAACACTCTTGGAGAGACAAAAAAGTTATTAAAGTCACTGAAAAAAGAACTAAAAGGGTTAAAGTTAGTTGATACCAGAGTTATCATTGCTCCTTCATTTGTTAATTTACAACATACTGTAAAGAAAACAGAAAATAGTATCATAGAGGTGTCTGCTCAAAATTTACACCAAGCAACTAACGGAGCTTTTACAGGTGAGATTTCAGTAGATATGTTATTAGATATAGGTGTAAATACTGTTATTTTAGGACATTCGGAAAGAAGAGCTTATTTTAATGAAACAGATGAAGCTTTAGCGCAAAAAGTGAATACAGCAATTGGTAGTGGACTAGATGTGATCTTTTGTTTTGGAGAACAGTTAGAAGATAGACAAAATGAAAAACATTTTGAAATAGTGGAAAGTCAGTTGAAAGAAGCTCTTTTTGCATTATCATCAGAAGCATATAAGAACATTATATTAGCTTACGAACCTGTTTGGGCAATAGGAACAGGTCAAACGGCAACAGCAGATCAAGCTCAAGAAATGCATAAGTTTATTAGAAGCATTTTGGCAAAAAACTATGATGAAAAATTAGCGAATAGTGTCTCAATTCTATATGGAGGTAGTGTAAAACCGAATAATGCTGAAGAAATTTTTTCTAAACCAGATGTTGATGGAGGTTTAATTGGCGGAGCGTCTTTAAAAGCTAAAGACTTCTCAGCTATCGTAAAATCGATTTAATTGGATAATATATATATAGAATATGCTTTTGAAGTTGCATCTAAACAACCGGCTATAGAAATTTTAATAGCCGAATTAGGTGAGCGAAATTTTGAGAGTTTTGTTGAGAATGAAGCAGGCTTGTTGGCTTATATTCAAAAGAAAGATTGGACTGAAAATATTTTAGATGGGGTTTTTATTTTAGGGTCTCCTGAATTTAGTATTTCATATTCCTTTAAAGAAGTAGCACAAACAAATTGGAATGAAGAGTGGGAAAAACACTTTAATCCCATTCAGGTAGAAGATAAAGTAAGTATAAGAGCGCCATTTCATGAAAATCCAAATTTAGAATATGATATAGTCATAGAACCAAAAATGAGTTTTGGAACAGGTCATCATGAAACAACGTTTATGATGATTCAACATCTCATAAATATTGATGTGAAAGGAAAAAAAGTGCTAGATATGGGCTGTGGTACAGGGGTGTTAGCAATTTTTGCTGAGATGAAAGGTGCTAATCCTATAGATGCGATTGATATAGACAATTGGTGTTATGTGAATGCTTTAGAAAATGTTGAGCGAAATTCTTGTGAAAATATTACAGTTTTAGAAGGGGATGCAAGTCTATTGATTAATAAAAGTTACGATATTATTATAGCAAATATCAACAGAAATATTCTGATTAATGATATGAATGTCTATATAAATTGCATAAATGACGAAGGAGTATTACTTTTAAGTGGTTTTTATAAAGAAGATATACCTATAATTGATGCTGAAGTTTCGAAATATGGTATGACTTTAGATCATGTTATTGATAGAAATAATTGGGTAGCATTAAAATATGTAAAGTAACTATGAGGGTGAGTACGATAGAAAAAATACAAGAAGATTTAGATGTATTGGTTCAAGAAACTAGTAAACATGAAATTATTTTATATAATGATGATGTAAATACATTTGATTTTGTGATTGATAGCTTAATTGATGTTTGTGATCATACATTAGAGCAAGCTGAACAATGTACAATATTAGTACATTATAAAGGAAAGTGTGCTGTAAAAACAGGTGAATATAAAGACTTAGAGCCAAGATGTTCAAGGTTACTAGAATTAGGTTTGTCTGCTGAGATTGTTTAATATGGATAATGTATTCAAGTATTATGACTTTTCCGATTTTTTTAAAGATCAGTCCGAGTCATTTTCCGGTAACCCAATAGCATACACAGAACTTAATAGTCAACATTTTTTAATTTTTGAAAAAACATTAGAAGGGTACAATTTATATGTCTCTAAATTTTTAAATAAAAAATCAATAGGTGTTCACCCTCCTGAAATACTAGAGTTGTTAGCTCTGAATTATGATAAGTCTATTCCAGAACATAGAATAATTTTAAGAAAATATCTTCATTAAAACTCAATAATTATTGAGTTTTTCTTTTTTTAGTGACCACTATAAATTTTATGTGTCTTATATAACGTAGCAGTACAACTGTTGTAATTAAAACGTTCATTAAGACATATAATAATTCCCAAAATTATATTTATAATCCCAAAATAACCGCTTTTAAAAGTAGTTTATAAATAATTAAAAATAGTAGTAGTTAGTTTTTATACTAAAGTTTGGTTAGATAAAAAAGACTTCAGTTTTATATTGAAGTCTTTTTTTATGAAATATTGTGACCACTATAAATTTTATGTGTCTTATATAACGTAACAGTACAACTGTTGTAATTAAAACGTTCATTAAGACAATAATAATTCCCAAAATTATATTTATAATCCCAAAATAATTGCTTTAAAAAGTAGTTTATAAATAGTTAAAAATAGTAGTAGTTAGTTTTTATACTAAGTTTGGTTAGACAAAAAGGACTTCAGTTTTATATTGAAGTCTTTTTTTATGAAATATTGTGACTAGTTGAAAAAATTAGTGTCTTAAATAATGAATAGTAATATAGTTATTTAAAAACGTTCATTAGAAAGACATTATAATAATCCTCAGTTATAGTTTATAATCCCTGAACTATAAAATATATAAATAGTTAAAAATAGTAGTAGTTAGTTTTTATACTAAGTTTGGTTAGACAAAAAGGACTTCAGTTTATATTGAAGTCTTTTTTTATAAAATATTGTGACTAATTGAAAAAATTAGTGTCTTAAATAATGAATAGCAACATAGTTTTTAAAACGTTCATAAGACATTATAGTAATCCTCAATTATAGTTTATAATCCCTGAACTATAAAAATATAAATAGTTAAAAATAGTAGTAGTTAGTTTTTATACTAAGTTTGGTTAGACAAAAAGGACTTCAGTTTTATATTGAAGTCTTTTTTTATGAAATATTGTGACTAATTAAAAAAAAATGTGTCTTAAATAATGAACAGCAACATAGTTGTTTAAAACGTTCATAAGACATTATAATAATCCTCAATTATAGTTTATAATCCCTAGACTTATAATTAATAAGTAGTTAAAAATAGTAGTAGTTAGTTTTTATACTAAGTTTGGTTAGACAAAAAGGGCTTCAGTTCTATATTGAAGTCTTTTTTTATGAAGTATTGTGACTAATTAAAAAAAAATGTGTCTTAAATAATGAACAGCAACATAGTTGTTTAAAAAAGTTCATTAGAAAGATATTATAATAATCCCCAATTATAGTTTATAATCCCTAGACTTATAATTAATAAGTAGTTAAAAATAGTAGTAGTTAGTTTTTATACTAAGTTTGGTTAGACAAAAAGGACTTCAGTTTATACTGAAGTCTTTTTTTTATGAAATATTGTGACTAATTGAAAAAAATAGTGTCTTAAATAATGAACAGTAACATAGTTGTTTAAATAAGTTCATTAGAAAGACATTATAATAATCCCCAATTATAGTTTATAATCCCTAGACTTATAATTAATAAGTAGTTAAAAATAGTAGTAGTTAGTTTTTATACTAAGTTTGGTTAGACAAAAAGGACTTCAGTTTATACTGAAGTCTTTTTTATTATAATAGTATTAATGATCCCCAAAATCTAATTAATGTGAGTTCGACTTAAGGAAAAACATAATGCATTAAAAATAAAACACTTAAAAATAATCCCACTAGTAAATGTAACTTAGAGTGCAGTCGAGAAGTGGTTTTTACTAATAATAATATAGTCTCGACTTACTTCATAAGCTATCTTCATTTAAAGTATTTTTTGAATTTGATAATGTTCAACTTGACAAACATTTGATTTTCATCATGATTTATATCATAGAAATTACATTAATTACTATTTTTTAGATTACTAATTTGCTTTAACATGTTTTTCTATTTACTATAGAACTTAACTTATATTTTACTTAAAATTAACAAATTGTTTTTTTTTAGTTGCAAATGTTTAATTTTTGTAACATTTGTCTTTTTTATGATTTGTAATATTTATGTTGTTAAAATTCTTAATAAATGTTAAAACCATTAATAAAAAGTCATAATTTCGTTAAAAATTTAATTAATAACCATTAAAAAATCATTTAAAGATGAAAAAAATGAAATTCTCCCGAGTTGCATTATTATTAGTAGGTGCGAGTTTTTTCGCATGTCAATCAGAAGACAACAATCAGCCTGAAGCTGTGGCTGAAAATGGAGTCTCTACTGAAATCGTTGCTAAATTAGCAAATTTTGATATGAACCCTGACGGTGCTAAAAAAGTAGACTATGTATTACCAAACGGTGAGTTTACTCCTATGTATCAAATTGAAGGTGACATTCATATGACTGAAGCAGAAATAAACAGTTTGCCTAATTTACAAGAGTTATCAGGAAGAAACTACTACACTAATAATTTAGTAGCTCAAAACACTGTAATTAACATCATCGGATTCACTGGTGGTGGAGGTTTCGGATTGTCGAGTAAAGCTCAAACAGCTTTACAATGGGCAGTTAACAACTACAATAGATTAAATTTAACAATTAGATTTAATTTAACATTTGGTACAAATTACCAACCACAGGATATGGTTGTATACAACAATCCAAATGAGAGTGGGTCTGGTGGATCTGCTGGTTTTCCTACTAACGGAAATCCTTTTAAATTTGTTCAAATTTTCGGATTAGAAGGTTTCTCAACTAATGTAAATGAGCATGTGATTACTCATGAGATAGGTCACTCTGTAGGTTTCCGTCACACAGATTATCAAACAAGACAAAGTTGTGGACAAAACACAAATGAAGGTACTGCTGGTGTAGGTGCTAATGCAGTTCCAGGTACTCCTGCAGGTTACGATCCTACTTCTGTTATGATTGCTTGTTTTAGTGCAAGTGATGATGGAGAGTTTGGTCCTAATGACATTACCGCATTACGTTTCTTATACTAATTGGTAATATATCAATAAAATAAAAAATCCTGAGAAATTGCTTCTCAGGATTTTCTGTTTAATAAAATATTTTTTGAGAGTAATCAATAACTCTAAGTAAGTTATCCAGTAACTTTATGTTAATTTGAGGATACTTAGTGTCTTTGTACTCGTTTTTAATAATCAAATTAATATCTTGATGAGCGACTACTTTTTCTTCATTATTAAATTTTAAATAGTATTTTCCTTGTCTTCTAGCTAACTCAGCAGTTTCTACTGTTAGTTCATTTTTATTTTCATCAACAAGTTCTATTTTAATAAATTCAACTCTACCAGGCTCATAAATATCTATATTAATTTTATATTCAGTATCAGTTTTTTCAACAAAAGAGTAAAAAAGAGAACCTTCTCTATCTTGACAGAAAATGGTTGTCGAAATAAAAAGTAAACAGATAATTAAAGTAATTTTCTTCATTGGGAATTAATTTTGTTCTACAAATGTATGATATTTTTAATATATCATTTTTTTTTTGATATACAAAAATAATAACTAACATCATGCCAAACTAAAAAATAAATACAAAAAAACCTCACTGATTAAGTGAGGTTTGCATTCTATAATTAAATTTGTTTTTTATCTAACAGCTTTTAAAGCATCAATATTACCATACCCAAAGCTAGAGTTTTTATTAGGATAAAATTCACCAGCTCTTTTCATTTTATCTAATACTTGAGCACGTGTCCATGTTGGGTTTTTAGACCACACTAAAGCAGCAATTCCTGCAGTGGTTGCCGTTGCAACAGAAGATCCACCAACATATCTAGCAGCACCATTATTAGAACTTAAAACAGGAACAAGACTACCTGAATTTCTTTCCATTTCTATAGTGAAATCTATTTTTGAGCCAGAGTGACAGTTACTACATCTCACATACCTACCTTCTTTTAATCCAGTTACAGCAACAGTTTCATTCATGTTTGCAGGGAAAATAACTCCAAACCAAGTTGTAAATGAAGTAGAAGTTCCACCAGCAGCAATAATCATTTTTCCTCTATTGTAGGCATATTTAATAGCATCTCTAACTCTTGAAATACCAAAAGGAGAGCCAATTGACATTGAAATAATTTTAACATCACTTCTATTTCCAAGGGCTGTTAATGCTTCAGAAACACCTCTTTTTTCATGATAATCATCTATTAATACATTTTGAACTGCTCTGTAGGTAACTAAATTAGCATTATAAGCCACACCAACAGGTAAATTATTTCCATTTCTAGGAGCAGTAGCCACTGCCGCCATATTAGTACCATGTCCACATTTATCGTTTACACCATCGTAATTATTCGACCAAGGCCAAATAGAATCTATGTACGTTCCAAATTTTTGAACTGACCTTCCTGAAGACTGCCCAGTATTAAAATTTTGATTCATAAATCGCTGTCCAGGAGATAATCCAGAGTCAATAACAGCAACTGTTACCCCTCTACCAGTACTATAATTCCATGCAGCAGGGATGTTATGGATATCAAAATTCCAAGGCACTCTTGCAGCAGGTGATACAGTTCTAAAATCGGCAGAAGCTATATTTTGAGATCTGAAACCACAACCAAATCCTTCACCAGACCTAGCACTAACACCATCTGCTTCTTGAAAACTATACGATGCTGGTTCTAAATAACGAACAGTAGTATCTTTCAATAAAGCTTCTATAGTAGCAATATTTTCGACCTTAATGTCTATAACATTAATGTTTTCATCAACATACAGGTCATCAGTAGCTCTAGAGGCTGTAGCATTATCTTTATTTTCTATAGATCTAACTAAACCTATAAGTTTGTCCTTTATAGAATTTGAAGCTGCACTTCTTTGAAATTGGCTAGGGTCACTACCATATCCAATGGTTAATATATTATTTCCATGTTTAACTGCACTCCATATTGTTTGCGCATTGGTACTCATCCAATCAAAATCTCCATTCATCTCTAGAGATTCTTGAATTATCAAATTGATTTTACTTTTTGAAAGAAGTTCCGATTGAGTTTCAAGTGTTGGCTGATCAATAACTTCATCGTTTTTAGAACACGACACAATAGCCCCAGCCACCGCTAGGGTAAGTAGTAATTTTTTCATTCTTTTGAAGGGTTTTTTAATTTGTTGACACGAATATATTAAAAAAAAGATTAAAAATTTATCATATATGTATTTTTTAATGTTTTTTTTGTTTTTTTGATAAAAACGTATGCAAAAGAATATTTTTTAATTGTTGTTTATTACAAATAAGAATCGTTTTGTGGATAAAAAATAATTTCAATAAAAAGAGATTTGAAAAACATACGATAGCGTCATTCCGAATTTCATTATTTTGATAATGTTATGAGAAACTGAAATAAAACAACTTGACGATGATTATTACCTTTTAGATTTTTTAATAAGTGTTTCTATTAAGAACATACTATTTATTTGTCGAGTATAACTCTTGTAGGTGTGTCTTTTCCATTTATAATAGATCTTGTACTTATCCACACTGCTTTAATAGTTTCAGATAATACAGACACATTTAAAGTTTCGGCTTCGTCTGTAACTTTGTGATAATCGGTATCGGTATCTATTTGAGTTGTAGAGAAAGTATGAGAAGGAATGCCTAATCGAGCTAAAGGTGCATTATCTGATCTAAAAAATAAACCAAACTTCTTATAAGGATCTGGATAAACTTTATAATCACTTCCTTGTAGGTTTTTTTGAATTATTTTCCCAAAATTAGAACGATTAAATCCTGTTAGCCAAGCTGTTTTTGGTCCAGTTTTAGGTTCTTTTCCAATCATTTCTAAATTTATTCCTGCAATGTATTGTTTAGGGTCAATTTGTTTTCCAAAATATTTAGAACCTACTAATCCTATTTCTTCAGCTGTAAAACATACAAAAACAATACTTCTTTCGTTATCTGCATGTTCAGCAAAGTATTTAGCTAAGGTTAATACACCAACTACGCCTGAAGCATCATCATTTGCACCATTATAAATTCGATCTCCTTCACCGCTTTTTTTCATACCAATATGATCATAATGTGCTGATATTACTACAAATTCATCTTTTTTACTTTTTCCTTCTAAAACACCAATAATATTAAACATTTTTATGTCTTGTTGAACAAAGTTTTGTCGATACGTTTCTGAATTTTGAAAAGTTTTTAATCCAATTTTTTCAAATTCACCTTCTATATATTGTGCTGCTTTTTCTATTCCAGGCGTTCCTGTTGCTCTACCTTGCATTTCATCAGAAGCTAAAGTGTATAAATGCGTTCTAACTAAACTAGTATCAATAGTAAGTGTGTTGTCTTTTGAAGTTAATTTTTTATGATTGTTAGACTTTTTACCTGTAGATATGAGGTGAAAGTCCTTTCCATCCTTACCTTTTTCCCCATCTTCACCTTTTTTTCCGTTTATTCCAGGTTTACCAGGTTGTCCATTACCACCATTTGTGTTAATAGCACAACTACTTGTAAAAAAAAGGGAAACTAAACATAAAAAATAGTAAAGAAGAGTTTTCATAAGTAATTAAATTAAAAGCTAAAGATAGCTATTTTTATTCCTTAAATTTGTCAAAATTTTTATAATGGATTTACATCGTATACCTAAAATAAAACATACAGATACTAATAATTTCTTTTTACTTTCTGGCCCTTGCGCTATTGAAGGAGAAGATATGGCTTTACGAATTGCTGAAAAAGTTGTAGCAATTACAGATAAATTAGAAATTCCATATATTTTTAAAGGAAGTTTTAAAAAAGCAAATAGAAGTAGAATTGATAGTTTTACAGGTATTGGTGATGAAAAAGCTTTGAAAATTTTAAAAAAAGTTTCTGAAACATTTAATGTACCTACAGTTACTGATATTCATGAAATAGCTGATGCTGAAAAAGCTGCGGAGTATGTTGATGTTTTACAAATACCTGCGTTTTTAGTTCGTCAAACTGACTTAGTAGTTGCAGCGGCAAAAACTGGAAAAGTTGTGAACTTGAAAAAAGGACAGTTTATGAGTCCGGAAGCTATGGAACATGCAGTGAGAAAGGTAAAAGACTCAGGAAACGAACAAGCTTGGATTACTGAACGAGGTACTATGTTTGGTTATCAAGATTTGTTAGTAGATTTTCGTGGAATTCCTACGATGAGAAAATATGCACCTACAGTTTTAGATGTAACACACTCGTTACAACAGCCTAACCAAAGTTCTGGTGTTACAGGTGGAAGACCAGATATGATTGAAACAATAGCTAGGGCAGGAGTTGTAAACAATGTAGATGGTTTATTTATTGAGACACATTTTGATCCTGCAAATGCAAAATCAGATGGCGCAAATATGCTACATTTAGATTATTTAGAACAATTACTTTCTAATTTGGTTGCAATTAGAAAAGTAGTGAATACATTGTAAAAATAATATTATTTACGTTGAAATTATATTTTTAAGATTGTTCTTTAAGGAAATGTATTTTATAATGTAAATTCCAAAAAAGACTATTTTCATCAGGAGTTTCTATAGAAAAATGTTCGATATAGTTGTCTTTTTTATGCTGGTAATTCCAATTTTTTTTAAGTTCGAATTTACCTTTTAGCACAGGGAAAAGTTGTTTTGAAATTTGCGTAATTATTTCTGAAGGATTGTCTTTTATCAGCTTAGAGTCGATAGTCCAATAGCCAGAGATACTAAATATACGATTGTACTTTTGATCAGAAGAGAAAAAAAGAATTCCATTTACAGAGCCTTGAGTTAAATTAATTGAAAGATTGTCGTCTATACTAAGATAGTCTTTTACGTAATTAAAATCATGAGAGAATTCACCATTAGGATCTGGTCTGTAAGAAAATGTATTTTTTAAAGTATTGGTTGTTTGATTTGGGCTTAAAAATGATTTTCCTTTATAATGTAGACTTAAAGGTTTATATGTAGTATTTGGATTGAAATTTCGAGTTCTTAAAATAGAATCTATCTTTTTATAATGTAGTAAATTAACCTTTGTAGTTGGCGAATTTTTACAACAATAACAAAAGAGTACTAAAATTACGTAAAATAAAGGCTTCATGTTACTATTTCTAACAAGGGTTTATTTAAATCTAACAAAAACAGGATTTTCAAAATAATAACTAGGCGTATAAACAGTAGAATTTTTAGTAAAGTTATACCAAGGGCTAATGTTTTCATTTTCAAAATTTCTAAGTAAACAAACACTTTGTGCTGGAGTATTACCTTGAGCTAGTAAAAAAAGCTGCTCTCCTTTTTCATTAATTGCGCTATCAACAATAATTTCTATATGTCCAGGGAAACCAGGTTGAACTAACATATCTCCAATTTTCAAGTTTTTGATGTTTACTTTTTTAAGTTCGCTGTGTAAAGATGCAGTTCCTGCATAAGTATAAATTAAATTTAAGTATTTGTAAAAATTTGATTTAGAGTTGTCTGGTTTGGCTGTTTTATGAAAACTTACTTTGTTACCTTTAATTTTAGGCCTATAACCAGCAGCATATTTTTTCCATGAGCAGTAATGACCTGAAGTAAATTTGAATCCGATTTCGTTTTTACGATTTTGATCCCATAAATACTCAGCTCTAATTCGCATTAAAGCATCTGCGCACTGTTGTAAACCGTTTTTAGGTACAGGAACTTCTAAAATAGCATCATGCCAATGCTGAGCAAAATATTTAGAACCATCATAGTTAATAATTGGAGAACCATGTTTTTTTAATTTGTAATTTCTTAAATATTGCTGAAAAGAATTGTTTTTAATTGTGTTTCTTTTGTAACCTTTAGGTGGTTTTACACGAGATTTAATCGTATTTCCTTCTTTGTTTATTAGATTTTCTTTTGGTGATGAAATTAAAGATTCAATTTGATTGGTATACTGTTTTCCTTTAGGATTCATTCTCATGATAAGAAAAAGAACAGCCAGAGCTGCAAGTATTATAAGAAGAGTTTTTTTCATAGTATGCTAATAACTTTCAAAAGTTAAGATAAGTATTTTAACCCGAATTATGCATTAGAACTTCGTCATGAGGCTGTGATATACAATAAATACTAGTGTTTTTTTGATTTCAGCCATCGTTATGATTAAATCAAAAAACACAGTTTACGATAGTATTTGAAGTAGATTACAGGCATAATAGATTTTCTAATGCATAATGCGGGTTTAATACATATAACTCATTTTATATAATATCATTGTACCAATCCCAAAAGAAAGAGTTTTGAGATTGGTACGAATTAGTTGGTGTATTATTGTTTTTATTCTGAACGTAAGGAATTTACGGGGTTAGAACTTGCAGCTTGAATAGTTTTAATACTTATTACAATTAAAGCAAAAACAATCATTATAAAACCACTTATGAGAAAAGTCATAAAACTAATATCAGTTCGATAAGAAAAATCTTGTAGCCATTTATAAATAAAATACCAAGCAATTGGAGTAGCCAACATAAAAGCAATACCTACTAAAATTAAAAACTCTTTACACAATAATTTGTTTATTTGTAAAACTGAAGCTCCAAGAACTTTTCGCATTCCAATTTCTTTTACACGTCTGTTGGTGGTATAAATAACAAGCCCCCATAAACCTAAACAACTAATTAAAATTGAAAGTCCAGTTGCCCACTTTAATAATTTAGAAATTTTATATTCTTTACTATAAAATTCGTTAATGGTATCATCCATAAATTTAATACGATAGTCTTGACTTTCAGTATATACTTCGCCATAAATACGCTCAACGGTATCTAAGGTATTTCGAAAATCATTTGGAGATAAATTTTCGAAGGCAATAAATGTTCGTGAAAATCGGCTTCTGAAATAATGTCTAGACCAATCACCGTTTAGAGCCATAGGTACAATATCATAATGAAGTGAACCTTGAATAAAATCTGACATGACGCCAACAATCGGTACTTTATCACCACCAAAATCTAAAGTTTTTCCAATAGCTTCTTCAGGAGTCTTAAAACCAAATACTTTTCGAGCTGCCTCATTAATTACAAGTTCATGTATGGTATCATTTTTAAATATTTTCCCTGCAAGTAGTTTTAAATCGAATAGATTAGCATAGTTTACATCTCCTGATATAATTCGAAGATCAGATTGTGCTATTACTCCTTTACTATTGGTATGTGTAGCAGTAGTCAGGCTAGATGTATTAGATGCTGGAGTGGTATTTCCTAAACATGCGTTTTTAATTTGAGGAATAGCCTTTAATTTTTGTATAAATAATTCTTTTTTTGCTAGTTCATTTTCATCTCTAGGGCTAATAATAGTAGCAATAGCTTCTGTTTTGAACCCCATATCTTTACTCAATAAAAAATTAATTTGTTTTCCTACAAGTAACGTTGCTATAATAAATATTTGGGCAATGGTAAATTGGAATATGGTTAAAAACTTTCTAAGAAATACTTTTTTATCACCTGTGCTCACACTGTTTTTTAGAACCGAAATTGTGTTCATTTTAGAGAGTACTAATGCAGGGTAAAATCCTGATAAAAAAGTGACTAATACTAACAAGAGAATTATACTTATAATCATAATAGGATTTGCAAATAAGGAGATAGTTATACCTTGTTGTACAAAATCAGAGAGTGCTAGCAACAACCATTTAGATAATAGTAAAGAAAAGATACCTGATATTAAAACTAATAAAAAAGTTTCTCCCATAAATTGGATGATCAATTGTTCTCTAGAGCTTCCTAAGGCTTTTCGAATTCCAATTTCTTTAGAGCGCTGTGTAGCTTGTGCTGTATTTAAGTTGATGAAATTTATACAACCTAGTAACAATAAAACAACAACAACTAGACCTAAGCTTTTGAGTAAAGTCATACTAGTTCGACTTTTTTCCCAGTCGTAAATTTCATATTTCGTATTTAAATGGATATCATTTAAAGGTTGTAATGCAAATTCTTTTGAGTGATTGTGTTTACGAGAATATTCATCTAAATACGTTGTAGCTAAATAATTAAACTCTTTTTTTATCTGATCGAAATTTGCATTGGCGTTTACTTTAACAAATAACTGATTTGCAGAGTTTGTCATATTCCAATCTTTGTTAAGAATATCTCTCCTTAATCGGGTACTAAGAAGTGTAGGATAAGAAATAAGTTCTTGAAAAATAAATTCTGTTCTTCCTTTTAGGTTTTCTATTACACCAGTTACTTTTATCTGTAGAGAATCATTATAAACTAAAGTTTTACCTATAATTTCAGCTGGATGTAATTTTGGAAAATATTCTTTGGCTCTTGTATCCGTTAAAATTACCTGATTAGGATTTTTTAAAGCTTCATTTTTATTTCCAGCTAAAAAGTTATATTCAAAAATATCGAAGTATTCTGGAGTAGTGTAAATTACATATTTCGGCCATTTCTTAACAATGTTTTCTTCTTTATTTTCTACAATTGAAGGTGTTTCAATAATAATACTATTAACAACTTCAAAGTTTGTATTGTCTTTAATAGCATCTTCTAAAGCAAGGCTTACACCAGCATTAAAAGATTTTCCATCTGGGCTACTAAAGTTAGTAACCACCCTAAAAATTCGGTCATTATCTTTATGAAAATTATCAAAAGTAAAATCATAGTAAATCATTAAGCCTATAATAAAAGAGGCGCTTAAACCTATGGTAAGTCCAATAACATTTATTAAAGAAAACACTTTGTGTTTCATGATGTTTCTCCATGCTATTTTGAAATAATTTTTAAGCATAACGTAAGGCTTTGTTTTTAAAGGTTAATAATTAAGCTAAAATGTTTTCAGTAACTTTTTGTCCGTCTAACATTCGAATAATTCGATGACTATATTTAGCGTCGTGTTCACTATGCGTCACCATAACAACTGTAGTTCCAGATTCATTTAAATCAATAAGTAAATCCATAACTTCATTTCCGTTACTACTATCAAGATTTCCTGTAGGTTCGTCTGCTAAAATTAATTTCGGATTATTAACAACAGCTCTAGCAACGGCAACACGTTGTTGTTGTCCACCAGATAATTGTTGAGGAAGATGATTTCTACGATGCATGATTTGCATTTTTTCTAAAACTTCTTCAACTCTCTTTTTACGTTCGCTTGATTTTACTCCAGTGTAGATTAAAGGAAGTTCAACGTTTTCAAAAACAGTAAGTTCATCGATTAGGTTAAAACTCTGGAAAACAAAACCAATATTGTGTTTTCTTAAGTTTGCTCGTTTACGCTCGTTGTAATTAGAAACTTCAATTCCATTGAATTTAAAGCTTCCTCCATCAGGATCGTCTAATAAACCAAGAATGTTAAGTAAGGTAGATTTTCCACATCCCGATGGTCCCATTATTGCTACAAATTCTCCTTTTTTAACTTCAAAAGATAATTTGTTTAAAGCAATGGTTTGTACTTCTTCTGTTTTGTAAAATTTTTGTAAGTCAGTAATCTGTATCATAGTACTTTCTATTTATTTTTTTATTGTAATATCAATTCTTCTATGTCTTTATATGCGTCATAACTAGAGGTAATCACTTTATCACCAGAAGTTAATCCGTCTAAAATTTCGTAAAAACTGGAGTTTTGACTTCCAAGTCTAGTAGCAACACGATATGCTCTTTTGCCATCTTCACTAACTTTAAAAATCCAATTTCCATTTGTTTGCTGATAAAAACTTCCTTTAGGAACAAGTAAAGCTTGTTTTTCAGCGCTTAAAGCTACTTTAATTTGAAGGTTTTGTCCTCTTCGAATTCCTTTCGGAACTTCATCTTTAAATTTCATGTCGACTTGAAATTTCCCATTATTCACTTGAGTAAAAACCTTTTTAATGACTAAAGTATATTTTTTGTTTTGAAGTGTTACACTTCCTGTTTGACCAGGGTAAATTCTAGAGATATAATGTTCATCCATGGCAAGTCTAACTTTATAATCAGAAGTAACATCAACCTGACCCAAACGAGTTCCTTTATTAATTGACTGTCCGATTTCTGTATCAAAAGAAGTGAGTTGCCCATCTATTGGTGAACGAACAATTAAATCACCTACTTTTTTACGCATTAATTCTAGAGCATTTTGAGTTCTTCTATAGGAACTTTTAGCTTTATTAATTTCTAAATTTGAAGCAATAGAATCTTCAGATAAAACCTGTTTTGCCAGTTTTAATCGTTCTTTTTGATAGTTATAATTGTTTTGAGAAGATTCAAAATCTTGACGAGAAATTACTCCTTTTTCATACAATTTCTTGTTCAATTTATACTCTCGAGTCGCTTCAATATGAGTACTTTCTACATCAGTATATCTATTTTTTCTATTGATAGTATTCTGGCGAGCTGCATTTTGAGAAATTTGCATTTGCGTTAATAAATTATACACAGATGTTTCTTGATTGATTAAGTTTAATTCTAAATCTGTATTAGATAATTTTAAAATAGGTTGTCCTTTTTTTAATGTAGCACCATCTTCAACATATTTTTCTACAACATTACCACCCTCTAAAGCATCTAAATAAATAGTTGTGATTGGTAATACAATTCCATTAATTGGAATATTTTCTTGAAATACGTCATTTACAATAGTACTCACAGCAATACGCTCTTTTTTAACATTCAGTTTTGTGTTTCCAGATGACTCTGTAACTATGTATACTAGCAATACAACAAATAATAAAACACCAACGATAATAACGATACGTTGATTTGAAAACCTTTTCTTTTGTAATTGAATATCCATTGTAATAATTTTTACGTTACTTCATTCATATTCAATATAATGCCAAAAGATTAAATTGCTGATTAACAGATTTTTAAGTTTTTGTTACATTTTTAAAGTGTTCGGTTTTGATACACTTAATGTTCAAAAATGTACACTTTTATTAGTGTTATGTTTTTTAGTTTTCTAATTTTTAAAACCTAGGTATAAAGTCGTAATATTGTAGTAATGGTATTAAAAAAAGCTACAGTTTTAGTTATTGATGACGATGCAGATGTACTTACTGCTATACGTTTGTTACTTAAACCTTTGGTAAAAGCTATTGTAACAGAAAAAAATCCTAGCAATATAATTTCTCAAATAGAAAAAGCTACTTACGACATTGTAATTCTTGATATGAATTTTAATGGTTTGGTAAATACTGGAAATGAAGGAATTTTTTGGTTACGAAAAATTAAGGAATATCAACCAGAAACAGCTGTTGTTCTTATGACAGCTTATGCAGATATTGATTTAGCAATAAGAGGTTTAAAAGAAGGAGCATCTGATTTTTTAATGAAACCATGGAAAAATGAAAAGTTACTAGATGCTATTAACACTATCTTAAATAAGAAAAAAACAGAAGCTAAAAAGACAAATACTTTACAAACAGGCAGTGCAACTATTATTGGTGAAAGTGAAGTTATGCAAGATGTTTTTACCAAACTTAAAAAAGTTGCCCCAACTGATGCTAATGTTTTAATTCTTGGAGAAAACGGAACCGGAAAAGATTTAATAGCAAGAGCAATACACGATAATTCTCATAGAAAAGATAAACCATTTATAAAAGTTGATGTAGGAGCTTTAACAACGACATTGTTTGAAAGTGAATTGTTTGGTTATAAAAAAGGAGCTTTTACAGGAGCAAATGAAGATCGAATTGGTCGTTTTGAAGCAGCGAATGGAGGAACTTTATTTTTAGATGAAATTGGTAATATTTCATTAGGTCAGCAAGTACGATTATTAACTGTTTTACAAAACAGATTTATCACTCCATTAGGTTCTAATAAAGAAGTTCCGATTGATATTCGATTACTTTGTGCAACAAACGTAACTCCTGAAGAGTTGGCAGACGAAGGAAAATTCAGAAAAGATTTAATTTATCGAATTAATACAGTAGACATTATTGTGCCGCCTTTAAGAAGTCGAGAAACAGATATTACGATGTTGTCTAAACATTTTGTGGCACATTATGCTGAAAAATACAATAAGAGTAACTTTACTTTTGATACAGGGTTTATAATTAAACTTAAAAACCATGATTTTCCCGGGAATGTTAGAGAATTACAATATGTTCTAGAGCGAGCTGTGATTATGACAGATGGATCGGTTTTAAAAGCTGAAGATTTGGTGTTTTCTTCAATAGAGCGATCTGTAACACCAAAAACAAGTAAAAATGAAAGCTTGAATTTAGAAGAGGTAGAAAAGAAAGCTATTCTTACGGTTTTAGAAAAACACCAAGGTAATATTTCAAAATCAGCAAAAGAATTAGGAATTACTAGAGCAGCATTGTACAGACGATTAGCTAAATATGAATTATAAGAGTTTCATTTTAAAAATATGTATTAGAGTTATACTTATGGTAAGTGTAATTCTAGCTATTGTGTATTTCTCATACACAAATGAGTTTACTTATGCGATTCTTTTAGGTATTGTATTATTTCTTATTGTATATAACACATACACTTTTGTAAAACGTCGTTTCTTAGTTATTGAAGATTTTTTTAATGCAGTTAAATATCGTGATTTCTCCAGAGGTTTTTCCGAAAACGTAGCAGCGAAAGATATTCGTTTCTTGTATAAAGGATTTAATCAAATTCATCAAACAATTAAAGAGATTAATACGCAAAATCATGCACAATATGTTTATCTACAAAAGATTTTAGAAATGGTAGATATAGGTATTATCGCATATAATTTAGAAACCGGAAGCGTGTTATGGAGTAATGATTCTTTTCTAAAGATTCTAGATGTTCCTTCGTTTAAAAATATCAGTTTCATAGAGCGACGAAAGCCAGAGTTATTCACAACTATTTTTGAAACTTTTCATAGAGAAGGAGATTCAGTAGTAATAAACTTAGAAAATGAAAAAATAAAAACGTTAGTTTCTGATACCATTTTTGAGGTTGAAGAAGATACGTTCAAATTGTTAGTGATTCAGAATATAGATAATACATTAAATAAAAATGAATCAGAATCTTGGAAGAAGTTATTAAGTGTAATGACTCATGAAATCATGAATTCAATAACTCCCATTGCATCATTAGCTAATACTTTAGAAAGAAATTTAGATGGATTAATTTCTGAAAATGATGAAGCTTCTGAGTTGATAGATTTAAATGCAGGAATTAAAACCATAAAAAACAGGAGTGAAGGCTTGTTGAAATTTGCAAAAACTTACCGAAGTCTTAACAAAGTAACCCATCTTAATTTGCAAAAAATAAGAGTAACAGAATTATTTACCAATATTCAGTTACTAATGGAACCTTCTATAAAAGCAAAAGGAATTCAAATAGACTTTTTAAATATAAATGATCGTTTATCATTACAGATAGATGTTCACCTAATTGAACAAGTATTAATCAATTTATTGTTGAATGCTGTTGATGCTTGTAAAGAAAAAGAAGAGGCACATATTCGAGTTGAAGCAATAGAAAATATTAACCGAAATATAGTAATTAAGGTATATGATAATGGAATCGGAATTCCAGAAGATCTACAAGAAAACATTTTTGTTCCCTTTTTTACAAGTAAAGAAACAGGCAGCGGAATTGGTTTAAGTTTGTGCAAACAGATCATGCTGCTGCATAAAGGAAGTATACAGGTAAAAAGTGTTATAGAAGAAGGAACAGTTTTCTCGCTAGTTTTTTAATCTAAGAACGATAGTAAAGAATAAAATAGATTTGCTTGTATCAAATAGTGTTTAATTAGATACTTTGTATACTTGTATTTGATGTTATTCATTTTTAAAATTTAAGGTATAGTTATTGATAAATGATGCGTATGAGATTATTTACACTGATTTTTTTCACAGTTTTAGTATCCACAGCACAAGATTTTTCATCGGTAGATGAAGAAGTGAATGGATACCCAGGTATTATTACCGTTCATAAGTTGGCAAATAGAATACAAAAAGATTTTCCTAAAAAAGAACATCAAGTAAAAGCATTGTATTTCTGGTTAACGAAAAATATTCGTTATGATTTAAAAGAGTTTTATAATCCGAATAGACAAACACGAACTTCATTCAGATATCGAACAGAAGAAGAGAAGCAACAAAAAATTAAAGCAATTAATGACAAGATAATTAAGAAAACTTTACGAACCCGTAAAGCAGTTTGTGAAGGTTATGCAAGAACATTTGCTGAAGTATGTTCACTTTTAAATATCGAAAATGAAGTCGTTACTGGTCATGTTAGAAATTCTGCTCAGGTTATAGGAAACTCATCATTAACTGCAAATCATGCATGGAATGCTGTTAAGCTTAAGGGAAAATGGATGTATATAGATGCAACTTGGGGAGCAGGCGCAGAAATTAATGGAAGGTGGATTAAAAAATTCAATCCGTATTATTATAACATACCAAAGAAGAAATATTTTAAAACTCACTTACCAGAAGAAAGTATATGGAGATTAAGAGTAGGTAGAATAACAAAAGAACAATATTACAATCAGCCTATTTACAGTAATAGTTTTTTACAATCTAATGTAACTTTAAAATCGCCTAACTCTGGAATTTTAAAAAGAGGAAAAGGAAATGTTGTAACAATAAAATTAAGAAATGCTAAGCAGAAAGAGTTTTTTGTTGGTTTTTTAGGAAGTAGCAGAGCTGTAAAACCTGAGAAAATTGTCGGTAAATCAACAACTACAGTCCGATTCGTTCCACCTCCAGGCGTAAAACAATGCTTCTTATTAATGGATAGAGAAGTAGCAATAGAATTTTTAATAGATTAATAAAAATCCCCTTGAAATCGTCAAGGGGATTTTTGTTCTTATTTTTTAGCAATAAAATCTTCTTTACTAAGTAATTTAATTTGCTTTTTGTCAGCTTTCAGTTTACGCTTTTCGAATTTTGAAATCTCTTTGTTTTTGATTTTTTCAAAATCTTTTTTAGCTTTTTGTAATCGAGTTTCTAATACCTCTTTATTCTCAAGTTGAGAAAATGAAGGTTTTTCAAACTGATTCGCAACTTCAGCATATAGGTCTGAAAGTTTTTCTCTTAATTCTGGTTCAGCTTCGCCAACATAGTTATCACCTGTAGTCACTACTAAAGTTTCTTTTAACGGTTGTAATAGCTGAATTACTTTGGTTGCACTTTTCTTTAATTTAGCATCAGCTTTCATGGCTGCTTTAGCGTCTTTAATATGTGTATCAATTTGATATACCAAATACGCTAAATCTTCCATATCATCATACAATTCTAAAGTAGTCTTTCTTTGAGCAATTCTATCTTCATTAGAAATCAAAGATTTAGGATCGTTCACCACTTCAATTGTATTAACATACTCTTTTTTACCTTTTTTGAGTACAACTTTATAAGTTCCAGCTGAAACACGAGGTGCTGTAAAACCACCAAAAGTAAAACTTTTACCAGCGGCAACCTTTGGGTTTTTCTGTCTGAATCCCCAGTTTACAACATTTATACCTTTAGATTTCCCTGGAGTTAATGTAATTAATTCTTTATCATTCTCATCTTTTATAGTTAACGTCATTTTTCCGAATGTATGACGCTTTTTCAAGTAGTACATAATTTTTGCAGTAGTACTCGGATTATTACCAACAAACTGTAATTCTGTACTTCCGCCGCCAAAACCACCTTGTTCTTTAATAATTGCAGGTTTTGAGTTGAAGAAATGTACATTTTTGGCTAACATTTGCTGATTCACTTCACGTAAAGGAGAAATATCATCAATAATAATAACCCCACGACCATGTGTTCCTAAAACTAAATCGTTTGTTTGCTTTTGAAGATCAATGAAATGTACAGCAGTAGCAGGCATATTGTTTGTAAAACGAGACCAGTTTTTACCACCATCAATAGTAATGAATAAACCAAATTCAGTCCCCAAGAATAATAAATCTTTGTTTACGTAATCTTCTTGAATGTTTCTAGCGAATCCAACAATATCTTTAGTAACAATAGATTTCCAAGATTTACCAAAGTCAGTTGTCTTGTATACATACGTATTCATGTCACCAGAAGTATGTCCGTCAAAAACAGCGTAAGCAGTACCTTTATCATGAGAACTCGCTTCTATATGATACACCCAAGTGTTTTTAGGTAAACCAGAAATATTTGCCACTGTGTTTTCCCAAGTTTTACCACCGTCTTTTGTAATTTGAACATTTCCATCATCGGTACCTACCCAAATTACTTTTTCATCTAAAGGAGATTCAGCAATGGTAAAAATAGTCGTATGCGTTTCTGCACCCGACTTGTCAACAGAAATTCCACCTGATTCTTTATCTTGTTTCTTAGGATCGTTTGTAGTTAAATCTGGAGAAATTTTAGTCCAATTATCTCCCATATCTTCACTAACATGTAAAAATTGACTTCCCATGTAAAAACGATCTGGTTGATGAGCACTTACAGCCATTGGAGCGTTCCAGTTAAAACGTAAATCAGCTTCACCTTTAATTGGTAATGGTTGAATATTTCTGTTATAATTTTTATCAACATCATATCTCCAAACTTGTTGTGCACCTTGCATTTCAGAATAAATAATATTCTTAGTAGGATGTTTTAATACTCTAAATCCGTCTCCAACACCAACACGTTTCCAGTCTCTAGCTTCAATACCACCAGGAGAAGAAGAAGGACCGTACCAAGAACCATTATCTTGTAATCCTCCATAAATGTTATATGGCTCTTCATTATCAACACTAATTTGATAAAATTGAGAAAGCGGAAGATTATCTACCATATCTAAAGTAGCTCCACCATCCCAGCTTCTGTAAACACCACCATCTGTTCCTACGAACATGGCATCAGGATTTTTGATGTCAAATACAATATCATGAATATCAGAATGCATTTGACCTAGATTTTTAAATGTCTTACCACCATCTCTAGAAATAGAACCATTTAATCCACCTTTTACTAAAATATCTGGATTTGTAGGGTGAACAACTAATCGTGAAAAGTAAAAAGGACGAACAACTAAACCGAAATCACTATTTAAAAGTTTCCAGTTTTTTCCAGCGTCATCAGAACGGTATAAACCTTTATCTTTTTTGCTTTCTACCACAGCAAACACAGTATTTGGTTGTGAAGGTGCTATTGCAATAGCGAAACGCCCTAAATCTCCTTTAGGAAAACCATTATGAATTTTATTCCAAGTTTTTCCTGCATCAGTAGATTTGTATAAAGCACTACCTGGACCTCCAGAATTGAATCCCCAGCCTGTTCTTCTAAATTCCCACATAGAAGCATACAGTGTGTTAGGATCTTTAGGATCCATAATTAAATCACTAGCACCAGTCTTTTCATCAACATAAAGAATTCTTTCCCATGTTTTACCACCGTCTAATGTTTTGTAAATTCCACGTTCATCACTATCGCTCCATAATGCTCCTAGAACAGCAACATATACTTCATTAGAATTATTTGGATTGATTTTGATGCTACTGATTCTTTCAGATTTTTCAAACCCAATTTTTTTCCAGTTAGCACCACCGTCTTTAGATTTATAAAGTCCGTCACCTAAAGAAACACTGTTTCTAGTCCAAATTTCTCCAGTTCCTACCCAAACAGTATTATCAGGATCGCTTGGATCTAAAGCAACTGCACCAATAGATTGTGCATATTCATCGAAAATAGGAGTAAAAGTAGCTCCAGCATTTTCAGATTTCCAAACACCACCACCAGCTGTTCCAGTATAGATAATTTTAGGATTTGTAGGGTGATTTTCTAAGTCGATAATTCGACCACTCATTAAAGCCGGACCAATGTGTCTTGCTTTTAAATCTCCAAAAAGTTGTTTCCCTTTTAGAACAATGTCTTGTGCAGTAACACTTGTAGATACCACAAGAGAACCACAAATTATGAATTTAAATATCTTGTTCATACTATGTAGAGTATCCAGTACTGAAAGCAATACTGGATTTATATTTAAAGTTGGTTAGTAAGAGAAATTATTTTTTAACGGGTAAAGCAAAAGATTCAGCTTTAACTTCTGGATTTAACTTAATCTCTTTAAATTCCATTGTTTGGAACTTGCTCCCCATACTAAAAGGAAAATAAACCCCATCAACTTCTTGATAATCACTAAGTGTAGACTTTATCGTTTGTCCTTTCATTGGTCCTTGGTTTACTGTGCTTTCAACAACGATAGGAACAAAATTTTCAGTGTCAAAGTAGTAGTGTGTAATGTTTGGTAAAGATTCACCATTTACTAGAACAGGTTTTTTAGTCAATTTAATTTTGAATGTTTCTGCTCCGTCAATAGTTTCTTTTCCGATTAATTCTACAGTATATCCTTTTTCTTTATAGTTTAAAAATGGATCTGGAAATTGCGCTAATTCGTTTTTTAAATTTTGAGTAGCTTCATTATCACTTTTTTCAGCTTCCATTGTCATTTGATTTCTTTGCCAAGAAACTTCTCCGTCAAAAGCAGACCATACCATTTTGTTTCCTTGTAATTCTATAGAAACTAATTGTTTTCCGTCTTTTGTAGATAATTGTTCGAAAGGAATTTCCATGCCTTGCATTTTCATATTTCCAATCATTTGAACTCCTTTAAGCTTTTCTAGCTTTTCTTTTCCTCCAATATTTTCAATGTAATTATTGATAATTTCATCTGCAGTTTGCGCATAACTACTTACAGAGAATATAAGTGTTAAAGCAATGGCTAAAGTTTTTAGTTTTTTCATTGTATTTGATGTTATGAGATTGTTATTTCAATAAGAAGAATAAAAATATAAAATGTTACATTTTATTCTTAAAATTTTGTAGTTATTGTATCAAATGGTTTAAAAGTCTCGTGAGTTACCATTATCTAATGATGATTTTAATAAAATTTGTAAATCAGTGATCAAATGTTTAATTTTCTCCTTTAAAGCTATTTTAAATGAAAAAGTATACACTAATAGTATTGCTATTCCCTTTTTTAATTTTTGCACAAGATTTTACTATGGTCGATAATGTGACAAGATCAGCTTACAAAAGAGTAACAACCATTACCGACTTAGCAGAACATATCGATTATGATTTTAAAACTGATATAGAAAAGGTTAGAGCTGTTTATATTTGGTTAACACACAATATCATGTATCGTGAAAAATATTCTAGGATGCTTACTGCTCCAGAATTTTTGGTTTACTATAGTGAAGAAGATGTGGAAAAAGCTTTAATGGCAAAAACAGAAAAGAAAATATTAAATACATTCAACAATCGTCAAGGTGTTTGTGAAGGTTATGCTTTGCTATTTAAGAGGATATGTGATTTAATGCATATAGAAAATGAATTGGTGTATGGTTATACCAAAACATCAGGAGATTATATTGGGTTTATTCCAAAAACAAAAAATCATGTTTGGAATGCGGTAAAGATAAAAGATCGTTGGATGATGATAGACGCTACTTATGGAGCTGGTTATGTATCTCAAAAAATTTGGTATAGGAAGTTTAATAATACTTTTTTTGACGTTCAACCTGAGGTTCTTAATAAGACACATTTCCCATCGGAAATTAAATGGAGGTATTTTTTAAAACTAAAAAGTCTTGATGATTTTTGTAAAGATCCAGTAGTTACAAATGCATATTTTAAACATAAAATAGATGTTATTGAACCTAAAAATGGAGTTATAGAGGCAAAAAATAAAAGTTTTATCAAGTTTAAAATCAAAGGAGTGAAACAGATGCAATCTTTATTGTATGTATTAGGTAGTGAAAAAGTTATTAGAATTCCAAAAGTTACTAATAAAATTGGGTATAGTAATTACTATTTAAAGAAGCCTAAAAATAATACAACTTTACAGATTTATATTGATAATGAACTTACACTGGAATACACAGTAAAAGTAGAGTAGGTGAAAGTCTATTTTTTACGCCAAAAGCCTTGTTCTTTGTTCTTATTTGCTAAAGTTAATACCTGAATTAAGATATCGTTATTAATTTCTTCTATACTGCTATAACGAAGTGATCTTACTTTTTTTCTGCCTTCAGAAATTATGATATTTTGATATTCTTCTAAGCCGTTCACGCCATAAAAACCAACATCTACATATTTCTTTTTTTTGGAAGGATTCAGAAAACAAAACGGATTCCCATCTAAATAGTAAAAAGGAATTTTCCATTTGAACTCTAAGACAACTTCAGGAAAATTTTGTTCAATAACCATTTGAAGATGAAGTAGCATAGATTTAAAAGGTTCTTCTTGAGATAATATATAGGCTTCTGCAGGTCTCATAAATTAAAAGTATAAATTTTTTGCATAACTAGTTTTTTTATTTTTACTTTGTATTTCAAAGTACTTTATCATGAGTTCAGAAGAATACTTAAAAGATATCACAGAAATTAAAAATTTAATGAGTAAATCATCACGATTTATTTCATTAAGTGGTTTGTCAGGAATATTAGCAGGTACTTATGCATTAATTGGTGCAGCTTATGCTTATTTTTTAGTAACATCTAGTTATAGAGGGTATTTAATTTTAGATGGCAAAATTTTCAAATTGGTTTTGTTAGATATGATTTTAGTATTGTTTGCGAGTGTTGTCTCAGCTATTTATTTGACGACCTTAAAAGCTAAGAAGAATGGTGAGCGCATATGGGATGCAACGACTAAACGACTTTTAACAAGTTTTCTAGTGCCGTTAATTGCAGGAGGTATATACATAATTATTATTTTAAAACAGCATCGTTACGGACAGACCGGGGCATTAATGTTATTATTTTATGGCTTAGCATTAATCAATGCTTCTAAATATACTTTGGGGTATATAAAATACTTAGGTTATACACAAATTGTATTAGGGTTGTTATGCGCTGTTTTCCCTGGATATGGATTTTGGTTTTGGGTATTAGGCTTTGGTGTAATGCATATCGTTTACGGTATTTTAATGTATGTGAAATACGAAAGAAAATAATATAAATCTGCATTTTTGAAGAACTTACTCAACAATATAAATAAAGCTTTTGATCACCGAATACGATTAGGGATTATGTCGATTTTGGTGGTAAATGAGTATGCAGATTTTAAATCATTAAAAGAGTTGTTGGGTGCAACAGACGGAAACTTAGCAAGTCATTCTAAGGCTTTAGAAAAAGTAGGTTTTATTAGAGTAGAAAAACAATTTATTGGTAGAAAACCCAATACAAAATACTATGCAACACCATTAGGAAAAGAAGAGTTTAAAAAACATGTAGAGGCTTTAGAAAAATTGATAAAAGGCACCTAAAATTTTTTTGAATTTAAACTTTGAATTTCAAAGTACTTTACATGTTTCGTTTAAAGGGGAGATTGCTATAAACTACCCAGCTATTATACTATAGCAGGGTAGTTTTTAAACAGAAAAAATAAATTATTAATAAAAAGAACATACAAAATGGAAAAAGTTCAACAAGAAAAAAGGTTAGGGAAGTGGTTAAAACAGTCTATTTCAGCAAGAATGCTAACTATAGGGGTATTGATATTGATTTTGTTAATACCGTTATCTTATGTAAAAGATTTAATTAGAGAACGTAAATATCGGCAAAAGGAAGTCATAGGAGAAATTAACCAGAAATGGGGTGGAGAAGTGTTGTTATATGGTCCTATGTTAAAAGTACCCTATAAAACCTATGACATAAAAAAGATATACAATTCACAGACAAAAACATACCAAGAAGAAGTGATTACAAAGGTGAAATATGGATATTTTTTTCCTAAAGAATTGGATATTGAAACTACTGTAAATCCACAACCAAAGAAAAGAGGAATTTATGAAACTGCAGTTTATGGAAGTGAAATTAACTTGCAGGGAAGTTTTACTAAGCCTGATTTTAGTGAAGTAGATATTAAAGAGAAAGATATTTTATGGGAAAAGTCTAGACTAATAATTGAAACGTCTAACTTAAAAGGAGTAAGTAGCTTGGTAGCAATAGATTTTCATAAAAATAAATACGCATTTGAATCTAAATATGATGGTGGAAATGCAGTTTCTGGAGGAAAACCATATACGCATGATGTTGACACTTACACTTATGTTAACTTACATAAATTGGAAAGTAAATCAATTAAAAAAGCAGACTTACCTATTGATGCTAATGTGAACTTTACTTTAAAAATGAATGTAAACGGAAGTAAGCAAATTCGTTTTATTCCTGTAGGAAAAGAGACCAATGTTCGTGTTGTTTCTAATTGGAAGACAGCTAATTTTTTAGGAGGTTATCTTCCATATAATCCTGATAAAATTAACGATAATGGTTTTGATGCTAAGTGGAAAGTTTTAGATATTAATAGACCTTTTCCGCAACAATCATTTAATGCTATTCCAAATTTAAAAGATTATGCATTTGGTGTAAACTTCATGATTCCTGTAGATCAATATCAAAAAAGTGAGCGTACCACTAAATATGGTTTTTTGGTTATCGGATTAACGTTTCTAGTATTCTTTTTGATACAAACAATGAGTAAAATTTTAATTCATCCATTTCAATATTTAATGATAGGTATTGCATTGGTAATGTTTTACACGTTATTAATTTCTATTTCTGAGCATAGTAATTTTTTTAATGCATATCTCATAGCTTCATTTGCTGTTGTGATTTTAATATCATTATATTCAAAATCTATATTAAGTGGAATTAAATTTCCTGTTTTTGTAGGAGTCTCACTATTGGTGTTATACACATTTATTTTTGTAATTATTCAGTTAGAAAGTTATGCTTTGTTAGTAGGAAGTGTTGGGTTATTCGTAATATTAGCTTCTGTAATGTATGCATCAAGAAAAATAGATTGGCAAAATGGATAAAAAAGTATTTCGTTTCGATAGTAAAAGTTTCATCATTTTTATACTATTATTTTTAGTAGAAATCTTAATAGCAAAAACAAGAGGTTTTATCAGACACACTTTTGGTGATTTTCTAGTGGTTATTTTGTTATATTATTTGGTGAAATCATTTGTAAATCTTTCACCTAAAAAGATTGCTATTGGAGTTTTATGTTTTTCTTTTACTGTTGAAATATTACAATATTTTGAACTGGTTACTATGCTAGGTTTACAAGACAATAAATTAATGAGAATCGTGATAGGAAGTACTTTTTCTTTTGGAGATTTGATAGCATATACGTTAGGTGTTATTACAGTTTATTGTATTGAAACATACAAGAAAAAATCACTTAAAATTTAAGTTATTTTAAATGAAGTTGCTTGAAAAAAGTTTACTAACAATTGTAATTATTGGGATATCTACAGTAGTTTTTTCATTATTCTTAAAACCATTTAAAGATTATGAATTATTTCAAAAAGAATATATAAAACTTGGATCATCTTTAAATCCAAATAAGACAACATTGTTTTTTGAATTAAGAGAAGAATATCTAACAGTTAAATATTATCTTTTTGATTATGGAATGACTGCTGTGGTACTTTCATTGTTTTTGTTGTTTACAGTTACAAAGAATAGAGGTTTAAAAACGTATAGTAAGAAAAGCTCAATTTTTCTATTAGGATTAATAAGTTTCTTAGTGGAAGTTTGCGCAATGTATGTACATTTATTTATAGATTTTAGTCGAGAATCTTTCCCATATTGGGCAGATACAATAGCAATACCAATGTTTTACCTTGGAATATTTTCAATATGGTTATTGCTATATTTTCTATTGAATATAATTGGTTTATTCTTAAAATTTAAAACAGGAGTTTCAATAAAAGATTATACTTTAAGTTTTAAAAATTTTAGTTACTGGTATGGATTTCAACTAGTAATTACTTTATTCGTTCTTATACTTAGTGTTTATGAAGGAATGTTTATGTCTGTATTAGGTGTCCTTTTATGGTTTAGTTTTTTTTATTCAATGTTTGTAGGCAAATTAAAAATTAGAAAAATGTTACAATTATAAAATCATGATAAACAGATCGTTTCATTTTACATCAATATAACTCCAGAAACATTAAGCAAACATGTTTCATAAATTTTTATAAAGAAATCCTATGATATATATAATTATACTTGTTTTAATTTTATTGGGTGTTGGGGCTTTAGGTGCTAGTAAACTTTCAAAACTGATTCGTTTCAAAACGAATATGAGAAAAATAATTTTTGTTGCAATATGTAGTATAATCATAGCATTATTAATTCCAGTAGTATCTGTAGCAACTTATTTATACTATCCCAATAATAGTTTTAATTCAAAAAAATGGAATTCAAAAATTCATGTACGGTATAAGATGTCTGAAGATATTATACAGCGTAATTTATTAATTGGGAAAACAAAAGAGGAGGTAGTTGAATTATTAGGAAAAAAAGAGGTGTACATTAAAAATAATTTAATGGAATATTATTTAGGACATGTCCCAGGTTTGTTTAACATCGATCCAGATATTTTATGTATTAAATTTAAAGAAAATAGGGTAGTTGATGTATTTCAATATACATCTTAAAAAAAATAGCAATATGATCACAAAAAAAATGACAAAACAACAAAACGCAGTATTAATGTTAATCATTATGTCTTCGTTTTTAGTACTATTAAGAGTACAAATAACGCAAAGTTTAATTTTTTCATTTATGTTATGGAATCTTTTCTTAGCTATAATTCCTTATGTAATTTCTGAATACTTAAAGTTATATAAAATGAAGCGGTATATTAAAATTAAAACTGCAGTAACTATAGTGTTATGTGTATTGTTTTTACCCAACGCACCTTATATGATTACAGATTTGATTCATTTAAATACAAAGAGTCCTATGGCATGGTATGATTTATTGTTGTTGTTTTGTTGTGCCACTACAGGACTCTTATTAACAGTGTTAACCATAATTAATATTAAACATACAGCTATTGCAGCGTGGCGTATAAAAGCTGGTTTTCTAATACCTTTGATTTGCTTTTTATGTGGCTTTGGTGTGTATTTAGGAAGATTTTTACGATTTAATTCTTGGGATATTATCACTTCTCCTATTTCATTAGTAAAAAGAAGTATTCAAACCATCCAACAGGCTGAAGTATGGAGCTTTACTATTGGTTTTGGAATGTTTATATGGCTAGTAATTACTTTTTATTCAAGTTTATATGAAACAAAGCATTAAATTTGAAGCAGAACTATAAAAACAGTTTTAATGAGAGAAGCTTATACCTATGTAAAGAAAATTTTTTTTGATAAAGATCAAGCTCTGTCTCAAAGAGATTATGTGACAATTATTAGTGTTTTTTGGGTAATAGGAAGTTTTGCAATCGTAAATTTTTTACAACAAGTTTTAGTTAATGTTTACGCGCTGAAAATGAAAGGAAATGAATTTTTAGGTGGTTATAGTATTTTTTCCAGCTTTTCAAGTGTAGCTTTCCCAACATATATTCCTTGGTCATTTGTAATTTTAGTTTTATCTATAGCTTTAGCTTATAAATTGTACAACATAGAAAATAAAATAAGAATTAAAACAGTAGGTATAGGTTTTCTGTTCTTTATTTTTTTTAATATACTACCTCTGTTACCCTTCTTTTTTTTAAAAATTAAAGATTTTTACAGTACACAATTTTATGGCGATATAGAAAATGACGTATTATGGTTTAAAATTTTTGTTTTTACGCTAGCGACTATAGGTGGGATTTTATTTTTTAAGTCGATGTTAAATTCTAAAACTTCAGTTACGTTTTCAGATTTAGGAAGTGGTTCAGGTTTTAGTAGAGGTAAATTTTCTAGAAGTGTCTTAAAGTTACAATTATCTTCTTGGGTAGTTACAGGAATTTTTATTTTTTATGTATTTACAACTAACGTTCGTAACATTGGAAAGTTTTTAAGTATCCTTTTAAGTATATTTTCTTTAGTAATAACGATAATTCATATCTATATTATTGTAAAACGACTTGTTAATATGGGGAAATCTCCGTTTCTGATATTTTTATCTATGCTATTTGGAGTTCTCATTATGGGGTGCACGTATTTAATACTTTTTGCTGAAAGTATTTTCATTATTTTTTTACTAAATAAATTAATAGGATTAACATTGTTTATTTCATGTATTTGCTATGTCTTGTTATTGATTTATCCATCAGTTGAGGTTGAAGATACTATTAATGATATAGCAGGAAATCAAGGGTGATTATTACAGGTTAAATTCATAATAACACAAAGTATTTCATGTTAATTGGTATGTCTTATTTTTCTTAAAATATCTTCTAGTCCGTTTAGTTTTAGTTCATATACTAAACCCATCATTTGACCAAGTTTTCCTTTAGGAAAGCCTTTGTTTTTATACCAAACCATGTAATATTCAGGAATATCAATTAAGAAAGTTCCTTTATATTTTCCAAAAGGCATTTTCATATGAGCAGTATCTACTAAAAACTGTTTATCTGGAGTCATGTATTATTGTTGATATTTATTAAGCAATCCAAAATCAAATAAAGTCCAATACGATGCTTTAATTCCGCTTTCTTTAAATCCATCGTTAACCCAAGTATTGCAGGTTTTTACAGGAGAATAAGAACCATTGGCTTTAAATAATTGTGATTTTGGATACATAGTTTGTTGAATAATAATCTTTTCTTTATTCTGATTCAATAGAAAAGTGTTTTCTATAAATGCATTTAATTTTAAAAGCTGTTCGTTATTCACAGGAACTTTAGTCCACTTTTTTTGTTTGTATCGATGTTTAGAAACTTCAATTAATGTCGGATTATTCAAAAAAAGAGCACCAAAAGCATATGAAAATTTAAAATCATTCCAAGTAGGAGTATTCATGTAAAAATTTTCATCACCCCATCCGAAACGAATAAAATTAGTAGTATAATTTATAGCTAAATCATTAGTTAAATTTGGCGATAAATTATCTTTTGGAATAATGACACTTAAGTGAATCCCATTAGAACTTAAATAGACAAATTTATCTTGATTTTCGAGGTGTTCTTCATTAACTGTAATGTAACTTATAAGAATAGCAATACCAAGATATAAAAGGATAACCAAAAAGGAGTATCCTATATATTTCAGTATTTTTTTTATAAATTTCATTTATTCTTTGCCATCAACATAATCTTGTAAATAACGATAACGTTCAGTTAATTCCCCTTTACTATTCGTCATTTTAGCACGAGCTAATATTCCATCTTTATCATCGTTGTAAAATGCAGGAATAACATGATTTAAAAACATGTCTCCAAATCCTTCACTTGCGTCTTTTGGAAGTTCGCAAGGTAAATTATCAACAGCCATAACTACAATAGCATTATCATCTTTATAGTCAATTTCAGATTCAGAAGCTGCATCATACCCATAAATAGGATCAGCAATTGTAGAAGCTCTTAATGTAGTTGCTACTGGGCCATCAACATCACAAGAAATATCAGCTACATATTTAATATTAAAATCTTCAGATTTTACATTATCACGAGTAAATAAATACGGAGCGCCATCACCGTAGAAATGTCCAGCTATAAAAAAGTCTGTTTCTTTAGCATATGGCATAAAATTACTTTCATAACCTGATGGATCTTTATAGAACTCAAATCGATCACCAACTTTTCCGTCAGTTCTTTTAGCGTACTCCATTACATCTACCATGCAATACACAGGTTCTGTAAATTTAGACGTTAAATATAACGCATCACTTACTTCTTTAATACCTAAATGATCTAAAATTTCTTTAGCACCATGCGCTACTTTTCCAGTTCCAGAAAGTAAAATTTTAATATTAGGAAGTTTAATTTTAGCTAATTCTCTTTTAACTTCATCTAAATCAGCTAAAGATTCAACTTTTGGTAATTCAAAAGAATTTTCTTTTAAACCAATAGCTCTAAAACCATTGTAAGCACCAACTAAACCTGCGTATCTACCAAAACCGATTAAACGAGCTCCGTTTGCTTTAATAATAGTTTCATGATCGAACATTTCGATATTCTTTTCTAGCATAGCTTGCAACAATTTTCTGTTGTAAGGCTGTTTTTTGATAGTATGGCTAAAAAAGAAATATTTTTTATTCGGAATTAAGTTCTCTACTGGAACTTCTTTTACCCCCAATAAAACATCACAGTCAGATAAATCTGAAACTATTTCAAATCCAGCATCTTTATATTGTTGATCTGAAAACACTCTAATATCTGAACTTTCAACAACGATTTCAGCTTGTGGAAACTGTTGTTTGAACTCTTTAAGTTTATTTGGTGCGAATACTACTCTTTTATCAGGTGGGTTTTTACGTTCTTTTATAATTCCGAATTTCATGTATGTCTATAAAATTTAAACAATTAGTGTGGTATTTGTTGAAAATTACAACAGGTTTATGCGAAAATACTTGATTTAGATATACTGTACAAGTAGTATTTTTTTATCTTTGCCATCCGCATTTTTTGAGACAATTATTATTTTTAAAGAATGTGTTTTAAAAATGTCAAAAAGTCTGTGCTTAGTTATTGGTACATCTTTTGTGGATATTATTCTAAATTCTTTGACATATTGGGGACGACTGGTTTTGACAGCAAGATTAGTAAAATTGTAAGCATACCGAGGACTGAAATGATGCTCGTTAAACTTATTTCAACAATTTAAATGGCGAAAATAATTACGCTTTAGCTGCTTAATAATCTGAATTATAGTAAGATTCAAGCCTAGGCACACAAGGTGTGCAAGCTAAATGTCCACGGAAAGCCCTGGTTTACGGCGTTTCACTTTTGGGCATCATAAAAGTAAACATAGAAAATTTAGAACTTCGATAGGTTTTCGAAATTAAAGAAGATAAGCTAAAAGTGGATCGTTTTTAGTCAGCTTTTAGTCGAAAATTAAATAAAAACTAAGTATGTAGAAAGCTCTTGAGCTACTTGTTTGGACCCGAGTTCGATTCTCGGCGTCTCCACAAATAAAACACCTTTTCAATAGTATTTGAAAAGGTGTTTTTTATTTAAAAAAATGAAGTAGTATTATTTAACTATACCTAAATGAATAATTCTACTACCGGTTTGCCCGATTGGATTAGTACTTTTACCTATAACAATTCCAGCTTCTGGGGCAACATACTCTTTTAAAACTGTTCCAAAAACATCTCTTACTGTTGCAATTAAGTCTCCTTTCTTTAAATGTTGTGTTAAATCACAATGAACTTGAATTATTCCACCAACTTGGCTGTAAATCCAGTATGACTTTTTACAGATAACTGCTTTTTGATCTGCTTTATCTACAGGTTCATCATACATATTTAAAAAAGAAAGTGTATTATATACACCAGTTAAGCTAGAACGTATCATTCCTTTTTGGAACTTATCAGGGTCACCAACTTCAACAGTAATTGCATCAATACCTAAATCGGCAGCGGCACCTCTAAGAGTTCCATCTTTTGGAGGAGCGTTAAGAATTATTTGCGGGTTTTGCATTATAGCTAATTGTTTCGCAATTTTAGAAGATAAATCTGCTCTTATATAATAAGAATTTACTCTACCAAAACTAGCAGTATGGAGATCTAGTAAGTAATCAAAATTTTTAACTATTCGATTAATTATCCTGTTGGCATAAACTTTACTTCTATTACCGTCTTTATCACCAGGCATTATTCTATTTAAATCAACTCCATCAACAAATCTTCTTTCATTGGTTAAAATAGAAGGAACATTTACTACAGGAATACCGATTATTGTTCCAGAAAGTTTTTCTAAATCAATAGAGTTAAATAATCGTTGAATTACAGACATTCCATTTAATTCATTGCCATGAACTACAGCTGTAATACCTAAAACAGGTCCGTCTTTTATTCCTTTACCAATAATTACAGGAACATAAATTGGCTGAGCAATACCATTCGAAACTAAATGTATCCATCGATAGGATAACGAGTTATTTTCGTACTGGTCTAATTTAATCCTTTTAATAATTGAAACCTTCTGGAATTTAGCCATTATATAATTTCTTTAATTAATGAATCGTCATCGTTTAACGATTTAAATAGTTTACGCTTAAAAGTGCCTTTTTTATTTAATAATTGAATAGCCATTTTATCAATAGCTATTGATGTTAATACAGTTTGAATATAGGCTTCTATTAAGTCATCTAAGCCAATACCTAAGTTATTAAACTCTTTTCTTTCCATTAATAAGAGCCTGTTAGTATCTGAGCCCCAATCACCATTTTCTTTTTTGAAAGATAAGTTTGTACCTAAAATATCCCATGATGCTTTACCGTCTTGTAAAGTGTCTTTTAGAGGAGCTTTTGCTCGTCTAGAGTAAATAGAAATTGGTTTATAACCTTCTTTAGTAGCGTGAATCATCATTCTAAAATCTAAAACATAAGATTGTCCTTTTTGATTAGGAACTGTTCCTACGTGATAATATTTTCCTTCAGAAGTAGTAGAACTCCAATTGTAATTACCTACTAAACTTTGAACAATGAATTTATTATAATCGAAATCCATTTTCATAAAATCTTCTAATTCTTGTTCATTAACTATAGTAAAAACACCTTGTCCTGCATTACTATACGGTATTTTTACAACGGCTTTTCCGCCCAAATTCTCAACCCATAATGGTATTTCATTTTTATTAACATCCCAAATCGTATGCGGAGTAATAATTTTAAGGTTTTTATGTTGTAATTCTGAATTGTAAAACGAATATGCTTTAGAGGCAATTAATTTATTTCTTCCACCAGCTAAACAAACAATAGTAGGATTAATAATTTTAGTTTTTGAAGAAATTGGTAATCTGTTCCAAGGTTTTTGAGTTAAGTATCTAAAAACTAAATCTAATTGTATCCATTCCTCACCAACTTTTAAATGTATATAATCATTAGAAATATCGATATGATTCTTGTCTAAATCATTATAATAAGGAACAAGGTAAACCTTCTTATTTAACATGTCAGCCATTGCGTGGGCGTAACCAGAAGCTTCCATATAGTTCTTGTCATAAATAACAGCAACAGCATTATTTATTTTCTTTTTTAATAAAGGTTTTATAGTATGTTCCATGAATTTTCTATAACCACCTTGTTCTTTAAATTCATTTAAAAGTGGCATAGATTTTTGTCCAGAAGGACAAGAGTTATTTTCTATAATCACCATTTGTCTTTTTCCTTTTTCAGTAGTTACATGAAGTAAATCTGCACCAGATAAATGGTAATATTTAGGTTTGTAGTTTAAAATCTCTTTTAGATCATCACTGTTTACTTTAGGATTTAAATGGCAATAACGTTTTACTATTCTATCATTGGTTAAGTTTAAAAAATAACTTACCATAGGATGAATAGTTGCATTAAGAGATTTTTCATACCAATGATTTTCAGGTTCAAAGGTATGAGGTTCTATAATTTCTGTATGTTTAATCACGAATTGAAAAAAAAGTTTTTATTTTAAATTTCAGTACTTATGTGTTTTCATGTTAGAAGAAAATTAAAATCAATTCAACAGTAAGAAAGATGAACTGATTTTAATTTAAAATAAGTTTACTAACAGTTACATAAAAATTTCATCAGACCTTTTAAAGGTTTTAAATTCGATGTAATAACCATTAGGATCTTTAACTATGAATGTATTCTGTTCTCCGTTTTGATCTTCGAAAAAAGTTTTCTTAATTATGGTATCATAAGACCATTGTCTATTTACTGTATCATAAGTGTTTTCCCAAGTTTCGTTATCTAAAACCACTCCAAAATGAAAAGAAGGTAACTGTTCACTATCTAAAGAGTAGAAAGGAAATTGAAAATCAAACTTTTCTGTTAGCACAAATGTAACTTGATGACTAAATAGATTAATATCTACCCAATTGTTAGTTTTTCTACCTATTTTTAAATCCAATTGATCACGATAATAACTGATGGTTTCTTCAATGTTTTTACAAGGAAGAGATATGTGAAAAGATGTATCCATAATTATATTAATTTTAAATCTTCGAGTTTTAGTATAAGGAAATCTTCATCATCAAGATCATCTATAATTTCTTTATAAATTATTTCAAATTTTCGTCCTTTACATTCGTTCGATTTTAAATCAAATTTTACAAGTATCATTTTGTTAATTTCATCAAAATCAATAATGTCATTATCTTGTAGTACAAAAGTATAGTAACCGTTTTTGTAACCAGCGTATACACCAGTAACAAGCATACTTCTTTCTGCTCTGTAATAATTCATAATTAAAGTTTTAAATTAGAAATTGTTGTCTGTATAATCGTTAAGATTATTTTCATCAAAAGAATTTTCATCTTCCATGTAATCATCCATAGTTTTTTCAAGCTTTCTACTAATTTTTACTAAATAAATAGTATCATCAGTTCTTACTTCTACAGCACTAATGGTATCTCCTTTCGAATTTTGAAAAGAAATAATGTCATCATAATTATATCCGTCGGGATATTTTTCTATTAACAAGTCTAATATATTCGCTGTTAATTTTTCGTAATCAACTATTATTCGTTTCATAAAAATTACATTTTTAATAAATAAGCAAATATTAATGGTGCTACAATTGTAGCGTCACTTTCAATAATAAATTTAGGAGTATCGATATCTAGTTTTCCCCAAGTGATTTTTTCATTAGGAACAGCTCCAGAATAAGAACCATAACTTGTAGTGGAGTCTGAAATTTGACAGAAATAACTCCAGAAAGGTGTGTCTTCTCGTTCTAAGTCTTGATAAAGCATTGGTACTACACAAATAGGGAAGTCACCAGCAATTCCTCCACCTATTTGAAAAAAACCTATTCCATTTTTTGAATTTTCTGTGTACCAATCAGCTAAAAATGTCATGTATTCAATACCAGATTTCATTGTGGAAGCTTTAAGTTCACCTTTAACCACATATGAAGCAAAAATGTTTCCCATAGTTGAATCTTCCCAACCAGGAACTACCATTGGTAAATTTTTTTGAGCAGCTGCATACATCCACGAATCTTTTATATCTATTTCATAATGTTCTTCTAAAACTCCTGAGAGTAAAAGTTTATACATGAACTCGTGAGGAAAATACCGCTCACCTTCTTCTTCTGCTTCTTTCCATATTTTGAAAATATGCTTTTGTAATCTTCTAAAAGCTTCTTCTTCTGGAATACAAGTATCAGTTACACGATTTAATCCTTTTAACAATAAATCCCATTCATCTTGTGGTGTTAAATCTCTATAATTGGGAACACGTTTATAATGTGAGTGAGCAACTAAATTCATAATGTCTTCTTCAAGATTGGCACCAGTACAAGAGATGATATGAACTTTATCTTGGCGAATAATTTCTGCAAAGATTTTACCTAATTCAGCTGTACTCATTGCTCCAGCCAACGAGACTAACATTTTAGAGCCATCTTCTAACTGTTTTTCATAAGCTTTTGCAGCATCAACTAGAGCTGCGGCGTTGAAGTGAAGAAAGTGTTTTTCTATGAATTCAGATACTGGGCGTGTATTAGTATTCATCATTGTCTTTAAATTTAGTTAGTTTGTTAAAAGGTGATCCGTTGTTATTTTCTTCGTCATAATTCTCTTCTACTTCTTCGGTAGATTTAAATTTATAACTCAACATTTTGTAGTATAATTTAGCTGCTAAAAAATCAGAAGATTTCTCTTGTTCATTAGGGCATAGTTCAACAATATCAAACCCTACGACATTTTTTTCTTCGAATACTTTACGAAGAAATTCTAAAGTTTCATACCAAAATAAACCTCCAGGTTCAGGAGTCCCAGTGCTTGGCATGATTGAAGGATCTATAGCATCTAAATCAAAAGTGATAAAAATATTTCCAGTAAGTTGTTCTAAAACATCATCCATCCAGTATTCATTAGTGGCCATTTCATGAGCAAAAAAGACTTTATCTCTGTTCATTACTCGTGTTTCAGAAATGTCCATACTACGGATTCCAACTTGAACTAAATTTGTATTTTGATTTGCTTCATAAACAGCACAGGCATGATTACAAGAACTGCCTTCGTATTCTTTGCGTAAATCTGCATGTGCATCTATATGCAATACAGTTAAATTATTGAAACATTCACTAAAGGCTCTTATTGAACCAATTGAAATTGAATGTTCACCTCCGAAAAGAGTAACAAATTTGTTTTTATTTATATATTTTTTCGTGATTTGGTGTACTTCTTCAACCATAGTTTCAGGAGAAGAATTTTCTAATATGGGTTCAGTTAAATAAATTCCTTCTTTATATACTTCACTATTGGTTTCAATGTCGTATAATTCCATATTCTCAGAAGCTTGTAAAAAAGCTTCAGGACCTTTATCGGCTCCTTTTTGCCATGTACTAGTTCCGTCGTAAGGAACAGGTATTAAAACTATTTTAGCAGTTTCTAATTTTCCATATTTTTCAGGAATACCAGCGTAAGTTCTATTCGTTTTCATATCCTAAAATTGATAGTAATTCTTTACTTTTTTGTTGTTCTTTAAATAATTGAGTTATAATTTCTCCATTTTGATTTTTAGTTATCAAAATATGTTTTGGGTGTGGAATTAAACAGTGTTGTAAACCACCAAATCCACCAATAGATTCTTGATAAGCACCAGTATTGAAAAAGCCAATGTATAAAGGATTGTTTTTTTCGTATTCTGGTAAATAAATAGCATTTACATGTTGTTCAGAATTATAATAATCATCGCTGTCACATGTAAGCCCACCTAATAATACTCGTTCGTATTTATGATTCCATTTATTTACAGGTAGCATTATAAAACGTTTGTTAATTGCCCAACTATCTGGTAAAGTTGTAATGAAAGAAGAGTTTATCATATTCCATTTTTCTCTATCATTTTGTTTTTTTTGATATAAAACTTCATACAATGCTCCACCACTTTCTCCAACAGTAAAGCTTCCAAATTCTGTAAAAATGTTAGGAGTATCAACGCCTTCTTCATCACAAGCAGTTTTAATTTGATTGATAATTTCTTCAATCATATATTGGTAATCGTACTCAAAGGCTAATGAATTCTTAATAGGAAAACCTCCACCAATATTTAAACTGTTTAGCGAAGGGCATACTTTTTTTAATTGTGTATATACTTTTAAACATTTTAATAATTCATTCCAGTAATATGAATTGTCCTTTATTCCTGTATTTATGAAAAAGTGAAGCATTTTTAACTCTACTTGAGGGTTGTTAGCTATTTCTTTTTCATAAAAAGAAACAATGTTTTTATAACCAATACCCAAACGACTCGTATAAAATTCGAATTTTGGTTCTTCTTCAGAAGCAATTCTAATTCCTATATTTAATTTACTTTTTGTTTCATCTAAAAGTAGATTCAATTCTTCATAATTATCAATGATAGGAATACAGTTTTTGTGACCTCCTTCGATGAGGTTAACAATATTAGCTATGTATTGATCCCTTTTAAAGCCATTACATAAAACAAAGGCACTATCTTTTAGTTTTCCTTGTTTTTTTAGTGATTTAACAATGTCGATATCAAAAGCAGATGAAGTTTCTATATGAATATCATTTAACAAAGCTTCTTCTAAAACATATCGAAAATGTGAGCTTTTGGTGCAATACGAATAATTATAACTGCCCTTATAATTAAGTTTTTCAAAAGCATTATTAAACCATTTTTGAGCTTTAATAATGTTCTCTGAGATTTTAGGTAGATACGTGAATTTTAATGGAGTTCCATATTGTTTAATCAACTCCATTAGATTAATGTCATGAAAAAATAATTCTTCATGTTTTGTATGAAATTCCTCTTGAGGAAAGTCAAAAGTTTGTTCAATTAAGTCTTTATATTTAGTATTCATTTAATTTCAATTAAAATTATAGACAACAAACCCTTTAGCTATCTAATAGCTTGATTTGATATAACCAAAATTGAAATTGCGTAACTAAACTATAAGCTCTAAATACACACCTCGTAAACGAAGATTTTGAAGTATGTTTAAAATAAGTTCGGAAGAAACCTTAATTTTTTCGTTGTGTTTCCCAAACACTAAACAACCTTTTATCTTCCTTAAAAAGTTGTTTACGAAACAAGTAAAACCTAACATTTTATTTTACCATGGGTAAATCAAATATAGTTTTTTTTTTAATTCATCGATAAATTTTAAAAAAAATTAAAAAAGAAATTGAAATTATTAACACAGTTTTAAATTAAATATTGATTCTGAAGGGTTTATATTTTACAACTTTTGTCATCATAATTAGATTTCACTGAAAACAGGGTAGTAAACTAAACTACTCTGGTTTATCATTGTAGCATTAAATTTTAATCTACGTCAATTCATGAGTTATTTTATAAAAGTCAATTGTTTAGGTGAGGGAGATTCTTCTTATTCAGAAGAGATAACAATTGTTAAGGCAAATCAGAATAAAGATTTAATAGTTGAAGATTTAAAAACAATTTTATCTTCAATTAATTCAACTTTATCGTCATTCAAAGAAAATGATGAACTTTATGAATTCAATTATGTATTAAAAATAGTATATAATGACGAAATGGTAATGCAAGTAATTGAGGGAGAATATGCATTATTTCAAGAAGTAGTAAAGCATGAAGAACTTTTTGACGAAACCATATCTTATATTAATACAGCAGCCAAAGGAAGATATAATAACAGAATATGGGAAGACAGTGAAACACCTTTAGGAAATGCAGCGATATTAAATTTTGTAGAAAAAGATATCAGATACATTGATGCTTATATTGATTTTCTACGAACTTGTGATCTAGACCATGAAGTATCTCAATGGGGAGATATTAGCAATATTATTACAAGCTATAAATGGAAAAAAGAAACCTGTAAGCTAGCTGTTGGTAGACTTATGAGTTGCTGTGGTCAGCATGGAAAAGAACAATTTGAAATTTTTTTAGAAGAAGGATTAACAGATTATATATCTGTGAATAAATCCACTTTTTTAACATTATTTGTGGAAGAAACTACATATAGTTTATATCATAACAATTATTACTATAATTATTTAGAAGCACCAAAAACTGAGTTTGTAGAAGATGTTTTAGAAAGTATTACCATAGTTACCGATATTCTTGAAGATGAAGATATCGAATTTTATAAACAAGAGTTGACAAGATTATGGCTCAAACATAGAGCTAATTAATGTTTTAGAAATTAAATTAAAAGCTTGTTCATTTATTTAGCTTCTTAGCTTATTATAGTAAAACCTCAGTGTGAAAACTGAGGTTTTTTTATTGAAAAATTAGATGTAAAATATCTTATGAAAAGTCATATATGATAACCCCAATACTAAAAATAATATAAGAAGTAATAAACTTATAAATATTGAATCTCGATGTGCTATGTGAGCAACGAATGCTGTGATTAAGAATAATCCGGTTCCTACATAACTCCATTCTTTAAGGAATATTGGTAGGTTAGGAATTATAAGTACAAAAGCAGCTATAGTCTTTAAAATAGCTAATTGTATTCTGAAAAAATCTGGAAATCCAAGAGATTTTATACCTTCAATAGTAGTACTACTAAAAATATAACTGTATGAACTAAGTAAAAGGAAACCAGAAATTAATACAGTGCTAATCCAATATAACATATTCATTTTACAAGAAAAAAGATTGTACCTGATTAACCATTTTTGTTCCGTCAGGATCTCCTACAGTTTTTAAATGTCCCAATTTTTCTGCCCATTCAGAAGTACGAATACGAATTGGTGGATTTTCTGATAAGGCTACTTTTAAAACAACTTCTGCAACTTCTTTTCCAGTTTGATAAGGAGATGTTTCTCCATCACCAGCTCTATTTTGCGCTCCGCTTATATATTTTTGAAAAATAGGAGCATAATCACCTGTAGCTAGTTCACCTTGTTCATTTTGAGTTTTTTCTACAGCATTAGACATAAACTCTGTAGCAATTCCTCCTGGTTCAATTAAAGAAAATTGAATACCAAACGCAGGAGTTAAATAACTAGCCAAAGCTTCAGTAAAACCTTCAACAGCAAATTTAGCCCCACAATACAATTCATTAAAGGGTTGACCAACTAAACCGCCAATAGAAGTAATATTAATAATATGTCCGCTTTGTTGTTTTCTCATTTGAGGAATAACAGCTTTAGATGTACGAATTACTCCAGTATAATTAACATCGGTAACCCAATCTATCTCTTCTTGCGAGGCATGTTCTAAAGTTTTAGCAAAACCTGCACCAGCGTTATTTAGCAAAATATCAAGTTTACCATCTTTATCGATAATAGTTTCAACAGTGTTTACTATAGAATCGTTTTTAGTTACGTCTAATTCAAGGAGTTCTATAGATAAATTTCGAACTTTAATTTCTTTTTGTAAAGCTGCGCTTTTATTCAAGTTACGCATCGTTGCGTAAACTTTAAAGTTATTTTTAGCAAATAGTAATGCTGCTTCAAAACCAACTCCGGTTGATGTCCCTGTGATTAAAATGTTTTTTTTCATGAGTATTTGTTTTTTTTGGATTGAATATTCATTCCAATTTTAAAATGAACTGCCCCGTTGCAAGCATGCGGGGTATCTAGTTAAAAAGCTTTTTATATTTCGATACAAGTATCGGGGAATTAAACCCTTGGCTATCGCCCTGCGATTAAATTTTTTATGCTTTTACAGCGTCCCAAACTAAGTTGAGCTGACTTTCAACATAATTTGGATTGTTCTGTTGAACATTCCAACGTATTGTTGATAGTAAAGAACCTCCAATAAATTGAAGTAATTCTTGGGTCGGTATATTTTTAATAATTCCGTTTGCTTTTCCTGATTCAATCAAATTATGAACTTCTTTAGCCGCATCTTGACCAAATTTTCGACTTTCTTCAGTGATAATTGGGGAAGCGTGTAATTGTTCCATAAACTGAAAGTAATCAGTGTTTTGAGTGAAAAATTCTGTAGCAAGTATATAATACGAGAAAAACTGACTTTTAATATTTTCTTCAGGAAGAAAAGGCTTAAAAATATCTTGTTCTTGAGATTTTACAAATTGATAGATATGATTAATTAAAATCTCTTTATTTGGAAAATAATTATAGATAGTTCCCATTCCAGTACCTGCTTCTTTAGCGATAGCAGACATAGGAGTGGCATGAATACCGTTCTTAGAAAGTAAACTTAAGGCGGCTTTAACAATACTATCTTTTTTTGTCATGATGCAAATGTATAATTTTTTGGAATAATTATTCCAAAAAAACACTAAAAATAAAAATCCGCTAATTCTAAAAGAACTAGCGGAATAAAGATCAAAAAAAAATTCTCCCGATTTTTCTTGATGTATTTATCTATTTTTTAATAAGTTTCTTTTTGTAGATAATTTCATTGCCTTCTTTAACATGTAAAATGTAAACTCCTGTAGTCTTTACATTCGGAGTGATTTTTTGACTTCCATTATCGTCAATTACTTGTTTCTTTTGAAATACAACTTTACCATTCATGTCAAATAAAGTGATTTCAATTGGCGCGCGAAAGTACACCTTTTTTGTAGAAATAGTAATGTTATTTACAAAAGGATTTGGATTAACGTCAAAATTTTCAGCAGAGAAAATAGGAGGGTGGTTCATTGTATTTTGTACAGAAGATCTATTAGCTGTAGTTCCACAAGCCCCTAAGCGATTCCAACCACTAGATGTTCTTTCGAATAAGTTACCTTGATAAACTACTTTTGTTCCAGCCGAATAACTTACTCCGCTTCTCCATTCAGAAATACCAGCACAAATATCTGGATTTGAAGAAGTTTCAACGGTATAAGAAACTACTAAACGAGCAGCTTTACTAGCTCCACCTTCATAAGAATCTGCAACACGTTTTGCAGAAGTGCTTGTTAAACTAGTACCTTTTCCTTTAATAAGAAAACTTACACTATTTCCAGATACCCAATTACTTTTATTGACTAAGCTTTGTACCATACTTTTTAAGTTTGGAGTTCGTTGTCCGCTTCCACTTTGATTAGATGACCAAGAACTTGGTCTCCATGTAACTTTTGATGAAAAAGTGGTTCTATTGGAAACATTATTAGAGTCAGAAAATGCTGAAGAATTACTACTATCATGTAAACTAATTTCTAGTTCTGTAGTTGCACTATTACTTTCATCCGCTGTAAACTGAAGATAAGCACTAGTTATTGTAGCATTCTTAGGTAAATTTACACCTCTAAAACGTAAACCTACTTTTTGAAATCCATTATTTTCATAACTATCATACACCATTTCTAAATCGCTACTATTGGCATAAATAGTACCATTCTCTCTTTCCTCTACATCATCACTACCATTTGCTATAGCTACTTCTAGAGTTCCATTTCCAGCATCTCCACCACCTCCAGAAGCATTTCTATTGATGGTAACCACACTACCGTTTGAAGGATTCCAAACATCTAAATTAGAAGGAATTTGAAAAGAGTTACTGTTTGAAACCGAACCAACATTTGTAGCATTATCTACACGTATTGTTCTAGTTTCAATTTTATTTTCGTCAACAAAAATCCATTTAAATTGATTAAACCTTCCAGAATTACGAGTCCAGTTTTTATTATCATCATTTGAACGTAATGGAGCTCCCCAACATCCTTCTCCAAGATATGTAGTACCATTATCGTCTCTTTTAAATCCTTCATCATTACCTGAAGAAGAAGAAGGACGAACAGGCCATGTGGTTTTTACAGTATGCGCATCACACTCTACAACTAATTTGACATTGTTATCGTAGAATAAACGAGCCCAATTGCCATACTGACTATTTCCTTCACGCTTAAAACGAACATGAGGACGCATTGGTTTGTGATATTGTGCAATTTTCCAAATAGTATTGGTAGAGGTTAAATCGTTACGTAGCCAAGTCGTTTGATTTCCAGAAATTGAAATCTCCGTATTTAAAGTGTATGTTCTTACTAAGTTGTTCCCAAAAGTAATAGCATAATATACACTGGTTGAAGGAACATCAAATAAATTATAAATACTATTGTTACTATCTTCATGATTACCCCTAGCAGCAATAATTGGGAACATTCTTCCGTCAGTAGCAATAGTTAATTGCCAATCGTCAAACCAAGTTCGCCATTGACTATTTGTGTCGTTATCTGTCATATCACCACCAAATAAAACAGCATGAGGCTTTAGTTTAGCAACTAGTAGGTTTGCATTTCTTCTTGGAGTTCTATTGTTTCTAGAATCTCCACCAGCAATAAAAGACAATCTACTATTATCAGCAGGAGCAGTTTTAAACCATAATCGTCTACTTGTTCCTTGGCTATCTCTAATAACAAAGTAATAAGCAGTATTTGGCTGTAAACCTGTTAATCTTGCAAAATTATTATTCATTCCTTTGTATGAAACCGCTTTTGTTGGTGCCATAGAAAAGGTATAATTCGTATAATTCGTTCCATGGTCAGTTGTTCCATAATAAACCCTGGGGTTACTACCTGAAATTTGATTCCATCCAATAACAATAGTTGCTGCAGGATCATCTCTTAAAGTAAGTCGATATTTATCGGTGTTTGCGTTAGCATTAAATCCAATGCAAAATAGGAATGCTAGAAAAAGAAGTTTTTTCATGATGAAGTGAGGTTAATTGTTTAAGATTTGGCGAAAGTAAAAAAGTTAGAAAATATTTTACTTTCAATTTTAATTCTTAATTAAAAATTAAAATTGATAACAATATGTTCAAGTAAATTTAACATCTAAACTTTTAATTGTTAACAAGCTTTGTGCGTAATTTGGCACATGAATAAATACAACCTCCTAAAAGTTTCTGTATTTTTTGTTTTTTTGGGTAGAGCATGGCAACATTTATTTTGGGATGCTCCTTATCGATCATTTTTCTGGGATGAAACACTTTTAAAACCGATAATAGAAGAATGGTTTAATGTTTCATGGATGACTTATGTTACAAGTCCAAATACAGATAAATTTGTGCAGTCTCTAATTATTAGTACTGGGATTTTATATAGTATTGCCGCAGTAAGTAGTTTACTGATAACAAAAAGAAATAAGATTTTTTTAAAAATCCCTATCTTTCTCGGAGGATTGAGTTTAGTGATTTTAGCGGTATTACAAACCAAAGAAAAGTTCTATCATTTTGCACAATTCTTTGAGCATAGTATTCAATTCGGCTTACCTTTTGTATTGCTCTACACCTTTACATCTAATTTTAAGCTAACAAAATTAATTTTTGCACTTAAAGTTTTAATTGCGGTTACTTTTTTTTCACACGGATTGTATGCTTTTGGGGCATATCCTGTTCCTGGAAAATTTGTAGATATGGTGATTCATATTTTAGGAGTTTCTGAATCTTTTGCCTTACGTTTTTTATATGTAGCAGGTATTTTAGATTTTATTTTAGCAGTTTTGATTTTTATTCCAAAAGTAGATGTATATGCTTTAGTTTATGCTGTTATTTGGGGATTACTTACTGCTATGGCTCGTATTTTTGCTAACTTTTATTGGGATTTTCCTTTGCAATCAATACATCAGAATTTATACTTGGTAGTGTATCGTTTACCTCATGGTTTACTACCATTATTTGTTTTAGTACAAAGGAAATATCTTTTTAATTGGTTCAATGTGATGAAAATTAAAAGAGTGTAGTTTTTTTGTTGCTCTTAAACATTACAAGAATAACTATGATCTTCGCTTTAGGTTCATTCATCTATAATGTTATCATTTTTTTAGGTTAATTATTATTTTTAAGTTGTGTTACAATAATCCCTTAAAAATTATTAGTTATGATCACAAATTCAGTTTTAATAAAGAAGTTGAAGTTTAAAGGCGCTAATATGAAGATGATAGTAGAATTAGTTGAATCAGATAAGTTTTTAAACGATGAAGGAAGTTTAAAAAAAGAAGAGTTATTAGAGTTAATTAAAATTATCACTTTGAATTGATATGATTTATACCCCAAAGTAAAAGGTCTAAAAAAGATGTTTTTATTAAAATAACTCATTTTCAATTTTTGTAGTAATTGATTTTCAGAATTATATTTTAACATTTCTTTTTAGACCCTTAAATTTTCTGTTAAACTTCTGTGTGTTTTTATTATTTATCTTAATGTGAAATGATTTAAATCAGATCTTAGTTTAAATTAACAGTGAAAGATAAACCTGGTTTTATTTCATATCCTTCTCCAAGTTCTACTACAAAACTGGTGTCAGAATCTAATCTTAAATTTACAGCCGGGTTATTACTTGTAAATCCTTTAATATTATGCGCTTTTGATAAGGTAAAATAATACCTATCAAATTTTCCAGAAGCATAAGGTCCTTCATTAAAAACAGCAGGTCCCCAAAAAGAATCACTTTCTTCAGGTAATAACTCAAAACTAATACTATTTTCTGTAAAATCTATTTTATATAAACCACTAATATTTACAATAAATGGAGGTACTGTACCTGGAACAGGAGAAAAATTTACATTATCTTGTTTTAAAGCAGTTGCAAACTCTATTGATGTGTTTGAAAGTGTTGCTTCTTCATCAAAATCACCTTCTGAAAGTCCATCTACAAATAAAGGAAGTTGTGGATAAGGAGTTTCAGGAAATCCATCGGTTAATGTATTTCGTAATGTAATTGTTGTTCCATTTACTAATGGAGATTGTGTTGTTTTTTTATCGTCATTACATGAAAAGAAAGTAATAACAATAATAAAGATACTTGTTAATTTTTTGAAATTCATTTTTTTAATTTTTAATTATACAATTATTTACTATAGGCTTTAGATACTTCATAACTGTCTTCGAACCAGTTCCAAAGAATAATTTTTCCATCTTTAACTTTTACACGTAAAGCGTAAGTGAATTCATTAGTTTTTTTTCCTGATTTTGTTAATTCACCAATCATTTTTCCAAAAAATGCAGCTGTGTCTCCTTTCGATAAAGCATCATTAGGTTCCCATTTTATAGTTTTAAAATTTGTACCGAATAGCGGGAAAAACTTTTCTAGAATTACTTTTTTACCTTTCCAAGGACCAATCCACGGTAATTTTTTATCTCCTTCATTATGCCAAACCATATCTTCATGCATTAGACTCTTCATTTTCTCGATATCACCTTTTCCCATAGTACCCATAAAATCCGTTGCAATTTTCATTGTCTGATCTATATTTTTTTCTGTTTTAGGTTTTAACTGTTGCATTGCAGTAGCCCAATCCTCTACATGATGTGTGTTTACAAATTTTCCATTCTTCATCGTATGAATGTCAATGGTTGTAATTTTAAAAGACTTAGCTCCATCAGTAGCCAGCCCCATAAAATTTCCATTAGGGGTTCCTGTTGCTATACTTCTAACAACATAAATATCATCTTGATTGATAATTTGTTGGGTTTGCCATTTTAAATCTGGTATAAGTTTCCAAAAGAATTCTAATTGCCCCATTAGTTGCTTACTATCTTTAGTTCCAGAGGAACTAGTAGAAGTATAATTAGTTTCCATTAAAGGTGTTAATACTTTTGTAGGACGAGTATCCTTATTAACAGTAAGTGCTTTATTGTAGAAGTCCATTATTGCTTTTTTGTTTTTAGCAATTTCATTAGGGTTACTTTTTTGTGCATCACAAGCTGTGTTTACTACAATAATTAGAATTGTAGTAAACGATAAAATTAATTTTCTCATTATTGTGTTTTAAGTTTATTGTAATTGTTTAAAAGCGGTTGGCCAATCCTCTAGATGAAAGGTATCGATGAATTTTCCGTTTTTAATAGTATGGATATCGGTAGTCATAATTTTAAAAGACTTAGAACCATCTGTAGCTACCCCCATAAAGTCTCCGTTTGGTGAACCTGTGGCAATACTTCTAACAACATATTTATCTCCTTCATTAATAATTTCTTGTATTTCCCACGTTAAATTAGGAATCAATTTCCAGAAGAATTCTAATTGCTGTACTAGTTGTTTTGCACTTTTAGTGTCTATGGAACCAAAAGATTGGTAACCATTTTCTAACAAGGGAGTTAAAATTTCTGTAGGTCTAGTTTCAGAGTTTACGGTTAAAGCTTTTCCATAAAAACTAGTGATAGCTTCTTTGTTATTCATGTTTGTAATTGGGTTTAAAAATTGACAATTACAAAACTATAGTGAAGCTGTAAGTTGTTTAGGTGAAAAAAAACTTTTTTAAGGTAAAAATGGGAAAGTTTAGTGTTTGTTTTGATTTTTAAATTCTTTAGGAGAAAGTTGAGTTCGTTTTCTAAAGTATTTAAAAAAATTAGTAGGTGAATCGAAACCGACAAGGTAAGCGATTTCGGTTAAAGAAAGTTGAGAGTTAATTAATAACCTTTTAATTTGTAAAATTAAAATCTCGTCTATAAATGATTTAGCAGGTTTACCAATAATACTTTGTGTAATATTATTTAGTGTTTTGGTGCTAACTCCCATTTTTGTAGCATAGAAAGTAACTTTTTTGCTTTCAAAACATTCTTTTTCAATGAGTTCTTGGAGTTTTATAAATTGTAAATGATAGTTTTTATTTTCAAAATTTTTATTTTCTTTCGATTTAATTTTTAATAGCTTAAGTATAATTACTTGCACTAAACTTCTAATAATCGCATTAGAATAAGAATTGTTTTGTTCTAAAAACTCTTTGTTTATTTGATGAATTAATAGATGTACTTCTTGGAAATCATCCTCATTTAGCTGAATTTTAGGAGAACTCAACATTTCATTAAAAAGCTGGAATAATTTCAAGGTTTCGAAATTATCAGAATATTTGATAATAAAATCTTCAGTAAAAACAAGAAAGTTTCCTTTGGCAGTTGTTTTGTAGAACTTATGGGTGTTATTCTTTCTTAATGTGAAAACTGTTCCTTTTTTATAGGTGTAATCAGTATAATTGATATTGTGGTTACCGATCCCATCCGTAATAATAACAATTACATAAAATAGAATTTTATGATGCTCGAATTGACTATGATCTTTAGGTTTTTTCTTTAAGGTATCTTCTAAACTGACAAAATCAAAATAGTAATCGTTAGCCTCTTTATTTTGGAATTTAATTTGTTTAATTGGTTTCATACCTTAACATAACTAGTTTTTTCGTAATTCCGCTTTTCGCATTGGCATTCCATCAATCAAAGTAAAAAGTAGAGTTCTAGAAAAAACTTGATCTCGTATGATTTTTTTAGTACCTCCATCAAGGCCAAGAAGTACTACTTTGAAATTACTTTGTTTAGATGAATATTTTGTATATAATGAAGTATTACTTATCCAAGTTCCTATTACAGTCTTATCTTTAAAATACGATATTGTTCTGTAGCGGTTTTGTTGAATGTCAATTATTTTTAATTTTCGGTCATTAAAAGCATCAGGCAGATTAATATACTCATGTATTTGTTCTCTATAAAGCGTATTGTCTTTGGTATCTGATATGATTAGTATAACTCTATTTTTCCACTTAAGAGATTTTATATCTATTTGTTGAGAGAAACTACTAAACGAAATATAAAACAGAACAATAAGAACAGAATATTTCACCTTTTTAAATTTATTTAATTTGAATTCTAGTTCCTTTAGAATGACTCGAAAATTCTGGAGCATACATACTTTGTATGGTTGTAATTCCGTTACTAAAATTTCCTTTGTTATTAGCTCTCACATCATATTCAAATACATACACTCCTTTTGGTAAACGATCAAAGAAAAAGTGTGTAGCTGCATCTTTGGTACTTTGATAATACCCTAAACCATCTTGCCATTTGTATTGTGATAATACATCTGCAGGTTCAAAGGCAGAAGCTCGCATATCTTTCATATGGATAAACTCCATATCTCGATCAGCTTTTAATGTTACTCGAACAGTAATTAAATCACCAACTTGTACATCTGTATTTGTAACCTCGATAAGTTGTTTACCAGTATTTGAGTTTGTTTTTTTGAATAGCTTTTTGGTTAATGCCAAAGGTGTTTTAGCATGGGTGATTTTATCTAAATCTTCAAAATATTGCCAGTATAATCCACCCCATGCAATTCCAGCATCATTTTTGGTTAATGTTACTGTAGCTTTATTACTTGAAATATCACTTCCTTTCCAAGAAGTTTTATAATAACCTGTACCAGCTTCAATTTTGGTGTCTTCTAATGTTGACGGATCAATAGTAGTATCACCAACAGTAACATTTACCAATTCCGAAGAAGATAACCAGTTAGTACCTTGAAAAAGTAGTGCATAAATAGCTTGGGTAGTAGACTTGGTAGTTTTCCAAGAGTTAACTTGTTTGTTTTTTAATAACCATATTTTAAGATTGTCGATAGTTTTGGTATCATTTTTAATTTCAGCAAAGGCTTCAATTAATAACGCCTGAGTCTCCACAGGAGCTTGATGCCAATACCAACCTGCTTTGTTTTCTTTCCAATACATACCTAACTCATCTGAAGTTATACTGTTTTCCTCCAAAGATTTTAAGATTAAATCAGCCTTGTTTTTCTGATTGTTTCTGAACTGAATGAGAGCATTTAATCCCTTTCCATACAAGTTGAAATCATTCCAATATGTACCCGCTTGCTGAAGGTAATAATCTATTGCTTTTTGAGTGCTTTTTGATGTCTTTATTTCTTCAAAGAAACTCCTCATATATAAATATTGAAGTTCGTAGTAACCAATATGCTTTTTAGCTAAAAATTCATCGTATCCTTTTTTACCACTAGATTTCTTTGCGCGTATAGCATTCTTCAGCAACCAAGAATGTTTATCCGTAATACTTTCATCCAAAAATTGTAGTGCTCTTTTTAGAATTCGCTTAGTGGTTTCATCATAAGTTGCGATACCTAATTTTTTCAAATGTCCAAAACCAGTAGCAATATGGTTTGTAATAGTAACACTAGGGTAATTAGCACCTTTAAACCAAGGGAAACCACCAGTGCTCATTTGTATAGATTGTAATTTGTTTATGGCACTTATTTGCTCTTGTTGCATTTTATTAAGATCGAAAAGTAATCCAATTCGTTTCTTTTGCTCTGTTTCTGATTGTGCATCTCTAAGCCAAGGTGTTTCTTGAATAATTAATGATTTTAATTCAGGATTTTTTTCAAGATTGCTGAGTAACGCATCACTATTTTTCCACTGTTGAAATACACTTTGGATTTTAGGATTGCTATTGGCAATAAAACTAGCTAATGTATTTGCATAATATCGAGAGAACGTTTGTTCTGCACATTCGTGTGGGTATTCCATTAAGTAAGGTAATGCTTGTACAGCTTGCCAAACAGGGTTAGAAGTAACTTCTAAACTTAACTGATGGTGTTTTAGAGTAGGTGAGGTGTTATTTTTTAACTTCTGTAGTGTAAATGTTTTGGTCTGATTAGACCTAACCCACATAGGTAAGGTTTCTGTAACTAACATTCTATTTGATAATACTGGCAGAACATTTTGCTCACCGTCACTAAAACTTCCTGATTGAGCAACGATTTTATACTCCACTGCTTGAATATTTTCAGGTATCATTAAATTCCATGAGACATTTGTATTTCCTTTAGCAGTAACTGTAAAGTTTTTTTGTGATGAAGTATTTTGTAACTCAGCATCAATTGTTTTTCCAGTGATAGCGTTTGTTAGGATTAACTGACTTATTCCTGTTAGTGTTTTGTCGGTTAGATTACTAATTTTAGCACTCAATGTAATTTGATCTTTTTCACGTAAAAAACGAGGAGCATTAGGCATAACCATCAATTCTTTTTGCGTTACAGTTGTTAGTGTTTTCTGTGAGTGGTGTAGTTTTTTGTTATGTGTCAATAACTTTAAATTCCATGTAGTTAAAGCTTCAGGAACTGTAAAGTCAAAAGAGATATCACCATTTTTATCAGTTCTTAATTTTGGATAAAAAAATGCTGTCTCTTGAAAGTTAGTACGTGCTTTTATATTAGGCAAAGTACGTTCTTCTTGATCATATTTTTTTTCTGAGTTTTTAGAAGACCAATCTGCATCGTCTTCCAATGCATATTTTTCTTTCGGGGCTAAATTTGAGTTAGCTAAATCTCTTGATTGAATACCTGGTGCTTGTACTTCAAGTTTTTGTACTGCAGAAGCAGTAATAGATTTTCTTCTTGTTGTACCATAACCAACTACTACAACTTCATCTAAAGCATTCTCATCTTCTTCTAATACAACTTCGAGTTTTTTAAAGTTTTTAACTTTTCTTTCAATAGTTTTATATCCGAGAAAACTAAAAATTAAAACATCGTTTTTATTTACTTTAACAGTAAAATTACCATTTTCATCAGTAGTAGTTCCAAAACGAGTTCCTTTAATGGTAATGTTCGCAAATGGGACAGCAATTGAATTACTGTCTTTAATTATTCCAGAAATTGTTCCATCGAAGGTTGTTCTTTGAAAAGATAAATTGCTTAAATATTTATCATTAGTCCATCTATTATTATCAAAACTAAAACCGAACCATTGCATTTGGCTATATCGTAGTTGAGGATATTTAGTATAAAAATTTTGAGGTAAATTTTGAAAAGCAAAACGAGTCGTGCTAAAACCTCTAGAACTACTTGAACTCGATGTATAATATGTGGGTTTATCTATGGGTGAAAAATTCCAATGATGTGGTTGAAATTGATCTAAAGAAGCATCATACATACCTGCTAAAAATTCTGCTGTTACTTTTTCTTTCTGAACTCCTTTTACAGTAAAACTCCATGTTTCTTTAGCACCTGGTTGTAGTTTATCTCTAAACGTTTTAGTGGTGATTTCTAAATCTGTTTTAGGGTAAGGGACAGCAATAGTTAGTCCGCCATTTTTAAAATCATTATAATTTACAAAATGATAGTTGATAGCAAATCCGCCTAAATCATCTTTATCAATAGGAATTTCAATTGTCTCACTATTTTTAGCTAGGTCTATATAATAAGAATTGATAACTTTATGTTGTTTTTCAACAAAAAGCATAACTGTTACATCATCAGAGTTAGTGTTTACTGTTACCTTTGCTGTTTCTCCAACTGTATACGATTCTTTATCTGTTGTAATGTCAAAAAGTTTGTTGTCTATAGGTAATTTTTCCTTGTTACCGTATACACTAAAATAAGCTTTGTCGCTAACTTTTTGTCCGAACTTATCTTTAGAGGTTAATTCAATGCTATAACTTCCAGAAGCCCATTTTTTTATTTTTTTTAGACTAATTTTTTTATCTTTTTCAGTATTAAACTGTGTAGTAAAAACTAATGCTTCTTTATCCCAATGTATGCGGTTATTTTCATCTGTATAAGGATCATGAGGGAATTTTTCTTGAAATTCCTTTTTTGAAATCGTTTGATAGTCAGGACTTGCCCATGGGCGACTTCGTAATGGATATTTAGGTGCCTTTAATTTATATATTTTAATTTCACCACTAGCAGGTACAAATTCATTATTTAAATTTTTAGTATCAATAGTAAATGAATGTTCTTTTTGTTGTTTGTTGATCGATTCATTAATATCGATTGTTGCAATTAAACTATGATATCCCACTTTAACCAGCGTAGAACTACTTCTAGTTTCTCCATTAAGGTCTGTAACATCAGCAGTAATTTCATAATTAAAAATAGGAAATTGGTCTTTAGCTATATTTTCATCAGGTAATGCTTTAAAGGTAATTTCGAATTCACCTTTATCGTTGGTATTCATCTCTCCAAAACTAATTTCTTGCGATTCAGAATAATTAAACACAGGTCTGTACCAATAAAACCAACGTGGGTATTGTACTTTTCTATGGACACGATAGGTTACTTTAGCATCTGTGATTGCAGTTCCTGCATACGATTGTGCAAATCCGGTTACTGTAATACTATCATAAAGTTTAAAAGAAGTAGTAATAGGTTTAAAGTTCGTTTCAAATTTTGGACGCTTATATTCTTCTACAGAAATATATTGGTAACTTCTTCGCCCGTTAATTGTAGTAACGATTTGAAAACTTCCTGTTAATCCAGAAGTTGGTAATATAAATTCTCCAGCAACAGAACCAAATTCATTTGTTTTAAGTTGTAGGGTTTTTACAGGAATATTGCTTACATCTTTAAGTGTTACTTCAATGGGGGTGTTAACTAGAAGGGTTGAGTTATTTTTTAATTTTTCTAAAGAAATACTTTTAAAGTAAACAGTTTGTCCAGGCCTGTAAATACTCCTGTCTGTAAAAATAAAAGATGCGACTTGTTTTTGTGGTAGATTAGTATTGTTATAGGAAGTTCTTAAGGTAAGATTATCTATAGTAATCTCGTCCTCTTGATGTTTGATTTGAGCAGTTACATTACCATAATATTGTTTTGGGTTATATTGTATTTCACCATTTTTATCAGTAGTAAAAGAAATATTAATACTTCTGCCTCTTCTTCTTTTTTCATTCCTAAAATTCACTAAAGCTTTTTCAATAGGTTTTCCAGTATTCCTATTAAGAACTTGGTATACCGAAGTATTACCTGCTTCATTTCTGTTTATTAAACTTAAGTTAGATACTTGAAAAGAAGTGAATCCAAAAATTTCTTTAGGATTTAATTCCTTTTGTAAAGAAGCGACAATTAAATAACTTCCTTGTTTTTGTCTGGGAATAATTACCTCATTTGTATGGTTTTGATGATCATTTTTATTGGGTAAATCGTATGACCAGCCTATAGTTTTCTTAAGAGAATTTATAAAATCGATTTTTTCTTTTGCAAGAAATAATCGATTCATTTGAGTACGTTTTTGTTGATCTACTTCATAAATAGAAAAATAAAGGCGATCAATGTTTTTGTAATTGATTAATATTCTTGAAAAGGAATTGATAGGGATATATTCTTCGGAAGTAATAGTTATTTTTTTAGCTTTTATTTTCTCTATAAGTAATTTGCTTTTTTGGGCAGCGAAACTTTCAGGGAATTTTTTTATAATAGCATCACAAATTTCTAAGGCCTCTTTATGTTTAAATTGGAAATGCTGATTTTTTACTTTTGAATATGTTTTTGCTTGATTAAAGTAATAATTCGCAATTTCAAAACTATATAAACCAGAAGCTTCATGCGATTGATGTTTTTTTTCTGAAGTTAATAATGTTTCTAAATACAGTTGGTCTTTATTGGTAAATGTTGCTTTAGATTTTACAAAAGCTAAACGTTGTAAATCGACATCTATTAAAGCATTTGTATTATTGTTGCTTAGGTGAAATTGGATTAAGTTTTGATAAATTTTTAAGCTATTAAACTCTAAAGATAGGATGTCTTTACTTTTTAATGTTAAAGAAGAGAATGTAACTGCATCAGAAATATAATCAGGACTTTTTAATGTAAACTTATAAGTGGGTTTGGTAATACCAGTTTCACTAGTTGTATAAAAGTCTAAAGCGTTATGTGCTAAGAAATCATATAATGTTGGACGATATTTTTCTGAATTCCCTGTTGTTTTAATTAAGACTTGAAAGTCTTGTAATGAAGTTTTTTGTAAGTCGTTTTTTGAAGCTAAAGAATTTTGAAATTGAAGATGAATCTCTGTAAATAATGTTTCTAAGTCCCATCTTCTAAAATCGTTCTTGTCAACTTTAGTATTGGTTTTTGTTCTTTGATAAAATTTCCATCTATTTTTTTTAAAATACTGCCAATACATATTGGCTAGAATATTTTGTAATACGCTTTTTGTAACTGTAGTATTCGATGCATTGTTAATGTGTTTCTTGAATTCATTAACAATCGAGAATTGAGCGTCTTCTTCTAAAATTAAAGCAAACTTACTTTTATATAAAAGTGCTTTAATAATTTGAGGTGAGTTGTTTTTACTTTTAGCTGTTTTGTGAATTTTTGTTACAACTTTTAATGCTGATTTAGGTTGTTCTAGCAATTCAAATCGATGTACTTCATCCCACAACGTGTTATAATTATTTTGGGCATTAGATACTATTGAAAAAAACGTAAGCATAACTATTATAATCGATTTGTTTTTCATGGTATGATTTTTTAATCCTATGGATATAACCAAAGATTTAAGTCTTCAATATTAGAATCGAAGATTATGAGATTTTGAGACCAGATACTTTTCATTTCTGTATCTAGATCTATAGTATTAAGTTACAAAATACAGTAATTGTTTTAATATAGTAAAGTTTAACTACGTAAACTTATACGAATTATAAGTAAATATAACTATTGAATTAGTTTCTGGGAATTCAATAGTTATGCCAATTTTAGTATAATCCATTTTGAAAATTTTTATGATGTATATAAATTGTTTATTTTATCTAAAAAAGTAATTTAAATATCAATACGTCAAATAAAAATTCAATTGGTATAAAAAAGAAAAAGAAATGTTTATAATATCTTTTTAACTACAAATTCACACCTACGGTTTACTTCGTGTTGTTCTTCTGTACAAGAATCTTCAGTTTTACATTTAATAATAGGCTGTGTTTCTCCATAACCAATAGCTGTAATTCGATCAGGTTCAATATTATTTTCTAAAAAATACATTCGAACAGAAGTCGCTCTTTTTTGAGATAAATCTAAATTGTACCTGTTATTTCCTCTGATATCAGAATGTGTGCCTACTTCAACAATCATATCAGGATATTTTTTCATCAAGGCAATAACTTTATCGATTGCTTTTTTACTATCTCTTCTTAGATACCATAGTTTATAATCGAAACTAATTTCATCTGTTTTTATAACAATTCTATTTTTTTCTTTTTCAATATCTTTTTCATCCGCAACAATTTTTTGAGTTTTATTTTTTTTGTCAAGTTTAAGTTTTTCAGCATTTTTAAGACGTAATTCTTGTTCTTCTTTTAATTTTAAGGCAAGAGCATCTCTTTTTTCTCTTTCTAAAACAGCTAAAGATTTAAGTGTCATAGACGCATCATTTTCTTTGTTTCTTATTGAGCTCAGAAGCAAAGTTTTTTGGTTGTTCGTATATCCTGCTTTTGACGCTTTTACCGTATAGGTAGTTTTACAATTTACCGTAAACTTAAATTTTTTACTACTTGAAGTATTCAAGTTATCAATTTCTTTCTGATTCTTGTCTACTAAAACTAATTGCACATCATTCAAAATCATACCAGTATCTTCATCTGTAATGAAGCCTGAAATGAGTTGAGCGCAAGGTTTAATTTTTAAAGGTTTCTTTTCTATTATTTTATAAATATCATCACTTCCTTTTCCTCCTTTTCTATTAGATGCAAAAAAGCCTTCCTTTGTTTTAGAGTTAATGTTGAAAGAAAAATCATCATACCCAGAATTTATAGGGAAACCAATGTTGTCAGGTTTAGAGAAATTATGATTAGTAATTGTACTGACAAAAACATCGAGAGATCCAAAGCCAGGATGACCATCTGAAGAAAAATAAAGTTTATTATCATCGCTAATAAATGGAAATTGCTCTTTTTTTGGTGTATTTATTGTCGGACCTAAATTTTTTGGTTTTCCAAAGCCTCCATCATAATCTATAGCTACGCTATATACATCGAAACTTCCAAAACCATTGGGCATGTCTGAAGCAAAATACAGTGTTTTTTCATCAGGACTTAATGCTGGGTGTTCTGTTGAATAGCTGTTAGAATTAAATGGAAGAGATGAAATATTTTTCCATGTCCCATCTATAAATTCTGCTTTGTACAATTGAACATGAGTTATTTTTTTATCGTCTGTTTTTCTTTTGCCTTTGGTGAAATTATTTCGTGTAAAGTACGCTGTTTTTCCATCTTTGGTGAAAATAATATTCGATTCGTGTAGTTTAGAGTTTATTTTTTCAGAAAAAGGAATTGCGCTACTATCGCCCAAATGTAATTGATTACTAGGTATTTTATAAAGATCTAAATAGTGTTGTCCATTCCAACCGAATCGTTTTGCATACATTTTTTTTCTAGGTGCAGCAAATACAATTAAATCTCCTTTTTGAATTGCTCCAAATTCAGAATTCGAAGTGTTAATGCCTAAGTTTTCAATACTAAAGCGATCACCTAAAGCAGCGACATCATTTAAATAGTCTATTTCTTTTTGTAGTTGATTGTATTTTTTAGGGTCTGATTTTTTATAATATTTAAGTAATACAGCATTGGCTTTTTTATGTTCACCTAAAGCTTTCAATGAGGTTGCGTACTTGTCGTAGTATGTTGTATCGGTAAATTTGCCGTAGTTTTTTAACAGGTAACGATAGTTTACCGCTGCTTTTTCCATATTATAAGTGTAATAATAAGCATCAGCTAAGTTTTTTATCGCTTCGAAACTTTCTTTATCCTTTAGTGCTTTTTCATATAAAGCGATGGCTTCTGTATAGAATGTTCTTTCAAAATATTTATGAGCTCTTTTTAATGATGAACTTTGAGAAAAGCAATTCAATATGCAGTAAAATAGTAATATAAAACCTGTTTTTTTCATAGTAATCTTTTAGAAGAATCGTGGAGATTTATCGTATCCTTTCTTTAAACCTAATGTGTCAAAATCAAACAATAACATGAACTCATGTGTTCCTGAATTAAAGTTTCCTAAGTTCGTTGTAGTATAATCAAAAGCATAGCCAACCCTTAAAGAATCGAGTACTCGTACATTAAACATTGCGCTAACTGCATCATTTAATCGATAAGCAATACCAGCCTCAAACTTGTCGTTGAAGAGAACATTTACAGCAGTATCTAAAACTAAAGGAGAACCTTTTACTGCTTTAGCCATAAACGAAGGTTTAAGTTTTAATACATCGCTTAATTGAAAGACATACCCTCCATTTATAAATAAGTGAATTTCTTCACCTCCAATACTGTTTAAGCCATTATTTTCTTCAAAATGTTGTCCTTTAACTAGGTTTGGTATAGCGACTCCTAAATAATATGTATCGGTAAAATAGAAGGCGCCAGTTCCGAAATTAACAAATGTTTTATTTTGATTGGTGAAAGCTAAATCATTAGGAATAAATCCAGTGGTAATATTTTCATCAGGAAATCTAAAATTATTAAAATTCGTATTAAAATTTGTGAAACCTGCTTTTAAACCTAAAGAAAGTTTGTGGCCGTCGGCAATTTTTAAAATGTAGGCAAAATCAGCATAAAAATTATTCTCTTTTAAAATGCCATCACCAATATCATCTGTTATTACAGACAATCCAACTTCAATAGCATTACTTAAAGGTGCATGAACAAAAAAGTTATATGTTTTTGGAGTTCCAACTGCAGATGTCCATTGTCTTCTGTGCATAGCACCAAGATTAATTACACCTAAATCATTAGTAACATATGCAGGGTTTACAATATTTTGATTGTACATGTATTGTGTGTACTGTGGATCTTGTTGAGAAAATACCTTAACAAAGGAACAGATACAAATGAGTATTATAATTTTTTTCATGCGCTATTTTTATTTACTTAAATAAATTCTTCCTTGTTTCGGTGTTAAATTATCCTTGTTGAATTTTAAAACATAAAAATAAACACCACTTGTAACTGCTGTTCCTGAACTATTTTGTCCGTTCCATTTAGGGCGATCTGCATTGCCCTTAAATAAAGATTGACCATATCGATTAAAAATTTCTAGTTCGTAATCTGGATAGAAAAATTCTATAAAAGGAATATAATACTCGTCATTTGTGTTATCGTTATTCGGAGAAAAACCATCTGGGATGAAGAAATCATAATTTTCAGGATTACAGTTGGATAAGTCGAATGTTATTGCAGTTTTTTCGCCTTCACAGTTTGTTGTAGGATCTGCATAAACTGCAAAATACATTACACCTTCTTCAATATTATCGCTTTCACTTAATTCATTTTCATCACTATCATACCATAGTAATTCGAAACCAGTAACACTTGTAATATCTGAACTAATATCTGCTAATGTAAGATTGTCTAATTTACATCGTTGTGTATTTCCTGTGAACTCAGGTTTAGGAGGAGAAATTACTGCAGGAACAAACTCTAATCTTTCATGGTGTTCACATTCATCTATTTTTTCTACAGCAAAATAACTTTTTCCATGTTCTAATATTGTAGACAGATCTAAGGTGTTTCCTCCAGTTGAAGCATCGTACCATACTATGTTTCCTGTGTTGGTACTGGCTTCTAAGTCTGCTAAAGTAACAGCATCAGAATTACAAAAAGTTGGTGTAGTATTACTTGAATTAATTATGTTGGTAGTAATTAGTTTTATGGTAACAACAGCTCTATTAGAACTTTCACAACTATTTGCAGGATCACTAGCAGTAACAAAGTAGGTTTTACCATCTTCTAAATTAGTGGTACTAGCTAAAGGCGTTGTTGCTGTTAAATTTTCATACCATGTAAGGTTATTTCCGCTATCAACTACAATGTCAGCTATAGTTGGTTGGTTAGGGAAAAAGTCGGATAAACAAAATGTTTGATTTGCGTTTAGTGTAGGAGGAGAAGGAATTCCATTAATAGAAAAGGCATCATTTAACTCAAAGTTAAACTTTGTTCTACAGGGATCTGTATCGTTTTGAGTACTCTTGAGTACCACAGTGTAATTCCCTTGTCCTAATGTTGAAATATCTACATTAAAATTAGCATTACCACCATTAAAAACAATACTATTATCAATAATTGTAGTACTACTATTTAATTCTGTAACCTCATAAGAAATGGTATATTCTCCACTGCTTAATTGAGGAGCATCTATCAAAATTTTCATATCAGTAGCATTACAAACATTATCTATTTGTAAATCCAATTTAATATCTTCTGGAACCCTTTTTATTGTAAAGTCATCTTCAACACAGTTTAAACCTACAGCAGTAGAAGAAGTCATTTTAATAGTGAAATTTCCTATTTGAGTTGGTAATGAAGAAAAATCTACAGGAATTGATGCTTTTCCATCTGTAAAAGTAACACTTACATTTGTAGCTTCCAGCATATCTGAGTTCACAGTATTAGTAATAACATAATCTATATTATGTGTACTATTAGACAAATTACCATTGTTATCAGATAAGTCAGTAATATCTACATCTATTATATTTGTATTGAAGCAAATATCTTCTACAGAAACTTTAGCATTAAAGATAGTGAAGTTAAATTCTTGAATTTTATAAGTCTCACAGATTAATTCTTCTACATTGTATATAGACGTTGTTCTAATTGTGTAATTCCCAGGTGGTAATGTTGTTGGAATGATGAAGTTATGAATATTTAATTTTTGTTCATCAGTAGTATCATCAAAGAAAGAAAAATCAATATTTTGTTCAGTACCAGCGTATACAAATGCATTTGTATCCGAATTTATAATTTCATAATCAATGTCATATTGCATTATTGCTTCTGGAGTACCAAGATGTGTTATTTCTACAGTTGTTTGAGAACCTAAACATTGATCTTTAACAGAGAATTCTCCAGCGATACTGGGTAAAAAAACAGTGACAGTACTGCTTTCTTCAGCACAAACACCATGACTTGGGAATACTTTATATGTAAATGAATATCTTCCTGAACCAAAGTCATCAAAAATTTGCTCAATGTCTATGGTATGATCTGTTAAAGATGTTATTTGTCCAGTAGCGTTATCGTCTATCCATATTCCATCACTATCATTTCCAATTATAAAATCAAATAAATTAATATTCGAATATGGTCCCAAATCATCAGTATCACATATGATAATATCTGAAGCAATACCAGGTTCAGCTGCTCTATGTACTTCCAAAATAACTGTAGCCATTCTTGAAGTACAAGTGCTTACATTGTCGACAGTGTAGGTTAATGTATGACGTCCAACACCTGCTTGTTCTGCATTGAATATACTACCGCTAAGAACACTAGTAGGAGCACCAGAGATAACATTCCAAACTCCATTTATATCAGAACTTAAACTAGTAAGGTCATTATCTAAGAAAGTAAATAAATCTACAGCAGTATCATTACTACAAGCATTAGCCCCTCCATCTATATTATCTTCACCAGGATAACCTCCTAAAAAAATTGTTATGGTAGCGCTTTCGCCACATGCCGTATTAGTATATGTGAATTTATGTTCTCCAAATCGATTAATACTCCACAAGTTTATAGCTCCAGTAGTAGTGTTTAAAGCAAATCTATTTGCAGGATTTTCACTAGACCAAGTACCTCCTATGACTGGGCTTCCGCTTAGTTGATCGAAAAGGTTAAAGGTTTGGTAATTCGTATCTAGTTCTTTGTTACATATGGTTACTGAGTTATCACTTCCAGCACATTGTGAAAATGAGTAATTAAAGGATAAAGAGAATAACAATCCTATTAAAACCCTAATTGTTGTTTTGTTTTTCATTTTGAAAGCAATGTATCTGATTTCAGGTCACAAATCTACTATATTTTATGATAAGTATATTTAATTTAACTTTTGCCATTTAGATTAGCTATTTTTACGGAATATTATACAACCATAAATGAGAATACATTTTATAGCTATAGGAGGAAGTGCTATGCATAACATAGCTTTGGCATTACATGCTAAAGGATATAAAATCACAGGGAGTGATGATATAATTCACGACCCTTCTAAATCCAGATTAGAGCGTAAAGGATTATTACCTGAACACTTTGGATGGTTTCCAGAAAAAATAACTTCAGATTTAGATGCTATAATTTTAGGGATGCATGCCAAAGAAGATAATGTTGAGTTACTAAAAGCTCAAGAATTAGGAATTAAGATTTTCTCTTATCCAGAATTTTTATACGAACAATCAAAGCATAAAACAAGAGTTGTTATAGGAGGTTCACATGGGAAAACAACAATAACAGCCATGATTCTTCATGTATTGAACTACCATGATAAAGCTGTAGATTATATGGTAGGAGCACAGTTGGAAGGTTTTGATACTATGGTGCATTTAACAGAAGAAAACGATTTTATTGTTTTAGAAGGAGATGAATATTTAAGTTCTCCAATAGATAGAAGACCTAAGTTTCACTTGTATAAACCCAATATAGCATTATTGAGTGGTATTGCTTGGGATCACATTAATGTATTTCCAACATTTGAAAATTATGTAGATCAATTTCAAATTTTCACGGACTCATTAATTAATGGTGGTATTATGGTTTATAATGATGAAGACCAACAGGTAAAAACAGTCGTTGAAAACTCTACTAATTCTATTAAAAAATATCCTTATACTATTCCTGAATATTTCATTGAAGATGGGATTACTTATTTAAAAACTGTTGAGGGGGATTTACCATTAGAAGTCTTTGGAAATCATAATTTGCAAAACATTGCAGGAGCAAAATGGATTTGTCAGCACATGGGAGTAGATGAAGATGATTTCTATGAAGCGATAATGTCTTTCAAAGGCGCAAGTAAACGATTAGAAAAAGTAGCTAGTTCTGATTCTTCGGTTATATTTAAAGACTTTGCACATTCGCCGTCAAAAGTAAAAGCGACAACAGAAGCTGTTAAAGAACAATTTAGCGATAAGAAATTAGTAGCATGTCTAGAGTTACACACTTATAGTAGTTTAAATGTTAATTTTTTATCAGAGTATAGAAATGCCTTAGATAAAGCAGATGAAGCAATTGTTTTTTATTCACCAGAAGCTTTAAAAATTAAACAATTAGATGTAATAAGAGAAGCGAAAATTGCTGAAGCTTTTCAACGAGAAGATTTAATCATTTATACTGATGCTAATGCTTTTAAAGATTTTCTGTTTTCTAAAAATTTACAAAATTCTGTGGTATTGTTAATGAGTTCAGGAAACTATGGTGGGTTAAATTTTGAAGAAGTTAAAGCTTTGATTTAATCGCAGGGCGATAGCCAAGGGTTTAATTCCCCGATACTTGTATCGAAAGTTATAAGGTTTTCAATTGGATGCCTCGTATTCTTATATCGAGGTAGTTCATTCTCTTCCCCTAATTATTCTTTTTACTAACCATAAAAAATATTCTTTTTTGTAAAGAGCTTTAAAGATTATTTTTAATCGAGTAATTATAAAAATTCTTTGCTTACATTTTTTATTGTGCTTTTCTCTTTTATTTTTATTGTTAATTAATAAAGAAAATGTTTTTAAATATTTTGCTGATTCTTTATTTTCAACAGAGTTGATTTGTTTAGAATTGAAAACAAGTTTAGTTGTAGATAAAAAATTATTTAGAGGAATTTGAAGCTTTTTATTTAGGTTTTCTATACTTTTTTTTGAATTTACTTTTTGACTTAATAAGAAAACATCATAAGCATTTCGCAGTGAAATATTATTAAAGCATTGACCATTGTCATTTATTTGTTTGGCGATAATAGAAAGTATAAGTTGATCATTATATGATAGAAAAGAGGTATTGTTGATTATTTTGGTTTTAATATTTTTGGTTTGATTAAAATATTTAGAAAATTCTTGTTTTACTACTTCTCTATGTATTTCTACACTGGCGATTCTCCCTTTCTTAACTAGTCGATGATAATGTCGATGCTCAGGAAATATTTCTTTAGTTTTTTTAAAATTATGATATTCGTTTTTTTGTAGAAAATCTGCACTATAAAGAAAATTCTTTTTTTCAACCAAAAAATCAATATCTCCAACCATTCGCTCTGCTACATCATCATATAAACCTTCAAGCAAATTTCCTGTTCCCTTTAAAAAAATAGGTGTAATGTCATGTGAGCGTAATAATTCATTAATTTCTTTGGCTTGTTCTATAATTTGTTGGTTTCTATCTCTATTTAAATCCGTTATATGTTCCATATATGCTACCAAATCTGTTGGTAGATATTGTAAAAAATCAGCTTTTTTATAGTTGCAATATAACGCAGGGAAAACATAATGTTCGGTACTTACTTTTACTACATTATCCCAATGAATAACATTTTGTTTTAAAAGATCTTCTACGATCTTTTTATTGTGTTGTTCATGGTTTATAGTTAAGCTTTTACCAATAAAAAATAATGTTTCTTTATATGTCATTATTTAAAATGTTTTTAATAGTCTCAACCATTTTTGTGTTATTTGAATATGTTAATTGATAACAATTTACTCTTGAAAACCAATCTAAAAAAACATGAACATTTTCAGGTGTATTTGAAATCCATGAATCAGGAATTAATTGTTGAAAAGCAGTAATGTTTGAAATTGAATTAAAAATTAATTCACTGTTTTTTTCATATTTGATAAAAATAAGATCATTACAAGGTAAATGTTTAACAGCTTTAGTTGTGTTTGGAGGAAGATATCGTACAATTTTATTTAATCTTTTAAAATTGAACTCAGCAGTATGTTCTAATTCAGGATACATTGGGAGCAATGTTTCAAGACTGTTTTTTTTGATAGAAATTGCTGATGGAAATGTATAAACATGTTGTTTCTCGATATCTACAGGAACAAAGTCATCAGCTAAACATGTAAAGCCATTTGCCTGAAGAATAGCAAGAGATGTACTTTTTCCATTACCAGAATCACCAAGAAGAAGTAATGACTTTTTGGTATTTCCCAGCCCAGAAGCATGAAAAATCCCCATCCAATTATCTTCAGGTTTATTATGTATATATTGTACAATATACATTGAAAATTTACCTTGGAAATAATGAATGTTTTTTCTTAACCAAGATCCAATGAAATTATTGTTAATAATTAGAAATGTCTTGTCGTTGTTAGTAAATACTTGGAAATTATGGTCATAATTACTGGTAACATCAGTTTCTAAATGAGAAAATTTTGGATGTATAAGGTATTCTTCAAATTCAGACTGATAATCTACTTTAAAAATTAATCCTTCAATTTTATAAAATTTAGAAATATTGAAATTAGGTATTGTATACTTAGGTGAATTTGTTAAGTCAGTGTCTTTTTTAGTGGTGTTAGGGATAAGTATTTCTCTTTGAATTTGTGATACAAATAGCTCAGCTTGTTCTGAAGGGATGTTTAATTCATTCATTAGCTGTTTACTTATTTCTTGCGTGGGAATCTCTGAATGTAAAAGATTAACTATTTCAGCAGTTTTGTTTTCTAAAACTATGTATTGATTGGTTTCAGAAAACCAAACAATAGATTTGTCTTCAATATCTTTTCTGATTAAAGTAGTATTCATCATCAGTAAAAATAGTAAAACCTCAAGAAGTGCTTGAGGTTTTATTTTAATTTATTTAAAAATTACCACTTTCTGGTGGTTCAGGGGAAGATGCCTGTGCTTTTTTAGGACTTAAAATTAAGAAAGTGCCTAATGCGGTTATTGCACTGTATTTACCATAACTCTCTAATTTTCTCAGAGCTTCTTTTCTTGAAATTTTTTTATTACTTTTCATAGTGTATTAAAATATTTTTTAGCCTTACTAGTAGGGATAATCCCATAAAGAAGTTTATCTATTCTAGTATAATTTTTTTCGTAGTATGAATTAATTTAGAATTGAGTTTTATAATGTAGATTCCTGAAGCTAATTTTGGTAGGCTTATTTTACTTACACCATCTGATTTGATATTAGTTTTAATCAATTCTTTACCTGATATAGTGTGTGTAGTTATAGTGGCATTTCCTTGAAAACCTGCAATTGTAATTTCTTTTTTTGCGGATTTATAAATGCTCACATTTGAAATAGAATTACTAATATCGTTAATGTTTAGTTGTGCAGCTTTAGTATGGATATAAAATCGACCAACCCCTTGTGTCTCGTTATTTAATGTAAGTGTATGATTTTCTTTTGAAATATTAACAAAAGTATTGTTTTTTCTATCTTCTAAAAAAAGTTCAATTCCAGTTGGAAGATGAAAGTCTTGAATAGAAAAAGTAATTTCCGTATTAGCATCAGCTATTAAACCAATAGGAATAGTCATCAATTCAAAATTGTCATTTGGTAGTGTTTGAATGGCTAATTTTCTACCATCATTATCATCTAATAATTCAGTATAAATAGCAAAGTTTTCTGTAGTGTCTTCAAACATTCTAGAATCGTATCCATTATCAAAACTTTTGGTTTTACCTTCTACATAAAAGACTTTAGTAGTGCTTTTATTTTGATCGTTTTCAATTGCCAATTCAAAAAAAGTTTTAGTGGATTTACGTAAGAATGTTTTTGTATCATTATGTGTTAACATTGTTGTGTTAAGTTTAATGTTACCATCTGTTTTAGCTTTAATAAAGAAACCTTGAGTTGGTGCGATTTTTATAGGATCAATTTTGTTTTTAGTAATGTATTTGTTATTGTCCCATAACCAAATTGTTTTTTCATCTAGAACAGATTCATTGGAAATGTTCTCTAGAAATAAATCTGAATCTAAGTAAGCAGTATGTATATTCCCTATGAGGTTAAAATCATTTCGTTGACCAGTGCTAATAGGGATAAGGTTAGTTGTAGCGGGATGGGGTTTTCCTTTAAAGGTCATTGAAGAAGTATTTAATTTTACAGCAACTCCCATTCCATTTTCTAATCGAGCTGTAGATGAATTATTTTGATATTCCCATGCAGTAGTTGTATCGTTATTGTATATGCCAATTCCAATATTATCTCCTGTACCTGTTGCGAAATTATTAGTTTTGATTAAGTTTTCGATTGTTTCATTATGAATAGGTGAGGTGATTAAATGCCAATTGCTGCTCACTTCTCTGTTGTAAATAATTTCTCCTTCAGTTAAAACATCAAATAGAAGGGAAGTGTCTGATTGAAAAGTGATAGTATTTGCAGCGATAGGGTTTGATGCTGTTGGAGAGTTTGTTGCGGTATTAGGGATTATAACATCACTTGTAAATTTTGGTTTTAATGAATGTAACCAATTTGTTGTAGTATCCCAGTCATTGCTTTGCGAACCAATCCATGTAGCGCCACTAGCTCTTTTAGGTGAACCTCCGTAGTTAACACTAGCTTGCCAGTTAACGCTTGTAGATGTATTGTTTAGTTTAGTGTTAATAATCTCGTAACTAGGTCCACCTCCGTTTGTCGTATTGATATGGTTTTTGTCATAAGTAACTTCATCAATGATAGTTTTTGATTTGTTTTTTAGGGCTATTGTTCTTGATGAATTCGTTAGATTATTGTTGTCTTTAATATCTTTTACTTCGTTGTTACTAGAAGCGCTAGTAATGTTATTAAAGTCAGGAATAAAAGGAGCTTCATTGTTAAAGGTTCCATCTCCATTGCTACCAACAGCTATGGTGATAAATTCATCAGCGTTAATTATAGTAGTAGGAAAAGTAAAAGTATTTCCATTGTAGGTAATAGTCCAGTCACTAATATCTACATTGATTTCACTATCATTTACAATTTCTATCCATTCATCGTCACCTCCAATACTATTGTACATGATTTCCGATATCATTATGTTGGGTAAATCATCATCGGTAATAGTTAAGGTGTGTTTATCGATTGCTGTTGATGCAGTACCAGAAGAAACTGAAATATTTAACACAATAGTTTCGGTATCAAAATCAGCATCATTATTAATGTCTAAAGAGATGTGTTTTGTTTCATTTTTAGTAAAGGTTAAAGAGGAAGTTATTAGGTTGTAATCTCCAACTTCGGCTGTGCTAGTTTCATCTACAGTAACATGTATTGTTACATCTTCAGTATAGTTTAAAAAAGAAATTGGAACTAATACGTTAAACTTTGCATCTGTTTCAAGTTGTGTACTAGAAGGGGTTTCGAAACTCACGATAGGGTCATTTGAAGTTGGACTAGTTGTTCCGATTATTGTTACATCATCAATCCTCATATTACCTGAGCCACTAGCATTGTATCCGTATATTCTAAAATGTATTGAATCTCCTGAGTTTATAGTGATAGCTGAGCTGAAATTTCCGCCATTAGTAGTACATGTTTCGCTGTTGTTGCCAACAATTAAATCTGTTGAAAAAGCGTCTTTTGAACTTCGAATACTAAAGTTTTTAGGACCTTTATTTGATCTTCTAGAAGTAAAAGTTAAACCAGAAACGGAAATTGTATGTCCTACATTGGCAGTAATTGTATATTCAGTATAATCATTGTTTGAATCAATTATGGTAGATTGATTCCAACTTCTTGGAGACCATGCTTTATCATTGCAAGTAAAAAAACTATCAGTACTAGTAAGTCCCGATTGTGTAGCTTCAGAAGCAGTAATGTTAGGATGAATAAAATTAGCTGTTAAAGTTTCGTTGTTAAAGTCCCAAACAGCTAGTTGGGCATTGGTTTTTGTTGATAATAGCACAACAAAAGCCAATGAAAAAAAGTATTTTTTCATTTTCATAGAATTTTGACTGAAAATTACAAAAAAATACGAGTTAACAAGATAAATTATTCAATTATTATTGAGTAATTGTTTTTTTTAAGTCAGATATTATTTTTAATTCTGTAAGAGTTTATTTGATTATACTTGGCAGTAAGTACAAAGATATCTTATTTTAATAGTAGGCTATCTCTCCAAATAGAATCTTTAGTACTGTTTTTATTCCAATAATCAATTTTGATAGTTTTCATTAATGAAGCTTTGGTGGTTAGCACTTTTTTGTTTTTTCCATAACCACTCTCATGAGATTCTTCCCAACTTAATATTTTGTAAGGGAATGAAGATTCAAAGTTAATTTGTAATGTTCTATTGATTTTAGGATATGTGATTGTATAAATAGTGGCAGATGCCGATTTTTCTAATTTAGCCTCTCCTGTGTAACTTTTGAAAGGTTCATGTTTAGAATTTAAGAAGAAAAAAGAAGGAATTATTGCTAACTTTCCTGTAGGTAGTAATTCAGGGTTCAAACGTATTAACGACCAAATGTCATCTTCTAAAATTGTTTTTTCTATTTTTTTATTCTGAAATGACGCTCCTTCGAAATAAGAATTGAAGTTAAAAATAAAATTATTCGTGTTATTTTTCATTTCAACATAGGTCATACCACACCATTCTTGTATGGAAGATGTTATTTTTAATGAATGATTTCCTTTTTCGAAAGGAAAAAAAGTGCTATTCATCATAGCATAAGGATAAATTCCAGTATTGAATTTTTTATTCCTATTTAATTTTAAAACAGGAATATTGTTTTGATTAGGATAATCAGCTTTAGTGTTTGATGTTTTAGAGAAAGGTTCAGTCACAAAAATTAATGTAGCAGTTCCGTTATGAATTTCACCATATCTAGCTTGTGAGAGTGTATAACTCGATATTTCAGCATTGCCATCATACCAATATTTTTTTGTTTTTTCAGAAGCTAGTCGTTCGTTTTTTTGAGTTTTAGAAAATGTTTTCTGATTTTCAGAAGCATTAGAATGTAAACAAGAATTACATACTGTGAGTATAAAAAGTAGCCCTAGAATGCTAAAAAGTTTATTCATAATTAAAAATTTAAAAGAATAAAAAAAGCCCAAGTTGTAAACTTGGGCTTGTCATTAATTTATTCATCATCAACTTCAGTTCGAGTCTCTTCAGGTTTTTCTCCTTTTTCTATTTTAATAGTTAATCGATTTGTGTCATCGTTTAAATCCATAAAAATAGAATCACCCTCACCTAATTTAGAATTAACAATTTCTTCAGCTAAGGCATCTTCAATGTATTTTTGAATCGCTCTTTTTAAAGGTCGAGCACCATATTGTTTATCGAAACCTTTATTAGCAATATAATCTTTTGCCTTTTCAGAAAGTGTTAGGTGGTATCCTAATTCAGAAATTCTAGATAATAATTTTTGTAATTCAATATCAATGATTTTGTGAATGTCTTCACGTTCAAGCGAATTAAAGATAATAACGTCATCTATACGATTTAAAAATTCAGGAGCAAAAGATTTTTTAAGTGCACCTTCTATAATGCTCTTAGCATGCTCGTCTTCTTGATCTTTTTTCGATTGAGTTCCAAAACCAACACCACCACCAAAATCTTTTAATTTTCTAACACCAATGTTAGAAGTCATAATAATAATAGTGTTCCTAAAATCGATTTTTCTACCTAAACTATCCGTTATGTGTCCATCATCTAAAATTTGTAAAAGCATGTTAAATACATCTGGATGCGCTTTTTCAATTTCATCTAAAAGAACGACAGAGTAAGGTTTGCGTCTAACTTTTTCAGTAAGTTGTCCTCCTTCTTCGTATCCAACATATCCTGGAGGTGCACCAATTAATCTAGAAATAGCAAACTTTTCCATGTATTCACTCATGTCGATTCTAATCAAAGACTCATCAGAATCAAAAAGTTCTTTAGCCAAAACTTTTGCCAATTGAGTTTTACCAACTCCTGTAGAACCTAAGAAAATAAATGATCCAATAGGCTTGTTAGGGTCTTTAAGTCCAACTCTATTACGTTGAATAGCTTTTACAACTTTACTAACAGCATTATCTTGACCAATTACTTTTCCTTGAATTAAAGATGGTAATTCTGCCAATCTATTACTTTCAGCTTCAGCTACTCTATTCACAGGTATTCCAGTCATCATAGATACTACTTCAGCAACGTTATCTTCAGTAACAGTTTCTCTATGTAATTTAGAATCTTGTTCCCACTGTTGTTGTGCAGAGTCTAAAGCAGCTTCAATATTCTTTTCATCATCTCTTAACTTGGCAGCCTCTTCATATTTTTGACCACTAACAGCTTTTGTTTTACGTTGTCTAATTTCTTCAAGTTTAGATTCTAGCTCTAAGATTTGTTGAGGAACAACAATATTTGTAATATGAATACGAGAACCAGCTTCATCTAGAGCATCAATAGCTTTGTCAGGTAGGAAACGATCCGTCATATATCTGTTCGTTAACTTTACACAAGCATCAATAGCTTCATCAGTAAACTCTACATTATGATGTGCTTCATATTTTCCTTTGATATTGTGAAGGATTTGTATCGTTTCTTCTACAGTGGTAGGGTCTACCATTACTTTTTGAAAACGACGCTCTAGTGCACCATCTTTTTCAATATTCGTTCTGTACTCATCTAAAGTAGTAGCACCAATACATTGAATTTCTCCACGAGCTAAAGCAGGTTTTAACATGTTAGATGCATCTAAAGAACCAGTAGCTCCACCAGCACCAACAATAGTATGAATTTCATCAATAAAAAGAATAATATCATCATTCTTTTCAAGTTCATTCATTAAAGCCTTCATGCGCTCTTCAAACTGTCCTCTGTATTTTGTTCCAGCGACTAGGCTTGCTAGGTCTAATGAAACAATTCTTTTATCGAATAAAATTCGAGAAACTTTTCTGTTTACAATTCGTAAAGCTAAACCCTCTGCAATTGCAGATTTACCAACCCCAGGTTCACCAATTAACATTGGGTTGTTTTTCTTTCGTCTACTTAATATTTGAGAAACACGTTCGATTTCCTTTAATCTACCTACCACAGGATCTAATTTCCCATTTTCAGCTAAAGCAGTTAAATCTCTACCAAAATTATCTAAAACGGGAGTTTTAGATTTTTTATTAGTTTTGCCTCTAGGAGTTTGTTGTTGCCCATAATCAGATTTATCATCAGCAAATTCATCCCCTGGCGTTTCTGCAATAGGATTTATTGGTAAATCTCCATCTTCTATATTTAACTCTTTGTACAATGCTTTGGCTTGATCGTAATCTACATCATATTTTTGAAGTAATTTAGTGGTAGGGTCATTTTCATTACGTAAAATACATAATAATAAATGCGCCGTATCAATAGCATTACTTTGGTATAATTTAGCTTCTAAAAAAGTAGTTTTAATTGCTTTTTCAGCTTGTCTAGTTAAGTGGAGGTTATTTTTTTGATTTAATTCCTTAGCAGAAACTGGATTTAATCTTTCCAGTTTGTTGCGAACTAAATCTAAATCAATATCAAACGTCGATAATATATCTATAGCTTTTCCATCTCCTTTTCTAATGAGACCAAGTAAAAGATGCTCAGTACCTATAAAGTCATGACCTAATCGTAAAGCTTCTTCTTTACTAAAAGTGATAACATCTCTAACTCCTGGTGAAAAATTTTCGTCCATAAATTAATTTCTTTTGTTGTAAAGTTAGTAAGAATTTTTGTAGAAAAATTACAAAAACAATGCCAGTAAAAAAAAAAGACAAAAAGTCAGATTTTTTTGAGAGGGTTTTTGTGTTCAGAAATCTACAGAATTGTTAATAAATATAGTGAAAATAAAATAAGAAAGCTTGGCAAGTTTTGGTTAAAATAATATCTTGCGTTGCTTATCGGAGGCGATTAAATAGAAAAAGTGAATTTTATAGAGGTAAAATTCACTTTTTTACAAAACAAATACTAATTTTTTAAATAAAGATTAATATGGCAGATGGTGAAAAGTTGATTCCAATCAATATTGAAGAGCAAATGAAATCAGCCTACATTGATTATTCAATGTCGGTAATTGTTTCTAGAGCTCTTCCAGATGTAAGAGATGGTTTAAAACCAGTGCACAGGAGAGTGTTGTATGGAATGCATGAGTTAGGTATAAGAGCTACAGGTGCTTACAAGAAATCAGCAAGAATAGTTGGGGAAGTTTTAGGTAAATATCACCCCCATGGAGATACTTCAGTATATGATTCTATGGTACGTATGGCTCAACATTGGAGCATGCGTTATATGATGGTTGATGGACAAGGTAACTTTGGTTCTGTAGATGGAGATAGCCCAGCAGCAATGCGTTATACTGAGGTTAGAATGCAAAAGATTTCTGAGGAAATGCTTTCTGATATCGAAAAAGAAACAGTAGATCATAAGCTGAACTTTGATGATACATTACAGGAACCAACAGTATTACCAACAAGAATACCAAACTTATTAGTCAATGGAGCTTCAGGAATTGCCGTGGGAATGGCAACAAATATGGCTCCACACAATTTAACTGAAGTAATTAACGGAACTGTTGCTTACATTGATAATAGAGATATTGAAATCGATGAATTAATGCAACACATTAAGGCTCCTGATTTTCCTACTGGAGGTATTATTTATGGATACGATGGAGTAAGAGATGCTTTCCACACAGGTAGAGGACGTATTGTAATGCGTGCAAAAGCTACTATTGAGGAAGTTAAAGGAAGAGAGTGCATTATAGTAACAGAAATTCCTTATCAGGTGAATAAGGCAGAGATGATTAAGAAAACTGCCGACTTAGTAAATGATAAAAAACTTGAAGGGATTGCTAGTATTAGAGATGAATCTGACCGTAAAGGGATGCGAATCGTTTATGTACTAAAAAGAGATGCAATACCTAATATTGTACTAAATAAATTATTCAAGTATACACAATTACAAACTTCTTTTAGTGTTAATAACATTGCGTTAGTAAAAGGAAGACCAGAGCAATTAAACCTTAAACAATTAATTCATCATTTTGTAGATCATAGGCACGAAGTTGTGGTTCGAAGAACTCAATATGAATTAAAGAAAGCAGAAGCAAGAGCTCATATTTTAGAAGGTTTAATTATAGCATCAGATAATATTGATGAAGTTATCGCTATTATTCGTGGTTCAGCTAACGCAGATGAAGCTAGAGAAAGCTTAATTAAGCGTTTTGAGCTATCTGAAATCCAAGCAAAAGCTATCGTAGAAATGCGATTACGTCAGTTAACAGGTCTGGAACAAGATAAATTAAGAGCTGAGTATGATGAAATCGTAAAAACGATTGCAGATTTAAAAGATATTCTTGCTAATGAACCAAGGAGATATCAAATTATCAAAGATGAATTAATCTTGATAAGAGATAAATATGGTGATGAAAGAAGGTCTACGATTGAGTACGCTGGAGGAGACATGAGAATAGAGGATATGATTCCTAATACTAAGGTAGTCGTTACTATTTCTCATGCTGGATATGTTAAGAGAACGAATTTAGATGAATATAAAGTTCAAAATAGAGGAGGAAGAGGGCAAAAAGGTGTTACAACTAGAAATGAAGATTTCTTAGAACACTTATTCGTTGGTACAAATCACCAACACATGTTATTCTTTACTCAAAAAGGAAAAGTATTCTGGATGCGTGTATTTGAAATTCCTGAAGGAGGTAAAAATACCAAGGGAAGAGCAATTCAGAACTTAATCAATATTGAACAAGACGATAAAGTGAAAGCTTTCTTAGTTACAGATGATTTAAAAGATGAAGAATACATCAATAATCATTATGTAATTATGGCAACCAAAAAAGGTAAAGTTAAGAAAACTCCTTTGGAACAGTATTCAAGACCAAGGGCTAATGGTATTAATGCAATTACTATTAAAGATGGGGATGAGTTGTTAGAAGCAAAATTAACTACAGGAGATAGTCAGGTAATGTTAGCATTGCGCTCAGGTAAAGCAATTCGTTTTGAGGAAGAGAAAACAAGACCAATGGGGAGGACTGCTTCAGGAGTTAGAGGAATTACTTTACAACACGATAACGATGAAGTTATAGGTATGGTATCTGTGAATGATATGGAAAGTAATATTCTAGTAGTTTCTGAAAAAGGATATGGTAAGCGATCTAAATTAGAAGATTATAGAGTCACTAATAGAGGAGGTAAAGGTGTTAAAACATTAAATATTTCTGAAAAGACAGGTGATTTAGTAGCGATTAAAAATGTAGATGATTCTAATGATTTAATGATTATCAATAAATCGGGTATTACTATTAGAATGGCTGTTGAAGATTTAAGAGTAATGGGAAGAGCAACACAAGGAGTTAAATTAATAAATATTAAGAATAGCGACAGTATTGCGGCAGTAGCAAAAGTAATGCATGAGGAAGAGGAAAATGAAAATGGCACGGAAATTGAAAATCAAACTAATGAAAATTAAGAACACTATAACAATAACTAAAACAATAAAAATGAAAAAACCAGTTTTAGCACTTTCTTTAGGTTTAATGACTCTTGTTGCTTTTGGGCAGAAAAAAGAGTTAAAATCTATGGAGAAAGCTATAGATAAAAATGATTTTAATGGAGCGTTGACTATTGGAAGTTCTCTTAAAACTTCAATAGAGAGTGCAGATGATAAGTATAAAACAAAGTATTATTTTTTAACAGGGCAGGCTTTAATTGGTGTAAAAAAATATGAAGAAGCATCAGCGTCATTTAATCAATTATTTGATTATGAGAAAAAAATAGGAAAAGAGCGTTATACTTCTGAGGCTAGACCAATACTAGAAAAAACAGTTCAAGGTATTTCTGAAAAAGCTATAGAGTACTACAATAAAGATAAGAACTACAAAGAGGCTGCTAAATATTTTTACTTAACGTATAAATTAAGCCCTACAGATACTGTTTTTACTTATAATGCTGCGGTAAGTGCTACTCAAGCTAATGATTATGATTCGGCATTAAAGTATTATCAAGAGTTAAGAGATGTAGGATATACAGGAAAAGAAAAAATGTATATGGCTACTAATAAAGCTACAGGTAAAGAAGAAAACATTGGGTCTAAAACTCAAAGAGATTTAATGGTGAAAGCTGGAACTCATATTAAACCAGTAGATAAAACTTCTGAAGGAAAATTAGGTACAATAGTAAAAAATATCGCATTAATCTTAAAAGAGCAAGGAAAGACAGATGAGGCTATTCAAGCAATGAGTGAGGCTAGAAAATCTAATCCTAAAGATTTAAGTTTAATACTTCATGAGGCTGAATTATATGTAAGTTTAAAGAAAATGGATAAGTTTGGAGAGTTAATGAGTGAAGCGATAAGCTTAGATCCGAAAAATCCAGTGCTTTATTATAACCTAGGTGTGGTGAATTCTAATCAAGGAAGAGATAAAGAGGCAATTGAGTACTACAAGAAAGCGATAGAGTTAAAGCCAGATTATGCTGATGCATATATGAATATTTCTGCTGTTATTTTAGCTAAAGAGAAAGCTATTGTTGAAGAGATGAATAAAAATCTTTCTAACTTTAAAAAATATGATGAGTTAGCTTTACAACAAAAAGAAGTGTATAGAGAAGCTTTACCATATTTAGAAAAAGCTGATAGCTTAAATAGAAGTGCAGATACTGTAAAGTCTTTAATGAGTTTATATGAACTATTAGAGATGGGAGCTAAGGCTAAAGAGTATAAAGATTTATATAAGTCAATGCAATAAGAAGAAATTCATAAGCGCATATAAAAAAAGGATAGTTTTCACTATCCTTTTTTTTATATGATTTTTTTAATTACTCTTAATTTGTGCGTGTGTTGTTGCTTGTCAATATTGTATATTCCACTATGATCTAACTTATCTATTCTTACTTTTCCATGTGCATGAATAATATTATAATCGTTCATTACAATACCGACATGAGTAATTTTTCCTTCCTCATTATCAAAGAAAGCAAGATCACCAGGTTCGCTTTCTTCAATAAAGCTTAAAACTTCACCCTGAGTAGCTTGTTCACTAGCGTCTCTTAAAATAGGAATACCACATAATTTATAAACAGTTTGAGTAAAACCAGAGCAATCTATTCCAAAAGGTGTTTTACCTCCCCATAAATAAGGCACATTTAAGAATTGATAAGCTATTTCTACAATAGCTGTCTTTTCTAAAGTTTTGTGGTTAACCTTTCCTTCATATGAATATATTCTTTCATTAATAGAAAATTTGTTATCAGTATAAAAAGGAAGTTTAGCTCCTAAAGGAATAGTTGTAAGGTTATCTTGTTTATCAATAATAAAATCAATTAATTCACCAGCATAATGATTTTCATTATTTTCAAGTAAATTATATGTTTCTTCAGAGATATTTTCATATTGTTTATTATCAATATACCCCTCATAACCATCGAAAGCAAGCTTTATTTTGCTCCACTTTTTTGTTTTTTCTAGAATAAGAAAGTGTTCGCCAAAGACCAATTGATTTACCATTTCAGATACATCAGTAGGTTCTAGTCGAAGAGGGACAATACTTAAATTACAAATTCCGTACAAATAATAAATCTTTAAATTCTAGATTCTTTCAATAACCATTGCGCTAGCACCACCACCGCCATTACAAATACCAGCAGCACCAATTTTAGCATCATTTTGTTTTAATATAGATGTTAAAGCTATAACAATTCTCGCTCCAGAAACCCCTAAAGGATGTCCTAAAGAAACGGCGCCACCATTTACATTTACCTTATCTGTAGCTAAACCTAAAATTTTTGTATTTGCTAATCCAACGACAGAGAAAGCTTCATTTAATTCAAAATAATCTACATCCTCAATTGCAACACCTGCTTTGGCTAAAGCTTTAGGTAATGCTTTAGCAGGAGCTGTTGTAAACCATTTAGGCTCATGAGCAGCATCTGCATAACCTTTTATTTTTGCTAAAGGAGTAATTCCTAATTCTTGTGCTTTTTCAGCAGACATTAAAACTAATGCAGCACCACCATCATTAATTGTAGAAGCATTGGCAGCAGTTACTGTACCTTCTTTAGTGAAAGCAGGACGTAAAGCTGGAATTTTTTCCATTTTTACATTCTTATATTCTTCATCTTCACTAAAAATAACAGGCTCACCTCTTCTTTGAGGAATTTCAACAGGTACAACTTCGTCAGCAAATTTTCCTTCGCTCCAAGCTTTTGCAGATCTATTGTAAGATTCTATAGCAAAATTATCCTGATCTTCTCTAGAGAAATTATATTCAACAGCACATTCATCAGCGCAAACTCCCATAGCTACTTGCTCATAAGCGTCTACTAGGCCATCTCTTTGCATCCCATCTTCCATTTTTACTGGGCCAAATTTTGTAGAAGATCTAGCGTGTTGGTAATGAGGGATCATGCTCATGTTTTCCATACCTCCAGTAACTACAATGTCAGCATCACCTAAAGCGATTGCTTGAGCTCCTAGCATGATTGATTTCATTCCAGAAGAACATACTTTGTTAACTGTAGTACAAGGAACAGTGTCTGGTATACCAGCCATAATAGCTGCTTGACGTGCAGGAGCTTGTCCTAATCCAGCAGAAACAACATTCCCCATAAATACTTCATCAACCATTTCAGGTTTTAAATTAATTTTATCTAAAGCACCTTTAATTGCTACAGAACCTAACTTTGGTGCTGGTGTTGTTGATAAAGTTCCTAAGAAACTACCTATTGGAGTTCTGGCAACTGAGGCTATTACTACTTCTTTCATGTTAAATTTGTTTGCTTTTGTTATGCGAAAATAACTATTTTATAAGAAGTTCTCAAATAATATCAAAAGGTTATATTTACATACTTAATTAACGATAATGAAGAAAATAATTAACAAACTATATAAAAATAATGCAGCAATTTATAGAGTTTTTCTGTTCATTATTACCGCTTTTTTTATTGTGTATTTGTTGCCAAAAGGAGGGAAGTTTAGGTATGATTATTCTCCAGGTAAACCATGGTCCTACAATAATTTATATGCTCCTTTCGATTTTGCTACTCAAAAAACAAAGGATGAAATTTCTACTGAAATAAATCAAATAAAATCTTCTGTACAACAGTATTTTTCATTTAATACAAAAGTTCCAGAATACAAAAAAAATGAGTTTATTTCTGCAGTAAATACATTACAGGTTTCCGATAGTTTATCAGAATTAGATGTGAAGAAACTAAGGGAAAAGGGAATTGCTGTAGTTAATAGAATTTACGAATTTGGTTTTATAGATGAAGTTTCTAAAGGAAAGGTAAATGAAAGTCCAACGATAGTTTTAAGAAAATCTAACGAGATATCTAACATTCCGTTTTCTAAATTAATTCAATCCAAAGATGTACTATCAATTATAGTAACTGAATTGTCTGTTTTAAAAGAAGATTATGGAAGAGATTTTGTTATTAAGAAATTATCTGAAATTTTAGAACCTAATGTTGCTTTTGATGAAGAGTTTTCTCAAAAAGAACTAGATCAAGCTTTAAAAGAAATCTCTTACACAAAAGGAAAGATTAACAAAGATGAGTTAATTATACAAAAAGGAGATATTGTTGAAGGAGAAAATTTGAATACATTAAATTCATTAAAAGAAGCTTCAAAATCTCAAATTTGGACAAAATCAAATTATAATTGGCTAGTATTTGGTTATACAATTCTAGTTTCATTAGCATTGTTAATGTTATTACTTTTTTTACATCGTTACAGGAAAGATATCTTTGATAACAATAATAAAATCACTTTTATTTATTCGAATATTTTATTAATGATTTTTGTGCAAACGTTATTGGTAAAATATAATCCAGATTACTTGTATGTCATTCCATTAACAATATTACCAATTGTTTTAAAAGCCTTTTTTGATGCACGTTTAGCTCTATTCACACATATTTTGACGGTATTGTTATTAGGATTTATTGTTCCTAATAGTTTTGAATTTATATACCTACATATTATTGCAGGTATTGTAGCTATTTTAACAACATCTGAATTATACAGAAGAGCAAGTTTATTTATTTCAGTAGCTCAAATTACTTTTATATACATGCTTACTTATTTTGCTTTTTCAATTATTAAAGAAGGTAATGCAAGTAGCATCAAAGGAGTGTATTTTGGATTATTTGCAATGAATGGCCTATTGTCGTTTCTAGCTGTATTTTTCATTTACTTTTATGAAAAGATTTTTGGTTTAGTTTCTGATATTACTTTACTAGAACTATCAAATACGAACTCGCCATTATTACGTGAGTTAAATGAAAAAGCTCCCGGAACTTTTCAGCATTCAATACAAGTTGCAAATTTAGCTGAGGCAGCAGCAAATGAAATAGGTGCAAATTCAATGTTGGTTAGAACAGGAGCTTTATATCACGATATAGGAAAGATGGTTAACCCGAAATATTTTACAGAAAACCAAATTACAGGAGTAAATCCGCATAATGATTTATCACCAAAAGATAGTGCTCAAATTATTTTGAATCATGTTATAAAAGGTGTAGAAATTGCAAAGAAAAATAATTTACCTGATCGAATTATTGATTTTATCCGAACTCATCACGGAACTAGTCTAGTGTATTATTTTTATAAGAAAGAACAAGATAACAATCCGGATATTGAAATTGATGAAAAAAAGTTTAGATATCAAGGACCCATTCCTTTTTCTAAGGAAACCGCAATTCTTATGATTTGCGATGCTGCTGAGGCAGCTTCTAAGAGTTTACAAAACCCATCTGCACAATCGATAGATGATTTAATAGATCGTGTAGTGGAGGGACAAAAAAACATGAAACAGTTTATAAATTCTGATATAACGTTTAGAGAAATAGAGAAAATAAAAAAAGTTATAAAAAGTAAGTTAATGAATATCTATCACTTACGTGTAGAATATCCTGAATGATGATTTTTTTTCTTCAAAAAACTTGTGAGATTCTTTTTCTAATGTTAAATTTGCACTCGCAATTTTTAACTATATAAGTTAAGGAGAGGTGGCAGAGTGGTAATGCAGCAGCCTGCTAAGCTGTCATCGTTTTTCGATGCCCGGGTTCGAATCCCGGTCTCTCCGCAAAAAATTGCAAGTTCTAACACTTTTCGGGGTGTAGCGTAGCCCGGTCATCGCGCCTGCTTTGGGAGCAGGAGGTCGCAGGTTCGAATCCTGCCACCCCGACAAAAATAGTTATTGGTCGCGTAGCTCAGCTGGATAGAGCATCTGCCTTCTAAGCAGACGGTCACAGGTTCGAATCCTGTCGCGATCACTAAAGCGGATTTTTTATCAGATATGATAGAATTTCCGCTTTTTTTATTTCCCGTATTACTTGTCATCTCTGGGATTAGCGAGAAAAACGAATTTATTCTAGTGGTTCGAACTTGGTCTAATTCTCGATTATAGTAGATTCCTTCAGGAAATAGCATTTTCTGAAAAAGCTTTTTATTCTCTAGTGTAGAGGATTCCCACAACGGCAGTACATTGGTGGCTGTTTTGGTAACAAAATGGATTACTTTTTTGAGGTTCGAACTGTATCCGCTTGTTTTTTCAATTTCTTGTTCAATTTCAAAATATTCATTTTTGTATTTGGAGCTGTATTTATCATAAAGAGGTCGATCTATTTCACCAATAACAAATCGTTCTTCGATATTTTCTAGTTTCTTTTTTAAAACATTTAAGTTGGCTTTTAAAGCTGTTTCGTTCTCTATTTTCGATCTAAAGAATCCACTCATTTGTTCCTCCAATTGTACTTTGATAATGTCTAATTCTTCTTTTTCAATTTTAAAATTAGTAAGTACGTTACTGAATAACTCATGCATTGCTTTGGCACTACGATTTACCTTACAGCCTTTTGTACGGCATTTATAGTAATACAAGTTTTTCTTCTTCACTAAATAGCCCGTCATTGCTTTTTCACATTTAGAACACTTTGTAAAGACTTTTAACGGCAAGTTGTCATTGTCTTTATTATGCACAAAGCCATGTACACGTTTTTCTTTTCTAATATTATGCACTTGTAAAAAAAGTTCTTTTGAAATCATGGCTTCATGATTCCCTTCAACTACTTGGTCTGGAATCATTTTACTTGTAATCAGCCCACAATAAAAAGGATTGGAAAACAAATCATTCAAACGTCTTTCAGATAAGTTAACTCCCATTTTCTTTAAACGTCTTACAATTTCTACGTTTGGTAATTGATTGTAAGCTTTCCATTCAAACGCTTTTTTCAGTAGTTTTCCTTCTTCATTGATCACTAACTTACGTTCTGTAGCTTTTCCTTTATTTAAGTCTTTGTATCCTCTAGGAGCAGCCCAAACCCAATACCCTTTTAAAAGGAGTTCTTTCATCCCTGTAACGGTTTTATCTCTCCTAAGTTCATTATCCATTTGCCCAAAAAGGAAAAAGATTTTTTGCTGAAAAGAACCTGAAGGAGTAGTTGGGTCAAGTTCTTGTGTAATAGCTAATGTAATGACACCATATTTTTTGAGTAATTCCTCTGCAATAGATGCTCCATTGATGCCTGAGCGAGAAAAACGTTCATAGGAATATACAATAATATAGCTTATGTTTTTTGAACGTTTTACAAAGGTGAGCATTCGATTAAACTCTTTTCTATCATCTGTTTTGGCAGATTCATATGTGCCTCCAAAATACCCCACCACATTTAAATTTCGTCTTTGAGCATATAAATCACAATGTTTTTTTTGAGAAGCTAAACTAGTATTGTCTTCTTGGTCGCTAGAGGAAACACGGGTATAAATCACCGCATTGTTACCATCTTGAAATTTTTTTGGAGCTTCTGGAGCGAATTGTTTGAAAAGAGCTAAGTTATCCATGATTTTAGGTATTGAAGATCAATAACAAAGATATAGGTCTATATAAGTTTTGTGTAAGAATATCTGTTAAAAAATATTTTGATCTTGTACAGTAAAGGTTTGCAATACGAGTAAAGAAAAGGTTTCCGCATTTTTAATAAGCTGATGATATGCTTCAACAGATATGTTTTTATACTTAGGGATTTGGCGTATTTTTTCAATAGGTAATCGTTGTTTTACCCTCTCTGTTGCTTGTGCTATATTTTCCTCATTGATGTGTTGCATAGATTGATAAACAGAAGCATGTTTTTTACTTCTTTTTATAAACTTATGGCTTTGAAGGTCTTGTAATCTATAAGTAATTAGAATCGGCTCTATTTGTCTTTACTTGTCTGATTTAAGTATGATCGTTTACTATTGGATTCGATTTTTACCATTAGTTTTTTTAAATTTTAAGGGGTTTGTAATAGATGAAGCTTTTACCATTTTTCGGGACAACGAAAAACGAGTAGGATATAAGGAGTTCTAATTTGAAAGCGGTTGCTTTTTTCGCTTAACTGCCTGTACGCTCAAACACAACCACTTTCAAAAGAACTGCTATATATCCTTATGAAATTTGTAAAGACTGTACAAGTTTTAGAAAATATTAAGGTATCTACTTCCTTGAAAATGCAAGCATTTTACTACGTCGCAAACACACCTAATTATTTCCTAAAAGTCTTGACAAATTCCACTTCATCTATTTTGCTATTAATGGAACATCAAACCTATACCCCTTAAAATTCATTGAAAAATAAATGGTTTCTTTTTTATTGATGATATTTCCGACTAACTAACTAGCTGGCTGTGGTACTAGCTAATCGTACTTACTTCTGCATTTACAATTAATTAGCTGAATAAATAGCTATCTAGTTAATTAGCTAATGGTACAATCAACTATAGATATTTCTACACAACCAGTCATACAAATGTTTGGATGGATGACTAGCTAGCTCTACAATGGTAAAGTCAGCCGACGAAACAGCGATACGGTCATACAGCGATACGGCGATACACCAAAGAAACAGCACTTTTACTTTGTTTTTGTTTTAAAATTTCACCCTTTGGAGTCTAATGGCTTTTGGTGTCTTGTTTTGTCCGTAACTACCATAGTGTTATTACTATTTATCCATTTTTAATTTGTAATAATCAGTTCTAGAAGTAGTAATATTCCATTACTACACTAAAAACTGTTCAACGGAACAGAGCAAGTTGTGTAATGAGTGCCTCAAAAATACTTTTGTGCCTCTCAATACAAACTTGTCCTACGGAGTTTAAAATCCCTCCGAAGTCGAGGATTTTGAAAATAAATGAATAGGAAGTTGTATTACTAACGAATTAAAATGATGAAAAAGCATCTGTTTTAATTCCAAAATTTGAAAATAATGATAGCAAAAATAGGACGCGGAAATCACTTAAAAGGAGTGTTATTATACAATTATGAGAAGATTGAAAAGGAACAAGGAAGCATTATTCATTGTAATAGAATGATGCTTCCATTGACAGGAGAATTTACCATTCCGTTATTGGAACGTTCTTTTGAACCTTATCTGATTGCAAATAACCGTACCGAAAAACCTATACTTCATATTTCGTTAAATCCAAACCCGAAAGATGCAGTTTCAGATGAACTTTTTAGCACATTAGCCGAAAATTATATGCAGGAAATGGGATATGGAGAACAGCCTTATGTGGTGTTTAAACACACTGATACCGAAAGAGCTCATATTCATATTGTTTCAACTTGTGTTGATGAATATGGCAAACGTATTGCTGATAGTTTTGAAAAAGTACGTTCTATGAAGGTTTGCCGAAAATTGGAAAAACAGTTTCAGCTTACTTCGGCAATTGACAAGATTGAAAAAAAGGATATTCCAATACAAAAAGTAGATGCGACTAAGAATAATTTAAAGCAACAGATTACCTCAGTACTCACATTTGTAAATGAAAATTATCATTACCAAACATTTGGGGAATACAATGCTTTTTTATCTTTTTTCAATATAACATCACAAGAAGTTCGTGGAATTATTCATGGAAAAGAAAAACGAGGGTTGGTATATTTCGCTACGAATGATGCAGGAGAAAAAGTAAGTAACCCGTTTAAATCTTCTCGTTTTTCACAACCTGTTGGTTTAATAGATTTACACCGAAAGTTTAAAAAATCAAAAGCTTTTATTAACACCTATAAACCCCAAAAGCGAGTTCGTGAATTGGTGCGTGATGCAATGCAAAAATATCAGAGTCAAGAAGGTTTTAAAAAGTATTTACAGGATAATAAAATATCAACTTTTGTTCGAGAAAACAAGCAAGGCAGAATTTATGGAATCAGTTTTATAGACCACATTTCTAAAACGGTATTTAATGGTTCTCGTTTAGGTAAAGATGTATCTGCAAATGTATTTCACCGCCTGTGGAACGAAGCAGAACCACCAATCTCAACTTTCGTCAAAGAAAACTCAGAGGAACATTTTATAGAAGGTATAGAAAATGAACCAATAGAAAAAGAGCAAAGCTTTTCTAATGCAAATATTATGGAGGCTTTGGGAAACTTGGTATTAATGGATATTCCTAAAGAAATAGACGATAATACCGTAAAGAAAAAACGTAGAAAGAAAAGAGGTATAAAACGAAGATGATGTTAAAGTTTTTTAGACACTATCCCAGTAAGTGTGTAAGTTTAAAATACGAAGGGTTTGACTTTTTTAAAGTTGAACCCTTTTTTCAAATATAGTTAAAAATTGGTCTAAAATTATCCCCCAATTTCTAATAGGCATACTCCATTTTTTAGTGGCTTCCCTGAGCGCTAAAAAAGTTGATTTCATCACAGCATCATCGGTTGGGAAGGAGAGTTTATTTTTAGTGTATTTTCTGATTTTTCCGTTTAGATTTTCAATTAAGTTAGTGGTATAAATAATTTTTCTAATCTCTACAGGGAATTCATAAAATACGGTAAGTTCCTCCCAGTTCTCTCTCCAACTTTTGATCGCATAGGAGTATTTTGATTCCCACTTTTGAGCAAAGTCATTTAAAGCAGCTTCTGCGGCGTTTTTAGTGGGTGCATTATAAATTTCTTTCATATCCTTGGAGAACTCTTTTTTATCTTTCCAGACTACGTATCTACTGGCATTTCTAATTTGATGTACTACACAAATTTGGGTGGTTGATTCTGGAAATACATTTTTAATAGTTTGTGTAAATCCGTTCAAATTATCGGTAGCCGTGATTAATAAATCTTCTACACCACGAGCCTTCATATCCGTAAGTACACTCATCCAAAAGGCAGCGGATTCATTTTTGCCAAGCCATAAGCCTAACACTTCTTTTTTACCATCTCTACGGAGTCCTACAGCGATATACATGGTTTTGTTGATCACTTTAGAGTTTTCTCTTACTTTAAAAACAATACCATCCATCCAAGTAATTAAATAAACAGGTTCTAAGGGCCTATTTTGCCATGCAACTATATCATTAGTAACTTTATCTGTAATCCGCGATATAGTAGAGGTAGAAATATCAAAATCATAGACCTCTCGGATTTGCTCTTCTATATCAGAATTACTCATACCTTTTGCATACAGACTGATAATAACATTCTCGATACCATCTACCATGCTCTTACGTTTGGGCACTAGCATAGGATTAAAACTTGAGTCTCTATCTCTGGGTACTTTTATATCAGATGTCCCCAAAGCGGTATTAATAGTTTTGGTTGAATAGCCATTGCGAGAATTAGTATTGGCTGATGCCTGATGCTTTTCATAATCCAAATGAGCATCTAACTCGCCTTCTAAAATTTTTTCTATCCCTCGTTTTTGAATGGTCTTTAGAAATGAGTTTAATTCATCTCCAGTTTTAAATTGTTTTAAAAAATCATCGTTTAAAAATTCTTCTTTTTTCATAAGTGTATAAAATTTAATGCCCATCTACCGATAAGCAAGATTAAAAAAAATAAAATTTGGGGGGTCGCGACCCCCCGAATTTTAAACTTTACACACTTCGTGTGATACTACCGTTTTTTAACTCTCAGTTTCTCAATTTCTTGGACAGGTAACCCAGTAGAAAAAGCAATCGTTTCATTATCAACTCCTTTTCTTTTAAGTTGCTTGGCTACTTCAATTGCTTTTTTTTGTTCAGCTATTTTAGCAGCATCTTTTTTTATTCTTTCTTCTAGTACATATTGAGGAACATATTTTGTGCTTTTTTCAAGTTCTTCTAATAAACCTATATTTTTAAAACTTAAATAACTTTTAGGAGTAATAATTAGATGGTCAGATACAGGTGTGTCAACAATAATACCTACTTGTATTAATCGGTCTGTAATATTTTTATCTCCTTCGGATGGTTTCAGTTCTCCGCTAGGATGATTATGGCATAAAATGATTTTAACCGCGCGTTTTTGCAATGCCAAACTAAATACTTCCATTGGTTCGGCAAGTGTTTTGTTTATTGTTCCTAAGCTTATTAATTCAATAAAAAGAATACGGTTATTATTCTCTAAACCAATAACCCAAAAGTGTTCTCTGTTTTGGTCTATTTTATCTTCACGGAGCAAGATTTTTTGCATGATTCCGTAAATGTCATCTGAGTTTAGAATTTTTATTTTTTCGGCTTCGGTTAATTTAATATCCATAAAAACAAAAATAAGGTTTTATGTTTAGAAGTATAAATTCCTTTTTTGATTGGTTAATCAGAAAATTTACCATGATATAAGTATCTAAATATATATATGCAAAATGTGCTTCTATATTTCTGTAAACCTAACTACTCATAAAAGTAAAAAAGAGTCTAAAATAAAGACTCTTTTTTATAGACTATATATAGTATTTAGCAGCTTTTTTCTTTTTGTTCTAATTTAAACCCATTTTCATCTGGTGGTCATACTTACAACACGCAGGTAAATTCTCATAAGCAGATTCATTGCCCATTACTTTATCTGTATCATAGCCTGAAGCTGAAATTGCATTGTGAATAGCTTCTACATTTGTTTTAGATGCATCGAAAGAAACGTCTATTTTCTTTTTGTCAACATCCCAAATTGCTTTAGATACGCCTTGAATACTATTTGCTGCTTTTTCAATGGTGCTTTTACACATACCACAATTACCACGCACCCCAAATGTTGTTTCAGTAGAAGCTAATTTGTTTGCTGTGGTTTGCTCTGTTTTAGTGGTTTCTTTTTTAGTTTCATTTTTACAGCTTACTAAACCAATTGTAGCTATGATGGCTACGCTTAACATCACTTTTTTCATTATTTAAAATTTTAATTGTTATTTATTACTTGTTTTACTTCACCACATTTCAACATCATCTCGCCGAAATACGGATTTAATACTTGTTTTTCTTTACTTAACCAATATGCTCCTTTGTCGCTATCTGCCATTGGGCAATATTGTTTGTAACTAATTTCATTGATACCAAAGGATTGTACAGCCAAAATAAAATGCTCTGATAATATCTTAAATTGTTTACGTTGTATTTTAATATTTTCGGAATTAGCAATAGCATTACTACTCGATATTAAAGTTTTATTTAGCATCATCCATTGTATGTGAGCCTCATTATTAGCTAATAGTTTCATATCAATTTTTTGTAGTGCTTTGTATAAATTTAAAGCACTATTTTTTGATAATTCCGCATCTGATTTTATCAAATTGTCTTTTAATTTGATGTATTCATCGTAGGCTGTCTGTAATTGCGACTTGAATTTTTTACTCACTTCAAACTGTTCGCTCATTTCTTTTTTATGGTTCATCATCGACTTTTTGCCTTGTAATTGTGCCGATGCATCAATAGTAAATACTCCATTGGTTACCACTTCATCGCCTTGTTGCAAACCGCTTTTTACTTCGTAATTGTCGCCTAATTTGCTACCTAATACTATTTCTTTCATTTCAAAAATAGGATTGTCGGCATCTGGTTTTACATATACTATTGAGCGTTTTCCTGTCCATAGTACAGCCGATGCAGGTATCAATAATTGCGCTTTGGCATCTTTTACTTTGGCATCTACTTTTCCTGTTACAAACATTTCGGGTTTAAATAGCTCTTTGCGATTGTTTAAAACCGCTCGAATAGTTACAGTACGAGTTTGCGGATTTAAAACTGGATTGATAAACGAAATTTTCGCATTAAAAACTTCGTTAGGATAGGCATTGGTAGTAATGGCAATAGCTTGTCCAACTTTAAAATTACTGATTTGATTTTCGTACACATCAAAATTTGCCCAAACCGTATTCAAATTGGTAATTTTTAATAAGGGTTGCCCTTGTTTTATATAATCGCCTTGTTCTACTAATTTTTCTGAAACTGTTCCAGATACAGTAGCGTACACAGGAAAGTTTTCTTTTACTTTTTTTGAACTTTCAATTTGATTGATTTGGTTATCTGACAGCTTCCATAATTTTAACTTATTACGCACCGCTTTATACAATGCAGGCTGTGTTTCTTTTAAGGTAGATGCAGTTAATAGTTCTTGTTGTGCCTTAACCAATTCGGGCGAATAAATAGTGGCTAAAAGTTGTCCTTTTCTAACACTTTCGCTTGTAAAACTAATATTTAAACGTTCTATTCGTCCTGCAAAATAACTTACTTGTACTGCGTTGGCTTGTTCGTTTTCGGCAATTTTTCCTGATAAGGTTATTCCATTATCCGCATTTGCAGTAGCGTTACCAATAATGGTGGTTTGCACATTTGACAATGCCATTGCATTTTTTGTAAGTTTAAATTGATTAGGTGATAAACCGTCTGCACCAGCTTCGGCAGGAATTAAATCCATACCACAAATTGGGCAGTCGCCCGCTTCGGGTTGCATAATTTGTGGGTGCATTGAACACGTCCATTTTTGTGATATGGCACTATCGGTTTTATGATTGTGACTTGTTTCTTTATCTGATGAATTACCAAAGAATAGCTTTCCTAAAAGTAATCCTGCCACTAAAATTATAACGTATATGATGTATTTTTTCATTTTTAAAAGATTAACATTAATACAGCCATTACTAACATAATAGCATTTTCTATAAAAGTTGCTTCGGTCATTGGTAGTTTTAAAGCCGTACCTAAACACGCACAACGAATTGCCTTTTTATCAAGTAATGTTTTGGTTACTCCTACGGTTGTTATTCCCAATACGATAATGGTTATAATTAGTGCTATGTTAATTTCAAATCGCATTAAAAGCATCAATCCTAAAGCGGTTTCTATAAATGGATAAATTTTAGCATATACAGGCACTCGTTTTGCTAACGGGTCGTACATTCTAAAACTATCTGGAAAACCTTTTAAATCTAACATTTTAAAAAAGCTGAACACGATATAAAACAAGCCCATAAAATCCAGCATAAACTCTCGCCAACTCCAATCTTTGTAGTGTAACAATATACTTGCTACGGTTATGTATAATAAGATTAAAAACAAGGGTTTTAATTGCTCGATTTTGCTTTTTTCTTGTACCATTTCAAAGTCTGAAAAGGCTTTTGCAGCTACCTTTTTAACAGGTGGTTTTTCAAAAATGGTGTATTTTTCTTGCAACACATTTTGCAAATCTGATAAACCAATATGTTTACTCATAGTAATTTCAGCTTCTTTATTTTCAAGATTTACCTTTACATCGGTAACGTTACCCAAACTACTTAAACTTTTTTCTACGCTTGCTTTACAGCTTCCGCAAGTCATTCCGTCAATTTTATATATGTGTTTCATTGTTTACTTTTTTAAATTAAAATCTTGCTAAAAGGCCTCCACCCCAGCCATATCGGTTGTTATAGTTGCCTTGTATTGAAAAATTTCTTGAAAGAATATAAGATACCCCAACCAACCATTGGGTTTCTCCCTCATAAGATTTACTTTCAATGTCATTGACCCAACCAAAGTCTGCTCTATATTCATATTCGCCTTCAAGAAAAATTCGAGGAAAAATTAATAGCTCTCTATCCAAACGTATTCTTGGGCGTAACTGATTATCCATGCTCACATCTACATTAAATCTATAGGGTGTGAAATATTTAATACCAACTAATCCTACCGTATTAAACGTGTCATAAGAATCTGGTGTTGACGTTTCGGTATTTACACCTGCATACAGGCGCACCCAATCATTTAAGTATCGGTTGTAATTTACTTCTACTTCAGCATTTTTATTATAGTCAAATTCGGCACGCAAGCCAAATTCATTTCTAATATTACTGGACATAAGGTTTAATTCTGAAAAATTGGAACCTGCACGAGCTCTTCCCCAAGAATAATAATGGTCGGTTTCTTCTATTAGATTTGTTACTGGATAATCCTTCATTCGTTCATCCCTTGGTGTATTATAGCTAAATACTCGTGCCATACCTCCCATCATATGATATAATACGTGACAATGAAAAAACCAATCACCATATTCTTCGTTATAAAATTCAATAACCACTTTTTGCATTGGTGGCACGTTAACCGTATGCTTTAATGGTGAACGTTCTCCATTTTCGTTAATCACTCTAAAATAATGACCGTGAAGATGCATTGGGTGATGCATCATTGTTAAGTTATTTAATGTTATTCTGGTAACCTCTCCTCCTTTAATTTTAATCTTATCTGTTTCAGATAATGGCACACCATTTATACTCCACACGTAGCGTTGCATATTACCTGTTAGGTTAAGTAAAAGGTCATTTACTGGTAAATCTTCCTTATAAGTGGTATTTTCTTTTGCCTTCAAAAAATCGTAGTTGAAATAGGTTTTACGTGTATTGTAATCAAAAGACCTAGAGTCTTTCTCAATCATAGACATATTATGGCTCATTGGGATAGAATCCTTTTTCATATCCTTCTTTTTGTCCATTTCCATTTGCATATGATTATCATTCATAGGTTTTTGATCGTCCATTTTCATACTCATTTGGTTATCCATCTTACCATCTTTCATATCCATTTGCATCCCATACTTTTTCATTAAAGCTTCAGGCGTATTTTTCTTTTGATTACCTGCCATTGCAGGTGCACCCATTTTCATATCCATTTTAGCCATTTGCTTCATCATCGCAACTTTGTTTGGTCTGTCTATTATAGTTGCTGGAAAAAGTTTACCATTCCCCAAACGAATGGAAGTATTGCCTGACCCATCCTGAGCTGTAGCAGTAATTTCTAGAGTTCCATTTGGAATCGTTACAATTATATCATAAGTTTCAGCTATACCGAATAGGAATCTATTCTTACTAACGGGTGTAACATCAACTCCATCACTTGAAACGATTTTAGGATTACCAGCTCCAAAATCCATCCAATAGTAAGTCGATGCAGATGCGTTGATAAAGCGAAGTCTTACCTTTTCTCCAGACTTAAACTCTGGATATTCCGCCAGTTTTTTACCATTAGATAAAAATGCAGGGTAATAAATGTCCGCAATATCTGCGCCTTCCATTCTATCGCGCCAAAACTTAAATTGCGCGCCTAATGCACCTTCTTTTATAACTCTACTTAACGGTACAGCTGTTCCTTTTTTAACTTGATACCATTCGTTACCTCGTTTAAGGTTACGAAGCACATTCATTGGTTTTTCATTTGTCCAATCGGAAAGCAATACGACTAAATCTTTATCATATTCCAATGTTTTTTCTTTTGGATGAATGACAATAGACCCATAAACACCTTTTTGCTCTTGTAACATTGTATGGGAATGATACCAATACGTACCAGATTGGTTGATTGGGATTCTATATTGAAATGTTGTACCAGATTTTATTGGTGGCGTTGTTAAATAGGGCACACCATCATAAAAATTAGGAAGAATTAATCCGTGCCAATGCACAGACGTTTCCACATCCATTTTGTTGGTAACATTAATAATAGCAAGGTCACCTTCATTAAATTCCAAAACTGGTCCGGGAATACCACCATTGATAGTCATACCTTTAGCAGTTATACCAGCAAGTGTCATTTCATTTTCCTCAATAGTGAGATTATATTCTTTTATTTTCCTTCCTTCTTCTTTTCTGTTATCACCATTAGTTCCTACTTGGGCAAATGCAATTGACGTTAGGAATAATAGAAGTATTGTGTTTAATATTTTCATTGTTTACTGAATTAAATAGTTAATAATGGCACGTTGTACATAATAATTTTGCACCGCCTTAATTTGGTTTAACTGAAACTTTAACTGCAATTCTTGAATATCGAGAACATCGTTAAAATCAATCGTGCCTGTTTCGTAGCTTTTAACAAGAATAGTTTCGGCATTTTTAGCTTGTTTCAAGTTCTTGCTTTGTGTGTTGTATCGTATTCTTGCCGATGCTCGCTCGTTAATTGCTTTATCTAACAAGGTTTCTAACTTGTTAAATCGCTCTTGTTTTTGGCTGTTAAATTCTTCTCGCTGAATTTCGTTTTGCTTGGTTTTCGACTTATATTTTTTATTGAAAATTGGAATAGACAACGATACCATTGGCATTATAATATCTTTTCCGTTATCGCTAAAATTCATATTTGGACGTTGCGCAACGTTAACATAATCTAACCCAAAGCCTATCATTGGGCTACTTTCCTTTTGGTTTAATAGTTCAGATTTTTCAACTGATTGATACAACTTGTCGTATTTTATTAATTCAGGATGAAATTGTAAACTATCTGTATTTATCGTGCTGTCGTCCAACGGAATTTCTAATTCTGAAACCACATTTACCGCAGTGTTTTTATCTCTGTTTAATAGCTTATTAAAGGCTGTTTGTTCGGCTAAAAACTGTTGTTGCAAAACGGCTTTAGATTGGTTTAAATCGTTTTGTCGCATTTGCAAACGCAACACATCTACGGCAGATGCTTTGCCAACTTCAATCGACGTTAACGCCATAGTTTCGTAGGTTTTTAGCAAGTTGATATTTTCGGTTAAAACCTGCTGTTTAGCCTTAATTGCGTACAAATTGTAATACGAAGTTGATACCGATGCGATTAATTGTCGTTTGGCAATGGTAATATCTTCATACTTGGCATCGGCTAACGAACTCACATAATCTTCTCTCGAACTAATTGTACCAAACCAAGGCAACATTTGATTTACAGATACTTTAAAACGTTGTGCGCCTGTTCGTGTTTCGGGTTCGCTTACAAAATATCCTACGCCAATGTTGGTATTGGGTAAGGTATTTACTTCGTTTACCTTTTCTGAAACACGTTTGTATTGCAGTTCAAACTGTTTAATTTTTGGATTGTTTGCCAAGGCTTCATCAATAAGCGATTGCAGTTCTTGTGCATTAGAAAATCCGCTAAAAACAAGAATGAATAGTATGGATAATATGTTTTTAGTTTTCATTTTTTGTCTTTCTTTTTAATAAAAATTCTTCTCGTAAACTGTACAACACAGGCAGTAAAAAATAAGATGTAACGTCGATAATCATACCACCAAAGGCAGGAATTGCCATTGGTATCATAATATCGCTTCCTCGTCCTGTGGATGTGAGTACAGGCAGTAATGCTAAAACGGTTGTTGCTGTTGTCATTAAACACGGTCTTATGCGCTTTTCGCCTGCTTCTACAACCGATTTTCGTATATCGGCTTTTGTTGTTGGTTCGTTTTTGGCAAAGGTTTGTTTTAAATAGGTTGCCATTACTACACCGTCGTCGGTGGCAATACCGAACAAGGCAATAAAACCTACCCAAACCGCCACACTCAAATTAATTGTATGCATTTGGAACAGCTCTCGAATGTTTTGCCCAAAAAAGCTAAAGTTTAAAAACCACGATTGTCCGTAAAGCCACATCATTATAAATCCGCCTGCAAAGGCGACAATAATTGCCGTAAACACCATTAAAGAAGTAGTTGTTGAACGGAACTGAAAATATAAAATGATGAAAATGATAAGCAATGCTAATGGTACAACTACCGACAAGGTTTTTTCGGCTCGTATCTGATTTTCGTATGTTCCTGTAAATTGAAAATTAATACCTTTTGGTACAATTAATTCGCCACTTTCTATTTTTTGCTGAATGACTTTTTGCGCATTTTCAACTACGGTTACTTCGGCAAAATCATTGAGTTTATCAAACAACACGTAGCCAATTAAAAAGGTATCTTCACTTTTAATTACTTGTGCGCCTTGTTCGTAACGAATGGTTGCCAATTCACTTAATGGTACAGAATTACCTTTACTTATTGGTACATAAATTTGTTCTAAATCGGTTGGTGTGGTACGCAGTTCTCTTGGATAACGAACACGCACACCGTAACGCTCTCTTCCTTCAACGGTTTGGGTTAAAGGCATACCACCAACAGCTACTTTTAAAACATCTTGCACCTCTTGAATTGAAACGCCGTAACGTGCTATTTTTTCTCTGTCGATGTCGATTAACAGATATGGTTTTCCTACGATTCTATCTGCAAAAACGGCTTCTTTTTTAACACCTGTAACTGTTTTTAAAATGCTTTCTAATTGCACACCAAAGGCTTCAATTTCTTTTAAATTTTGTCCTTTTACTTTGATACCCATTGGCGCACGCATTCCTGTTTGTAGCATTACCAATCGGGTTTCGATAGGTTGTAGTTTTGGTGCAGATGTAACGCCTGGTATTTTGGTTGCCTTTACAATTTCATTCCAAATATCATTGGTAGATTTTATGTTCGGTCGCCAATTTCGGTAAAACTCGCCGTCGTTGTCTTCAATTAATTCATCGGTAGAAACATCCGAAAAAATAATTTTAGAAGTTGCATCGGTCGAATTTGGATTGGCTACTGTTTTGCCGTTTTTCAACACAAATAATCCGTCGTTATTTACTTGATAACGCTGACGTTCGCCGTGGTTATTAAGTGCATATTCGGGTTTGTAAATAATTACGTTTTCATACATTGAAAGTGGTGCAGGGTCTAAAGCCGATTCGGTTCGTCCTGCTTTACCAACTACCGTTTTTATTTCAGGAATGTTGGCAACACCCATATCCAACTGCTGTAAAACACGTTTGTTTTCTTCAACGCCCGAATGTGGCATTGAGGTTGGCATTAGTAAAAACGAGCCTTCGTTTAAAGACGGCATAAACTCTTTGCCTGTGTTTTTGAAAATTAAAAATCCGAGAATGGTAATCGTCGTTGGAATTGCCAAAAAGAGTATTTTGTTTGCTAATGCCCATTGTAAAATTTGAGCATAATATTTTCGTAATAACGAGAATGCACCTAACAATCCGAAACAAATAATAGCCACAAACAACAGGTTTAACAATACACTTTTGCCTACACCTAATGGTCGCCAATATTCAGCCAATAAAAATACAATAGCTAATGAAGCAATAACTATATTAATTAGATTTACTTGTTTGTCGGAAACTTTTTGTTGCAGTTTTAAAATGCCTGTACAACCGAAAGCGATTAAGAGTATTCCTAACCAATTTCCGAAGACAATAGAAACAACACCCAAACCAATTAATACAGCATTGATGATGTACGATAGATTTTTGGTAATACTTCTTCGTTTAAAAATGATAGTTGCAAATGGCGGAATTAAAAACAACGCCACCACTAATGCCATAATAAGTGCAAAGGTTTTGGTAAACGCCAAAGGACTAAATAATTTCCCCTCTGCGCCAACCATTGTAAATACTGGCAAAAAGCTAATTATTGTAGTCATTACAGCGGTAACAATTGCGCCCGAAACTTCGGCAGTAGCATTGTAAACTACAGTATTGATTGGTAAATTATTTTCGTTCTTTTCTAAATGATTTAAAATGTTTTCTGATAGAATTACACCCACATCTACCATTGTTCCGATAGCGATTGCAATTCCAGATAAGGCTACGATATTGGCATCAATTCCAAAGGCTTTCATTGCAATAAATACCATTAAAACCGCCACAGGTAATAAGCTCGAAATTAATATGGATGCTCGTAAATTATACACCATTACAATAATTACTAAAATGGTAATGAGTATTTCTAATGTGAGCGCTTCGTTAAGTGTTCCTAATGTTTCTTGTATCAATTCTGAACGGTCGTAAAACGGTACAATGGTTAATTGAGATGTTGTACCGTCTGCCAATACTTTTGAGGGCAAACCTGCGCTTAATTCTTTAATTTTTTCTTTGGTATTATTGATAACCTCTAACGGATTTGCACCATAACGTGCCACCACAACTCCGCCCACGACTTCTGCGCCCTCTTTATCTAAAATCCCTCTACGAGTTTTTGCGCCGAGCGATACTTTGGCAATGTCTTGTATTTTTATTGGCGTGTAATTGGCTGATGAAACTACCGCATTTTCAATATCTTTTATAGATGTGATATAACCCAAACCACGCACCAAATATTCTACTTGGTTAATTTCTATGGTTTGCGCTCCGATGTCTTGGTTACTTTGCTTTACAGCTTTTACAACTTGCTGCAGATTGATGTTGTATTGACGCATTAATTCAGGGTTTACGTCAATTTGATATTCTTGAACATATCCGCCAATTGATGCTACTTCAGACACACCACCTGCTGATGACAAAGCATATTTTACATAGTAATCTTGTATACTTCTCAGTTCGTGTAAATCCCAACTGCCTGTAACGTTTCCGTCTTTATCTCTACCCTCTAATGTGTACCAATAAACTTGTCCTAAGCCTGTGGCATCAGGCCCTAAAGTTGGATTAACACCCTCTGGCAATAAACCACTTTGTAACGAGTTGAGTTTTTCTAAGATGCGTGAACGGCTCCAGTAAAATTCGATGTCTTCTTCAAAAATTACATAAATGCTCGAAAATCCAAACATTGAGGAACTACGAATGGTTTTTACGCCTGGTATGCCTAACAACGAGGTGGTTAACGGATAGGTTATTTGGTCTTCTATGTTTTGTGGCGAACGTCCGTCCCATTTTGTAAATACAATTTGTTGGTTTTCGCCGATATCTGGAATGGCATCTACCGCTACGGGTGCGCTTGGTAAAAAGCCTGTATTCCAATTAAAAGGTGCGTTTACAACTCCCCAACCTATAAATAAGGTAAGTAATAAAACCGCAATGAGTTTGTTTTTTATTAAAAATTTGATGCTTTTATTGAGCATAAAAAAATGATTTTAAATGATTAGACATTGGTATAAATAAATACCGTGAACAGCAATATATCCTTTGAAATAACAATGGATATAAATTGGTCTAATACTTTAAAATCAGATTAAATATACTTCGTCGAGAACGTGAATATCCTTGATGACGAGTGGAGGAGAATAATTTTTAAAAGGAATTACCTTATTATGTAATCCTTCAAATATGTTAATATAACTATAACAAAAGCTTGCTAAGAAAACTTGTTGCTCGAAAGATAAATTATCAAACGAAGACTTTTTTAAATTATCTTGCCCTTCGATAAGTTGTGTAACGTCTTTACAACAATTCTTTTTAGCTACGGAACATTTTTTGTTATTAGTATCTTGCTTCATTTTCATTCCACAAGTTATTGCTTCACTAAAATAGCTTGTACTCACCAATGTATCACCACAAAAATGGTTATTGATAGTAAACGACATCGTAGAAAATACAACTACTAATGCCATGACAATAGACGCTATTTTATAAAACAAATGTTTCATTATTGTGATACAAATATACGGAAAATAAAAATGACTGCAATGGAACAATATTTTTACAAAATAAGGGTATTATGTGTAGAGGAAGGTCTGTAGAATAATGTATTTGCACAACTATTGCATTAAAATATTACTACTTTTGTGTTGATGAAAAATATTGCAATCATATTGTCATTATTACTTTTAGTTTTATCAGCAAAACCTTGTTCTGATGGAACAAATAGTGAAGATTTGCATCAAAGTGAAATAGGGTCTAATCATAATCATCAAGAAGACTCTGATGATTCTTGTCCTGTCACTTGTGCTTGTGATTGTTGTGGTATGTCAATAACTTATGAACCTTTAAGGGTATATAGCTTAATTAACTATAATAGCATATCAACTAACTTAATTTCTACTTACCAACCTATTTATAGATTTAATTTTCTTTCCAATATCTGGCAACCGCCTCAAGTAATAAGCTAATAACAGAATACATAAATCAAATTATTAGTCAATTACATTTATATTTCCAATGAATAAATATATATTGAGCGTAAAGCTCATTTTAATACTTTGCCTATCATTAAAGGCACAAACATCAGATATACAAGTTAAAGTTATTACAGAGATTGAAAACGAACCTTTAATGGGGGCTACGGTTTACTTTGAAGCATTAAAAAAAGGTGCAGTTACTAACTTTGATGGAATTGCAGAATTTTCAGAAATTCCAAATGGCAAACATCAAATAGTTATTTCTTTTTTAGGGTTTCAAACTTTAGAAACTATAATCCAAGTACCTAATGATTCTAATTTAATCTTCAAGCTTAAAGAAGATAGTAACCAATTGGAAGCTGTTGTGCTTCAATCAACTCGTAGTACAAGAACAGTTCGTAAGATTCCTACTCGAATTGAATTTATAGGGACAGAGGAATTAACTGAAAAAGCAATTATGAACCCTACAAATATATCTATGGTACTTCGTGAAAGTACAGGGATACAAATGCAACAAACCTCATTAAGTAGTGGTAACACCAATATAAGAATACAAGGATTGGATGGTAGATACACACAGCTTTTAAGAGATGGTTTTCCTTTGTATAGTGGCTTTTCAAGTGGTTTGAGTATTTTACAGATTCCACCATTAGATCTAAAACAGTTTGAAATCATTAAAGGAAGTTCTTCTACTTTATATGGTGGTGGGGCAATAGCTGGATTGGTGAATATGGTTTCTAAAACACCAGATGAAGAACCTTCATTAGATATTATGCTTACACAAACCCAAGCATTGGGTAGTACGGCAAATGTATTTTATAGTCAACGTAATGAGAAGTTTGGATTTTCACTTTATGGCTCTGGTCACTATCAAAAAGCATTCGACCCTGAAGACGATGATTTTAGTAATTTGCCTAAAACCAAATCAATTTCTTTTAACCCAAAAGTATTTTATTATCCATCAGAAAAGACTACAGTTTGGTTTGGATTAAACGGAACGTATGACGATAGAATTGGTGGTGACATCACTAAAATTGAAAATAACCAAAATGGGATTCATCAATATACTGAAGAAAATAATTCAAAACGTTTGAGTAGTCAGTTTGTCTACGAAACACAATTGGATTCGGTTAGTTCGTTACAGTTTAAAAATAGTGTGTCATTTTTTGATAGAAGTTTAGTTGTTCCAACACTAAACTTTGAAGGTAAGCAGACAAATACATTTACCGAGTTCAGTTATAGTAAACGGAACGAAAGAACAGATTGGATATTGGGAGCTAATCTTTATACATCGAATTTTGATGAAAATGATAATGCTCCGTTACAACGTGACCAAAAAGATATCACCTTTGGAGCATTTGCAAACAATATTTATGACCTATCTAAAAACTGGATTTTAGAAACAGGTTTGCGAGTAGATTATAATACAGACTTTGGTTTTTTTCCATTGCCACGAGTTTCGTTGCTTTACAAAAGTGACAATGGATTTTCAAGTCGAGTAGGTGGTGGATTAGGCTATAAAATACCTGATATTTTTACGGAGGAAGCTGAGTATATCAATTTTGAGAATGTACTAGCCATAGATAAATCAACACTAGATGCGGAACGTTCTTATGGAATTAACTTTGACGTAAACTATCAAACTCGCTTATCTGATGAGATTGGTTTTTCTGTGAATCAATTATTCTATGTTACAGCAATAAATAATGGACTACTTTTAAATTCTACAGCTAATGGATTATTTCAATTTGAAAATGCATCAGATGAAATTTTAAGCAAAGGAGCGGAAACCAATATCAAATTTACTTACAAAGACTTTAGGTGGTTCTTAAATTATGCGTTTATAGATACAAGACTAAATTATTTACCTGATACCCCTCAAAAACCACTAACAGCTAAGCACAATGCAGGTAGTGTTTTAATGTACGAATCTGAAAAATGGCGAGTAGGTTATGAGACCTATTATACAGGAAAGCAATTCTTATCTAACGGAACAGAAACTACCGATTTTTTTACAATGGGGTTATTGGTTATGCGTAATTTTAAATTAGGAAGTGTATTTGTAAATTTTGAGAACTTTACAGATAGAAGACAAAGCAGATTTTCACCTTTGGTTTTGCCACCGCACGAAAATCCTGTTTTTCCTGAAATTTATGCACCTACTGACGGTTTTATTTTTAGCATAGGACTTATTATTAAACCATTTGGAAACGAAGACCACCATTAATTATGGAAACAATAGAACAATTATTAGAATCAAAAAATATTCGTGTAACTGCAATGCGTTTGTTAATCTATAAGTTTCTTACAGAAAAAGAAGTGGCAATTACATTAGGCGATATTGAAAACGCCTTTGATAAAGCAGATAGAACAACTTTATACAGAACTATTAAGACCTTTGAGAAAAATGATATAGTACATCAAATAGATGATGGAACAGGAATAACTAAATATGCATTATGTGAACAAGGTTGTAATTGTGAAATTGAAACAGATTTACATTTGCATTTTCATTGCACTAATTGCGAAGAAACTATTTGTTTAACAGAACATAAGATTCCTCAAATTAAAGTGCCAGAAGGTTTTGTTTCTGAAAATGTTAACTTGGTGGTAAAAGGCATTTGCGATAAATGTAGTGGACAATAAATGCACTTCCATTGCACCATCTTTTAAATTAGTTTTATCCTAAAATCAATGGATATGAAGTTTAACACAAAAATACCTAAACATTTAAATCAAGCTTATAAAAAGGAATTGAAGCAATACCGTTATTATCTAAAAAACAACCAATATAATAGTGCTTGGTTTCATTTGGAAAGAAGCCATATCATAGGTCAATCTTATCCATTAGAGCACACATATTCTCATTGGTTGATGCTAAAGTTTGGGTTAATGCGAAAAGACGTTAAAGAAGTAATTGGTCAAATATTACGTTTGCTATTTGGTGGTTGGAAATCATTTATTAATCACGTTCCTCTCGGAAATACTGGAGGTGTAAATGTCCCACCATTAAAACGTATGGCCTTTCCGAATGATATTGAAAAATTAATGAAAGATTAGTTTTAGGTGATTTAATTTAAGATAGTTATAATTGTAATATTTTTTAAGAATAAGGCATAATACAAAATGCGACTATAGTTTTATATATATATGCACTTTCATAAAATGAAATTTTAAAAAAAATTACAATTATAATTAAGCAAGAAATTAGTGAATACTATTTTTGATACAACCTAGTATGTAGCTAAAATCTTCAATAATAATATTCGACACCTCCCCGCTTGGGGTCACAATAAGCCTTACTAGTTTTAGTAAGGCTTTTTTGTTTTCTAGAATTTATAGTATCTGTAGCTTAATTTAATTGTTTACACGGATCATACCTAATTGGGATCATACCTAATTGTTGTGGTTAAGCAAAAATCTGGATCATACCTAATTGTTGTGGTTAAGCAAAAATCTGGGTTAATCTGTACAAGAAGAATTCTACATTTCTCACGCC
>CANMWK010000013.1 GCA_947501615.1 uncultured Tenacibaculum sp. | reverse complement strand
AAAGTAGTAAAGTAGTAAAGTAGTAAAGTAGTAAAGTAGTAAAGTAGTAAAGTAGTAAAGTAGTAAAGTAGTAAAGTTAATTTTTGAATATAAAATACCTAAGAGATCAAAAATTAAATTACTACAATATGCCATTTTATAAAATTCATAATTAAATTTCGTAATTCGTAATTGATAAATATGATCAAAATATACCACAACCCTAGATGTTCTAAATCTAGACAAGGATTAGCAATTTTAGAGGAAAGTAATAAAGAGTTTACTGTAGTGAAATACTTGAATGAAACTTTAAATGAAACTGAACTCAAAGAAATTATTTCATTATTAAATATTACTCCTATTGATTTAGTCCGTAGAAATGAAAGCATTTGGAAAGAAAACTATAAAGGAAAAGAATTAACTGATGATGAAATAGTTACTGCTATGGTAGAAAACCCAAAACTTATAGAACGACCAATAGTAATTCATAACAAAAAAGCTGTAATTGGTAGACCTCCTCAAAAAATTTTAGAAATTTTGTAACATATTCTCAAATATTAACACTTATTAACAGAGAAAATAAAAAAACCACATTGTTTCAATGTATATTCGCACAATCAATTAATATTTAATACTCTATGAAAAAAATTGTAAAACTATTTACATTACTGTTACTTATAACACAAGTAACTTTTGCGCAAAGCAAACAAATACCAAATGACCCTTCTGTAAAAATGGGTAAGTTATCTAATGGTATCACATACTTTGTAAAACAAAATCCGAAACCTGCTAACAAAGTAGAACTTCGTTTAGCAATTAAAGCGGGATCTGTTTTAGAAGATGAAGATCAAGTAGGTTTAGCTCACTTTATGGAACACATGAACTTTAATGGTACCAAAAATTTTAAGAAAAACGATTTAATCGATTACTTACAATCTATTGGTGTCAAGTTTGGTGCTCACTTAAATGCTTATACTAGTTTTGATGAAACTGTATATATTTTACCAATACCAACCGATAATGAAGAAAAACTAGAAAAAGGATTTCAAATTATTGAAGATTGGGCTCATGGAGCACTACTGTTAGATAAAGATATCGATGAAGAAAGAGGTGTCGTTTTAGAAGAATTTCGTTCTCGTAGAGATGCGAATTCAAGAATGTTGGAAAGATATTTAGATAAAGTTGCTTACGGATCTAAATATGCTAAACGACTACCAATTGGTACTAAGGAAAATATTGAAACTTTTAAATATGAGACAATTCGTCGTTTTCACAAAGACTGGTACCGTCCAGATTTAATGGCTGTTATTGCTGTTGGAGATGTAGATGTTGCTACACTTGAGAAAAAAATAAAGGATCATTTTGAAAAAATTCCAGCGGCTAAAAACCCTAGAAAATTACAAGAGCATACATTAAAAAATCATAAAGAAACTTTTATTGCTATTGAAGCCGATAAAGAAGCTGCATTCTCTAGAGTGCAAGTAATGTATAAAGATTATAAAGATAGATTACCTACGACTACTGTTGAACAATACAGAAAATCATTAATCAATAATTTATTTGATCAAATGATTAACAATCGTTTTGAAGAGTTAGCCAATAGTGAAAAGCCACCGTTTGTATATGGTTTTAGTTACTATGGAGGTACTTTTGCAAAAAACAGAATGGCTTTTCAATCTGTAGCAGGGACAAGTGCAGATGGACAGTTAAAAGGTTTAGAAGCTTTATTAACAGAGAATGAAAGAGTTAAAAGATATGGCTTTAAGCAAGGTGAATTTGAAAGAGCTAAGAAGAATGTTATTGCTCGTATAGAAAAATCTTTTAAAGATAAAGATAAAAGAGAATCTAGTAGAATTATTGGTGCTATGGTATCTGGTTTCTTAAGCAACAGACCTGTTCCAAGTGTCGAGTGGAATTATAAGAGTACTTTAAGCTTACTTCCAACTATAAAATTAGAAGAAGTAAATGGTTTTATTAAAAACTTTTTACATGATGATAATCGTGTAGTAGTAATTACTGGACCAAAGAAAATTGTTACTGAAGCACAAGTAACTAAAGCTTTAAATGATGTTAAGACAAAAGATTTAAAGCCTTATGAAGATAAAGTAGTTGCTTCATCTTTAATCACAAAGATGCCAACTCCTGGTAAAATAACAAAAGTAACTAAGAATGATAAATTAGGAACTAAAACTCTTGTTTTAAGTAATGGAGCCAAAGTAACGTATAAGAAAACTGACTTTAAAAACGATGAAATCTTATTTTCTTCATATAGTTATGGAGGTACTTCTTTATATTCTGATGAAGAAGTTCACGCTACAGCTTTTGCCAATAGAGGTTTATCAGAAGCTGGAGTTAATGGATTTAGCTTAAATGACATGAATAAAATGATGTCTGGTAAAATTGCTCGTGTAAATCCATATATAGGAAGTTTAAGCGAAGGATTTTCTGGATCGGCAGCACCTAAATACTTAGAAGAATTATTTCAATTAGTACATTTATATTTCACTGCTTTAAATAAAGATGAAAAAGCATTTAATTCATTCGTTAATAAACAAAAAAGTTTCTTAGGAAACCTATTAGCAAGTCCTAATTTCTTTTTCCAAAAAGAGATGAGTGATTTTACAAATACTGGTAACTCTCGTTATACTGGTTTTCCTTCTCCTGAAAAATATGAGAAAGCAGACTATAATTTAGCTTACAAAAAATACCAAGAGCGTTTTGCTGATGCTGGAGACTTTAATTTCTATTTTGTAGGAAATATCGATGAAGCAAAATTATCTGAATTTGCAACTAAATATATTGCTAGTTTACCTGGTAAAAACTCAAATGAATCGTATAAATTAAGTTCTTTCCGTCCTTTATCTGGAATGCATAAAAAAATGGTTAATAAAGGAAAAGATCCTAAGAGTATGGTTCGTATTATGTACCAAGGAGAAGCAGACTACAACACTAAAGATGCTTTAGCTTTTGATTTTATTGGCGAAGTAGTTAGTATCAAATTAATTGAAAAATTACGTGAAAAAGAAGGTGGAGTTTATTCTGCAGGTGCACGTAGTAGTATGCGTAAGTTACCTTATGGAAGTTATAGTATGACTATTGCATTTCCTTGTGCTCCTGAAAATGTTGAAAAATTAAAAAATATTTCAGTAGCTGAAGTTGAAACGTTAATTAAAAAAGGACCTTCAGAAGAAGATGTATCTAAAGCTAAGAAAGCTATGATTAATGATCATAAAGAGGATATGAAGAAAAATAGATTCTGGTTAAATACATTACGAGGAATTGATTATTCTAAAAATAATCCTGACAATATTTTTACTTTTGAAGAAAGAGTAAATGCTGTTACTGCTAAAGATATTCAAAAGTTAGCGAAGAAATATCTTTCTAATGGATATATTTTAGGGATTTTAAATCCTGAAAAATAAAACTAGAACTTTATAAAAAATTATAAGTAACAAGTAAGTGGTCAGAATTTCTTCTGACCACTTTTTTTTAACATTAATCAAAGTTGAAATTATAAAATCTAATCGGCATTCTAAATTTTCTAACTCTGATTAATATGTATTCATTCATACAATTTCCTCATAAATATTTCGTCTAATTGAAGAATTTCAAAAGTAGTTTTTATACGATTTATGATTAAAAACTTCGTATAAATTAGTTGAATTATTTTTTCTTCATACAAGGCAAAAAAATAAAGCATAGCTTTAGTTACGGTTTCTTTTTTAAACAAAGTAGGAAGGAAAAAGAAACGACTAGTATGCGAAATTTTTAGTCGTTAATCGTATTAGTAATACTTAGGTATACGTCTTGTTCTTTCGATTAAATCAATATCATAAAGTAACATAATTTCATGTGAGCCATTACTGTTAATAACACTTCCTGTAGAAAAATCATAAGAATACCCTACTCTAAAGTTTTTATTCAAATTTAAAGCGGCTATTACTCCCACAGACTCTTTAAACCTATAAGAAACCCCTAATTCGAACATTTCATCAATAAATGCTGTAGTCGAAATATCAGTAGTAAAGGGAACAGAAGAAGAATACCTCAGCATTAATGCAGGTTTGATTTTTAAAGTGCTACTTAACTCAAAAACATAACCAGATCCTAAAAATACCGTTCCGTTTCTAGATACTTGTGTCACAGAATTAAAAGATGAAACAGTATCAAAAAAATTGGTGTTTAAAATACTGGGTACTGACAAACTCACATAAAAATTTTCCTCAGAAAAAAACAGTCCAAAACCTAAATTTGAATGCGTTGTGTTCATAAAATTTGTACTGCTATTTTCATTTGAATTAAATCGTAATATGGATTGATTCAAATTTTGAAAGGAAACACCGAATTTCAATCCAAAAGATAAAACTCCATCATAAGAAACATTCAATTTATAGGCTAAATCACCATAAAGATGTGTCTCTTTTAATGGTCCTAATTCTGAATATATTGCAGAAAACCCGATACCAAAATTCCTTTGGTGTCCTAAAGGTGCGTTTATCCCCAATGTTCCTGTTTTAGGTGCTCCTTCAACTCCAACCCATTGTGTTCTTCCCATAACATTTAAACTTAATGTATTTTTCACTCCTGCATAAGCTGGATTTATAATATTCATATTGTATGTATACTGAGTAAACTGTGGATATTGCTGTGCATTTACATAGCTTCCCAATAAAATACTTACTACTAATAGGTATCGAATATGTATTCTTACACCTCCTATTGTTCTTTCAATTTTCATGTATATCTATTTTTCAGCTATTTATTGACGATTTAAAAACACCCATGTTGTTTTTTGTTTCTTATTTTTACTGTTGTAATTCAGAGAAAAATAATATGTCCCAGTAGGTAATTCTTTTCCTTTATGAGTCCCATCCCACCATATTGGAATTTGTTGCCTATCTCCATTATGTTTATACGTAAATAGTTTAGAACCATTTCTATCAAAAAATTGAATCTCAAAATTAGGGTAGTTCTTTTCTAAATCCTTAATTTCAAAAACATCATTAACTCCATCACCATTTGGTGAAAACACATTTGGTAATTCTATATCCTCAATAGATTTGGGTAAAATTTCAAAAGAATTAGGTAAAAAAGTAATATCGTAATTTCTATTATCTAGATCTCCTTGAGTAATTTCATAAATACCAACATCTTCTCCAAACTCTCTGTTTAAATCTCCATTTAATACATCTCCTGTTACTAAACTTCCTGAAGTTATTAGGTATGTTAAAATTGGGTCGGTTGAGCCATATTCTTTAGTTTGAGCTTCCGCTTCAACAGTAATTGGTCTTTTATTAATAGTTAAATCGTCTCCAACATAAGTAATAGCATAGTTAGCATTCGATAAATTAGAGCTTATCGCATAATTCCCAACATCTTCTCCAACGGATCTAGTTAAACCTCCACTTAATACATCTCCTGTTACTAAACTTCCTGATGTTATGATATAAGTTAATGTAGGATCAATAGCCCCATATTCCTTATTCTTAGGATCAACTTTAACTGTAATTGCTCTTTCACTAATCGATAAATAGTCTCCAACATAAGTAATAGCATAGTTAGCGTTCGATAAATTAGAGCTTATCGCATAATTCCCAACATCTTCTCCAACGGCTCTAGTTAAACCTCCGCTTAATACATCTCCTGTTACTAAACTTCCTAAAGTAATAATATAGGTCAATGTAGGATCAACAGCTCCATATTCCTTATTCTTAGGATCAACTTTAACTGTAATTGCTCTTTCACTAATCGATAAATCATCTCCAACATAAGTAATAGCATAGTTAGCGTTCGATAAATTAGAGCTTATCGCATAATTCCCAACATCTTCTCCAACGGCTCTGATTAAACCTCCGCTTAATACATCTCCTGTTACTAAACTTCCTAAAGTGATAGTATAGGTTAATATAGGATCAACAGCACCATATTCCTTATTCTTAGCATCAGCTTTAACTGTAATTCCTCTTTCACTAATCGTTAAATCGTTTCCAACATAGGTAATAGCATAGTTAGTGTTCGATAAATTAGAGCTTATCGCATAATTCCCAACATCTTCTCCAACGGCTCTAGTTAAACCACCACTTAATACATCTCCTGCTACTAAACTTCCCAAAGTAATAGTATAGGTTAATGTAGGGTCAACAGCACCATATATCTTATTTTTAGCATCTGCTTTAACTGTAATTGCTCTTTTACTAATCGTCAAATCATCTCCAACATAAGTAATAGCATAGTTAGTGTTCGATAAATTAGAGCTTATCGCATAATTCCCAACATCTTCTCCAACGGCTCTGGTTAAACCTCCACTTAATACATCTCCAGTTACTAAACTTCCCAAAGTAATAGTATAGGTTAATGTAGGATCAACAGCTCCATATTCCTTATTCTTAGCATCCGCTTTAACTGTAATTACTCTTTTACTAATCGTTAAATCGTTTCCAACATAGGTAATCGTATAATTTGGATGTGACAGCGTAGAATTAATTGTATAATTCCCAACATCTTCTCCAACGGCTCTAGTTAAACCTCCGCTTAACACATCTCCTGTTACTAAACTTCCTAAAGTGATCGTATAGGTTAATGTAGGATCAACAGCACCATATTCCTTATTCTTAGGATCCGCTTTAACTGTAATTCCTCTTTCACTAATCGTTAAATCGTTTCCAACATAGGTAATAGCATAGTTAGTGTTCGATAAATTAGAGCTTATCGCATAATTCCCAACATCTTCTCCAACGGCTCTAGTTAAGCCACCACTTAATACATCTCCTGTTACTAAACTTCCTAAAGTGATCGTATAGGTTAATGCTGGATCAATAGCTCCATATTCCTTATTCTTAGGATCAGCTTCAAGTGTAATTGCTCTTTTACTAATCGTTAAATCGTCTCCAACATAGGTAATAGCATAGTTAGCATTCGATAAATTAGAGCTTATCGCATAATTCCCAACATTTTCTCCAACAGCTCTGGTTAAGCCTCCACTTAACACATCTCCTGTTACTAAACTTCCTAAAGTAATAGTATAGGTTAATGTAGGGTCAACGGCTCCATATATCTTATTTTTAGCATCTGCTTTAACTGTAATTGCTCTTTCACTAATCGTTAAATCGTTTCCAACATAGGTAATCGTATAATTTGGATGTGACAGCGTAGAATTAATTGTATAATTCCCAACATCTTCTCCAACGGCTCTAGTTAAACCTCCACTTAATACATCGCCTGTTACTAAACTTCCTAAAGTGATCGTATAGGTTAATGTAGGATCAACAGCACCATATTCCTTATTCTTAGCATCCGCTTTAACTGTAATTCCTCTTTCACTAATCGTTAAATCGTTTCCAACATAGGTAATAGCATAGTTAGCATTCGATAAGTTAGAACTTATCGCATAATTCCCAACATCTTCTCCAACAGCTCTGGTTAAGCCTCCACTTAATACATCCCCTGTTACTAAACTTCCTAAAGTGATGGTATAGGTCAATGTAGGATCAACATCCCCATAAATCTTATTCTTAACATCCGCTTTCACCGTAATTGCTCTTTCACTAATCGTTAAATCATCTCCAGCATAAGTAATAACATAGTTAGTGTTCGATAAATTAGAGCTTATAGCATAATTTCCAACACCTTCTCCAACGGCTCTAGTTAAACCTCCACTTAATACATCTCCTGCTACTAAACTTCCTAAAGTGATGGTATAGGTTAATGTAGGGTCAACGGCTCCATATTCCTTATTCTTAGCATCTGCTTTAACTGTAATTGCTCTTTTACTAATCGTTAAATCGTTTCCAACATAGGTAATCGTATAATTTGGATGTGACAGCGTAGAATTAATTGTATAATTCCCAACATCTTCTCCAACGACTCTAGTTAAACCTCCACTTAATACATCACCTGGATCTAAACTTCCTGATGTAATAGTATAAGTTAATGTTGGATCAATAGCTCCATATATCTTATTCTTAGGATCCGCTTCAATTGTAATTGGCTTCTTAGCCGTAGTCGTGAGTGTTAATTTAAAATTCACTTCTGTATTACCACAAGTTAGTTCATCATAAGCATACAAGGTTACTGGATACGAAGTGAAATCTGCATAGTTAATAACGCTTCCTACTGTGTAAGATGTTCCTAAACCTCCAGATTGCGTGTAATATTTTTCTGAACCTGATAAATTTGTTCCTGTGATTGTTGGAAGTGTGTAGGTGTCTGGCTGATTCACATCTGTGATACTATTTATAACTGGAGTTACTTCCTTTCCTCCATCAGTAATCATCCACATATCACTAGCAATCATATTTGCTCTTTCTGTTTCCGCAGTACAATAGATACTATTTCCTCCATCAAAATTTATGTTTGGCTGTAAAACTTGTGCGTTCCACCCTTTTAATAATGCATCATAATTAGCTGTAGATAGTTTAGCATCTTTAAACATTGAAGTCATATTGGTAACAGCAACTACATTCCACCTTCCTAGATTCTGATCAAAAGCTATTGCGCCATTAAACATAGATCCCATATTGGTAACCTTACTAGTGTTCCAACTACTAATATCACTATTAAATAACTTTGTAAAACCAAACATTCCAAACATAGTCTTGACATTTCCAGTATTCCAACCGCTGATATCTGTATTAAAAGCAGCTGCACTATCAAACATAAGATCCATATTGACTACATTGCTAGTGTTCCAATTACTCAGATCTCCATTAAACTTCTTAGCTCCTCGGAACATAACAGTCATATTTTCTACACTACCTGTATCCCATCCTCCTACTTTTCCTAAATCTTGGTTAAATTCAGAAGCACCTTCAAACATCCACATCATATTTTTTACGCTACTAGTATCCCAATTACTAAGATCTCCATTAAATTTTTCAGCTCCTCGGAACATAAAACTCATATCTGTAACCTTACTAGTATCCCAACCTCTAACTTTTCCTAAATCCTGATTAAATTCAGAAGCACCAGCAAACATTCCCGCCATATTAGTTACAGCTCCAACTTTCCAATTACTAATATCTCTATTAAAAGACTTTGCAACGCTAAACATATAGCTCATTCTAGTTACTTTACTAGTATTCCAACCACTTATATTTGCATTAAAATTTTCAGCAGAGGTAAATGCGAAACGCATGTCTTCAACATTTGTGGTAATCCAACCACTTAGATCTCCATTAAACGTTGTAGCATTACTAAACATACGAACCATGCTCGTTACTTTAGTTAAATCAGGTACATCAATACTTGTATTTGTTATCGTTACATTAGAACAGCCATAAAATGCACTTTCCATAGAAGTCCATTCTTGGTTTCCCCACTGTTCAATAGTCAAAATTTTATCTTTATCTCCATTATTGTTAAAGTAAATTCTTGGGAAATCACCTGTTATAGAAACCGTATACGTATTTGCAGCTGTATAGGTGTGCGTAGCATCTCCTGTTTCTACTGTTGGGGTACTGCCATCTCCCCAATCTACAGTGTAGTTGTAAGTTTCTCCTGGAAATGTCGGAATAGTTATAGATTCATTTGGAGTGGTGGTTTCCCATGTAATAATAAAGGGCTTTGGAAGTGCACTACAATCTTTACCTCCATCCGTAATGCTCCACATATCACTAGCAATCATATTCGCTCTTTCTGTTTCCGCTGTACAAAAAGTACTATTCCCTCCATGAAAGTTCACGTTAGGTTGTAAGGTTTGTGCATTCCATCCTTTTAATAAGGCATCGTAATTTGATGTGGATAATTTTGCTCCTGCAAACATTAACCACATATTGGTTATATTACTTATATCCCAATTACTAATATCTTGATCAAAAGCAACTGCATTTTCAAACATTCTTGATAAAGATGTAGCACTACCTAAAGTCCATAAGCCTATATCTTGATTAAATTTAACAGCATCTTTAAACATAAAGTTTAATTCTGTAGCATTGTCTAGTTTCCATCCCCCAATATTTTGATTAAACTCAGCTGCTCTATTAAACATACTTGAAAATGAGTTCACATTTCTTACATCCCATCCTCCTATATCTTGATTGAATGTAGATGCGCCACTGAACATTGCCCCCATATTCTTTACATTACCTACCTTCCAACTACCAATATCTTGATTAAATAGTATAGCTCCATTAAACATATTATTCATGTCGGTAACTTGTCTAACATCCCAACCTCTAATATTTCCATTAAATGCTAATGCACTACGAAACATGCTATCCATGCGCTCTACATTACTAGTATCCCAACTTCCTGTACTTGCATTATAATTTATATTTTGATTGAAATTTTCGGCTCCTGCAAACATGTAAGACATACTCTTTACCATACTAGTGTTCCAACGACTAATATCTTGGTTAAAGTTAGTCGCACCATCAAACATGTTAGACATCCTTTCGACACTACTAGTATCCCAACTCCCTATATCTTGATTAAATTCAGCTGCATCTGTAAACATAAGTGTCATTCTAGTTACATTGCTTGTATCCCAGCTTCCTATATCTTGATTAAACTTCTTTGCCTGTCTGAACATACCTCTCATGTTTTCTACGCTACTAGTATCCCAACCGCTGATATCTCCATTAAATTCATCAGTTCCAAAAAACATGTTATACATATTTTTTACTTTACTGGTATTCCAACCTTTTCCTGTAGCGCTATTAAAGCCTATGTTTTGATTAAATTTTTCAGCACGTGAAAACATATGACTCATGTCTTCTACATTACCTACATTCCAATCACTTATATCTTGATTAAATTCATTTGGATTTGTAGCAAAAGCCCCTCTTTCAAACATTCTACTCATCGTTCTCACACTACTAGTATCCCAACCTCCTATGTCACTATTGAAAGCTGTGGCATTAAGAAACATCTGACTCATCGATTCTACCTTACCAGTATTCCATCCTTTCCCTGTAGCTCTATTAAAACCAATATCTTGGTTAAATTTGATCGCTCCGTTGAACATAGCAGCCATACTTTGAACATTGCGAACATCCCAACCACTGATATCCTGATTAAAGTTTTCAGCACGTAAAAACATATTCAACATGGATCGAACACTACCAACGTCCCAACCACTAATATCTCCGTTAAATACTGTTGTATCTGCAAATAATGAATTCATCGATATTACATTATCAACACGCCATCTTTCTAAAGAAGCACCTGTAAAAGAACTCGCATGAGAAAACATATAGCTCATATCTGTTACGCTCGTCAAATCTGGATTATCAATAGCAGTATTCGTAATATTCAATTGGGAACACCCATAAAAAGCGCTTCCCATAGAAGTCCAAACTTGGTCTCCCCATTGTTCAATGGTTAAGATTTTACCTCTATCCCCAGTTCTATTAAAATAAATTCTAGGAAAATCTCCTGTTATAGAAACGGTGTATGTATTTGCTACTGCATAGGTATGGGTGGCATCTCCAGTCTCCACTGTTGGTGGAGTACCATCTCCCCAATCTACCGTATAATTGTAAGTTTCTCCTGGAAATGTCGGAATAGTGATAGATTCATTTGGTGTAGTGGTTTCCCATGTAGTAATAAATGATGATTGCCCTTGCAAGAAATATTGAAAAAATAATAATAGTATTAATACTAATTTGTTCATCCTTTTCTATTTGATTTAAAGAACAAAATTAGTTTGTAAGTATAAGCTTTACATCCCTGAATTCAGGGTTTTTTCTTTATAAGTATTCGTTTCTATTCTAACACAATTTAAAAAAGCTAACCTTTTTAATTCAGTATTTTATAGTATGCAAAAACAAATTATAATTACTACAAAAATGTATTCTTTGCGTACAAATATTAATTGAATACATTCAATGTTAGTTAACTTTCTTATTTTTCTACTTTATTTAGAACTTTTAATGGTTAAAGTATTACAACATTTAATAATTTTCCTTTGTTTATTTGTATGTACAAATACACTATATAGTCAAGATGAGATTACAAATACTCCAGTGACAAAGGAAAACAGAAATAATCTGATTGACAATCTTGAAATGAAAGAACGAACTATAGGTCTTTCTATTGAAGAGTATATTCAATTATATAAACAGTATACCAAAAAAAATCTAAAATATAAAAGCCTTATTATTCTGGATAAGTTAATTATTGACTTAAAAAAAACAAATAATTATAAAGATTTAAGTATTGTATATAACTGGAAAGCTGAGAATTTAGTAGATCTTAATAAAATTGATGAAGGTGTTGCTTTTTGTGATAAAATTCTTAAAGAAATGGTTGTTAATAATAGCTCTTTTCAAGAAGAAATGTGTTTAAAATGTGGAATTCTATATAATGAAGATGAACAGTTTTCTAAAGCTTATACTATTTATAAAAAAATCAAAAATCCTATTATTAAAAGTTCCCCTGTATATATTGATTTTTATGGATTAATCTTAATGAATAATGGCATATATGATGAAGCTTTAAAATATCTAAAAAAAGGGATTCAATTAAGTTATGAAAACGAAAAACTAAGCTCTGTAAATATCAGTTTTAATAATATCGCTAACATATATATAGCAAAACAGAAATGGAAGATTGCCAAAAAATATTTAGATTCATCTTATCGATCAGTTCGATACAGTGATAACCCATTTGACAAGAAAAAAATATTAAAGTCTTTTTATTTTTTTTTCATTCTTCAAAACAAGTTTGATGAAGCAAGAAGAGTTATAGATAATATTGAAATTGAAAACACATTTATCTACGATTATAGAATTAATCAAAAAATTAAGGAACTCGATGCCATTAATTCAAGAAAGAAAAGGTTAACAAAAAAAGTTACTGTTATTAATAATTCGATTAGAGATACTAATAATCAAAAATTAAAAATTTATGTTATCCTTATTTCGATAATAACAATTTTAATGTCTTGGATATTGTTAAAAATTTATAAAAACACTAAACTTAAATACAAAAAAATAATTAACGAACAAGAGTTACTATCCTCTCAAATGACTCCACATTTCATTTTCAATTCACTTTCTATCTTACAAGGAATGCTATTGAATAAAGAGAAAACAAAAGCAGTAGAATATATAGATAAATTCTCTAATATTATTGCATCTACGGTAAAGGAGAAATCTCAAAAATTTATCAGTATTGCAGATGAAATTAAACTATTAAAAGACTATGTTGATATTCAAAATTTAAGCACCCATAAAAACATTGATTTTTCTGTTGTCATTGGTGATGATATAGATCATGATTTTTTTATTCCATCAATGATATTACAACCTTTTATAGAAAATGCTATTATTCATGGTTTTAAAAAAGAGATTGAATATCCAACACTACAATTGTCTTTACAACAAATTAACAATGAATTACTTTGTATTATTACTGATAATGGTGTAGGTTTTTCTATTGGTGATAAACCTAGAAAAAATCAAGAAAAAACATCATTAGCAACTCAAATTGTAAAAGAAAGACTAGCTATTCTTTCAAAAAAAATGAATCATAACTTTTCTTTAGAAATTAGAAATTTAAACTACAAGCAAAAAAGAGGAACAGAGGTACTTTTAAATTTACCTTATACCCAAAACCCATAGAAAATCAATAAAGTATGCGAGTTAACCTATTTTTATTGGTATTATTTTTTACCTCTACTCTCCAATCGAGTTATGCGCAGCATAAAACAGTAGAAACGCTATTTAATACTAGAGCATATTCAAAAGTTATTGATTGTTTGACGACTAAACAAGTTAATAAACAATTAACATATCAAGAATATTATTTTTTATCTCGCTCTTATGGTAGAAATAAACAATATGGTAATGGATATGTTTTGGCTAATGAGATTATACGAAAAGCAAGAAAAGAAAAAGACACTGCAAATATTATTTTAGGATATCAGTTAAAAATAGAACATGTTATAGACTTAAATAAGATAAAAGAAGGCGTACATTTATGTGATTCTATTCTTCCTGCATGTCGTAAAAAAGATTCTGTAATTTTCATGAAAATGTGTTTTCCTTGTGGTGTACTTTATAATATAGACAAACAACATTTAAAAGCATATAATACCTACAAAAAAATCACAAAACCGAAATATAAAAGACTTTCTTTATACAGGAATAATTTTGGAACTATACTTTTAAAATTAGAAAAACATGAAGAAGCCATAGCTCTTTTTAAAAGAGATTTGGAATTAAAAAAAACTAAACGAGGTGTACCTAATTATACTATTAGTACTAGTTATCATAATATCGGGGTTAGTTATTTAAATCTTAGACGATTTGATCTTAGCAAAATCTATTTAGATTCTGCATACAATTCATTACACGAAAAAAGTGATTTAAGAAATAAAAAAAACATATTTGACTCCTATTTTTTACTTTATAAACTAAAACGAAACAAGAATTTAGCTCATCGTTATTTAGACAGTGTATTATTAACTAATGAAAAAATGTTAATAAAACGAATTGATGAACATATAGTATCAATCTCTGAAGCAAATACCAAAGAGCTCTTTTTAAAAAAAGAAGTACGATATGTAGACAATAAACTGGAAAGAACTAAACAAATTATATTACAAAGTATTTTAATTTTTATTATTGTAATTTTTGTTCTAATTCTAATTTTCTTCTTTTTTAGATATCGAAATATTCAATCTACCTACAAAAACCTTTTAATAGACAGAACATTGAGTTGGGTTAAACTCAAACCAAGTTATATTAATAAATCTATGCAATCTATGCAGGAAATGATTGAAACTGATAACCCTAAAAGTATACGATATCTTTCTAAATTTTCTAAATTTTTACGTCTTCTTTTAGAGAATTCTAGAAAAACTACAATTCCTATCACACATGAAATTACGACAATTAAACATTTTTTAGAAATACAGCAAATTGAACATCAAAGTCCTTTTGATTTTAAAATTAGCACTGATGAGGCTATTACATATGAAGAACTCTATATTCCTCCAATGTTAGTGCAACCTTTTATTGATATTGCAATTGATAATTGTAAACGAAAGACGAATCTAAACGCAGAAATCACCATTCATTTCTCTTATACTAATGAAACCTTAACATGCATTATTTCTGATAATGGTGAACGATTAAACAAATTAAATTTTCAGCAAAAAATAACACAAAAAAATATGAAAGAGCTGTTTAATGCTTTTTCAAAAAAACTAAATACTTCTTCAAAAATAACTTTTAAAAACATACGTTTTAATGAAGAAACAAAAAATTCAATTATCTTAATTTTACCCCATAAAACTGAATCTTATGATTAAAGCACTAATAGTAGAAGACGAATTATATATTAGAAAAGGATTGCTATCGATGATTGCATCATTAGAAAAAGATATCGATATTATAGGTGAATGTGAATCTGTTAAGGAAGCCATAACCGTAACTAAAGCCTGTAAACCTGATCTTATTTTTTTAGATATTAATTTAAAAGATGGTATTGCTTTTGATTTTTTAGAACAAGTAAAGGATTTAAATTTTCAGGTAATTTTTATTACAGCATACGATCAATACGCCTTGCAAGCAATTAAAAATGGAGCTATTGATTATATTTTAAAACCTGTAGATATTGATGAATTAAGTGATGCCATAGATAGAGTACAAACCCAATCTGAAAATAGAACTGAACATTTAGATATTGTAAAAAAGCAATTTGTAGATCATAAAAAAGAACATATTGTACTTCGTTTACAGGAAGGATATCAAATTATTAGATTCGAATCGTTAATGTATTGTCAATCTGATAAAGGATATACTACATTTTACACTGAGGATAAGAAAACATATATCGCATCTAAACCTATTAAAGAATTTGAAGGTCAATTACCAGAAGATACATTTATAAGAACGCATCAATCTTACGTTGTGAATTTAAAATTTATTGATAAATATGACAAAACAGGTTACGCTTTTCTAAAATCTGGAGCAAAAATTCCTGTTTCTACAAGAAAAAGAGAAGAGTTTGTTTCTCGACTTTTATCATAAAAATATTTCTTTAAATACCTGTATTCCATGATAACTACGTTTTTGGTAGTTATATATCTATACTGGCTATAATTATGAAAAAAACACTTTATTTTATAATCTTGACTTTACTATTTGGTTGTAAAACAGAATCAACTCCTAAAGATAATGTTGATTTAAAGACTTCTGAAAAATCTAAAGAAACAAGTAAAGTAAATAATGACATTAAATATGTAATAGCCAAATCCGGACTTAATTACAGAAAAAAACCAAAGGGTAAAATTATCGGTAAATTTGAATTTGGAGAACAGGTAGAAATAAAAAAAAGGACTCAAATATTTCAAAACATATCAGATGAAGGTAAACAAATAAAAGGAGAATGGCTTGGTGTGATAACAAAAAATCAACCTGATATAAAATATGTTTTTGATGGTTTTTTAGCTAATAAAAAAGAATTAGAAAAAATAGGGAGTAATTTTATGAATTTCATTCCAAAAGATTATGAAATAGAGTATAAAGCTGAAGGTGATTTAAATAGTGATCAAATAAATGATATTGCATTAGTTGTAAAGAGAAAAGTGAATTTTACAGGTAAAAGAGATGTTATTATTTTATTAAAGCAGCATAACATCTATAGGTTAGATAAAATATCCAAAACTGTTTTTCCTTCAAAAGTTTATTCAGATTATAGTAAAAGTTATGAGAACTATTATTACGCAGAGAATTTTCATATAAGTAACAATGAATTAATTATCGAATTATATGGTCAGGGTGCATTACCGGACAACATATCTAAGTTTAAATATTTTGATGAAAAATTACTTTTAACTCATATTAAAGTTTATGCTCATGGTGCTGGAGAAACCTATGAATCAAAATATGATGTAATTAGTGGAAAAGTAATTACAGAAATTACTAATCTTTTAAAAGAAGATATAACTTCAAAAGTTACAACGAAATATGTAGATAAAAAAGAATATGAGTTTGAAAACTCTAATCCAAGAGACATAAATTTTTAATAATGTACAACTAGAAAACAGAACTCATAAATACCTAAACGAAAGCATCATGTATGTTTACAAAGTCCACCAAATTTTTAAATTACTTTTTAAAACATAAAATTTGGTTCTGTATGTATTCGAAAAATTAGTGTCTTTTTGCACATTACGTTTCATACACCAAAATGTTATAGTACATTAAAAAAACAGTATGAATTTAAACAAAATCCTTTTTTTACCTATTTTACTTTTACTGATTGATTGTAATCAAAAGCAGGAACAAATTGATAGATGGAATAAAAGAATCGCTGAATTTGAGGAAAATAAAAAATCGGAATTCAAATTACAGGACACAAAAAAAATTGTCATGGAATTTTCTGAACAGTACACACTAAATCGTTCAGAAAAGTTAGACTCAATACCTATTAGAATTATTAAAGCGTTTAAAGAATTACGAACCATTGACAAAGATGCGCACGAAAAATACGTTACGTTGATTTTTACCAAACTTTACGCTGAACATTTACAATGTTGCCATCAATCTTACATAATTGAAAATTTTCCAAGAAAAGTATCTGATTATGATTTTGACAAGTTAACTATGGTTAACGAGTTTGCTTTTATGTCTGGTTATTTAAACAAAGACAATTTCCCTGAAATTTGGACTTCTGAAATTGTTGAGAAATGGTTGACAGAAAATCAAAAATTATTGAAATATGAATCAATTAAAAAATATAACCAACAAATAAGAACCATTTCCAAAAAAATTGCAAATGGAGATTATTGGAAGAATTAAATAAAACACCACAACACACTAAGATTGAGATTGAATAAGAATCTTTTTTATTTTTTGTCTTATTTAAAAATTTATTGAAAGTATATCAAAAACTACATTAGAAAAACCCTAACATCAAATATAAATTTACCAACTACGAATATTGATTATGAAAATATAACTTCCCAAAATTAAAGTACGTTTACTGTAAATTAAAAATAGTAATGGAAGTTATACGAAAATATACAAGTTGTACTTTTAAATTTCAAAGTAATTATCAACCAGAACAGATCTGGGAATATCTTGTACACCCAAAATATCAAGTAGGTTTTACAAAATCTCCCTGCTACTACAATGAAATTGAAAATTCTTTTTCTATTGAAAAAGGGAAATCATGGAAAGAAATCCATACTGGAGAAGACTGTAAAGGAGATATCGTCACTTGCAAAATCACAGATGTTGATGTTTTTAATTCATTCAAATCGGTTCGAATTCAATCAGGAATTAAAAACAAAACCATAATGACACTTACAAAAAACTCAAAAGGAACCATAATCTCTGAGCAACAAAAGTTTTCATTAAGCTTAAAAAAGTTCTCTTTGATGAGTTTATTTGCTTGGTTAATGTTAGGAACGGGTTTGTTAGTGAAATTTTCTTTAACAACAGAAGACAATGAATTCTGGTTTAAGAAGCTTGAGCAAAAACTAGCATCAGAGTTCGCTTCTTAATCTTACAAAAATACACCAAATTATAACAGATATAAACTAGTTGTACTCATATGTAATTTTACAACTTATAACGTACTACTTTCTTATTAATTTAGACTTGAAACTTACAATAATAATAACAACTAAATTTGATAACTTTAATCAATTATGAAATAAAAGGCATCTAATCAAATAGTTTTATTTGGTTAGTTTTTCTCATTAGTTTAATTCTAGGGGTATCGTTAGATGCCCTTAGTTTTTAATTGCATACCAATAGCCAAAGATTTAATTACCAGATATTTACATCAAAAGTTGTAAAAATTTTAATTAGATACCTCATATGCTTGCATCGAAGTAATTCATTAAGTATCATTTTAAAAAGAGTATTAGTAAAGTATGAAAGAACAAGAAATACATCGCAATGAAATTTCTGAACCAGGGTGTGTAAACTCTTTATTAATTTGTATTGTTTTACTGGTTTTCATAGGTTCTTTGGTAGCTTACCCTACTCTTTCTTATTTTGCTTTTTTTGAAAGTGAAAATAGTACTTCAGATAAAGTGACATTAATCATGTTAAGTGGTGTAGCATTAGTCTTAAATCTTTTTTCCATCAAAGCAATGACTTTTATTAATGATGGCGGTATTCCACAAATAACAGCATCTATTAAACATAAAAAAAGCACAGCTCTTGTTCGTTGGAAATATTCTCAACAAGAATGGCTTATTTTTTTTAAAGCACAACATAAAATAGTATTACGAAACTCAATTTTATTTTTAATCGGGTATCTTCTCATATGGAGTATTATTTACTATGCAAATGACTATAATGATATAGCACTGCTCATTTTCTTTTTAATCAGTTTTTACATCATTTTAGTGTATATTATTTTTGCTTATAAGACACAAATTAAAAAATGGAAAGACATTTTAACCTCTACACAAAGAACTATAGCAATCTATAGAGATGCTATAGTAATTGATGATGCTTATACCATACCTATTAGTGGACATTACATAAGGGTATTGAATGTTGAAATCGAAACCAAGAATTCGGCTTCCTATATTGTTTTTACAGTTAATGTTGTAGCAGGTAAAAATCCAGAGTATAATATTCATAAAAAACGATTTCTAATTCCTAAAGGTGCTATGGAACAGGCTAAGAAAATACTTCCTGAGTTTACAATCTACAAACGTTTGTAATGCTATAAAAAACAGCTGCTATTTTATAGTTGAAATATATGTGATGATCAAAGTATATAGTCTAGTAGTTAAACTCTTTTGATACAACTCAAATATTAACTTACACTACACAAATATATATTCTCACCTAAATTGGTCTTCAATTCACAATACATTTACAATAAGTTTTTCAACTTTAAACTTATGCATTATGTATACTAAAAACCGTATTATTTATTTATTTCTTTTTAGTTTGGTAATAACTAAAATTAGTGGACAAGCTTATATTACTTGGGCAGAGGTTAAAACTACTCGGTTTGGTAAAGAAGCTATTTACACCCTACATGAAAACAAAAAACCTTTACATGGTCAGTATAAAATAGCAGAAACGAGTGGTGCTTATGCTGATATTACTTTCAAAAATGGAAAAATAGATGGAAACTACATTAGTTATGATTTTGCAGGGAATACTTCATCTGAAGCCACTTATATTGATGGAAAAATACATGGACAACAAATTTCATATTTCCAAAATGGCAACATTCAAGAAAAAACTAATTATAAAAATGGATTAAAACATGGTACTTGGCTAACCTATAATAGAGATGGTAAAGTATATAGAACAGAAAAGTATAAAAACGATAAGAAGGAAGGAAAATGGACTACAAAATTAAAAAATCTTCAAAATAACACTGTTACTGAAGTTCTTGAATTTTATAAGAATGATAAACCTACAGGACGCTGGGAAGAACGATTATCTGATGGAAAACTAATACGAGAAAAAATTTATGCATCTCCATCAAATTACATTGAAAAAAACTATCATTTGAATGGTAAACTTGCCAATAAAATTCATTTCAAAAAAAATAAAAAAAATGGCATTGCAGAATATTTTACCCCTGAAGGGATTTTAAAATATAAAATTAATTATGAAGACGATTACATCACGTCTAATGAAAAATATTATGAAAATGGGATTTTAAAAAGTAAAGTACAATTCAAATATGGAAAAAGAAATGGAAAGTTTGAAAAATACAATGAAGATGCAATATTAATCCTTTCTGGCGCATATAAAGACACCTATAAATCTGGGGTTTGGAAGACCTTTGAGAATGATAAAGGACGTTTAATTTCTGCTTTAACGTATAAAAATGATAAGCTCAACGGAATTGGGAAATTTTATAATACAGATGCTAAAACTATCGAACGAGAAGGCTATTATTTAAATGGTAAAAAGGACGGAATTTGGAAACATTTTGATACTTCAGGAGCATTAATTAAGGAAGAAAAATATGATAAAGGACGATTAATTTTTGAAAAAACATACAATTAAATTTCCTCAACTATAATATTCCAATTCTTCTATACTGATTTTTGAGTAAATCACTTGAATTTGTATTCATTCATACATACATATATACATACATACATACATACATTATCTAAAGAAAACTTCTATTGTAAAAGTTCAATAACAGTTTATAAGGTTCAAAATTAATCGTTTTTTAGGTTGATAACGTAGACATAGATTTCAAATTTATATCACCAGAAAAACAATAAAAAACGATAAATTCGTTAGTATATACTACGAAACAAAATTATTGAAATATATGATAAAGAAAGCCCTGCTTATATTGTCACTAGCTCTTTTAAACTGTACTACTAATACTGATAAAGGACAAAAAAATACATCGAATACTACACCAAAAGAACGTATTACAACCAAACCAGAAACCATATCAAAAGAAAAAGCTCAACTTATAGGAGTTTGGAAAAATGAAGTATCAAAACTTAGTTTTGAATTTACTGTAAAAGACACTGCAGTACACTACACATTTACTTCACCTAAAAGAACTATTGAAAACATTGCTAAAATTACAACGAACAATGATGTAACTTTATATGGTTTTGAATGGAGTGAATATGCTGGTGGAGCCATTGATGATGGTAGTGAAGATGTAGCGACAAAAAAAGAGCCTCCATTACCTACCGAACTTGGTTTTAATATCAATTTTCATGACAACGAATTTATGATTCAGAATTATGGAAATGCCATGAATTATTTTGTTATCATTGAAGAAGCAAGTGAAAAGTATGTCATTTTTAAGAAAGAGTAATAAATAACATTATTTCCGTAACCAACCTAATACCCTTTCATGCGCTATTTTAAATTTTTCACCCTGTTTTGAAAGTTGAAATGTTTCTCGAGATGGAGAAAAAGGTCCTGGATTTTGCTGAATAAATTCAACACTATGGGCATTTACATCAGATATAATAGCAACATGCCCATACGTATTAAATAAAGTTCCTTTAAAAACAACCAAATCACCTATTTTAGGTCGAGTAGCGCTCGGATTTTGATATTGATATAAATTTCTACGAGAATTTTTTTCTCCATCAGCTATGCCTGCTTCAAAAAAACTTTTAGCATGTCCATACGAATCTGGCATTTTATGTTTGTAATGTTCGTAATAATACCTTTTTACAAACTCTACACACTGATATTTCAATCCAAGGTTATAACCGTCTTCGGTATTTCTTTCCGTAACATTGTCTACTCCACCATTATAATATACGTACACATGATGCAAACTATCTATTTTCTCTCCAATAGTATGTTTAGAATTAAAATCGATTTTCTTAGTTACTTTGAAAACTAAAAAAACTACCAGTAATACCCCAAGAATAATACTAATTTTTTTTATCATTTTATGCTGATTCACGTAAAATTCCAGATAATTGATGCATAGCTAACACATTGGTAATTTCTCCATTTTCAACTACAAAAACATCTTCGCATAATAATTCATCTTCTGCATCTCCTTTTAACACTGCATACGAATGCATATTTAAAAAAGTTTTATAATCTTCATCGTTTAAATTTCTATCGCAAATAAAGATAAGACCTCGTCTAGGAATAGAAACAAATAATTCTTCCGTATTTAATTTTTGATGTGCCGTTAACATGTGTTTTTTACTCATAATTAATTCTGAAGTAAAAAACGTTATAGGTGCTGATAATACTGAAAAATTAAGGTCTTTATCTGTCGGATTCCAATACTGAAATGAAATATCTAACTCTTGGATATTATTTTCGGCATGTTCCACTAGTAACCTAAGAAAAGTTTCTTCTTCCTCAGGCTTTACCTGAAAAAGTTCAGCTTCTTTACTTTCATCTAAATTTTTATAATTAAATGATGTTAACCCGATTAAAATTCGATTAAAACCATCTTCTCTACTATGGAATACTGATGTAATTTGATTCTCTAATTCAATTTCACGAGTATTTTCAGTCACTAATACAGGCAGTAGCAAATCTAAATCAGAAAAATGATTGTGCTGTTGCGCTACTCTTTTTACTTCTGGGGTTTGTGTTCTTCTAACGGTATTTACAGGCTCTTTGGGACCTAAACCTAAAATTTTTCTAATAAGATTCATGTTGTTAACAGTTTAAATTTAATCATTCAATATGTTGGATTTACTTAAAAAATCTAAACATACTTAATGCATTACTAAGCTAAATCAATTCAGAAAAATGTACAATTGGTAATCTATATTTGCAATTACCTAAACTATATTTGAATCTTCTAATTATGAGTTTTTTAGTTCGCATCATACTGCCTAAAAAAACTACATTTACTACGAATCTTTTGATAAAATTTTGTGTTCCTATATTTTGTTTTTAGTGCTTTAAATCCAGAGTTTTCAAACTTTCTGAAATGATCTCCTTCGTACCCTGAATAATTACTTTCCCAACCGTTATTATAGTATGCATTCAATTCACATTTAGCAATCATGTAAGCGCAACGTGCATTTAATTCATTGTCTGTTGAATTTGCAATGGTTTGCTCATAATAGTATTTTGCTTTTTTCGCCAAAGCATTATACGTATTTCCATAACCATAATTCGGAAAACTATATGTCTTTTTTCCTACAACTACATCTTCAATTTCAGGTCGTTTACGTACAAAATCATAATTGTAATAAGTATCACGACCTGGATACACTATCGTTCTATAATATCCTGTATTAGAAACATTAAAAAAGTAGTTCCCAAGTAAATAATAGGCCAATTTTCGTTTCCATTGTTTCAAACTTTCATCTTTCGTCATACGTTCCAATTCCTGTAAATTAGTCAGTAATTCGTAGGTATTCATTTTTGTGTTTAAAAAAATATACGCACTTGCCTTATACACTTCGTCTTCCATAACTAAAGACACATCACAATCAAAACATTCCATAGTATTATTACTAAAAACTGTAGGTGGTATCTCTGTTTGTTCAGACGGACTGAAATAGGAAACTGCTGTGTTAAAATCGCCACTTCTAAAATACATTAAGCCTTTCGCTTTTCTTGCAATAGCCAGTATTTTTTCTTCCGAAAACCCTTTTTGCAGTACATCACTCAACATAAACTTTTCAAAGTTGTTTTTGTCCTTCTTTTTAATAAATGAAATCATATCATCTGCGAGTTGTTGTGAACTAATATCTTTTAGGTTTTCTAAGGAATTATGCAATAAATATGATTTCGCTACTTCATCTTGATTAAGGTACAAATGACTTACCTGATCTATTATAACTCTTTTAATATTACATGATATTCTCTCGTCATTATTATCGCTATAACATCCTCCGCCGTACCTTGTATTTTTTTTAATGTCGCCATTAAAGAAGTCAGACAACCATTTTTCTTGTATTGGAGTTATTTCTTGCCATGAAAAAACTTTAAAAACTATAGATAGATTTTCTTTTTGTTCTTCTAGTTGCTTTGTTTTTATTGTTTTTAATTTTTCCTTCGCTGTATTAATATCCTTCTTTAAAAAAGACACATAAGCATCTGTCAATTGCCAAAACTCAATATTAGTTGAGTTGCTATTTACTTTTTGTTGAATATAGTTTTCTAGAATACTAAGCTCATTTGCAATGCCTTCTTCTGATTGAAAAATAGGTTTTTTATAATTGATTTTAAGTATAGCCCTTTCTATATTATTAATCATACGAATTACTAGCAATTCTTGTTTATCTTCTGAAACGCCTAAAGCTGTAATTTTTTCTAAATCTTGCATTGTGTCAGAAAACTTTCGAATAGCTGTAATAAAAATCTGACTTGCTTTCTCTTCACTGGTTCTTAAAAGAGTTTTTCCTTCAGCATTCTTGTTTGTACAGAATTTATAACTTAGATATGCTGATTTTTTCTTGTCTATACTTTTATCGAATACTTTTAAAAATAAATATGCTGCCTTTTCGTAGTTCTTTTGCTTGTAATAACAACCCGCAATTTGATCTAATATATAATAATAGATTTCATTTTTTTGTTCAAGTGACGCTACTTCATTATTAAAAAAATCGATTGCTTTTTTAAATTCATAATTATATCGAAATAAACGAATTAACTGATATGCATATCGTAATTTTAATGCTTTATGATTTTCTTTGGAATGTAAAAGCATTCCTTCATTAATTAGTTCTGGAGCATTGTGTTTTCTCTTTTTAATTAAAGCTTTATAATCCCAATAATATTTTTCTTTATTCACGGAAACTTGTTCGCAAGATTTCGCAAAATTCAGATATATTTTTGCTGCTTTTTCTTTAGCCGATACTCCTTTAATTTTATAGGACATATTCTCTTTTCCATATAAAACTTCTGTAAGTACTTCTTTGGAATACTTTTGATTGAAAAACGTATACCATTCATACACATTTTTAGTATCCTTTAAAGCTTGGTCTTTATAAAATGGATTTTCATTTGTTCTTAAAAATGGATAAAATGCTTTTTGAGATATATTCTCCTGATTGAATAAATTATAATAAAAATAATCCCCATCATAATACCATCCTCCACAATAATAATTGGGTGTGTTGGCAACGGCTTTAGATATTCCTACAGTTAAAAATAATAGCACTGTTATATACTGCGTTAAAACTCTTTTTTTCATTGTAAACCCGTTATTAATTCTTTAAATTTTTGTTGTTCAATTTCTGTTTCATCTAAATGATACAAAATAGTATTTCGAAGATTTAAATTGCTTCTTTGTACTAAAGCATTACTAGATAGAATCTCTGCCACACTAGTTTTCTCTAACTTCAATACATAATCTTTATATAGATAATGTCCTTTATAAAGTTTCTTTTTTATCACCTTAAATTGATTTGTACCAATACTTTGAAAATGAATAGTATCCTTACTAAAATCTTCAACAACTACATTGTTAATCAACCGAATGTCGTTCTCTTTATTTTTTATGACTACTTGAGAAAAAAATGGTAATGCTACATCCAATAACAAAGGATATGTGGATGTTTTTTTAATATATTGAGAAACTATAGTGCTGTTGAGTATCGAATTTTCCTTAAAATTATTCAATTCTCCAACATTATATAACATCAAAACGCCATAGTCTGCTGGAGGTACTCCTGTTTCTTTTTGGTATTTAATTTGATGAAGACGAATAGTTGTACTCAATGTTACTTTTTTCTTTAACAGCTTTAAAAACTGAAAATATGCAGCCTTGGTACTCTTAGTCCAATCGCAATCTATTTGAATTTCTTCTGCATCATTTTCAAAATATATGTGATGTATTTGTTGTACCAAAGCAGCGATCTGATTTACGAGTTCTGAAATGTTTTGATCTTTGTTTTTAAAAACTTTATTTGATATAAAAACAACAGGAATAACATCTTGATTTTTAAATAAAGGATCTATAGCCTGAACCACACCTACTGGACGATTATTACCTTCACTCGCTACAACATCAAAATAGTGTATGTATGTTTTTTTTGCATTGATAGCCACTAAGGCTTCCTTTTCTACTGAAGATAATATTGCATCTGACTTCCAATGGTAAAACTGTATTCTTTTTTCTTTTTCCTTGCAAGCATATATCAATAGTAAAACACTTAGCATTCTAAGTATGTTCTTCATTTTTAATTCCTTTTACTTTACAGAGACGAAAGATAAAATATATAACCTATATACTCACGAATCTTTAACATACAATTTTTAATATTGTTTTGTTATCGACCCTAACTACTTTACTTGTAACATATCACTTTAAAATAACTCCTCTACCTCCATACAAATGCATTGCAAGCGCACTGAACTCATTTTGTACAATCTCTTTTTTTATCCCATAACGATTTGAAATTTCTTTCAATTCCTTTTTTATTGTAGCATTTTTACTCATAGCGATGATAGCCATAATTACTATAGCAATTACTAAAAGTACTACTACAGATAACTCTATAGTCTTAATATTTTCATAGGTTTGATAATCATAACTTTTACCTGCAAGAAATACATTATGTATTAAAACTAGTACTGCGAAAAGAACAAAAGGAATTTTCACAAAAGTCTCCATAGCTGCTGATTCACTATATAATTTCAGAGAGTTTTGTATCTTTTCTTTAGGTACTTTATCTACAATTTCAAATTTTACTTCTTCATTTTGCTGATTTTCATTAGTGGTTTCCATCTTTTTATTATTTTAAATTTTTAATGAACTACCTCGATGCGAGCATACGAGATATCTAGTTGAATTTTTCAAACATTTTGATACAAGTATCAGTAAATTAAATTCTTGGCTATCGCCCTGCGATTAAAATTAAGAGAATTGTATAATGAAACACATCATGAATTCATATGTGCAAGGTTTTAATCAATTTATGATAGTCATATTATAATAGCTGACTTCTTAATTTTTTCATATCAATATTGTGATGCTCTAAAACAGGAATTTTCAAAGTAGCCGTATGTTTTACTTCTCCTCCATTAAAATCATCAAAAGTTGGTAAAATTCCTACAGAGTATGTTGTAAATTCTAAAAAAGATTGAGATGCTTCTTTTGCAAGATCTACAGCAATTAGTTGTGTACTCGCTCCTTCTCTAGAGAAATGTTTATATCCATAATAATAATTATTTACAGTTAATCCTTTCTTATAAACTTTCACTTTATAAGTATTCGATTCAAATAAGATATTATTGTAATAGGCTTCCTCAAATGGTTCCTTTATAACGGGATGTATAGGTATGGTAAAAAATATGATGAAATTTGCAACAATAAGCCCTACTGTAAATTCAACGAAACAAAAAAACAAGGCAAATACGAGTAAAGATAATCCTATAAAAAATCTTCTATTCTCTAATTTCCTTTTTGTTTTTTCAAACTCTTCTTTTTTAAATTTCAACCATTCTGTTTTTGGATATTCTAATTGAAGTAGATGCTTCTCTTCTGTCAGTTTTGGACTATTATTTGAGAAACGTTTGCGGTAAAAAGCACCTAAAAACCTCATCCCTATATAATTATTCACGACACATAACAGCAATAAAGAAAGAAATAATATATCATCAGAAATGTTGAAATACGCTAATAAATCTTCGTGAACTTCTGATAAGGATAACCCAACTAGACAAAAAAGAGAAATTATCATAGAAACCATTAACCCTAAAACAAAAATAAGTTCTTGAACTGGTGTTATTGTACTTTTCATGATATTGATTGGCAATAGTATTTTATTTTAATTCATCAATTTCTTTACTTGATTCATTAAACTTTGTAAATAGGTAAATCTATTCATTTTAGCATGCATAGATTTCGCTTTTCTTATCCTTCGCATTTTCTTTTGTTCAGAATTATAAACATAATAGCCATTAACATCTTTAAAAAAATAATACACATCGATTTCTACAGCATAATAATTTCCATCATCATCCATAGCATCACACCCAGATAACACATCAACTATAGATCCTAAAAACTCCATAGACTCTATATCTGCTAAATTTTTAATATCATTATTTTCTATAATTAAACGATCGTTATATGCTGTAAACAAAGAAAAATCTCTATAGAATTCTATTGGTTTTTTCACAAGAATTTCATTGCTATCTGTACGTAAAAAAAGTTGAGCTTCACCAAGAAACATTTCATTATTCCCTATACCTTGATAACCTATTTTTCTAGGAATATATGTACTATAATTTCCAATTTTATGTATTGGTAACATCTTCTTATTTTTATAATCTAGTGTATATCTCTTTACACCATCTGTATACCAACTTATCCCTTCTTTATGAAACATTTTATAGTTTTCTATTGCATCAATATCTATAGATTTTCTATTACTTACCAAATCGTAAAAATCGTTGTATACTTTATTCTCATAAACAATTAACTCTTTATAGCTATTAAAGTAACTTGCTTTTTTTCTTACAAAATGTATAGGAATACTACTATATCCTTTTTTCTTATGAAGTAAACCGTTTTCCTTATACAACCATAAAAAACCATTTTTACCATCTATAGAAACATTGTTTTCAAATTGATGAATTGTTATGTGTTCAAATGAAATAGTTGGTTCTTGATCTAAAAATTCTTTTGTTACCTCCTTTATATCATGAACACTTATTTCATAAAAAGTGTCATTATCGTATAAAAACGCATTAGATGTTTGACCACGATTCTTTATTTTAAAAAATTTCGCGTTCTTACCTATAAGATTTGGGATTTTTGTAAACTTTAATTTTTCAGTATCAAACACATACACATACTTTTCGTTTTTAAGCAACAATTTTCTAGCTGGAAAATCACTAATTAACTCAAGATTAGTCGGTAGTTGCACATTTTGAAATTTAATTTCAGAAGAGTAATCTATGTTTTCAATATACTTCCATTGATTATTAATATTGAAAAAATAAACACTTAAGTTATGTATAACCTCATTCTTATTTGCGATTTTCTTTGCGCCATACTTTTCTACCTGATAGATTTTTTTCGGTACTAAAAAATAACCATCAATATTAGAGAATATAATGCTTTTATCAGTTTCTGAAACAATAACAAATCCTGTGGATGTAATACCCTTTAATAAAATTTCTTTTTGAGAAACATAGCTAATTAAATTAAGATCTTTAACTGTATGTTGAAAAAACACAGCTGTATCTTTTTGAATTAGTTTAAAAGAATTTCGAGTATGATAATGGTAACATTCGCTAGCATGCAATAAACTAACTGTAAAATTGCATAGAATAAAGATTATAATGAATTTATTGAATTTCATGTAGTAATATTATAAACTATTATGAAGTTTTTCTGGAAGTAGTTCTTGTAATAATTGACTACTATCTTCTTCTAAAATTAAAAACTTCCATGCTGCAATTTCACCTTCATTCAAAATTGCATACGCTCTTTTTTTTGTTTTTATTTCAAAATGATCTTTATTATTAAGTTTTACATTAGAGCTACCAAATCTTTTCTGATACGTCTTTTTTAATACTTTTAAATCTTCTTGTTTTGTTTCGTCTAAAATATTTTCTTCAAACTTTATAACAATATCCATACGCTCTTTAAATGATAATAATGCGTAGTATTTGTCTTGAATTTTTAATGAATCTTTAATTCGAGTTACAGTAGGTGAATAATGTATAAAACTCATATCATCTGATTTATAAGCTTCTTCGTAGGAATTTATCAGACCTTTTTTAGACACATATGAAAATAAATCTTCTGGCAAATATGTCATTGCTTTATCAAACTCTTGATCTGATAAATGCTGAAAATAACTTTGAAAACAAAGTTCTATTTCTTGTTTATATTTTGGTGGCGTTGAATTACAAGCTCCTATAAATATCGTAGTTATTATTAAAACTAAAAACTTATTCATAAACTGTTTAATTATAATATTTTCTGAAACCAGATTTACTTTCTGAGTACTTCTTAGTTTCTTTTACTCCAATTGTTTTTAAATATTCAGCAACACTTGAATTTTTCGACGCTTCAGCATAGTAAAGTGCATTAGCGTTGAACTTATTTTTAAAATGAAGATTCGCTTTTTTAGCAACTAAAAACTTAACTGCTTCTAAACTATTTTCTTTTGTTTTATCCTTGCTATTCGCAAAAAAATCTAAAGCCGTTTGTGTTAGACCAATGCCCATAGATGCTCCTTTTTTATCTATAGCATTGAAATTCTCATATAACTGTGCCGCATGCATTACTACAGACATCGTTTTATCTTTTGACAACTGATTAATATTTGCTCCATTTTCTAATAAAAATTTTAACATTGTTACATTACCACGAACAGCTGCATAATGGATAGCTCCATATTTATATTCTTCATGCAAATAATTTATTTGTGCTCCTTTATCTAACAACTTTTTTGCTATGCTAGTGTTCTTAACAAAAACTAAGGCTTTATTTAATAATTTTCTTGTTATCCATTTTTGATCTAACAAATCATCTAAAAATAAAACATCATCAGAAAACCTACATAAATTAGCAAACAATTCACGTTTGTCTTTTACAGCCATCTTATGATAAAATATTTTTTGAATATCAACATCTTTAGAGCGTATTGCTAATGCCAAAACAGTTTTATCATTATAATCTTTAATGGTATCTGAGGTTTTTTCTATTAAATAACGAATACTCTCTTTATCTTTCTTTTCAATTGCTATATGTAACGGTGTAGACTTCATTAATGAAGTTACCTGAATATTAGGATTTGCACCTTTAGCTAATAACTTTTTTACTAACTCAGGTTGCGAATTATATACTGCATAATGTAATGAAGAATATCCATTATAGTTTTCTATAGCATTAATATCTATTTCTTTATCAAGTAATTTTTCGATGAGTTCATATTGTGGATTAGTATCTTGTATTAATGCTAAAAGTGGAGTATAACCTAAAGAATCTGCTTCATTAAGTAGTATTTCTTCTTCTATAAGTTGCTGCATGATATGATTAGCTTTCGCCTGATATGCATAATGAAAAACGGTTTCACCAACTGCAAATCGTAATGTATCAATAGTAATTTCTTCTCTCAAGCTCTGAAAGCGAGTTATATCATCATTATCAATAGCTTTTATAACATCTTTTGAGGTTGGTTTTGAGCATGATATTGACAATAGTGATACTACTATCAACGGTACTATTTTTTTCATATAATTTTATTATTTCAAATATTCTTATCGGTAATAATTAAGGTTTTAGTATCATTAAATGTGACACTACTTTTTTGTTTGATGTATTCTAGTCAACAGTAATTAAAGTTATACATGATTATTAGAGATAATTTATTTTTCTATTAAAATCCATTCAGAAAAATTTACTTTATCTTTAATTAAGTTGCGATACTTTTTTTCTTCTCCACTACAAAAATGACGATATGTTTTATTTTCTTCATATAATAACTCATCTAACTGCAACTCATTATGGTGACTTGTACCACATTCGAAATAAAGGAAACTTTCAAATTTCTCTTTCGTTATTGTTTTATCATAATCATAAGTCATTTTGATATTGATTACAGAATCAGAATTAATCTTGTAACGTATTATTTTTTGTTTGTAAGACGGGTATGTTACTCTAATTAATAAAGTCCCAGATATTAATCTATTAGAACAAAACTTAAAATAGTAAACTCCATCAAAATCAGAGCGAGTAGATTTAATCTTTTCAAAATTTTCATTAAAAGCTTCTATACTCACTTGATGTAAGGTATCATTCGTTATACTGTCTGTTATTGTCCCTAAAACTTCATACATTTTTCCAAAATTTAGTCTTTTTTCAGCTTGTGAGTGCAACGAAATCTTGAATACTAGAACTAGTATGATAATTATTTGGATCTTCATTTTTCAAATTATGTATAACAATTTATAAAACGTAAAAATCCACTCAACATTATTTGCAAATAATGAAGAATGGATTTCATATAAAACTAACTAGTAATCAAATTTTATTAATGTTCCGTCTAAATTATATCTAAAATCAAAACTAGTTCCCCCATTTTTTGGCTTTATCGTAATAAAGTATTCCATAGCACTAAAATCTCCATTATTTGGCGCATTCATAAACACACTAGTAACCTCCACTTCTTCTATTTTCTTCTCGCTTGTTACTTTTTCTTTTGATTCTTCTAACAGTTTCCCCAACACATCTAATTTTACTGTATTTCCATCTAATTGGAACATAAAATCTTTAGCTTGTGCTCCTTGGCTTAGTTCTAAAGTAACTTCAGAACTTTGCGTCCATTTTCCTTGGAAAAAATTCCACTCTCCCATTTTTAAAGATGAAGGATCTTCAGTTTGTGTAACCGATAGTATATCTCCGGAAGAAGTTCCTGAGTTAGATAATGTAATACTTGTGTAATACGCATCTTTACCAAACTTATCTGCTAAAACAGTTTCTAACTGTTTAATAGAATCGGCATTCTCTGCAAACTTTTGTTCTTTACTACAAGAAACAAAAGCGAGTACCACTAATGTGTAAATAATTTTTCTCATTTTTTGTTTGAATTTGTTTATTTATAATTGTTTAACACAGGGATTAAGTTCGTTGAAGGATTTATATTATTTAAATGAATACTTTTTATAAACATCTAAATTTTTAACTCTAAACACCCAAGAAAGCATCGACTGTTTAGAATGATATAACTCTTTACATTCATCTATGACATCTTCTAAATCAAAGCCATGAATGCATCTTCCTAATAAAAAAGAAATAGTATATTGCTTCCAGTCTACTCCTACCTCAGATGCTTTTTCAACTCCATAATCAATAAAATTCCACATTTCTTCTTCAGAAATATAGCCACACCAGTAAGAATATTTAGACACAACTACTAATCTTACAATATCCCAAGCATAAGTAGATTGTACTTCACTTACTTTTGAGAAATGTATAGCCAAACCCTCTGCTATTTCATTTTTGATTTCATTCAATTCAGCATCTGGATTTTCTAATAACGGATCAAAAATTCTGCTCTTCTCTAGTGCTAACAAATCTCCTAAAACTGCGGTAGCTTCTTCTCTATTGTTAATTCCCCACCAATTAGACAAACCTTCTATATACTCTTCGTTATCACCTACCAAATTCACATCTAAAATCGATTCTCCTCTGTAATAAGATAAGATTGCTCCAAATACTAATTTTCGCCTTTGATCTTCAGATAGTTCTATTTTTGATTTTGTTGTACTCATTTTTTAATTTTTTTGATATTTTCTCATATTGATAAAACGTTTAACAGAAAAAACAACCCCTAAAACAATTAACAATATCATACCATATTGTGATAAAAATTTCCCGCTTTCACTCTTTACTATCACTGGATTGTTTTTATCGTAAAAAATAGTTATGGTATCGCCTACCGATGTAAAACTTCCAATGATAGGCAGTGCAAATAATTCTGTATACGCCTCTGTTGTTGCGCCTTCTTTAGTTTGAAAAGATACTGTAGCAAATGTTCTACCTCTTCGTTTAACTTCCAATTCTTTAATGATGCCCTCTGTCTTTACCCAATCAACTTTTTCTTGTGAAAAAGCGGAGTAAGAAAATAAAAACATCAAAAAACAAATCACATATTTCATTTGTTGATTGTTATGCTATTGCACCTTTAAAAACTTGCTCCATCTCGTTGAACACCTTTTTTTGAGAACCCGCTAAGACTGCATCTTTTATTTTACCTAAAACTATCTCATCAATTCGTCTGTAAGCTTGTTGACTTTTACCAAACCAAGCATGCAATAAAGCATTAGGAATTGCATAGCTTAACTCAATTGTTTTGTTGTCTAAAAAATACACTTTCACACCATGCATCGCACTCTTTTTCACCATTAAACATTTCAACATGTTTCCTGCTGCATCTTTTTTCATCTCCCACTTGTCATGCTGAATGTTTGAAGAGTAATTAGAAGCCGTTTTAAGATAACTTTGTAATTTTTCTAAAGAATTATACTCTTCTTTGATTGTGATAATTTTTTTCATTTGAAATGATCTTTAAAAGTTTGCTTGGTCAAACATACATTTAAAGTAACTACCATGTATTTATGAACTTATTTTCGTACCTGTAGAGTTTATATTCGTTTAAAACTATGTTTTTTAATCAAAAAAAAGACTAACTTAAATAAGTTAGTCTTTATCAGTAAAATACCGTTAACTAAACGGCTATGAATTTTGATTTTACAATAATGGTTTACCTTTTAAACGCGATTCTATCCTTCGTTTTTTTACAGTTAACCGTTTCATAATATCCATTAGGTTAGCATCTCTTGTTTTTTTATAGATCTCGTTTAATGCTAACACTAATCTTTTCGCTTCTCTAGATGCAACTACTCTATCACTCGTAGACATGTTTTTCATCTTAGCTTGTTCAAATGCTAATGCTTGATTTACTATATCCATAACTATAATTGTTTAATTTATTGTAAATATAGTTAAACAACTATAAAAAACATGTTAATTTAAACTTAAACAAGTCCTATCTTTGCTGAAACAAGAAAATTAAATTAAAAATCATTAAAATGAATAAGGATAAAAAACCAGATCATGTTGTTTATAATTATGAAACGGAAAGTTATGATGCTGCTCTTAAGCCTTATTCCACTTCTGTTGGTGCACCTAAAATAACTATCGATGATAATACTGCATGGAAAAATAGAGTCACAAATAAGGTAAATCATAAGATTAAGACTAAATATGATGAGTTAAAGGAAGCATATGCAAAAATGATCGAGGAATTTGAGTATAATAACCTGATTCTTAATGCAGAGTTTTCATTTGAACCTATTATTGGTCAAACGTATCATTTATATATTAATAAAAAAGGAATTCATTTTCTATCATTGATTGCTCCTGAACAATGTAACTTTAATTTTGTAGGCAGTTTCTTCTTAAATGCAGATCAAACTTGGGAAAAAACTACAGCGTAACCATTAAAAAAGCCATACAAAATTGTATGGCCTCATAAATGGGGGAAATATCGGTTTTTTTAAAAACCGAAGCGAAATTACTACCATAATTATTCTAAAGATTTAAAAATTAGATACAACACACCTCATGTTCGACAAGTTGCATATATCAAAAGATGAATGAAAAAATGTTTTTTTGCTAATGAACTACCTCGATGCAAGCATATGAGGTATCTAATTGAAAATTTTATAACTTTCGATACAAGTATCGGGGAATTAAACCCTTGGCTATCCCCCTGTTATTAAATTTTTATCCATAACATTATTATTAACAGATGTAAAGCTCTTTATTGAAATAAATGTAATGGCTTAGTCATGACAAAGGTCTTTAATATAATTTTTCCACTGTAAGGTGAGATAATGAATTTACCCTAAATTTAACCAAGAAAGCTTAAGAATTCAACTAAAGTAGAAGAGTCACAATAGATAGATCTATTAAAACGTAACTAAAAAGGATATAATTAAGTAACTAACTTCTATTATAATTCTATTAACTCAATTTCTTTTATAGTTTTCAGTTTGTTAATATCATTTTTAGTCATTTTTTTCTTTCCTACAAAAAGCTTTTTGTGTGTCCCATCACTTTCCATCTTAATTTTTTGAAAATATAATCTCATTTTTTTTGTTTGAAATTTACTTTTATTTGTTTCAATTTTTATAAGGTTTAACCAACCTTTAAAGTTTCTTGAAGCATCTTCATCAGACAATATCACAGGAGTACTATTCCCTAAAACTTCAATATGTAAAGCATATTCTTCTCCTTTAACTTTTGCTCTAACTTCATAAAATTTCTTACAATAATCAAATTTATCTATGCGTATAGAATTACTAGGTTTCTTATTTTTTCCATAGTTTTTTTTTACTCTATAATACGTAACTTTATCATCAAACTCTCCTATAATATTTCCTCTTTGTAAATTTCTTACAGCTCTTAAAACCCCATCATAACTTACTTCAAAATCAATATCTAATTCTCCTTTACTATTACAAGGAATATATGCTGCTTTGATTTGCTGAAAATCAATATTATTTACACCTTTTGGTTGATAGTCTTTAAATAATGAACTAAATTTAAAATAGTCTTTAGTTTCAGATTTTGTGGCTTTAAGAGTCACTGTAACTAGCTCATTATCAAAAATTCCTTGCAAAGGTCTTCCTCTTTGAGTAATCGTAATATGTTTAGGAGAAAAAGAAAATCCTGTTTTTAGTGTACTTCTACTTAACAAAATATTCTCTTTAATATTTTCTGAGTTTTGATAACTTGCTTCTAAACTTTGACTTGCTGAAATTTTAGTTTCTCTTGTATTCTCGTTTGACTTTTTAATACTAGCCGCTCCTGTATTTCCTTGTTGCGTTCCTATAAAACTCCCATTAGCATCGTAAATACCATCTGTATTGTTAAAATTACTTGAACCATCTCTTTTAGATTCATTAGTATTGCCTCTATTAAAAGTATTATCTATTCCATTTTGTACCGTGCCTTTTATTCCAAAACTAACATTATTAGTCCGTTCTAAATTCCCTAAATCGATAGTTTCCAGTTCATTTTCTAATTTGTCTATTGTATAAAACTCAAAGTTTTTACTATCCAATTTCACTGTAGTATTTAAATACTCTAAACGAGTATTATCATGCATTAAATCATTTCTAACAAAATATTTTTTTATGTTAGAAAATAAAATCCTTGTTGTATATGTAGTAAAATCTTGTGTTGTAATAGTAGTTGGTTTAGGTTTAGGTACAATAGATAATGGTTCTCGAATCAATTTAATAATCGAATCCGCCGAATTGGTATTTTCTCCTAAAACTCGTAATAAAGTATTAGGTATAGAATCTCTTAAATCAAAAAAAGTTTTTGGTTTTTCTAGTACTTTCTTCTGTTTTGGTAATGGTAGCAATGTAACATTTACATCCAAAACATTATTTAAGTACTGATTTTCATTATAGTTATATTTCCCTCTTTTAAATTTTGAAAATTTCACTGATGCACAAGAAGTAAAAAACACCAATATGATAATCGTAGCTAGTTGTTTCATTCTATAGTATTTTAAAAATTGCATACCTCGTTGTATTATTACTACCTAAACATCTATTGTTCTCTGTTTCTAAATAAGTAACTAACACATCTTCTCCTAAAAATTTATGATTACAACTAATAGCACTATTATTTTTAGAATAATAATGCGTATCGTATGATAAAACCAACTCATCACCACTATTCAATTCATCCGCATAACTAGTTGTTCTAATAATATCACCACTTTCAAAAGCAATCAAATTGAGTGTTACCATACTTTCAGTATTCGATTCTCTTAATACATTCTTGACTTTTACACGTGCATATGAATGATTATAATTCGTTTGTGTTATAGAAATTTTTACAGATTCATTGTCTGAGCTCAACTTTCCTTTAATAACCTTTTGCTTTTGTTTTAATAAAAAATCCCCTTCATCTTTATTAATCCACTTTACAAAAATGTTCGTTTCTAGCTTTTCTTTAATTTGATTAATACTACTCATAATCAACTATTTTTTACTTTTTGGTTTTACATATTTAATGATAGATTTTCGTACGTTCTTTTCCAACCAAGAACATTTAAGCAGTATAGTTCCAGAAACAGCCTTAGGAAGAGCAAAATTGTAATTCACAATACCTTTAGAGTCACTTATTCTGGAATCTTTAAATGCATATAAAACTTTATCTTCTTTAGAAGACGTTATAGAAAACTCCAAATCTATAGTTGTCTTTGCAGGCATCTCCCCTGTAAACACAATACATTTTTCTTTTTGTAATACTTCATAAAAGAAATCGGGCTTTATCTTCTGCTCTAGCTGAAATTTTATATTTTTCTGTTCAAATTTCTTTTTAAATGAGTAGGTTAATGTTATTACTACCAGAGCTGTAGCTATTAGAGTAATAATATTCGCTTTACGTAAACACTTAACTTTTACAGAATATGTTTGTTTATAACTATTTTCAATATCGTCAGGTACTCTCGGATCGAATGCTATGGTAACTGGTAACTGCGCCTGAGTGATAAACCACCGACCCAACAGTAAAAAAACATGAGGTAATAACACCATCATTAACAGAACTTTATTGGTAACTTCAAAATAATCCAACGAAAAAATTGAAGCTCCTGAGTAAATCACCCAAATTGCCACAATATATGTATTTAGTTGAGCTATTCCTTTATCCAAATTTGTAATGGAATTATTGATAATACCTTCTGATTTATCAAACCAAAACTGATCGTTTATTTTTACCCCCATTTATCTTAAAATTTTATATTTATGCTCATGACCTCTAATACAGGTCAAATAAATATGAATACTCTCTGGTGCTTCTTTTAAAATTTTATAATAATCAACATCAGAAGATATTATGTCTTCTGTACTTTCTATCATAAAACTAGATATTGCTTCATCTCTAATTTTTACAATCAAAAGATCGTCTTTTACAACCTCAAAATCTTCGATACTATTTGGTGATATTGCAAATTCGTCTTTTTTAAATTTTTCTCCATTTTGGAGATGAAAGCTCATATAATTTCCTAGTAATTGTTTTGTCTCTATCGTAATAATTTCATCACAATCCACATTTTTGCAATGCACAAATTCAGTTCTTTTTTCTATCATGATACTGTGTTGATTTTGTCTCTTTAAAACTATAGATGTTTTATTGCTAATAGATTACCTAGAATTAGGTATTTTAAATGAGTAGTAATGTAAATTCTGCCTTACATTTCTATTTCAAAAAAATGAATTAACAGTATTAAAAATTGTGATTTTTTTAAAAAAAAGCTTTCAAATTATTTAATCATCAAATAACACTAAAAAGGTCTTTTTTTTATATTTTTTACGTATTAAATTAAGTATTTATACGTAGTTTTATATTCAAAATCAATGAATATGAAACACATTATCGTTGTCGGAAATGGAATGGTTGGCTATAAATTCTGTGAAAAATTTACAGAACAAGCAACTTCAAAAGATTTTAAAATCACTGTTTTTGGAGAAGAACCAAGACCAGCTTATGATAGAGTTCATCTAAGTGAATATTTTGAAAATAAAGATGCGAAAGCACTTGAAATGGCTCCAGTAGAATGGTACAACGATAATAATATTGATTTAATCACTAACACTAGAGTTAATAGTATTGACAAAGTTGCTAAAACTATAGAAACGATTCATGGTAAAGCATATACTTATGATTATTTAGTATTGGCTACTGGATCATCTCCTTTTGTTCCAAATATTAAAGGTGTAGAAAAAAACGGTGTTTTTGTGTATCGTACTATTGAAGATTTAGAAGGAATGCTTGCTTATGCGGATAAGTTAAACGCTGAAAAACCAAATGCTAAAGCAGCAATATTAGGTGGCGGTTTATTAGGTTTAGAAGCTGGTAAAGCTGTCTTAGACATGGGATTAGAACCTCACGTTGTTGAGTTTGCTCCTAAATTAATGCCAAGACAATTAGATATTCGAAGTAGTAAAGTACTACAACTAAAACTAGAATCTATTGGTTTACATATTCATTTAAGTAAAGCTACAAGCGAAATTTTAGGTGATGGAAAAATTACTGGAATGCAGTTTGGTGAAGAAGATCGTTTAGATGTAGATATGCTTATCATCTCAGCAGGAATTCGCCCGAGAGATGAATTGGCTAAAACATGTAATTTAGAAACAGGAACTCGAGGTGGTATTATTGTAAACAATAAAATGCAAACCTCAGACCCTAATATATATGCCATCGGAGAAGTTGCTTTATACAACCAAATGATTTACGGTTTAGTAGCTCCAGGTTATGATATGGCTACCATCGCTGTTGAGCAAATTATTGGCACTTCAGCATCTGTTATGCAAGAAGACATCGATATGTCTACCAAATTAAAACTTATAGGTGTAGATGTTGCTAGTTTTGGTGAACCTTTTATGCCTGCGGACAAAGGACATTCTATAATTTTTGAAAATAAAACTCAATTTTTATATAAGAGAATAAATATCAGTTTAGATGGTAAAAAATTACTAGGTGGTATTCTAGTTGGTGATGCTTCTGATTATAGTATGTTACATCAGATATATTTAAATAGTATGGCAATTCCTGAAGATCCAGCGCAATTAATTTTACCTGCTGGTGACGGAAATACTGCTTTTGGTGATGTAATGGATTTACCTGATGATGCTCAAATATGTTCTTGTGAGAGTGTTACAAAAGGTCAAATTTGTGGTGTTATAGAAAATGGAGAGGCTACAGATCTAGCCGGAGTTGTGAGTTGTACAAAAGCCGGAACTGGTTGTGGTGGATGCAAACCTATGGTTAGTGATTTAACCAATGCTACTTTAAAATCTTTAGGAATAGAAGTAAAAGATTCAGTTTGTGAACATTTTGATTTAAATCGACAAGATTTATATAAAATCATTCAGGTTAAAGGTTACAAAACTTTCAACGAAGTATTAGATAATCATGGAAATGGCGGTCATGGTTGCGAAAAATGTAAGCCTTTAGTTGCTTCCTTAATGGCTACAATTAATGCTGATACGGCGAATGAAGAATATGCTATTCAAGATTCCAACGATCGTTTTATGGCGAATATTCAGAGAAACGGTACATATTCTGTTGTTCCAAGAGTTCCTGGTGGAGAAATTACTCCTGATAAACTTATTGCTTTAGGTCAGATTGCAAAAAAATATGATTTATATACTAAAATAACTGGTGGTGTGCGTGTTGATCTATTTGGAGCAACATTAAATCAATTACCGCTAATTTGGAAAGATTTAATCGGTCATGGTTTTGAAAGTGGACATGCGTATGGAAAATCACTTAGAACCGTAAAAACTTGCGTTGGATCTACTTGGTGTCGCTACGGAATGGACGAAAGTGTAAGCTTCGGAATCGAACTTGAAAACCGATATCGAGGTATTCGCGCTCCTCACAAAATTAAAGGTGGAGTTTCTGGGTGTATCCGTGAATGTGCAGAAGCACGTGGTAAAGATTTTGGATTAATCGCAGTAGAAGGTGGATGGAATTTATATGTAGGTGGAAATGGTGGTGCAAATCCTCGTCATGCTGAATTATTTGCGGAACAAATTGATAATGAAACTGTAATTAAATATTTAGATCGTTATTTAATGTTCTACATGAGAACTGCTAAACCGTTACAACGAACTGCTGCTTGGCAAGAACGATTAGAAGGTGGTTTAGCGTATTTAAAAGAAGTAATTATCGATGATAAACTAGGTATTGCTGAAGATCTAGAACAAGAAATGCAAACCTTAGTGAATCGATTCAAATGTGAATGGACACAAGCTATAAATGATCCTGAAATGATGAAACGTTTCAATCATTTTGTGAATAGTAAAGAAGAAGACGATAATCTTGTTTTTGTGCCAATGCGAGAACAAAAAATGCCTGAACCATGGAGTTAATAAGTACACAAAATGCAACAAAGAATATGGAAGAAATTTTGGATAAGTATACTACTACACAATTAGAAAACGTAACCGTTTGGTTTAAAGCTGCATCAATACATGATTTCCCTACAGATGGAGGTGCTTGTGTAAAGTACAAAGACAAACAAATTGCTGTTTTTAATTTTACACGATTAAATAAATGGTATGCTTGTCAAAATGTTTGTCCACATAAAATGGAAATGGTTTTATCAAGAGGAATGATTGGTGACGATAAAGGAACTCCTAAAGTTGCTTGTCCACTACACAAAAAGACATTTTCTTTAGAAAACGGCGAAAATTTAAATGGCGATTTAGATGCCATAGCTACTTATCCTGTAAAAATAGAAGAAGAAAATGTGTATATTGGTTTTTCAGACTAATTAACTATTCATGAAACCAACTCGCTTTGAAACTGCTTTAGCTTTAATTGACAAGAAAAATGCTGAAGACCCAAATCATTACACTGTAAATAACATGAACTTCCCTAAGGAATTATTGTATTCACAACGCATGAGTAGGAAGTTACTGCAATTTAATCCTAATGCATCTAGAGCGTTGCAAATAGCTGCAAGAGCGCAACATATTTGTCGTTGGAAAATTCCTCGTAGTGAATATCCAATGGATCGAATAGGATATTTAAAATGGCGAGAAGAATTAAAAAGATCGCATGCTACTATTACTGCAGAATTACTTGCTGAAGTTGGTTATAATGACGACTTTATAAAAAGAGTCCGTTTTCTTATCTTAAAAAAGCAACTCAAAAAAAATGAAGAAGCGCAAACATTAGAAGATGTTATATGTTTAGTATTTCTAGATTTTTATTTTGAAGAATTTGCTGCAAAACATAATGATGAAAAAGTAATCGACATTCTAAAAAAGACATTAGTAAAAATGTCTGAAAAAGGGAAAGAAGAAGCTTTAAAAATTAAATTCTCAGATAAAAGTTTAGCTCTAGTTCAAAAAGCACTTAACTAAAATATATTAGTTAATTATAAATATGCCAAAGCATACCAATTCATTAGATCAAAGAACCTTTGAAAAATTAAGTCGTTTATATGTTATTGCACTAAGTACAATAGCAATATCGGTAATTGTAAGTCAGTTTTTAATTCGTAAACATTTAAAAAATCAACAAAGTGATTCTAGAGTAATTAATATTGCTGGTAGACAACGTATGCTTAGTCAAAAACTTACTAAAGAAACACTTTTATTATTTTCAGAAAAAGACGCGTCTAAAAAACAAGAAATCACAGCACAGTTAAAAAAGACGCTTTCACTTTGGAAATCTTCACATGTTGCTTTACAAAAAGGAAATGATTCTTTAGGATTACCAGGTAATAACAGCGCTATAGTTAGTAAGCAGTTCACTGAAATTAATCCGATTTTTGATGTCATAAATAGTGCTACAAACTCTATAATTAATCATGTCGAAGAAGCTTATACTTCAACTGAAAAATCTTACGATTCATACATCAATATTGTAAAAACCAATGAAAGTCCATTTTTAACCAAAATGGATGAAATTGTAAATCAATATGATGTTGAAGCTAATGCAAAAATCAATTGGCTACGAAGGTTAGAGTTATTATTGATGGTCATTACTTTAATCATACTTTTAGCAGAATTTTTATTCATTTTCTGGCCCACAGCAAAATCTATCCGAAATACATTAGCAGAATTATTAACTGCTGAAAAACTCGCTAAAAAAATGGCTTTTGATGCCGATGAACTTAGTTTAGCGAAAGAAAAATCTGTTAAAGAATTAAAAGCTTTAAGTAGAGCTATGGATGAAACTTTACTTTCTGCTCGTATTTTACCAAATGGGTTCATCATCCACATGGGAAATCGATTTTCACGTCTTTTTAAACATTCAAAATTCAAAAAAGATTTTTTTTGGGACATGCTCTCTCCTATTCCCCAAGAACGTGCTACCATAGAACAGCTCATCTTAAAAAACAAAAAAACTGGATGGCAAGGAGAAGTTAAAGCCAGAACAAATGATAAAGATGCAATTTGGTTAGAAATGGCTATAATTCCTTATAACCCTACAAATGAAAAGTCTGAATTATTAATTATAGCATCAAATATTACTGAGAAAAAAACTGCTCAATTAGAGATTGATTATTTGAAACAAGTTGGATTCGAAGAAAAAATGAATCAACAAAAAATAATTTCAAAGAAAATCATTGAAAATCAAGAAAAAGAACAAAGTAGAATTGCAAAAGATGTTCATGACGGCATCGGACAAATGTTAACTGGACTAAAATTCAATTTAGAAAGTGTGAATCCTGATAATGTAGAAAGAACTAAAGAAAAAATCAGTCAACTAAAAGAACAAACCAGTAATATTATAAAAGGTGTTCGAACTGCTACATTTAATTTAATGCCTTCGGAACTTTCTGATCATGGATTGGTTCCTGCACTAACCAAACTCTCAAAAGAATTAAGTCGATTGACCGAAAAAAACATCATCTTTTTCAATAAAACTAATTTCGATCAACGATTAGATACACTTACTGAAATCAATATTTATAGGATTACACAAGAAGCGATTAACAATGCAATTAAATACGCTAATTCTTCTCATATTTTATTATCTATATCCCACAGTGAAAGCATTCTTAGTATTGTTATTGACGATAACGGAAAAGGATTTGATGCTGAAAAACCACTTAGTAAAGATGGTGGAATGGGATTAACCTTCATGAAAGAACGTATTAAATATATAAACGGACGATTATTTTTAAATTCTGAAGAAGGAAAAGGAACTAGAGTTACCTTAAATATTCCTATTACAAATAACTAAAACTTATTTTCTTAGTTCATTATTTTACGATTTCAATCTTGTCAAATTACAAATAACTGAGATTACTCGTCTATTATCCTATGTTTTTTAATCCAAAAAACATAGTTATTTAAGTTCGATAAAATTCATTTCCCAAATAACACTAATAAAACATTGTTTATCAAAAAATTAATCATGTTTAAGAACATTTTTTTTCTTATCTTCAAGATTAATTAACCTATTAAAATCAAAAATCATGATTAACAACTACTCGTTGGGCATGAGAGGAAAACTACACTCTATGCCGAAACGGATGACACTATTATTCATCCTATTCATTTCTTTTAATTTTCAATTTCTCATAGCTCAAAACACCTTACAACAAGACGAGCATTCATATGTGATGGCTGAAAAATCTGAAATTATTTCCGATGAATTATTTACTAATTTTGGATGGAGTTTAGCTGTAGATCCTCCAATAGCTTTTACTCCAAATCAAGTTAGTAACGAACTGGGAACAAATGAAATTCTAACACAAGAAATCACTGTTAGAAATACATCTAGTGACTCTGTATTTGCAAGAGTATCTTCAAGTTCTAATTCAATATTAATTAACACTATCAGTATTCCTAGTTTTACATTAGCTGCTGGTGAAGAAACCACATTTACTATAGAGTTAAATTCATTTGGAGCAGCTAAGGGATTTTATGAAGAAAGCCTAGTCTTTATTATTGATGAATTTCCTGAAATTGTAAGGATTCCTGTAAATACAAGAGTAACTGATGGTACAGAAGTTCCTATACTTGTACTAAATCCGAATTCATTTTCTGAAACTATTGAACAATTACAAATTGTAACTCGAGATTTACGAATTCAAAATACAGGTGATGGTCCTTTAAACTACACTATTACTGTTAACGATACTCCACAAAGCACTGTAAATAGTAGAATAACAAAAACTAATGAATTTATTGATGCTAATGGATTTCAAAAAGAATCTAGTCGAATTTCAAATAAATTGAGTCCTAAAAAATCTCAGGCTTTTGCAATAGGTAATACATTGAATCGTATGGTAACTAATTTATTTGCTACCGATTTTGAAGATTATACTATTGGAGATCTTGATGGACAATTTGGTTGGTCTACATCTCCTGATACTTGGACGGTAAGCGATGCCAACCCTTTTGCAGGTGAAAAAGCAATACAGCTACAATCTGCAGGTAATGCTACAAGAGCATTGGCTTTTACTCCCTCAATCACCCCAGGCAATCAACCTTTTATGGTAGCTTCTGCAACTATTAATATTGAAGGTAGTGGTGTAACATGGGAATTTATTCCACAATCGAATACTACTGAATTAGTTACAACTAGAGTACGTTTTAACCCTGATAATACTATTGATATTTTTGATGAAGATATTGGAGATTTTACACGAATCAACACCACAACACCGAGAGGATATTTTAATATTCGTGTTATAGTCGACAAAGACGATGCTGCATTAAGTGTGTTTTTTGATGACAACTTAGTTTATAGTGGAAGAGCAGCTACAAATCAAATAGAGCAAATTGTATTACTTTCTGAAATGGAAAGCACTACCGCTACAATGGATGTTGATACTATTGAAATCATAGATGGAGATGAAAATGCTTTTTTCTTATCTGTATCTCCTATTGTTGGTACTATTGATTTAGGAGAAGAAGCTACATTGAAAGTTAAATTTGATACTCGTGGATTAGATATTGGTGAATATAGTGCCTCAATTAATATCGTTAGTGACGATCCAAGAAATGCAACTATTGATATTCCTGTTACATTAACTGTATTAGCTCCTCCAACTATCGCTGTAAATCCAAATAATTTATCTGCCGAAATTAATGTGCAAACAGATAATCCTGCTACAAAAACCGAAGTACTTACCATAACGAATTCAGGGCAAGCAAATTTAGATTTTACAACTGCTATCGGAGCAACAACATTTACTCCTCCTACTATAGAGAATACTAGAGGTTTGTCTTTAGATTTATCGAGATATGGTGTTGAAAATACTATCGATAATAAACTAAAAGTTGCCTCTAAAAATGGTATTGCTATAAAAAAGATAAAAAACAATACCTTTAAAAATGATGAAAATGTTGTTGATTCTATTGCTTATGATACAGGAAAAGTTTTCCCGGATGATTTCGTAGGATTCAATAATGGTACGGCTTCAACAGTTGCGGTTAAATTTGATGTTGATCGAAATTTTACGCTTACTGCAATTCGAAATGCTTATCAAACAGAAGCTTCAACAGCACCTATAATCCTTGAAATTTATGAAGGTGGTGCTACTCCTGCTGATGGAACCTTATTACTAACACAAACCATTACAACAACAAGCACAGATGGTATTTTTGCTACTGAAACTCTTAATGAATCATTTAGCTTTTCAAATGGTGATTCTTTTTGGGTAGTTCATAAATATGCCTCAGACATTAACTTCCCTCAAGGTATAGATGATGGAGCTCCTGTAAGACCGAATACTTATTTTATTAGTGATGATGGTGGAGCAAGTTATAATTCAACAGATTTTGTATTCTTAACAAGAGCCTTAAATACACAAACCACAGATTATATCACATTACAACCTTCAGAAGGAAGTCTTGCTCCAGGAGAATCTATTGAGGTTACAGTTACTTTTGATGCAGAAAATTTAGCTAACGGAAATTATACTTCCGATATTTTAGTTTCTAGCAACGATCCTGTTACTCCTACTACTACTGTAACAACAAGTTTAGATGTATCTGGACAAACATCTTTTATTGAATTATCAGAAGAGTTTATTTTATTTAATAACGTTTTTATTGGAAATAATTCTGAAAGAACAATAACACTTAGTAATTCTGGGCTTTCTCAAATAAATGTTTCTTCTATCTCATCTGATAATGTTGCTTTTTCTGTAACCCCTATTAATACAGTTATCGCTGCTGGAGAAAGCATAGATATTACTGTAAAATTCACTCCTAATATCACTGGAAATAGTAACGGAATAATAACAATAGATAGTGACGCTTCCAATGCTAGTTCTTTACAAGTTATTGTTAATGGAGTTGGTGTAGCACCTCCAATTGCTGTTTTAGACCCTGCAAATATTTCAGAAACTGTAGATGCTGGACAAACAGTAGATACACAATTATCACTTAAAAACGAAGGAAAAGCTCCTTTGTTCTTCTCTTTCCCCGATCTTGCCGTAGCTGCTGCACTAGCGAAACCTAATGTAAAACTAAACGATACTAAAATTTTAAACTTTAGTAATTTCAGTACTCAAAAAGGAACCAAAGATACCAGAGTAGGATCTCCTGTAATTTCAAGTATTGGAACCGATAATGGTTTTGGTTATACATGGATTGATAGTGACGAAAGTGGCGGCCCTATTTATAATTTTATTGATATTTCAGGAACTGGAACAGAAATTACTACTGATCTTGGTGGAGACGGAAGTTTAGGAATTCCATTACTATTTCCTTTTGAATTCTACGGAAACACTTATACCAACGCAACTGTAAACGCAAATGGTTTTATCTCTTTTGATGAATCTCCTTCACTTACATTTGTTAATAGTCAAATTCCTGTAGATAATGGTGTAAATAACATGATTGCTGGTTTATGGGATGATTTAGAGCCTCAAAACTTTAATGGCGCTGTTCATTATCAAACTATAGATAACACATTCATTGTACAATGGACAAACGCTTCAGTTTTTTTAGGTTCAGAAAATGAAACGGTTACTTTCCAAATCGTTTTACATGCTGATGGAAATATTGATGTTTTCTACGAAGATGTAGAAACAGCTTCTTTCTTAAACTCTACCACAGTTGGTATCGAAAATGCTGATGCTTCAGATGGTGCACAAGTAGTGTTTAACTCAGATTATATTAAAAATGGATTAGCACTTCGATTTATAAAACCAGATGTTGCTTTAACTCCTTTTATTTCTAATATTTCACCAATATCCGGAGTTGTACCTGCTGGTGGGTCAAGAGATTTAACAGTAACTTTAGATGCAACTAATTTAAATGATAGTGTTTATTTTGATGAATTAACTGTATCTAGTAATTCTCCTGATATTTCTACAAGCACTTCTCTTATCGAATTAACAGTAAAAGGGTTTCCAGAGATTCAAGTATCTAGAGACTCAATTGCCTTCGAACCTATTTTCATTGGTTTACAAAGTAGTACCGATTTTGTTATTTCAAACACAGGAACCAAAGCACTTGATGTAAATTTTAATAATCAAAATTCCGATTTTACAATAGAAACAACTTCCTCTCTTCCGATTCTTCCTGGTGGTAGTAAAATAGTTACTGTAAACTTCGCCCCAACTGTTGTTGGTAGTATTGACGATATACTCGTAATTACAAGTAATGATGCTTTTGGAAATGAATCTGTTAGTATTCCTTTAATAGGTGTAGGTATAGATCCTCCTGTAATTAATGTTATTCCTGATTCATTAAATATAACCTTAAAAAGAGAAAAGACTACTACAGAAATCGTAACAATAGAAAATACTGGTGGAAGTATATTAAACTATTCATTAGTTAAAACTCCTTTTACTACGAATCTTACTAATAATGTCAGGAAACCAAACTATACTCCAATTGAATTTGAACAACAGATCATTACTAAAGAACAAACTGATAATAGAATCGGACCTAAATTCTTAAATGCAAGTGGTGGTCCTGGCACATTCGGTTACATTTGGACTGATAACAACAGTGGTGGCCCTGCTTATGATTTTATTGACATTAGTGAAACAGGTACACTAGCTAGTGTTGGTGCTGATGGTAATGAAACCATTACCTTACCATTTACTTTCAATTTTTTTGGAGAAGATCAGGAAAGTATTACTATTGCTGCTAACGGATTTTTAACATTCGCTCCTATTACTGCTTCTTTCGGTGCATTCTTAAATCAACAAATTCCTTCAACTGGAAATCCGAACAACTTAATTGCTGGTTTGTGGGATGATTTAGAACCTCAAGATGGTGAGGGAGTTTTCTATCAAGCTTTTGAAGACTATTTCATTGTACAATACGAAGAAGTACCTGGTTTTGGCTCTAATCCAGTTAAAACACCTGTTACTTTCCAGATTATTTTATTTAAAGATGGATCTATAAAAATGCAGTATAAGAATGTTAATTCTGAAATTAGTACAAGTGCTACGGTTGGTTTGGAAGGCCCGAATGGTGAAAACGGATTACAAGTAATTTTTAATACCGAATTCTTAACAAATGAATTAGCTATTACTTATACCCCTCCAATTATGGGAAGTGTAGCTCCAGGAAGTACAGCAGAAGTTCCTCTTGAATTCTCTGCAGCTGGACTTGAAGCTGACACAACTTATAATGCTGATATTTTAATAAGTAGTAATGATCCTGCTACTTCAGAAGTTACCGTTCCTGTGACATTAAACGTATTAGAAACTATAGAAATAGTTAGTTTTACTCTTGTTGATACTACAACAAATACTGAAATAGGCATTATTAACGATGGAGATATAATTGATTTAAATGATTATAACGGATTAAATAACTTTAGCATTATAGCCAATACAGGAACTTTAGATATTACCAGTGTAGTTTTTGACTTTAATGAAGAAACAGGTTTTAACACCGAAAACAGAGCTCCATTCTCTCTTAAAGGTGATTTTAATGGTAACATCTTTAGAGGAGTTACTTTACCACTTGGAAGTAACACTATCACAGCCACTCCTTTTGAAGAAAGAAATGGTCAAGGTGAAACTGGTATCTCGAATACAATAACTTTTGAAGTAATTGATTCTAATCCACCAACGGTTACAGATTTCCTTCTAATTGACGCCACAAAAAACGCCATTATTGGAGCTTTAAATGAAGGCGACACTATTGATTTAGCTGATTTTAGACGAAACAATTTTTCTGTAGTTGCAAACACGACAGGATCACGTGTAGAAAGTGTGATTTTCGATTTCAATGATCGTACCAATTTCAATACCGAAAACAGTGTTCCATATTCATTAAATGGAGATATTACTTTCAGAAGAACTAATTATTTCGGAACTCCATTTTCAATAGGAACCAATACGATTACTGCCACTCCTTTCAGAAATGATAATGGAAAAGGCGATAATGGAAGTCCTGTTACGATTAACTTTGAAGTGATAGATAGTGATGCTCCTGTAGTAACAAGTTTAACTTTAATTAATGCTATTACTAACGAAGAAATAGGTCAATTAAATGAAGGGGATACTATTAATATCGCAGATTTTAATTCTAATAATTTCTCAATATTAGCTAATACTGAAGGTAATGATACAAGAAGTGTGGTGTTCGGTTTAAATAATCGTAATCGATTTAAAGTAGAAAACTTTGCTCCGTACAGTATTGGTGGAGATTTTGGAGGAAACTTCTTCCCTATCAAGTTCAGCTTAGGAAGAAATACAGTAACTGCAACTCCATATAAAAAACTATTTGGTAAAGGTAAACCGGGTACAACTGTATCAGTTGCATTTAATGTAATAAACGATAATGCTACAGCTGACAAGAATGTAATTGGTCAAATTTCACCAAACCCAGTTATAGACATTGCAACAGTTACTTTAAAAGAAAATGATCAGTTTAAAGTAATAGATAACATGAACCTGAAAGCTTCTATACATACACTATCAGGATTCACAATTAGTCAGTCTGTTAATTTTTCTCTAGATGAACAAAAAAGAGGACGAGTTGATGTTAGCAACTTACCTTCTGGAATTTATATCTTAAAAGTTACAGATGTAAATAATCAAATAATTTCTAGAATAAAGCTTATTAAAAAATAGTCGTTTTTAATTCTTAAAAATTCTAAAATCAAAGGTCATCTCATATTAGGTGACCTTTGTTTTTTAACAAGAATACTTAAAAAACTTACTACGTACTTAGATTGTTTCTAAGTATATTTGCTTAATATTTAATAAATCTATGGAAAACATTAATGTTATTTTAGTAGACGATCATGTGCTTGTTCGAGATGGAATTAGAGCATTATTAGAAGATCAAAAAGATATACAAGTTATCAATGAAGCTTCGAATGGAAAAGATGCTCTGGAAATTGTGAAAACAATACAAAAACCAGTAGTACTTATTGTTGATATTCGTATGCCTGAAATGACAGGTATTGAATTAGTTAATATATTAAAAAATGAGTACTCTGAAAAACCAATAAAAACTTTAGTCTTATCTATGCATGACTCTGAAGAATATGTAGTACAATCTATTCAGGCAGGTGCAGATGGTTATTTATTAAAAGGGTCTAGTAAAGAAGAATTTTTAAAAGCTTTACATAAAATTGCTCTTGGCGACAAGTATTTTTCTGGGGATGTTTCTGACATAATTATGAATAATTTTGTTAATGGTAAAGTTGTAAAAACTAATCAAGCTATTACAAATAACAAATTAGACAACCCTTTTAAATTAACAAAAAGAGAAACACAAATTCTTAATCTAGTACTACAATTAAAGAATAATAAAGATATCGCTGAAGAATTAAACATTAGTAAAAGAACTGTAGAAGTACATCGCTTTAATTTGATGAAAAAATTGAATGTTAAAAATATTATGGAGCTAAACCAAAAAGCCAATATGTTTAACCTTATATAAAAAGAAAAAGGTTGTTCTTATCGAACAACCTTAATCCATTTTAATAATTAGGGATTGAGATAAAGGGTTTTTACCTACTTTTACTTTCTAGTATTAAGATCCACAACTTCCTAAGTTGTTCCAACCTCCAGATACTCTTTCATATAAAGATCCTTGGAAAGTTACACGAGAACCAACAGCATAGCTTCTTCCACTTACATAAGCTGCAACACCACTACAAATATCTGTACTTGGTGCAGTTCCACATACTCCTAAGTTATTCCAACCTCCAGATACTCTTTCATATAAAGATCCTTGGAATATAACACGAGAACCAATAGCGTAACTTCTTCCATTCACATAAGCCGCAACACCGTTACAATTTACACCACTAGTTGATGGTGGATACATTCTATTAATTCCTTGTATATCTCCAGCTGATAAACCGTCTCTTTGCACTGTGTATGAAGAACCATCTTTCTTTTCGATTGTTGCTTTACCATTTTTAGAAAAGAATGTTGGTCCGTACATCATAATCGAACCAAAGTCTAAAGCAGAAGTGTATTCGTTACCGTCGTTTCCTTGTTGAACATATGTTTGGAAGTTAAAAGAACGACCATCAACGATATTTTCAAAATTAATATTAACGTAAGTATCTCTATCTTTTCTGCTTTGCTCATGCCATAAACCTACTGCATGACCAATCTCGTGAATTGTATTACCGGTTGTACATCCAGTTGCTAAATTAATATCCTGACGACCACCTCTTCTACCTACAAAAGAAGAACATCCAGAACCAGTTCTAAAATAGATGTAGTCAGATTGGTTTGTTCTTGGCACAAATCTTAAAGCCGTATTTCTTTCCCAATGCGCTATTGCATCTGTAACACGTCTTTGATTTGCTAGTGAAGATTCTATACTATAGTGTACAGTATTATTTCTCCATCTACCACCAGTTCTACCTACAGAACGCCCTAAAGTTTCTATTGGAGAGGGAGCTCCAACTTCTGAAGGTGATTGAGTTAATTGATTAGCATCAAAAAGGATATCTCCATCTAACACATACATGTCGTTAACTTTTTCGACATTCATTTTACTCGTTCCGTAGTAAAGCGTTTCTGTTGTACCGCTTAAAGCAGGAAATGCTTCTTCTGCTTTAATTGTAGCTGTTTCTTGTGGAATAACTTCATTTAAATCTTCAGAATCTTTATTCTGACAAGAAAAAATTAATAATGACGTAGCTAAAGCTACCATTGGAAGTTTAAAGTTTTTCATAAAAAGGGTTTTGAATTGGTTTAAATTATTTCTAATGGTTATGTTAAAATTCAATAATTTATATTACAAAACTGTAAATAATCAACTTTAAAAAAAAAGAAATAAATAGAATTATATTCTAAATAATAAGATCAAAATTCACACAAACAAAAACATAAATAACTAACAAACAAATCTTTAGGTTAAAAAAAAGAAATGTTAAATTTTATTTTTAAGTCAAAAAAAATATTAACAAAAAAATAACAAATTAAAAAAAACAGAATTAAAACCTCCTTTTTAATGATTCCTTAACAAACCTTATCTTTTTTTAAATTAACTCTAAAATCCAATACACTTTACAAAAAACTTAAAAAATTTAAGTATCATAATTTCAAAAAAAATACAATTTGCTTTTTTTGTTTAGTACACGACAAAAACTTAAAAATAATTTTTCGTTGTCAGGTCGAGCGCAGTCGAGACCTTGTTATTGTTAGAAATTTTAATGAAAACCTCTCGACTTACCTCGTAAGCTATCTTCATTTAAAAGCTTTTAAATTCAATAATGATCGAGGTTGACATGATAAATCTTTCCCTAAATAAGGTTTTGATTTTTAGATACATACACTAAAAATATATTTTTTTATCATGCACTAAGGCTTTTTTGATATAATAACTTGTTCATATCATTTAAAATCTTAACGAAAAAACTTTAAACAAAAAAAGAGACTACTCTAAATGAGTAATCTCTCCTTAATCCAAAACATATAAATCAAATTATCTAATCTAAATAATCATTGATTTCAATTAAAAGTATGGTACTATTATTTAGCACCATTTAAAAATTTAGGTTTAAAAACTAACATTGCCCAAGCCCAGTTTTGGAAACTTTTAGCTTCAGGATTCCCAGCTGGATTAGGGAAATCATCACTTTCAAAGAATTGTGAATAACCTGCAACTAATTTAAATCCTTTAAACCCTTTTGCTAACACTAAGTCTACCTCTTGACCCAATGAATTTCCTGCACCAGACTCTTCAGTAAAATTATGTCCTTTCAATGTTAAATTATACCCTTTTCCTAACTTAAATTTAGCACCTAAATTTAAATCTACTAAACCTCTACCTATTGCATGGTTCCCAACATAAAATCGATCCATTAAACCATTAAATTTATGATTTGTACCATATAAAGGGAAAAAACCTGGACCATTATCACCCGCACCAGAAATTATTTCTCCTCCTGCAAGTATTGTAACTTTATCTGACACTTTATAAGTAGCATCTAAACCTAATAAATATGCACCTTCTACTGGTATATCATTTACTCCTGAAACTCTATCTCCGTCTTGTAAATAAGCATTAGCTGATAAACCAAATTTACCAAAGCTTCCTTTTGCATGAATACCTCCAGTAAATAAACCTGCTTTATTTTCAGTACCATCCTGAAACACATTTCCTAATAATAATGCACTCAAGCTTACATTTCCAAATTTTTTATTTGCATGAATAAATGCTAATTCTCTGTAAGTAAATAAAGCTGCTGTATTAAAAACATTACCTCCGTTCGTGTTTAATGAATAACCCGCATCTAAAGAGAATCCACTATCCTTAAATTTTAGAATTCCCACATCATGTGTTCTCGCTTGTTGTGCCCATGCCAAACCTCCAAGAATTCTTTGATCATCATAAGATAAAGGTTGTCTACCAAATTTAAATCTCCATTTATCTGATAATCTAATATCTACCCAAGCCTCTTGAACTCTAAAATTACCATTTCCAGCAGCAGAGATTTGTCGTCTATCTCCAAACTGAAATACTTCTTGTACACTCATGTATACTTGATATGTTTCAGTAGCATATTTTGCTTTTAACGCAGCTCTTACTGAAGTCCCTAAATAAGCTGTAGTACCTTCACGACCTGACAAGTTTCCTGCTGGAGTAGCTGTAGCAGGTTGGTATCTATAATTAAACCCATTTCCAAATAACTCTGTTCGTGGTCTAAATTCACCTTCTAAAGTAAATTGTGAATAAACAAGCTGACTAAAGCTCGTAAATAATACACCTAATACTAATAGTTTGTTTTTCATACTTATTCAGTTTTAATGTTCTAAAAAATCAATTAAATGTTTTCTATATTTATAATAATCGTTGTGTTCTAATACTTTTTTTCTTGTTCTTGGCCTTTCAAAATCAATTTCTAAAATATCCCCAATTTTTGCCTTAGGACCACTAGTCATCATCACTACTCTGTCAGCTAAAAAAATAGCCTCATCTACATCGTGAGTAATCATAACAGCAGTAATTTTTTCTTTGTTCCAAATTTCAATTAAAATATCTTGCAATTCACCTCTAGTTAAAGAGTCTAACATTCCAAAAGGTTCATCTAGCAGTAAAACTTTAGGTTTAATTGCAAATGCTCTTGCGATACCAACTCGCTGTTGCATTCCTTGAGATAGTTCATTTGCTTTCTTGTAAAAAGCATCTTCTAAACCTACTTTTTGCAAATAGTACTTTGCAATATCATTACGTTGTTTCTTAGTAGCATGAGGAAACACCTGATTCACACCTAATAACACATTTTGTAATGATGTCATCCAAGGCATTAAACTAGGGGCTTGAAAAATTACTCCTCTATCGGGTCCAGGACCTTTAATAGGTTTTCCAAGTACTGAAATACTTCCTCCTGTAATTTCATTTAAACCAGCAATCATAGAAAGCATTGTCGTCTTACCACAACCAGAATGACCGATAATGGTAACAAACTCTTCTTTCATTATTTGAAGGTTTAAATCTTCTAGAACAACATAATCTCCTTTAGGTGTTGGATATACCTTCTTAAGATTTTTAAGATCCAACATCAATTCTTTGGTTACAATCTCGGGGGCACTTTGAGTGATCACATTTGTTTCTGCTTCCAATATACTCATTTTAATTTTTTTTATTATAACCTAACAAAACTTTTTGGCTCCAAATCTGGCAAAACATATGAATTTTGTTGCTCTGATTTTCGCTCTTCACCAATATCCATAAGATATTCTATAATAGCATTCCTAGTCTTTTTATATATAGGATTATCGTTTAAATCTGTTTTATCTCTTGGTCTTTCAATATCTATTTTAAATTCTGGACCTAAAGTAGCGTTTGGACCCGGACGTAAAGGAATAATTCGATCTGCCATGTAAATTCCCTCATCAACATCATTGGTAATCAACAATGCAGTTCTTTTGTCTTTACCCCAAATCTTTAATATTTGATCTTGAAGATTACCTCTTGTTAAAGCATCTAGAGCACCTAAAGGTTCATCCATGATAATCATATCAGGCTTCATTGCTAAAGCACGAGCTACAGCTACACGCTGGCGCATACCTCCCGATAATTCTTTAGGTAACTTATTTATTGCTGGAGTTAATCCTACCATTTCTATATAATGCGCTGCTTTTCTTTTCCAAACTGCCTTTCCTCTTTTAGGAAAAGCTTCTTTAACAGCCATTAGTACATTTTGCTCTACTGATAACCAAGGTAAAAGTGAATAATTTTGAAAAATAACTCCTCGTTCATGACTTGTTCCTTTTACAGGTTCGCCTTTAAATAAAACTTCTCCAGATGAAGGTTCTAATAAGCCGTTTATTAAGTTCACTAATGTTGTTTTACCACTTCCCGTAAAACCAACAATAGCAACAAATTCACCTTCTTCTATTGATAAGTTAATATCAGATAAAACCTCTGTGGCACGCTCTCCTTCTCCGTAAGTTTTATTTATATTTTTTAATTCTAAATACGCCATGTTTTACCGTTTTATATTCCTTCACTTTTATTAAATGACACCATATTTTGTATAGTTAACATAATTCTATCTAAAAGAAAACCGATAATACCAATAACAAACATTGCTACGATTATTTTTGAATTTGAATCATTTGCTCCATTCTGGAATTCTTCCCAAACGAAAAGACCTAAACCTGGGCTCTGTGCTAATAATTCAATCGCAATTAACACCATCCACGCTACAGATAATGTAATACGTAAACCTGTAAAAATTAGCGGTAATGAAGATGGCAAAATAACCTTAAACACCTTTTGTAATGGCCCCAATTTTAAAACCTTAGCCACGTTAATATAATCTTTATCTACTGTAGAAACCCCAACAGCTGTATTTACTAAAGTTGCCCACATCGCACATAAACCGACACTGATAAAAGAAATCACAAATGAATTATCGGAACTAGTGCCTATTAACAATGTTTTTACTATCATAAATACTAATAAATACCAAACTACTGGTGATACTGGTTTAAAAATTTGAATAAACCAGTTGAATGCATTTCTTAATTGCTCACTTAACCCAATAACAACTCCAATAGGCACTGCTATAAATAAGGCTAATAAAAAACCAGCAAAAACAGTTTTAAGACTTGTAAAGACAATATCTATGAAAGAAGCTCTTCCTGTGTACTCTATATATTGTTTCTTCGCTACTTTTCCTTCACTAATTAATGCTGCGTTTTCTTTATTAAACTGTCTTATTTTTTCATTTAACGGTGCTACTTTTTCTTTAAAAGCTATTTTATCTTCTCTAATTACAAAATAGTCATTCACCAAAGTTATTACAGAAGCCCATACCATACTTGGCGAAGGGAGTGTATTGGTTTGACAGGTAGAATTATTAGAAGCAAAGCATGCTTTTAATTCTGCAGCCGCAGCTTCTCCTTGATCTGCCAGTGTAGTTTCTAACCTATAATTAATTTCTCTTTGTCTCAAAGCTTCAGCCCCAAGATACCAAACACCTATAAAAACAACTATGGAAGCTAGAGGTATAATAAATTTCTTAACAAATGATGAGAGATTAAATGTTGGTTTTTTAACACTCACTTTGCTTAAAATATTTTTTAAGGCTTTCAACCATTTTGCCTCTGCTGGTTGGTTTACTGTTACACTTTGCTTCATGATCTATATGTTTTTGATTTGTTTTTTATTTGTCTTTATTCCCTATTGAGAAACTATTGATATAGCCTAAAGGATCTTTAGCATCAAACTTTTTACCATCAATAAAATCTGTTGTAGCTGGTTTGTACCCGTCTGTTTCAGGAATATCAGAGGCTGGAATCTTACCTTCTTTCACTAACAATGCTGCTGCTTTTTTCCAGATATCTGGTCTGTATATTTTTTGAATCGTTTCTGAATACCATGCTGCTGGTTTTGTTTCAGGAATTTGCCCCCAACGACGCATTTGAGTTAAAAACCAAATTCCATCTGAGTAAAAAGGATAAGTAGCATTATACTTATAAAACACATTGAAGTCTGGCATTGCTCTTTTATCTCCTTTTTCAAATTCGAATGTTCCTGTCATTGAATTTGCTAATACATCTTCAGGCGCTCCTACATACTGAGGTTTAGATAAAATTTTAACCGCTTCTGCTCTATTCTCAGGTTCATCTAACCATTTTCCTGCTCTAATTAAAGCTTTAGTTACTGCTGTAGCTGTATTTGGGTTTTCTTCAATAAACTTTTTAGTCATTACAAAAACCTTTTCTGGATTATTTTTCCAGATATCGTAGTTCGTAGTTACTGGTACTCCAATACCTTTAGAAACTGCTTGTTGATTCCATGGCTCTCCAACACAATACCCAAAAATAGTTCCCGACTCTAAAGTAGCTGGCATTTGTGGTGGTGGTGTAACTGATAATAAAACTTCAGCATCTATCTGCCCTTGTACATTATCTTTAGTATACATTCCTGGATGAATTCCTGAAGCTGCCAACCAATAACGAATCTCGTAATTGTGAGTAGACACAGGAAATACCATCCCCATTTTAAACGATTTTTTTAACTCTTCTTTATATTGTTTTATAACTGGTTTTAATGCATCTGCCTTTATAGGATGTATTGGTTTTCCCTTTTCATCTTTTGGAACATTAGGTTTCATTTTAGACCATACATCATTAGAAACAGTAATACCATTTCCATTTAAATCCATAGAAAACGTAGTTACTAAATCTGCTTGTCTTCCAAAACCAGCTCCGGCAGCAATAGGTTGCCCTGCTAACATATGAGAACCATCTAATTGCCCATCTATTACCCTATCTAAAACATTTTTCCAGTTAGACTGCGCTTCAACAGAAACAAACAATCCTTCATCCTCAAAGTATCCTTTCTCTTTAGCAATAGCTAAAGGCGCCATATCTGTTAGTTTAATAAATCCAAAAGTTAACTGCTGTTTTTCAATTGCTAAACCATTTGTAGCAACTACATCTTTTTTAACCTCTGTTTTAACTTCTTTTTTTTCTTTACCTCCACAAGAATTTAGTAAAATAGCTAGTGCTATTACCGAAGTTGTCTTTTTTAATATAGATTTCATTTTTTTCATCGACGTAGTTTTATACGTATTAATACTTAGTTTAAAGCAAATATATAAGTACAAAACTAGATAGTGCATGAGCAATATCAGCCTAAAACATCCTTTTAAAACATATTAAAAACTGACAAAAATCATGTTTTAAGAAAAATTTAAATAAAAACAATTAAAATAAATTTTAATCAAAAAAATAAGTAAAAAACCGATAATAAACTAACAAAACATACTTACAATTAAAAAACAAATACTTAAATTTATTTTAATCATCATTAGAAAAATGTTTTGAATTAAGTTAAAAATATTATGAAAAATATAAAGATCAACTAGATAGGAAAAAGAGAAAGTGAATTGTTTTTTTAACTACAACTGAGAGTAATAAAAATGATAAAATTTTACCTAAGTTACATACGGCTAACTACCTAAGAAGAAATTATGTTGACTGATTTCAGATTTTAAACCTTCAAGATCAATAATACTAATCTGCTTAACTCTGACACCTATTAAACCTTCTTTTTTAAGGCTAGATAAAGTACGGATTACTTGCTCTTCTGTAGTTCCTGCATAATCTGCATACTCTTTTCGAGTTAACAATAAATTTAAGTACCCATCTGTGGTACCGAACTTTCTATTGATATACAATAACGTATCTATAACTCTTTCTCGAACAGTCATTTGAGATATTTTTTTTACTTTACTCTCACTTCTATTCAGCTCGTTAGCATAAAATAACATCATATCAAAAGAAAACTTCGCACTATTTAATAATGCTTCTTTTAAATGTTCTTTTGAAAAATAACAAAGTAAAACTTCCTCAAGAGCAATAGCTCCAATAGGATAAGATTCTTCAGAACCAAAACCTCGATGACCGACTATTTCTCCTTCTTTAGCAAACCGAACTATTTGCTCCCGCCCATTAATTCCTGTTCTAAAAACTTTCGCTACACCTTTTAATATAATAAATAGTCCGCTTACCATAGCTCCCTCCATGATAAACTGTTGCCCTTTTTTACATTTTATAATTTTTTTTTGTTCGTGAAAGTTTATAATAGTGTGATTCTTACTATTTTTATGTATTAGACAGTTACTTTTAATACATGTCTGACAAGAATAATTTGAAATTGGGATGTTATTTTTATTTTTCAAAAAAAATGATTTATCTGACGGTAAATTACGTAATAATACTTACTAAAAATAATTTCCTTTAATTTTTCAAGAATCATCAAAATAAAAGTTGTAAATTTTTAAAACCCCATTTTAAAACATCCTTTTTTATCATATCATTAGTTCAAAAAAATTATTTTAACCGACATAAAAATTAACCATCTATTTTCCTTATGTTTAGTCCAATCTATAATCAATATAAAGTTCATGATATCTGTTGAAGAAGCTATAGACATCGTTAAAAAAAACAGTACAAACACAAATACATACACAGTAAAACAACTAGAAAAAGCGAATGGTTATATTTTAGCTGAAGACATCTATGCGCCTATTAACTTACCTCCTTTTAGACAATCTGCAATGGATGGATATGGTTTACACATAGGAGATACTAAAACATATACTATTGTTGGAGAAATTAAAGCTGGTGATCGTGTCAAAATCGAACTTAAAAAAGGAGAGGCTATTAAAATTTTAACAGGTGCTCCTGTGCCTGATAGTATTGATACTATTATTCAGAAAGAAAAAACAACAGTTTCTGGTAATATTGTAGAGATTAACGACCAAATAGACTATCACAAAAATATTAGACTTGAAGGAGAACAAATCAAAACAAATGAAATAGCGTTAAAAAAACACACTAAAATTACACCTGCTGTAGTCGGATTCTTATATGCTTTAGGTATTGATAAAGTAACGGTATTTAAAAAACCTAGTGTTGGCATTATAGTAACAGGTAATGAATTAATTCAATCTGGGCAACCACTAAATTATGGCGAAATTTATGAAAGTAATTCTAAAATGCTACTTAGTGCTCTCTATAATTTAAAGTTTTACGATGTAAGTACTTACTATTGCAAAGATAATTATGATGATACTGTTACCAGCATAAAATCTACATTTGAAAAACATGATATTGTATTAATATCTGGTGGTATATCTGTTGGAAAATACGACTTTGTATATCGAGCCCTCCAAGAACTAGGAGTTAATGAGCTATTTTATAAAGTAAATCAGAAACCTGGTAAACCTGTTTTTTATGGTAAAAAGTCAGCAACTCAAATTTTTGGTTTACCTGGTAACCCAGCAGCTACATTAACATGTTTTTACATTTATGTATACATTGCACTACAAAACTTCTCTGGAAATCATAATATTGAGTTAATTAGAAAACAAATTACATCTATTTCTAAGCACACCAAGCCTTTACATCGATCTGAGTTTTTAAAAGCTAAAGTAAATGATGCGAATGTAGAAATTTTAACAGGACAAAGTTCTGCAATGTTACAATCTTTCGCTGTAAGCAATGCTATCGTATATTTATCTGAAAATCAAAAAGAAATACATGTAAATGATGTTGTAGAGACTATTTTACTTCCTTTTTAATACTATAAAAACATCTAAGTTCAACACAGGTTAATTACAGAAATTTTACATCATCTTTAAAAATATGAAAGATACGTTTATTACAGGGTTAATTTTAGCTGGAGGAAAAAGCTCTCGAATGGGTACAGATAAAAGCTTATTAAAACTTAATGAAAAGACATTTATTGAATGTAGTATTGATGCTTTAAAAGAAATCACTTCAGAAATAATTATTATATCCAATACTAAACAACACGATGTATTCGGTTATAAAAGAATTCCTGATACTATCGATAATTTTGGCCCAGTAGCAGGTATTTACACTGGATTATCTCAAGTAACCACTCCGTACACTCTTGTTTTAAGCTGTGATGTTCCTTTAATAAACAAAACATTACTAAAAAAACTAATATCAAATATTGATACTACCACACATTGTGTTCAATTTGAATACAAAAACAATCTTACTCCTTTAATAGCTGTATACAAAACAGAATGTAAATCCATTTTTAAAAACGCTATCACCCATGGAATTCAAAAGTTACAACTAGTTACAGCACAATGTAACCCTAAAAATATTCTACTAACAGACCAAGAGGCTTACTATATCCAAAATGTTAATACTATTGCAGATTTTAATAGAATTAAGTTTTAGAAAATCTTTCATATGTAACAATAAAAAACAGAAAAATGTAACTTATTGAAAAACTCTAAGTCTTTAATAAAAAAATACGTGTTTTATAATTACGAAACTGACTGTTAACTATAATTATCAAAATTGAAAGTAAAAAGTTTCTATTCTACTCCACTATGGAAGAATTTATACGTGTAAAAATACCACAATCAACTAATATCAAGAAAATGAAAAAAGTAACGATTCTAATTTTGAGTTTTTTTATCTATGGAAAGTCAATAGCTCAAGAAAATTTACCTAATAAAATTACTAAAGAAGATAAAATTTATGGTCTCTCTAAATTTTGGCAAGAAGTAAACTACAATTTTGTTTATCTCAATAAAATTAACAGAAAAAAATGGAATGCTCTTTATAAACAACTTATTACTGAGGTTCAAGAAACAAAAAATGATTATGAATACTACCGTCTTTTACAAAAGTTTTGCGCAAGCTTAAAAGATGGTCATACAAATGTTTATTTTCCGAAATCTGTAGACAGTGTTATCTATAATACTTGGTTTGGTGATTACAGATTGTTTTTAACCAATATAAATGGTAAAGCCATAGTAACAAGGGTTAATTTAAGCAAAAAAGAAGAAATTCCTGTAGGATCTGAAATTACCAAAGTTAACGGTCTTCCTACTCACGAGTATGCTAATCAATATGTAAAACCTTTTATAGCATCGTCTACAGCATATATTTTAGAAAACAATACAATTAATTGGCTTCTTCGCTCTCCTAAAGGAACTTCGTATAACTTAGAATTAAAAAAACCTAATGGCCAATATTTTAATTTAAAACTAACACATGGTGAGGTTAAAGAATCTGAGGTGTACCCACCATTCGAACAGCGAAAACTCCTTGATTTTAAATGGATAGACAATGATATAGCTTACATAGCTCTAAATAGTTTTTCCAATTCGGAAATAAACAAACTATTTACAGAAAAGTTACCTGAGATCAAAAAAGCAAAAAAGCTAATTATTGATTTACGTTTTAATGGTGGTGGTAGTACTGGGATTGGAACAAAAATTTTGCAATATTTTACTCCTGATAAAAAACTTTATGGTTCTGCTTATCAAAGTCGTTTACATATCCCTTCATTTAAAGCATGGGGGAAATGGACTAAACCTAAAGATACAGTTAATAGTAGTGAAGACGATAAAAAATGGAGTAAACAAGCATTACTTTCCTATCAAGATAATTACTTTCATAAATTTCCTTACCATCCAACTGAAATAACATTAAGCACCAAAAAAAGAATTGTTATTCCAACTGTTCTATTAATTGGTAATAACACAGCATCTGCTGCAGAAGATTTTTTAATTGCCGCCGATAATCAAAAGCATATGACAAAAATTGGCGAACCAACTTTTGGAAGTACAGGACAACCTATGTTATTTGACCTACCTGGTGGAGGCTCTGCTAGAGTTTGCACTAAAAAAGACACATATCCAGATGGGAGAGAATTTGTAGGATTAGGAATTCAGCCTGATATTTTTATATCAAAAACACTAACCGATTTTAAGAATAATAATGATCCTGCTTTGCAAAAAGCTATTGAGTTTCTAAACAAAAAATAACTCATGGAGTTCAAAAGTTACAACTAGATATAGCACAATGTAACCCTAAAAATATTCTACTAACAGACCAAGAGGCTTACTATATCCAAAATGTTAATACTATTGCAGATTTTAATAGAATTAAGTTTTAGAAAATCACTCAAAATAAATAAGTTGACAAAATTATTTCAGAATATACTAAAAAGAGGTTAATTAAAATTCTTTAATTTTAGAAAAATTATGAAAATGAATTATCGTATACCATCATCTATTCTTTTAACAATAATTTGCTTTTTTATTTCTTGTCACATTCTTTTTTCTCAAAACAAACAACTCGATTATGAAAAGATGGCTAAAGAAAACATAAAACTTCTCTTTAACTATTTAACATTAGGCAATCATCTTAAAACACAAACTTTATTAAGTAATGACATATTAATTTCTGGGTATGGAAAAGATAAAGCAAGTAAAATACTTAAAACTATTTCTGATAGAGTAGCACTAACTAAAAACTATAACTATAAAGCCATTAATAAAATTAACGATGAGATTAAAGTAAGATTAAAGATGGATGGCCACAAAAGTGATTTCACATTTACATTAAATGAATTAGGAAAATTTACTGAAATCAACATTGTTAAAATAAAACTAAGACCTATTTCAAATGATAAGAAAGAGAAACAAATTACCATTCCTTCTAATGCAATACCTTTTAATCTATTAAATCGTTATGTTATTTTTAAAACTAAAATCAAAGATCATACATTAACTTTCATTTTTGATTCTGGTGTACAAGGAACAGTAATTGACAAAGAAGTTGCCAAAAAATTAAATTTACCAACTAACGGAAAAGTAACCTATAGAGGAATATCAAATACATCTAGAGGTACAATTATAACTGTAGCTGAATTTAAATTAAGTAATAGAATTATTATTAAGAATTTGCTTGCAGGAACTGCTGATTTATCTGAAATTTCTAATAGTTTAGGTGATAAAATAGACGGTATAATTGGACATGACTTATTGGCTTCATTTGTGACCAAAATAGATTTTGATGCCAAAATAATGTCTTTTGCTAACACAATGAATCGCTTTAATACTGAAAATTATAAGGCATTCTTTTTTTCTTTGAAAAATGGAACTCCTGAAATTAATACTACAATCAAATTAAAAACAGGAACAACAATTAAAGGAAAAATAAAGTTGGATAGTGGATTAGGAAGTGAATTACTTTTAAACGGTAAGATTCTTAAAAAAAATAAGATTTTTTCAGAACTGGAACCCCAAAAAGAAATATCAGGTCTCGATATTGGAGGGAATCATAAAACCTATTTAAGTTCAATAGCTTCTCTTCATTTTTTATCAGAAACTTTTTATGATGTTCCTTTGCGTTTTACAAAAAACAAACTAAAATCAGATAATATTGGATTAATAGGGAATAAAATTATTTCTAAATATGATTGGATTTTCGATTACAAAAATAACAAGGCATATTATAAACAAAACAAGTACTATCAAAAACCTTTTAAATATCTATGCACTCCTTTTGTTATTATAAAAAGAAAAAACAAACTATTGTTTAAAGATGTAAATAAAACATATGATGACGAAATTAAAAATAACTATGAAATCATTTCTGTAAATAACTTAAAATCAAATGATTTTAAAAAAGTAAGAGAATTAATACTTACTGAAAGTATAAAGCTAACTATTGTTTATTTAGATAATAATGGCAATAAAAAAACTTTTATATACCACACTAAAAGAATGATTTAGCTACCGCCTTAAGATAAAAACTCAACTTTATTCTTACAACAATAAGTTTTTCATGATTTCTTAACAAGGTTCTAACTTTCAGTAAACCCCAACAAATCATCATAGATAAATGTATAATTCAATCGTTGTATTAACTTAGCTGGACTAATTTTTTTAAATTTTAATTCGTTAGGGTCTTCAAAAGTTGGTTTTGGTTTTCCTAAAACCTTTCGAGCATATCTATAAAATTCTTTTCGTGTAGGATGATGATTTACGCAAGCATTGAAAATATCTCCAAAGATATTTTCTTCAATAATTTTTGAAATTATTGCCATACAATCTTCTCTATGAATCATATTTACAAATCCATTAGGCTGAGGAATCTTTTTATCTGCAAACCAATTTCCTGGTTGTCTTTTGTCTCCAAATAAACCTGCAAAACGAAGTATGGTAGTGGAAAAGTTTTGATTTTCTCTGAATAATACTTCTACATGAGGTAATAAAGCTTCGATTGTTTCATCTTCTTCTGTATATGTTTTATTTCCCCTAGGATATACCGAAGTAGAACTTATAAAAATGATCTTTTTAACTGGTGATTTTTCTATATTACGTATCAAATTTTCATACGCTTCTAACTGTTTAGAAGTAATCATTATTAACAATACATCACAATCTAAAAAATCTCTATATGTATTTGTTTCCTCAATATCAATTATATATGGAAGAATATTGTGTTCCTTTAAGATTTGAAGTTTTTCCTCAGTAGTTGTAGAACCTTTAACTATTATTCCTTCTTCAATAAAATGTTTCGCTAAAGGTAAACCTAACCAACCGCAACCTAGTATACTATACGTCTTTTTCATATACTAACATCCTTCATCACAACAATTTTCATCTTTTACCAATTTACAAGTTACAACAGCCAATAAAGCTCCAAGAATTGGTGCTAAAATATATAACCAAAGATGCTCGAAATGCCCAGATGCTAGAGCCGGTGCAATTGAACGTGCTGGATTCATAGATGCCTTTGTTATTGGCCCTGCAAACATTGCTTCCAACAATACTACACCACCAATTGCTATTCCTGCCATTACTCCTACTTCTTTACTTCCTGTAGAAACATTAATTATAGTAACCATTAAAAAAAATGTGAGTAATAACTCTAAAATAAAAGCTCTTAGAGCATCTGTAGTAGGTATAGTAGCTCCATAAAACTCACTTTCAGGAAATAGAAACAGTAACAGAAAACTTGCTGCTATTGCTCCTAAAATTTGAGCTACAATATATTTAGGAACTTCTTTCCATGAAAATTTTTTAGCATAAGCAAAAGAAATTGAAACAGCTGGATTAAAATGAGCTCCAGATATTTCACCAAAAGCATAAATCATAGCCATAACTATTAGTCCCCAAGTAATTGCTATTCCAACATGACCAATAGATCCATTAGTAACTTCATTAATTGTCATAGCACCCGTACCACAAAAAATAAGGGCAAAAGTACCTACAAATTCAGATATGTATTTTTTCATGTTCGCAAAGATACAATCTCGTATTTTAAGTTTTTGTTAACATTTAAAACTTCTTTTAGCCGTAATTTTATGGGGTACAAAAACAAACTTTTATCAACATGAAAAAAATACTTTTAAGCTTATTCGTAGCTTCATTAACTTTAGGGAGTTATGCACAAGTAAAGACACCTCAACCAAGTCCATCTGCAAAGATTGAACAACAAGTTGGATTAACTGATGTTACTGTAGAATACTCTAGACCTGGAGTTAAAGGAAGAAAAGTTTTTGGAAATTTAGTTCCTTATGGAAAATTATGGAGAACTGGAGCTAACAAAAATACAATTGTAACTTTTAGCGATGATGTTACTATAGGTGGTAAATCTCTTAAAAAAGGGTCTTATGCTATCTTCACAAAACCTAGTGCTTCTTCTTGGGAAGTTATGTTTTACAGCGATACAAATAACTGGGGAACTCCAAGAAAATTCGACCAATCAAAAGTGGCTTTAACTACAACTGCAAAAGTTGAAAAGATGCCAATGACTATTGAAACATTTACAATTACTATTGATGATGTTAAAAATGGTTCTGCTGTTTTAGGTATCTTATGGGAAAAAGCTTACGCTGGAATTAAATTTAACGTTCCTACTGACAAGGCTGTTTCTGCTAGCATCGATAAAGTAATGGCTGGTCCTGGTCCAAACGATTATTATTCAGCTGCTTCTTACTATTTAGATGAAGGTAAAGATATCGCTAAAGCGCAACAGTGGATTGATAAAGCTATTGAAATGACTAAAGATCAACCTCGTTTTTGGTTTTTACGTAAGCAATCTTTAATTCACGCTAAAGCTGGAAACAAAAAAGGTGCAATTAAAGCAGCAAAAGCTTCTTTAATGCATGCTGAAAAAGCTGGTAATGCAGATTATATTAAATTGAATAAGGACTCTCTTAAAGAATGGGGAGCTTAATCTCAATTCTAAATTAAAAGTCAAAAAGCTCAAATTCAATGAATTTGAGCTTTTTTTATGCGTATCATTATTACCTATAATCTTCTATATATTTTATCAAATACTTTTTCTGAACCTTATTTATAACAATTACTTTTCTTTAAGAAATAGGACTTTTTTTTAATAATATTTTAACGTGATCATCGAAAATACAACTATTAAACCCCCTTTATTTGTTCTCAATTTAAATAATTAACCAACCCAATACATTTATTAATAATCCCTAGAAACTATGAAACAAAAATTATTAGCTATAGCATTAGCATGCTATCTATTTTCTTGTAATTCTGATGATCAAGTGATCAAACCAGAAGAAGAAATTCCTCAATTAGAAAAGAGTAATTATGCTAAAATACTTGAGGAACAAAATACCAAAATTGAAAATGTTTTCAATTTTACCAAAACTACAACTTCTCTGAATTTTACAGTAACCGACCAACAATCGAATCCTTTACCAGAGGCCAAAGTAAAAATTAATGATATTGAAAAAACTACAGATGCAACTGGTAAAATTAGTTTTGAAAATATTGAAGTTAACAACAACTATGTTGTTGCTCAAACATCTAAGGAAGGATATCAAAAATCTATAAAAACGATTACTCCTTCTCAAAACGGAAGTTTACAATTAAATATTTCTCTAATTAATGAGATTGCTCCTCTTAGTTTAAACGCAAAAGAAGGAGGAATTATTGAAAATGAAGATATTCAACTTAATTTTCCAAAGGCTTCTTTAATTTATGAAGACGGAACGCCATATAATGATGAAGCTGTAGTAAACATTATGTATTTCGACGCTAATAAAACTAATTTTTTAACTATTTCACAAGGTAAACTTGTTGGTGTCTCAAACGAAGACCAAAAAGTTGGTTTAGACTCCAAAGGAATGTTTACAGTGAATATTTATGACAATTTAGGCAAAGAGCTACGTATTGCTAATGATAAAAAAGTTAAAGTAACGATGCTAAATATTACAGATTCCGAAAATGAAATTCCTTTTTGGCATCTGAGCGAAAAATATGGTGTATGGTATGAAGAGGGAAAAGCAATTCGTAAAAACAATACTTATGAATTTGAAGTATCTCATTTCTCAACATTCAATATAGGTAACAGGATTATGAATACTGTAGACTTATGTGTTTTACTTAAAAAAGCAGATACTATTTTAAGCAATGAAGCCATCACAATTACTCCCTATAACAGCAACTATACTATTGTAAGATATACCGACGCTGAAGGTGATATTTGTTTTACTGATTTACCTACTGGAAGATATACGTTTAAATTTAATCAGTCAGAAAAAGAAGTAAACATTACTAATAATCAACGTTTTCAAATTAAATTTGATGACGATAATGTAACATCATTTGATTTCTGTTTGAAGTTTATCGATACTAATGGTAACCCTTTTAAGAGTAGATTTGTAAGTTTAAGTGTTTTAAGCTCCCCTAGTAATCTAGGATTTGGTTTTGTGAACAGATTAACTGATGAAGAAGGACGTGTATGCCTTAAGGATATAAGAGAAAGTGAGGTTCAATATTTTATATCTATTTATAATAGAAACGTTATTTTCCAAGGCCAAGTACAAGCTTTGCATGGTGAAATTTTAACAACAACAAGAAACACACAAGAATATACGGTTATTGCAGATGTTCCTGAGTTACCTTCAGGTACAAAAGCAGCTTCATTTACAGATTATTTCGAATTCAAAATAGAAAACAGAACACTATATTTAACAAAAAAAGATAGAGCTATTAATGAAGGTTTAGTTGGAATTGATAACGGAACAGGAGTAGCTATTTCTTTATATAATCAAAATTATACACATCGATCTTTTTTATATTCTGGAGGATACACTCTTGCTGATTCAGTAGACTTAACTAACGTTAGTAACATTACGGCTGGTACACCTTATATACTTGAATTTAAAACAAACTTAGGTATAATGAGATATGAATTTATTATGAAATAATTTCATATTATATTTTTACTAAAATAAAAAGTTTTTTCAAGCTCAAATTCAATGAATTTGAGCTTTTTTTATGCTTATACTTACTAAGGATAATTGATTCAATCTATCAAATTAAACGAGTTTGGGATAACTAAAAGATGTCAGTTTAAGATTGAAATTCTGAAAAAATTTGATACAATCTTTAAGCTTTCGTATAGCTAAAAAATTAGCCCATAAACAAGTAGTATAAAAACTTATCTATGGGCTAATTGTATTTCTTTTATTCAGTTTTCTTTCCTATCGAATCAATCTGATTTTACAATACTTTTATCTACTTCTTCTTTTGCATTAAAAACACCTACAAGAATAAACATTACAATCAAGTAAATGACATGGTAAATCTGTAATGAATCCCCTTGATACAAATCAAAAATAACTTTAAAAATTCCGATAGTAATCAGTGCTAAAATTAATTTTGTCTTAGTATTTGTGTTGTTAAACTCAATAAGAGATGATATAAACACAACTAAAACTGCTCCTAAAAAGTTTAACCATAAATAACTAATTATTGGGGATAGACCTTGTTGTTCTAATCTAAATATTCCAAAATAATAAATTAGACATATGATAACTTGAGTAATTAAAGCTCCTACAAAAACTGCATTCGATTTTATAAACTTCAAGAAAAAAGCTAATAAGAAAATCCCTAAAACATTACCGTAAAATATAGACCCTATAATATTTACAAGCTCTATTAAATTTTCAAATAAATTTGCTACACAGGCGACTAATATTGCTACAATTCCCCAGCCTAATGTAAACCACTTTGACATTTTTACATAATGTTCATCGCTTTTCTCTTGTTTCTGATTTCTTTTATACAAATCCATTGCTGTAGTTGAAGCCAATGCATTCAATTCAGAAGCTGTTGAGGACATCGCAGCAGATAAAATTACTGCTAGTAATAATCCAATTAAACCTTTAGGTAAATTGTTTAATACAAAATGAATAAACACATAATCCTTATCATTCGTTTCAACTTTAGAATCTGATTTTTCAATAATTACCTTTGCTTTTTCTCTTAAAGAAGCATCCTCTTTATTTAATGCTAATAACTTTGGTTGATTGTCCGCTGTAATACCTTCTATAAGGATAGTTTTTTTCTCCTGCTCTATTGCTTTATGTCGATCTTCTAAAACCTTATATTCTTCAGCATATTGAGAATTAATTACAGCTTGTTTTGCTTCTGGATTGAAGTTTAATGGAGAATTATTGAATTGATAGAATACAAAAACCATGATTCCAACTAATAGAATAAAAAACTGCATTGGAACTTTTAACAAACCATTAAAAATCATACCCAATTGACTCTCTTTTACTGATTTTCCTGATAAATATCGTTGCACCTGACTCTGATCTGTTCCAAAATAAGATAACATTAAAAATGTTCCTCCAAGAATACCGGTCCATACAGTATACCTATTATCTAAATCCATAGAAAAATCTAAGACCTTCATTCGCTCATTCGCTCCAGCAATTTCTAACGCTTTAGTAAATGTAACATCTGCAGGTAAATATTGTAATACCAAATAAAAGGCTATAAACATTCCTAAGAATATTATAGCCATTTGTTGTTTTTGGGTAACACTAACTGCTTTAGTACCTCCACTTACAGTGTACAAGATTACTAAAAGACCTATAATAATATTTAATGTTATTAGATCCCAACCTAAAACAGCTGACAATATAATTGCTGGTGCAAAAATTGTAATACCAGCAGCCAATCCTCTTTGGATTAAAAATAAAACAGCTGCTAGTATTCTGGTTTTTAAGTCGAACCTACTTTCTAAATATTCATAGGCTGTAAATACTTTAAGTTTATGATATATAGGTATAAATACTAAACATATAATTACCATAGCTATAGGTAATCCAAAATAAAATTGGACAAATCCCATTCCACTATAAAATGCTAAACCAGGAGTTGATAAAAACGTAATAGCACTAGCTTGAGTAGCCATTACCGATAAACCTATAGTCCACCATTTAGTATCATTACCTCCTTTTATGTATTCTTCTACATCTTTACTTCCTTTTGTTTTCCAAGTTCCATAAAGAACAATAAACAATAAAGTTATTGTTAGTACAATCCAATCTAAAGTTTGCATGAGAATTTATTTGGTATATAGGTTAGTTATAATTAAAAAGATGACAATGTACACCAAATTTGCTGCTAATACTAGTGTGTACTCTTTTTTCCATATATACTTTTTTCTCATGTATGTAATGTATTAATTGTTAACTGGTTTTTCGAAAAAATTATCAGCTAATGGTGCCTGAGTCACTAAAGCATTAGAAAACATTGTAGGTTTTCTAGCTGGTTCGGTAGGAACACCATTATCGTCTTTTCGGTACCAAGTTATAGATTTTGGCAAAATAAAACCGTTAACATTTTCCCAATCATTATAACGTATTAAACTATACTTATCTGAAGCTTTTTTACTTTTATAAGTAACTGTATAGCCTAACCAAGCCATTGTTTTAGTATCTGGGTGATAATATATGATATAGTTATCATCTGGGGAAGCTCCTACATTTGCTCCGTAAGAAATTTTATACCCTGGGTAATTAACTCCTTCAAAACTTAAAGGTGCTACTTCAGTATATGTAATCCCATCATCAGCTAATACAAAAGGCATCGCATAAAAATAGAAATATAGATTGTAAAAAAACTTTGGATCTCCTTTAAAAGCTGTTGAATCTTTCTGACTTAACCAAACTTCCTTTCCATTATGACCTAAAGAGAAATTTTCTCCTTGTACTACTGTTTTTCTTGAATGAAGATCTATGGTATGGTCTTGATTATTCACTTTATAAGACATTGTTTTAGCTTTACGCCAAGCGTCTATCCCACCATGTTTTTCAAATACTTCACCCAATGCTTTAGGAAAATTATTTGTCTTTTTAACTTCTGTTTTTGGTTGACTATCAACCTCTTTTTTGGTTTCTTGTTTACAAGACATTACAGCAAAAGACAATGCTGAAAGTAAGATTAGTTTTTTCATTTTTGAAATTAATTTATCGTATTTAGTCGTTACTTTTTTCTAAAATTACAACTAAAAAAAATAAACCATCTAAATATTTAAATGGTTTATTCTTTATACAGCTCATATTCCTTTTCAAATAGCACTAATAATCTTCATCAGTTAATGTTTTCATAAAAGCAATTACAGCGTCTATTTCTTCCTTACTTAGTTTAAGATTATCAAAAGGCAATGTTTGATAATCGTTTTCTATACCTAAACCTGTTCCACCACCTTTATTATAAAAATCCATTACTTCTTCAAGTGTGGTATATACTCCATTATGCATATAAGGAGCTGTTTTTGCTATATTTCTTACTGTTGGCGTTTTAAAGAAATGTTTACGTTCTTCAGTTTTAAAAATATTATATCTCCCTAAATCTTCAGAAAGCCTAGCATTAATAGTATCTGTAGTTTGTGGAACTCCAATAAACTCCAGTTCTGTATCTTTATAATTCGGAGGTACAGTACCGTTAAATACAGGAGCAAAATGACAAGTAGCACATAAGGCTTTTCCTGTAAACAAATTAAACCCTAGCTTTTCTTCTTCTGTTAGTGTATTTTCTTCTCCACGAATATTTCTATCAAACTTTGAATTGAATGTGTTTAAAGTTCGTATGTACGAAGCAATTGCGTGACGAATATTAAAATCTAATCGCTTACCTGTGTATAAATCTTGAACTTTTTGTTTATACAAATCGTTATTTAATACTCTAGATACAACAGAATCCATAGTCATATTAAATTCATTGTGATTTTTAACTACACCTACAACTTGACCTTCTAAACTTCCAGCTCTAGAATCCATAAAGAAACCTCTTTGATAAGCTGCATACGCTACTGTAGGTGTATTTCTTGTTTGATTTTCATCAAACGTTTTTCTACCATCAGTAAAAGCTAAATCTTTAACATGACAAGTAGCACAAGCCATATTATAATCTTTAGAAAGCGATGTGTCGTTAAACAATTCTTTTCCAAAAGCTACTTTCTGATCAATTTTTGTTGTGTCACTTAAATGATCCGAAAAATAATCCATATTTATAGCATCATCAGAAAACAAATACGTCATATCGTTAGATAATGCCATTTCAAAAGGAAATTTTACTTTCCAGTCTTTTTGGATATCAACTAATAACTTTAACTGTTTATTAATATGATTCTTTATAAAACTGAAACGATCAAAAGTTTCATAATCGTGTTTTAAATCTTGTTGTGCAGCTTCTATAGATTTTATAAATACATTCTTTTTTTCAGGAGTACTGAATTTAGAAGCATTTGCTTTAATAATATCTGCAATTGTTTGATACGTTAAGGCACTTTCATGTAATGATTCATTTAAAACAGGAGAATCAAATCCAGTAATTCCTGTAGTTGCTATCCTAGTAATTTGATCTCTAATTAACCAAATAATGTGATAATCTCTTAGATTCAAAGCCACATTACCTTTTACTAATTTTAATCTTGCACTAGTGATATTAATAGCTCTATTTAAAGTCTCAGCATCTATTTCATCTTCATATAAGTTTTCTTCTATAACTTGAAAACCTATTGGTGTCATTATTTTAGTATCCTTACTTTCCTCTCCTTTAACCTGAATGATATTTGGAGCATTTAATGACTTATAATTATTTCTATCTGTATATGCTAAAATTGGTTCTAACAGCTTAAAATACTTTCTTGCAACAGCATACAACTCTTTTTGTTCTGATAAAGGCTTCCCTTTCATTTGATCTAAACTTTCAAAAGATTTAGTCAAATAACCTACATATAACGTTGTTAAATCAGCAGATAGTCCTTCAACAACCGTATACTCTTTTTGTTCTTTTTTACATGCCATTGTCAAAAGCAAAAGACATACACAAAGGTATGCCTTAGCTCGACTTAATATGTCTTTCATATTTTATCTTTCTAATCCAGTTACTACGTGTAATACAGAACCTTCTTTTCTTCTGTTTAAATCTGGGTTTGCCATTGGATCTGTAAATGAAGTTCCGTCAGCTGGTTCCCATCCGTGATTTTGAGTAATTAATAAAAATGTATTCTCTCCATTATTTACTGAATCAGTAACATCGATCATACCTGTAATTTCCCACATTCTAGTTTCAGATCCGTATCCTTGAGCAGCAGCAGCTACTTGATCACACTCTAAAACAACTTTTAATTCACCTGTCATTAAATTATATTGGTATAATCTAGCATAGTGTAATTTATTCCCTGTTGGAGTAATTGCTGGATCTTCTTGAATATAAGCATAGTTTTCTGTAACTAAAATGTTGTCTGGAGAAAGGAATTCTTGAGCCTTTCCTCCAGCTACATCACCATCTAAAACACAAGTGATTTTTCCAGCACCAGTTGGATCAGTACCATTCATTGTTACTTTATAAATACGTCCAGAAATTGTTCCTTTACCTACTAAGTCTGGCTTATCTCTACCAGTTACAGCAAAATAGATTTCTCTATTATTAGCCGCAGAACCTCTTCTCCAGTCGATATCTTCTAAACGAGAGAACCCCATAACTCCTTTAGCTTTACATTCAGCATCTAAAGCAGCGATTTCAGTTTCAACTAACTCAACAAACTCAACATCATATTCAGTTCCTTCAGTCATATTAACTTCGTAATCAACTCCAGGGGTAGTAACTCGTAATCCGTATAATTTACCAGTTGATAAATCTCCTTGGTTACCAACGTACATACCTAAGTGACCAGATGGCACAAAGTTATCTCCTTGATCATCTCCAATAAAAACAACAGTTTTTCCTGGGTAGGCATCTTGATGTAATGCAACAGCATTTTCAGTAGACCACTGCCCTAAAGCTGGTAACATGTTTGGCGTGCTAGCATCTGTAGCTGGTCTGTATGGATTTGTAGCGAAAACTCCTTTTGAAGATCCTCCCCACTCACCTCCAGATAAGTATAATGGTCCAAAACCATGTTCTTCTGGAGTAATCATAGAACCAGAACACTGAGCAGTTTCAGCAGTTGCAGCAGCATTTAAGATATACTCACCTTTAGCTGGTTTTAAATCTTTAGTTAAAGTAATTCTAGCAATTGAATAATCTGCTTCGATGTTGTTAATTAAAGTAAAAGTACCATTACCATTCTTTAATAAACCAGCACCATCTGCCATAGATCCATAAATAAAATCTGGAGCACCTGGAATTACATCTTCAGAAGATAAAATTGGTGTTACTGAAGCTGAAGCAAACTCACTTCTTAATTTTAAGAAATTTGGAGTAATTGATTCATTTAAAAAAGCAGTTGCGTTTTGACCATCAGTACCATCAGCTCCGTCAGCACCATCTTGACCGTCTGCTCCGTCCTGACCATTTGCACCATCTTTACCATTAACTCCGTCTGTACCATCTAATCCATCATCTGCGCATGAATAGAAAGTCGTAAAAGAAATAGATAGTGCTAATAAAGCAGCTATACTAAGTTTAATTTTTTTCATGTGTCCTTATTTAGTTTTGTTAATTAATATTTACCGTGCAAAACAAGGACACACATTTAAAGTTTTAGTGATGCCTATTTTAATTTCTTTTTAATAAAAAGTTACCTACATCAACTTAACTTTAATAATTAGATTTGTTATAAATAAGTGCATTTTATACAATTATATATAAAAATAAAGACCGTTTGCTTAAGAAAAAACAAACGATCTTAAAATTCTTTAAATATTTAATATCAAACAGTTAACCATGCATTTAACATCCAAACTGTTTTTTCTTGTTCAGAAATAAAATCACTCATCATTGCATTTGTTCCTTCATCATTGGCATCGTCTGATGTTTCCAGTATGTTACGCTCAATGTTAAGTAATGCTGTTAATGAACTCACTACTAAAGCAATAGCTTTTTCATCATTACTTATACTTTTTCCTATTGGAACTGTGCTGTTCTTAATATAATCTTCAAACGTATGTAAAGGTTCTCCTTGTAATGTTAAAACACGTTCTGCTATTAAATCTATTTTTAATTGAGCATCGGTATATAATTCTTCAAACTTGGTATGCAATTCAAAAAAGTTTTTTCCTTTAATATTCCAATGTAACCCTCTTAAGTTTTGATAGTATAATTGAAAGTTAGCTAACAACTCATTTAACTCTTGTACTAACTTTTCTGATTTTGTTTTATCTAATCCTATTATTGTTTTGTTCATAATTCTTGTAAGTATTTACCACAAAATTATTCGAAAATAAACTGAATCTTCTATCAACATAATTGATAGTTTTAATATATTTATCGAAAATTATTATAGAATGACGATAACACAGTTAAAATATACTTTATCTGTTGCTGAACATAAAAACTTTACTGTTGCTGCTGAACATTGCTTTGTTACACAGCCAACATTAAGTATGCAAATTCAAAAACTAGAAGAAGAGCTTGATGCTAAGATATTTAACCGCTCAAAGAAACCTATTGAACTTACGCCGGTTGGACAAAAAATAGTAGAACAAGCTAAAGTTATTGTTGATGAAAGTAATCGAATTATAGATATTGTTCATCAGCAAAAAGGATATATTGGTGGGGAATTTAAATTAGGAATTATTCCTACTGTAATGCCTACTTTATTACCTATGTTCTTAAAAAGCTTTACGAAAACATATCCTAAAGTTCAGTTGATTATTGAAGAGTTAACTACTGATGAAATTATACGCAAACTATCTGATGGGTACATTGATGCTGCTATAGCTGCAACACCTTTAGGGAATGAAGCTATTAAAGAACGTGTATTATATTACGAACCATTTGTTGGTTTAATTCCGAATGAACACCGTTTATTTTCTAAATCAAAATTAGATGTTGAAGATCTAGAGCTAGAAGATGTGTTGCTTTTAGAAGATGGCCATTGTTTTAAAAACAGTGTGATCAACTTATGTAAAATGAATAAAAAAGATGATGAAAAGAAGTTTCATTTAGAAAGCGGAAGTTTCGACACACTAATAAAACTTTCTAAAGACGGTTTAGGTATGACTTTACTTCCTTATTTAAATACTTTAGATTTAAATGAAGAAGACAAAGGTTATTTAAGGGAATTTAATACTCCTCCACCAGCAAGGGAAGTTAGTTTAATCTATCATAAATCTCAATTGAAAATGCAATTGATTGAGGCTTTAAAAAGTAATATTGATGGAATTATAAGAGGCGCCATTGCTTTTAGTGATGTTGACATTATAAGTCCGATTAGAAAATAAAAAAGGAAGCTTTTCAGCTTCCTTTTTTTATTATGCGTACATTTTTTCTCTTAGTTCTTTAACTTTCGGATCATCTAAATAATCATCAAAAGTTGCATATTTATCAATCACACCATTAGGTGTTATTTCAATAATTCTATTAGCTACTGTTTGTGCAAACTCATGATCATGAGTTGTAAATAAAACAGTTCCTTTAAAGTTGATTAAAGAGTTGTTTAACGACTGAATAGATTCTAAATCTAAATGGTTTGTTGGTTCATCTAATTTTAAAATGTTAGCTCTAGTCATCATCATTCGAGATAACATACAACGTACTTTTTCTCCTCCAGACAATACATTACTCTTTTTCAAAGCTTCTTCTCCAGAGAAAATCATTTTCCCTAAGAAACCTCTTAAGAACACTTCTTCGCGCTCTTCTTCAGTCTGAGCATACTGACGTAACCAATCTACTAAATTTAAATCTCCATTTTGGAAAAACTCAGAATTATCAGCAGGTAAATAAGACTGAGTAGTAGTTACTCCCCAACTATACTTTCCTGCGTCTGCTTCTACATTCCCAGAAATAATTTGGTAAAATGCAGTGGTCGCTTTAGAATTTTTAGAAATTACAGCTACTTTATCTCCTCTATTTAAGTTAATATCAACATTAGCAAATAATAATTCACCTTCTGCATCTGTTTTTGATAAACCTTCTACGTTTAAAATTTGATCTCCTGCTTCTCTATCTCTTTCAAAAATGATCGCAGGGTATCTTCTACTTGATGGTTTAATCTCTTCTACATTTAATTTTTCAATCATTTTTTTACGAGAAGTTGCTTGTTTAGATTTAGCAACATTCGCAGAGAAACGTCGAATAAATTCTTCTAATTCCTTCTTTTTATCTTCAGCTTTCTTGTTCTGTTGTGCTCTTTGTTTCGCAGCTAACTGACTAGATTCATACCAGAATGTATAATTACCGGAATAGTTATTAATTTTTCCAAAATCTATATCAGAAATATGCGTACAAACCGCATCTAAAAAGTGACGGTCGTGAGATACTACAATTACAGTATTATCGTAATTCGCTAGGAAATTTTCTAACCAAGCAATAGTTTCAAAATCTAAATCATTGGTAGGCTCATCCATAATCAGTACATCTGGACTACCAAATAATGCTTGGGCTAACAACACACGTACTTTTTGTTTTCCATCTAAATCTTTGATTAAAGAATAATGTAAATCCTCTTTAATTCCTAAGTTAGAAAGCATAGCTGCAGCTTCTGCATCAGCATTCCACCCATTCATCTCTTCAAACTGAACTTGCAATTCACCTATTTTTTCAGCGTTTTCATCGGTATAATCTGCATATAATGCATCAATTTCTTTCTTGATTTTATACAGATCTTTGTTTCCCATTACTACTGTTTCTAAAACAGGAAACTCATCAAAAGCATAGTGATCCTGAGATAAAACAGACATTCTTTTTCCTGGCTCTAAATGTACATTCCCAGAAGTGGGATCTATTTTTCCTGATAAAATTTTAAGGAATGTAGATTTACCTGCACCATTGGCTCCGATAATACCATAACAATTACCTTGAGTAAACTTCGTATTTACTTCATCAAATAATACACGCTTTCCAAATTGAACGGATAGGTTAGAAACTGATAACATTATCTACTTTTTAAATTTCGTTGCAAAAGTATAAAAACTAAGAACTTTTATAGCATTCAGAATGCATTAATTTACGTAAGTTTTTTTTCGACTAATAACAATATGGTTAAGAAGTACAGTTATATAGAATCATTTTATGATATACTGTTTGATGAGATGTGAAAATTTAAACAAGTCTAAGTCGTATTTACTGTCTATACAATACCGAAAACCCTGTCTCTTTTCTAATTAAGAATCATTCTATTCACTAATATTAACATCGAATTAACATCATGATAGTACTCTAATTTCTATTTTTGATAGCTGAAAAATAGACCTTTCTAACAAAATATGATTAAATATATAGTACCCTTAATTTCGATTTTCTTAATTAGTTGTGCTACTTCAAAAGATGAAAAATATACTTTCATTGGTGGTAAAATTATTCATCCAAAAGATGATTTTGTAATCATTTATGACAAGAATAATGAAGTTGTTGATTCTATAGGATTAAAAAAAGACAATACTTTTTTAGGAAAATTAAAAAACATTGAATCTGGTTTATATTATTTTAAACATGGTTCTGAATGGCAGTATTTGTATTTAGAACCCACAGATAGTTTATTACTAAGATTAAATACTTGGGATTTTGATGAATCTCTTGTTTTCAGCGGAAGTAACGCAAATAGAAATAACACATTAATTGAAACGTTTTTATCAAACGAGGAATTAAATAGAACTTTAAATACATTTCACAAATTACCTGCTTCAGAATTTAAGACAAAATTAGATTCTATTAAAGATTTAAAGAGTACTTTTCTAAATAACTACAAGGTTTCTAATAATGAAGAGTCTGAAGAATTTTTATCTATTTTAAAAATTGCACTTCACTATCCTTTGTACTCTAAATTAGAGAACTATATCATTAAAAATAATTTAAAAAGTGATCCTGAAAAATTAGACACTACTTTTACATCTCATAGAAGTTCTGCTACTTTAGATAATGAAAATTTAATGTTTTACACCCCATACAGGGACTACGTGTACAACAACCTTTATAGTGAAATTTGTAAGAAAAATATTACTAATGAAAATGAGTTTACTATTAAGGTGTTAAAAGCAATTAACAAAAGAATAAGTAGCAAAAAATTTAAGAATAAATTTTTAAGAGAAGCCATTCTTAATCATTTTTATTACAGAACAAATTGTACTTTAAATAATGAAGCTTTTGAAATTTATCTATCATTATCTACAAATGAAAAAGATAAAAGAGATATTCAATTATTAATGAAAGACATAAAAGGTATAAAAAGAAAACAAATTATACCTTCTTTTAAACTTGTAGGCCCTGATGGAAGTACAACAAAAATTTCTCAGATTTTAAATAGAAAAAACACAGCTATTTATTTTAGAAACAAACAATACTCTTCTAATGATTGGGTGTCTTCAAGATTAAATTACTTGATAGACAAAAATCCTAAAGTTCAGTTCATTGTAGTAAATATTGATGACAACAATAAGGAGTATATTAAAAACTTAGGTATTAAGCATCAATATTACTTAACTCCAGAAAGTCAGGCACATGAATTTTTATCTAGTAAGTTTCCTCGTGTGGTGTTAATTAATAAAAAAGGGGTAGTTGTTAATGAATTCTGTCATTTATCTTCTAAGAAAACTGAAAATCAGATTACTAAATTATAAAAAGATCATTTATAGTTTTCTTATCCAATTTAATTGGCTACTTTTGCCGCGTCCAAAAAAATAATATATTATATACGAATTCATAGATAGGGCATCTGTGAATTCATTTAAATTCACAATATGTCGATAACTTTTTCAGACTTAGGTTTAAAAGAACCTATACAAAAAGCGTTGTTAGATTTGGGGTATGAAACTCCAACAGTTATTCAACAAAAAGCAATCCCACAAATACTATCTTCTAAAGACGATTTAAAAGCATTTGCTCAGACCGGAACAGGTAAGACTGCAGCTTTTAGTTTACCTGTAGTAGAACAAACTGATGAACATAGCAAACATACACAAGCTATAATTTTATCTCCTACACGTGAATTAGCCGTTCAAATTGGAAAAAACATTGAAGATTTTTCTAAATATATTCCTAATTTAAATGTACTAACAGTATATGGTGGAGCCAATATTGACCAGCAAATAAAGCAACTTAGAAAAGGAGTTCAAATAGTAGTTGGTACTCCTGGTAGAACTGTAGATTTAATTAGAAGAAGAGCTTTAAAATTAAGTGATGTAAATTGGCTAGTCTTAGATGAGGCTGATGAAATGCTTAACATGGGGTTTAAAGATGAACTAGATAAAGTTCTTGAAGCTACACCAGACACGAAACAAACCTTATTATTTTCTGCAACTTTTCCTAAAGAAGTAGAAGCTATAGCAAGGAACTATATGGAAAATCCTGTAGAAATAACTTCAGGAGAAAAAAACCAAGGTTCAGATAATGTAACACATCAGTTTTATAATATTACCGAAAAAACTAGATATGAAGCTTTAAAGAGAATTGCAGATGTAAATCCAAACATTTATGCTATTGTGTTCTGTAGAACAAGAAGAGAAACTCAAATGATTGCTGATCAACTTATCCAAGACGGATATAGTGCAGATGCACTTCATGGAGATTTATCTCAAGCACAACGTGATAGTGTAATGGATAAATTCAGAAAGAAGAGTTTACAAATGTTAGTTGCTACAGACGTAGCAGCTAGAGGGTTAGATGTAAACAATTTAACCCATGTAATTAATCACAAATTACCAGATCAAATAGAAAACTATAACCATAGAAGTGGTAGAACTGGTAGAGCTGGTAATAAAGGTGTTTCTATAGCGTTAGTAAACAGAAAAGAAAAAGGTAAATTATACCCAATAGAGCGAATTCTTAAGAAAAAATTTGTTCAAACCGCTATTCCAACAGGGAAAGAGATTTGCGAAAAGCAATTATTTCATTTAATTGATAAAATTGAAAAAACAGAGGTTAACACTACTGAGATAGATTCATTTTTACCAAGTATTTATGAAAAATTGAATGATTTTTCTAGAGAAGAACTTATTCAAAAGTTTGTTTCATTAGAATTTAATTCTTTCTTATCATATTATGAAAATGCTCCAGATTTAAACAACATTAGTAGTTCTAGAGATAGAGATAGATCTTCTGGTAGAGGAGGCAATAGAACTTCTAATGAAAATATGACTCGATTTTTCATTAATATCGGAAGAAAAGACAGGTTAAATCCAGCAAAATTAATGGGATTGATCAATGAACAAGGGATTGATAAAAATGTTGAAATAGGTGCTATTGATATTTTAGATACTTTTTCTTTCTTCGAAATCGACACGAATTACGAATCTCAAACTTTAGAAGTTTTTGATAAAAATCGACCTGATTTTAATGGAAGAAATGTAAATATAGAAATCACAAAAGAACGTAAAGGAGGCGGAAGAAGACGTTCTGGAGGAAGAAGACGTAATAGTTCAGATAGATCTTCTGGCGGAGGAAACAGAGGTTTTGGTAGAACTAGAAACAAAAGTAATAACAACTCTTCTGGGCAAGGATCTGAAAGAAGACGTAATCCAAGAAAAAATAGACGTAAATAAGAAAATATTTTTCTTTATAACATTAAAAAAGCCGCTTTAAAGCGGCTTTTTTAATAACGATAAGTTAGTTAGTTAGAACTTATAACTTAAACCTACTTGAAAATAATCAAATTTGGTATTAAGTCCCGCATTAATAAAAGCTGGATCACCTCCTGAGAAATCAGCAAAATTTACATCTGGAGTTCTATTGGTTAATCCAAGTGAATATCTAGTTGTAACTGATAATTTTTTATTAATATGAAAAGCTCCACCGAATCCAAGACCTAAGCCAAAATCAGATATTTCCTCATCCTCATTATCTAACATATAATCTAGAACAGGTCCTGCTTCAATATTAAATTTTTCTACTATATAATACTTGAACATAACAGGTAAAATTAACATCTCTCCAGAATTCCCTTCATTAAAAACCTGTCCAAATTGTAACTCTGGCTGAAGTGAAAACTTATTTCCTAATTCAAAATCACCATAAACACCAATATAGTATCCTGAAGCTCCGTTTGAACCACTTCCAGGAATTCCATCTACACTAGCAGAGATAATAAAATTATTATATCCGGCTGTAATTCCGTAATTAGAAGATTGAGAAAATGATTGAACACTTAAAAATAAAGCAAATAGAAATGTAATTGAAAGTATTTTTTTCATGATTAACAATTTTAAAAATTTTGTGCGAATGTATAAAAAACAAAAGTACGAGCAAACTATACTCGTACTTTTTTAGTATTTACAAATTATCTTATATACAGATTTTATGGAATCAAAGTTTAATTGAATCTATAACCTATACCTATTTGAAAAACATCAAATTTAGTAGTAACATCTACAGAGGTTCCTAATTCTGGCACAAAAATAGCATCATCTGTTCTATTTGTTAGACCTGCAGAATAATGAGATGATACAAAGAATTCATCAGTAATATCATAAGCAGCTCCAAAAGCTAGCCCCATTCCAAAAGAATTAAGATTTCCTGTTCTATCTAAGATTAAGTCAAATAAAGGTCCAGCTTGTAAACTTAACTTATCTACAACATAGTACTTCGCTAACAGAGGTAGAATTAATGAATTTATTTCAAATTCATCTTCAGACACTCTTGCATATTGAATTTCTGGTTGAATAAAAAACTTGTCAGAAATTTTAAATTCTCCAAAAACACCAACATAAAAACCTGACATTCCATCTGAGTCACTTTCACTACCTGTAGGTACATCTACTTCAACTGAAACAATTAAATTATGATAACCTGCTTTAACACCAAATGATTGTGATGTTACACTAATTAAACCTAATAATAAAAAAGAAAAACTAAATATTATTTTTTTCATGATTAACAATTTTAAAAATTTGTGCGAATGTATAAAAAACAAAAGTACGAGCAAACTATACTCGTACTTTTTATCAATCTTGAATTTGTAAAATCAAATGTCTGTATTCACAATACTATTACATCTTTAATTTTGAACAATCACTTTTTTCATAATTGATTTTTTGCCTTCAGCTATTTTAACCAAATAAACTCCAGAAGCAATTCCACTTACATCAACATCATGATTTGCATTCGTTATAGTACTAGCGTATACTTCTTTACCAAGGATATTGAAAATCTGTATTTTTTTAACATTCGCATTTGAAGTTTTAAAAGAAAGTGTACCTAAATTTACTGGATTTGGATATATACTAATTGTATTATCAGAGAAATTCTCTTCATTTACATTTAGTACTATATTACTCAAATTCGTTGCTAAAATCATAGGCAAATTATTCACCCCTCTACTACTAGCTTGAGGTAACGCAAAAATACCCGTGATATCAAAAGTTCCTTCTGGTATTAAACTTCCGTCTAAATCAGTTCCACTAAGTTGAAGCGTAAAGAGTAACTCATCTCCATTATCATTTGTAATTAAATAATCTGTTTTATTCTCACGATCAAACCTTGCCACTCCGTCAGCATCAACAAATCTTGCATTAGTAACTGTTATTAATTGAGATTCATAATTAAATCGGTTTGCTAATATTTCTTGGAATGTCAATCTCGTTGGTGTTGGTGTAGAATTGTTACGAGAAACTAATTCTGGAAAATCTTCTATAAGAAATACTTTACTTGATCCATTTTCTGTATGAAAGCCTCTCAAATTCGTTAATAGATCCCCAACAAGAATATTAGGAATAAAAGTACCAACTTCATCTTTTACCATAAAAGCTCCTGTTTCATCTTCTACAAAAAATACTAGATTATTATAATCTGCATAAGTAACTACAGCTTGACCTAATAATTGATAATATGTTTGATTATCGGAAGTTCTAATTTCTCTAAGCGTATTTGCTGCTCTGTAATCTGTTTGTTTAAATAAATTAATCGCATTTACTATTCTCGAATTAAATGGTGTCCCATCATTTTGTAATAATTCAATTGCAACCTGATAAGAGCTACCTCCTTTAACATCAAACTCGATAGGAGTTACTTGCATACCGTTTTCTACATTTATAATTGTAGTACCATCTTCAAAGACTGTATATTTAATAAGACCATCTACTCCAGGAGTAAATGCAGGAAAGTTTAAAATTTCATAAGTCACCGATACATTATTTTGTATTGGTGACAACACCGACCTAGTTGGTGATTTTATTGATATTGAAGGTGGAAGTTGTGGTTCCTCTGATAATATTGAAAAACTAACTGTTTCTTTAGCCGCTGGCATAAATGAATTTCGAGCTCCATCTACTAGTTCTACTGTAACTGTATATGAATTGCCCGCTGTAACTGGAACTGTAAATGAATTTTCAAAATAATCATCTCTTATAATAGTTGTTACGCCGTTTTCTTCTATGGTATATATTATTGATGCATTTTCTCCTAAAAGAATCGTATCCGAAGGATCTGTAATGGTATAAGCAACTGTGACTACTTGTTGAGTTGCATCAAAAACAGTATTAGCTTGAGGAGAAGTAATAGTTAATGTAGGTGGAGTTTGTGTTGCTTCTGCTATGGAAAAGTTAACTACAGCCACTATTGCTGGTGAATACGAATTTCTATTCGCATCTAATAACTCTGCTCGTACAAAATAAGATTCTCCTCCTGTAACTGAAAGTCCAAAACCTATAGAAGCTGCTTGAGTCGTTGTAAATGTATTAGGGTTACTCCCGCTACTACGTGTATACTCTATAAAACTATTAGCTACATCGAAATCAGGAAAGTTTAACACTTCATATGCAATAGATACAGAACTTGTCTCAGAAGGAAAAACTTGTCCTTCTGTAGGCGAAGTAATCATCAATTCTGGAGTAGTATTTGTTGCTTCTGCTACTGAAAATGTAACGGTATCCATTATTCTAGGATTAAAAGAATTCCCGTTTATATCACGTGCTTCAACTGTGACATCATATATCGTACCTGCTCTAGTAACTAAACCAAATGCAGCATCAGTTACTTCTATATTTTGAAGTGTAAAATCTGCATTCTCTCGAACTGAATACACTACAGTACCATCTACTCCTGGAGTAAAACCCGGAAAGTTTAAAATATCATATGAAATTGTAACGTTTCCAGTTTCAGTAGGAAAAACTTGTCCTTCTGTAGGCGAAGTAATCACCAACTCTGGAGTAGTATTTGTTGCTTCTGCTACCGAAAAACTAACAGTCTCTTTAGCTGCTGGCATAAATGAATTTCGAGCTCCGTCTACCAGTTCTACTGAAACCGTATATGAATTGCCCGCTGTAACTGGAACTGTAAATGAATTTTCAAAATAATCATCTCTTATAATAGTTGTTGTTCCGTTTTCTTCTATGGTATATAATATTGATGCATTCTCTCCTAAAACAATCATATCAGAAAGGTCTGTAATGGTATAAGCAACTGTGACTACTTGTTGAGTTGCATCAAAAACAGTATTAGCTTGAGGAGAAGTAATAGTTAATGTAGGTGGAGTTTGTGTTGCTTCCGCTATGGAAAAGTTAACTATAGCCACTATTGCTGGTGAATACGAGTTTCTATTCGCATCTAATAACTCTGCTCGCACAAAATAAGATTCTCCTGATGAAACCGAAAGTCCAAAACCTATAGAAGCTGCTTGAGTCGTTGTAAATGTATTAGGGTTACTTCCGCTACTACGTGTATATTCTATAAAACTATTAGCCGCATCAAAATCAGGAAAGTTTAACACTTCATATGCAATAGACACTGAACTTGTCTCTGAAGGAAAAACTTGTCCTTCTGTAGGCGAAGTAATCACAAGTTCTGGAGTAGTATTTGTTGCTTCTGCTACTGAAAAACTAATAGTCTCTCTAGCTGCCGGCATAAATGAATTTCGAACTCCGTCTACCAGTTCTACTGTAACCGTGTATGAATTTCCTGCTGTAACTGGAACTGTAAATGAATTTTCAAAATAATCATCTCTTATAGTAGTTGTTGTTCCGTTTTCTTCTATGGTATATATTATTGATGCATTTTCTCCTAAAAGAATCGTATCAGAAGGATCTGTTATGGTATAAGCTACTGTGACTACTTGTTGACTAGTATCAAAAACAGTATTCGCTTGAGGAGACGTAATAGTTAATGTAGGTGGAGTTTGTATCGCTTCTGCTATGGAAAAGTTAACTACAGCAACTATTGCCGGTGAATACGAGTTTCTATTTGCATCTAATAACTCTGCTCGTACAAAATAAGACTCTCCTGATGAAACCGAAAGTCCAAAACCAATAGAAGCTGCTTGAGTCGTTGTAAATGTATTAGGGTTACTTCCGCTACTACGTGTATATTCTATAAAACTATTAGCTACATCAAAATCAGGAAAGTTTAACACTTCATATGCAATAGACACTGAACTTGTCTCTGAAGGAAAAATTTGCCCTTCTATAGGCGAAGTAATAACCAATTCTGGAGTAGTATTTGTTGCTTCTGCTACTGAAAATGTAACGGTATCCATTATTCTAGGATTAAAAGAATTCCCATCTATATCACGTGCTTCAACTATTACTTCATATAATACACCAGCTCTAGTAGAAATACTAAAACTAACATCTGTAATCTCTATATTTGTAGATGTAAAATCTCCATTTTCTCTAACTGAATACACTACAGAGCCATCTGCTCCAGGAGTAAAACTAGGAAAATTAAGGATATCATAAGAAATCGTTACACTGGTAGTTTCTGAAGGGAATACTTGATTCTCTACTGGGGAAAAAATATTAATAGAAGGGTCGGTTTGAATATCATTCTTTAAACCTGCTGAAATATTAATTGCATAGAGAATGAATAGTAAAAACAGGGTGTACTTTTTTTGCATTTTTTAAACTTTTTTTATGATTGAGATTTTAAAATTTTACTCTTTAATGATCAATTAGTTAATTTATTTCTTTAGATACTAAACTACAACATTATCTTATACATAATAACTCATAATCAATTATTTTAAATAATATATTACAAAAAGATAAAAAAGTACATTTCAAAAGGAAACTATGTAGAGAAAATAAAAAAATGAGGTAGATTTAAATCCACCTCATTTTATAAACACACAATTTTAAAACTGTTTTTATTGATATACTGACTTAATTAAATAAATCGTTTTTTATTTAGCTACATTAACAGCTCTTGTTTCTCGTATTACAGTAACCTTTACTTGACCTGGATACGTCATATCATTTTGTATTTTTTGTGATATACTAAATGATAATTCAGCCGCTTTTTCATCATTAACTTTAGTACTTTCAACCATCACTCGTAACTCTCTTCCTGCTTGTATTGCAAAAGCTTTTTGTACTCCATTAAATCCAAAAGCAATATCTTCTAAGTCTTTCAATCGTTGTATATAACTATCTAAAACTTGTCTTCTTGCTCCTGGTCTTGCTCCAGATATAGCATCGCAAACCTGTACTATTGGAGCAATTAACGTTTTCATTTCAATTTCATCGTGGTGAGCTCCAATTGCATTGCAAACATCTTTTTTCTCACCATATTTTTCTGCCCATTGCATACCTAATAATGCGTGAGGTAATTCACTTTCTGTTTCTGGGACTTTACCAATATCATGAAGTAAACCAGCTCGTTTAGCTGCTTTTGCATTTAACCCCATTTCTGCAGCCATAATTCCACATAAATTAGCCACTTCTCTGGAGTGTTGTAATAAATTTTGACCGTAAGAAGAACGATATTTCATTCGTCCAACAGTTTTTATTAACTCAGGATGTAAACCATGAATACCTAAATCAATAACAGTACGTTTACCTACCTCTATAATTTCTTGATTAATTTGCTTCTCAGTCTTTCTTACAATCTCTTCAATTCTTGCTGGGTGAATTCTACCATCAGTAACTAACTTGTGCATAGACAAACGAGCAATCTCTCTTCTTACAGGATCAAAGCAAGATAAAATAATTGCTTCAGGAGTATCATCTACAATTATTTCAACTCCTGTAGCAGCTTCTAAAGCTCTAATATTTCGTCCTTCTCTACCTATAATTCGCCCTTTTACATCATCAGACTCTAAGTTAAAAACAGACACACAATTTTCTACCGCTTGCTCTACTCCTACCCTTTGTATGGTATTCAAAATAACTTTTCGTGCTTCTTGTTGCGCAGTCATTTTTGCTTCTTCAACAGTTTCTTGAATAAAGCTCATCGCATCTGTTTTCGCTTCTTCTTTTAAAGAAGCTACTAACTCTGTCTTTGCTTCGCTTGCAGAAAAACCTGAAATCTGTTCTAACATATCTACATGACGCTTGTGCAGTTTTTCTATTTCAGACTCTTTTTTCTCTAAGAAGTCTAATTTATAATCTAAACTAGATTCTTTTTTCTCTAAAGCTTGGGTTAATTTTTTATTTTTATCCAATTCAGAAGAAACTCTAGATTCTTTATCTCTGATTCTTTTTTCAACATCAGACATTTTCTTTTCTCTAGATAAGATTACTTTCTCATGTTCAGATTTTAATTCTATAAATTTCTCTTTAGCCTGTAATATTTTATCTTTTTTTATAGCAGCAGCTTCCACTTTTGCTTCTTTTAAAATATTTTCCGCTTCTTTATTTGTCTCTTTGAGTAATTTGTTTGCCTTAGATTTTTCTAAAATCTTTGCTATAATAAAACCAACTACAATTCCTACTACTATAGCTAAGATTGGCATAACTAAATCTTCCATATCAATAATTTGATTATATATTTATTTATAAAAAAAAGCCTACATCAGTATGGTTTTATAAACTCCTTAAAAACAGGTTTAGAACTAACTGATTGATCAAGGATCCGAACTAACGGCTTGCTTTACTAATCAAGACTCATTCTTTTTAAAGATATAGTGTTGAGTTTATTAAACTTATGTACTAATGTAGGCAGTATCTTACTTTATTACGATGTAATGAACTTATGTTAAATGAGTAGCAACTATATCAGTTAACTCATCTATTTTATTTTTAATTTTATCAGACTCTTTTAACGCCTTTATTGTATGTATTTCTAATTTTGAAGCATATTGTAAAGCACACATTGCTAAAACATCTTGCTTATCTGCAACTGCATAACTTTGTTCAAAACTTAAAATTAAATCATTAATGTTTTTAGCAGCCTTTCTCATTCCTTCTTCTTCCTCTGTTGAGTTTACAATTAAAGGATAAGTTCTGCCTGCTATAACAACATTAACTTTTATTTTATTCATTTTAAAGAACTTTTACGAATTCAAGAGCAAGATACATTTATCTATTTCTCGAATTAAAGCATTTATTTTGAGTTTGGTATTTCTCGAATCTTCATTACTGCCTTCCATAGTCTTTGCTACTTTTAAAAGATCAAATTGTTTTTTTTGTTCTTCTAATTGTTGCTCTTTTTCACTTAATAAAATTTGTAACTTTCCATTCTGTTGAAGCAATACCTCATTTTCTTCGATAAGAAACTCGTATCTAACAAGTAAGTCTTTCAACTTAACTTCCAGTAAATGAATTGCTTCTAATGTGTTATTCATTTATTAGTAAAAATAAACTATTTCAACAAAATTAACAATCTCTTTTAACATTAACAACTCTTTGTCTCTTTTTTATGAATATCTATGATTATCAACCAAATACATTTTTGGTATAATTTTAGTACTTTCGTTCATAAAGATCTGTACTTTGAAACATTTATATACGCTTTTATTACTATTTACAATTAGTGTTGTTTTTTCTCAAAAAAAATACTCAAAAAGTTATTTTGCTAACCCTATGAATATTCCTGTAGTGGTTGCTGGAACTTTTGGAGAATTAAGAAGCAATCACTTTCATTCAGGAATTGATTTAAAAACACAACAAAAAGAAGGAATTCCAATCTTAGCTCCTGCTAATGGTTATGTATATCGAATCAAAGTAGCTCAATATGGATTTGGAAAAGTTTTATATGTAAAACATCCTAGTGGTCACACAACTGTATTTGCGCATTTGCAAAGATTTGCTCCAAAAATTCAAGAGTATGTAAAGCGTATTCAATACAAAAAGAAAAGTTATTACACAGGTAACTTATTTCCTGATGAAGATAAATTCCCAGTAAAAAAAGGAGAAATTATTGGGTATTCTGGAGATACAGGAAGTTCTGGTGGCCCTCATTTACACTATGAGATTAGAGATTCTAAAACTGATAAAATTATCAACCCGTTGCACTTTGGGTTAAAAGTAAAAGATACTCGAAACCCTATCATTGAAAAATTGATGATTTTTCCTCTAGATACTAATGCTCGAGTTAACAACTCTAATTTAAAATCTATCGTTCCTATTAAAAAAGTTGAAAAAGGAAAATATGTTGCTCAAAGAATTGAAGCCAGCGGAACCATTGGTTTAGGTGTAGTGACTTTTGATCGACAAGATGATGCGATGAATAGAAATGGTATTTATAGTTTAGAAATGCATGTAAATGGTCAACGCGTGTATTATCATGATGTTGAGACTTTTTCTTTTGCTGAAAGTAAATATATTAATCTATTGATAGATTATGAGCACTACGGAAAATATAAAAATAAATTTCAAAAAACACATCGCGATCCTAAAAACAAACTAAGTCTTTATGAAAACTTAATCAATGAAGGTAAACTAACGATTGAGCCCTTAGCTAGTTATAATATTGAAATTATTGCAAAAGACTTTGAAGGTAATGCTTCTAAATTGAGAATACCAATTAAAGGGGTAAAAAAAAACGATATGGAGCTTAAAAAAGACACTACTAATTATAAAGTATTAGCTGCCAATTTTAATAAATTTCAAAAAGATGGTGTTACCATTGCTTTTCCTAAAAATTCATTCTATCATGATTACTATTTAAATTTTGAGGTATCAAATGGAGTTGCCAAAATTCATGAACCAACTATTCCCTTAGATAAAAGATTCACATTAACTTTTGATACTTCTCATCTTACTGCTACAGAAAAGCAACAAGTATATATAGCTAATGTCACTAAAAAGAAGTATCCTAAACATGTATCTACAAAAAAGAAAGAAAATAAAGCATACACCAATCAAAAAACTTTAGGAAGCTATACTTTAAAACTAGATTCAATTCAACCACAAATTTCATTAGTCAATTTTACAGATCAGCAATGGATTTCAAAAAACAAAACACTGAAAGTCAAAATAAAAGATAAAGAATCTGGTATTAAAGATTTTCGTGGCTATATAGATAACCAATGGATTTTAATGGAATACAATCATAAAAAAGGAATTTTAACTTACGATTTTTCCGATAAAAAATTGGTTGGTAGCAAACATATCTTTAAAATTGTAGTTTCTGATAATGTTGGAAATACTGAAACCATTTCCAAAACGTTTTATCGTAAACCATAAGTCATTTTGAAAAAACTTTTATTTACCCTCTTATTTCCTACTTTGATATTTGCTCAAAAAATGTCTACAATGAAAGGAAAAATCACCAATAAATTTAATGATCCCATTGAAGGTGTTGCTATTACTTATTTAGGTAAAGGGACAGCTACTGATAAAAATGGATTGTATGAATTTCAAATTCCTGTTCGTAAAACGGTTTCTGTTACTTTTTCTCATGTGTCGTATGTAACTCTTACCAAAAAATTCACAACTCGAGGAAAACGAACAATACAGTTCTCTCCTACTTTAACTATAAAAAGTCAAGATCTTGAAGAAGTTATCATAGAAAACAGAAAGAAAGAAGCACAGGGTATTACAGACATTAATATTAAAACTGTAGAAACAGCAGTTGGACCTAATTCTGGTATTGAAAATGTTTTAATGACATTACCTGGTGTTAATAACAATAATGAATTAAGTACACAATACAATGTTAGAGGTGGTAATTTTGATGAGAATTTAGTGTATGTAAATGGTATAGAAATTTATCGTCCTTTTTTAATTCGTTCTGGCCAGCAAGAAGGTTTAAGTTTTATCAACAAACATTTAGTTCAAAATATTAATTTCTCTGCGGGTGGTTTTCAAGCAAAGTATGGAGATAAATTATCTTCTGTATTAGATATTACGTATAGAAAGCCAAAAGAATTTCAAACTCAAGTTGATTTAAGTTTATTAGGAGGTAATATTACTGTTGAAGATGTTTTTTTAAACAAAAAATTAAGTGCTGTAGTTAGTGCTCGATATAGGGATAATAGCTTATTAGTGAACTCTAAACAAATTGAAGCTGATTTCAATCCGAATTTCACAGATATTCAAACATTAATTACCTATACTTTAAATGAAAAAATTGACCTTAACTTTTTAGGTAACTTTTCTTTAAACAATTATAGTTACAAACCTTTACGTAGAAGTACTCGTTTTGGTACTGTCGCAGATCCTATTGAACTGACTGTTTTTTATGAAGGTCAGGAAGAAGATGCTTTTCAAACATTATTTGGAGCAATTGCTGTTGATTATAAAGTTTCAGATGATTTCAAATTAACAGGAACACTTTCTTCATTCAACACTCAAGAAGAAGAACATTTTGATATAGCCGCTGCTTATCGTTTAGGTGAAGTGAACACAAATATTGGGGATGAAAATTTTGGAGAAGCTGAATTTACTCAAGGAATTGGTTCACAAATTAATCATGCTAGAAACGATTTAGATGCATTAATTACAAGTGCACAACTACGTGGAGTTTTAAAAGATGGAAATAATGAATGGAGAGCGGGTGTAAAATTTCAAACAGAAAATATCAAAGACCGTATTCGTGAATGGGAAGTGATTGATAGTGTTGGTTTTTCTGTTCGTCCTCCAATAACCAATTTTGTTAACGAACAACCTTATGTACCTTTTACTGGTCCTATTGAGCCTTTCCAAACTGTAAGAGCAAATAATGAAGTAGATACACAACGTATTTCTGGATTTATTCAATTTAGTAGAAAAACTAGTTGGAACGATCATGAAGTTTGGTTTAATGTTGGTGTACGTGCACAACACTGGTCTGTAAATCCTGTTGGAATTGCATCTAAAAGTCAGACTATAGTTAGTCCAAGAGCACAATTTGCAATAAAACCAGATTGGGAAAGTGATATGCTTTTTAGAATATCTGGTGGTTTGTACGCTCAACCTCCTTTTTACAGAGAGTTAAGAGGTTTTGACGGACAAGTAAATCCTAATGTAAAAGCTCAAAAAGCAATTCATATGGTATTGGGCAATGATTATAGTTTTAAACTATGGGACAGACCTTTTAAGCTTACCACAGAAGTGTATTATAAGGATTTAAGTGATGTTAATGCCTATTCTATAGATAATGTTCGTATCCGTTACAGAGCTGATAATGTTACTGATGCTTTTGCCTATGGTTTAGACATGCGACTCAATGGTGAATTTATTCCTGGAAGTGATAGTTGGGTGAGTTTTGGTTTCTTAAAAACAGAAGAAAACATAAATAATCGTGGTTATATTGCACGCCCTACAGATCAACGTATAAAACTTGGGGTTTTATTTCAAGATTATGTACCAAACTTACCAGATTTAAAAGCTTACTTAAATTTAGTTTACAATACAGGAGTTCCTGGCGGTGCACCTGCTTATGCTGACCCTTATGATTTTCAAAGTAGACTTCGTGATTATCGTCGTGCAGATTTAGGAGTTTCCTATATTTTTGTTGATGCAAATAAAAAAGCTACTAATGGATTTTTGAAGAACTTTAAAGAACTAACCGCAGGTATTGAATTATTCAACATGTTTGATATCCAAAACTCCATCACCAATACTTGGGTACGTGATGTATTTAGTAAAACACAATTTGGAATTCCTAATTTTATGACTGGACGTGTGTTGAACGTTAAACTTAAAATGAAGTTTTAATTTTAAAATTTTACTTTTAGTTTAAATTTAAAAGACAATGGTTTCTAAGTTTAATCCCGTAATCAATAAGATTTATTTTATTGAATCCTACACGCTCTTTCATATCATGGAAGGTCAAGGAACTATTCAGGTTGATTTTAAAAACTATTTGAATTGGGATGATAAACTTATTTTTTTAGAAAAAGGACAATACATTAAATTCTCTTCAGATTCTTTTACGGTTCGAAAAATAGAATTTGACAATCAGGTTTTATTCGAAAGTCAAGATGTACGAATTCTATTCAAGCATTTAATTTCTCTAGGATATATTGATTATTTAGAATGTAAAGATTGTCAAGAATATTTACAAAACACTATTTTTTCATCTCCAAAAGATATTATTGATATTTCTATAAATCAGTGGTATTGGCAAAATCCTTTTAATGCTGACAAGAAAGAATATCAAGTTATTTTTGATGTAAAGGAAGTTATCGATCAAGAATTTAAAAATCATCTTTCCGTAAGCGAACTCGTTCAAAAAATAAGTAAGAATAATCAGAATATAAATTACTTATTAAAGAATAAAATTGGAATTACTGTAAAAAAATTACAAACTAAAAAACGTCTAATCGAAGACCAAAAACTAATTGCTTTTACAGATAGTTCTATTAAAGAAATTGCTTATGAGCAAGGTTATAAAGACGTTGCCTATTTCAATAAAAACTTCAAGAAGAATACAGGAATTACTCCTAGTGAATTTCGAGATGAAATAGGATATCAGTTAGATGATCATTTCGAAAATGATTTATTCAAACTCATACAAGAATTCCATACTTCAGAAAAAAAACTTTCTTTTTATGCAGATCAAATGCATATTGCTGAAAAAACATTAGCTAAAAAAGTGCGCCAAAAATTAAATGCTTCCATGGGGCAATTAATTCGTCAAGAAATTATTCGAACTTCTAAAGAAATGCTATTACAAAACGAAAAGATTAAAAACATTGCTTACTTCTTAGGCTTTGAAGAAGCCAATCATTTTTCTTCATTTTTTAAACTCCATACCAAACTTACACCAACCGACTTTTTAAAAAAGTACAATAGGTAGCTCCTTTTTTGTACCTCCTTCCTCCTACTTCTGATTGATCTTTGTACCAGAATAACAACGCATTTAAAATTATTTAAAATGAACATTAAAGATCAAGTACAACGTATAGATGAAATGGTATCTCAAGGAGATATTGTAAACGCAGTAAAAACTTTTTTCGCAGATAATGCTGCAACTTCAGATTATTCAAATTCAACTACGAACACAAAATCGCAAATGGTTGAAAAAATGGAAGGTTTTTTAGGAGCAATTGCGAATGTAAATAGTATTACACATCATAACTCTATTGTTGATGGTAACAACTCTGCATCTGAATTCACTTTTGATTTTGACATGAAAGACGGATCAAAAATCTACTGGCATGAAATCATTCAAAGAGAATGGAGTGCTGAAGGACAAGTGGTACGTGAAGCTTATTTTAACGCTAACTAAAAGTAAATATTATGAAATTTGTCACGAAAAGAATTCATGCATTTTTAGATTATCCTGTAGCAATAGCATTAATTGCTTTGCCTTTTTTATTAGAATTAGGAAAAACAAATCCTTTAGCACTTTGGATTTCTGTAATTACAGGTATAGCTGCTTTTATTTTAACCGTTCTTACCGATCATCACTTAGGAATCTTTAGAGTGTTGTCCTATAAATTTCATCTAGCAGTAGATTTTGTAGTCGGATTAACATTTGTTCTTATTCCTTTTCTTTTTTCTTTTGAAGGAATTGATGCCTACTTCTACTGGATTAACGGAGCTGCTGTTTTACTCGTTGTAAGTGCACATAAACCTCAAACAAACATTTAATAAATCAAATCACAAATTCAAAATTATAACATTATGAAAGTTTTAAAATCATTAACAATCGTTGGACTATTTCTTTTAAGTATTTCAGCATTTAGTCAAGACAAAAAAGCTAATAATATCGACAATAGTAATATCGCGTTACAAGGCTACAGTCCGGTTTCGTATTTAGAGTTAAACTTAGCACAAAGAGGAAATAAAAATTACAAATCTACTCACGAAGGTGTTGTGTACTATTTCACATCAGCTCAACAAAAAACTACTTTTGATAAGAATCCTGCGAAGTACCTTCCACAGTACGGGGGATATTGTGCTTTTGGTACTTATGCAGGAGCTAAATTTAGAGTAGATCCGAATAAGTTTTTAGTTTATAATGGTAAATATTATCTATTTCTTAATAATGTAGAATTAGATGCTAAACAACTATGGTTAAAAGAAAATGATGACAAGAAACTTGTGAAAGTTGCCAATAAAAATTGGAAAAAATTAAAGAGTACATATAACTAAGATAATACTTCTTTATTTTAAATTGAAAACCTTATTCATACTATTTGAGTAAGGTTTTTCCTTGTTTTATCAAGTAAATTTTTGTTCAAATAATGCGAGAATATTAAAAATTTAAGTTATTGGTTTTATATATATTTATTAGCTCAACCGTACAACAAACAACCATATAATGAAATTAACCCAATTCTTCTTTATATCTGCAATAGTAATACTACTGACTGGATGTAAAGAATCAATCGTAAAAGAAATGAAACTTGATCAAAATTGGACGTTCAAAAAGACCAATGACACCTTATGGAAAAACGCTACAGTTCCTGGAACAGTTCATACCGATTTATTAGCCAACAAAGACATTGAAAACCCTTTTTATCGATTAAATGAACACGATGTTCAGTGGATCGATAAAAGTGATTGGGAATATAAAACAAGTTTCTATGTATCTAAAGAAGACTTTTCTAAAGAAAACATTGAACTAGAATTCTTAGGAATTGATACCTATTCTAAAGTATTTCTAAATGATCAAGAAATTATGACTTCTGACAATATGTTTAGAAGATATAAAGTTAATTGTAAACCTTATTTAAAAGAAGGTAAAAACGAATTACGAGTAGTTTTAGAATCTCCTATTAAAAAAGGAATTGAAAAATATGATGCTATCGATTATGAAATCACAGTCTCTGATAATGATTTAGCTAAGATTGGGAAAGTTGAAGGAGAAAAAAAAGTAAGTATATTTTCTAGGAAAGCTGGATATCATTTCGGTTGGGATTGGGGACCAAGATTAGTTTCTTCAGGAATCTGGAGATCTGTAATTCTAAGAAGTTGGGATAACTTTAAAGTTGACGATGTTTTCATCCGTCAAAAAAGCATAGGAGAAACAGCACAACTCTCAGCAGAAATAGAAATTAATAGCTCTAAAGAAGTTGAAAAAAGTGTTTTTGAGATTTTTGTTAATGACAGCTTAGTAAAAACTGAAGAAAAACCTTTGGTAACAAACAAAAATAAATTTACCATTCCATTTGAAATTAAGAATCCGAAACTTTGGTGGCCAAATGGTATGGGTGCACAGCATTTATATGACGTAAAAGTAAAAGTAAGTCATAAAAATCATTCAGATGCTAAATCACATCAAATCGGTTTACGAACTATAAAATTAATTCGTGAAAAAGATAGTATTGGAAGCTCTTTTTATTTCACTGTTAATGGGAAACCAACTTTTATGAAAGGAGCAAATTATATTCCTCAGGATATCTTTTTACCTCGAGTAAAACAATCAAACTACGAGCATATTTTAAATTCAGCAAAAGATGCAAATATGAATATGATCCGTGTTTGGGGAGGTGGTGTTTATGAAAGTAAAACCTTTTACGATTTATGCGACAAAAAAGGATTATTAGTTTGGCAAGATTTTATGTTTGCTTGTGCTATGTATCCTGGAGATGATGAATTCTTAGAAAGTGTAAAACAAGAAGCTATTGATAATATAAAAAGATTGCGCAATCATACTTCTATTGCTTTGTGGTGTGGTAATAATGAAGTTTTATCAGCTTGGGAACGTTGGGGCTGGAAACAACAAGTAACTGAAAAGCAATCGGAAAAAGCTGCTAATACAATTTGGAAAGCATATACAGATATTTTTCATAAAGTTTTACCTGAAGCTGTAAAAGGGTACGATTCAGATAGAGAATATTGGGCTTCCTCTCCAAGTAGTGAATTAGGAGTTCCAGAATCTCATACCGATGGAGATGCGCATTACTGGGGCGTTTGGTGGGGAAAAGAACCATTTGATAATTACAATGTTAAGATTCCAAGATTTATGTCTGAATTCGGTTTCCAATCTTTTCCAGAATTGGCTACTGTAAATAAATATACAATTCCAGAAGATCATGATATTTTTTCAGAAGTAATGAAATCACATCAGCGTTCTAGTATTGGAAATGGTACTATTGAAGAATATATGCTAAGACATTATAAAAAGCCTAAAGATTTTGCCAGCTTTTTACATGTAAGTCATTTACTACAAGCTTACGGAATTACTACTGGAATTGAAGCACATCGAAAAAACAGATACCGTTGTATGGGATCGTTATATTGGCAAATTAACGATTGTTGGCCAGTTGCGTCATGGTCTAGTATTGATTATTATGGAAAGTGGAAAGCTTTACATTATGGTGTGAAAAAGTCTTTTGAAAAAACGATTATTAGTTTTGATAAAAAAGAAAATGGAGTAAACGTTTTTATCGCTACAGATGATTTAGAAAATCAAAAAGGTGTGTTAGAAGTTAATCTATTAGATTTTGATGGTAAAATTATAACAAGCTGGAATAAAAATATAACAGTAAAAGCTAATGCTTCTGAAAGTTACAGTACTATATCTAAGGAAGAATTAACTAAATTCTCTTCTTTGTTAAACAATTCTTTTTTGAGTGCTAAATTAACTGTAAACGATAAAATTATAAATACAAAACAACACTTTTTAGTTCCATTTAAAACTTTAGAATTACCTCAACCAGAAATTACTTTTAATGTTTCAGAAAACGACACAGAATATATTGTTAACTTGAAAACTAAAAAGTTAGCGATTGGTGTTTTTGCTTCTGGAAACTTTGATGAAAATTTCTCTGATAATTATTTTACTATGGAACCTAATACAGAGAAAACAATAAAAATTCTAAAAGGTAACTTTAAGACTTTAGCTGATTTTAAAAAGGAATTGAAAATCTCTAGCTTAGTAGATACTTATAACTAAAAATAAGATAATTACCACCAACTAAACAAAAAGAAAAAGCTATTTAAAAGTTTAATAACTTTTAAATAGCTTTTTTTAAAAAATTCAGTTTTCTTAATTCGCTACACAGACTTTTCCATAACCAAATCTTGAGTCTCTACAAGAAAAATCTCCTGGAAAAGCAAAAGGATAATAATCCATACAATCTCTAAATGTTCTGCAAGGTAAGCCAAATCCTCCTTTTACAGTTTTTTGCTGTGTTTTTGAAAGTTCTTGTCCTAATGCTTTTAAATTTTTAATCATAATAAAAGGTTTAAAATTAAATGTAATTGATTATAAGAAAACTATATTTCCCTATATAGTTGTAGCAATTGTTTTTCATTTTCTTCAATTTCTTTTTCGATATCCTTAGATTTAAAATCAGATAAAAAATAAATAAAAAGAAATTCTGTAAAGTGGGTTTTCCTTATTTCTAATTCTAATTTTGAATCTCTATTTTTAATTGCAGAATTTAATTCATTATACTTAAGTAAACTTTTCTCTTCAATTCTTCTCTTTCTTACATTTCTATTAATAGTAGTTTTTAATTCGTTATCCCACTCATAATTTTCTACTACTTTTATTTTGGTCAATGTTAAATTTAAATTAGTTGTATCCTTATAGTCATCTAAAATTTTGCATCTAATTAGTAAAATAGACTCTACCCAAATCCAAATATCAAAATTTCCAGTAAATTTTATTTCACCAATACTATCACTTATCGAAAGTATTTCAGTTTTATAATTTTCTAAGTATAATTTAAAGACCAATTCATAAACCCTTTGCAACTCATATTGCTTTGTCTGTTTGAAATGCTCTGATAACGAAATACAAGTTTTTATAAGTTTATTATCATCTAATGATTTAGCTATTTGTTTGAATATTTTTTTATCCATTTTTCCCTAAACTTTCTAACGTGTTAGTGTATGATTTCGTTGCGTGTTTCAGTAACTAAATTAGCAAATACAACTTGAACAGAAAATTCGTGAATATTTTCGTAAGCATTTGATTAACAACAATTAATTATACACGGTATGCTACGCAGTTTTTTTCCATAAATGGTTCAGTGGCTTTTTTACTTTTCCTTTAATTTCGTAAAAATAAGCTCTATTTCCTTTTATAATTACTTTCTTATTTCTCGGCATTCTTTCTTTGTCGATAGGAACTACAACATCTATTTCATAATAGTCAGAATTTTTGTTTTCAGTTTTGAGTTCTATGAAATTTACAAATCCATAAGTATAAATTCCGATTTTCTTAATATCTTTTTTTGTTATTCTGAAAGTATTTGTTGAGTCTAAATTCACTCTGTTTCGGATACGAGGTGCCCAAGCGCAACTTCCTTCTTTTAGCCAATCTCTTGTTAAATGCTTGTATTTTCTCCTTTTGTTAAAGTACAGAGTTAGTAATTCAAATTCTGATTTTTGTTTTTCAATCAAGTTTTCGTTTTCGTAAAATTCAATATAATGGTTAACCTTAATTTCAATTGAGTCTTTAAGTCCGATTTGTTTTTCGGTCATTTTTACAGTTGGTTTTCGTCTTTTTAAATGAGGATTTAAAATAACTTCTCCATCTTTTAAAACCCACTGTCCTTCGTTTGTATAATCTTTAAAAGTTTGTGGGTAAACATTGTCTGTTGTTCGTAACTTAAAAGTTCTGTCGGCTTTTAATTCCAATTCTGTTATTAATGCTTTTCCGTTAGGCATCCAATCTCCATATTTTCCGACATATTCGGAAACGCCATTTTGTGCTTGAACATTTAATGTCAGCAAAAAGATTGTTAACATGTGAAATGTTTGTTTCATATTGCATACAACACCTTTATAATGATACTACAATTAACTTACTTCTTCTGTTTTTGGTTTTCTAAAAATTAACCAAACACCTATTAAAATTAATGGAATACTAAGTACTTGACCTGTATTGAACATAAAAACCCAATCTTCTCTAGTATCTACTTGTGGTTTCTTTAAGAATTCTATAAAGAAGCGAAGTGACCATAAAGCAACCATAAACACCCCAAATAAATAGCCTTCCTTTAGTTTTTTGTTAGTCTTCCAATATAACCTCCAAAGAACAATAAATAATATTAGATAACTAAATGCTTCATACAATTGTGTAGGATGTGCAGGATATTTTTCTCCTTTTAACGCAAAAATCACCCCAAAACTTGATCCTGTTGGTTTACCATAAATTTCTGAATTGAAGAAATTTCCAGTTCGAATGAAAAAACCAGCTAAAGCCACCATAATGCCCATTCTATCTAAAATAAACAACCAAGATTTTTGCAAATGCTTTTTTGCATAGAAATACAATGCTATAGGAATTGCCACAGCTGCACCATGACTAGCAAATCCTGAAATACCAGTAAATTCCCATCCCTTTATTAATCCGAATAACGCTTCGGCTCCTTCTCTTTTTTCAAAAGGCAAAATAATTTTCCAAAGATTATCTTGATACTCTGGCCAACTATAAAAGAAAACCTCTCCTAAACGCATACCAACTAACATTGATATAAATGTATACATGAATAAAGGATCCATTTTATCATGAGAAATATTATCCTCTGTAAAAATTTTCTTCATCAAATACGTACCTAATAAAAAGGCGATAACAAACATTAAGCTGTACCAACGTACACTAAAACCTCCTATATTAAATATTTCTGGGTTCTGATTCCAAGTTATTGCTAAAAAATTCATGTATATTGTAAGTAAAGTTCAGTTTTATTTCTTTAATTTCTTTTCAGGTACAGGATCATAACCACTACCTCCCCATGGATGACAACTCGAAATTCGCTTAACCGCTAACCAACCTCCATAAAATAATCCGTGTTTCTTTAAAGCTTCTAAAGTGTAAGCAGAACACGTTGGGTTATACCTACATGTTGCAGGTGTAAATGGTGATATAGCCGTTTGGTAAAAACGAATTAACAAAACAAAAGGATAAATGAGTATCTTTTTTAACAAATCAGATTAGTTTACAGTAAAAGTTGTTCCTTCTCTACCATCTTTTAACTGAATTCCTAACTCAGCTAATTCATCTCTAATTTTATCTGATAAAGCCCAATCTTTATTTTCTCTTGCTTCTTTTCTTAATTTAATTAAAAGCTCTACAGTACCATCTAATTTATTTGATCCTTGATCTTTAGCATCGTTTACTAATCCTAAAACATCAAATACAAACGCATTCATTGTTTCTCTTAATAAAGTCAAGTCACTTTCTGTTATCGTTGCTTTGTTATCTTTTAATTGATTGATAAACTTAACAGCATCAAAAAGTTTCGCTATTGCAATTGGAGTATTAAAATCATCGTTCATTGCATCATAACATTCCTGTCTCCATTTAGCAACATCAAAAGAAGAACTTCCTCCAGTTTGTATTGCTTCTAATAATGATACCGCTTCCATTAAACGATTATAACCTTTTTCAGAAGCTAATAGTCCGTCATTAGAAAAATCTAAAATACTTCTGTAGTTCGCTTGCATAATAAAGAAACGTACAACACCAGCACCAAAAGCTTTGCTTAATACTTTATTCTCTCCAGTTAAAATTTCTCCTGGTAAAATACTGTTTCCTGTTGATTTCGACATTTTTTGCGAATTCAACAATAACATATTGGCATGCATCCAATAATTAACAGGCTGTACACCTGAACAAGCATGAGACTGCGCAATTTCACATTCATGATGCGGGAATTTTAAATCCATTCCTCCTCCATGAATATCTATTTGCTCTCCTAAATATTTAGAACTCATTACAGAGCACTCTAAATGCCACCCTGGAAATCCTTCTCCCCAAGGTGAAGGCCAACGCATGATATGGTTATCTCCTGCTTTTTTCCAAAGCGCAAAATCTTGTGGGTTTTTCTTTTCAGATTGTCCGTCTAAAGTTCTTGTATTATGAATTGCATCTTCAACATTTCTTCCAGAAAGTATTCCGTAATTGTTACCATCTTCGTTATACTTAATTACATCAAAATATACAGATCCATTAACTTCGTAAGCAAGACCTTTATCCATGATTTCTTTGATCATTTCGATTTGCTCTACAATATGTCCAGTTGCAGTTGGTTCTATACTTGGCGGAAGAAAATTATATTTCGCTGTTATCGTATGAAAATCTACAGTATAACGCTGTACAACTTCCATGGGTTCTATTTCTTCTAAGCGTGCTTTCTTTGCTATCTTATCTTCTCCTTCTTCAGCATCACTCTCTAAATGTCCAGCATCTGTAATATTTCTTACATACCTAACTTTATACCCTAAATGTAAAAGATATCTAAACACCATATCAAATGACATGAATGTTCTTAAGTTTCCTAAATGTACATTACTGTATACTGTTGGACCACAGACATACATACCTACTCTTCCTTCTGTTACAGGTTTAAATACTTCTTTTGACTTCGAAAGTGAGTTATAGATCTTTAGTTGATTCTCTTTGTATAATTCCATTAGATTACACTATTTTGAAGCGTAAATATAGGTACTTTTTAGTGAAGTTAAATCATAATTTTATCTAAAAAACATCAAATTTTTATTCAAACACTTTTGAAATAATGTTAGTATTTGATTGCATTCTTATTGTTTAATTTTAAACTCTTTAAAATGGTTCAATACTTGTAAAAAATTAAGGCTAGCAGTACTATAACCACCAACCTTATTTTAATTAAAAATATATTTTTATTATTCTTTTTTTACTCTTTTCCAAAGTTTAACTCCCCATACTTTACATTCATATTGAATTTAGCATTTTTCGGTGCTCTTATTATTATAAGTCTCTTTACTTTTAACTTACTCCTATTCTTTAAAAGTAGCTGAATTTTTTTACGCTCTTTTTTCTGTTTTTTTAATTGTTCTTTTAATTTCTCTTGATTCTTTTTATGTTCTTTTTCAAGCTTTTTAAGTTGTACCTCAATTTTTTTATTCAATAATTCTTGATACGCTTTCATTTTAATTTCCCTTTCCTTTTGATGTTCTTTTCTTTCTTTTAGAAAAACTTTCAAATCTTCATTATCATTAATTGAGCCCGACATGGTAATGTTAGCATCATCACTAGTTATTGAAATAGATTTGTCTTTTATTTTTACTTTAGGGTTTTTACCCAACGCTTCTTTATTCTCTGCTTTCCAACGCTCTAAATAGCTTTTATCTTTTTTATACGCTTTAAAGTCAAACTCAGTAAACATAAACATTGGAGGCGCTGGTGGCATCGGAGGCATTGGTGGAGCTATAAATTCTGGTAATACCGGTGGCTCTGGTGGCATAATAAAATCTATAGAATCTAACACATCTAAACTCCCTATCGAAAAATCAGATAAATCATTAACAATAAAACTATAATCAGGGTTATCAAAATTGAATGAATCAAAGTTAAATTTAGCGTTAGTTCTCGATTTAATGGTTATTTTTTTACTATTCCCATAAGCATTAAAATCCCATTTTTCATAAAAACTATCTTTCATCTCCTCTGTAACTTCTTCTCCTGAAACCATCATAAAAGCCTCGACTACAACTTTATCTTTATCCCAGGTTTCAATTTGAATATCAGAATGCCTTGTATTAATATCAATAATTACATCAGACTTTACTTTAAACTCTTCTTTGAAATTCTTATTCTTTTTTTGTGCAGACAATCCAAACGAACAGATTGTCAGTAAAATTGCTGTTAATTTAAATAATAGTATTTTCATTTGTATTTTCTTTATTTTGAAGATCATGTAACTGATCTTTTAAAAAAATTAAAAGTTGTAATCGTAATTGAAGATTGGTAATGAGTGAATTAATAATCTCATTGGTTATTCCTTTTGTTTTTAATTTCTCATTTAACCGTTTGTAATCATTATCCAACTTACCGATCTTCTCAAAGTACTCATCCAATAAGGCCTTATTATCTGGAGTAACATCTAAACTTGCTATTTCATAATTAATAGCAGTTAAATAGTAATCTTCTATTTTTTTCATTTCAGGAGATATATCTCCTAAACTGATATGTTCTTTAATCTTTACTTCTTCTTTCTTTGATGCTGATGCTGTAATATAAAATGTTAATCCTACACCCAATAATATTGCAATTGAAGCAACTTTATATAACCATTTGTATGATGTTCTCTTTTCAGGAAATGCTTCTTCTAATTTACTCAAAAACCTTCCTTCATGTTGTTGAGATAACTCAATATTCTCTTCCTTAAAATCTCTTGCTAAGTTTCTAATATCCTTCGGCATAGTTTGTTAATTTTAAATGTTCTTTGATTAACTTTTTACCTCTCATTAAATGTGTACGCGAGGTAACCTCAGTAATCCCCAATATTTCTGATATTTCTTTATGGTCGTAGCCTTCTAACAAGTATAATGTTAGCACCAACCTGTATTTATCTTTTTGCTTATTAATTACTTCAACAATCATTTGTGATGTTACTGAATTATCTACCTCCCAATTGTTATCTTCTTCTATCACTCTATGTGATTCTGAGTTTATAGATACCATAACTAGCTTTTTCTTCTTAAGTTCGTCGATACTTTGATTAATAACAATTTTTTTTAACCAAGCCCCAAAACTTACTTCCCCTTTGTAATTATCAATATGTTTAAATGCTTTAATAAACGCTTCTTGCATTATATCTTCTGCCAAAAATTGATCGTTTACATACCTGTAAGCAACTAAAAACATAGCTTTACTATAACTTTTATAAAGTTCTAATTGTGCTTTTTTATCATGCTTTTGACAGGCACGGATTAATTTTTGATGAAATTGTTTAGTTGATTTCATTTATTAATTTCTTGTCTTAAAGACGACACATTTTTTTATGCGTTGCATTTTTGAATAATTTTTTATTTCTAAATTTACAAATAGTATTATGTATACCTTGTTTAATGGCAAATAATTTAAAATCAAACCTATCAGAAAAAGAAGGTGTTTCGCAACCAGAAACGACCAGTAAGAGTTCTGCTGAAAGAATAAAATTAAATAGACGAAAGCGTGCTACAACCGAAGAATTTGTTGCTAAAATTTTGCAAGGTGATATTACATTTTTAAGTCGCGCTATTACCTTAGTTGAAAGCACAAATAAAAAGCATCAAAAAAAAGCAAATACAATTTTAAATGCATGCTTACCCTATGCTAATAATTCGGTACGAATTGGTATTACGGGAGTTCCTGGTGTTGGAAAAAGTACTTTTATCGAAAGTTTTGGAAAACACTTAACTTCAATAGGAAAAAAAGTTGCTGTACTAGCTGTAGACCCTAGTAGCTCTATTAACAAAGGAAGTATTTTAGGAGATAAAACTAGAATGGAACAATTAGTTACTGATAAAAATGCCTTCATTCGTCCTTCTCCTTCTGGAACTTCTTTAGGTGGAGTTGCTCAAAAAACTAGAGAAAGTATTATTTTATGTGAAGCTGCTGGTTTTGATACTATTATTATAGAAACTGTTGGTGTTGGACAAAGTGAAACTGCTGTTCATTCAATGGTCGATTTTTTTCTTTTACTAAAACTTTCTGGTGCTGGAGATGAACTTCAAGGAATTAAAAGAGGAATTATTGAAATGGCTGATGCCATCGTAATTAATAAAGCAGATGGAGATAATGTAAAAAATGCTAAAATTGCTAAAGTTGAATTCAATAGAGCCTTACATTTATACCCACCAAAAGAAAATGGATGGCAACCAAAAGTTTTAACGGCTAGCGCACTTAAAAATTCTGGTATTGGCGAAATTTATCAAATGATTTTAAACTATATCCAATCTTCAAAAGGAAATGGATATTTCGATAAAAGAAGAAATCTTCAAAATAAACATTGGCTATTTTCAACTATAGAACAAGAACTAAAGAGACGATTTTACGATCATCCTGATGTTAACACTCAATTAAAAAATGAGATTATCGAGTTAAACTCAGGAAAAACTACACCTTTTTTTAGTGCCGATAAACTGTTAAAATTGCTCAATAAAAGTTAAATTTCAACCATTTATCGATATTTAACAGTTTTTAACTGATATTTTTATTTACTTTGATGTAAGTAGTGAAATATTTTGAAGTCTAATCCGTTGATAATTGTGACTTTTAATATATAAATGTGTCATACTAAGTGTAAATGTAATCCCTGACTTATGAAAAAAATAATATATATATCTTTTGTTTTTATGGCCACCTTTGCTTGGTCTCAGAAAGAAACATGTGATACTGAAGAAAATTTAGTTGAAGATTTAAACAGTATTACAAAATGTACAGTAAAGCAAACTACAAATAAAAAGAATAAAAAAACAAGACAAATAAGCGTTCGTGTATCTGCTTCTAAAAAACGTTTTCTTAAAAGAAGAAAAAAGAATGTTGCTTCTGCAAACGCTGGTCAGTTAAATAGTTCTGGTATTTCTACCGTTCAAAACTCTTCTCATATTAACAAGTCTTTAAAGATAAAAACGAATGTAGCTGCCTTAAAAAACAGTTTATCTAGAGAGGAATTAAGAAGTGCTCAAAAATTTGCTACTGTTGACGCTATTCCTTCTTTTCCAGATTGTAAAAGTGGTAGTAAAGATCAGTTAGATTGTTTTAATGAGGAAATGATAAAGCATATTCAAGAATATTTTGTGTATCCTAACAAAGCTTTATTAAACAAGCAAGAGGGTGAAGTTTGGGTTCGATTTATTATCGACAAAGAAGGTAATGTGACAAACATTAAAACTTTAGGACCAAAAGGCGGGAAAATTTTAAATGATGAAGCAATAAGAGTGGTTTCAAATTTACCTAAATTTAAGCCTGCAATACATGAAGGTAAACCTGTATCTGTAAAATATGGATTCCCTATCAATTTCTCTTTAGAAGATAATTAAGATAAAATCAAAAATATAAAAGTAAAACGACCAACAGTAAATGTTGGTCGTTTTTTGTATACTACTAATTTTCTTTTAACTTTTATTGTTTAACTTCTAATTCTAAACCATCATAAGCTAAAAAAATATTTTCTGGAAGTGTTTTTTCGACCTCTTCATGAAAACCTAATAACTCACTAATATGACTAAAATAAGCTTTTTTAGGTTGCAATTCTTCAACAAGTGCCAAAGCTTCTTCCAAGTTTGAATGCGTTTTATGAGGATCTAAACGTAATGCCGTTGTTATTAAGACATCTAAGTTTTTTAACTTTTCTTTTTCCTTTTCAGGCACCGATTTAACATCTGTCAAATAAGCAATATTTCCAAATCTATATCCTAAAATCGGTAAATCTCCATGCATTACTCTTATAGGAATAACCTCAACTCCATGTAGTATAAAACTATCATTTTCAGAAATCACATTGGAACTTACTTCTGGAGCAGAAGGATACCTATTTTCTGTAGTAAAAATATACTCGTATCTTCTTTGTAAGGCTGCTAAAACTCTTTCATCACTATAAATTGGGACTGGCCCCATTTGATAATAGTAAGGTCTGATATCATCTAAACCACCAATATGATCTGCGTGTTCATGTGAAAATAAAATTCCTTTAATAGCATCTATATTGGCTGATAACATTTGCTGTCGAAAATCTGGACCACAATCAATTATATAACTAATTTCTTCATTATTATCCTGCCAAGAAATTGCTATTGAAGATCTTAAACGTTTATCTCTTTTGTCTTCAGAGAACCGAACAGGTCCTTTACTTCCTATCATAGGAACACCTGTGGAAGTTCCTGTACCTAAAAACGTTACTTTTAATTGTTTTATCTTATTCATTATTGCTACAAAAATAAGATAAAAATTGACTGATACTTTCTATTTTCAGTACATTTGTTCATGTAAACAAAAACGACTAAAATGGCTATAACCTTAAAAGGGGATCAAAAAATAAGCAGTGTCCCAACTTCTAAAATGAAGGCACTAAGAATAAACCTAAATGCTAATATTTATGGAACTTTTGCAGAAATAGGAGCTGGACAAGAAACTGCTAGAAATTTCTTTAGAGCTGGTGGTGCTTCTGGTACTATTGCAAAGGCAATGAGTGCTTATGATAAAGATTTCTCTGATGCCATTTATGGAATAGAAGATGATAGGCGTTATGTTACCGAATCTCGATTAAAAAAAATGTTGAGACATGAAATTAACTTAATTGAGGATCGTTTAGATCGACAAAAACACCCTGAAAAATTATTTTTTAGTTATGCTAATACTGTAACCACCATTGATTTCGCTAAGAAATTTAAGGGGCATGGTTGGGTTGGTATCCGCTTTCAATTAGATCCTTTAGAGGATTATAACGAAATTGTACTACACTTACGTTTTAAAGAAACTGAGGCTAGATTACAACAAGAAACACTAGGTACTTTAGGAGTAAATTTAATTTATGGTGCTTTTTATTTAAATGATAACCCAAAAGAGCTTTTAAAGTCATTCTATGATAATATAGATAAAGATAAGGTTGAAATTGATATGATCAATTTCTCTGGCCCTCGTTTTATGTATGTTGATAATCGTTTAATGAGTTTACAACTAGTAAAAAATGGCATGACAAATGCTGTAATGTTTGGACCTGATGGTAACAATTTATTGCCTGCTCAAGTGTTATATAAAAAAAATATCCTTGCTTTACGTGGTAGCTTTAGACCTGTAACAAAAGTGAATATGGATATGTACGAAAAGTCTAAACAGCAATTTTTAAATGAAAAGAAAGTAAATCCAGAAAAAACCCAATTTATTTTTGAGATTACTTTAAGTAATTTAAGAGCAGAGGGCGAAATTAATGAAAGAGATTTTTTAGATAGAGCAGAATTATTATGTTCTTTAGGACAGAATGTAATGATTACTAATTATCAAGAATATTATAGATTAGTAGAATACTTTAGTGAATTTACTAAAGAAAGAATGGCATTAGCCATGGGAGTTAATAACCTAATACAAATTTTCGATGAAAAATATTATCGTGATGTAAGTGGTGGTATATTAGAAGCTTTTGGAAAATTATTTTACAAAGACCTTAAGATATACATGTACCCATATAAGGATGATAAAACAAACGAATATATTAACTCTGAAAACCTTAAAGTACACCCTAGAATTAAAGAGCTTTATAAATTCTTTAAGATAAATGGTAGAATGGTCGATATTGAAGATTTTAACCCAGAAATCTTATCTATTTTCTCTAGAGAAGTGTTAAAGATGATTCAAGAAGGAAAAGACGGTTGGCAAGAATTATTACCCTCAGGAATCGCGGATATGATTGTTAAAAAACGTTTATTTGGTTATTCTAGAAGAAAATAATTCTTTTTTTTAATTAAACCTTTTACTAATTTTAAAGTCATAATGAAAAACCAATTCATTTGACTGACGAAATTACATTAGTATCTCAATTACAAAGTGCAACAACTAAAGAGGTTGCATTTCGTAATCTGATATCTCAATATAAAGAACGTTTATATTGGCATATTAGAAAAATAGTAATATCTCATGATGATACTGATGATGTATTACAAAATACATTTATCAAAGTTTTTAAAAGCATACAAAATTTTAAAGGAGAAAGTAAGTTATATTCATGGATGTATAGAATAGCTACAAATGAAGCCATAACCTTTCTCAATAAGAAAGCCAAACAAAACAATGTAGATATTGCTGATTATAAACAACAAATTGTTTCTACCTTAACAAGTGATCATTGGTTTTCTGGTGATGAAATTCAAATTATACTTCAAAAAGCAATTGCAAAACTACCTCAAAAACAACAATTAGTTTTTAATATGAAGTATTTTGATGAAATGAAATATCAAGAAATATCGGAAATTCTTGATACTTCAGTAGGTGCTTTAAAAGCTTCGTATTTTCATGCGGTTAAAAAAATTGAAGAATTTATTAAGAATTATAATTAAACCTTATCATATTTCTAAGGTCTAACTAATAGAAATGAATCAAAATAAAGAACATAACGAAGACTCTTTAAACCAAAAATTTGGTAAGAAAACTAGTTTTACTATGCCAGACAATTACTTTAATGATTTGGAAAATGATCTTATGAGTAAATTAATGGTAGAGGATTTACCTGAAAAATGTGGTTTTGAAACTCCTAAAGATTATTTTGATGGTTTAGAGAATAAAATATTAAAGAAGGTTAATTTTCAACAAGAAGAAAAGGGTAAGATAATTCCTTTTAGAAAACGATTCGTTCAATTTGGTTCAATGGTTGCGGCAGCTTCAGTTTTATTATTAGTTGTTTTTCAATTTACAAAAACAAAAGATGTTAATATAACTATAGATGATTGGTTTGAAGCGAATGATGTAAACACCTATGAACTAGCAACATTGTTTGATGAAAATGATTTTTCAGACCTTGATGAATTATCATTTAACTTTGAAAATGAAACTATAGACGATTATATTGATAATATAGATAATTCATCGTTTTTTGATGAAATACAGTAATTATAATTTTTAAAAAATGAAAAAAACAATACTTTTTACATTGCTACTTTTCACAACTTTAATAAGTACTGCACAAAGAAATGATAAATTTAAAAGGATAAAGGCTAAAAAAATTGCTTTTATCACAGAACGATTAGATTTAACTGAAAATGAAGCTGAAAAATTTTGGCCTTTGTACAATAAGTTTGAAAAAGAAAAACATAAATTATTCAAACAGGAAAAGGAAACTATAAAAAACAAAATTAATGCTGCTGGAGGCGTAGAAAAAATTAGTGAGCAAGAAGCTAAAAAATGTTTAGATTTATTTCATAAAATAAAATCTTCTCTTGAAGCTAAAAAAACAGCTTTTCATAATGATCTTTTAGAGTTTTTATCTGCAAAAAAAGTTTTACAACTAGAAGTTTTAGAACATCGTTTTAATAAATCTATGCTTAAACGATTTAAAGAACGTAGAGGAAGACGAATGAATTAAAAAAAAGAGCTAGTTTTAAAACTAGCTCTTTTTTTAATTATCTTTAATAACTCCCATACAAACATATAACTCAGGCTTATTTGCAGTATACTGTCTTAGCCAAATTACTAATTCATCTACTTCGTATGGTAATAATCTTTTTATTGCTTTTTCCAATTCTTTACAAAAAAGATCTGTATTGAAACTCACCTTCTGTAATACCACTTTGGTATATTCGAACATAGCTCTAGGCATAGGCTTAGGGTATTTAGAATTATAACATTTTAAATATACAAAAAATACAAAAATCTTTATGTTAAAATACTAACAAAAAAACTCCATCTGAATTCACAAATGGAGTTTTTATACTTAGAATATGCTTTTATAATTCGTTAACCTTACCTATTAATGCTTTAACCTTTTCTTCTAACTCAACACTAATAGCTTTAAAATGTGTTTTTTTATTTTCAACATCTTTAGCATTCACTTTATCTAATAGTCCATCAAAGGCTACAATAGCTTCATCAATTATTTGTTGAGATTTAACTGTTTCTGCTTCAGGATTTTCTAACTCCCATAAATAGCATTCTTCAATAATATCTCCTAATGTATAATTAATATCTTTTTTTAAGTTTTTAATACTTGCCATAATTAAATTTTTGACAAAATTAATCGATTTTATTTAAACCTTTCTGAAAATTTTCTAAAAACTTACCCACATGATACCCATCGATTAAAGCATGATTTACATTAATCCCTACTGGCATAAGCCAATTCTTATTTTCTTTAAAAATTTTTCCGAAAGATAATTGAGGTACACTATCGTTTTTGTTTCCTGATACAGGTTCTTTATGACTTGTAAAACTAAACCATGGTAAAGCAGAACAATGAAAACACCCTAAAGAATACTTTGGAGGAAATAAATTAGAAGAATTTAAAATTCGTTCCTTTTCTTTTTGAAAGTTGCTATTAAACGCTTCAAAATTGTCTTCATACTCAATAAAAGAGAAACCAAAAGTATTATCTTTTCTTAAAATTGTGGCAGACGCATGAATTGTATCGTATATAGCTATTCTATTATCTTCTATTCTATATTTAAAATTTTCTACTTCATTTAGTGCTTTCGTACATTTATACAAATACATCGCAAAGAATGATATATTTAATTCTTTACATATTGTATAAACATTCGTTACATTTAAATGTACTACTGTGGCAAAAGATGGATCCTTTAAGGTTCTAAAATGTGTGAAAATTTCTTTTCTATTCCACTGTTCAATATCCAAATACGATTTCATGTATTCCTTAAATTTAGTAATAACTCTCTTTATTAGTATCTGTTATTATAAAAAGGTTAGTACTTCTTTAATATTATCTAGCGTTTTATAATTTATAGTAGCTTTTTGTTCTTTAGTTACTGTTTCATGAGCCCAAGTGGTATGAAAAGGAATATGAATTGCTGAAGCTCCTATTTCAATAAGTGGTAATACATCAGATTTTAAAGAGTTACCTATCATTAACAACTCTGAAGGATCAATATCCAAACGTTGTAACATCTTTTTATAATCAGTTTGTTTTTTCTCACTCATTACTTCTATATGGTGAAAATAATGTGAAATACCAGACTTTTCTAGCTTTCGTTGTTGATCTAACAAATCTCCTTTTGTTGCTACTATTAACCTATACTTATCTTGTAAACCTTGTAAGACCTCCTCTACTCCATCTAACAATTCAATAGGTTTCTCTAACATTTCTTTCCCTATATCAAGAATATCAGATAATACTTTTTGAGATATTTGAAAATTTGATAATTCTAAAGCACTTTCAATCATAGAAAGCGTAAAACCTTTTACACCATATCCGTACAATTCTAAATTATCTATTTCTTTCTTAAATAATTCTTGATGAATTTTATTTTCAGTTTCGTAGCTATTTAAAAATGAAGCAAAGGTATGCTCTGCATTTCTAAAATAAGTTTCATTAACCCATAGCGTATCATCAGCATCAAAAGCTATTACTTTAACATTTTTATACTTCATTCTAAAATAATTGTTTTGCTTTTTCTAAATCCTCAGGTGTATCTATCCCAATAGATTCTACTGAAGTTTCTATCATTTTAATTTTTTTTCCTACTTCCAAATATCGAATAGCTTCAATCTTTTCTGCCGCTTCTAAAGGAGTCATTGGCGTATTATAAAAATCTAATAATGCATTTTTTCTAAAGGCATACACTCCTTTATGTTTAAAGTATGATACTTTCAAATTTTTATCTCTATGATATGGAATCACAGCTCTTGAGAAATAGATAGCAAAATTATTCTGATCTGTAATTACTTTTACATTATTAGGATTTTCTATTTCTTCTAATGATGACATCTTAACCTTAAGAGAAGCTAAGTCGATTTCTTTATGCGCATCGTTTTTAAACACATCAATCAATTTACTGAGAGAAATCTCATCTATAAAAGGTTCATCTCCTTGAACATTAATTACAATATCTACAGCTAAGTCTGCTACAGCTTCAGCTATCCGATCAGAGCCACAATCGTGCTCTTTTTTACTCATTATTGCTTTCCCTTTAGCTTTAACAATAACATCATAAATCACTTCGGAATCTGTTACCACATAAACTTCATCAAACAACTTAGTAGATAAGGCACTTTCGTAAGTTCGTAAAATAACTGGTTTTCCTCCTAAATCTTTCATTAGCTTTCCTGGGAATCGACTTGCATTAAATCGGGCAGGAATCATTGCAATAATTTTCATAAAAAATGGACATTAGAATGGGGTAAAGATACATATTTACATATTCTGAAAATAGCTGTTTAAAAATATTAAAAAACCAAAACTTTAACATTTATACTATGAAGTTGGTTTTGTCGCTGATAGTAATCTGACTATGTTTGAGTAAATTCTTTTGTAAGTTAATTTGGTTTGTTTGTTTAAAAAGCTCAAAACTTCGATTTTGGGCTTTTTATCTTATATACACCTCTAGTACTTCAGATGTTAAGCTCGAATTAATTGTAAATTCTTTAAAATGTGCAGGGACTAATAATGTTTCTCCTGCTTTTATTTTTTCTTTAGAAACTGCTGATTCAAATTCAACTTCACCAGATACACACATATAAATCACAAAACTATCTTTATCACTATGATTCACTTTTAACTTACCTTGTATTGGCAACATATTGGTAGTAAAATAAGGACATGAAACAATTTCTGAAACTGTATTTAATTCTTGCGCATAGGATTGTTTGTAATTAGGAATTGCTTTATAATCTATAGCATCTAAGGCAAGTTCGGTATGTAATTCTCTGTAATTACCATTTTTATCTTGACGATCCCAATCGTAAATACGATACGTTATATCTGAAGTTTGTTGAATTTCCGCTAATAAAACCCCTGCTCCAATCGCATGAATTCTTCCCGTTGGAATAAAATAAACATCTCCTTTTTTAACTTCATCTACATTTAAAATATCTAAGAGAGACTTACCTTGTAAATGTTTTAAATACTCTTCTTTAGTACTATCTTTTTTAAAACCAACAATCAAGTTTGCTTGTTCATCAGCTTGCATCACATACCACATTTCCGTTTTACCGAACGAATTATGTCTTTCTTTAGCTAATATATCATTTGGATGTAATTGTATACTCAACGGTGTTTTAGCATCTATAAACTTAATTAACAACGGAAACTTTTCTCCAAACTGAGCAAATACTTTAGCTCCTACTAAATCTTGCTTATAGCTTTTTATAAGATCTTTTAGATTTTTTCCTTTTAAATTTCCATTAGACACTATAGAAGTGTCTCCTTCAACATCAGAAATTTCCCAACTTTCTCCTAAAGTTTCAGCTTTAGAATCTTTATTTAAATACTGTCTTAACTTCTCTCCTCCCCATATTTTTTCTTTTAATATTGGAGTAAACTTAATAAACTGGTTTGGCATTTTTTATTTTTAATTAGTTTCCTGAATATGTTACAAAATTTCTAGGAGTTTCATAAAGTGTAATCTCCATATCTAAGTTTTTAGGGATATGTATTCTCAATTTATTATAAATCACTACTGAAATATTTTCTGCTGTTGGGTTTAAATCTTTAAACTCATCAACTTCAATATTCAGATTTTTATGATCGAACGCTTCTTCTATTTCAGTTTTAATTAAAGTTTTTAATTTCCCTAAATCGTAAACATATCCTGTTTTTTTATCTATTTCTCCTGTTAAAGATACAATAAGCTCATAGTTATGTCCATGAAAATATACATTACTGCATTTGTTAAATACATCGAAATTTTTTTCATCAGACCAATCTTTTCTATGCAACCTATGTGCGGCATTAAAGTGAGCTTTTCTATGTACAGTTACTCTTGGCATTATTTTTTTGTATTAAAGGTTGCTATTTTTTCGTACGATTTCTCAAAAATAATCTTAAACCATGCTGTGTAAGTCTGTGGATTTCTTGTAATATCCTCTTTTACTTCTTCTAAAGGCATCCATTTATAATTTTCAACTTCTTCTGGATTGATTATTGGTGCTTCATCATAATATCCAATCATTACATGATCTAATTCATGCTCTGTAAGTCCATTATCAAAAGGAGCTTTGTAAATAAAAGAAAACACTTCTTCTAAATCGCACGAAAACCCCATTTCTTCTTGTAGTCTTCTTTTTCCAGCTTCAATATTTGTTTCCCCTTTTCTTTGATGAGAACAACAAGTATTTGTCCATAATAAAGGAGAATGATATTTATCTTTTGCTCTTTGTTGGAGCATTAATTCATTTTTTTTATTAAAAACAAATACAGAAAAAGCCCTATGTAACATTGCTTTTTCATGAGCTTCCATCTTAGGCATTAATCCAACTTCATTATCAAGCTCATCAACTAAAATTACGTTTTCTATCATATCCTACAAATGTAATAAATTACTATTGCTCATAAAAAGGTCTATCTACAAATCATTCTTAGGCAAACATCAAGTATATTTACATTTTCAATATTATTACACAAATGAAATTTTTAAGATTTAGCATCTTATTGTTTACAGGTATTATTTTTTTTAACTGTAACCCTAATAAAAAAGAAACTGTAACAACAAAACCTAAAAAAATAATTAAAAAAGAGGAAAAAAAACAAAAGAAACCTCTGATAAAAAAAGAAATTGCACCAAGTTGGGATACTTTAAACAAAAAAAATGCCCAAGAGTTTCTTAAGAAATATGGTGAATTAAATAAGGAAACCAAAGTAATTATTAAGACCAGCTTTGGAAATATTAAACTGAGATTGTATAAAGATACACCTATCCATAGAGCTAATTTTATTTTTTTAACTAAAATTAAATATTTTAATACCGCATATTTTTACAGGGTTTCAAAAAATTTCGTTGTTCAAGGTGGAGATTCTGATCTAGCATCTACTGCAAAATTTAGAAAAAAATATCAACACTATCGATTACAACCAGAAATAAGAAAGAATAGAAGACATAGATATGGTTCATTAGCTGCGGCTAAAGATGCAGAAAACAACCCAAAAAAATTATCTAGTCCTTTTAATTTTTATATTGTACAGAGTAAAAATGGTGCACGTCATTTAGATAAGGAACACACGGTATTTGGCGAGGTAATTTCTGGATTTTCTACTATTGAAAAAATTGCTAAAGTTAGAGTTGGTAGTGATGATTGGCCATTGGTTGATATCCCAATGACCGTTGAAGTTCTAAAATGAGAGTGAGTAATTTCCCAAAGTTTTGAACAGTATCTATTTCACTAAAAACTTCTTTTTAAAGCTAGCTTTAGGAGCATCGCAAGTTGAACAAATATAAGATGAGGGTAAATCTGAAAATGATGTACCTGGTACTATTTCTTGAGTTATATCACCATATACTTCTTTGTAAATAGTATCACACTCTTCACATTGATATATCTCTTCTTCCGCTTTACTTTTTTTAGTCGATTTTGATATGTTTGTTTGTTTTTCAGTTCCCAATTGTTCGAAATACAACTTACTTAATTCCATTAGTAAACCGGGTAATTCTACTTTATCTACATCTTGAACATACATGATATATTCTTGTGTATTAGGATCGAAATTTTTGGCGAATAGTAAATTATAAGTGTCACGAATCACAAAATCGCCAACCACTTCTGGCTGTTTATTTTTCTCAATAACTATGGCAGTGAATCGATACGGATTATTAATATAATTGGTAATACCAAAAGTAAGTCCGTATGTGCTAATATCATTTTGATCGAAATTAGAAACTAAATATCTTTTTAAACTTAATGCTTCTTTATCTGCTACAGGTAAATGCCAATTTAACTCTAGCATCGAATGTCGAACATTAATTCCGAATCTACCTAAAAATTTTTCCCAATCTAGTTTAGATGTCACAGGAATACCTTTTACGATAAAAGATTTCCAAGGTGTAAGCGATATTTTACCAATTTTATTTTCATTACATAAATCACACATACTCTTTAAAAAAGTAGTATTGTACAAATTATTCCTCCAATATAATCCTAACCAATATTTATCTCCTCTTCTATTCATTCCTTCATAATATGGAAAAGGATGAAAAGGAACTTCCAAGGGCTTATCTACCGTTCTATTATTTGTTTCTATAGCATCGTTAACTAATTCAAAAACTGTGTCTATATTCTCTGGCTCTTCTATTAAAATATCTTCAATAGTCTTTGCCACTTTGTGCAAATCCCAACTATAAATTAAAGCTGGATACATTTTTGTTTTCCTCCAATTTGGTAAACGTAAATACAAATACCAATAATCCTCATTTTCAGAAGCAATGAAATTTATATTTCCTGTGTATAACGGAACCAAACGTTGTTTCGGATCTGTTATATTAATCCTTAATTTAGGATTGTATTTAAACTGTTCTAAAATATATAAATATCGAGAACTAATTAGCCAAGATGTATTATGGAATAAATCAGAAGAAACGTACGATGACATGATATTCTGAATAGGTTCCTTACTCGGATCTACAACTTGTAAAGACGGATTTTGTTCTACTATTTCTTGATCAATCTTCTTTGGAAAGATGATATCCTGACGGGAACCAAATGAAATTGCATTCATTCCCATTGCCTCAGCAACTTCACAAATATTCTTTAATTCACCTGGAGAAAGCACTCCTCCACTTACTAATATTCTATTCAATTCTCTCATGCTAAACTCTTGGCATTATGTAGTACTTCTCTAACTTCTGTTTTACAACTTCCACAACCTAAACCTGCTCCAGTCTGTTTACACAATTCTGTAAAGTCTGTACAACCTGCAGCTATTGCTTCTTCTATATTTCCGATTCCAACCTGACTACAAGAACATACTAATTTCCCTATTACAGGCTTATTATTAGATGAACCTCTTAACAAAGTATCTCGTTTATCTGCCATTTCAATTTTACTTTCGATAAGTGTTTTAAACTCTGCAAACTCACTCTTATCTCCCATTAAAACAGCTCCAATTAAAAGATCATCTTTAACAATGCATTTTTTATAATAGCGTTTACTCGTATCGGTAAATACGATTTCTTCATACCCCTCTTCATTCTCAGGTATTAAAACATTCCCTATAGAACACAAGCTAAGATCATTAAACTTCAGAATATTCATTAATACAGAACCTTTGTATCTACTACTTACATCTCCTGCTAAATAATTTGCTAAAATTGCAGCTTGTTCTTCTGCTGCAGAAGTTATTCCAAATAATTGATTATTAAATTCTGCTATTTCTCCGATAGCAAAAATATCTGGATTAGAAGATTGTAAATACTGATTTACTATAACTCCTCTACCGCAAGCAATTCCATTTTCTTTTGCGATTTCTATATTAGGTTTCGTTCCTATGGCATAAACAATAGCATTAGCTGTAATTGATTTTCCACTCTTTAAATTAATATTTAAATCACCTGTCTCTTCATCATCAAAAACAGTACTTACTTCATTATCAAAATAAATCTGAATTCCACGTTCTTGCACATCCAATGCTAATAATTTACTAGAAACTAAATCTAACTGACGTTCCATTAATCGAGAAGCTCTTTGAACAATCGTAATCTTCACATTTCGATGTTTCATTGCAGCTGCCAATTCTAAACCTAGTAAACCTCCTCCAACTATAACTACATGTTGTTCTTCTGGCGGTAAATTTGTAGCATCTAAATACGCTTTAAATCGATCTGCATCAATTTTACTACGCATAGTAAATCTACCTGGTAAATTAATTTGTACATCTCTAGGAATGAAAGCTCTACTTCCTGTCGCAATAATCAATTTATCAAAGTTATGCTCATGACCATTACTATCTAAAATTGTCTTTTTTTCTTTATCTATTTTTGAAACTGATGTTTCTGAATATAATTTTAAATCCAATTCTTCCAACTCTAATCTTTTGATTTTAAGCAACTGTTCCCAAGATAATTCTTCAGTAACATATTCTGGAAGTAAAACTCTATTGTAAAATAAATTTAATTCTTTGGAGAATACATGAATTTCATCGTAATCGTTATTCTCTCTATAATTTTGCACAAATCGGAATGCAGCTGCTCCTGCTCCAATAACTACTATTTTTTCTGCTTTTTTAACGTACTTTGAAATGGATACCTGCGTAAATTTAAAATCAGGTTCTTTAGAAATAGGATCAACAATAGTATTGGTTAAATTATTTGCTCTATTTAAATCGCTTTGTAATTGCTTACCCCAATGCATTGGTAAAAAAACTACTCCTTTTTTCACATCATCTGTCACCTTTGCTCGAACCCGAACTACGCCATTTTTACTCTTAACTTCAGTAATATCTCCATCATTAATTTTATTTAAATGTGCATCTACCGGATTGAGTTGTAAAACTGGAGTTGAATAATGTGTTTTTAAACGTGACACTTTACCTGTTCTGGTCATCGTATGCCATTGATCTCGAATTCTTCCTGTAGTTAAAATATACGGAAACTCTGGGTCTATATCTAAAACTGGATTATAGTTGGATGCTGGTAGATTAAACTTTGCTTTTTGAGATTCAGTATAAAATTTTTTATCTTGAAATAATCTTGCAGTTCCCTGATGTCTATGCTCTGGAACTGGCCATTGAAAAGTCCCTTCTGTTTTTAATCTATCATAATTTAAATAAGAAACATCAATATTAGTTCCTTTAGTCATCGATGCATACTCATCATATATTTCACTAGTTTCATTATAATTAAAACTTCTAAATCCCATTCTTTGTGCAAAATCACAAAGAATCTCAACATCTGGCCTAGCCTCTCCTGGTGAATCAATAACTTTTGGTAAATATGCTACTCTTCGCTCGGAGTTTGTCATTGTTCCTTCTTTCTCTAACCATCCAGCAGCTGGAAGAACTAAATCGGCATATTCAACCGTATCTGATTTATGAGAAATATCTTGAACAACTACAAATTTTGCATTTTTCATTGCTCGTTCTATCTGATGCGAATTTGGTAAACTAACCAATGGATTTGTACAAACTACCCAAATTGCTTTTAGTTTTCCGCTTTCTAACGCTTCAAACATTTCTGTAGCAGTTAAACCTGGGTTTTCTGAAATTTTATCTACTCCCCAAAATTGGGCAACTTCTCTTCTATGTTCTTCATTTCCTAAATCTTTATGTACTGCCAATAAGTTAGCCATTCCTCCTACTTCTCTTCCTCCCATGGCATTGGGTTGTCCTGTTAAAGAAAAAGGTCCCGCTCCTGGTTTTCCAACCTGACCTGTAATTAACGATAAGTTTAATAATGAAACATTTTTATCTGTTCCTATCACACTCTGATTTAATCCCATGGCCCACATGCTGATAAAAGCCTTAGACATTCCAATCAAATTTGCCGCTTTTTTAATGTCTTTTTCCGGTACACCACATAATTTTGAAGCTTGTTTTATTGATGTTGAAAAAACGTATTCTTTATACTTAGAAAACCCTTCTGTATGTTTATTGATAAAGTCTTCATCAATTAAACCTCTTTTTATAAGATATTGTCCAATAGCATTATATAAAATTACATCTGTCCCTGGTAATAGTTGTAAATGTAAATCTGCAAAATTTGCAGAATCTGTTTTCCGTGGATCAATAACTATAATTTTCACATCAGGATTTGCTTCTTTGCGTTGCTCTATTCTTCTGAATAAAATAGGATGACACCAAGCAGGATTCGCTCCTGTAATTAAAAAACAATCAGCTAATTCAATATCTTCATATGCAATAGGTACACTGTCTTCTCCAAAAGTTTTTTTGTAACCAACCACAGCAGAACTCATGCATAATCTAGAGTTTGTATCTATATTATTTGTTCCTAAAAAACCTTTCGTTAGTTTATTTGCAATGTAATATTCTTCGGTTAAACTCTGACCAGAAACATAAAAACCTACGCTATCTGGACCATGAGTTTTTATAATGGATTTAAAGACTTTTGCAGCTCGATCTAATGCTGTATCCCAACTCACACATTCTCTCGGATGTGATCGACTCCAACGCATTTCTGGGTATAAAATTCGATCGGATTGATCATTCACTACATAATGTAAATTCATTCCCTTTGAACACAACATCCCCTTATTTACAGGATGATCTTCGTCTCCAATAACATGAACTTTATCATTATTATCTTTCTTGACTTTAATTCCACATCCTACACCACAATAAGAACACGTTGTTTTAAATTCCATAGTACAAATACATTACTGAACAAATCTAAGTATTTATACTTAATTTTTAAATAATAATATACGTAAGTGGAAAGAATTAAACATCACGAAATAATGCCTATCTAAAATTATAGACCTGATAAAAAAAGAGTCTAAAAAATAAAAAAAGACTAAAAAAAGATCTTGTTTTAGTTACAAAAAATCTTTTTAGTCTTAAATTTATAAGAAAAGTTTAATCTCTATCCTAAAGAAGCTAAACTTGCTTTTAATGTATCTATTTTAGCCAATGCATCTGCTTCTTTTTTTAAGCAGTACCTATTTTCTTTCATACAACTAAAAAATAGCTTTTTAAAAGATTTTGTAAGAGAACTTAACACCCAATGCAGGATATAAACTTCCTTGAGAAGAATTTAAATCAATTGCATAACCAACTCCAGCATGAAAATTGAACAACCATCTTTCATCAAATGGACGTTGAACTCCCCAATGCACCTCGTTTAACAACGCATTATCTAGTGGAGCTGTTATTTTACTCAAAGAAAACCTTCTAGAGTTATATTTTGTTTGAAAAGCTATATAACTTCCAGAATTATTAATATCTCTCTTTCCTTTTTTCCTTCTTTTTTCTCTGTTATAATAGCGCTTAAACTCTGATTTAAAATAAGAGGCTAAATGTGAATTAAAAACCCAAGTAGCTTTAAATCCATTATTGATTCTATATCCACCACCAACACCTGCACTTAAATCAACAACCCATTTTTCAGATAAGGGAACTTCATATGAAAAACCTAATCCCATAAAATTAAAATCTACTTTAAATTGTTTTTGAAGTTTTTCCTGTTGTGAAAATAAACTACTACTTATAACAAATACTATCAGTAAAAATATTTTTTTCATTCTTTTTTAAAAACTTAAGTTAAAAACCAGTACAGCTTATCATCTAAAGTCCTGCTAAACTTGCTTTTAATGTTTCTATTTTAGCCAATGCATCTGCTTCTTTTTTCTTTTCATTAGCCACAACTTGCTCTGGTGCATTATTTACAAACCTTTCATTAGAAAGCTTCTTTTGTACCGACTTCAAGAAACCTTCCGTATAATTTAACTCTTCAGTTATCTTTTTAATTTCCTCTTCTACATTAATACTATCAGCAGAAATTGGCACGAAATATTCATTAGATTTTACTCTAAATGAAGCTCCGTCTACTTTTTCTGTTACATAGTTTATTTCAGAAGCATTTACCAACTTTTTAATTACACTATCAAAATTCTTGGTATAGTTTTCGTTGTTCACTACATTCAACTCGATAGCGTCTTTAAATGCAATATTTTTTTCTTTCCTTATTGTTCTAATCCCAGAAATAATACTCGTTGCAAAATCAAACTCTTCAATAATAGATGAATTCTCAACTTCGTTAAGTTTTGGGTATTGAGATACTATCAAAGCTTCTTCTGCTGTTCTTTCTGAAATTGCTTGCCAAATCTCCTCTGTAACAAAAGGCATGAAAGGATGTAATACTTTTAAATTATCTTCAAAAATGGCAATTACTTCTTTGTAAGTTTTCTTATCAATTGGTTGTTGGTATGCTGGTTTTACCGTTTCTAATAACCAACCACAAAAATCATCATAAATCAACTTATAAAGACTCATAATAACATCACTCAAGCGATATTTACTATAATGATCTTCTATTTCAGTTAAAGTCTTTTGTAGTTTAGCCTTATACCATTCCAAAGCTATTTTACTATGCTCTGGTTGCTCAATTTCTTCAGAAACCTCCCAAATAGACGTTAAATAAAATGCACTCCAAACTTTATTTCCTAAACCTTTACCTTGTTGACATAAGGCTTCATCGAATAATAAATCGTTACCAGCAGCAGAACTTAACAATAAACCAACACGTACTCCGTCTGCCCCGTATTCTTCAATTAATTTTAATGCATCAGGAGAGTTCCCTAATGATTTACTCATTTTACGACGTTGCTTATCTCGTACTAATCCTGTTAAATATACATTTTCAAACGGACGAGTATCTTTATATTCATATCCTGAAATAATCATACGTGCTACCCAGAAAAATAAAATATCTGGACCTGTTACCAAATCATTTGTTGGATAATAATAATTGATCTCTTCATTTTCTGGATTTCTAATTCCATCGAAAACAGACATTGGCCATAACCAAGAGGAGAACCAAGTATCTAAAACATCTGGATCTTGTCTTAAATCTGATGCTTGAAGATTAGGATTAGCTGTTTTCTCCTTTGCTAATTCTAAAGCTTTGTCTTTAGTTTCTGCAACTACGAAATCTTCTTTACCATCTCCATAATAGAACGCAGGAATTTGTTGCCCCCACCATAACTGACGAGAAATATTCCAATCTCGAATGTTTTCCATCCAATGACGGTACGTATTTTCGAATTTTCTAGGATATAATTTTACATCTCTACCTTCTCCTAAAACACCTTCGATAGCTGGCTTCGCTAAATCTTCCATTTTTAAGAACCATTGATCAGATAATCGAGGTTCGATTACTGCTTTTGTTCTTTCAGAAGTTCCAACTTTATTTGTATGCTGTTCTACTTTTACTAAATATCCTTTCTCTTCAAGTTCTTTAGCTATTTCTTTACGAACTACAAAACGATCTTTACCTTCATAATGTAAACCAAAAGAATTTAAAGAAGCATCCTCATTAAAAATATCAATTACCTCTAAATTGTGCTTATCTCCAAGAACCTTATCATTTTCATCGTGCGCAGGAGTTACTTTTAAACATCCTGTTCCGAATTCAACATCTACATAACTATCTTCAATAATTGGAATTTCACGATTACATAATGGTACAATCGCCTTCTTTCCTTTTAAATGTGTGAAACGTTCGTCTTCTGGATTAATACAAATTGCTGAATCTCCTAAAATAGTTTCAGGACGTGTAGTTGCAATGGTTACTTTTTCATCAGAACCTACAATATCGTATTGTAAATAATATAAGTTTCCTTGACGCTCTTCATAAATAACTTCTTCATCAGATAAGGTAGTTTTAGCCTCAGGATCCCAATTTACCATTCTGAATCCACGATAAATTAATCCTTTATTGTACAAATCAACAAAAACCTTGATTACAGCTTCACTCATATCATCATCCATAGTGAACTTAGTACGTTCCCAATCACAAGAAGCTCCAAGCTTTTTTAATTGCTCTAAAATAATTCCACCATATTTATCTTTCCACTCAAAAGCGTGATTCAAGAACTCTTCTCTGGTTAAATCATTTTTATTGATTCCCTCTTCTTTTAATTTCGCTACAACTTTAGCTTCTGTAGCAATAGAAGCGTGATCTGTTCCAGGAACCCAACATGCATTCTTACCTAATAAACGTGCACGACGAATTAAAACATCTTGAATTGTATTGTTTAACATATGCCCCATATGTAAGACACCAGTGACGTTTGGTGGTGGAATTACTATAGTATAAGGTTCTCTTTCATCTACTTCTGAATGAAAATAATTGTTTTTCATCCAGTAATCATACCATTTGCTTTCTATTTCGCTGGTGTTGTATTTAGGTGAAATTTTCATATGTTCTCCTGTTAATCAAGTTGTTTATAAATTGATAAAAATGATTTTTGGCATCATTTTTGAAATATAGTTGACAAAAATACAACTATCTAATTATGTATAGAAAATTTAGATGTTGATTTTTTATAACAAAAAATTATATTAAATTTGTAAACATAGGAAAATCCCTAAACAATTATTTTAACATTATGAAAACAATTTTATCATTTATCGCTGTTTGTTTCATTACTTTAACTGTAAGTGCTCAGGAATTTAAATTTGAAACAGAAGTAATTAACTACGGAAAGGTAGCTTTAGGTTCTGAAGGTAAGAGAGTATTTGAATTTACAAACGTAGGTGAAGCTCCATTAATCATAAAAGATATCAAGTCTACTTGTGGATGTACTGTTCCTAGTAAACCAGAAAAACCTATCATGCCAGGAGAAAAAGGTAAAATCGAAGTTTCTTACGATACTAAAAGACCAGGAGGATTCTCAAAAGCTATTACTATTTACTCTAACGCTAAACAAGAGCGTAAGATGCTAAAAATTAAAGGTTACATCGTGAAAGATGCTAAAGCAAAAACTGAAAAGTCATCAATGTAATATAGCTTTAAAATATAAATTTCCGAAAAGAGTTCTAATTTTAGGACTCTTTTTTTGTTATAAGCTTGAAAATATATAGATATGCTTAGCAATAAAAACAGCAATTTTTACCTTAATTATTTTCGTGAATTTAGACAATATGATCCCTTTATTTTAAATTCTTTTCTCTAACACAAATTTAAATCTGTAAGGAACTCCATCCCTTTCAATATCTATAGATACTTTTCTATTAGGTTTATAACTAAAAATACTATTTATGTTATCTAGTGTATACTCGTAAGAAGGTTTTCCATTAATTCCTTTAATAACATCTCCTTCTAATAATCCAGCTCTAAAAGCAGGAGAACCTTCTATTACATTTAATATTTTATACGCCGCTTTAAATTGATACTTATAAGTTGTAACCAATGAAATAGAATTTGAACTAGATGCTTCATTCTCTCTTCCGTAAGAATTAATACTAACATTTTCTACTTTTTCTTTTACTAAATCTTTTCCAGCATATACAACAACTAAACCGCTCATATTATAATAGAATCCTTTTTTTAAAGACCCATTTTTTTTCAAGATTACTCTTTTGTTCGGATAATCTAACCAAACTTTAAAACGTTTTAAAATATTTCCACCTATGCTCCCATTCCTCTTTCTAAATTGTCTTGCATTTATTGTAGCAGTTGTATCTAAAAAAGAAACCGTAGGTTCTGGTATTTCAAAACGACCCAATGTAAATTTATGTACTCTACTTCTATTACCATAAATAGTTCCATTTAATCCTTCTCCTAAAACATCTTTAAAATGTTTTTTTGGAGTTTTTATTCCTGTATGTGTACCTTCAAATAACCAAATTGCATCACTCCCTCCAGAATCTATCAGCAATTTAGTTTTTATGTTTTCTTTAGAAAGTGTATCAATCTGTGTAAGTGCATTTATATAAGGTTTGTTCCTGAAAAATTCTAAAGGAAATTCTTCGCATCTTCTACATTTTTTTAATCGATACTTTCTAGGGTTATAAAAAATTAATGTTTCGTTGCTATAATCTATCTTTAGAATGACATCTTTAAGAATATCAAAACCAATAATTCCGTGAATGGTAGTACCCATCTTAGAAGACATATTAAAATTATCTTTTAAGATTACATATAAATCTTCATTAGAATTTATCAAATTACCTACTCGAAAACGATTATTTTTAGATAATAACGCATCAACAGGTTCTAGATTCCCTAGGCCTCTCAATTGAATTTTTTCAACACTTTTTAAACCTAAACTATCATTAGCATTTAAATTAAAAAGAATCGTTTTATTCACTCCAGTATCTAAAATAAAAGACAATTCTTTACCGTTGATTTCTAAAGGAAAAACAATTAAATTATTGATACGCTTAAATTTCACCTTTAGTTTTGTGTCGTTTTTACCATAAAACTGAAACTTACCTTGTGAAAAAATATTTTGTAGAAAAAAAAGGAGTAAAAAAAATAATACCTTCTTCAAGTGAAAAGTTTTTAATATTCAACTATTGAATATACGACGTAATTTATTAACCACATATATTTTAAGATACTTTTAACCATTTTATATAGATGAAATGTTTGTTTTTTAAGATAGAAGAGTATTTAATTTTTGATATATTTTTTGCAACTTTGTTCCCCATAAACAACTATAAAATTTCTGATTATGCCATCAATTTCTGATAAAGGAAATTCAATGCCGCAATCACCAATTCGTAAATTGGTTCCTTTTGCGGAGGATGCTAAAAAAAGAGGAGTAAAAGTTTTTCATTTAAATATCGGTCAGCCAGATATTAAAACACCTCAAGTAGCATTAGATGCTGTAAAAAACAATACTATTGAAGTATTATCTTATGCCAGATCTGAAGGTTCTGAAACCTATAGAAACAAACTTTCTGGATACTATGGTAAAAATGGTATTGCCGTAACTGCCAATGATATTATTGCAACTACAGGTGGATCTGAGGCTTTATTATTTACTATTGGTAGTATTACTGATCCGGGAGATGAGATCATTATCCCTGAACCTTTTTACGCGAATTACAATGGTTTTTCTATTGCTTCTGGAGTAAAAGTGGTTCCTGTAATTTCTTCTATCGATGATAACTTTGCTTTACCAAAGATTGAAGATTTTGAGAAGTTAATTACTCCAAAAACTAAAGCAATTTTAATCTGTAACCCTGGAAATCCAACAGGATATTTATACAGCAAAGAAGAAATTCAAAAATTAAAAGAAATTGTACTTAAACACGATTTATTTTTAATTGCTGATGAAGTGTACAGAGAATTTGCATACGATGGTGCTGAACATCATTCAATTTTAAAAGAAGACGGTTTAGACAAAAATGCTATCGTTATCGATTCTGTTTCTAAGCGTTACAGTATGTGTGGTGCAAGAATTGGATGTATCGTTTCTAGAAACCAAGAATTTATTCAAACTGCAATTAAATTTGCACAAGCAAGATTAAGTCCGCCTACATATGCTTTAATAGCTAGTGAAGCCGCTTTAGATACGCCTCAAAGCTATTTTGATGATGTAATTGAAGAATATGTAGAACGTAGAAATACATTAATTTCTGAGCTAGAAAAAATCGAAGGTGTAAAAGTTGCCAAACCAAAAGGTGCTTTTTACTGTATTGCCGAGTTACCAGTAGAGAATTCAGAAGATTTTGCTCAGTGGATTTTAGAAAGCTTTCATCATAATAACGAAACTGTAATGGTTGCTCCCGCTGGAGGTTTTTATTCTACCAAAGGAGAAGGGAAAAATCAGGTTCGTATTGCCTATGTTTTAAACAAAGAGGATTTAAAACGTTGTGTCGCTATTTTAAAAGCAGCTTTAGAAGCTTACAATAAATAATTTCATTTGGAAATTCAACAAAACATATCACTAAAGAATTATAATACGTTTGGCATTGATGTTAATGCCAAACGTTTTATTGCTATTCGTTCTGTTCATGAACTGCAACAACTTGTCGAAAAGGAAAAAACACTCTTTTTAATTTCTGGAGGAAGCAATATGTTATTGACTAAAGATATTGATGATTTAGTTGTACATATAAATACTGAAGGAATTTGTATTGACAAAGAAGATGATAACTCAGTTTATCTTACAGTAAATGCAGGAGAAAACTGGCACGATTTTGTGTTGTGGTGTATTGATCAAAATTATGGTGGAATTGAAAATTTATCTTTAATTCCTGGAAATGTTGGTACATGTCCTATCCAAAACATTGGTGCATATGGTGTTGAAGTTAAAGATGTAATTACAAAAGTAGAAGCTGTTTCCATAGAAACAGGAAAACTAGTTCAATTTTCGAATGCTGAATGTAAATTTGGTTATCGTAATTCTATTTTTAAGAATGAAGTTAAAGGAAAGTATATTATTACTTCTGTAAGTTTTAAATTGACAAAGAAAGATCATATACTTAACACTTCTTACGGCGCTATTGAAACTGAACTTGCTTCTAAAAACATTACAAATCCTACAATTAAAAATGTTTCTGATGCTGTAATAGCCATTAGGCAATCGAAACTACCAGATCCTAAAGAAATTGGAAATAGCGGTAGTTTTTTTAAAAACCCTGTGATTTCTAAAAGTCTTTTCGAGAGTTTAAAAGAAAAATTTCCAAATATTCCTAGTTACCCAGTTTCTGACAATGAAATTAAAGTCCCAGCTGGTTGGTTAATTGAACAAAGCGGATTTAAAGGGAAACGTTTTGGAGATTATGGTGTTCATGAAAAACAGGCCTTAGTTTTAGTAAATTATGGAAATGCTTCTGGTAAAGACATTTACAATCTTGCACAAGAAATACAAACTACGATCAAAGAAAATTTTAGTATCGATTTAGAAATTGAAGTGAATGTAATTTAATTAGATTTTCTCTTCAATTTCATTTAACCAATTTGTTATTGCTGAAAGAAAATCTTTATTCCTTATCCAAGGTAAATTATCATCCTGAAACTCATAAAATCCTCCTGTTTTACATGTAAACAAATTGTGATTACAATTGGGAAATGATTTCGTTGTAAAATGTGTAGTTTTTCCTAAGTTTTTCTGATACAAAGCTTTTGTTTTCTTCCAATCAACCTGTGTATCTTTTTCTCCAAACAATGCCAAAACAGGACGGTTGATTTTTGATAATTCTGACTCAAAATCTTGAACGTAAATTTGAAGATTACTCTTATAATCAAAAGACATTTTCATAAACTCTTTTTGATACGCTAAATATCCCTTTTCAGTAACAACTCTTCCTCCATTAAATCTCTTTAAAAACTTATTCTTTCTGAGATTTTCAGTGGCAATCATATAGTCTTCAAAACTTCCTCCAGAATATGTGATTCTGTAACTCTCTTTTAATTCATTCAATAAAATATCTATAGAATCTTTAGAAACACCTTCAATTTTTAAATTCTCTTTGAATAAATACACAAAACTTTCTTTAGGGCCTACTCCACTTACAGATATCCAAAAGCTTATGTTCTTATATTTATTAATAACAATAGGATTTATCCATCCTGCTCTACTAATTCCCCACAAACCTATCCTTTCAGAACCTTTAATTTTCTGCTTCTTTAGCGATGTTATAGCAGCAATAACCTCATCGGCACTATGCTCTACTGTTTGATTATAATTAAATACACCTTCACTTTTGCCACACCCCATTTTATCCCACATGTAAGTTGCATATCCAGCGTTTAAAATGGCATTTCTTACATCAAGATGCCATTCTTGTTGTACTGCATTTGTTTTTCCAGAACCATGTACAATAATTACAATACCTTTTGGAGTTTGATTTTTTGGAATATTTAAGACTCCTTGTAAGTTGTACCCCTCAAATTCAAAGCTTAAAAGCTGCCTTTCATTTTGAACTATTAAAATATTGTAGAAAAAGAAAAAGAAAAACAATACACTGTAATGTCTTATTATCATAAATCACAATTTTGATCTATAATAATGACTGTTATAATCCAGAAGTGTTGCATTTTTTTACAAATTGAACTACTTTTAATCAATTTCTCCAGAAGATTTTATGTCTACTTGATAAGTATTTTCCTCGATTTTTTTAAAACCCGTTGTATCATCTTCTTCTATAAGCGTAGCGTGGGTTGTTTTTTCTTTAATCGAAACTTCTCTGATATCAATAGTTATTATGAGTTCACTTTTATGATAATCGTTACTTCCTAAGTTGCTATCATTACAAAAACAACCTAACTCTTTAGTATCGATTAGATTCCCATCATAAGTTAATGTAACCAAATTTATATAGTAATTATCTATACCGAATGCTCCTGGAGAGTAATTTTTTGTATAGATAATTCCTAAATATTCTTTTTCATAATATACGTAACCATAATAGTAACCAACTCCTCTCTCTTCTGTATCTTCCTCATCTAAATCAAAAAAATGTTGTACTAATTTAGGTTCAATATATTCTCCACTAGTATAGTTTGAAAAAACGAAAGGACGTGTTATTGTTTCAAAATGCTCAATAAACTGTCTGAGTGAATCATTTTCTATTTGATGTATTTCCTTTTGACAAAAACCTACATTAAAGGAAAGTAGATAGATAAAACTGAAGATTATCTTTTTCATTTCATAATAAATTTCTATTTAAAAGTACAAATAAAAAATTGACCTTTTTTACTTGTATACTATTTCTTATGATTCTTTTTTTAACAACTTTATATGTCTGATTAACCTTTTTATTTCTAATTCAATTGTGCCGTTGTATACACCTCTAATCCTACCTTTTTTATCAACTAAAATAAAGTTTTCGGTATGAATAAAAGCATCTTTATCTTGAGTTTTCACAAAGTCTTCATCAGCAAAATAAGAAGTACGCGCTAAATTGTAAATGTGATCTTTATCTCCTGTTACTAAATTCCATTTTTTAGTATCTATTTTATTTTCTAAAGCATATTCTTTTAAAACGGGAACGGAATCCTTCACTGGCATTACTGTATGTGATAATAACAGCACATCGTTATCTTCTTTAAATTGATCTTGAACTTTGCTCATGTTTTTCTCTAAAATTGGGCAAATACCTGGACATGTAACAAAGAAAAAATCTGCAACATAAATCTTACCTTCATAATCTTTATTCGTAATTTTTCTTCCTTCTTGATTTACTAAATTAAAATCTGCTATTTTATGGATTTTAGTATACTCCTTTGCATCTTTAGCAATCCATTCTGGCGTGAAAATTGGAGAATTAAAAAACGGCAATGTAACACTTCTATCTACATGTTCTACTTTCTTACAACTAATTAAACCAACTAGTATTGTTAAGAAAAAAAATATGGTGTTTTTATCGATAATCTTCATTTACTGTATGTACTGAATAACATTTTTTTAATCCGATTAAGCCAAAACGATCTCCATTTTTAGCTACAAAATTGGCTCTTATCTTTCCATCATGTTGCCATAATCTTTGGGTACCAGATTCTTTCCCGTTTTCAAAATGAAACGCTTTCATTTGCTGACCATTTTTATACCATTCATTTACCGTACCATTGTAAGCTCCTTTAGAGTTAAAATGGTATTCAAATCGCAAACTCCCATTACTCCACCAACCTTTATGAATACCACTTTTTTTTCCTTTGGTATAAAACCGCTCCTCTATTTTTAATGTATCATTCAAATACTTTAATTCTCTACCTTCTTTTTTTCCATGAAAATAGTTGGATACAGTTTTTATATTGTTTAGAGTATCGTACTTAAGTAATTTACCAGAATACAAATTATCCTTCAAAAAAAGTACTCCATTCACCAGTTTAAAATCAATGGAATTAAAATTTTGTTCTTGATATTTAATTTTTCCTTTTGCACAAGACAAAAGAATACTAAAAATAACTATTGAAAATATTTTCATCTATTGTGAGATATTTCCAGATGTACCAAAATACCCATTTCCATTGATGTAAGGATCTTCTGAGGTAATATGATAATGGTAAATTCCATTTGGAAATTCTGGTGTTATTCCTACATGTCCATGATACTCATCTAAATCAGCATTAGTTACTGACCTTCCATTTTCTTCTGGTCCATATACTGGGAAACCATCTGCTAATAATCCTAGAAATGCCGATTTACCCAAAGTATTTGTTAAAAACAAAGGTTCTATATGATAATGATATCTACTTCCTCCATCTGGATGCCCTAAATACTGATCAAAAGAATTAATTTCATTAGTTAAAGGTTGGTTATCTGGACCTGCATATTGATTATAAAATACCACTCCATTCACAGAAATTCCAATAGGTCCTAGAGCTGTTGCTTGTTTATTTACAGCTTCTTCTGGTTTTAAAGGAATCCTAAACACTATATTTTGTGTATTTATCGTATTAGGATTTTGCCTCCAATTTGGATTATCTCCATTATATGCTTCATACATCGGATTACTTTGAACCCAGTATGGGCTTGCATGATTGGGTAAATTAGCGGTAGTAATTTCAACGAAATCACCTTCAATAGCATAAGTCAATCCAGAAATATTATCAAACTTTGACAAAACTGCTGTAATATCATATCCTTGTTGTGGAGTATCTCCATTATTATTTTCCACATTATCATCAGAAGAACATGCTATACTTAAAACAAGTAAACTGTACATTAATAATTTATTCATATTTTTCATAATTAATTCTTTAAATTAGTAATTGCTTGTTTTAATTCATTAAGTTGATTTTCATCAGCTACACTTAAAGGTAACTGATTTGAATTTAATAGATTATTGGTTTCAAAAAGATCATTAGATATGTTATACAAAGCTTCACTTCCATTGGCAAAGAGTATGTATTTATGGGTAGTATTACGTATCGTTATATCATCTAATCCAGTATTCGTTTCTACTTCTGAGTAAGCGAACTCTCTTCGTAAATCAGATGAAGGATTATTAAGTAGATTCCAAAAACTTATACTGTCCTCGTTTCTCGTTACATTAACACCTGCGATATTTGCTATAGTCGAAAATAAATCTGTAGTATTCAAAAGTGCAGATTCTGTTTCATTAAATCGATTCACATCTTTTCCTGAAATAATCATCGGTACGTTAACTCCTCCTTGATATACAGTCCCTTTAACTCTTCGATTTCTATACTCTTGAGCAACTTGATTCGGAGTTCCATTATCTCCAACAAAAATAATTACTGTATTATTTCTGTCTTCTTCTGACATTGAATTGAGTAATCTTCCTATTTCAGTATCCATAGCTTCTATCATAGCCATGTAATACGGTAATGGATTGGCATCTATACTAGCCTCATCTGCAGGTAAATTCCCTTGGGAATGTAACGTATTAGGCGGCAAATGAAATGGAGTATGTGGAGCATTATAGGCCAACCATAAAAACCATTGAGACTCTTGATTCTTTATCCAATCTATTGCTAAATCAGTAAACTTTGTAGTGGTATAAGCAGTAGAATTTGTTTGGGTTCCATTTTCGGTTAATGTCCAATTCTCGTACGATCTAACACCTCCGCTTAACAATCCAGCATAATAATCTATTCCCATGCTATTAGGATGCGAAGCATTTGAAGATAAGTGCCATTTTCCAATTACTGCACTACTGTAGCCCGTTGTTTTATCTTTGAGGTATTGTTGAATAGATATTTCACTACTAGGTAATTCTTGATCAACCTTTTTAACACCTGTTCTAAAGCCATATTTACCTGTAATTATACTAGCTCTTGTAGGTGTACAAACTGGATAAGACCATAAGTTTTCAAATCGAACTCCTTTCGAAATTACATTTTGTAATGTAGGCATTTGAGGTTTCACTGCACCGACAGCATACCCGGGTGTTGCATCTAACCCCATATCATCTGCTATAATTAACAAAATATTAGGCTTGGTAATTTCAGACGGAGGTATGTCTGGAGTTTCTGTTTCTAAATTGTCTTTACTACAAGAACATAATAGTATTAAAAATACTATAACGGGGGATAAAAATAATCTCATTACACATTTCTTTTTACTTAGACTTGAAAAAGTTAATAAGGTTTAAAACAGTAAAATAGATAGTGTCATCAATATACAAAAAAATCTAACATACTTATTAAAAATAAGTTACATTAGATTTTTAGATTCAGAATATTACGTTTTTATAAAGAAACAAACTAATGTTTGTTTTTATATCTATTTGAACTTTTTATTACTCGTACATAATTAGGTCTTAATTCTCTATTGTTTGTAGTTAAAACTGAACCAAATAAAGTTTCTAACTTTTCTAATAATATAAATAATGTATTCATAATAAAGGGGATTTAATTTTTCTTATACTAGTAAGACACTACTTTTTTAAAAAGGTCACTAAGATTTTAAAAATTAGTTTATGTATCTTTGTACTTTAAAAATATTTTTATGAAATTAATTTTATTAACTATTGGATTGTTAGCTTTTGCTTTTGCTGGAATTGCAATTAAAATATGGGCAAAAAAAGATGGTGAGTTTGCTGGTACTTGTGCAAGTCAAAATCCAATGTTAAATAAATCTGGTGAAGCATGTGGGTTTTGTGGAAAGACTCCAGATCAATTCGACACCTGTTCTGAACCTCAACATCAATAAAAAACTTTCTCATAAAAAAAGAAATTCTTGAACATATTGAACAAGCCAAAGCAGGTAATCAATCTGCTTTCAATTACTTATTAGATCATTACTGGCCTAGTGTTTACGGATACCAATTAAAAAACACTGAAAATGAGAATGATGCTGAGGATATTACTATACAAACTTTTGCCAAAGCGTTTAACAAAATCCATCTCTACAATAAAGAATATGAATTTAATACATGGTTAATTGCTATTTCAAAAAACTTATATCAAGATTTAATACGCAAAAGAAAATCTTCAATTCAATTTAAATCTACTTCAGAAGAAAAAGAAAAAATCTACGAAATTATTGATGATACTCCTTCTCCTGAAGATAAGATTATCAAAGAACAAAACCTCGAAAAATTACTTAAAGACATTAAAAAATTAAAACCTAAGTACCAAGAAGTCATTAATTTACGTTTCTTCCAAGAACTTTCATACAAAGAAATTTCTGAAAAAATTAATGAACCGGTAAACAATGTCAAAGTAAAGTTATTGAGGGCTAAAAAATTATTAGCGTCAATCATCAAAAAGAATTAGGTATTTAATAGGGGTATTTTGATAATTTTCTAATCAAGAAGATACTCAAAACAAATATTTAAATGTAATACATCGACTATTACAACTAAAATATTTATTTTTCATATCCTTAAAAGATAAAATTCCTAAAACATGAAAAAATCACTAATTAACACTTTGGGGCCTGGACTACTTTTTGCTGGGGCTGCAATTGGTGTATCTCATTTAGTGCAAGCTACAAGAGCTGGTGCAGATTATGGTTTAGGATTACTGTGGGCTATTATTTTAGTTCATTTTTTTAAATATCCCTTTTTTCGTTTTGGTCCTCAATATGCATCTGCAACTGGAGAGAGCTTACTCGACGGGTATAAAAAACTTGGAAAACCATATTTAATATTATATGTATTTGTAAATAGTATTACGATGTTTACAATTCAGGCTGCTGTTACTATTGTTACTGCAGGTTTAGCCAGTCAACTTTTTGGAGTTACTACTAATTTAACATATTGGTCTTATATCTTATTAGTATTCACCGTACTTATTTTATATTTCGGAAAATATTCTTTTTTAGATAAGTTTATTAAATACATCATTCTATTTTTAACCATAAGTACACTAGTAGCTGTAGGTATTGCTTTGGCAAAAAATAACACGACATACGCTATCGATCAAGTACTCCCTACGAATACCTTTGAAATTAGTTTTTTAATTGCCTTTTTAGGTTGGATGCCTGCTCCTCTAGACATTTCTATATGGCATTCACTATGGTCTGTTGAAAAAAATAAATCAAGCAGTAACCCTATTAGTTCTAAAAAATCAATTTTAGATTTTAATATTGGTTATTTAGGCACTTTATTCCTAGGCATATGCTTCATATTATTAGGTACTCTTGTAATGTTTAATACTGGACAAACTTTTTCTTCCAATGGAGGAAAATTCGCCATACAACTTATCAATTTATATACAGAGAATTTAGGTGATTATTCAAAAGTTATTATAAGTATTGCTGCATTTACAACTATGTTTAGTACCACTATTACTACTTTAGATGCTTCTCCTAGGGCTATGGAAAAAAGTGCAGCTCTTTTCAATTATAAAAAGTTAAATTATTGGTTTTGGCTTATTTTTTTATGCTTTGGTACAGTTATTATTCTGACTTTTTTTAAAAGCAATATGTTAACCTTAGTGAAAATAGCAACTATTTTTTCTTTTTTAACTACTCCGGTTTTTGCTTTTCTTAATTTTAGACTCATTACAAGTAAGTATACCCCAAAAGAACATCAACCTAATTTTTTACTTAAAATAATTAGTATTTTAGGATTTATCTTTTTATTGCTATTTAGCATATGGTACATAAAAGACTGCTTTACAATTAATTAACATCAAGTTTTTACTTTTTTTGAAAAAAAATTTAAAAAAAAACAGAAAAAAAATTAAATTAGCATGCTTTTTGATTATTTCTATCTGAGCAAATAAAACCCCAATATTTATAAAACAGATGAAAAACGTTATTATTAATTCAGTTGTGTTGTTGAGTGTTCTGTTATTTTCAATACAGAGTTCTTTTTCACAAAACGAAGACTTCAAAAACGCTTTAAATACTAAGGATATGTATTTTACAGGCGTATTACAACAACAAAATGGAAAATTCAGGTACGATTACCATGACATTTATGAAAAAGATTCTTTAGCTAAAGATCTTCAAGCAAGCGGTTATCATGGAGGAGGACCTTCTTGGCTTGGTATCATTTATGGAGCATTTAAAGCAGGTGGTAGTAATTTAATCGATGGATTAGAAATGAATGTGGAAGTAAGTGGTATAACTTTTTGGAGTACCAATAGAGATGATCTTGAAAAAATTGGAAGAATTGTTTCATTGGTTAAGTCAAATGATGATGCATTACAACTTGCCATAGATAAAGCTACGGAACTCGATATAATGCAATAATCAAAACATTTATTCGTAAATTTGTAATTCAAATTTAGATGAATAATGTCAAATAATTTAGCTACAGCAACAACAACTCCGCCAAGTGAGCGAGTTAAAAAACCAAAATGGTTACGTGTTAAATTACCTGTAGGTAAGAAATACACTGAACTTCGTGGCTTAGTAGATAAATATAAACTTAATACCATATGTACAAGTGGTAGTTGTCCTAACATGGGTGAATGTTGGGGTGAGGGTACAGCTACTTTCATGATTTTAGGTAATATTTGTACTAGATCCTGTGGGTTTTGTGGTGTAAAAACTGGAAGACCAGAAACTGTTGAATGGGATGAACCTGAAAAAGTTGCTAGATCAATCAAAATTATGAACATCAAACATGCGGTAATTACCTCTGTTGATCGAGATGATTTAAAAGATGGTGGATCAATTATTTGGGCAGAAACTGTACAAGCTATTAGAAGAGCTAACCCTAATACTACTTTAGAAACTTTAATTCCAGATTTCCAAGGAAACGAAAAATTAATTGATCGTATTATAGAAGTACATCCAGAAGTGGTATCACATAATATGGAAACAGTTAGAAGATTAACTAGAGAGGTTAGAATTCAAGCGAAATACGATAGAAGTTTAGGTGTATTGAAGTACTTGAAAGATCATGGTATGCGAACAAAATCGGGTATGATGCTTGGTTTAGGAGAAACAGAAGAGGAAGTAATACAAACCATGAAAGATTTGAGAAATGTTGGATTAGATGTAATTACTATAGGTCAATATTTACAACCAACAAAAAAACATTTACCTGTTAAAGAATTTATTACTCCAGATCAGTTTAAGAAATATGAAGAACTAGGCAAGGAAATGGGGTTCATGTATGTAGAAAGTGGAGCTTTAGTAAGATCTTCTTATAAGGCACATAAGCATGCTAGTTAACCATTAATTATGAATTCCTTAACAAAGGACTTTTTTAAAGTTAAAAAATTGTAAACTATAAAATAAAGAACAAAACTTATAGTTATAATTCATAATTTTGGCACAGTAATTGAAAACATATTATTGTATGAAACAGTAATGTTTTCATTGTGTAAATTATTTGAATTAGTTGATTAACAAAAGCCACCTTTTAGGTGGCTTTTGATTTTTTAATATTTTTTTTCTTTTGAAACTTAATAAAAAGACAATGTGAAAATTAAACATATTACTATAGCTAAAAAAGACAAACTAATGAAATATAGCAACTTCCTAAAACTATTAATAATATGTTTTTTGTAAAACTTGGTATCCTTAAGAAGGATATTAGATATCATTACCAAAACAAGCACTGGTAAACCATAAACTACACCAAACAACAAAAACAGTTGTCCTAAACTACTTGGGCTTCCACAAAAAAATAAGTTCATTTATTATTCAATATAACCCATTTTACGCATCCACTCATCATTAAACATTTTACCAACGTAACGACTTCCATGATCATGAAATAATACTACTACAACATCATCTTCCTTAAAATGCTCTTTTAATTGCAAAACTCCTTTCATAGCTGCTCCTGCAGAGTTTCCTAAAAACATTCCTTCTTTCTTAGCTAATAACTGCGTGTACACTGCTGCATCTTTATCTGTTACTTTCGTGAATCCATCAATAATACTAAAGTCCACATTTTTAGGTAAGATATCTTCTCCAATACCTTCTGTAACATATGGATATATTTCATTTTCATCAAAAATACCAGTCTCATGATATTTTTTAAATACAGATCCATAGGTATCAATTCCCCAAACTTTAACATTTGGATTTTTTTCTTTTAAATATTTACCTACTCCAGAAATAGTTCCTCCAGTACCAACACCTACAATAAAATGTGTAATTTTCCCTTCAGTTTGTTCCCAAATTTCTGGACCTGTACTTTCATAATGCCCTTTAGCATTACTTGGGTTGTCATATTGATTTACATACCATGCATTTTCAGTTTCCTCAGCTAAGCGTCTAGAAACAGAATAATAACTTCTTGGATCATCTGGTTCTACGTTGGTCGGACAAACGACTACCTCTGCTCCAACAGCTTTTAAAATATCTATTTTTTCTTTACTCTGTTTATCAGCCATTACAAAAACACACTTGTATCCTTTTACAATAGCGGCTAATGCTAATCCCATTCCTGTATTTCCGGAAGTTCCTTCAATAATTGTTCCTCCTGGCTTTAATCTTCCATCTGCTTCTGCATCTTCAACCATCTTTAAAGCCATTCTATCCTTTACTGAATTCCCTGGATTAAATGTTTCATACTTAGCTAAAAGTAAACAAGGTAACTCTTCAGCTAAAGTATTTATTTTAATTAAAGGAGTATTTCCTATAGTCTCTAAGATATTCTCTGCGTATTTCATTTTGTTTTGTTTGCTTTGCAAATATAGGTTTATAACATGATACTATAAAGCCAAAAAAAATCCCGATAATCGGGATTTAAGTTATTTTTAATTGAACCAAACAACAAAGGATTTAATCTTCGCTAAATCAGGTATTTGTTCAATACTCACTTTCTTCATATTAAACTCCTTTAATCCCAAATCTTCTTTATCAATGGCAATTGTAGCATTTAAATCATCAATAAAAATTGTAGCAGAAGAGAAAGAAGTCTCTATTTTACTAATGGCATTATTCGCATTAATATCTCTAAAGTTTGAAAATACATTCAAACCATTTTCAGTTTTAAATCGATCATCAAAAATTTCAATACTCTTTATTGTTGATGTAGAATCCAATTGCTCTTTAGGAACTATTGTTAATAAGTGCTTCCCTCCTTTTTCGAAAATTTTATATTCATCATCATCCTGAAAATAATAATTTCCCTTTGCTCCTTCACTTAAAATTTTAACAATAGAATCTTTAGCAAAAAGGTTATTTAAATCTTGTATTGTAGTTTCTTTTGTTATTTGCCCTACTTTTCCTTTTGCGATTATGTACTTATCCTTACTACATTGAGTGCATGCTATAGCAACACAGACAATCGCCACAATTTTGAATAGTTTTCTCATTTAAATTAGTTTCTTATATAACGTTTATTTACTTTTTTTAGTTTAAATAACTTTCTTTAAAATTCCAAATACAGCTCGTATGAATGTGGCACTAGTTAATACCTTTACTACTGGGTTTTGGCGCGTACTTCTTCTAGAGCTTGTTGTTTTTCTCTTTTTAAGTTTTTCTTCTTCTTTCTTTCGATCATCTTCTGTCTTTTTCTTATTTACCTTTTCTATTTTATCAGACAACAATTCATAAGCACTTTCTCTATCGATAACCTCATTATATTTTTTAACTAATTTTGAATTGCCTAAAACTTCTTGAATTTCTTGTTCCGATAAAATATCCATTCTACTCATTGGAGCCCTAAGCATTGTTCTAGCTAAAGGAGTAGGAATTCCTTTTTCATTCAAAACAGTTACAAAAGCTTCTCCTATTCCTAATTGAGTTAATGCTTCACTTGTATTATAAAATTCAGAATCTGGATAGTTTTCTGCTGCCAATTTTAACGCTCTTCTATCTTTTGCGGTAAATGCTCTCAAAGCATGTTGCACTTTCATTCCTAATTGCGCTAAAACATCTTCAGGTACATCTTTCGGGTTTTGTGTTACAAAATATAAGCCTATTCCTTTAGATCGAATTAATTTTACAATGCTTTCTATTTGACTTAATAATGCCTTAGATGCCTCATCAAAAACCAAATGTGCCTCATCAATAAAAATAATTAATTCTGGTCTTCCACTATCTCCTTGCTCAGGAAAAGTTTCATAAACTTCAGCCAATAACTGCAACATAAATGTTGAAAATAGCTTTGGTTTATCTTGAATATCTGTTAAACGTAGTACCGAAATTACTCCCTTACCTTCTTCATTAACTCGTGTTAAATCGTCTACTTCAAAAGATTTTTCTCCAAAAAACAATTCTCCTCCTTGTTGTTCTAACTCTACAATTTTTCTTAAAATAGCGCCAGTACTTGATGATGAAATTCTTCCATACTCAGCTGCTATTTCTTCCTTTCCTTCCGCAGTAATAAACTGCAACATTTTTTTAAAATCTTTTAAATCCAATAATGGTAATTGATTATCATCACAGTATTTAAAAATAATAGCTAATATGCCAGATTGTGTTTCTGTTAAATCTAAAATTCTTGATAACAAGACAGGTCCAAATTCAGAAACAGTGGCACGTAAACGTACTCCTTCTTGTTCAGAAATCGATAATATTTCTACAGGAAATCTTTTAGCATCAAAAGGAATACCTATTTTTTCGTGACGCTCATCTATTTTAGGATGACCAGCACTTGGCTGCGCTAATCCACTCAAATCTCCTTTAACATCCATCAATAATACAGGAATACCTTTTTCAGACATATTTTCTGCTAAAATCTGAAGTGTTTTGGTTTTACCTGTACCTGTAGCACCTGCAATTAACCCATGTCTGTTTAATGTTTTTAAAGGTATATTTACTAAAGCATTAGTTACTGTTTCTTCACCTAACATTCCAGCTCCTAATGTAATAAAGTCTCCTTTGCATTTATATCCTTCTGTAATGTAGTTGAAGAAAGGCTCCGTTTGACTCATCTTTAATTATTTTTTGATAAAAATACTATTAAAATCAGCATTTCAAAAAGTAGAGCATAATTATTTTGGGTAATACTCAAATAAAATGATAGCCGTACAATAATAAACTACTTCGATGCAAGCATACGAGGCATCTAATTGAAAATTTTATAACTTTCGATACAGGTATCAGGAAATTAAACCCTTGGCTATCGCCCTGCGATTAAAATAAACATCTCAAATAAAAACTTAAGAATATATTGAATGGAGAACGCTATTTTTTAATGTAAATTTCAAAAGAATGATTCATTTTAAATACTGAATGATAATACGATAAAGGTTATACTATGCTTTTATTGGTAACATACATAACTTTCTTTTGGTTTTAATTAAATTTGTATCACAACTAATTCTTATCACATGAAATTACTGAATACCTTAAGTTTACTATGTATTTTACTTATTACTTCTTGTACAACAAACACAACACCAACAAATACAACACAAGAAAAAGAGGATTTAATTTTTCATAAGTCTAAACTAGAACGTAAAAAAAATGCACCTTTTTCAGATGCAGTAACAGTAGGAAACACATTATATTTAGCAGGACAAGTGGGTATAAATCCTGAAACACGAAAACTACCAGAAGGTGGAATTGGACCAGAAGCCAGGCAAACTTTAGAAAATATAAAAGAGGTTTTAGAAGCACATGGTTCCGATCTGGAACATGTTGTAAAGTGTACTGTAATTTTAAGTACAACTGATGATTTTGTGGAGTTTAATAAAATTTTTCGAGAATATTTCCCTAAAAATAAGCCAGCAAGAACTACATTTGCAGCCGGTTTGCTCGTAGGGGCAAAAATTGAGATTGATGTAATAGCGGTAAAAGCAGATGGATTTAAAGACGCAAGAGTTAATTAACAAAGGAGAAATGCTTCCTTTAATGGAAGAGTTTTATACCATTCAAGGAGAAGGTGCACATACAGGAACAGCAGCCTACTTTATTCGAATTGGTGGATGTGATGTAGGATGTCATTGGTGTGATGTTAAAGAAAGTTGGAATGCAGATTTGCATCCTCCTACAACAACAGACACAATTGTTACTAATGCCAAAAAATATGCAGAAACGGTAGTTATTACTGGTGGTGAACCTTTAATGTGGAGTTTAGACTATATTACTGAAGAGTTACAAAAAAAAGGAATTAAAACTCATATTGAGACTTCTGGTGCTTACCAGTTTTCTGGTACATGGGATTGGTTTTGTTTGTCTCCTAAAAAAACAAAATTACCATTAGCTAAAGCTTATGGAGAAGCTAACGAGCTTAAAATGATTATTCATAATAAAAATGATTTTGAATTTGCAGAACAAGAAGCTGAAAAAGTAAATGGTACTTGTTTGTTGTACCTGCAACCTGAATGGAGTAAACGTGAAAAAATGATTCCTTTGATCATAGATTATGTAATGAAGCACCCAAAATGGAAAATCTCTTTACAAACTCATAAATATTTAAATATTCCATAAACTAAAAAAACGTCCAACTTTTTGGACGTTTTTTAGTTTCAAACAATTTTACCGCATCTTTAGCTAAGTACTTTTTCCATAGAATTCCCCCCGAACGACTATGGTATAAATCAATTGCTTTATACCCGTTACCTTGTATATATAAGGACTTTTAACACTTACAAATATATAGTACATATTTTTAGGGTCGGTACGGGCGACCCACACTTTTGGTGTGGGTCGCCCGCACTTTTTCATAAAAAGCATGCTTTTTTTAACAGTTTTTAACATTTAAACTAAATTTCGTATATTTGTAGTAGATGAATAAAGTAATTTTACATACTAAATTGTGGGGAATGAACTCACATATGTTAATGAGAATTGAAAAACAATTCCATAAAGATCGGAACAACAACAAATTATGCTGAAGTATTTATAAATTGAAATACTAACAGTTAGATATATAAAAGGCGTCCGATATTACATCAGACGCCTTTTTTAATAGATTGTAATATGAGAACTATTAATAGTTAAAATAACTTTTGGAAGTTTTAAACACTAAAAAACTGTTGTATTAATTCAGCAGTACCGCTACAAAATCTGGATAATATCCGGACAGGAATCCCTTTGCTTAAAATCAACTTAAAACCTTAAAAAACAAATAGTTAAGTGCTATTTTTATTTGCAGATCTCAAAAGAACATGTATATTTGTATCATAATTATTTGAGATAGTAATTATCTCATCATTAGAAAAGAAAAAATGAAAACATTACACATGCACGTTATTTTAAAAAACTCACCTATTAGGGGTGTTCATTTTAAAAGTGTACCATGCAATGGTGTTTTTTGTGATATAAAAATTGTGATACCTAATTAAACAACAAGTATCGTTTATATATTCCAGAAGGCATCTTTTACAAAAGGATGCCTTTTTTAGTTTTTCGAAAATAGAGAAACTATGAAAAAACGAAACTTTTGGTAACATTATTAAATTTTTGTATCTTATATATAAGAAATTGTTAAAAACATGAAAAAAATAGTATTGCTAATTCTAAATGAAAAAGGACGTTTACTCATTGAAACGTAACATTGGCTAAAAATTAGTTGGGGATGCAGCATAACCAACGTAATTTAATTTTAAAATCAGCTAGCGTTACTAACAAAAATTGCAAAACGCTTCCTTATTTACTAAAACTGTAGAATTTTCTGGAGCCTAAACTCAATAGGCCTTGGTAGTTTTAAGTCTTCATGGATTGATATTACGGTCAATTCTATTCTACAGCAACCAATTACCTGAAATACTCGGGATGGGAAATTTATGCCTCGGTTTCTCCGAAGCAAAACAAATGTAACACACATTTGATCAGCTATGTATGCCAAAAAATGGCATTAAGAACTATTGTTAAACACTAAAAATTGAAATTATGAGAAATTTAAAATTTTTGCTATGTATTGTTATTTTGCTATGTACTATAAGTTGTACAGATAATACAGAAAACTTAATTACCGACCCACCACCAACTAGTGCTAAAAGTATTGGCAATGGTATCGAATTTACTGAAGGTATACAAGATCCCAAAAACGGATCTGGAGATAGTTATACTGGTAATGATGGAAACAATGGTAATGATGGCGGAAAAGGGAATTAATTAGAATTTTATATAACCTCTGACCAAGTGTTAGAGGTTTTTTTTAGCTTTGTAACAATTAAAACCGAGTGTTATCAAAAATTATCTTTTATTTTTTACATTAATTTATTTCTCTTATTTCGAAACTTTTGCTTTTCAACAAAATAGTTTAGATAGTATTAATAATTGGATAAAACAATCTGAAAATGATAGATTGGATATTAAAACTAAAAAAAGACTATTAAAAAAAGCATATAATTATTATTTAAATAATGATGTTAAAAAACCACTCAAACTAAGTTCTATTGCATATGCCTATTACAATTTAAAAGATTCTGCTAATTTTTTTATAATTAATAAACAAGCACTTAAAATAGCTGAACAGTTAAATGACAATTACACACTAGGTGATACTCATTGGAATTACGCGACTTACTATATTAGAAAACAAATAAATAAAAAAGCATATTTTCATTTTAAAAAAGCTTACGACTACTTTTTAAAAGGGGACAATAAAAAAGAAGCCTCACAAATTTTATTTGGTATGGCTAATATAAGAGGTATATATAGGGATTATTCTGGCAGTGAGGTACTGATAGTAAAAGCCATTAAAATGTATAAAGAACTAAATAATAGTAAAGATTTATGCAAAGCTTACAGTCACCTTGGTCAACTACAGTTGGACATTAAAGAATATGACAAAGCCTTAAAATATTATTTAAAATCTTTACATCATTTTAAAAAAATTGATATCAAACCTTTTGGTCTAGAAAATAACATAGGTAATGCATATTTAAAAAGAAAAGAATATAAAAGAGCATTAGAATATTATAATATAGCTTTAAAACAAAACATAGATAAAAGTCATAAAGCTAGAGTTTTAGATAACAGAGCTTATTGTAAACTGTTAATGAAAGATACTGTAAATATAAAACAAGATTTTTTTTATGCTTTAAATGTTTGGGATAGTTTGAAAAATAAAAGTGGAATTACACTTAGTAAAATTCGTATTTCAGATTTCTATTCTTTCAAAAAAGACACTATTAAAGCAATTCAATATGCTAAAGCAGCTAATACATTAGCTAAAGAACTAAATAATGGGAGAGATTATCTAACTACTCTAAAACAACTTGCTAATCTAGACCTTAAAAATTCAAAAAAATATTTAGATCGCTATATAGCATATAATGATAGTCTAATTACTGTTGAACGTAAAACCCAAAATAAGTTTACTCGTATTGAATTTGAAACTGATGAGCATATTGAAGAAAAAGAACGTTTAAGTCAGCAATTAATTTGGATTATTGGAGGAAGTATTAGTATTATTTTAATTTCTACGTTACTCTACTTTTTACGAGTTCAGAAAGTACGTAATGAAAAATTACAATTAGAAGCCGATCAACAAAAAGCAAATGAAGAAGTATATGTCTTAACACTACAACAACAGGCTAAATTAGAAGAAGAACGTGTTAAAGAACGTAATCGAATTTCAGAGGAATTGCATGATGGAATTCTAGGTAAACTTTTTGGCACTCGCGTAAATCTTGGTTTCTTGGGTATGCAAATGAATACAGACACCCAAGAAAAACAACAGGCATATTTAGATGAATTGCAAGATATTGAGAAGGAAATTCGTGAGGTTTCTCATAAATTAAATGATAATTTTAATGATGCTAACATAAATTTTACTGCTATTATTAAACAATTATTAGCCGATAAAAGTGCAATTGGTGAATTTACTACTCATTTTAAGAATGATGATACTATTATTTGGAGTGCTATTAGTGAAGTAACTAAAGCCAATGTATATCGAATTATACAAGAAGCTTTACAAAATATTATTAAGCATGCTAAGGCTAAAAATGTTACTTTAGCATTTCATAATGAAAATGAAAAATTAGAGATACAAATTGTAGATGATGGCATTGGTTTCGATACCAAGAAAAGTAAGAAAGGGATAGGAATTAAAAATATTAATTCAAGAATTGCAAAACTACAGGGTAACGTTTCGTTGGTTTCTGAACCTAATAAAGGAACCCATTTGCAAATTAAAATACCTGTAACCTAATACATATGTTAGCAAAAAACTATACTGCTCTAATTATAGATGACCATCCGTTAATTGCCGAAGCTTATAAAAGTGCTTTTACCTTTATTGAACACCAAAAAGAAGGTGTTTCTTTTCATATTGAAATGGCAAATGATTGTGATAGTGCTCTTAAAATTTTAACTGATTACTCGAACAGTACTGATGTTTTAGATATTGTTTTTTTAGATATGCGCTTACCCCCTTCTTCTGATGGAACTATACTTTCTGGTGAAGATTTAGGGATTCGAATCAATGAAGTACTTCCCAATACTAGAATTATTGTTTCAACTACTTTTAATGATAATTATAGAATTCATAGTATTTTAAAAAATATTAATCCTGATGGTTTTTTAGTCAAGAATGATATTACTCCTCCTCAATTGGTACAGGCCATACAAGAGGTACTTACTGATCCACCTTTTTATAGTAAAACTGTGACCAAAATTATGCGTAATGAGGTTTCGAGTGAATATTTTATAGATGATGTAGATCGAAAGATTATGTATCAACTTTCTATTGGTACAATGATGAAAGATTTACCAGATATAGTACATTTATCTCTAAGAGCGATAGAAAAGCGTAAAAGACAGCTTAAAAAGATTTTTAATATCAGTAGTACCGATGATAGAGAATTAATTTATGTAGCCAAAGACAAGGGGTTTATTTAGTTGTTGGCTGTTGGCTATTGGCTGTTGGCTGTTGGCTGTTGGCTGTTGGCTGTTGGCTGTTGGCTGTTGGCTGTTGGCTGTTGGCTAAGTAATTTTTTATTTTTCAAAAAAGTGACCTATGAAATAAAATCATTAATAAGTTGACTAAAAAAACATACATATTACTCCATATTCTTCTATTTTCATTTTCATGTCAAAATACTTTAACTAATAAAGATTACGACAAAAAAGTAACGAAAGAGTTTATTAAACAATTAATAGAAAGTGAAAAGAAATCTTACCAAGAGAAAAGTTTTCTCAGTTCTAATTGTATTTTAGAACAACCGTCATGGAATTCATTTGACAATAAATTAAAATTAAAAATTGAAAAAGAATTAGGGATTAAAGACAAAGCGTTTCTAGTATTTCAAATTGATTTATTTCAAAATTTTTTGATCGAAAAAGAGATGATTCCTGATATAAACATTATCAAAAATGAAGAATACACAGAATTTAAACAATCATTTAATAACAATGAATTTGCTTATTTGAATAAATTAGACAGATTAAAATGCAAGTATGGGTTTTCATCTATCTCAAAGCCATTATTTAATGAGAACTATGATTTAGCAATAATTCGTTTTGAAAAAATTTGCGGTCCGTTATGTGGTGGTGGATTAATAAGCGTATATGAAATAAAAAAAGGAAAATGGAAACAAAAGAAAATATTAGATAGTTGGATATATTAAAAAAATACAATTACATATTATAAATCAAATAGTTTTTAAAATATCATCACAAATGTTCTCTAAATTTTTACCATCCCTAATACTCAAACAACAAAAATCGATGAATCTAATCTGTACAAAATAAATTGTACAAATCCACTATTTGGGGTTGAGTTAGTTTTTTATATTCCTTGGTAAGCAATATATCTCGAATAACATCACAATTTTGAAAATAAAGAATGAGCGCGTTTTTTATATTTAAATTAAAATCGTGCGCCCTAGGCTCATCCTTTCTTTTTATGTAATACGTCTTTCGACTTATCTCTTCACTGTTAGCTGATACCATAAACAAATTACCTGGACCCAAACTTCTTACTTTTTTCCTTTTTCTTTTTCTTCTTTTTTTTCTTTTCTTTTTCCATTTTTGTCGTTCATACAACCGTATTTCACCATCTTTAACTACCCGTAGTAATTCAGGTTTTCTTCCTACTTGATAAGTAACATATTCAAACTCCTTAAATACATCCAGTTTACCAAATATGATTCCACTTACAATAGTATGATCCCAAATATCTGGTTCTTCATCCTTAGTTATTCTAAATCTAATTTTTCCTTTCTCTATATCTCCATAACCTTCAATTGAAGTTCCGTCTTTAAAGAGAATAGTTGCTTTACCATTTTGACTATATATAGCTTCAAAAAGTGTAAAACAAAACAACAGTAGTATAATTATTCTTTGTAACATGATTTACAACAAAAAAAACTCGCTTAATAAGCGAGTTTAACTATTTTTTTATGTGAACTATTCTTTATAGACCCCCATAGTTGCATATTTTTCCATACGCTTAGCTACAAGAGTAGTATCATCAAGACCTTTTAGTTCATCAAAGGCTTTTAATATTTGATCTTTTACTACAGAAAAAGCTCCTTCTCTGTCTGCATGTGCACCTCCAACAGGTTCCGTAATGATACCATCAATAAGCTTTAACTTTTTCATGTCATCTCCTGTTAATTTTAATGCTGCAGCTGCTTGCTCTTTAAATTCCCAACTACGCCATAATATAGATGAACACGATTCTGGAGAAATTACAGTATACCATGTATTTTCCATCATATAAACACGATCTCCTACTCCAATACCTAATGCTCCTCCTGAAGCACCTTCACCAATTACTATTGTAATAATTGGAGTTTTTAAGCGTGTCATCTCAAAGATGTTTCTTGCAATAGCTTCTCCTTGTCCACGTTCTTCAGCCTCTAAACCTGGGTATGCACCTGGAGTATCTAATAATGTGACCACGGGGATACCAAATTTTTCTGCCATTTTCATTAAACGTAAAGCTTTACGATATCCTTCAGGATTTGCCATACCAAAATTACGATACTGACGTGTTTTCGTATTGTATCCTTTTTGTTGTCCGATAAACATAAAAGACTGATCTCCTATTTTTCCTAAACCACCAATCATAGCCTTATCATCACGAACATTTCTATCACCGTGAAGCTCCATAAAGGTATCTCCACAAATAGCTTTAATATAATCTAAAGTATAAGGTCTATTTGGGTGACGAGACAATTGAACTCTCTGCCAAGGAGTTAGGTTTTTATAAATATCTTTTTTAGCTTTTTCTAATTTTTTTTCAATCTTACCACATGTCTCAGTAACATCTATCTCACTTTCTTTACCAATATCATGACATTTTGCCAATTGATCTTCCAGTTCCTTAATTGGCATTTCAAAATCTAAGTATTCCATTTACTAAAGTTTGATTTTTATTTGCTGTTTGTAAAAGCAAACATAATAAATTATCGTTGTAATTTCTTTTTAATTTTTGAAGAATTTTTAACTAAACCATTTAACAACACCACAAAAAGTACTATAAACGCCCCATAATAAAATTCAATATTCATTTGTTCTTTCTCTTTAAATATGAGTAATGCTAATATAATGGCATATACAGGTTCTAAATTAATTGTAAGCATTACTGTATATGGTGTCAAGTATTTCATCACTTTTACAGAAGCTATAAAAGCATAAGCTGTACATATGCTACCTAAAATAAAAAGATACAACCAATCGCTTGGTAATAGTTGAAAAAAACTAGTGGTAAAACTACTTGAAAACAATAGATAAATGCTTACTATAGCTACCCCAAATAACAATTGATAAAAAGATATTGAATCTGCTTCATATTTTTTTACGAAAAGTCCGTTTAGCACCGCAAACAAAGCTGAAAGAAAGGCTGAAATTAATGCATATACAATTCCTAGTTTGTATTTACTTTCAAAACTGAATATAATATAGAGTCCGAAAATAACTAATAAACCTAGAATAATTTCTAATAGTTTTACTCGACGTTTAAAAAAAATGGGCTCAATTAATGATGCAAAAAATGCTCCTGTACTCATAGTTACTAATGCTACTGATACATTAGAAACTTTAATTGCTTTAAAAAATGTAATCCAATGAATAGCGATTATCGTTCCTGTAATCAAAAATTCTATTGCTGCACGTCTTGTTAATTTGAACGATTTATTTGTAATCAAAAAATAGCCTCCAATACATGCCACAGCTATAACCATTCTGAACCAAACCAAAGCAATAGCCTCAATGGAAATTAACTTTCCTAAAATAGCAGTAAATCCCCAAATAAATACAATTAGATGTAATAAGAGATAGTTTTTAAGTTTATTTTCTTGACTTGACATAAAGATAAATGGCATAAGCTCCAAATACGAAATTTGGCATCCAAACATTTAATAAAGAATTTGCTCCAGCTACAGCACCAAGAACTTCTGCTACTTTTAAGAAAAAGATATAAACAAACATAATTGCTATTCCTAATGCTAAATTAACACCTATTCCTCCTCTTCTTTTTTTATGAGCTAAGGCTACAGCGATAATCGTAAGAATGTATGATGCTACTGGTAAACTTGTCCTTTTATATAGTTCTACCCAATAGGAGTTTAAATTTTTCACCCCTCTCTTTTTAGATATTTCTATAAACTCTTTTAATTCATCGGAAGGCATTTCTTGAGATAATGCAGATTTATAATTAAAATCTTTAGGAGTAAAGCTAAAAATTGTATCCATAGAATTCCCATGCCATATACTATCTCTATCTTTATATATCCTTCTTGCTTTCCAGTTTTGAAGTTTAAAGATGGTATCTTTCCATCTAATATTGTTAGCAATTAACTTAAATGCTAGTTTTTTATCCTTATATATAGAAGTAGAAAAGTAGGTTCCTGAATTTGTTTTTAGGTTGTAATTTTGTACATACATATAGGTGCTATCATTTAACTGTAAACTAAATTCCTTTACAAGTTGATCTTGATAACGTTTCTTTTGTAAATAGGTTCTTTCAAACTTCTTTCTTGTTTTACTACTGTTAGGTACTACGTAATGGTTCATTCCTAACGCTACTACGGTAATAATGGTAGCTCCAATAAAATAAGGAAACAAAAAACGTGTAAATGAAATTTGAGAGCTATTGATTGCTACTATTTCTGTATTATTTGCTAATCTAGATGTAAATACGATAACAGCTAAAAATAAAGCAAGCGGCATGAATGTATTCGTATAATAGATGATAAAATTCTTATAATAATCAACTACAACTTCAATAAAAGTTAAATCTTCATGCCTTAAAAACTTATCTATTTTTTCTGCAATATCTATTGCTACTGCTATAGGAATAAGAATAAGCAGTGTAAATAAAAAGGTTATTAAGTATCTTTTTAATATGTACCAATCGAGTATTTTCAACTTATAAACGTTTACCCATTTGTTTTACCATTTTATCTTTCCAAACCGCAAAATCTCCTGCTATAATATGTTTTCTTGCTTCTCTAACTAACCATAGGTAAAACCCTAAATTATGAATGGAAGCAATTTGTTTCCCTAATAATTCTTTAGAAGCGAATAAATGACGTAGATATGCTTTAGAGTATAAAGTATCTACAAAAGTGATTCCCATATCATCAATAGCAGAAAAATCATTTTCCCACTTCTTATTTTTAATATTTATTGTACCATGTGCAGTAAATAACATTCCATTTCTTGCATTACGGGTTGGCATCACACAATCAAACATATCTACACCTAAAGCTATATTTTCAAGAATATTAATTGGTGTTCCTACCCCCATTAAATATCTTGGTTTATCTTCTGGTAAAATACTACATACTACATCTGTCATAGCATACATTTCTTCTGCTGGCTCTCCTACAGATAAACCACCTATGGCATTTCCTTCAGCTCCTACAGAAGCAATAAACTCAGCAGATTGTTTCCGTAAATCTGTATATGTACTTCCTTGTACTATTGGAAAAAAGGTTTGATTATAATCATATTTAAGCGGAGTTTTATCCAAATGCTTAATACATCGCTTTAACCAACGATGTGTCATGTGCATTGAATTCTTTGCATAGTTATAGTCACATGGATAGGGTGTACACTCATCAAAAGCCATAATAATATCAGCTCCTATAGAACGTTGAATTTCCATTACATTTTCTGGAGTAAAAAAGTGTGATGAGCCATCGATATGACTTTTAAACTTTACGCCTTCTTCATTTATTTTTCTTCTACCAGAAAGCGAATATACTTGGTATCCTCCACTATCTGTTAAGATATTTCGATCCCAATTCATAAACTTATGCAATCCTCCAGCTTGTTCTAAAATAGCTGTTTTAGGTCTTAAATATAGATGATAAGTATTTCCTAAAATGATGTCTGGATTAATTTCATCTTTTAATTCAGACTGATGAACTCCTTTAACAGTTGCCACAGTTCCAACAGGCATAAATATTGGAGTTTCTATAGTACCATGGTCGGTTGTTATCACTCCTGCTCTTGCCTTACTTTTTGGGTCTTTGTGTTTTAAATCAAATTGCATAGGAGACAAAGATACGTATGTAAGTTAAATGTTAAAAAGCCCTGCGTTAAAAGTTTCTTATTTTTTGAAAGATGATCAATTATTTTCTCTTTCGTTGTCTTCCAAATCGAGATTTATAGTTTTTTGAATTTGCTGGTTTTGCTTTTCTTTTTTGAGGTTGTTTTTCTACGGAAGCTTCTTCCGTTTTTACCGATGTTTTTACCAATTGGTGTATGGTATCCATCTCATGACTGGTTAGTTCACGCCATTCACCTGTTTTAAGATTTCCTAAGGCAACATTCATAATTCGTGTCCTCTTTAATTTGGTAACTTCATATCCCAAATATTCACACATTCTTCTAATTTGCCTGTTTAATCCTTGAGTAAGTATAATTTTAAATGTTTTTGTATTGATTTGAGTTACCTTACATTTTTTTGTTACCGTACCTAAAATTGGGATTCCTTTTGCCATTTTAGTAATAAAGTGCTCAGTAATTTCTTTATCAACAGTAACAATATATTCCTTTTCATGATTGTTTCCTGCACGAAGAATTTTATTAACAATATCACCATCGTTAGTTAAAAAAATTAAACCTTCAGAAGGCTTGTCTAATCTTCCTATTGGAAATAATCGTTGTGGATGACCAACAAATTTTACAATATTCTTTTTCTCTTTACTATCCGTAGTACAAACAATCCCTACTGGTTTGTTTAAAGCAATATAAAGTGTTTTCGGCTTTGCGCGTAATGGTTTACCATCTACTTTTACAATATCGCCTTCAAAAACTCTATTTCCAAGCTGGGTAGGCTTACCATTAATAGTTACTCTTCCTGCTGTAATCAATCGCTCAGCTTCCCTTCTAGAACAAATTCCTGTTGAGCTAATAAATTTATTGAGATTAATTGATTGTTCATTACTATTCTCCATAACAACAAAAATACTATTAAATCTAAAATTACACCTTGCTTAAACTTTTTCTAATTCAATTTTTTTATGACTAAATTGGTACCACCTGCTACTGTAGTTGCGGTTCCATTTGCACTCCCTAATCTATTAGATGCTATGGTAATTTCATCTCCAGCGGATAATGATATGAGTATTGTTTTCGAAGATGAATAAATATCTCCAAAATTATCCAATCCTACATAAGATGATGAACCAGCTATCTCTCCTCCATTTAATTCTATAATAGTCTCAATTCTACTATTAAAATTTGTATTAACTGTAAATGTAGCTGAATAAGATATTTCATAAACTCCATTTGTTGGAACTGTAACAATATCATTATTTAATACAAAACCTCCTTGATTTATTCGTTGTACGTTTAAGTTTAATGTAGTAAATGTTCCATTTTCACTTGCAGCAGTTCCTCCTGTACTATCATACGCTTCAAAAAAACTTGGCGTGTTTCCCAATGTATTATCTACTTTTACAATATCTCCATTTGTCTGTACACCTAATAATTTTGTGACAGTATTATCATCAAAATTAGTTCCAGTATATTCAGGAAAACGAATTTGATTGTTAGGCTTAATTTCAAAGGGATCTCCAATTCCAATTCCACCTAGCGCTGTACCAAAGTTTCGGATTTGAAAATGATTGTTCGCATTTTCGTTTACAAATCCCCAATTTTGCTGAACAGTTGTTCCTGCATCACTAAAGTTAACAAACAAAAAAAACGCATCATTATTATAACGATCTAAACGAATTCCTCCATTTGTACCTGCTACGTGTAATAAACGTTCAGGATTATTAGTTCCAATACCTACTTCACCGATGTTATCTATAAATATTCCCTCATTTCCTCCATCACCACTAATCCAATTCGGTCCCATGATTATATTCTGTGTAGCTGTATGATTTCCTAGATTATCATTTCCTAATCTTACCCAAGAGGATGTTCCACCATCATAATAATAAAATACATGTTCATTTGTACTGTATGCTACCAATCCTTGAAGTGGATTTGGAAATGCTATAATTTCTGCAGTTGTTCCACTAGGAAAACCAGATACTGGTGTACCAGGAAACACTTGTGCATTAATTGTTAAAACTGTAGTAAAAAAAAGTACGTAAATTATAATTTTCATAAATCAACCTAAGTTTTGGATAGCGTCACAAATATATAATTTACTACAACCTTTTAGAAAAAAGATTTCAGCAAAAGCTATATTTTAAGCAACAGTAATCGTCGAGTAAAAACTTTATTAAGTTGATTAATTAAATTAATGACTAAAACATCATCATTTTTCTTGTACATCTTGCTAAACTAGGTCTACGATCATAATCAAACCCAAGAGTAATCATGTGTGTACCATTATTTAATCCTATGATTTCATTTAATGTTAAACTAAATCCATAAGAGACATATAGTTTGTTCTTTTTTACTCCAAATAAAGGGGCTAAAGCATTTGGTCTAAATGGTTGATCTATTAAAGACGTATAACTAAGTCCTCCCCATATGTAACCATCACGTATTCGTTTTCTTAATTTTACATTAAGATCAAATCGAGTACGTCCTGTAGACTCAAAATTCTCTACAAATAATGAAGGTTCAAATTCTGTATTTCTATTAACTCTAAAATTATAGTTTGTATAGACTGAATAACGTCTTAAAACTGTAGGCTCACCTGTACCAAAATCAACAATTTTTTTATTTAAGAGATTTACCACATTTCCACTAATTGCAAATCGTCCAAATCGATACAACATACTTACATCAAAATTAGATGAATTTAAAACTCTATTTGGTAAATCTACTGGTACCCCAGGATTCGCAGGATTATCGAATTCTGAAGTATCAATACCAAACTGAACAAAACTATAAGTTAGACCTAAGGATAAGAAACTATCATAAAGATCACTTAATGTTAAATGACTCGCTAAAGACAATCGAACTCCTTTCTGACTAGTAAATCCATTTTTATCATTAAAAATGGTTAATCCTCCTCCAAATCTTTCTGCCAATCGTGCTTCTATACTTAACGACTGTGTATCGGGAGCGTCTTTAACTCCCAACCATTGACTTACTCCGTTTAAACGGAATTGAAGACCTGCTCCAATACCGGCATACGCTGGAGATATTAAAAAAGGATTATCTGCCATGTGGTTGACATATTGGGGTAAATCTACCTCTTGGCTTGATAAGCGTACTGCTGAGAATATCAGCAGTACAAATGCTAACAATGTATTCTTCATTTTATTTTTTACCTATATAACGTAAAATGTCCTATTAATCGTTTCTCTTCTCCTGTAATTTCAGTATACTCTATAGTATACCAGTAATCTCCAGAAGGTAAAGGTTTTCCTTGGTATGTACCATCCCATCCTTGTTGAATTCCACTGTATAGCTGTAATTCTCTACCATATCTATCATAAATATAAACTTTTATGTTATGATATGGTTCAACATTTATTGGATACCAGAAGTCTTGTTGAGAATCTCCATTTGGTGTAAAGAAGTTAGGTACATCTATAGTTATAAATTCTGCTTTTATAGTTACCGTCTCCTCACAATCTCTTGAATCACGAACTGTGATTACGTATTCTCTGGTTTGATTTATGATAAACGTATTATTCGATGTAAATGCACTACCATCAATACTAAATTCATATGGTGGTATTCCTCCAGATGGATTTGCTATTAAAGTATTTAATTGCGTATCATCTATCGTTAAATTCAATGGTGCTATGGTAGTCACAATAACCTGTTCTGAAGGAGGAGTACATCCTAATCCTGCGGCATGAGTTACTTCAACTGTATATGTACCAGGTGTATTTACTGGGAATATACCTGTATCATTACTAGCACTTTCTGGACCAGTTAACATGTACACAACTTCCCCTCTATAAATTTCTGCTACAGTAGCAGTAATAGTAGCTTGCTGTGAACAATCGTAAGTTACATCAGGAGTACCAAATCCTAAATCTACTGCTGGCTCAAACTGTATTGTTAAAGGATCTGGAATTCTACATCCTCTAGCATCAGTAACTAATACAGCATATGCTTGACCAGAATTTAAATTATCAAATGTATAACTTGTTTCTGTAACACCTAATGTAATTGGTGGTCTACCATCACTTAATCGTATCGTATATGGTGCTGTACCTCCTGTAATATTAACTGTAAATTCAGGAGCTGGATCTCCAACACAAGGTTGTTGAACTATGCTTGCCATATCTATCTCTGCATCTAACGCCAATGGCTCTAAGACTTCTACATCCAAGATATTAGGACAAGCGTTTCCGTCTAATACCGTAATTCTATATATACCTGGTGCTAAATCTTCAAATACATTACTTGTTTGGAATCTACCAGGTTCTGTATTTATTTCATATACATAAGACCCTGTACCTCCAACAGTATTTAACGTAATACTTCCGTCTGTCAATCCGTTACAACTTACATTTACTACAGTTGGTGTAGTTTCTAATAAGTCTGGATTTACAATTTGTATTTCTCTAGTATCTACAGTACAATCTAAACTTGTAACTCTAATTGCATACCTACCAGGACCGATATCTGTAAATGTATTATCGGCTTGAGGACCAGCAATAACTGAAGCTGGAGTAACTGTAACATCTAATAATTCATACATGTAGTTACCTAAGCCTCCTTTAGCATCTGCAGATAATACCGCATCATCTTCATCTCTACAAGTAATAAATGCTGATGTAGTATCTAATGTTGCTTCTAAAGTTTCTAATGGTGATATTGTCACAATAGCTGGTAAAGAAACACAATTATTAGCATCTCTTACATAGAATCTATGATCTCCAGCAGTCACATTAAATATATTCGAAGCAACAAAGTTTACTCCGTCAATACTATACATATAAGTAGTACCTACACCTCCAGATCCACTTACTTCAACTGTAGCTGTTGGACTAGTACATGTTATTACACCAGTTACATTAGCACTAGCTACAACATCTACAGGTTCCATAACTGTTATAGGGAAAGTCCCTCTACATGTAAATTTATCGTATACAGTAACTACATAGTTTCCTGCTCCTAAACTTGAGAATGTATTAGAAGGCTGAATTGCAGAAACGCTACCATCAGGATATTCAAGACTATATGAATATTCTGCAGGATTACCTTGACCTCCAGATACTCCTGTAACAGTAATTACAGCAGTTTCATCACCTTCACATTCTATTTGTGTACTAACAACTGGATTAGCAACTATTGCTGTAGGATCAGATAAGGTAAAACTATTGGTTGCTCTACATTCATTAATATCTTCAACTGTAACTTCATAGTTTCCTGCAACTAATCCTTTCACTATATTATTAGGATCGAATGCTTGAATAATTGTTCTTGCTGAAGTGATTGGATCTATCAATTCTAATTGATATTTATAACCACCCCATCCGTCAATTCCGTTCATTACTATTTCTCCAGTATTATTCGCGATACAATTAATCAATGTAGGATTAAGATCAACTCGTAATGGCCCTGAAGGATCATTTATTGTAAAGTTACGAGTTCTTACTGTACATTCAGGTAAGTTATCCATAACCGCTTCTATGTAATATTCACCTGCAGATAATCCACCAACAGTAAATGCTGTATTACCATTTGGAGCATTACCTGTATTAGTTGTCAATGTAGCTGGGAAACCAGTTACTGCATCATAAATTGTATATACATATGAACCTCCATAAGGTGTCGTAGTGTCAAATACTATAGCTACTTCGGCAGTTTCTGTTCCTATACACTCTACTGGTTTTTGTGGGTTTACATCTAGTACAAAATCTACAACTGGCTTCACTTCATAAGATGTAGCTAATAAACAATCTGTATCTGGATGTATTACACTTATTGTATATGTACCTGGTGCTAATCGCACTGAATTTACTCTTGCAATACCACTATCCACATTATTAATAGTTTCTATAATACCTGAAGCATCACTAATGTTCACTGTTGCTCCTGTAATAGCTAAACTAGATGTAAATTCTACATTAATAAGTTCTCCTCCATTAACACAACTGATTGCTTCATTTGGAGTAGCATTTATACTTAATAATTCATCAAATGCATCAATACGGACAGGCATTGAAAATGCTTCACACCCAACATTATCTACAACACGTACATAGTAATTTCCTCCACTTGTATCTGCTATTGTAAACGTATAGTCATCTCCTGATACATTTAATGCCGTAATTTGAATGTCATCCATTCTATCCGTTGGAGTTCCATTTTCTTCATATAATTGAACAACATTGTACACGCCACTACCTCCAGTAACACCTGTTGCTATATTAATTGTTAAACTTGCATTGTTTAAAATATTATTGATTGGTGGAGTCGTACAAGCAAATTGAACATCAGTAGGATCAGACACTGATAATAGAGGATTATCAATAACTCTAACCGGTGCTGTAGCTGGACATCCATTAGCTCCAACAACTTCAACTGTATATAATCCTGCTGGTACATTTACAAATGAACTACTTCCTGCATCCCAAACTCCTTGTCCTGTTGGTAATGGTGGACTCAACGTATATGTGTACGGTGAAACACCATTCGTAATCATAACTTCTATACGACCCGTTGGAGAACCTAAACATGTAGCATTCGTAACATCAGTAGTAAATACAGGGCTTACTGGCGGAGTTACCACTATAGACTCATCCACACTACAAGGAGTTGCAGCTGTACCTGCACTTGTACCTGTATCTGTTACTTGAACTGTATACGTATCGCTCGTTGTTGGAATATTAAATGGTAACGTAAAAGTAGCTGTTGGATTGGTTGCTCCTGCTGGTATTGTTCCACTTAATCCTGCAATAGGTGTATTTGTTGGGTCTAAAACCTGATATGTATAAGCTGCACCTGAACCTGAAGTAATATCAATTCTATACGTACCTCCAGTAGTACAAGTCAATATACTTTCTGGCGTTAAGTTGAATCTTAAATCTGGTGTGATTTCAAAAACTCCACTAGGTATACTCTCTGAACACATTTTAGTATCTTCTACTCTAATGCTATATTCTCCTACTGCTAAACCTGTAAAGCTTCCCGTTGTGTTACGTGTAACTTCTACTGGACTTGCTGGGGTATCTACATTAAATAAAATATAAGTTAATGTACCTGTTCC